>NZ_CP065383.1:1200000-2400000 GCF_015775515.1 Atribacter laminatus
TCCCCAATTCCACAGCCTTTAAAGGATGAGATCCTCACGCCCTCACAAATCGAGGGCTCAGGATGACAGATGAAAGAATTTATTTGATGGTATTTACAGGTTAGATCTATATTCTTTTATTGTCTTCTTGTAACAGATTATTCTTTGATTAAAACTAATTCTTCAGTTGGGTTTTTTAGGGTAGCGCCTTGGATGAACTCAAGAAAAACGTCGGCATCTATTAGGCCGGTATCCTGTTTTTCAGGGATTTTTTCTAATACGCTATTACCATCTCCACCTTGAGCCAGGAAACTATTGGTGACTAATCGGTAGGTTTTATCAAGTTCCAAGGGTTGGTAGCTCCCATCGGATTGCTTGATTTCAATGCGGGAAATCCTGGAGCCTTGAGGAAGGGAAGGATTTAAATGGAAGCGGAAGCCAGCTATATAGGCATAAATGTTGGTATTATAGGCTTTTTTGGATATCGAATGATTAACCATATCCTCTAAAACCTGAGTAAGTTCTTGGCCAGAAAGGTCAGAGAGAACCAGAGTTCCTTGGAAGGGAAGGCAATCGTAAACCATTCCAACAGTAATCTCACCAGCTTCATAATCGGTACGGACCCCTCCGGGATTAAGGAGAGCACCTTGAGCCCCCATGGATGATGTTTTATTCAACATGCTTAAAGCGATGAGAGGGCCAGGGCCTGAGTTGTTGCTGTTTCGTATTAAATCTTCGGCAGATTCGGCGATCACAGTGTTTTTGAGTTCCAATAATCCAGAAGAAAATTGGGTATAGATTTCTTTCATTGAATTTGAAGGGATGAAGATCCCAACCTGACCGCTCTGAATGATGTACCGAAGAATTGATTGATATTTATCTGGAGCATTTTGAGCAGTAATTGGAGTATAGTCATCTTTGGTATTTATAACTCCGTCTTGATTGGTGTCTTGCCATTTTTGTTCAAAAATATTCCCTATCAGGAGAAGCGGTTGGGCGTTATAACTCATTATTGTTCCTTCATCATCAAAGCTCAGTTGGATTCTTCCTAAAACCTTTGCCCATTCCCAAGCTTGAACAATGAGAACTTTTCCTCCATCGGGAGACGTCTCAATGACCGGATATGGGTATTTGGCTTTGTAACCAAAGGCTTTAAAATCACCCATTAAAGTATGTGAATGGCCACCAACAATCAAATCAATCCCCCTTACTGACCGAGCTAATTGAATATCAGCGTCAATACCAATATGGGAAAGAACAATTATTTTATTGATTCCTTGCCTTTGAAGGTCCTTAACGGCTGCTTGAGCTCGAGCTACTGGTGAGAAAAACTGAACGGATTTTCCCGGACTAGAACCAGTTATGACTTCCGGTGTAATTAAACCAATTATTCCAATTCTTTCACCTTGAATTTCATAAACTTGATAAGGAACGAATTTACCTTTTAAATCAGGGTCAGCCTTGGTATCGATATTAGAACACAAAACTGGAAAGGATAACCCATCACGAAATTCTGCTAAAAAAGATGAAGTGCGATCAAATTCATGATTGCCCAGAGTCATTGCGGTTACAGGCATGTGATTCAAGTAGATTTGATCGGTTTGACCATTAAATTTTATAAAATACATAGTTCCTTGCACTGCATCACCAGCATGTAAGAATAGGATGTTTTTATCGGCAGCTGATATCCGATCGAGAGCGGTTTTTAAGAAAATTAATCCGCCCAATTGGACCTGGGTTGGATTTCCATCAATTGGTAGAATTTCGGTTTCGGGATCGAGATGAGAATGGGTATCATTTACATGGATAAGAGTAAAGGTTATGGGTTCGGCAAAGGAAATAGCGTAAATGATCTGGAATAGAGCAATGGTTAAAAGAACAATGAAAAAAGAGGTTTTCCTTTTCACCTCATTTTGCCTCCTTAAATTGATAGATCAATAGATATGAGCAATGAACCATAAGAGAAAACTATGAATTGAAAAACCCCTCAATTCATAGTTATTAAAACTACGATTGGTTATTGAGTACGTCTAACATAGCTATAATATTTTCACAAGGAATATCTTTTGGAAGAGCATGAGAAGGAGAAGCTATATATCCTCCATATTTGCCAATTTCATCTAAAATGTTTTGTACTCCTCTTTTTACTTCATCAACCGTCCCAAAGGGAAGGAGGCTTTGGATTCCAATTCCACCATAGAAGGATAATTTGCCTTGATAATGTTTTTTTATTGCAAAGATATCCATCACTTCTGGTTGGAAGGGGTTGAACACATCAAGACCTATTTCAATGAGGTCGGGAAACAATTCATCAACCTTTCCGCAGCAATGGAGGAAAACCTTTCTCCCTCTGTTTTTAATGGAAGCATACATCTGTCCCATTCGAGGTTTAATAAATTTTCTCCACATGGCGGGTCCCATAATGAGTCCCCGTTGCCAACCCCAATCGTCACCAAAATAAACTCCATCAAATCCAATATCCAGTGCTTTTGATATGACTTTCAGATTATATTGAGTTATCTGGTCCATTAAATCTTCAATGAATTCGGGATTGGTAATCATATCAGTGAGGACATTCTCCATTCCCCGTAAAGACCAGGTCCGTTCGAATAGGGAATAAGACATTTTTAAAATGCAAAATTTATCTTTATTTTTTTCTAAAAAAGCTGGTAATGCTTGAAAGCGTCTGGGATCGTCTGGATCGGGGAATCGATACCCTTTGAAACTCGGTTGGGTAAAGACCGGAATCGGGTTTCCAATATCCGGGTCAATGGTGCGATTCCATACTACGCCCCATTCATCACGGATAAACCCTGGTTTTACTTCTTGAAAAGCATCGGGAGGCAGTGCCTTGGTAAAAGCCAAATGATTGCCGATTTTTTGTTCAAAATTTTGGTCATTCAAGTATTGAATCATTTTTTTACGAGCTGGAACAGTAAAATCTAAGTGGTGAGGAACTTTATCAATGGTATTGAATTCAAGAGCATTCAGCACCCTTTCGCGCTCATTCATGCCATTCCCTCCAAGGTGATGGTATTTGTTTTATCAGTGTAAATGAAAAGAGTGATTTTTTAAAGATTGAGGAGAATAAAATTAATATAAGGAATGGAAACATTTTATTAAATTGAGACAATAAAAGTTGACATCAGAAAAAAATATATATATGATAAATACATATAGTAATGACTCTTTAAGGTTTAGGCGGTGGCAAAATGCCGGTTCAGATGAATCCGTGGATGATTTCAAAAATTGTTTTATGGGTGTTGATAGCCATAGTAAGTACCTCTTTTTTGAGGAAAAATAAAGTTACATCCAAGGTACGTAATTATTTTCTTGTTGGAGGAGTGATAATTTTTGGTTTTATCTACGGAGTTGAGCCCAATCCGGTTAGTTCTTTAAGAAATCTATTAAAAAATGTATTCTTGCAGCAACGACTGTTACCAGCAATATTATTGGTGTTTGTAATTCTTTTGCTGGTTTCCTGGTGGTCAAACAAATCGATTTGTGGTTGGGGATGCCAATTTGGGTTGTTGCAGGACCTTCTTTACCGAGTTCCTTCTCGGAAAAGGAAACCACCCATCCGTCTTTCTCAGATTATAAGGCTTTTCTTTTTTGTGGGGTTGATTCTTGGTTTAGTTGTGTGGAAAATCGACTGGCTCGCTTTTATTGATCCTTTTGGAATTTTCCGCTGGTCTTTTTCTCAGCCGGTTATTTTAGGTATGAGTTTCGTGTCAGCGGTTTTAATCCTTTCGGTTTTTATTTATCGACCTTGGTGTCATTTCTTTTGTCCTTTCGGTTTCATTAGCTGGATAGTTGAACAAAAATCCTTAAATAAACCGGTTATTAATCTTGAAACCTGTAAACAATGTCAACTTTGTGTAAAAGCTTGTCCGGGAAATGCAATGGAGGACATATTGCACAACAAAAGATGGCGGTCAGATTGTTTTGCTTGCGGAGCTTGTATTGAAGCCTGCCGTTTTGATTCGATACATTGGGGGAGGAAATCTTTTTCAAGCAGAAGTTAATTTAGTTTTTAGGTGTTTTTGAGATATCAATTTTCTTATAATGATCGAGGATAGAATCAATAAGCTGCCGGTTTTTTTCCAGCCTTTCCATCCAGAGCTGAAGATATTTTTTGCCGCATTCCGTAATATGATAAACACGTCGAGCCGGTCCAATTTTTTCCACCGACCAATTAGATATTAACAGTTGTTCTTTTTCTAAACGTCTTAAAAAGCGATACAAAGCTCCAACATCAGGTTCTTCCCATCCAGGTATAACATTTCGGATTCTCTCTAAAAGCTCATAACCATAAGAGGGTTTTTCTGTAAGAAAAAGGAGAAGTATTGGTTCCAAAATTCGCTGTACTCCTGGACGACCGCTGGGAAAATTTTGAACAGTATTTGTCATGGTTATCCCTCAAAAAAGAAGTGAATTAACAAAAATCAAAGAAAATCCTCTATAACACTATATTGATATTTCCTGCCTGTTCCCATTATACTCATGCTCATGATGGCAAACAACATTTTTCCAGATAAAACCGAACATTCCAATGAGCTCAATAAAGGCATTCTGGCCTCACTTCCGATTTTTATCGGATACATACCAGTTGCGATAACTTTTGGGCTATTAGCAAAAGCCACCGGTTTAACCTTGTTAGAATCGTTTCTTTTTTCTGCGCTGGTATTTGCCGGTGCCAGTCAATTCATGGCTTTACAATTGATATCTCTGGGGGTAGCTCATTTACAGATTATTGCCATCACCTTTATTATGAATTTTCGTCATTTTTTAATGAGTTCCTATCTATCAACCCTATTCCCAACCCACGAACATCATTGGCTCCCTTTTATTAGCTTTGGTATAACCGATGAATCATTTGCTTATTTTTCAACTCAAAAACAAAATCAGAAAAAACATTTTATTCTTGGTTTGCAGTATTCTGCCTATATAAGTTGGGTTGGGGGAACGGTCATTGGATATTTGTTCGGAGCAATCATTCCACCCATTATTCAAGCCAGTATGGGAATTACTCTTTATGCGCTCTTTATAGCTTTGCTTATTCCTGAAGCAAAAAAATTCTATCCAGCTGCCATAACTGCCGGTATTGGTGGATTCATTCATTCACTCCTCACCTGGTTACAAGTTTTTTCAACTGGTTGGAATATTATTATTGCTATTTTCAGTGCTGCTGTTTTAGGAGCTCTTCTGATGGGTCAAGATGAGGAGGAGGCTCAATGAACGTTATATTATTGATTATAGGTATGATGGTAGTTACCTTTTTCCCTCGTTATCTTCCTTTTGTGACTATATCAAAATGGAACCTACCTGGCTTCGTCAAAAAGTTTCTCAGATTTATCCCTTATGCAGCACTAGGCACTCTGATTCTTCCCGGAGCAGTTATGGCAATTCCTGGTTTTCCTTGGGCGGCAATTGCTGGTATTATTGCGGCTATTCTATTTTCCTGGTTTAGAAAAGAAATTATTCTCACCGTGGTTGTTTCAATTTTTGCCGCCTATCTGGTTCTATATCTCTCGGGTTATTAACTAATTAATTACTCACTCTCAAACTACCTTTCTTCGATTAACAGTATTTCATAGAGATGGGGCCAAAGTTTTCCGGTAACGAAGAAACGATTGTTGGCTTGGTCAAAAGCTATTCCATTGAGTACATTTTTCGATAGATCACTTTGTTCTTCTAACCCGGTTAAATTGATCCATCCTATGACTTCGCCATCATCTGGTTCAACGATGAGAATAAGGTCAGTGTGCCAAACATTGGCATAAACTGTTCCATTGATAAATTCTAATTCGTTCAGTTGATTAATCATTAGACCATTTAAATGGACTTGAACTTCCTTGGTTATCAAAAAGTTTTTTGGGTCTAAAAAACGAAGGGTATCTGATCCATCACTGATAACTAAATTATTATTATCATCATCATGGGTAATTCCCCAACCCTCGTAAGGGAAATCAAAAGAACCGATATGCTCAAAGGTGTCAACATCGTATAAAAAGCCAAGATGAGATTTCCAGGTGAGTTGAATTAGAAGGTTATTAAAAAGGGTAAGACCTTCAGCAAAATGAATTTCATCGATCTTTTTTTCCAATAAAACCTTTCCAGACCTCAGGTCAATTTTTCTTAAGCTTGATTCGCCGTATAATCCGGTACTTTCGTATAAAAAGCCTTCATGAAATATCAAGCCTTGGGTAAATGCCTGGGGGTCATGGGGATAGGTAGCTATAACCTGGTAGGTGTATTTTGTTAAGCTTTGATTTTTGGAAAGGTGATTGAGAAGCCATTCTTGGTTTTGAACCAAGCTATGTGCTGAAACAGAGAAGATCAGCAGGAAAAATACCAAGAAAAGTATTGATATAGGTTCTAAAACCAAGAGAAGATGTTTCTTCATAATTCATAATATTATCATTATTTGTAAAAGAATTCAGAGTTCCTTCTCCCTGGATGGGAGAAGGTGAGGATGAGGGTGAAAGGCCCAAGATTCGACATGCCATGGCATGTCGCTACATTAATCGGGCACGATAAAGGCTGAGGGGGGGCGAGGGGGAATATTGGCGAAAAGCGCTGAGGGCGCGAGATTCTCATCCTTAAAGGTATTTACAAAGAAAAAGATTAAAAGATGAGACCCTCACGGCTTCAAAAAACGAATCCTCAGGATGACGAATGAAAAGCACCCTCCCCGCCGTAAACGGCACTCCTCCAAGGAGGGGAATTGTTGAATATATTCCCCCATTGAGGGGGGATTTAAGGGGGGTGTGCCTTGTCTTTTTTTGTTTATTCTTTTTTCACCAATATTGGTATTTTCAGGACAGGTAATATAGTCATAATGGCTATAAAAATAGGACCATTTTCCTATAGAAAACGATTTGGAATTTTTATAGAGTTATTCTATATTGGAGGATGGAGATATTGTTTAAAAAATTGTTTTTTTTATTACTTAAAGGGACAATATTGCTTATGATCCTTTTGTTGTCTGGCTGTTGTATTTTTCCGGACCAAAGTAAAATGGAAAAAAATATTCCTTGCATAGGTTTGGTTATGATTCCATCATCTTTGGATAACCATGATGGTTCAAAGGTTAAACCCTTTGCAGCTGCCAGCGTTATTCTTTTTGGAAGTGAAGGCGATATCATTTCGACTGGAACCAACCAAGAAGGGATGTGGGTAGCTTATAATTTAAAGAGCCCTTATTACCTTCTGGAAGCCGAAAAAGAAGGGGTTATTATAAAAAAAGTTTTTCCATTTCAATTATTAGGGGAAAGCAGTGTAAATGTTGGAGAAGCCAATGCCTATAGTTCCTGTCAGGTTATGGTCTATGAAATAGCCAATCAATATTATGAGAACGCATTGTACTTTCGAGAAGTTCCGGATTTAGTGATTCCGGAGAACTTGATTAAGGCGGTAGAAAAGGTTTATCGAGAGGATCGGAATCCTTTTGATGATCCATTCATTGTAAGTATGGTTGAAGATTTAGTTCTGCATCAATTTTAATATTAACCCTCGTGCCATAAGCTGCACTAGATGAGGATGAAGATGAGTTGCCCCCTCACCCTGACCCTCTCCCACGAAGGGGCGAGGGAAAAAAGAGCAAAAGAATTCATATATCCTTCTCCCTTGATGGGAGAAGTTGAGGATGAGGGTGAAAGTCCAAGATTCGACATGCCATGGCATGTCGCTACGTTAATCGGGCACGATAAAGGCTGAGGGGGCGAATGAAAAAAAATTTAAGGATAAAAGAAAAAATTACAGGATGAGATCCTCACGGCTTCAAAAAACGAAGCCTCAGGATGACAGCAATATTTAATTTGTCATTCTGAGGAGCGTATTATGCGACGTGAGAATCCCATCTTTCATTCCTATTTCTTTTTTTTATTTTCTAAAAATTACTCTATAAAGATATAAAGACACCCTCCCCGCCGTAAACGGCACCCCTCCAAGGAGAGGAATTGTTGAATATATTCCCCCATTGAGGGGGGGATTCATTAAAGATATTTTCAGGATTGGATACAAGTTCAATTATTTGTTTAAGTTAAAAGAGTCTTGAAGTCGGGTTTTTAATCGGGTGTACCTTTTAAGCGGTTGGTTATTACGAACAGCAATTGCAATTGCTTTTTTGCTGCCTACCAAAACCACCAATTTTTTACCACGGGTTATTGCCGTATAGAGAAGATTCCTTTGTAACATCATATAATGCTGGGTAAGTAATGGAATGACAATGGCCGGATATTCACTCCCCTGAGATTTATGAATGGAAATTGCATAGGACAGAACGATTTCGTCAAGTTCGGAGAATTCGTAATTTACTTCTTTCCCGTCGAAATTAATAGTCGCTTCCTGGATTTCACGATCAATTTTGGTTATTTTACCAATATCCCCATTATATATGTCTTTATCGTAATTATTTCGGATTTGCATCACCTTGTCCCCTATTCGAAAACTATTTCCACCTCGGTTGATTTCGGCTTTGGAGGAGGGATTCAGACTTTTTTGTAATTCAATATTGAGGTTAGCTGCCCCTATTAAACCACGGTGCATAGGCGAAAGGACTTGAATATGCTCTAAGGGATGGAATCCAAAAGTCTTTGGGATTTTCTGACAACAGAGATTCAGAATAGTTTGCAAAGCCTTTTCCGGTTCATCGCAGGGGAAGAAATAGAAGTCCTGAGGTTTACCAGGCGAGAAGTCAAGGAAAGGAAATTGACCATGATTAATACGGTGAGCATTCAAAATAATTAAACTATCTTGCGCTTGTCGAAAAATTTTTGTGAGCCGCACGGTCGGGATCACTTCAGATTCAATCAAATCTCGTAGTAAATTCCCCGCTCCTACTGAAGGAAGTTGGTCAACGTCTCCAACTAAAATGAGAGTGGCATTTGGAGGTATCGCTTTGAGAAAATGATACATTAAAATTGTGTCGATCATCGAGGTTTCATCAATAATAAGCACATCAGCATTCAAAGGATTTTCATGATTTTTCTTAAACTGGTTATCTTTGGGTGAATATTCCAATAGCCGATGAAGAGTTTTCGCTTCAAATCCAGTTGCTTCAGTCATTCGCTTGGCTGCTCGACCGGTAGGTGCAGCTAAAAGTATTTGATAACCTAATTTTTTATACAGGCAAATTATGGCTTTAATCAGAGTGGTTTTTCCGGTACCCGGTCCCCCGGTTATGACCAGTACCTTTTCAGCTAATGCAGCGTGTAAGGCCTGCTGTTGACTTTCATCTAAGTTAATACCCAATTCTTTAGATACAATTTGATGGGTTTTCCCCAACCCAAACAATGGGATAGTTTTGGGAAACTCAATGAGTGCTTTTAACCTGTCTACGATTCCGGTTTCGGCAACATGGAATGGAGTAAGATAGACTCCTTCTTCTTGATCGGATATTTCTTCAATAAATACTGAATCTTGGCAAGATAAACTTAAAAGGGCTTTTTTTGCTTCATTTTCCTCGACATCAAGGATTTCATGACCTTTTGATAAAAGAGCCGAGGTCGGAACGTAAACATGACCATTTTCAGCAAATTTGTTTAGGGTGTAAAGTATACCGGCTTCAATTCGTGCCGGAGCGTCCTTAGGGAGACCTAATTTTTGTGCAATTCGATCAGCGGTGATAAAACCGATTCCGAAAATATCAGTTGCTAATCGATAGGGATTCTCTTGAACGGTTTTAATCGAGTTCTGTCCATATTGTTTATATATTTTTACTGCATAAGAAGGACTTACTCCATGTTCTTGAAGAAAAATCATCACATTTCGGATATCCTTTTGATCGTCCCAAGCTTTTTTGATCATTGCTATTCGTTTGGTTCCAATCCCTTCAACTTCATGCAATTTTTGAATATCCTTTTCAATGATATCCAATGTTTCGGTTCCAAACTTATTAACCAGCCTTTTCGCCATGACGGGACCAATGCCCTTAATGAGACCGGAACCTAAATATTTTTCTACACCTTTTACTGATGCCGGGACAACTGATTCATAAGATTGAATGAGGAATTGTTCACCATATTTCGGATGATTTTTCCATTCTCCTTGAAGTTTTAAAATCTCTCCAGGGGTTATGGATAATAAATTACCAACAATAGTAATGAGTTCCCGGTTTCCAGGAACTTTCATCCGGGCTATGGTATAGCCGTTTTCTTCATTATGGAATGTTATTCTTTCAACTTGTCCTTGAATTTCCATATAAAACCATTTTTCCATTTTATTTTATGGTCATCATTATAATGCATTGCTTAAAAGTAGAGAGAATTGGTTTGTAAGTATTAGATCGGGTAATAAATAAAAAATATTGAATTATGTAATTTTGGAATGGGGGATTCGATATTGATTAGACGCTGGTGGTTTTATTAATAAAAGGATTGAAAAACTGATTTTTTTTGCTTAGGAAGAACTCTGAATAATATCATTTTTATGTTCATTACTCACCTCTTGAACAGATACAAGGATCAATAATGAATAAGTAATCCCTCAAAAAGTTTAAAAATATTTTAAAAAAAAGGAAATAAAACTATGATACATTAGTTATATTAGTATATTAATAATGAATAGTTGTAACCCTATTGAAAGGGGGTTCATAAAATGAATAAAAAGACTTTTATGACTACCGTTGCAGTTATAGTGGTACTGGCTTTTGTTGTTACCGGTTGTTTGCCGACCGGTAACAGTTTCCAAAAATCTACAACTCAAGATTTTGTCAACGGTCGAGCAGTTTTACCGAAAGTATGTTTTATCGACGGTGAAATAAATCCGGATATTTTAGATGGAGTAGCTTTTCCTTTGGCAACTTCTTTATTATATGGTGGAAATAGTGGTGTTTTAAATCAACAAGGTGAAACAGATAAAAGTGGAAGATTTGTTTTAACAAAAGGAAATGAAAATAGTTATGTTCTTTATGTGATTCGGGAGTATCCAAACCTAGGAACGAATAATTTTGTTGTTGTGAAAAAGGGAATAAACCAGTCCATATTAATGGGAGATGATGTGGGAGAAGTGAATTATTATACAACAGCTCAAGTTATTATTTGGGAACAGGTAAATGATTTACTCGTAGAATCCTTTAATCCATTTGATGCTCGAAATCTTCCATGGAGCTTTAATGCTAATGATTTAGTGTTACCAGTTAGCGATATACCTAATTTAATACCAACAAATCAATTATTAAATTTGGTTAAAGTAGCTCTTGAAAATTGTCGAGATCCCCAAGGAGATCCTCAAGTCATAGCTGAAGCTCGTCGGATTGCTCGAAATGATTTTGGTTCTCCAGGAGGCTCGTCAAGTGGTACTGTAGTGATACCAACACCATTTATCGCTCCAACACCAAACCCAACACCTAATCCAACCCCGACCCCGACTACCACTCCCGATACGGATCCAACACCAAACCCAACACCTAATCCAACCCCGACCCCGACTACCACTCCCGATACGGATCCAACACCAAACCCAACACCTAATCCAACCCCGACCCCGACTACCACTCCCGATACGGATCCAACACCAAACCCAACACCTAATCCAACCCCGACCCCGACTACCACTCCCGATACGGATCCAACACCAAACCCAACACCTAATCCAACCCCGACCCCGACTACCACTCCCGATACGGATCCAACACCAAACCCAACACCAAACCCAACACCAAACCCAACACCATCACCAATACCTAATACCGGGAACATTCATTTCGCTATACAAAAAAATAATAATAACTTGGTAGTCAATGCGAACTGGAACAATGGAAACGTGCCTGGGAATGAACCAGGAACATTAAACAATAGTTATACGGTTAATTTGAATGGAAATAATGAAACATTTATAGCTTACATTGATAATTCAGGAAATGTTGTAGTTGATCCCGTAAGCACGATAACAACACTTCAAGTGAGCGTAAGCAACAATAATAATAAGGATAATTTACAACTCTGGTTCCAAGATATTCCAGGTGGAACCTATACTTATAATGTTGAAGTAAGTGATAATTCTAATGATAGCGGTAATGTAGTCGGGAATTCACCATGAATATAAAAGTGGTGATTATAAGTTAATAATAACTTACCACAAAAAGCCTTGAGATCATGATCTCAAGGCTTTTTGTGGTAAGGTTAAAATAATTAGAAATATTGTGATTACTCTTTAAAACATTCAATTTTTTAATGATAAATCCAGAATAATCAAAAGATTCTCTAATGAATAAGCAATAAATAAAATTTTAACGGGAAGAAGAATGAGTTATTAATGGTTAAAATAGTCAATACTAAAATGGCTATTTATTCAAAACTAGGAGGGCATATCATGGACGAAGACAAAAAATTTCCAGACTTTCTACTTAAAGGTTTTGTTTCAAGTTCTCAAACTGAAGAGACCTTTTCTTTAAGCAGTTTCCAAGGAAAATGGGTAATATTTTACTTTTATCCTCGAGATGCAACCCCAGGATGCACAAAGGAAGCAATTGCTTTTACTGAAAAGTTAGAAGAAATTCGTTCAAAAGGAGTAGAAGTAGTTGGTGTGAGCACTCAATCAGTGGAGAGTCATCAAAAATTTGCAAAAAAATATAATTTGAAGCATATCCTTTTAAGTGATGATGGGAGCTTATCAAAAAACCTTGGTATTCTTGGGGTAACTGGTACAGCAGCGCGGACGACCTTTTTAGTTGATCCTCAAGGATTTATTGTTAAAGATTGGAAAAAAGTAAAAGTTGCCCAACATGTTGAAGAGGTTCTGGAAGCGATCGATGAACAATGCAATTGTTAAATCACCTTTGATTCATAAGCCTCTTATTGATTTTCAAAATTGGTTTTATGTTTTTATTGAAAAAAGAATAAATAGGTTCGTAGTCCAGGTTGACTTTGGTGACGGAAAATCTCGGCAGGTTGCTACCAATAATCCCGGAAGGTTATTGGAATTGATGGTTCCGGGACGAAAGGCGGTTTGTATTTCCAATCCTCATGGAAAAACCCCGGGGAAGCTTATTGCAATACAAGATGATTTTGGATGGGCTTTTATCGATACCTATTTTCAAATGAGAGCATTTGAAATGGCAGTACAAAAAAAATATATCCCCTGGTTAGAGGGATATTCTCTTCTCAAGAGAAATCCCCGCTTGGGTGAAAGCGTTCTTGATTATTGGTTTCGGGACTCAGGTGGTGAAACTGTGTTGTTGGAATTAAAAAGTGCCGTCTATCGACAAGGTCGATTTGCCACCTATCCTGATTGTCCTTCGACGCGAGGGCAAAGACATATCAAAGAATTAACCAAATATGCTAAGAATGGGGGGAAAGGATTAATACTATTTATTGCATCATTAGCTGAAGTTGATGCTTTTCGCCCTGCTGAAGATGGTGACCCGGAAGTGGGGCGATTGCTCCGTTTAGCGGTTGATACTTCGCCATTAGAAATTCGAGCATTGTCATTACTGTATAACCCTGAAAGCGGATTAAAAATGGGGAATCATGATTTGCCGGTAATCATCCAATAATTTAGATGGTTTTAACGGCAATCAGAATAAAACGATGATAAAATTTTGCTGGAACCAGTAAGACTATTTTCCGACGCTTTGCTTCTTCCCTTCAAGATAGGCAATATTGATTACTCAATTCATAATTCGTTATTCAGAATCTAAATATGTAGTTCAAAATATTAATAGGATAGACTCTCATGCTGCTTTTGCGACACCAGATGAGGAAGGAAATGATGCCCCCTCACCCTGACCCTCTCCCACGAACGGGCGAGGGAATATTGGCGAAAGACACCGAGGAGGGAGGGAGCGAGGGGGCGCAAGATTTTGGTTCCTTCTCCCTTGATGGGAGAAGGTGAGGATGAGGGTGAAAAGCCTCTCTAAATCCGTCATTGCGAGGAGGTCAACCGTTTTTTGGTTGGACGACGTGGCAATCTCTGCCACTCACTCTGTCATTCTGAGGAGTCCGGAATTTTTACCGGACGAGGTGAGAATCTCATTCACTCACTCTGTCATTCTGAGGAGCGTATTGTGCGACGTGAGAATCCCATCATTTTCAGTTCCACAGTTCCACAAATAATAAAAAATGACTCATGAGATTACCACGTCACTTCGTTCCTCGCAATGACGGATTGGGGTGATGAGACCCTCACGGCTTCAAAAAACGAATCCTCAGGATGACGAATGAAAAGCACCCTCCCCGCCGTAAACGGCACCCCTCCAAGGAGAGGAATTGTTGAATATATTCCCCCATTGAGGGGGGATTTAAGGGGGGTGTGCCTTTTTCTTTTTTTGTTTATTCTTTTTTCACCAATATTGGTATTTTCAGGATAGTTCATAGGAATCTCAATCATATTAGATTTGATTTCCAAAAAAGAATAGAATCAGAATGAATATGATATGCTAAAATCATTTAGGTTGAGCCTCGGTATTTAATAAACAATCGCTGGAAGAAGGCCAGGTAATGGATCTATCAACAGTTATTTTTTATATTATTGTATTGATTCTTCTTGGGATTTCTTTTTTTAAAGATAGAAAAAAGACAATTGAAGCTCTCCTCAAAGCCTGGAAAAGCTTCATTGTTTTATTACCACCTTTTTTAACCATAATTTTTCTCTTAGGGTTTATGGTAGTTTTCATCCCCGAAAAAACCATCGCTTTATACATTGGTGAAAAAAGTGGATTTCTTGGATTTCTAATTTCATCAATCGTGGGGGCAATTACTTTAATACCAGGGTTTGTTGCCTTTCCTATGGCAAAAATGCTTCTTGAAAATGGAGCAGGGATTGCCCAGATGGCGGTATTCATTTCAACCTTAATGATGGTAGGCATTATAACTGCACCCTTGGAAGCCAGTTTTTTTGGGTGGAAAGCAACGATGGGAAGAAATCTTATGGCCTATTTTTTCTCCTTTGTTGTTGGATATGTGGTATGGATGGTGGTGAGGATTTGAAAAAATTATCTTGGAAAAGCTTTCGAGGACTATATATTATTGGAATTATCAGCGTATTGGTTTATTTTTGGCTTCCTCAAGAGGGATTACGGATTTATCGGGTGGTATTTGACAATATCCTGTTTATGCTTGGTATTATTCCGCCGGTGTTCATTTTAGTGGGTTTATTTGATGTTTGGATCCCTCGCGAAAAAGTGACTCGCCATCTGGGTGATCGTTCCGGGTTGAAAGGAACGGGCATATCGATAGCCTTAGGAGCATTGGCGGCCGGACCACTCTATGCAGCTTTCCCAATTGCAGAAGTTATGCTTCGAAAGGGAACCAGCCTAAGGAACATATTCATATTTATAGGTGCCTGGTCGACGATGAAAATTCCTATGCTCCTCTTTGAAATTCAAAGTTTAGGACCTCGCTTTGCTATAAGCCGTTATGCCATGTCATTTTTAGGAGTATTTTTGATTGCTTTCTTTCTTGATAAACTTTTGGTTGATGACGAGAAAAAAAATATTATTGAAAAATTTCAATAGAATTTAGGGGAAAATCACAAAACAATGAAAATAGACCCAGTTGTTTTTACCATTGGCCCATTGGAAGTTCGTTGGTATGGCATAGCGATGGCTGGCGCTTTACTATTTGGGATTTGGTATTTGGTTACCAGGGGAAAATCCAAAGGATTAAACCAGGATCATCTGGTGGTGATGAGCTTATTAGTGATGATATTTGGAATATTAGGAGCTCGTCTCATGTATATAGCGGCCAATCATCCTAACTGGTTTTGGGAAGAACCCGTTCGAATACTAAAAACCTATGAAGGTGGACTGGCTTGGCATGGTGGTTTGATTGGCGGTGTCTTGTCCGCCTATTTATATTTAAGGTATCGGGCAAAAATAAGCTTTAACCAAGTTGCCGATTTATGTGTCCCAGCGATTGCTTTAGGATACTTTTTGATTCGGTTGGCGAACATACCTAACGTAGAAAATATTGGAAGGATGACCAGTTTTTATTTTGGCCGCTGGCCTGCTCAGTTAATCGCTGCCGGCATTAATCTGGCCTTGCTCCTTCGTCACTTTGTAATCAGTAAAAAGAATTTGCCCGATGGGCATCTATTCTGGTCTTTTTTGTTTTATCATCAGGTATTACGTGCCGGAGTAGAAGAAACCATTCGGGAAATGCCCTTGGTTTATCAACTCTATGTTAATAATTCCCTCGGTATTGGCTTTTTAACCTTAGTCCAGGTTACGACGCTTCCCGTTCTCCTTTTTATCGGTTGGATTTTGTGGTATTACATCAGGAAAGAGAACCCAAATAAATAAGCCATGGAGGCAAAATTGTCATGAAAAGTAAAATGAAAGCTTTCATCTGTCGGGGACCAAAACAATTTTCTTTAGAAGACGTAGAGTTAGGCGAGCCAGAAATTGGGGAAGTCAAGCTAAGAGTTTTATATGCAGGGATTTGTGGTTCGGATTTATCCATTGTTCATGGTCGAAATCCTTTTGCCAGTTATCCACTCATTCCTGGTCATGAGTTTGTTGGAGAGGTTGTTGAATCAAAAGATGATTCTTTTCAAGCTGGTCAAATCGCTGCTGTCATGCCGGTGGTAGGATGTGGAGAGTGCGAATCCTGTCGATTGGGGAATGTCAATCGTTGTCGAAAAGTTAAATTATATGGTGTTCATATGAATGGAGGATTTGCCGAATACGTCTTGGTCAAAGCCAAAAATTTAATTCCTTTTGAAAAGCCGATCCAACCAAATCAAGCGGTATTTTCTGAGCCATTAGCAGTTGGGGTTCATGCCAATCGAATCAATGGAACAAGCCAAAAAGATTCTATTGCTATTATCGGTGGAGGAATAATCGGATCGGTCATTTTAAAAGTGGCCAAGGTTTTGGGAGCCAAATCAATAACTGTTATTGATGTGATTGCTGAAAGATTAGAACGGTCGCTACTCTTGGGTGCTCAAGATGTAATCAACAGCTCTCAAAATGATTTAAGAGAACTGAGTAAAAATCAGCACTACGCTGGGAGTTTTGATAGTGTTTTTGATATTGTAGGAAATGATGAGACTCTCGATATTGCTTTGGATTTATTAAAACCAGCCGGAAAATTGGTATTGGTGGCGGTTCCTTCAGGAGAGAAGCGAAATATTGATGTATTAAAGATTTTTTCTCAAGAAAAAGTACTCACTGCATCACGTACCTATTCCCGAGAAGATTTTATACGAGCGCTGGAACTGATCACAACCCATCAAGTGTATCCCTCCGACTTTATTACTCGTGAATATCCTTTTAGTTCAATTGATTTTGCTTTAGACCGGGCTGAAAACTCAAAAAATGAAGAGTTAAAAGTCATAGTGAAAATGTGATAAATGTTTAAAATGAGGAGGTTTAAACCTTGATCCAAATTGCTTCTGATCTGGTAAAAAAGATTGCTGAAGAGAGAAATGAAATTTTACAAATTATTCCTTTGGTTTGGGAATATCAACCTTATAATGCAAAATTGATACCGGTGATGGGTCCTGAAGAGAAGTACTTAGGTGTGTGGAGCGAGGAAAAGACTCCAATATTCAAGGATCCTTGGTTCGAAAGTCAAAAATTCTATAATAATTTCTCCTTTACCATTTATCCTTATAGCTTCGAGAATTATCAACTTTTGTCGCAAGAAATCCTTTCTCTTAAACCGGAAACATGCGGGGTTAAGCCTTCTTTTGGTACCGGAGACCGTTTGGGATTAGTATCCGCAGCTCATTTAAATGTTTTAAAAAAATACGAAGTCTTTCCAATTATTGCTCAGCAGTCTCCAAGGGAATTGAAAAAAACCGGCCGAACCTTTCAATCGGTGTTACTCGATGCTGCCTGGGGAGCTTTTGCCAGTGGATATCAGGGGAGGTTTGGTGCCGATGCCGACCATATCAAAGAAGAATTTTATTTACAACAGGCAATTCATAGTGGATATAGTTTTTATACCCTGGATGTGAGCGACTATATTGAAAAAGAGTTCTTATCCCAATCGGAAAGGGATTTAAATCAAGCCTATCAAAAGATGAATCCCGATCAATTGGTTTTACTAAAAAGATATCTGGATCGAAGTTATTCTTTGGGTGACGGTTTTCGACTCAGTTTCAATGAAGAAAATATACTCCGAATCGTTCTTTCCTTATATCCAGTTCTTGGTTTTATTGATCAAATGAATAGCATTCTTGATGAGCGATTAGCCAATTATGACCTCGAAATATCTTTAGATGAAGGCGAATTTCTTACTTCGAACCAAACACATTTTTTCTTGTCAGAAGAGCTTCATCGAAGAGGCATTGATTTTCAAAGTTTGGCTTTAAAGTTCCCTGGATCTTTTGAAAAAGGCATTGATTATCGAGGAGATCTAAGTCAATTTCAGGAAAATCTCCGGGGACAGGTTTTGATTGCTGAAAATATTGGTGGTTACCGTTTGAGCCTTCATTCAGGAAGCGACAAGATGACGATTTATCCCACCTTTTTTCAAGAAACTCATGGGCTCTTTCATATTAAAACTTCCGGAACATCTTGGCTTAAGGCTTTGGAAGTGGTTTCTGTTTTTAATCCGGAATTATTTCGAAAAATTTACACTTTGAGTTGGGAGAGTTATTCTGAAAATAGCCGAGACTATCAGGTTTCTTTCAAAATTGATGAGATTCCTGCTGAGATAGAATATCTACCGGATAAAAAGCTCCAGAATTTTTTGAAGAATGATTCGGTCCGACAGCTCCTTCATATTTCCTATGGTTCAATTCTAAAAGAATATCGAAAAGAACTTTATCAATTCCTTTTTGATTATCGAGAAGACCATTATCAAAGAGTAGAGAAGAATATAGAAAATCATCTTAAGGTGTTGACGGGTAAAAGCAAAAACTCAAAATCGTTTTCTTAAACTTCCAAACATTGATAAATATTATGGCTTTTGAAAGCCTATTTCATAATGCTACCTGATGCCATTTGGTGAAGTTCAGTAAATTGATGGACTCGGCCAAGAGCGATTATAACATCATGGGCTTCGATTTCGGTTTCAATACTTGGATTAAAAGAAAAAATTGGACTGCCATGGGGTTTTATAGCGACGACAATAAGACCTATTTTCTTAGGCAAGTCAAGTTCTTTTAGCTTTTTATTCACCATAGGAGAATTTGATTGTACTTCTACTTCATCGAGAGTTAAATTTAGTGTCTCACTTTTTAGAATAACATCTAAAAGGGAGGTTACTTGGGGGCGGAGAGCAGCAGAAGCCATCCGTAAGGCGCCAATTTTTTGAGGGCAGAGAACATAGTTGGCACCAGCACGTTTCATGATTTCGATGGCATCTGAAGCAATAGCTCGAGCAACGATACGGAGATGGGGGTTGATGTAACGAGCAGTTAGAATGATATAGACATTTTCTTCGTCGCTCTCAGCAACAGCCAACAAGGCTTTTGCTTTCTCGATTCCTGCTTCTCGAAGAATTTCTTCTCGAGTGGCATTCCCTTTAATAAAAAGAATATTTGGAAAAATCCGTAAAATTTCGTCTAAGACACTTTGGTCTTCTTCAATGAGTACAATTTTTTCATGAATTTTGTCGAATTCGGCTAAAACTTCTTCACCGATAACGCCGCAGCCACAAATAATATAATGATTTTCAACTTTTTTTAACTCCAATTTTATTTCTCTCCTTTTAAGATATTGACCAAGTTGCCCTTCAGCAAGGAGGGTAACAATATAACTAATGGTTAAAGTCACAATAAATACACCGGTAATAATAAGTGCGATAGTGAAGATTCGGCCATTAGAAGACAAGGGATACACTTCTTGAAAGCCAACAGTAGTAATGGTAATAATGGTCATATAGAGGCTATCAAGAAATCTCCATCCTTCAATAATGTGGTATCCGATAACACCGCCGAAAATCATTCCGATGGTTAAAAGTAGTATTGCAATTAGTCGTAGCTCCATGAAATAATTAAATCAAAATTGTGAAGAAAAAAAAAGAATAACCTGTTTTAATTTAAATCATGGTTCAGCCAGGATTTAAATCCTATTTAATAAATGAGGTATTTTAAGGGAGTTTGGTATGTTTATTGATGAGTTTGAACTATTTTTGTTTGATGCGGATGGAGTAATTTATGTTGGAGACCAACCTTGCTTGGGTTCAGCTGAAGTCATAAGTTGGTTACAAAAACGAGGGAAAGGTGTAAGAATTCTAACCAACGATTCACGTTTTTCTCGGGAAGAAATCCAAGAAAAATTATCAAGAATGACTATTTTTTTAGATAAGGAAGATATCATTACCGCTTCTTGGTGCGCAGCCTACTATTTACAGAAAATGAAAGCATCTAAAGTGTTGGTTGTGGGAACCGATGCCTTAAGAAGAGAAATCACTGAAATGGGAGTTACCCTTGTTGATGATTCTCCTGAAGCAATTGTCATAGGATTTAATGAAGACTTAAAATTAAAAGAGATCCAACAAGCCATTCACTATGTTGAACGGGGAGTTGCTTTTATTGCAACCAATGGTGATATCTCATATCCAACTCCAAAAGGAAGACAACCAGCAACTGGTTCAATAGTAAGATTAATCGAAAACGTTACTGGACAGAAAGCTTTTATTGTTGGGAAACCGTCATCGTTCATTTTTCAGATTGCCCAAAATGGTTATTCCTCTGAAACAAGAACGATTATGATTGGTGATAGCCCGGAAATTGATATTTTAGGAGCACACCAGGTGAATATACCAGCAGTTTTAGTTTCAGCTCAATCGATTCAGTATCCCAGCTTACGAGATTACCGTGTTCCTGACGGACAAGTCAATAATCTTTTTCAGCTTCTTGAGGAATCATTCCAGCTGGATTCCTGGAAGAAGCCGGATTTCCCTTGGCCAGAAAAGATCGAAGTAGCCGTTGCAGCATTAATTTTTAATAAGAATAAACAGGTATTATTGATTGAAAGAAAGGATAATTCTTACTGGGCGCTGCCGACCGGCAGAATGGAACGAGGCGAAACCCTTGAAGAAGCGGTTGTTCGTGAAATAATGGAAGAGCTAAATCTTAAAATTAGAGTAAAGAATTTGGTGGGTCTCTATTCTCACCCTTCGGACCAGGTATTAAGTTATAGTTCCGGAGAAACCATTCAGTTTGTTGCCGCTTGTTTTTTTTGTGAGATAGAGGAGGGGGATTTGAGAAACAATCAATTCGAAATTTTAAAATCCGGTTTCTATTCGGTTTCACAGTTACCTCATCCAATGGTAGAATCTCACCGGCGATGGATCGAAGATGGGTTAAGAAATGATGGATTGACTGTATTTCGTTAGAAGAATCTTAAAAACTGAAGAAGTGGCATAGCTAAAGGGGGAATGGCGATGAAATTGAAGATTTTTTTACTCGTGCTCTTATTGTTATGTTCTATAAATCTCGCTTTTAAAGGAAATCAATATATAGAGGCACAGGAAAAACCAATTCAAATAGTAGCTTCAATTTCTCCTTTAGCTGACTTGGTGACTCAGGTGGGGGGTGAGAGGGTCAATGTTCACCTCCTGGTGCCGAATGGCATGAGCCCACACACCTTTGATCCAAAACCATCAGATATAAAAAAACTTGAGCAAGCTGATTTATTTTTTATTATTGGTTTGGGTCTTGAAATGTTTGCCTATGATATGGCTCAAGCGATAGGAAATAGCCTTCAACTCATCGAAGCAGGGAAAGTGGTTGAAACCACAGACGACCACGAGGAAAATGGCCATGAACATCAATTTGGGAATCCCCATGTTTGGGTATCATTGCGGAACCTTTCGATTTTAGCAGAATCGATAGCCGAAGCACTAATAAAGATAGATCCCGAAAACAAAGCAATTTATTCAGAAAATGCTCAATCATATATAGACCAATGCCTGCAATTGGATCGGTGGTTTAGTGAAAAAATAAAAAATTCAAAAACCCGTCATTTCATTGCAGCCCACTCTGCTTGGGATTATTTATCGAGGGATTATAGCCTCGTCCAAATTGGTGTTATTGAGGAAAAACCCGGAGAAGAACCATCTCCTAAGAAAATCAAATACCTCATTGATAACTTAAAAATTACAGAGAATCCAGTAATTTTTGCCGAACCCCAATTAAGTCAAAAAGCAGCACAGGTTTTAGTACAAGAAACCGGAGTCAAGGTTATTATCCTTGATCCCCTTGGTTTCTATCCTGATGTCCCTTTTCTGGAAACCATGAAGGATAATTTAGAAAAAATTGTGGAAGCGATGAGATAGGTTTCAGATTGTATAAATATTCAGTTCGTTACCTTCTTTTCTCATCTGGTGTAACATCATAATTGACTCACTCCTTAGCATGTATTTCCCTTCGATCTTTTCATCCTATCAGAGGGATTATAGATTTAAGGGGTGGGTCATTTTTATTCCGGTTTTCCTGGGTAAATTATATACCTGCTGTGACATAAGGAGATCATTTTGCAAGTTTAAATATCATACCCCTCGCCGTCCGAGTGGAGACGGGGAAGAACTCGCTTTCTGAGAGTTCTTCAAGCGATGGAGATCATTTCTTTTCAACTATCCCTACATGTGTCCGGATCCACTCCAAGTAGCTCTATAGAGATCGCTGGGTTTTGATTAACTCCAATCGATTCGGAGGCGAATTGTCAAGGTACGCATTCCTGGTTTAAAGTGAATCAAATCAGGAACATATTATTTTATTACGTTTTATTGATACCAAGGTTATATCTATTGAACCGAGGTTGAATTTACACATAAAAAAGGAATTGATCGGTTAACAGGATTACGTTAAATGGATATTTTAAAATTAAATTAAATTTTTTGGTTATTGTAAATATTCCATATTTGTGTTATATAAATTTATAATATGGAATATTCCATTTTTATAATCATTAAATTCAATATTTGAAAAATAATTTATTCATTATTTTATTAAAATTTTCTAAAAGTAAATAATAAAAAAATAGGCAATATAGGAGAGGTAAGGGGGATGGGTATTAGTACTCGAACTTACAAAGTCCCAATATTATCAAAAAATATTCTACATTACTAAAAGTGAAAATGCGTTTACATTAACAACGGAAAGATATAAAAGAAAAAAAACACACTTCGAAAATTTTTAACAATCTAAACCTTCTAAATTTTGTAAGGATAAAATTAGATACGGAATACTTTTCTTAAAAGATGATAAATATTTCGCAAAAAAATCTTTATGTAAATATATAAATTTAATTATATGATAATGGTTGAAATATCTTTTTATAAAAGAACTTAGGCAAAGGAGGTCTTAGAAATTTATGGATTACATTAAGGAAACAGAGAAAAAAACTCCAGTAATTATGGAAACTGATGTAGTAATTGTTGGGGGAGGACCAGCTGGTGTTGGTGCTGCCATAAGAGCCGCAAGAAGTGGTTTTGAAACTGTAATTATCGAGAGGTTTGGAAGTATGGGCGGGACCATAACAAATGGTTACATGTTCATTGGTTATGGCCAAAACCATTTACCAGAGGAAATTTATTCAAAACTTAAGAACGGAGGTTATATTGTTAATTTATTAGAAAAGTATCCTGATTTAATATCAGACCCATTTATACATTATTCACCAGCGATGGATAAAGAAAATACTCAGGAAATACTTGCGTTTGACCCAGATATGTGTTCATGCATTATTAATGAAATGCTTGAAGAAGCAAGAGTAAAAATTATACTTGATACTTTATTTGTAGATACAATTGTTGAGAACGATGAAATCAAAGCTGTAATCATAGAAAATGCATCGGGAAGGCAAGCAATAAAGGGACGAGTTTATATTGATACAACAGGACGTGCTGATGTTGTTGCGCGAGCAGGAGTACCGTATATTCACCCAAAAAATGAGTTAGGAAAACCTATTCCAATGGGTTTAATGTGGAAGATGAGCAACGTAGATTATACAAAACTTTTACAATACCAAAAAGAAGATCCAAAATTAAAGAGACTCATTAAAAAGGCTATGGATAAAGGTGAATTACCTTATTATCGACCAAAATTGACTGAAAAAGATATGAAACACTATGATGCAATCTATACTGGGCATCCCCATCCTGAGATTAGCCCTTCTGTTTATGACGGGGATACGCTTATGTGGGAACCTGCTATATATGATTGGGGTCTTAATGGAGCAGAAAAAAATGAAGACTTAACTCGCGCAGAGTTGCATATTAGGAAGCAAATTGTATCAGAAATCGCTTTCCTTAAAAAGTACGTTCCTGGCTTTGAAAATGCTCGTTTAGCAGGGATAGCACCGCTTATGGGAATACGTGAAGGAAGACATCCAGTGGGAGAATACACGTTAAAATTTGATGATATTAAAAACTCAAGTAAATTTGAAGATACAGTAATTAAAGTGAAAATCAATGATTTTATTGATATGACCGATAAAAAAACGCACTCTTCTTATTTTGAAGTTCCATATCGATCGATATTGCCAAAAAAAATTAATAATTTATTGCTTGCTGGTGATGATATTGCCGTAGATCATGGAGCGTTTTTACATATTAGGGGCTTTGGGAAGGCAATGAATTTGGGAGAAGTTGCTGGAGTAGCAGCAGCTGTTTCCTTAAATAATAAGAAAAAAATTAAGGAAATTGAATATTTATCATTAAGAAAGGAGTTGGTAGCCAAGGAAGTCTTAACTTAGCATTTTAAATCATGAGGATGTTTATTTTGAAAAATTTTAGCATGATTTTTATACTAAGGAAGGTTTAGCTATCTTAAATTTTAAGAAATAGCGATGAGGAGGTAAATTATGAATAGAAAATATCAATTATGTATATTATCGGTATTAGTAATAAGTCTCATTTTTATTTTTACTGGAATGAATTTTGCTCAAGAGAAATCTTATGAGGGAGTTACAATCAGAGGAACATTTGGAAAATTCAATGAAACATATGCATTATTAGATCTTTGTGAAGAAGCAGCTAAACAACTAGGTATGAATGTTGAATTTGTATGGTATGAAAGAGATGATGTACATAAGAAATATATTCTAGATAGAAGGATGAATAATCCAGTATGGGATATTGTTATGGTAGACTCCTTTTGGATTGGGGAGTGGATTGCAGCAGATGTAGTTACTCCAATAAATGCCTTTGTTGAAGAAAGCCCAGAGTTAGTAGATGAAGATGTCCTTGATTTGGATGATTACTATGCACCACAAATTGAATCGTTTACATATAAAGGGGATTTAACTGGATTACCTTTATATGCTTTAGGCGTATGTATGTTTTATAGGACAGATTTATTTGAAAATCCAATAGAGAAAGAAAATTTCAAAGAACGATATGGGTACGACTTAAAGGTTCCAGAGACTTACAAAGAATTTTATGATGTTGTGGAATTTTTTACAAGAAAAAAAGGTGAAAAATTAATGGGAGAGGTTCTTGAACACGATTTTTATGGAACCGTTTTTTCAAACAAAGAGGGAGATTTCTTGTGGAATGACATCGACACAATTTTCATGGCTTTCGGAGCGGATAATATATTTGATGAAAAAACTTTATTACCAACATTTAATTCTCCACAGATGATTGAGGCTATAAAGTATTATGTTTCTTTAAATCCATTTCAGCCTTCTGGCCACATTAATATGACCAGTGGGGAAGCGACAAGTCTCACTGCCCAAGGATATGTCGCATTACAAATAGAGTATTTCATAAGAGGTATAGAAATATTATTAGGTCCTGATTCAAGTGTCGCTGATAAAATTAGTTTTACTGTAAATCCAAGCAAAGAGGGAGTAGTAGGGCGTGAACATGCTGCACACATGGGTGGAGTCGCAGTTGGGATATCTTCTATTTCAAAGAATAAAGAAGCGGCATATAAGCTTCTCGAGTTAGCTATGTCAAAGGAAATTATGAGGAAAGTTTTTTTAGAAAAAGGCTTATCATGGCATCCTGCTCGTAAATCGCTTCTATTTGATGAAGAAATAAGGGAAAAATATCCATTCCTCAAAGAGGCTGATAAATTACTTAGTGAAGATATTTATTATTTCCAACATCCAGCTTATTTGATTCCTATGTACCAAGAATGTGTTTACATATGTACAAAGGAGATGTCTAAAGCACTGATTGGAGAAAAGACACCTGAACAAGCATGCAATGATGCTCAAGCAAATTTATTAGAAGTTTTTAAGCGAGAAGGTTATATTTCGGAATGAAGTACTAAAAGAAGTTTTTAATCTGGAGGAGGATTCAATTAAATCAAAAAAAATAGTAAATGGTTGAATCCTCCTTTAGCTTAAAAATACTTTGTTGAAATTTTCAGCAGTAATATAACATTTGTCAAATAAAAATTGGAAATTATTAAAAAAACATACATAACATGGAGTTGTAATAAACATGTATGCAATAAAAAATAGAAAGTATTATATATATTACCTAATTTTTATGTTGCCACCTTTGATTTATTTATGTATATGGAAATTTGGCCCCTTTTTTTATACATTAGGGCTCAGCTTTTCTTCTTTCAATTTAGTATACGATAAATATCCTACATTTGTAGGGCTGAGAAATTATTTAGAGGTTATTAAAGACATTAATTTTGTCCAAGTTCTGATTAGAACCTTTCTTTTTATGATCGTAGCTGTTTTGTTGCAGTTAATATTGGGGCTAGGTTTAGCTATCTTTTTTGATGGCAAATTATTAATTAAAGAAAAACTAAAAACCTTGATTATCCTACCAATGATTACTGCTCCTGTTGTAGTAGGTTTAATTTGGTATATTCTTTATAGCGATAACATTGGACCTATAAATTATTTATTAAGTACTATTGGTTTACCAAGGATATCTTGGTTAAGCAATCCGTCAACAGCTCTTTACTCAATTATAATAGCTGATGTTTGGCAATGGACTCCTTTTACTTTTCTTCTTCTATTAACTGGTTTACAAAATATACCTCCAGAAGTAATCGAAGCAGCTAAAATTGACGGGTGCTCAAGTTTAAAAATGTTCAGATATATAACTCTACCAATGATTAGAATAACAATATTAACCACTGTTATTTTAAGGTCTTTGGATGCTTTTGTAGAACTTCCTAAAATTTATGTGATGACCGGAGGAGGACCGGGCGGTAATACAGAGATTATTAGTTTATTAGTTTACAAAACGGTTTTTAGATCTTATAGACTAGGATACGGAGCAACTATGGTAATTATAGCTTTAGCTATAACTTCTGGTTTATATGGTATTTACCTTTGGGTTAACAACCATTATGGGAGAACCGAATGAACAAAATAAATAAAATTATCACATATATATTACTTATTGTTATTTCTATCTGGACATTATTTCCGCTATATTATTTATTTTTAACATCAATAAAACCAAGAAATTTACTATTTGAAGCTAATCCAGCATTCTTTTTTACACCAAATTTAGAATCTTATAAAAATATATTTGTTGCAAGTACATATGGAAAATTTTATATAAACAGTATATTAGTGACAATACCAGTTACAATTCTTACTGTTTTACTCGGGTCTTTTGGATCATTCGCTTTTTCTAACTTTAAATTTAAAAAAAAGGAAATCTTATTCTTTTTAATTTTGTTTGTGAGAATGTTCCCTCCTGTGACAACTTTAATCCCGGTATACTTAATTATTGGTTCATTAAAACTACTAGATTCAAGACTAGCTTTAATATTAGTTTTAACTAGTTTTCAAATTCCACTAGTTATGTTAATTTTAAGGGGTTTTTTTGAAGGGATTCCTAGCAGTATCATGGAAAGTGCAGAATTAGATGGTTGTACACCGTGGAGGGTTTTTATTAGCATTGTACTACCACTTGCAAAGCCATCGCTTTTTGCTAGTGGAATATTAGTTTTTGTTATGAACTGGAATGAATTTTTATTCCCTTTAGTACTTACATCTGTAGACGCAGTTACTTTACCAGTAGCAGTTGCATCTTTTTTAGAATCAGAAGGTATGATTCAATGGGGAGCTGTTTCTGCTTTAGCAAGTACTGCAATCATACCCATTATAGTATTTGGTATTTTTATGAACAAATTTCTTGTAAAAGGATTAATGGCTGGTAGTTTTAAGTAAAAATAAATTTATTAATTAGAAATATAAACTTAGTAAATTAATATGAGGTGAAAATTATGTATGGTATTTATGAGGAAAAAGATGTTGTAGTTGTAGGTGGTGGAGTTGCTGGTTTATCGGCGGCTATTAGCGCAGCGAGAAATGGTGCAAAAACACTTTTAATTGAACGAAATGGAATCTTGGGCGGAACAGCGACTATGGGATTAATGGCAGTTTTTATGGGATTTGATCGACATACTATTGGTGGAGTAGCAGTAGAATTTTTAGAAAATATGAAAAAATTAGAAGGCGCAATAGAAGGTGAATATTATGCGGTTTTTGATCCTGAAGTATTTAAAGAAGTTGCATTTGAGATGGTAGACAGTGCTGGTGTTGATTTACATTTACATACAATAATGGATGATGTTATTGTTAAGAATGACAGAATTGAAGGTTTAATAACTAAAAGTAGGTTAAAACATCAAGTGGTTCTCGCAAATTCTATTATTGATACAACAGGAGATGCTGATATAGCTTTTAGTGCAGGGGTAGCTTTTGAAAAAGGAGAAGGAGCTGAAAAAATAACTCAACCTGTAACTTTGATATTTAAAATGGGAAATGTTCAAATAAAAGAACTTTTTCAATATATCCAAAATAATCCAGATGAATTTACTAAGGGAAAGTATCAAACTATCGCATCAATAGTAAAAGAAAAACCATTTTTTATTGCACCTGGTTTGTTTAGTTTAATTAAAGAAGCACGACAAAGGGGTGATTTACAACTTGATCACAATCTTATAGTACTATGTAGCACTCCAAGGCCCAATGAAGTTCTTATAAATGCAACTCGGTCACTGAAAGTGGATGGAACAAATCAAAATGATTTAACAAGAGCCGAAATTGAAACAAGAAAACAAATGACATCAGTAATAAAATTTTTAAAAAAGTATGTCGTTGGATTCAGTAATTCTTATTTGATAGAGAGCGCATGTTCAATTGGGGTTAGAGAGACAAGACGCATCATTGGAGAGTATATTTTAAATGAAAGTGATATTTTAAATGATAAATCTTTTAGTGATGCTATTGCGAGGAATTTTTTCCCAATGGATGTTCATGGACCTTCTTCAGATCCAGAAGGTCATTTTTGGGAATCTCCCAGCGAAACCTACCAAATTCCTTTTAGATGTTTAATTCCGAGAGAATTTAGTAATTTATTAATTGCCGGAAGATGCATCTCTACAACCCATTTTGCGCAGGGTTCAACAAGGTCGATGCCTTGTTGTATGGCTACTGGCCAAGCAGCAGGAACAGCTGCAGCATTAATAGTTAAAAAAAATATAAAAACAAAAGAGCTAGATATTAAATTATTACAAAAAACCTTGATAGATCAAGGAGTAATTATTTAGTCTACTTAAACATGATTTTATAAGTATAATTTTAAAATTTAACAAACTTTAAAAAATAAGGATGATTAGTATATATGATGTTTGATCAAAAGATCCAAAAACATTCAATTAAATCTTTAGAAAAAAGTTTTCTTGTTTTAGAAGAAATTGCTAGAGAACATGGAGAAGCGTCATTAACCACTTTGGCAAAGAACCTCCAGCTACCTCCAAGTACGATCCACCGTATTCTATCAAGTTTAATTCAGTTAGGTTATGTTGTACAGAACGTAAAAAATGGAAATTATTATTTAGGATTAAAAATATTGCATCTATCAAGAAGTGTCCTTGAGAATCTAAACATAAGAGATATAGCGAAAGAAATTTTAAAAGAACTCATGGAAAAAACAGGTGAAACAGCAAATCTGGTTGTCTTAGATGGTAACGAAGCTGTCTACATTGAGAAAGCTGAAAGCCATTCATCAGTGAGGTATTTTTCATTAATTGGTCAAAGAGCTCCACTGAGTGTAACAGGTGTCGGTAAAGTTCTTTTATCTGAAATGGCGAGACACGATGTAATTAAGATACTTAAGGAAAAAGGTATGCCAAAACTTACCCCAAATTCCATAACTGATTTAAACACATTTCTTGATGAGTTAGATCGAGTAAAAAAACAAGGCTATGCTTTCGACAAAGAAGAGTGCGAGTTGGGTGCAAGATGTGTTGCTGCACCAGTCCGTGATCATACGGGAAGAATTGTTGCAGCGATTAGTGTTTCTGGTCCAGCTAATAGAATTACTTTGGAAAAACTAAATGAATTAACAAATACTATAAAAAATTATGCTTTAAAGATTTCTTATGAGCTTGGTTATCTCGAGGAAAATTTCAATTAGTCTTCATATTTAATTAAAAGCAGGTATTAATTCAAAAAGTTTATATTAATGAAATTAAAGCACAAAACAGAAAAACATCTTAATAAAAAGGCAAACCGGAGGCATATAAAATGGAAACATCAAAAGTTAAATTTTTAGAACGGACTCTAATGGGACCAGGGCCTAGTAACATTGATCCTCGAGTGAACGCAGCAATGACGAGGCCAATTATGGGACACCTTGATCCAGAATTTCTAAAGTTAATGGATGAAAATATGATCCTTTTAAGAAAAGTATTTAAAACAGAAAACCCGCTTACCTTCCCAATTTCAGCAACAGGGAGTGGTGGTATGGAAGCAGCCTTAGCTAATATTATTGAACCCGGTGACCGAGTAGTAATTTTAGTGAATGGTGTTTTTGGTGAGCGGATGGCTGATATTGCCAAGAGATATGGTGCAGAAGTAAAGGTTTTAGAAATTGAATGGGGGAAAGTTTTCAGTCCTGATGAAGTAAAAAACTTCATTTCCAAACATGCGCCAATAAAAATGGTAGGAATTGTCCATGCGGAAACTTCTACTGGAGCCTTGCAACCATTAGAAGAAATCAGTTATATCGTTCATAATTATAACTCTCTCTTTTTAGTTGACACAGTAACTTCCTTAGGAGGGACTGAAGTCAATCTCGATCAATGGGGAATCGATATAACTTATAGTGGTACTCAAAAGTGTTTGAGTTGTCCACCAGGATTAGCACCTGTCTCCTTTAATGAAAAAGCAGTTGAAGCGGTAAATAATAGAAAAAATCCTATTATTAGCTGGTATTTTGATGTAAGTATGTTGAGAAAATACTGGGAAACCGGAGAACGTTTCTATCACCATACAGCACCAATTACGATGAACTATGCTTTGTGGGAAGCTTTGAAAATTGTTGAGGAAGAAGGATTAGAAGCCCGATTCGAGAGACACTCAAAGCTTAGCAATCTCCTTCAAAACGCTCTGGAAGCCCTTGGTTTGAAGTTGCTTGTTGAGAAAAATTATCGTGCTCCAATGCTTACTTCAGTTTTAATCCCAGAAGATATTTCTGATTTGGATATTCGTGGGAAATTGTTAACACAATACTCAATTGAAATAGGTGGGGGTCTTAGGAATCTTAAAGGTAAAATATGGCGAATTGGTTTAATGGGATACACTTGTCAAAAGAAGAACATTGCTTTATTAATAAGTGCTCTTGGTCAGTGTCTTAATGATTCTGGTTTTAAAGCTGATATTAACGCGGCATTATCAGTATTAAATGGAGAGTAGACTAATTTGAAATCGTGGAAAAGAGTTATTTCTAAATTAAACCCCAATGCAGAACTTATTTATTAGCCAATAAAGACTCAGTGGTTAGTTATGAACGCTATGAAAATATATAGAATAGGTAGCACGACTTTTTTGTGATTACTGCAATTCCATAAGTTTCTTGGAGAAGATTCAATCTATTAACTCCTCCTTTAAATCGTATATTGATTTAAAAATTTATAGATAAAATTCTACATAATGTAGTATTGGTTAAGGATGGAGGAATTATAATTGACAAAGCATACACCTTTGTATAATAACCATTTGGCACTAGGAGCCAAGATGGTTCCTTTTGCTGGATGGGAGATGCCTTTATTTTACAAAACAATCACCTATGAACATGAGGCAGTTCGTACTAAAGCTGGTATTTTTGACTTAACCCATATGGGGGAGCTACGGATTTTTGGGAAGAATTGTGAGTTAGAATTAGCTCAATTAACAACCAATGACCCAGCAAGATTATTGCCAGGTCGAATTCAATATTCACTGCTTTGCCGACCTAATGGCGGGATAATAGACGACATATTGGCATATAGATTAGAAGATGAATTTTTCTTAGTTGTAAATGCAGCCAATACAACGAAGGATTATGAATGGATAAAATCCCACCTAAAGGGAACTGCTCAAGTTGAAAATCTAACTGATTCAAAAGCTTTAATAGCCATTCAGGGTCCAGAATCAGAAAAAATTGTAGCGAAATTAGAACCAGCTGTTTTAAAGTTGAAATATTATAGCTTTTTGGAAACCAATGCTTTTGGTCCAGGGACCATTATTTCACGTACTGGATACACAGGAGAAGATGGTTTTGAACTATACATTCCCTGGGAACAGGCGATAAAAACCTGGAACTCTTTGGAGGAAACTGCCAGAGTAAAACAAGTTAAACTTATTCCAATTGGACTAGGAGCAAGAGATACCCTAAGGTTGGAAATGAGGTACCCGCTGTACGGGAATGATATAGATGACGAAACGACCCCTTTGGAGGCAAATTTAGAATGGGTTGTAAAATTTAATCACCAATTCATTGGGAAAGAATCGCTACTTGAACAAAAAAGAACCGGGATAAAGAAATGTCTCGTTGGTTTTATTGTCATCGATCGGGGAATTCCTCGCCAGGGATATCCAATTGTTTACCATGAAGAAAGTGTTGGTATGGTGACCAGTGGTACCTTTTCTCCGAGTTTAAAGAAGAATATTGGGATGGGTTATGTAAGTCCATCCTTAGCAAAACCAGGAACAATTGTTGAATTGTTGATTCGTGAAAAAAAAGTGAGAGCTGAAATTATCGAGGGACCTTTTGTTTCTCCAAAAATTAAAAAATAGAAAGAACACTTATGGAGGAAAAATGATGTATCCTGAAGACCGCTATTATACAAAAAGTCATGAATGGATTAAGGTGGAAGGAAATCATGCTATGGTGGGCGTGACATATTATGCTCAGGAGCAGCTGGTCGAAGTCGTTTTTGTTGAACTCCCTGAACCGGGAATGGAAGTTAAAGCTGGTGATGGAATTGCTGTTTTAGAGTCAGTGAAAGCGGTATCAGATATCTATGCACCAGTATCAGGAACAATATTAGAAGTGAATAAAAAACTTGAAGATCAGCCAGAATTGATCAATAAAGACCCGTATGGAGAAGGATGGATTTTTTCCCTCGAGATCATCCAAAAAGAGGAGATTGATAAGTTGATAAGGGCAACCGAATACCAATCCCTCATCGAAAATGAACCAAAATAATTTTATTTTAAGCAGGTGGTAGAGATTGCGATATATCCCAACAACCGAACAAGATCGGAAAGATATGTTAAAAAGGATAGGGTTACAATCCATAGAGGAACTTTTTGATGATATTCCAGCCAGAGTCCGCCTTCAAGGAGAATTAAACTTACCATTCGCTCAAACCGAATATGAGCTGTTCAAATCTCTTAAAAGTTTAGCTGAAAAGAATAATAATCTTGAACAGTATCCTTCTTTTTTGGGTGCCGGTGCTTATAACCATATAATTCCCAGTGCTGTCCAGCACATTCTCAGTCGTTCAGAATTTTATACTGCTTATACACCCTACCAACCGGAGATCAGCCAAGGGATTTTGCAAGCTATATATGAATATCAAAGTCTGATTTGTGGTTTAACTGGAATGGATGTAGCGAATGCCTCTCTGTATGATGGAGCCACAGCTCTGGCTGAAGCTGCTGTTTTGGCTTGTGAAGCTACCAAGCGGAAGAAAACACTCCTGTCAACGACAATTCATCCGGAATATCGAATGGTGACCCAGCTCTATCTTGAGAACCGTGGTATGGAAGCCATCCAAATCCCTCATGATAAAGGACAAACAGATTTAAATTATTTAAAGGACAATATAAACGAAGAAACTGCCTGTGTTTTAATACAGCAACCCAATTTTTTTGGTTTTTTGGAAGAAGTAAAAGAGGTAGCTTATTTAACCCAGAAAATTGGAGCCTTATTTATTGTTTGTGTAAATCCAATCTCTTTGGGTATCTTAGAAGCACCAGGTTATTATGGTGCGGATATAACTGTTGGAGAGGGTCAAGGGCTTGGAAACCCAGTGGCTTTTGGAGGTCCGTTTTTAGGTTTTTTCGCGTCACGGGAACGATTTATTCGTCAAATACCAGGACGGATTGTAGGAGCAACCAAGGATATTGAAGGAAAAAGAGGATTTGTTCTTACGTTACAAACCAGAGAACAGCACATCCGTCGCCAGCGAGCCAGTTCTAACATCTGTTCAAATCAAGCGCTTAATGCCTTGGCAACAACGGTTTTCCTTTGTTTGGTGGGGAAGAAGGGCTTGCAAGAAGTTGCCAATTTATGTTTACAAAAAGCGCATTATGCTTATCGAAAAATTACAAGTATTAAAGGGTATTCCCCTTTGTTTACCCAACCATTTTTTCATGAATTTCCAATTCAAACTCCAGATTCACCTGAAGAAATAAATAAAGTGCTTTTAGAGAAAGGCATTATTGGCGGATTAGATCTCAAAAGGCATTATCCAGAACTCGGTCCCAGTATGTTATTGTGTGTAACCGAAGCGCGTACAAAAAAAGAAATTGATACTTTGGTTCAAACATTGGAGAATTACCATGAATAATGTCAATGAAGTACCTTTGATATTTGAAATGAGCTCACCAAATCGTCGAGCTTATGAATATCCTCAGTGCGATGTTCCTTTAGAAAAAATTAATGAGCTTATTCCAGATCGATTTCTTCGGAAAAAACCGGCTGATCTTCCTGAGTTGACTGAGAATGAAGTCATTCGACATTTTACCCAGTTGTCACGACTTAATTATGGTGTAGATGTTGGCTTTTATCCTTTGGGTTCTTGTACCATGAAGTACAATCCTAAGATTAATGAAGATGTGGCGAAATTTTCTGGTTTTACCAGTATTCATCCTTACCAGATGGAAGAATCCGTCCAGGGCGCTTTACAGCTTATGTATGAATTGGAAAGGTATTTATGTGAAATTGCCGGTCTCTATCGTGCGACATTACAACCAGCCGCTGGAGCTCATGGAGAATTTACTGGAATGTTGATTATAAAGAATTTTCATACCGATCGAGGAGAAAATCAGGAAAGGCGAGAAATTATTATACCTGATTCATCTCATGGAACGAATCCAGCAAGCGCATCAATGTGCGGGTATAAAGTAGTAGAGGTAAAATCTAATTCAAGAGGTATGGTTGATATTGAGAGCTTACGGAAAGTTACAGGATCACAAACTGCCGGTTTGATATTAACCAACCCTAATACACTCGGACTTTTTGAGGGGGACATTTTAAAAATTGCCGAGATAGTCCATAATGTTGGTGGCTTATTGTACTATGATGGTGCCAACATGAACGCCAATCTTGGAATTACCCGTCCAGGTGATATGGGATTTGACATTGTTCATTTTAACCTTCACAAAACCTTTTCAACTCCTCACGGGGGTGGAGGACCTGGATCAGGTCCAATTGCAGTAACTAAAGAGCTAGCAGATTTTTTGCCTATACCCCTGGTTGACGTGAAAAACAATAATTATTACTTAAACTATGATTATCCCAAAAGCATTGGGAAAGTCAAATCGTTGTATGGAAATTTTTTGGTATTGGTGAAAGCCTATGCTTATATCAGATCCCTTGGAGCTCAGGGTCTTCGTGAAGTAAGCGAAACAGCGGTACTCAATGCAAATTACCTGATGCGTTTACTCGAAAAAAACTACCATCTCCCCTTTAACAAGACTTGTAAACACGAATTTGTCATATCTGGAAAAAGACAAAAATCGCACGGAGTAAGAGCCTTAGATATAGCTAAGAGATTATTAGATTATGGATATCACCCTCCAACAATTTATTTTCCTCTTATTGTTGAAGAGGCGATGATGATTGAACCAACCGAAACGGAGAACAAGGAAACACTTGATCAATTTGCTAAAGTGATGAATGAAATAGCAATAGAGGCTGTGAAAAATCCAGATATGCTAAAAAATGCTCCGTTTAATACTCCAATAAGGCGTTTGGATGAGGCGAGGGCGGTTAAGGAATTGGATGTTAATTGGTATAAGAATAAAGTGAAAAAGAATAGATAATATTATTAATTATTCAGTATCAAAAAAATCATATAGTCATTTTAAAAAGAATTTATAAATGGCAATTCCTTAGAATAATTTAAGGAAGTAAATTTTCTATTGACTTTTCAACTGCGTGTGCTATATTATCGGCAAAAGTAAATAGAGAAAATGGCAATGAAGGGGAGCAGTAAAGGGAAGGAGAAACATCAGAAAACCGGTGGTTGATGCAAACCGGTGTTTTTGTTCCTTGAATCCACCCTGGAGCCGTGGGAAGAATAGAAATTCTCACCGCAAAATGCGTTAAGGTATTGAGGGTGGTATTCCACTGAAAAGGGTGGCACCGCGAGTAGGCTCTCGCCCCTATGGGTGAGGGCTTTTTTTGTTTTTATTTATTGTCATATTACCTAATTCGAGCTGAATAAGGAGGTAAGATTATGAAATCGTCTTTTTTAATGACTCCAGGACCAACCCAAGTTCCATCACAAGTCTCTTTGGCAATGGCACAGGAGATCATTCACCACCGAGTTCCAGCTTTTGGAGCTCTTTTGAAGGATATTACCGAAAAACTGCAGTACGTATTCCAAACCCAGAATGACGTTTTAGTCTTCCCCGGAGCAGGAACCGGAGCCATGGAAGGAGCTATAGTAAATTTCTTTTCTCCTGGCGATAAAGTTGCTTTTGGGATTATTGGAGAATTTGGAAGTCGATGGGCAAAAATTGCTGAAATATTTGGATTGCAACCCATTCGCTTAGGAGGTGAGTGGGGGAAAGCAGTGACGGCTCAGGACATCGATCTCCTCCTTAGTAGTGAAGCCGGGAAGGGTGTAAAAGGTGTTTTTATTACCCACAACGAAACATCCACCGGAGTATACTCAGATCTAAAGTCAATTGGTGAAGTTTGTAAAAAACATAACGTTCTGTATTTAGTAGATGCGGTGAGTTCATTAGTGGCGATTGATTGTAAAACTGATTTATGGGGAATTGACGTCGTTATTACCGCATCACAAAAGGCTTTGATGACACCTCCTGGCTTATGTTTCTTTAGTGTTAGTAAAAAAGGATGGGAATACAATCAGGAAGCAAAGTGTCCAAGATACTACTGGGATTTAGCCAATGCATTAAAATCGCTTAAAAAGGCGAGCCCAGAAAATCCTTATACCCCGGCAGTAACTTTGCTATTTGGTTTGAATGAAGCTTTGAACATGATTAAGCAAGAAGGCTTGGAAAACGTTTTTAAGCGTCATCTGCAATTATCCAAAATGTTTCGTACCGGCGTAGAAGCGCTTGGTTTAGAGTTAATGGTTAAAGATGAGAAAATTGCTTCGCCAGCAGTCACTTCGATAATGCTACCCGAGGGAATAGAAGCAGGAAAAATTTCCGGATTTTTCCGTAACAATGGAATAGTCATTGCTGGTGGCCAAGGCCAGTTGAAAGGGAAAATCATTCGGGTTGGCCATTTAGGATACGTCGATGCCTTTGATATTTCAAATACCCTGATCACTTTGGGGCGAGCATTTAAGTCCCAAGGGAAAGCATTAAATACCGAAGCAGCTCTTAAAAAAGCGTGGGAGGTTTATGAGCATGAGTGAAGAAATTCGAGTTTTGTGTGCTGCTGGAGTACCGGAGGATATGGCAAAAAGGCTAAGTGAGGCGATCGGGCCAGTTACAATTCTAAAATCAGATGATGAAAATGAGATCATTCAAGAAATTCAAGATAAACAGGTTTTTGTGGTTCGTTCAAAGCCAAAAGTAACCGCAAATATTATTCATAACGCACCAGCCTTAAAAGTTGTTGCTCGACCTGGGGTTGGTACCGACAATATCGACAAGGAAGCCTGTAAAAATAAAGGAGTGAAAGTAATCAACACTCCTGAAGCTTCTGCTGCCAGTGTTTCCGAACTGACGATAGGTTTAGCAATTAGCTTGTTGAGGTATGCTTTTACCACCTGTAGTCTTTTGAAATCCGGAGACTGGGCAAAAAGTAAATATACCGGTCGGACTGTGGAAGGAAAGGTCTGGGGAATTATTGGATTTGGAGGCATAGGTCGGAGAGTTGCTGCTATAGTGAAAGCTATGAATGCCCAGGTTGTTGCTTATGATCCCTATATTCCTGAAGAACAATTTGCAAATTCTGAAGTAAAGCGGGCGGTTCGCCTTGAAGATTTACTATCGGTGAGTGATATTGTTTCGCTCCACGTTATCATGAGCGATGAAACTAAGGGAATGATATCAGCAGAAGCCATTCAAATAATGAAGAAAGGATCCTATTTGATTAACACTTCTCGAGGGAAAGTAATTGATCACAAGGCTCTGATGCAGGCATTGGCAAATGGTCATCTGGCCGGAGCAGCCTTGGACGTTTTTGAAACCGAGCCTCCAAGCGATAAAGAACTAATATGTCTGGATAATTTAATCTGTACCCCTCATATAGGAGGATCGACTGAAGAAGCTTTTATCAATGCGACTGATATCATGATTCGGAAACTTCGGCAAATGTTTAAACCAGAAGAAGGGGGTCCAATTGGTATTTAAATACCAGCCTATCCTGTAAGTATAGGAACAAATTATTGATAATTTGATGTCATCCTTAACGGTGCTTTTTCGTGTGAGAATCTCATCCGACGCCGGCGGCGTCACCCTGAGGCTTCGTTTTTCGAAGCCGTGAGGATCTCATCTGACACCGATGGTGTCATCCTGAGCCCTCGCTTTGTGAGGGCGTGAGGATCTCAAATACTTTAAAGGATGAGATTGCCACGTCGTCTAACCAAAAAACGGTAAGACTCCTCGCAATGACGGAGCGGGTTGATGAGATTGCCACGTCGCTAAGCTCCTCGCAATGACGGAGCGGGTTGATGAGATTGCCACGTCGCTAAGCTCCTCGCAATGACGGATTTAGATAACTATTATCATCCTTAACTGGTACTGCAAAGTGACATGAGGGTCTATATTGAAAATCCACGGGCTTGATGAATCTAGCCTCGATAATCAAATTTTTAATGTAGCGACATGCCATGGCATGTCGAATCAGGATTTTCATAATCATAGGATGCTACACAGTGGCATGGGAATCTATTATCAGTAGAATATCTACTGATTCAGAAATTTGAATTGTTTTACTTCTGAAAAAAAGGTTTTTAAAAGTAAAAAAGTCAAAGACGCAAGTCTAGTTTGATTAACAAATCTTAGTGTTAAGGTGTATATTTTTTTGAAAGTATAAAAAATTCGTGGGAAAGGGGTTTATTTTTCTTTAATGAAATCCTACGAGGTACTTAATCATACCGCTGATATTGGTATTGTTGCTTGGGGTAAAAGTCTGGAGGAAGTCTTTGCTCACTCTGCCCAGGGATTGTTTTATCTTATTGCAGAGAATCCATGTTATAAACTCACCTTTGAAACAACAGTATCGGTTGATGGAAATGATTATGAGGATTTGTTGGTTACTTGGCTCAACGAGCTCCTTTATTTATTTGATGTTGAACAGGTATTCTTATGTGAATTTCAGATAACAGAAATTGGACAATATTTTGTAAAAGCCAAGGTTAAGGGTGAAACGTATAATTCGGCAAAGTACCCTTTAAAGCATTCAGTAAAAGCCTGTACTTATTATGAAGCTAGAGTGGAAGAACAAAAACCAGATTTATGGCGGGCACAATTTTATCTTGATATTTAGCACATTTTTCCGAAATTTACCGTTTTATTAAAAAGTTGGACTATTTTATGCTTGCCAACCTGCAGAATCTTTCGCTATATCAGATAAGACGAACGACAGAGTAAGAATTCTAATAATTTGCTGCATTTTTACTAGGATAAAAATAGAATATTTAAGGTTAAGGGTATTACTATGTCAAATATTTGGAATGGTCCTTTAAAAAAGATAGATGATTGGCGCTGGTTGATCCCTCGAGAGTACAAAAAGGGGATGCTGACTGATGGTTTGATTTTTGCCAATGAACGAATGATTGGTGAAATTAGAAAAGATCAGGCTCCGGAGCAAGTAGCGAATGTGGCTTGCCTTCCCGGAATTGTGGGACATTCATTAGCCATGCCAGATATCCATTGGGGATATGGTTTTCCAATTGGTGGTGTCGGGGCGACTCACGTCGATGAAGGAGTGATTTCTCCCGGTGGCGTAGGATTTGATATTAATTGTGGTGTGAGAGTGATCAAGACTACGCTAAGTTCTGATGAATGTATCCCTAAAAAAAGGGATTTATTAAGCACCCTGTTTCATTCTGTTCCTTCAGGGGTAGGATCGGAAGGAAAAATTAAATTTACTCAGCCTGAACTTAAAAAAATACTTGGTGACGGAGCCAAAGCAATTATTCAAAGAGGTTTTGGTTGGGATGAAGACAAATTGATGATTGAAGAACAGGGAGCCATGTCGGGAGCTGATACGACAGCTGTCAGTGAAAAAGCCTTCGAACGTGGCAAGAGTCAATTAGGTACCCTGGGTTCCGGAAACCACTTCCTTGAAATAGAAACGGTAAAACAAATTTTTGATCCTCAGATAGCCAAGGTTTTTGGGTTATATCCCGATCAAATTTTAATTATGATTCATACTGGATCGCGAGGATTTGGCCATCAGGTTTGTACCGATCATTTACGGGTAATGCAAAATGCTATGAGAAAATATAACATTTATCTTCCTGACCGCCAATTAGCCTGTGCTCCTTTTCAATCAATCGAAGGACAACAATATTTTTCCGCTATGGCATGCGCTGCTAATTTTGCCTGGGCAAATCGTCAACTGATTACTCATTGGGTTCGAGAATCCTTTGAGAAAGTATTTCATCGATCTGCCCAAGATTTGGGAATGGGAGTGCTGTATGACGTTGCGCATAATATTGCAAAAATTGAACAACATCGGGTTAACGGGAAGACTCTGAAACTTTGTGTTCACCGGAAAGGGGCAACTCGTTCATTTGGACCAGGGCAGAGAGATCTTCCGGAAAAATACTGCTCAGTGGGTCAACCAGTTCTCATCCCTGGAGACATGGGAACCGGGTCTTTTATTTTGTGTGGAACGGCGCGGGCAATGGAGGAATCTTTTGGTACAGCTTGCCACGGTGCTGGACGGATAATGAGCCGGTCAGAAGCTGATAAATCAGCAAGGGGAAGAAATATAGCTAATGAATTAGAAGAAAAAGGAGTACTGGTGATGGCTGAGAGCAACGCCACCCTTCGTGAAGAAATCCCAGCAGCTTATAAAGATGTTGGAGAAGTGGTTGATGTGGTGGAAAAAGCGGGTTTAGCACATCGTGTTGTTTACGCTCAGCCAATCGCTGTCATGAAGGGATAGATAATTATCAATAAAGGAGCGACAATTATGTTAGATTGGAAATGGATACGAGATAATCGTGAAATAATACTAACTGCCCTAAAAAATCGAAACGCCGAGTTTGATTTGGATGAACTTTTTTATTTAGATAACCAACGTCGATCATTACAACAGGAAGCTGATCTTTTAAAACAGAAAAGAAATGAGGAATCCAAGAAAATCGGTTTTCTGAAAAAAGAAGGGAAAGATACCGATGATTTAATGAAAAATGTTCAAAATATTGCTGAACAAATCAAAATTATTGATGACAAACTGAAAGCGGCTGAAGAAGAATGGAGAGAAAAACAGTTATGGATACCGAATATACCTCATGAAACAGTTCCAATCGGGCAGGATGAAAGTAGTAACCAAGTAGTTAAAAACTGGGGTAATCCCCGAGAATTCGATTTTGAGCCACGTCCTCATTGGGATATTGGAGAAGGATTGGACATCCTTGATTTCGAAAGAGGATCTAAGATTGCCGCTTCACGTTTTACGGTTCTCAAGGGCTTAGGAGCCCGTTTAGAAAGAGCAATTATGAATTTTATGCTTGACCTCCATACCCAGCGGCATGGATATCAAGAGATTTTCCCTCCTTTTCTGGTGAACCCGAAATCCATGACCGGAACCGGTCAACTTCCCAAATTTGCTGATGAACTCTATAAATGCCAGGATGATCTTTATTTGATACCAACTGCCGAAGTACCTGTGACCAATTATCATGCTGAAGAAATTCTGCCCGATGAAATTCTTCCCCTTTACTATACTGCTTATACGGCTTGTTTTAGAAGGGAAGCCGGTTCTTATGGAAAAGATGTTCGTGGTCTCATTCGACAACATCAATTCAATAAAGTTGAGTTAGTTAAATTTGTTGCTCCTGAGACATCATACGATGAACTGGAAAAGCTATTGTCTGATGCGGAAGGAGTACTTCAAATTCTCCAACTTCCTTATCGAGTAGTCACTCTTTGTAGTGGTGATTTGGGTTTTTCCTCAGCGAAAACCTATGATATCGAAGTATGGATTCCATCACAAAAAACTTACCGCGAAATATCTTCCTGCAGTAATTTCGAAGACTTCCAGGCTCGACGGGCAAATATTCGTTATCGAACTAAAACCGGAAAAATCGGTTTTGTCCATACCTTAAACGGTTCTGGGTTGGCGATTGGCCGCACTGCAGTTGCCATTCTTGAAAATTATCAGCAGGAAAATGGCACGGTTGTTATCCCTGACGCGCTTCGTCCCTATATGCAAGGATTAGATCTGATTACTCCTCAGTATCGGGTGATTTGAAATGAGAAAAGTTGGAATTGGAATTGCTGGTTTTGGATTTATTGGAAATGTACACGCCTTAGCTTTTCAATCCCTTCCTTATTATTACACCGATCTTCCTTATATTCCTGAGATTCGTGGTATTTGTACTTCTCGACCAGATACTGCCATTAAAGCACAACAAGAAACCGGAGTTCCCTTTGTAACCAGTTCAATTGATGAACTCTGTGAGCGGAAGGAGATCGACATCATTGTCATAGCTCTTCCCAATGCCTACCATTTAAAAGCGGTTCAAAGTGCAGCTCAAGCCGGGAAGGCAATATATTGCGATAAGCCCCTGGCTGTGAAGCTTGATGAAGCGTTAGAAATGAAACAGGCAATTCTTAAGAACCAAGTGGTATTTGGAATATCATTTCAAAATCGTTTTGTTGCAGCGATTCTTAGAGCTAAGCAACTCATTGATAATGGTTTGATTGGTGAAATCTATCGAGTACGTGGTGCTTATCTCCACTCTGGATATGGCGATCCGACCCGACCTATGAGCTGGAGATTGAAAAAAGAAATCGCTGGCGGTGGAGCTCTCGCCGATTTGGGGTCACATCTTTCCGACCTTATCCACTACCTTATTGGGAACACAACAATTGTAAGCGCTAAAGGAAGGACTTTTATCACCGAGCGTCCAAGTTCAATGAAAGCTCAAGAATTAGAAAAGGTAGGTGTTGATGACTGGTCTCAAGTCGATTTTGTGCTTGAGAACCAATCCCCGGGAACCATAGAAGTGAGTCGATTCGCCACCGGAAGTTGTGATGAAATGCGTCTGGAAATTGAAGGTCATCTGGGAGCTGTTCGATTTAATTCAATGCAGCCTAATTTTTTAGAAGTTTTTGATGCCCAAAAAATGTCAGGCGCTTATGGGGGTGAACGGGGTTTCCAGAAAATTGAATCTGTTCAGCAATATCCTTATCCAAACCGTATTCCAGGAAAATTTGCCGTTGGATGGGTTCGTTCCCATATTGCTTGTGCCCATGATTTTCTCCAAAAATTTGCTGGAAGACCATCGATGGGTGCTACCATTGATGATGGGATTCAAGTGCAGGAGTTTTTAGATACCTCTTATCAATTGATGGGCTATGAATAATTCCTGTTGTAGGATAATTATAAAACCGGTATAATATCATCTGCGGTTTGAGCGGAGGGATGTCCGAATTGGCAAGGGGCCGGTCTTGAAAACCGGTATGCCGCAAGGCTGTGTGGGTTCGAGTCCCACTCCCTCCGCCATTTTTGTTTACGCCTTCTATAAACTTCAATGCTTCCACAAAAAAGAAAACCATCGAAAATACTATTTAAATAGAGATTTCTATCCTGAAAACCCACGGGCATGATAATTCAAGCCCCAATAATTTATTTTTAATGTAGCGACATGCCATGGCATGTCGAATCCTGGGTTTTTATGCTCATTCAGTACAACAAAAATAGTAGGATGCTTGAACTTGTGAAAACCGGAACCCATGATCTAGCAGATAGAAAAATCGTTTTCCCCAAAATTTATATTACTTTTTAAAAATGAAAATGAGTAAAGCTGGAAAATCTACTTATACCACAAAGAAATAGTTGTTAATAAAACCAATAGAATAAATGACCTGAAAGATTAAAAAGAACAGAATAATTAGATAATCGACCCATGAGTACCTGGCTCCCAGAATACCCATGCCTAAAAAAAGCGGGAAAACCACACTTTGGTAGCGAAGAAAGCTGGTAAAACTTGTATTCATGCTGCAAAGGGATATTAGGGTGAGCAGAAGACCATATAAAATGAGTTCCGGACGCTTTTTTAAGGAGAAAAAGCAATGAACAACCATGAATAGAAAAAAATTGGCAAAAAAGAAGCTAACCGGAGTAAGGTCCCAACCACCAAGGGCGATAAAATGTTTGGTTTTAAAGAAATTTAAATAAGCTTGCCAGGGGTAAGAAAGAGTTCGCTGCCAGTTCAAAGCGTTTTCGTGAAAAGGAGCAAGGAAGTCACCCGTCAAGCGATACATGAAAAAAAGAAAAGATAAAAAGGGAAGGAGAGATAATAAAGCACTTGCCCAATATCGAAAAGGGATTTTTATTGGTCGGAAGTTGGATTCTTTTAAAAGAACAAAAAATACGAGTCCTACGAGAACGATACCCGGGACTCGAGTGATGGCACTTAGGGTGGCACAAAGGAAGGACCAATGGTATTGTTTTCGAAGAAGAAATAAAAATACCAAAGAAAACAGAAAAAGAAAAAGGCTTTCGGTATAGACCAAAGAGAAAAAAATTGATGTTGGAAAGAGGAGAAGATATAGAATAGTTTTTTCTGCAACTTTTTTTTCTCCGGTTACTTCTCCGGTTATGAGAAAAATAACGTATAAAGCACCGAGAAAAAAGATATTAGAAAGCAGGAAACCAATAAGCGGAAGATTCAAATTAAACACCTTATGGATACCTCTCATTATAAGAGGATAAAGCGGGAAAAAAGGCCAGTCGGCTGGAGGATGTTCCTCATCCATGCGGTACTGGTCATAACCTCTTTCTGCAATACGAAGATAAAAAGGGCTATCGAATTTTATATAGTCATTCAAAACTGGTTTATAAGAGTCTTTGATAAAAATCGGAAGAACCATTTTTGAATCCCCGTGTTCTGAGAAAAACTGGGGAGAGGTATCATAATGAGAAAAGAGATTATATCCAAAATAGGTAGTGATATATATCCCTCCTCGACTGATAAGAAACAAAAACAGGATAAAGAGGAAGGAGTTGAGAGAGGCTTTTTTTATTAACATAACATACCTGACTCCAAAACTTATTTAATTAACTGACATTGATAACGACCTATACTACCACATCTATGCAAATTTGGTGAACATTGGAAAATGAAAGAAATGATCATTTTAGAGACTTCTCCTAAGTTCAAATTATAATGGATAATGGTATAATATAGCGTTTCGTTTTGCTTTTATAGCACTAATATGAAAATAAAATCTAAAGTCAGCCAATACCTAAAACAGGAAGTGACTTTTAAAAATGACCAATATTGAATGTATTATTTTTGATTTAGACGATACATTGATCGAATCGGAACCAATTTGGGCAGTTGCGTATGCTAAGCTTTATAAAGTTCTTGGCCAAGATTTTTATCGAAAAGATTTGTTGAAATATCTTGGCATGACGATTTTAGATGTATCTCGAGATGCTCATTCTTTATTAGGAGTAACCCAGTTTACTGTTGAAGAGTGCGCTGCCATGTTACGTAAGTTTCTCCTTGAAGGATATGATGGAAATATAAAAACCATGCCGGGTGTAACTAAGTTTCTCCAAAAAGTGAACGGTCGTTATAAAATGTCAATTGCCTCAGGATCTCCAAGAGAAGCGATAGTAACAACCATAAAAGCCAAAGGATGGGAAAAGATTTTTACTCAATATGTTTCTTCAGAGGAAGTGGAAAATGGTAAGCCTGAACCGGATGTATTTTTAGAAGCCGCTCGCCGATTAGGATGTAAGCCTGAACATACTCTGGTTATCGAAGATGGTGTAAAAGGTATCATTGCGGCGAAAAAGGCAGGTATGGTTGCTTTCTATGTAAAAAATCCTCCAGATCCTGAAGCTGTATCTCGGGCTGACCGCTATTTCCTTTCAATGAAAGAAATTCAATTCTCCGACCTTCAAATAGTTGAAAATAATTATAAATAATTATAAATAATTATAAATGACCTACTTGACTCTCTCCCTACCGAAAGGCTTATTTTATTTGTGTAAGCTTACATTGTTAGTTGTTGTCTTGGAAGATCTTCTTAGAAGAGAGCGATGTATCGGTACTACCCAAAAGCTCAAGTTATGGTATGGTTGAAATACTCAGGTTGTTTCCAAAGAAAGAACGCAATAGAAGAGGAGGTTTACTATGATCACAAAAGCAATATCAGATCAATTTTCTATTCGGTTTGCTACTCCAAACGATATTCCAATTATCCTCCAGTTGATTAAAGAGCTTGCCGAATATGAAAATCTACTTCATATGGTGGTTGCCGATGAGAAATTACTCGATGAATGGTTGTTTCAAAAGAAGGTTGCCGAAGTGATTATTGGTGAAATGAATAACACCGTGGTTGGTTTTTCGCTATTCTTTTATAATTTTTCAACCTTTTTGGGAAAACCGGGTATCTACATTGAGGATGTTTATGTCAAAAAGGAATACCGACACCAAGGGTATGGAAAAAGTTTTTTTCGTTTTATCGCTCAATTGGCTCGGGAACGGGGTTGTGGAAGAATGGAGTGGAGCGTTCTTGATTGGAATGAGCCAGCAATTCAATTTTATCAATCCTTAGGTGCCAACCCTCTCAACGAGTGGACGGTTTATCGATTAACCGGCGAGGGGATTCAAAGTTTGGCCGAAGTTAAGTGAATTACCTCATTAGATACTTTTTCATCCGAATAAATTGAAATTGACTTTTCCCTAATTGAAGAGAGGGACTGGTACGAACCATGACATATCCATATTTCTGGTAAAGTTTAATGGCTCCTTGATTTTCAGCTTCAACATCCAAAACTATATTTACGCACTTATTTTTTAAAGCTTCTGACTCGGCAAATTTAAGGAGGGAGGCTCCAATACCGCGGTTCTGGTATTCAGGAAATACAGCTAAATTGCTAATATAGAAATCATTTTTTTCTACTTTTGGGAAAAAATTCTGTGATTTCAAAAGAAAAATAATCTTTTGGAAAAACCCGTATTTTATAAAGTACTTGAAAAACAATAAGCCGGTTGGTAATCCTTGGTTCCTTTTTACATCTCCGGTATAACCGAGAAGCATCCCAGTGGTTTTACCCTGAATCTCTACAAACCAGGCATGTTCGTGGCTGAATATATTACTAGATTTTTGATATGCGTTTTCCATAAAATTATCACGATGGGGCCCCAATAAAACCGGGAAAAAAAGCGGTGCTGAAATGACGATCAACTGGGCAAAAGCCCGGGCATTGCCACTGTTTCCCCTTCTAATGGTTAACTGTTGATCATTTGTTTTATCATTCATGTTTATATTTACATTATTCATATAGTTTTAGTTGGGTTCATTCTATCCTGAAAATACCATCTTATAAATTCCCCCATTGAGGGGGGATAAAGGGGGGTGTGCCTTTAATCGGTCATCCTGAGCCCTCGCTTTTTGAGGGCGTGAGGATCTCATCTTTTAAGTTTTTTCTTCATAAATACTTTAAATGATGAGATTCTTACGTCGTCCGGCAAAAACACCGGACTCCTCAGAATGACTAAGTGGATGGTAGAGATTGCCACGTCGCTGCGCTCCTCGCAATGACGGAGCAGGAAAAAAACTCAAATCCCCCTAACCCCCTTTGCTAAAAGGGGAAATTCATTTCTAAATAGGTATTTTCATTGTCATCTGGTGCTGCATAAGCAGCATGAGGGTCTATCCTGAAAATACCTTCAAATGAATTTCCCCCCAATGGGGGAAGATCAATTCCTCTCCTTGGAGGGGTGCCGTTTTTTGGCGGGGAGGGTGCTTTTCATTCGTCATTCTGGACTTCCACCCTCATCCTCACCTTCTCCCATCAAGGGAGAAGGAACTCTGACTCGTCATTGCGAGACCTCGTTTCTTGAGGTCGTGGCAATCTCTTGAGTCATCTTTTATTATTTGTGGAATTGTGGTATTGAAAATGATGAGATCCTCCCGTCGTCCGGCAGCAAACTCCGGACTCCTCAGAATAACAAATTAGGTGGAAGAGATTGCCACGTCACTTCGTTCCTCGCAATGACAGAATAAGAATGGGCATGATAAATCATGCCTAATAATTTAATTTTAATGTAGCGACATGCCATGGCATGTCGAATCTTGAGTTTTCATCCTCATCTGATGCTGTTATACAGCATGAAGGTCTATCCTAATAATATTCATAAGCTCCAATATCTATTCCGGTTCCTTGCGGACGAGGGTTCTCATCAAAATCAACTCTTGGTGCTCCTTGGTTTGTTCCGCTATCAATAGCCAAACTATGACCATCAAGATGGAAGTCATTATTTATTGCATCTACAAAAAGTTGAGAGAGTGAATCGATGACCAACGAGTGTTGGTCTTGACCACTATAAGATGTCCAAGCCCCGGATTGTGTTTGATCCATAGAAAATTCATCTTCATACCCAACAGCAATAACCCGATCAGGATTTGAATTGTGAAATATATTATAATCACCCTGATAATTGGTTGCATTTCTATCTTCAAATGCTAATCCAATGTTTTTACCATCAGCCAGAATGGTATTATACATTTGCAGTGAATCGGAACCATTGTTTATCCAGATATTAAAGGTATCGGTTCCGACCAAGGTACAGTTTTGGAGAGTAACGGTTTTTGGTTTATCATTCCAGTCTAATTCGACATTGGCGCTTTGATTTCGGTAACTCAAACAATTAACCAGCTTGACTTGGTCTTCCCATATTTTATATCCACTATTCCAGCAGTGGTGAGCTTCGCAACCGTGAAGGGTAGTATTATGAGCACTGATATCAAAACCGTCAAACACTTCATAAACTAAACAGTGATTCAATTCAAAATCATGCTGTGTTCCATGACCCAAGGCAAAACCATCGACATTCTGATCGGAATCTTGCCCGGAATGGGCGATACAGTTGTTAAATGTACCATGATGACAATCATTTCCTCCCGCCGGAGAAGCATCAAATCCATACAGGATAAATTCATAAGCTTCGACTCCATTTAGTACAAAATGATGGGTACCATCGACCAATCCAATTCCGCAGGTGACTTGAGAAATGATACATTCAGAAATCTCAATATAACTAGCACTTTCAATCCAAATACCATGATCATTCCAATTTTTGATTTCAAGTCCGCTAATATTAATAAAAGATTGGTTAATAGTAAACCCGGTATTAGCATCGTTTACTCCATCTCCGTCAATCACTGGTTTTTCCCCAGGATAATGAGTAAAAGTAATTGGCCCCTGAGTTTCATTCCCACTGTGAATAGTTGTAACCGACTCGTGATATAGACCTTGACGAATATAAACAGTTTGACCGGGTTGAAGATTGTCGGCAGCATGTTGTATGGTTTTCCATGGTTTTTCTTCGGTTCCTGGATTACCATTATTTCCCTGTGGTGAAACATAAAAAGATCCAGGAGAAGCTATAGAAATCATCAAGTAGGAAAAACTAAAATAAAATATCAACGAAAACAATACTATTCCAAAAAAAGTGAATGAAATTTTCATAATTCCCCTCCTTGTAATGATGCTATAATTTCATTCCTTAATTTAAAAATCCCCGCTATTCCCTTTTCTGAATCTTGGCCCAGGTATCTTTAAGAGAAACAATCCTATTGAAAAGCGGTTTTTCTGGAGTATGATCAATGTCAGCGCAGAAATAACCTTGGCGCAAGAATTGAAAACGATCTAAAGGTTTCGCTTGAGTAATTGAAGGCTCAACCAAGCAATGATCAAGTGTGATGAGAGAATCAGGATTTAAATAATCGGAATAGGTTTTCCCTTCTTCCATATCCGAGAGGTTTTTGAGCGTAAAGAGGTGATCGTAAAGACGAACCGTTGCTCTTATTGCTACCTCTTCAGCTACCCAATGAAGGGTTCCTTTTACTTTGCGACCGGAAAGATCAGATCCACTGCGAGAATTTGGATCATAGGTGCAATGAACTTCGACAATATTACCCGAAGAATCTTTAACTATTTCTTGACAGGTAATAATATAAGCATGTTTCAGTCGAACCTCTCGACCTGGTGCTAATCGGAAGAACTTTTTGGGAGGATTTTCCATAAAATCTTCTTGCTCGATAAATATATTACGGGAAAATTGAATAATTCGAGTCCCGTAGTCAGGGTCTTCAGGATTATTATCGGCAACCAGTTCTTCAATTTTTCCTTCTGGATAGTTATCGATAACGACCTTAAGAGGCCGCAGAACTGCCATGACCCGAGTTGCGGTTTGGTTTAGCTCTTCACGAATCACATGATGAAGAAATTCAATATCAACAATACTTTCTACCCGAGAGACCCCAATTTCGTCGCAAAAGCGCCGAATCGATGAAGGAGTATACCCTCGCCGCCTCAGTCCGCTGATGGTGGGCATTCGTGGGTCATCCCATCCTGAAACGATACCTCGATTCACCAATCCAAGGAGGAAACGTTTACTCATAACTGTATAGCTCAGATTGAGCCGAGCAAATTCATATTGATGAGGTCGAGAAGGTATTGAAACATTATCTAAGAACCAATCATAGAGCGGTCGATGGTTTTCAAACTCAAGAGTGCAAATTGAATGAGTGATTCCTTCGATGGCATCTTCATACCCGTGGGCAAAATCATAAAGAGGATAAATGCACCAATTATCGCCAGCATGATAGTGAGGTTTCTTGAGAATCCGATATATAACCGGATCCCTCATATTGAGGTTGGGATGAGCCATATCAATTTTGGCCCGTAAGACACATTCACCCTCATCAAAACCACCATTTTTCATTTTTTCAAAGAGATATAGGTTTTCTTCTACTGTACGATTTCGATAAGGGGATTCGATGCCTGGTTGGGTGAGAGTACCGCGATTTTCTCGGATTTCGTCAGCAGTTTGATGGTCAACATACGCTTTTCCTTGGGAGATAAGCTCTATAGCCCATTCATAGAACTGCTGAAAATAATCTGATGCATAACAGAGACGTTGCCATTTGAAACCTAACCACTCTACATCACGAATGATCGCATTTTCATACTCCGGTTCTTCTTTTTCTGGATTGGTATCGTCAAATCGGAGATTACAGGTTCCATTAAATTTTTCAGCTAAACCGAAATTAAGACAGATTGACTTGGCGTGACCGATATGAAGGTATCCATTTGGTTCCGGTGGGAAACGGGTTGCAACGGTTTTTACTTTTCCACTTTTTAAATCATCGATTATGATTTGTTCTAAAAAATTGGCCCCTTTTTCAGGAAGTTCCATATTCATGCAGTCATTCGCCTCCAATAATCAGTAACTTTCAGGAAATTCCTTAAGTATAAAGTTCGAATATGACATAATTTTTATCTCTCAAGGGTCATTATATCAAAAGGGATAGAGAATGTGGGACTTTTACCCTCATCCTACCTTCTCCCATCAAGGGAGAAGGAATTATAAAATCGCCCTTTCAGTCTTTTTTTCATCCGCAACTAGTATCGTTTAATAACCTAAGGATCTATCCTTTTCATTACTATTATATTGGTGGTTATGAAAATAGTAGCTATAATAGAGATGATAACCTTACTTTTCCAATGCAACTGTATATTAAATTAACAAAAATAATTAGGAATACTAAAATTGTTTTTATTAAAAGAGTAAAAAAGTGTTCTTAATAAAATCACATATAAATGGATTGATCAAACTCAAATGAATTGAAATAAAAAGGGAAAAATGCTTTTTCGTATTTTAAGGGATTAAAAATATTTAAGATAGGAGGGGGTTGAATTATGCTTTTTAAAATTGATGTTATTGATCAAAAAGCTCAACCGGTTTTGTATGTCCGAACCAGAACCATTATGGGAGATTTGCCGAAAATTATTGGAGAATCGTATCATAAAATTTTTGAATATCTTAAAGAAATGAATGAGAATCCGGTTGATGCACCCTATACAGCCTATTATAGCCTTGACATGAATGATTTAGACGTAGAAATGGGTTTTCCAATAAGTCATCCCTTACCGGAAAAAAATGAAATAAAATCAGGTGAAATACCTCGAGGTAGGTATGTGACATGTTTGTATAAAGGTCCGTATAGCCAGATGGAACAACCATACAACGAAATATTCCGGTGGATTGAAGAAAATGGTTATGAAAAAACCGGAGTTTATTATGAATATTATTTTAATTCTCCAACCGAAGTCCCCGAAAGCGAACTCATAACTCGGATTGCCATTCCAGTTAAATAGTTAAAAATTATTTCGGAAAATTAAAATAATTATTGCGGATATTATTCCATTTATGATAAAATGGACTTGTTTTATAGGATTGAGTGGAGGAAATCATAGAGAAAACAAAAAAGTGAGGTGAAATACGGGCTAGAATCCAAGGAAAAATTTGAAAAAATAAATTACCATAAATGAAACATAGGATTACCACCATGTAAGTTTTTTAATAATCAATGAAAATATGATTAAATCAAAAGAATTAAAATTGCTCAATAAGTTTCTATTCTAGTTAATAACTTATCAAGATAGAGTACTACTTCATAATTCCTCGCAACAAACATGCAAAACTCACTCAACATTCCCATTAATTGATTGGTTTGTCCTTCTCATACAAAATGATTCTCTTTTTATATGATTTTTTAAGATAGATATGCGTTCTATTAGGCGGTCTCAGATTGTAATGGAAGTAATTTTCTTAATTTATTGTAGAAAAGAGTATAACTGTTTTTATGTTGAAAAACGTTGCTGCCTCAAGCTCTAAAACAAAAACATAAAAGATGAGATACTCATGCTCTTGAAGAACTAGAAATTAGCATGAAGCATTTTAAACCATCATTGATTACCTATCATTGTTAAACACCACTTATCATCACTCAATTATTGAAAGACTACTATATGCACCAACAGAAAATATCATTTTACAGTAGCGATCTCATAAAGCATGAAGTGATTTCAAAAGAATATAGAAGGGGGGGGTGAAAAACTTATCAACATATTTATTCTAATGAAGGCTATTTAAAAATAGCGATTTAAATTGAAATGGATTTAAAAAGGAGGGTAAAAAAATGAAGAAATATTTACTCCTAATTGTTATTGGATTAATTCTATTAGCAAGTTCACTCGCTTTGTCTCAAGAAGATCCTTTAGCTTACTATAAGCAAGCAAAAATCAATTGGAGAGCTTTTGAAGGGACACAACTTACCATTGGGCTCAATAAGCATCCTTTTACCGAATCATTGCGACCCTTACTTCCTCACTTTGAAGAGCTAACCGGCATTAAAGTTGCTTACGTCATTTTACCAGAAGAAGAATTCTTTGAGAAATTATTAATTGACCTCAGCAGTGGAGGTGGAATATTCGATGTGTATATGACTTCACCAATGTTTGAATGGAGGTATCAATATGCCGGATGGATCGAGGATCTTAACCAATTTTGGAACAATCCTGAGTTAACTGACCAAGAATGGTATGATCGTGATGACTTCTATGAAAAACCACTCCGAGCGAATATGTGGGATGGAACCATTGGTGGTGGTCTTGGACAGGGAAGATGGAATGCAATACCGGTTATGGCTGAATTTTTCTGCCAGGTTTATCGAGAAGACCTTAGAGAAAAATGGGGTTTAACGGTTCCGACTAATTATCCTGATCTTCTTACAACCTTGACCAAAGCAGCAGAAATGGGAAAAAAGGAAACACCCCAAGTTTATGGAGTGGCTAACCGTGGAATCAAAAGCTGGTCAACAGTACATTCAGGATATTTCACAGCCTTCAGCACCTATGGTCAAAAAGATATTAATCCCGACCTAACCGCAGCAATTAATACCCCGGAAGCAAAAGGAATCACTCAAATCTGGGTAGATATTTTACAGAAAGCTGGACCTCCTGGCTGGCCGAATTATACCTGGTATGATGCTAAACAAAACTATGCAGCCGGTCGATTCTATGAGATTACCGACTGCGATTTCTTTGCTGCAACTTATGAAAATCCTGCCCAATCAGTAGTAGCTGGGAAAAATGGATATGCCCTTCCAGCAGCAGCTCCAGATGGCAATATTACCTCCAATATGTGGACCTGGGCACTGGGTATGAGCTCTTTTTCCAAATATAAAGAAGCAGCATGGTTATTCCTACTCTGGGCTACTGCACCACAAACTATGCTCGATGGTACATTAATTCATGATAATTTCAATCCAACACGTAAGTCAGTGTGGGAAAATCCCGCAGTTATAGAAAAAACCATGAAGTGGGGAACCGAACCCGGACAGTACCGAAAAATTGTTGATGATATGTATGCTATGTATGGAGACATCCGTTGGACTCCTAATCCCGATGTTACCACTGTAGGTGATATCTGGGCTGAAGCACTCCATGAAGCTTATGAAGGGAAGAAACCTGTTGAACAAGCTTTAGAAGATGCGGCAGCAAAAATAAACGAATGGATGACTAAATGGAAAAAGTAAATAGAGGTGAATCGGGTGGGATTGAATCCCACCCGATTTTAAGGGAGGCTGAGGTAATTTGATTAATCCTTTTGGAATAAAAGAAAGTTTTTGGAGCAGAAGAAAAGCCTTTCTCCTTTTTTTACCGGCTTTTATTATCACGGTCGGAATTTTGGTCCCTTTTGGATATTCGGTAGTAATGTCTTTTACCGATTTTAATTTAACTTCAGGTACCAGCAATTTTATTGGTTTTGGTAATTATCTAAAAATGACCAAAGATTCAGAATTTTGGAATTCACTGAAAGTCACACTTTTATTCACTTTAGGAGCAGTTATATTCGAGGTGGGAATTGGTTTTGTTGCGGCATATTTGTTAAATTTGGGATTGTTGGGGCAAAAGTTATGGCGTACTTTGTTTTTATTACCGGTTATGCTACCACCTACTGTTGCGGCTATTATGTGGAAATTAATGATGGCACCCATCCAAGGAGTTTTTAATTATCTCCTCCAATTAGTTGGGCTTCCGGTTTCGGAATGGTTAGGATCATCTTCTACAGCATTGATTTCGGTAATTTTGATTGATGCTTATGTATTCATTCCCTTTGTTGGAATGATTTTTTTGGCAGGAATTCAAAACCTCCCCAAAGAACCCTATGAAGCAGCTGCTGTTGATGGAGTATCAAGTTGGTTTACCTTTAGAAAATTAACAATACCACTTTTGAAGCCAGTTATACTAATTGTTTTGTTATTTCGCATTATGGATTGTCTAAAGCATTTTGACATCATTTACGCAGCGACTAAAGGGGGACCAGCCAGTGCCACCATGACCCTTTCAGTTCAATCGTACTATCAGAGTTTTAGATGGACTAACATGGGGTATTCCTTTGCACATCTTGTGGTGTTATGGGCAATTGTTTATGTTTTGAGTTATTTATTAGTGGAAAAATGGAAAAAGGCAGTTCGCGAAGTACACGGAGGTTAAGTAAAAAAATGTTTTGGAGGTCTTACCAATGGGAAACGAAAAATTAACTTTGGGAAAAGTTTTATCCGCCATTGGATTGGTTCTCATTATGTCCTGGACCATTTTTCCTCTTTATTGGGTTTTTAATATGTCAATCCAAACACCAATCGATGTTATTTCCTATCCACCAAAATTTTACTATGATGCTACTCTCGAAAACTATTCGGTGGTTTTAATAGGGAAAGCCTGGTTGGGAAAATATGAAACAGTTCAAACTGATTTTCCTAGGTATTACTTGAACAGTTTGATCGTTTGTTCAGGCGCAGTGGCAATTAGTATGTTGTTAGGCGTCCCTGCTGCCTATTCTCTGGCCCGATTTGCTTTTAAAGGGAAGGAAAATTTTGCTTTTACTCTTCTAAGTTTCCGTTTTGCCCCTGGTTTGATTGTCATTATTCCTCTTTTTGTTATTTTTAGAAGACTAGGACTATACGGAACTTATTATGGGATGATGTTGGCCTATCAACTTATTACTCTTCCTTTTTCGGTTTGGCTGATGAGAGGTTTTTTTGAAGATATTCCTATCGAATTAGAGCATGCTGCTCGAATTGATGGATATAGCTGGTGGGGAGTATTTCGAAAAGTAAATCTTCCGTTAGTAGCCCCTGGAATAGCTGCTACCGCTATTCTTTCATTCATTTTTGCTTGGAACGAGTTTTTATTCGGATATGTTTTATCGTCAGATATTACCCGACCGGTTACTCCCTCATTAATGGGTTTTATTTCTTACGAACAGGTATTATGGGGACAAATGGCAGCTGCTGCGATTATTACTCTTTTGCCATCGGTTATTTTAGCTATTTTTATTCAAAAGTATTTGGTGCGGGGATTAACTTTTGGTGCAGTAAAGGGATAACGGATGAAGGGGGGGGTAAATGTGGCTGAGATAGAATTGCGGAAGGTGGTCAAGAAATACGGAGAATTAACTGCTGTAAATGATTTAACCTTTAAGGAAAAAGATGGTGAATTATTGGTTTTATTAGGAAGCCCAGGCGCCGGAAAAAGTTCCACATTAAAAATGATTGCTGGAGTAGAAAGCGTTTCTTCGGGAGAGATAATTATGAATGGGCAAGTAATAAATCGATTTGATCCTTCTGAAAGAGACATGGCAATGGCTTTTGAAACCTATGCTCTTTATCCCCATTTATCGGTTTTTGAAAATATAGCTTTCCCTCTTCGTTCTCCAAAGAGAGCTCAAAAGTATTCAGAAGATGATGTTAAAAAGATGGTTCAGGAAGTCGCCGAGTTTTTGGAAATAGAAATGTTGTTAGAAAGAAAACCGAAAGAATTAAGTGGTGGTCAACGGCAAAGAGTTAGTCTTGCAAGGTGTTTAATTCGAACTCCTCAACTTTATTTATTTGATGAACCTATTGCTCATCTTGATGCCAAGCTCCGACATCGGTTACGAAGAGAACTTAAAAAATGGCAACAGACAAGAAAAATTACGACTCTTTATACGACAACTGATTATTTAGAGGCATTTTCCATGGGTGATCGAATTGTCATACTAAACCGTGGGATTTTATTACAAATCGGGAAATGGGAAGAGATTTATAATAGACCAGCTCATTTGATTATTGGAACAATTATTAGTGATCCTCATATGAACACTTTTTTAGGAGAAATTGTTTCTGCGGAAGACAAAATATCTATCCAGGTGAAAGATATTAGATTTGATATTCCTTCTGAAATACAAAATCAAATTATAGGATCCAATGTAAAAGAAGTGATAATGGGGATTTTTCCCAGTAAGATTCAACCTGTGGATCGAGTGGAAAATAAAAGTTTAAAATCGAACAATTATGTGGAAGGGCTTGTTGAGTTTATTGAATCTCGGGGATCAAGGAGAATAATTTTTTTAAAAACACCACACAGCCTTACTTTTACTTTACAAATCCCCTTAGAACGACCAATCAGAATCGGGGAGAACATTATGTGTTTATTTGGTAAAGAGAATATTCAAATTTTTGATAAAGATACTAAAAAGAACATTATGCGCTTATAGGAGAAGAGGGGTGGGGTGATTGGCAGAGGTTCGAGTTGAAAATGTATGGAAATATTATAGAGAAGAAGCTGGGCTTGAAAAAAGAGTAGAAGCGGTAAGAAATGCAAGTTTTACATGTAATGACCAAGAATTTTTATGTCTATTAGGTCCTTCTGGCTGTGGAAAAACCAGTACTTTGAGAATGATTGCTGGTTTAGAAAAAATTTCTAAGGGTGATATTATCATAGGAAACCAGAGGGTGAACAATTTACCACCAAAAGATCGAAAGATTGCCATGTCTTTTGAATCTTATGCTCTTTATCCACCATTAACAGTTTATGATAATATTGCTTTTCCCCTTCAAGCGAGAAAATATCCAGAAAGTAAAATAAAAGAGAAAATTAAAATAGTCACTGATTTATTGGACATTGGCGATATTCTCTCTTTTCGACCTGCTAAATTAAGCGGGGGCGAACAACAACGAGTTTCCTTAGCTCGGGCTTTAGTTAGAGAAGATGCATTAATAACTCTTATGGATGAACCGATATCTCATCTTGATGCTCAGTTGAAGGCAAAAATGAGAATCGACCTAAAGCGATTTCAAAGAGAGATGGAGCTTACAGTCATTTATGTGACTCATGACCAATTGGAAGCTCTAAGTATGGCTGACAAGGTTGTGGTAATGAATCTTGGCGAAATTCAACAGATTGGGACACCTGATGAACTTTATCAACAACCAGCCAATCTATTTGTAGCTGGATTTATCGGAGAACCACCAATGAACTTTCTTCCTTGTACTTATATTGAGGAAAGTGGTTCATTTTTTTTAAAATTTCTTCAATCTAAATTTGAAGTTGATACTGATTTAGCTCATCTTCTCCAAGCTGAAAATGGAGTTAACCAAAAATGGTTGTTTGGTGTTCGTCCGGGAGATATTGTTATTGGTAGGGAAATAGAAAAAAGCTACTGTCTCGAAGGTCGAATATATAGTATTGAACCATTGGGAGAGACTTCAATTGTCATAGTGGAGGTCGAAAATCAAAAGATTTTTGTTGAAGTTCCTGGATTACCATTAGAAAGAGAAGGAGAAGTAGTAAAAGTTTATTTTAGTAAAGCTAAATCTCATATTTTTAATCAGACAAATGGGAAAGCATTAAGAATATGATGGAGGTGAATTATGCCATATGATGAAAGAATAGATAGCCTACCAACAAAAATGAAAGCGGTTGTTGCTTATAAACCCGGAGATTATCGGATAGAAGAGATTCCTCTTCCTGAGGTCGGCGATGAAGAAGTTCTTTTAAAAGTTGGTGGGTGTGGAATATGCGCCGGTGACGTTAAAGGCTATCATGGAGCTCCTTCTTTCTGGGGTGGTGAGGGTCAACCAGCTTGGATACAAGCTCCTTTTATCCCTGGCCACGAGTTTTATGGTCAGGTAGTAGCTTTAGGGAAAGGCGCTAAAGAAAAATATGGTTTATCCCTGGGTGATTGGGCAGTATCTGAACAAATTGTTCCTTGTGGGAAATGTCGGTTTTGTCTGGATGGTAAGTATTGGATGTGTGAAGTCCATAATATTTATGGATTCCAGGGAAAAGTTGCAGACGGAGCTTATACGGAATATATTAGACTTCCTCGAACTGCTCGAAATCATAAACTTCCGAATGATTTTCAATTTCGTTTAGCACCATATATTGAACCATTAGGTTGTGCTATCCATGCGGTGGAAAGAGGGGATATCCAGTTTAATGATGTGGTAGTGATTGCTGGTTTAGGAGCGCTGGGTTTAGGAATGGTACAAGCGGCTCGCTTAAAAAATCCCAAATTACTTATTGCAATAGATATAAAAGAAAACCGAAATAAACTCGCCTTGGAATACGGAGCTGATTACGTGTTCAATCCGAAAGAAGAGGATGTGGCATCCAAGGTAAAAACTTTAACGAATGGGTATGGATGTGACGTATATATTCAGGCGAGTGGACATCCGGCAGGAGTTATCCAAGGTCTTCAAATGGTACGAAAATTAGGGAGATATGTCGAGTTTAGTGTTTATAATGATCCAACTACAGTTGATTGGAGTATTATTGGCGATCGGAAAGAGCTCGATTTACGGGGCGCCCATTTAAGTCCCAATACCTACGAATCGGCAATTCGATTTATTCATAAAGGACAAATTAAGCCGGAAAAAGTAATCACTCACGAGATACCTTTAGAAGAATTTAAAAAGGGATTCGAGATGGTAGAAAAGGGGGAAGAATCAATAAAAGTTGTTCTAATCCCGTAGCCTTTCATTTGTTTTTAAATTAAGAAGCACTGGGATGTTTCCTTCCAGTGCTTCTTAATTTTTATTATTAATTGCTATAAAATCATCTCTTTTTTTTAAAAAAAAGAGAAGGAAAATTATAAGTTATCGCAAATCAATCGAATATATCCAACACCATTACTCTATAACCCCATCATTAATCTTCGATTTATACCTTATAATTTTTTAATAGACCTCTATGCTGTTATGCAGCATCAGATGACAATGTAAAAGTTGGCCTCTAACTACGCCTCTCCCACCATGGAAGAGGAAAGCAAGAGAAATGAGAGAAGTTTGGAATGAGGGTGAAATTTTTACTATTTACAATTGACAACTCACTTATCAATGCATTTACAAGGTAGACTTTCATGCTGCTTTGCAGCACCAGATGAGGATGAAAATGATGCCCCCTCATCCTCACCTTCTCTGTACGAAGGGGCGAGGGAAAAAAGCTTCCCCCTTTAGCAAAGGGGGTTAGGGGTCGTGCCCGGCATGGGCATATTTTATAGGGTGGAAATCCCGAACGGCGAAGGGAATCGTAGCCGTTAGCTTAAGGCAAGGGTGTCCACCGTGAGGTGGAATCTGAAGGAAGCCAGCGGCAAATCTCCGGCCTGAGGAACACGAACCTCAAGCGAGGCTCTTGACAAGTGGATGAGCTTGCCCCTCAAAGCGAAATCCTGATTCCCAAAGGTGTCAGGAGTACATGAGGCAGGTAGATGGAGAGACAGAATAGGCTCTTACCCGGGGAGGCCTGCTGGCCGGCCGGGTCATCCGGTAAGGGACACCATATTCAAAAGTGTCCGTGAACCAGCAGGAGTCAGCTGAGGCCATAGTACTTAAAAAAAAAGGAAGGGCCGAACGAAAGGAATGGGAGTCACGTCATGAGTTCAGACCAGGAACATCGACAGCCGAATATCTCGAACGAGAGCTTCCTCAAAGGGGAAGCGGTGAATCCGTCTTCCTTCCGAGAAGTGCCGAGTTCCCGTCGGGCACCTCGACGCCAGCCTCCCAACGAAGCCACCCGGTTCCTCATGGAACAGGTTATCCAGAAAACCAATGTCCAGAAGGCTCTCAAACGGGTCATCGCTAACCGAGGAGCCGCGGGAGTGGATAAGATGGAGGTCACTGACCTTCCTGCTTTTCTCACCCGCTCCTGGCCCCGTATTCAAACTGAGCTTCTGACCGGTACCTATCACCCTCAGCCGGTCAAACGAGTGGAAATTCCCAAAGCGGGTGGGGGAACTCGCCTACTGGGGATTCCGACTGCCGTTGACCGGTTCATTCAACAAGCCATCCTCCAGGTTCTTTCCCCGCTCATTGACCCCACCTTCTCCGAGGCAAGCTTCGGATTTCGTCCGGGACGGAATGCCCATCAGGCCATCGAGCGGGCCAGACAGTATATCAAGGAAGGCTATGAAGTCGTGGTGGATATTGACCTGGAGAAGTTCTTTGACCGAGTCAACCATGACATCCTCATGCATCGCCTCTCCTGTCGGATTGCGGATAAGCGCCTCTTGAAACTCATTCGGGCCTATCTCTCCGCCGGGGTGATGGTGGAAGGGGTGCGGATGGACGTTGAAGAGGGAACTCCCCAGGGAGGTCCCTTGAGCCCACTCTTAGCAAACATCCTGCTCGATGACCTCGACCAGGAACTCACTCGCCGCGGTCACCGATTCGTTCGGTACGCCGATGACTGTAACATCTATGTCAAAACCGAACGGGCTGGGCAACGGGTCATGGATAGTGTCAAGGAATTTCTCTCAAAGAAGCTCAAACTCACCGTGAATAAAGAGAAAAGTGCAGTAGACCATGTCAAGAAACGGAAGTTCCTCGGATTCTCTTTTCTCATCCGAAAAGGAGAAGTGTTGCTCACCTTACCCCGTCAGTCCAAAGAGCGGTTCAAGACGTCCATTCGGCGATTGACCGCCGGTCATACCGGGTGTCCACTTGCGGAGCGTATCCGTCGGCTCAATTCGTATCTTACCGGCTGGGTGGCGTACTACCACCATGCTGATACCTCCACGTTCTTTCGGGACATGGATTCCTGGATACGTCATCGGTTGCGGATGTGTCTTTTGAAGCAATGGAAGAAGCCGGCAACGGTGAAGCGACACCTTTTGGCACGGGGAATCGCACCGATTGAAGCCGCTCAACTGAGCAGTTCACGTCTGGGATATTGGCGATTATCACTCTCACCGCAAATGCATCGGGCATTTGATAATATCTTCTGGAAATTAAACGGGTTGGTTAGTCTGTTAGACAAATACCAGAAGCTTCGGGTATCCTTTTGAACCGCCGTATACCGAACGGTACGTACGGTGGTGTGGGGGGGACGGGGGTTAGCCACCCCCTCCTACCCGGTGATTTGAAAGAACTAGACAAAAAATCGAATCCTTTTCAAACTCCCTTTATTTAAAGAGAGAGGAATAAAAAAGATTAAAGTCAAGAGATTGCCACGTCACTTCGTTCCTCGCAATGACGAGTCAGAGTTCCTTCTCCCTTGATGGGAGAAGGTAAGGATGAGGGTGAGGCATGGATTCGACATGCCATGTCATGTCGCTACATTAATCGGGCACGATAAAGGCTGAGGGGGCGAATGAAAAAAAATGAAAGGATAAAAGAAAAAATTACAAGATGAGATCCTCACGCCCTCGAAAAGCGAGGGCTCAGGATGACAGATTAAAGAATTCATTTGATGGTATTTTCAGGATAGACCCTCATGCTGCTTTGCAGCACCAGATGAAGATGAAATATAGCTATCCAGAAATCAACTTCCCCCTTTAGCAAAGGGGGTTAGGGGGATTTGAAAGAACTAGATAAAAAATCGAATCCTTTTCAAACTCCCTTTATTTAAAGAGAGAGGAATAAAAAAGATTGAACTCATGAGATTGCCACGTCACTTCGTTCCTCGCAATGACGAGTCAGAGTTTCTTCTCCCTTGATGGGAGAAGGTAAGGATGAGGGTGAGGCATGGATTCGACATGCCATGGCATGTCGCTACATTAATCGGGCACGATAAAGGCTGAGGGGGCGAATGAAAAAAAATGAAAGGATAAAAGAAAAAATTACAAGATGAGATCCTCACGCCCTCGAAAAGCGAGGGCTCAGGATGACCGATTAAAGAATTCATTTGATGGTATTTTCAGGATAGACTATTATAGTATTGATGTGAAAAGAATATTTTTTATCATTAATGAGGACGGGAAAAAATGAGCGTGAAATTAAGTTTTTTCACCGGAGGAGGAGTTGATGGGATCGGAGGAAATAAGATCCTTCTCGAGAGCCATGGAACAGCTTTGTTCCTTGATTTTGGAAAAAGTTTTAGTGAAGAGAACAAATACTTCGATGAGTTTCTTAAACCCCGAGGGCTTAATGGTTTAGGAGATCTCTTGGCTTTCGACCTCATTCCACCGCTACCAGGTATCTACCGAGAAGACTTGGTCATTCCAACCCAAAACTGGTGGGAAAAAGTATCCAGTCATCCTGCTTTTAGAGACCTTACCATTCAGGGGGTTCTTTTAAGCCATGCCCACCTGGATCACTCCGGGTATATTTCTCTTTTGTCTCCTGACATACCGGTTTATACCAGCCTTCTCAGCGCATTGATTTCCAAAGCTATTCAGGACTGTGGAATATCCGACTTTCTTTCAGAAATCGTTTATTCTAAACCCAAAGAAATATTGGAAGACGGCTTGATCTGTTCCGATAAGAATTACTCCAATCCATCTCAGCAAAGACCATACTATGTTTTTACCCATCAACCACTTTCAGAATCAGTTAGAGGTTTTTGGAATCAAGCTCCTGGAAAACGCCCTCTTTCTCCAGTTTCACTCTTACCAATTTTGGAAGAAAAGGTGACTGTTGGGAATCTTCCCGTTCGATTTTGGTCGGTGGATCATTCTATCCCTGGTGCCGGAGCTTTTGGTATTCATACGCCCGAAGGGTGGATTCTCTATTCCGGCGACCTCCGGATGAGTGGGAAACAAACCAAAAAGACCCAAAGATTTACCCAAGAAGCTGGTGCTCTTCAACCACTCCTTTTGATCATCGAGGGGACTCGAGCCAACCTGAGTACAAGTCATGGATCAAAACACTTTACCGAGCAAGATGTTGCCGACCGGATCAGCCAGATCATTAAAAAAGCCAAGGGTCTGGTCATTGCTGATTTTGGTCCACGAAATTTGGAGCGTTTAATTTCGGTTCTTAAAGCCACCGAAGATGTGAATCGACAATTGGTCATTACTACTCGGGATGCTTATCTTCTCGAAGCTTTAAATCAATGTGGTGAAGTCGACCTTCCCAATCCCTTGGGCCACCCCAATATCCGGATTTATGCTGAAAAGAGGGTTCGCACCTCCGAATGGGAAAGCACTCTTTTAGAAGGTTGCCGAGCTCAATGTTTAACTGCCGAGGATGTCGCATCTCATCCCAATGAATTTGTCTTTTGTTTCTCCTATTATGATTTCAGTGAACTCATTGACATCAATCCCTCAGGAGGAGCCTATATCTATTCAGCAACTGAAGCTTTCAACGAGGAGATGCAGTTGGATGCAGTCAAATTAAAAAACTGGATTGATCACTTTCATTTCCAGCTCTTTGGGAATCCCTTTGTTCAAAAAAATACTGATAGTCATGATCCACTGCATGTCGGAGGTCATGCACGACCGGATGAGCTTCTCAATATTATTGAAACCATTCATCCCAGTTATCTTCTTCCGGTTCATACCGAATGTTTTGAATTCTTCGAAAACCACTTTGGAACCAGAAAAGACATCAAGCTTATTCGTCCTCAAGCGGGGGAAGCAGTAGCTCTGTAACGCATTGGAATGAATCAAGAATCCAATTATCCAATTAAATACTCAACTTTCGCAGTTCAATAATAGCACTTTTTCTCTCAACCATGCTGGAAGACTATTTACAAAATAGATGAGTAGCTCTTTGACTTTTTCTTCTGAAAGGACAAGAATCTGTTTGATGGTCGTCTTCAGGAGCTCAAGAAGAAGAGTGAGTGCTTCCATAAGAGTGATATCCTGAATTTCATCATAGCAGGCATAGAAAAGCTCGCCAAAGGTTCGGGGATCGGTGTTTCTCCGGGCAATAACCGCGAGCATGATATAGCGGATAAAGACGATACTGGTATGGGATACCAGAGCATCATAGGATCGAACCTGAAATTCCCGAGTGAGTTTCAAGACCGATTTCACCATCTTGAAGAAAACCTCGATATCCCAGCGTTTCCCATAGAGGGTGACGATCTCGTCTTCAGAAAGAGACAGATCAGTTGAAAGCAGTGCCAACCATTGAGATTTTTGTTTTTCACTTCGGACAAAGACAATCCGAGCTAAAAGTGGTTTCCCAGTGAGATTGAGATTCACGACACCCGATCCAATGATATTGCCGTGTGGTCTTTTCTGAATTCTGGTGAAAAGAGAGGAAAGAGAAAGAACTTTTCCACCAAAAGAATAGTAAATTTTTGGGGTGTTTTTGAGCATGCACACCACTGATAATCCGCGAAGAGCACATTTGCGGATGAGGGCTGGAAAACTGAACCAACTATCAAAAAGAATAGTTGAGACCAAAGGACAGTGTTTTAAGGCTCCATCCAGTAGGTTGAAGAAGACTTCTGGAGTTTTTTCTTGGGATTCTTTCCGAAGACGAGCTCTTTTGCTCCGTCCATCAACGGAGGCATCCATGGGACAGAGCTGGTTTTCTTTTTGGTGAGAACTTAACAATGAAAAAGCAAAGGGAATGAATGTAGCACCATCGGTGAGTCCTAAAGTGAGCATTCTGAAACCCCGACTGAACCGTCCTTGGGCGTGATCATAGAATCGAGAGAGCCCTTCAACTTTCAAGCTCCGAGGCCGTTCATAGGGGGAATCATCCACCACCCAGGTGTAGCGTTTCAAACTGGTAAAAGGAAGGAGCGCTTCAGAGACTACTTTGGTACTCAAAAGAAAGAGCAATTTTCGCCAGCTCCCACTGGTCTTGTGGAGGAAACGGTAAAGAGTGTCTTTCTTTCCTTGGAAAAGGGGATGTCGAGATTGGAGAAGACCAGCAACGTTTTTCTGAGTAAAGACTAGGAGAAAGATCATCTGAAAGACGTCTTTGACTGGGAACCCTTTCTTTTTGTTCATATGGCATTTTCGAAACAGTTGGTTCACTTTAAACTCCTTCATAAAGGAGGAAAACATGGGTAACAAGGTCCTTTCATTTTTCAAATTTTCTGGTAGGATAGTCATGAAGACACCTCTCTCTTTGTGGTGATTGGTTTTTTTCCTTAAGTCAATTCTACCAGAAAGGAGGGGTGTTTTCATTAAAAAACCCTTTAAAATCAAGGTTTTTCAGCATTTATTTTAGTGCGAAAGTTGAGTTAAATATCAATAAATTTAAATTATTACTAAAAACATTATGATTGAATACCTGTCTTTGGATTTATATATTGACTTAATAATACTTAAGAATACAATCGTTTTTTTAACACAATGATTTTAAATTTTAGCTTTAATGCTGTTAATAAAGAAGCTAATTAAAATGAAGGAGAATTGGGTATGCCGAATATTGATCCCTTTGAGAAATTCAGCGATAGATATGATAAATGGTTTAAAAGAAACCTGAATTTATATCAAGATGAATTAGAAGCTATCCGGCAGGCTATTCCTTGTTCCAAAGCAAAAGGTTTAGAAATTGGTGTTGGAACTGGAAAATTCGCGCAACCCTTGGGTATAAAAGTTGGCGTTGAACCTTCAAGAAAGATGGCTGAAAAAGCAGAACAACTGGGAATTAAAGTTTATCCCAATCCAGCAGAAAACCTCCCTTTCTCTGATGGTGAATTTGACTATGCTTTGATGGTAACGACTATATGCTTTGTTGATGATATTATAAAATCTTTTAGTGAGGCTTATAGAGTACTGAAATCAGGAGGATATCTTATTATTGGATTTGTGGATAGAGAAAGTGAATTGGGGAAACGCTACTTTGAAAAACGCAATTCTAATGAATTTTATAAAGATGCCACCTTTTATAGTTCGGAAGAAGTATTGGATTTACTTAAAAGAGTTGGTTTCCAAATCACGATGATTAAACAGACCCTTATTCCTGACACACCATCAGGCACTATACTTGATGGTTTTGGGAAAGGTGCTTTTATTGTCATCCAAAGTAAAAAAGTTATATGACTCAAAACCGATAATCTTTAATATAAAGGTATTCACTCTTATCCTCACCTTCTCCTATTAAGGGAGAAAGAGCCCTGAATCGTCATTGCGAGGAACGCATTGACGTGGCAATCTCATGAGTTCAATCTTTTTTATTCCTCTCTTTATATAAATGAAGTTTGAGAAGGATTCGATTTTTTTCAGTTCTTTCAAATCCCCCATACCCCCTTTTCTAAAGGGGGAAGTTGATTTCTGGATGAGAAATCTTATCCTCATTTGGTACTACAAAGCAGCATGAATGTTTATCCTGAAAATATCATCAAATGAATTCTTTAATCGGTCATCCTGAGCCCTCGCTTTTCGAGGGCGTGAGGATCTCATCTTGTAATTTTTTCTTTTATCCTTTCATTTTTTTTCATTCGCCCCCTCAGCCTTTATCGTGCCCGATTCATGTAGCGACATGCCATGGCATGTCGAATCCATGCCTCACCCTCATCCTTACCTTCTCCCATCAAGGGAGAAGAAACTCTGACTCGTCATTGCGAGGAACGAAGTGACGTGGCAATCTCTTGACTTTAATCTTTTTTATTCCTCTCTCTTTAAATAAAGGGAGAAGGTTCGGGATTCGATTTTTTATCTAGTTCTTTCAAATCCCCCATACCCCCTTTTCTAAAGGGGGAAACTTTTTTCATGAGTTTTTCGCCACCAAAGTTCATCAATTCTTAATTTTTTTATTCGACTCACGACTCACTGTTTTTAGGAATGAGATTGCCATGTCGTTTAACCAAAAAACGGTTGACCTCCTTGCAATGACGGAACTGTAAAAATTCAAACCCACTTGAATCATCCCTTAATGGGGGAATAAATTCAACAATCCCCCTCCTCGAAGGCTCGGTGGTTGCGATTGCTTATTAAAAAATTATCCTTTATCATGGCGGCAATGAACATGATTTGGTATGAAATACATTATAATAATAAGAAATGAAGTTATTAATTCTAAATAATTATAGTATTTTCTCCTTTCATTAATTTGAATAATGTAAATTTAGCCTTATTAATGTCAGGCATGGTAGATTGAGTGTATTCAATTTTCGAGATTTTTATACTCTTGATTTTTTTATCTTAAATAGTGGTTCCAGTTGATGGGGGTTTCATGCTTATTCAGGAGTCTAAGATGATCAATTCTCAGGAATTAATACTCACCATTGATATAGGGACTTCTTCCTGCAAGGTTTGTCTTTTTGATTTATCTGGTGCTATTCGGGCTACCGCAAAAAGCGAGTATCCGACTTTATCTCCGCAGCCTTCCTTTGCTGAGCAAGACGTATCAGCTATTTATTCAGGCATTGTTCAGTCGGTGAAAGCAGTATTGTCCAAGCGTTCTCCTTCTCGAGTCATCGCCCTGGCTTGTGATACCATGCTTCATAGTACTTTGCTTCTCGATGAAGAAGGGGAACCTCTCTACCCTCTTTTAAACTGGATGGATACTCGCTGTCAAGAAGAGTTGAAATTTCTCAATCAAGAATACCAAGAAAAGCGGTTCTACTTTCGCAACGGTGTTCCTCTTCATACCATTTACACCCTTCCCCGTCTTATCTGGTTTCGAAAACACTATCCATCTTTACTACAGTCGGCTTGGAAAATAACTACTATTAAAGATTGGTTTTTAGGGAAAATCACCGGGGAGTGGTTTTGTGATTATTCTACTGCTTCGGGAACCGGCCTTCTCAATCTTACCGGTAAATGTTGGGATAAGGAGATTCTCTCCAGCGCTCAGGTTTCTTTAAACCAATTCCTACCCCTTTGCGAACCGGATCATCGCCTTCCATTGCAGGTCAGTCCTTTTACCCATGATACCGGTCTTCTCCCGGGTATTCCAGTCATTTGGGGAGGAGGAGATGGTCCTTTTGCCAACTTAGGAGAGGGGATGTTTCATCAGCGAGAGATGGTGATTACGGTTGGTTCTTCAGGAGCAGTCCGAATGTGTGACCATCAACCGGTTTTTGATCCCAACCAACGAAGCTGGTGCTATTATCTTGCTGATGATATCTGGGTAGGGGGAGGAGCAATTAATAATGGCGGGATTGTCTATTCATGGATGAATGATCTTTTAAACGATGATGCTCAATGGGAGATTGATCCCCAGCGTCCTCGACCTTTATTTCTTCCCTTTTTAACTGGCGAACGAAGCCCGAACTGGAACGCCCAAGCCCGTGGGATCCTTTTTGGCCTTTCATATTTCCATACTAAAGAGGCTTTAATGCAATCAGCTTATGAGGGAATTGCTTTCCGTATTCGTTCGATTTACGAGCTTTTAAAAGATATCATTGGAGATCCCTGGCAAGTTGTTGTCAATGGTGGCTTTGGTATATCTCCGAAGGGAAGTCGTATTCTCTCCCATGTTTTAGGAATTCCTTTACAACTGAGCGAATTTCCTTCAGCACCTTGCCGGGGAGCATTTTTTTTGGCAATAAAAGCTTTAGGGCAGATTAAGCGTTTAGATGAAGTTTCTCAAAACCATTTGAACCAGCTAAATATTCTTCAACCGAACCCTGACTATAATGTTTTATATGATCAACTCTACCGATTTTATGAGAAAGTGTACCAAGCCAATCGGGGACTCTTTCAAGAATTTAGTGAATTTCATTTGGCATGATTAAAAAAAAGAGATAAGTACTTTCCTTGAAAGGAGAGGAAAAATGAATGCCTGAAAAAAATGACCTGGCTTTGATCGGATTAGCAGTGATGGGTCAAAACCTAGCTCTTAATATTGCTAGACACGGATATGCTTTAGCTGTTTATAACCGAACCTCGTCAAAAACTCATGATTTATTGGCCAGAAAATCTCCCAATGATAAGATCTTTCCTGCTTTTGATCTTACCGAGCTGGTCGGTTCTTTAATAAAACCCCGTAAAATCCTGTTGATGGTGAAAGCCGGTCAACCGGTTGATGAGTTTCTCCTCCAACTTTATCCTCTTCTCGAAGCAGGAGATGTGATCATCGATGGAGGAAATTCGCACTTCCTGGATACCGAACGTCGGGAGCAGGAAGCCGAAAATCGTGGATTCTATTACTTAGGAACTGGAATTAGCGGAGGAGAAGAGGGTGCCTTGCAGGGCCCTTCGATTATGCCCGGGGGTCATCAGGCTGGATATGAACTGATTCAGGAAATCTTGCTGAAAGCAGCAGCTCAAACCGAAGATGGGCCTTGTTGTGTTTACTTGGGTCCGGGTGGAGCTGGCCACTTTGTAAAAATGGTTCACAATGGCATTGAATATGCCCTCATGGAGCTCATCGCTGAAGCTTACGATATCATGCGCACACTTTTCAAAATGGACCCTCCAGCTATAGCTGAAGTCTTCAAACAATGGAACCAACGAGAGAACTTGAATTCTTTTCTGCTTGAAATTTCAATAAAAGTCTTACATTATCGAGATCCGGAAACTGGTTTTTATCTCATCGATTTGATCGATGATCGAGCTGAACAAAAAGGAACCGGGAAATGGACTTCTCAAATCGCCCTGGATTTTGGTGTTCCTATTCCAACTATCAATCAAGCGGTGGTCGCTCGGGTTCTCTCAGCTCGAAAAGCGAACCGTCTCAAACTATCGGCAAAAATTCGCTCGAAAGCTTCTCTTTCCTTTTCTCATCAAGAAACCCAGCAGTCCCTTATTGCTTTAGCCGATGGATTATATCTGGCCAATCTCATGGCATTTAATGAGGGGATGCACATGCTTTTCGTTGCCTCTCAGGAAAAAGGTTGGAACCTTCCGCTGGCTGATATTGCCCGAATCTGGAAAGGAGGCTGTATTCTTCGGACCCGACTTTTAAACAGAATTCAGCTGGCTTTTCAAGACCCTAACTTAGAAATGCTTATTGAATCTCCAGAGTTTATTCCTGATCTCCAGAAAAAGCTTTCTTCGCTTTGTCAAGTTGCTAAAATTGGTGTGGAAAACCACCTTCCTCTTCCTTCTTTCCAAGGAGCATTGGCTTCACTCGAGGCCTGGTCTTCGTCATCGCTTCCAACCAACCTCATTCAAGCCCAACGAGATTTCTTTGGCGCTCATACCTATCGACGAATTGACCGGGAAGGGATCTTTCATACCCAATGGGAGGATAAATAATTATGATGAATGAGTTAGATGGCCCAGCCATCGGTCTTTCTGATTCAGAATTAAAGCAATTAATTTTTCGAGAGCTGGAAAAATATTCTTTTGAGGGAAAAAGGATTTTAGTTATTGTTCCCGATAACACTCGAACTATTCCTCTTCAGTTATTTTTCTCCTCTTTTCAAAATGCGCTTTTAAAACGGGTAAAAAAATTAGACTTTCTGATTGCTTTGGGAACTCACCCAGCCATGACGTCAGAACAAATACGTGGACATTTTGGAGTTACTCCATCCCAAGCAAAAGCATCTGGAATCAATATTTTTAATCATCAATGGGATGAACCCAGTCAGTTGAAACTTATTGGAACATTAGCTGAAGAGCAGGTGAAAAAAATAACCGGGGGTCTTCTATCGGAATCGATTCCTGTTGCGATCAACAAGAAAATTTTCGAGTATGATGAATTAATCATCCTGGGTCCAGTTTTTCCTCATGAAGTTGTTGGTTTTTCAGGGAGTTATAAGTATTTATTTCCAGGCATTTCAGGACCAGAAATTATCCATGCTTTTCATTGGTTGTCGGCTCTTATTACCAACCCAAAGACCATCGGTCATCGAGATACTCCACCTCGACAGGTTATCAACCAAGCAGCTCAATTGGTAGCCATACCAATGACAGCTTTTTGTGTTGTTATGAAAGGGAAAGTTCCTTTTGGCCTCTTTACTGGAGATCCTGTTGAATCCTGGCAGCAGGCGGTTGGTTTATCAGCTCAGGTGAATGTAGTTTACAAGCCAAAGCCCTTCCCAAAGGTGATTTCGATTGCTCCGGCTATGTATTCCGAGCTTTGGGTGGGTGGAAAATGTATGTATAAACTGGAACCGGTAGTTGATGATGGCGGCGAAATTATCATTTATGCTCCCCATCTTAAGGATGTTTCGATAACTCATGGGAAATACCTAATGGAAATTGGTTATCATACTCGAGATTATTTTCTTGCCAATTGGGAGAAATGTCAGCATGTTCCCAAAGGTATTGTAGCTCATTCAACCCAGGTGAAGGGAATTGGTACTTACAAGAATGGCAAAGAGTATCCACGAATTCAAGTAACCTTGGCTACTGGTCTTCCCCGCGAACTTTGTGAGTCAATCAATCTTGGCTATCTTGATTATCGTTCACTTAATCCCGATGACTACCTGGGGAAAGAAGAGGAAGGAATATTGGTGGTTCCCAATGCAGGAGAAACGCTTTATCGCCTTCAAGACGGAACTACTCCTGATATTGACCGCTTGCAAAGAGGTGAAAGGTCTTTTGGGAAATAAGCTAAAATTCAATAGCAGAGGCAAATAACACCTTTCTCTTTATAGGTGGAAAATGTTTTAAGATAGAGATCCATAGCTCTTGGCAATTCCAAATGAGGATGAAGATGAGTTGCCCCCTCACCCTGACCCTCTCCCACGAAGGGGCGAGGGAAAAAAGAGCAAAAGAATTCATATATCCTTCTCCCTTGATGGGAGAAGGCGAGGATGAGGGCGAAAGCCCAGAATGAGATCCTGGTAAGTTGCTTTAAAAGAATTACCTTAAAAAATGTTCTGTTATTTTCAGGATCGACCCTCATGCTGCTTTTGCAGCACCAGTTGATGGTGAAAATACTTACCCAGGAATCGTTTCCCCCTTTAGCAAAGGGGGTGAGGGGGATTTGAGTTTTTTCCTGCTCGGTCATTGCGAGGAGCGTTTTATGCGACGTGGCAATCTCATCTTTTAAAGTATTTGAGATCCTCACGCCCTCACAAAGCGAGGGCTCAGGATGACCGATTAAAGGCACACCCCCCTTTATCCCCCCTCAATGGGGGAATTTATAAGATGGTATTTTCAGGATAGATGCTAAAAAGAAAAAAACACCGATTTATAATATTTAATTTTTAATTGAAAATAGAAAAGATGATGAAAAATGATAAAATTTATCATATAGATTGTTTAGTGAACGGAGTTGATTCCTATTAAGTAGGTATATATTGATAATTGATAATAATTACAAACAAAGAGAAGGATATATCCATGGAAATCATTATTTCGGTAGCGATGAATCCGGCGGTAGACAAGAGTTCAAGCGTAGAACACGTCATTCCTGAACACAAACTCTATTGTAAGGCTCCCCATTTTGAACCAGGAGGAGGGGGAGTCAATGTATCCCGTGCAATAAAAAAATTGGGGGGAGAATCACTGCTCTTTTATCCCTCAGGAGGACTGACGGGAAAGATGTTGGAAAACCTTTTACTGCAAGAGAACATAAACCACTATCCAATTCCCATCGAAGGTGTGATGAGAGAAAACCTCATCGTGTTGGAAGAAAGTACCGGGCAACAATTCCGATTTGGAATGCCAGGACCGTTTATGAGTAAGCAGGAATGGGAGAGATGTCTCAATGAGCTGTTTGATTTCAAACCAAAACCGAACTATCTCGTGATCAGTGGAAGCCTTCCACCAGGTGTTCCATCAGACTTTTATGCACGAGTTGCCAAGAAGGGGAAAGAGAGCGGAATAAAAGTGATCATTGATGCCTCTGGGGAAGCTCTGAAGCTTGCCCTCCAAGTAGGTGTTTATCTGGTTAAGCCTAACATCCGTGAATTTAAAGAGCTCTTGGGTTCGGATGTTCAGGAAGAGTCACAAATTGAGTTTGAAGCGACGAAGATGATCGAAAGCGGTTGGTGTGAAGTCTTGGTTATTTCCTTAGGTGCAGCAGGGGCTTTGATGGTATCAAGAAATACCGTTGAGTATATTAGACCACCAACGGTTCAAGTCGTCAGTAAGGTTGGAGCTGGAGATAGTATGGTTGCCGGTATCGTTCTCAGTTTATTCCGTGGAAATACCTTGCGAAATTCAATTCTTTTTGGAATAGCAGCGGGGTCTGCAGCGGTAATGACTCCGGGTACGGAGCTTTGCCGAAGAGAAGATACTGAACGATTGTATGAAAAACTACTTTCTTCTACCAAGTAATGTTTAGATAGACCCTCATGCTGCTTTCGCAGCACCAGATGAGGATGAAAATAAGTTGCCCCCTCACCCTGACCCTCTCCCACGAAGGGGCGAGGGAAAAAAGAGCAAAAGAATTCATATATCCTTCTCCCTTGATGGGAGAAGGTGAGAATGAGGGTGAAAGCCCAGAATGAAATTTTGGTTAGTTGCTCTAAAAGAATTACCTTAAAAAACGTTTCGGTATTTTCAGGATAGACCCTCATGCTGCTTTCGCAGCACCAGATGAGGATGAAAATACTTACCCAGGAATCGCTTCCCCCTTTAGCAAAGGGGGTTAGGGGGATTTGAGTTTTTTCCTGTTCCGTCATTGCGAGGAGCGCAGCGACGTGGCAATCTCTGCCATCCACTTAGTCATTATGAGGAGTCCGGTGTTTTTGCCGGACGACGTGAGAATCTCATCCTTTAAAGTATTTATGAAGAAAAAACTTAAAAGATGAGATCCTCACGCCCTCAAAAAGCGAGGGCTCAGGATGACCGATTAAAGGCACACCCCCCTTTATCCCCCCTCAATGGGGGAATTTATAAGATGGTATTTTCAGGATAGACCTTCATGCTGCTTTCGCAGCACCAGATGAATATGAAAATAAGTTGCCCCCTCACCCTGGCCCTCTCCCACCGAGGGGCGAGGGAAAAAAGAACAAAAGAATTCAGAGTTCCTTCTTCCTTGATGGGAGAAGGTGAGGATGAGGGTGAAAACCAAGAATGAGATTAAGGTTGGTTGCTTTGAAAGAATTACCTAAAAACGTTTCGATATTTTCAGGATAGAAAATAATAAAGATTGAGCATGAGAGATTGCCACGTCACTTCGTTCCTCGCAATGACGATTTAGAGTTCCTTCTCCCTTGATGGGAGAAGGTGAGGATGAGGGTGAAAGTTCAGAATGAAATTTTGGTTAGTTGCTCTAAAAGAATTACCTTAAAAAACGTTTCTGTATTTTCAGATTATAATAAAAAAAATTGGAATAAGGGGAGTTTTATGAAACAGAAAATACATGCCCGTCATTTATCAGAAGAGAGTTGGCATGCACTCAGTGAACAAGATATTTATGAAGAACTGCTCACCAGACCGGAGGGTCTTGAGAAAGAAGAAGTTACAAACCGATTAAACCTTTATGGACAAAATACCTTGCCAGCTAAAGAGCCTCCAACCATATGGGCTATTTTACTTAACCAAGTCCTTAGTCCAATTATTTACATATTGATTGTAGCAGCAGTTTTATCGTTGATAATTGGCGAAGGTACTGATGCTATATTTATCTTCCTCATGATTGGTTTAAATAGTGGATTGGGAGCTTATCAAGAGTATGGTGCCGAAAAAAGTGCAGCCGGATTGCAAAATTTATTGAAAATAAAAGCCAAAGTGAGACGGGGTAATCAAGAATTTGAGATCCCTTCGGAACAAGTTGTACCCGGTGATATTTTGCTATTTGAATCAGGAAATAAAGTCCCAGCTGATCTTCGGCTTATTCAGGCGCAGAACCTTACCGTAGATGAAAGTTTTTTAACTGGAGAGTCAATTTCTGTCGAGAAAAACACTGAGCTGCAATCTGAGGATGTTCGAGTAAGTGATCGTAAAAACATGCTTTACGCCGGTTCTACTATTACCAAAGGAAGGGGAGCTGGGATTGTTGTTGCAACTGGAAACTCAACCCAGGTAGGAATTATTGCAAAGAGTGTTTCAGAGTCGGAAGGTGGCAAACCTCCTTTGGTATTAAGAATGGAGAAATTTGTTAAGCAAATTAGCATTTTAGTATTGTTAGTGAGTGTTGGTTTGGGTTTTTTATTGAGATATCAAGGATACGATTTATTAGCAATTTTTTTCTTTGTTGTGGCTCTTGCTGTTTCAGCTATTCCAGAAGGATTGCCGGTGGCACTGACCGTTGCTCTTTCCATTGCGACCAAACGCATGTCAAAACGTAATGTTATTGTGAGAAAACTCACTGCCGTTGAAAGTCTAGGTAGTTGTACCATAATTGCTAGCGACAAAACTGGTACCCTTACTGTTAATCAACAAACAGCTCGTAAGATTATACTGCCTGGTGGCCGGGAGTTCTCGTTAACCGGAGAAGGATACAACGGTGAAGGTAAAGTATTAGTAGATGATCAAAAGGATTTTGATAAAAACACGAAAAAGCAACTGGAAGACTTAGCTAAATTAACAGTTTTTGCCAATGAAGCAAGGCTTTATAGCAAAGAAAATGGGTGGGATTATAACGGAGATGCCATGGATGTAGCTTTCCTTGCAATGGCCTATAAGATGGGATTAAATCCTGAAGATATAAGAAATGAAACCCAATTCATAATTGAAATACCCTACGAATCAGAGCAAAAATTTTCAGCAGCGTTTTATAAAGAAGAAAACATCGATTATGTTGCGGTTAAGGGAGCAGTGGAAACCGTTCTTGATTTTTGTAACATCATGAAGAGCGCAGATAATATTCAAACTTCTCTGAATCGGCAATTAATTGAAAAACAAGCAGTTGAAATGGCCGAACAAGGATTGCGGGTGTTAGCCGTAGCCGGGGGTGAGGTTTCCCAATTAAAAGAAGGAGACGACTATGGAGTCAAAGATTTAAAAGATTTATTTTTTTATGGTTTGGTTGGGTTTATTGACCCACTCCGCCCTGAAGCCGCTGAATCGGTGAGGAAATGTAAAAGAGCGGGAATAAAAGTCTTAATGATTACCGGAGATCATCCATCTACAGCAGGTGCGATTGCAAGAGAATTGGGTCTAATGGACTTGGATGAGGAGGTTGTGACTGGTCAACAGTTAAAAGAAGTTGGTACTCTAGATAGCCCGGCATTTGAAAAGCTGGTTCTGTCAACGCATGTTTTTGCTCGAGTAACTCCTACCCAAAAGCTTGAGATTGTTGAAGCTCTGATTCATCATGGTGAGTTTGTAGCGGTGACTGGTGATGGAGTAAATGATGCACCCGCACTGAGAAGAGCAAACATAGGTGTTGCAATGGGTTCAGGCACTGATGTAGCAAAAGAAGTTGGGATGATGATTGTTACCGATGATAATTTTGCTTCGATTGTTTCAGGTGTTGAAGAAGGTCGGTTTGCTTATGACAATGTGAGAAAAGTTATTTATCTACTGATATCAACTGGTGCAGCTGAAGTAATTATGCTAATTTTTGCAATTTTGACAGGATTGCCCATTCCTTTGTTAGCTGTTCAATTATTATGGCTCAACCTTGTAACCAATGGAATACAGGATGTTGCTTTGGCCTTTGAGGCTGGAGAGCCAGGTGCAATGAGAAGGAAACCGAGAAAGCCAAATGAGAAAATTTTTGATTCGCAAATGATGAGTCAGACGTTGGTTTCAGGCTTTGCTATTGGTGCTTTGGCTTTCGCATCATGGTATTGGCATATTAGAAATCAAATGATGGATGAAGCTTCAGCTCGAAATACTATAATGCTTTTAATGGTATTGTTACAGAATGTTCATGTGTTTAACTGTCGATCAGAATCGGTATCAGCTCTAAAGATTCCAATTAGTCGAAATTATACTTTAATATTGGGTGTTGTAATGGCACAAGGAATTCATATTTTAAGTATGCATTTACCTTTTATGCAACGCATATTGAGCATCGAACCAGTTAACTTCATAGAATGGTTTATTGCATTGTTATTGGCTTTAATTCTTCTTTTCGTTATGGAAGTATTTAAACTAGGAAGGAGGCGAAATGATAAGATTGCTGCCTACTCAAAAGGCGAGGACTTAGAATGAAGTCTTTTTCTACCCATCATTGTTTCCATGATGGGTAATTTTAGGGAAAAAAATTGTAAGAATGATTGAAGTCTCGGCTCGAATTTCAAGATGATAACACCTGAAACAAGCAAGGAGGTTTAATGAAATAACTCTGAATCTGCAGTTTGAGTTTTTACTCTTTTGTTTTTTAGAGCAGGAAGCAAATAACGGAAAATCATAGCGAGGATAATAATACTCCCACCGATTAGTGCCCATTGACTGGGTTTTTCTCCAAGAGCAAGAAAAACCCAAATTGGATTGAGAATTGGCTCGATAATTGGAATGAGACTTCCTTCTAAGGCAGTGACATATTTAATAGCAATGGAATACAAAATATAAGCTAAACCAATTTGAAATAAACCCAGCAGAATAAGACCAAGCCAGCTTCCTTCCCCGGGAGCCGATGTCAACATAAAAGGAATAGCAATGAGGGCAGTAAGAATATTGCCCATCAAAACTGATTCAAGGGGCGACGCATCCTTTTGACTGCGAAGGTAGATGGTGAGAAGTGCGAAGGTTACTCCACTCATAATGGCTACAATATTTCCCAGTACGTTGCCGATTTGAAATTGATCAAAAAAGAAGAGCATCATTCCTCCAATAACAGTAAAAATTATTATCCAATCAAGTCGGCTGGTTTTCTCTCCAAGAATTCTATGGCCAAGAAGGGCCACATAGATTGGCGCACTATACTGAAGGAGTATCGCATTAGCAGCAGTTGTTTTCTTGGTAGCATAAACAAATAGGATAACCGTTGCAGAATAGAAAAGAGCTCCTAAAATCTGATTTTTCGTCCAGTTTAGACGAGGACGGCGAAGGTAAATAAGAATAAAAATACTCGCTATGGCGCTGCGCATTCCTGCAATTGCAATTGGATTCCAGGTTACTATTTTTATCAGTAACCCTCCAAAGCTCCAGAGGACAGCTGTAAGGATGAGGAAAAATATCGCTTGGGTTCTGCTTAACTTTGCGAACATAATTCTCCATTATACTCGAAAAGTGAGTTATTTGAACATGAAAAGAGTAATTCATGCTTCACATTTTAATTCAACTCAATTATTCCTTCATCATCTAAAAATCTCATGATTTTACTTATGAATATGATATGATGAAAATAGCAGGAAAAAGGAAGGAGCGATGAGATGATTATAGGGAAAGGATTTCGGTTAAGGTTTGTTGGATGCCTATTCATGATATTGATTTTTTTCTTCAGCGCCTTTGGGTTCGCTCAAGATAATTATGAAATCGAGAACATTCTTAGTAAAATGTCACTCGAGGAAAAAGTTGGACAGGTTATCTTTGGATTTTTTCGAGGTCCGGTTTTGACTCCAGAATTGGAAGAAATGATTCGAGATTATCATTTAGGGGGGATTATTCTCTATTCCAGTGCAGGGAACACAGAAAGTCCAATTCAAGTCGCCTCTTTGATAAATGCCGTTCAATATTGTGCGGAAAAACATAGACAAATACCTCCCTTGGTTTCAATAGACCAAGAAGGAGGATTGGTTGCTCGACTAACTGAAGGAGTAACAGTATTTCCGGGGAATATGGCTTTAGGAGCGACTAGGAATACTGAACTTGCCAAGAAAGCAGCAGAGATTTGCGCTCGAGAACTACGTATCCTCGGAATTACTTTGAATTTTGCACCAGTCGTTGACGTAAACAGTAATCCGGCAAATCCAATAATCGGTATTCGCTCCTTTGGTTCTGACCCGGAAATTGTTTCAACCCTTGGAGCAACAATGATAGAACCCTACAAAAAAGAGCGAGTCCTCTGCACGGCGAAACATTTTCCCGGTCATGGGGATGCCGGAATCGATTCTCACACCGGTTTACCTTTTATCAATCGAAGCCGAGAAGATTTGGAAAAAGTTGAATTGGTTCCCTTTCTACAAATGGTACAGAATGGTGTACCAGCAGTTATGTCAGCTCACATCGTTGTGCCGGATTTGAGTGAGGGAGACGATTTCCCTGCGACTCTATCGAAAGAAATTTTATCAATTCTCCGTGATGATTGGGGCTTTAATGGTCTTATTATTACAGACTCGATGGGAATGGGAGCGATAGACCAGCGATGGGGCATGGAAGAAGCATCGATACTCGCTTTTCAGGCGGGAGCTGATGTGCTTTTATTTGGAGCGGATAAGAATCATGAACCAGCTGAACAGAAAGCAGTATACCAAGCTCTTTTGGGAGCAGTGCAAACTGGGCGTATTCGTGAAAGCCGATTGGACGAATCGGTAAAAAGAATCTTATACGCTAAAACCGATGCCGCAGTTTTTTCCAATTCATATCCGGATTTTGCGAATATAGATGAATTGGCTTCACCGGAAAGCTATAAAATAGCACGAGAAATTGCCATGCAAAGTATTACATTAATAAAAAACTCAGAACACCTTCTTCCAATTGATAAGCAGGTATCTATCCCAATAATATGGCCAAAAGATTATGAAAAGTCTTTACAGCTCTTATTAAAAAACTGCCCTAATTTGAAACCATTCCTTCTCTCGATTGAACCTTCCGATGAAGAAAGGAAAGCTCTTCGAGAAAAAATTCAAAAGAATGATATGAAGATAATTGCTTGTTATGATCTTCATCGAAATACTCAATGGAAAGAATTGGTTGATTCTTTATCCAACGAGAAAACTATTCTCATTGCTATGCGTTCTCCTTATGATTTTCTTAAAGTGACTGATTATGGGGCGGCTATTGCAACTTATGGAGATCGGCCGGTTAGTATTGAAGCTTTGGGCTGTATTCTTAAGGGCGAAATACAGCCGAATGGTCAACTTCCAGTTGAGCTCCCAGGTCAGTACCAGTTAGGATGGGGTTTGAAAGAATTTTAAAAAAACAAAAATGAGAAAGCGATTAACGCTATGAAAGTATTGGTTGCAGGTATCCATTTTGAATCGATTATCTATTTTTTAAGAAAAAACTTACCCGAATACGAGTCCTGTCAAATACCCGCTTCGAGAGTAGTTGAGGAAGCAATAGATGCGTCGGTTATAATACCAACCATGACTCGAATTAATCGTCACATAATCAATAGCGCCCCTCATCTCATACTCATTCAACAATGGGGTTCTGGTTTGGAAGGGGTTGAAGTCTCAGCTGCTACAGAAAACGGCGTGGCAGTTGCCAATGTTCCAACCCACGGTACTGGAAATGCTGAGTCGGTTGCGGAATGGTGTGTCATGTCAGCAATTGCTTTAAGCCGTTCATTCCCATCAATTCAAGAATCGGTTTGGAAGGGTTTTCCATGGGGAGTCCCTTGTGGGAATAGCCTTATGGGAAAAACTGCCGGAATTGTAGGAGTTGGAGGAATAGGAGTGGAATTAGCTAAAAGACTGATCCCCTTTCGAATGAAATTGATTGGTGTGAAAAAAAACCCTCATCACCTTCCTCCAGGTTTGAGTTTTGAATGGGTAAAGGGGATGAACTCCTTTCCCGAGCTATTAAGCCTAGCTGATTATATTTTTTTGTGCTTGCCACAAAACGAAAATACTCGTTGCCTTTTTAATCGCAAAGCATTTCAGGCAATTAAGAATGGTGCTTATCTCATTAACCCAGCTCGGGGCGGATTGATTGATCGAGAAGCCCTTTCCGATGCACTGAAGGATGAACGATTAGCGGGAGTAGCAATGGACGTATTTTGGCAGGAACCTACCAATCCTTACGATCCTCTCCTACAGCATCCCAAGTTGTTGGTGACTCCTCATATAGCAGGGGCAACCGATACTTCCTATCAGGGTATTGCCGAGGGGGTTGTAAAAAATATTCGATTAGCACTTTCGGGTAAAATACCAAATAATTGTGTTAACCCAGAAGTCTTATCTCATTCAAAGTGGAAAAAATAAATAATATCCCCGTTACCTTTTGCATAAAGATCACAACGGGGATATTATTAAAAATAAAAATTTTTGATAAATTAGCTTTTCGATAATTCTGAGGTGCAATTAGGGCAACGAACGGCTTTAATAGGTATTGCGGTAAAGCAGAAAGGACAGTCTTTGGTGGTTGGGGCAGCGGGTGGTGCTTCTTTTTTCCGTTGCATATTGTTGATGACTTTTACAATCATGAATACTGCCAATGCAATAATAAGAAAAGTTATTATACTGTTAATAAACAAACCGTAGTTCAGGGTGACCGCTCCTGCTTCCTTGGCAGCTGCAACGGTATTATAGGGTGGAGGTGTATCTCCTTCCTTTAACACTGCAAAAAGGTTGGCAAAATCAACCTTACCCAAAGCTAAGCCGATTGGAGGCATGATGACGTCATCGACGAGCGATTTAACAATTGCCCCAAAAGCGGTACCAATGATGAAACCAACAGCAAGATCAACCACATTTCCACGGCCTATAAACTCTTTAAACTCATCGGTTATTTTTGACACTTAAGAATCCCTCCCCTAAGAAAGCAATATGACTCTTTCGATTAAAGAGAGAAATACACCCTTTTAAATTTCCTTTAAAATCGGGTGGATTTGTTTGAAAAAACTAGTCAAATGGAATTTGGATACTTCCCTCCCAAATGCTCTGGCCATTTTGGAAAATTTCTACATCGTAAATAGGTTCCAGCACAATGGGATAGCCTACTTCAATGGTCCAGGTTCCTTCTGCATCAATGTAGGTAAATAGATAAGTGGTATATCCAACCAGTCCTTCTGGAGTAATGTTTACAACTGACCAAACAGCATCCATTGGGACTCTAACACCCTCCAAGTTAGCCTGGGTAATACCCCAATCCTTGGCTTCAAATACTTCACTGACTATTTCAGGTGTTGGGGAAGGAGTTGGAGAGGGAGGGTTCGTACAACCAACTATAAAGAAAAGACTTATTAAAGAGATAATAAATATAATATTTACTTTTTTTCTCATCTGATACCTCCAATCATATAAAATAATGCTTATTATATCATTAGTATTATAGATTAGCCTAAAGTTAATGTAAAATGGAGAAATTATTGTATATAATTTAGTGTTTAAAAAGAAGAAATAGAATTATTCATTAATTTATTCCTATCTTATTTTTTGTGTAAAGGAGAAAACCATGGGCTATAAAAAATTATTATTAACATCCATCCTTTTTCTATCGATATTTTTATTTGTTGGGGTATTATGGGCTGAATCAGCTTCTAGCCAAATCGATGAAAATACGTTGAACCAGCTGAAAAGAGTATTTGCTGGAGCAGATACTTTTGAAAGATTTCCTGGAGTGTTACCAGAGTCTAGCGATGGTATTGTTATTCAAGAGATCTACCAAGCATTTGTTCAAGGGACAGAAAATGGTTTAATTTTTAAAATATCAAGTCCCGGATATCGTGACAATATCGTTGTTTTAATTGCTTTCTCTTCTTTGAATAATCAGGTAGTTGGCATTCAAATCTTAGAACAAAACGAAACCCCTTCATTAGGGGATCTTATTACCCAACCAAATTTCTTAGTTCAATTTTTAAAAAAATCAATTAATGCTCAATTTGAATTAGGAGACGACATCGAAGCCATTAGCGGTGCAACGGTTTCTTCGGCTGCGGTTGCAAAAGCATGCCAAGAAGCTGCAAGTTTTTTATTGAACAAAAAAGATGAAACGGATAATAATTAGAGAATATCAATTAATTTATTCAGGAATTTTTATTGTTAGACAAACGAAATTTAGACACATTTATTAATCCATAGGGGAAAATAGGAAGGGGTTAATACAATGAAAAATGAAGAAATTAAAGAGGTTCTTTGTTTTGGTGATTCTTTAACTTGGGGTTGGAATCCGGTTGATAGGGGAAGATATCCTTTTGAGAAAAGATGGACCGGAGTTTTACAAAAAGAACTGGGTAAAGATTATCGAATAATCGAAGAAGGACTAAATGGAAGAACCACCATATGGGATGATCCGATTGAAGGGGAAAAGAACGGTAAAAAATACCTCATTCCCTGCCTGGAATCACACATGCCTTTAGATCTTGTTATTATCATGTTGGGGACCAATGACCTCAAACTGAGATTTAACAAATCAGCTTTTGATATTGCCGCAGCCGCAGATTCATTAATACAATTAGTTCAAAAAAGCCAAGCCGGTCGTGATTCTCAATCTCCTAAATCTTTGCTGGTTTCTCCGCCACCATTAGGAAAATTGACCGATTGGGAAGAAATGATGGAGGGTGGATATGAAAAATCAAAAAAGTTAGCCGGTTATTATGAGATGTTTGCAAGAGATCACCAATACTTTTTTTTCAATGCAGGAGAAGTTGTAAAAACCAGTGATTTGGACGGTCTCCATTGGGAAGAAGGAGAAAATTTAAAATTTGGGAAAGCCGTGGCCAAAAAAGTCAAAGAAATATTTGTTTGAGTATATAAAAAAATGTTAGGTTGTGGCAAAGGGTTAAAGCTATTTAACCTTAGAATGTTTTTCAATAAACCAATCGATTAACCACCGGGAGATGCTCATTTTACTTGGTATCGGTGGAAGGTTTTCAATTGTAAACCAATCGGCGTCTTCGATTTCTCGATGATCAATGGTGATTTGACCACTTAGATACTCGGCTGTAAAAGCTATCATAAGAGACTGAGGGAATGGCCAATGCTGACTTCCAAAATAATGGATATTATGAACTTCGATCCCGACTTCTTCGCGTATCTCTCTTGATACTGCTTGCTCTAAAGTTTCTCCAGGTTCGACAAACCCAGCAATAACGCTATACATGCCTGTTTTAAAACGGGGAGATCGAGCTAATAAAATCTCATCACCCTTTTCAATTAAAATAATAACGGCAGGAGCCAGTTGGGGGTAATTAATTAAGCCGCATTGAGGACATTCTTTGGCCCGTTCATCAGTTTTAAGTATGGTAGCATGACCACAACGCCCACAAAACTGTGTAGTTGAATCCCAATAAAGTAAGTGAATTGCACGCCCAGCAAGGGCTAATAAGTCATCACTGATCAAACCAAAAAGTTGACGCAGTCCTAAAGATTGATACCCGGATGGAATAGATGTTTTAGGATTCAGCTCTGCTCCAAAGCAATGGATCGAATCATACTGACCCAAGTACAACTGATTTGTCAAAGGGAGTTTTTCTTGTTCTACAATATTGAGAAGTGGTATATGATAAGAACCTTGTTTTTCTTGAATTAAAAGCTGGTTCTTGTAAAAAATAAACCACATGCTGAAACTACCAGTATCTTGGGGAGGAGAATAAAAGGGGGTAAAATTATCTAATAAAGAACTTTTCTGCTTTAGCTTCGCATCTGTAGTCATTTTTATCTCGCTTATTTTTTTTATAAAATAGTGAAATCAAATTTATAAAGGTTATAATATTTTACCGTATTATTATACTACCAGGAGGATTTATTGCTCATGAAAGTATCAAGAAATAGCCATAATCAAAAAAAAGGCAAACACTATTTTTTAATTAATTTTTCCATAGTTTTTCTTTTACTATTTTTATCTGGCTGCTTTATCCTGGTTGATATTACTGATAGTCCTTATGGTTATGCTGGTCGATGGCAAGGCTTGCCGCTTTTCGAGCCAGGTGAGGATTATGGGAAAGACAAACCAAGTCAAATATTCTTTGTTCATATAAATCAAATAGGAGAGAAGATATTTGGAGTCCTTTCTCGAGTTGATTCGTATGGTTTTTCGGAAGGTCCAATTTCAGGTGAACAAAAGGATAAAAATATCACCTTTACCGCGAAATTCCATAGTGAAAAACTGACTTTTGAAGGTTTATGGGTTGATGATCAAAGAGCTTGGGTGGGGAAATGGTCAAACGACCTCGGACAAAAGGGGCAAGTACTATTTGAAGTTCATAAATCCAACGCTGACCAATCAAAAGGATTTTGGACCATGAAAAATCATTTAACTATGAAGGGAGGAGTTGGGAAACCAGTTGTTTTTATCCATGGGATGAACAGCGATGGAAGCCGGTGGAATAAATTATTAAATGAATTGGAAAAAAGAGGTTTTTATGATAATCATCAAGTTTGGGTATTCCAATATAATTGGACAGAATTAATTGCAGTGAACGGCCTTGATCTTTATAAAAAAATGAATGAAAATGGAATTGAAAATCCGATTATTATTGCCCATTCCATGGGGGGGTTAGTAGCTCGGTCTTATATTGCTCAAGGTGGTACGGTTGATAAACTGATCACATTTGGCACGCCGCATCTCGGAACCCCCTTAGCAGACCTTGGTGCCAAATTGCTCGGATCAGATAATTTTAGCACTTGGATTCAAGAGTCTCTCATGCCAGGGGTTGCCGACATGAAAGAGACTTCGTCTTTTATTACCGATCTTTCTTCCAATCAAAATGATATCGAAAACCGAAAAAAATATATTGTATTTGCTAGTATTATAGATAGCCAACCAATTCATACCACAATTTGTCAAAATGATAATTGTCAGTCAAAAGTGGTTTGGAAGTGGCAACGAAATGACTATTTCGACAATCTGACACTTATTTGTTATAGAATGATCCCTGGTGAGAATGACGGATATGTTCCTAAGGATTCAGCGCTTTTTAAAGGAAATACAGTTTTATCAAAAAATCAATATTTCTTGAACGGTTTCCTTGATCATTCACAACTCGTAGATCCCGAAAAATCAACCGAGATTGTTTCGTTTCTTATGAACTTAGGGCAATAATTCATTTTCTGTTTAAAAGTTTAATTCAATTAATTGGAGGTTATTTTTTATGCCTGGTGTAAGTGGTCATGTTGCTTTAATTACCGGGGGAAGTCGCGGTATTGGAAGGGGAATTTCTCTTCGTCTTGCTCATGGAGGAGCAAAAATTGCTATTAATTACTATCAAAATGAAAATACTGCTCAGGAAACGCTTGACCAAATACGTTCCTTAGGTGGTGAAGGAATAGCTTTTCGTGCTGATGTATCAAAAAAGGACCAAGTAAAGAGGATGTTTGAATATATTCAGGAGAATTTCGGTTTGGTTGATATCTTGGTCAATAATGCCGGAGAGGGTCAATTACGGAGTAAGTCAACAACGATTGTAGATGAGGAAATGTGGGATCGACTTTATCAGGTCAATATCAAAGGTGTTTTCTTATGCTGTGCTCATGCCCTACCAATGATGATAGAAAAACAGTGGGGAAGAATTATCAATATTTCTTCAACAGCGGCTATTACAGGTGGGTCTTCAGGATCACATTATGCCGCAACCAAGGGGGCAATCATTCCTTACAGTAAGGCTTTGGCTCGAGATTATGCTTCACAGGGAATTACTGTTAATGTTGTTGCACCTGGAAAGATTGAAACCGATCTTTTCCACTCCACCATAACACCCGAGGCTATTCCTCAACTTATTAAAAAAATACCAGTTGGTAGGTTAGGACAACCTGCAGATATTGCAGAAAGTGTATTCTTTTTTGCGTCTGAAGAGGCCGGGTTTGTAACAGGACAAGTTATGGTTGTTGCTGGTGGATATGCTTAAGAGCGGATAACGGGAAATAATTATTGAAAATTTTTGCAATTCATGACTGATAAAGGCTAAATTTTATGATTACCCAGTGAATTGACTTTCATTGTTTGATATGGTATAAAAAAAATGAAATCGATTTCATAATAAAAAATTCTATTCCGAGATAATAAATCCATACTAAAATAATTAATGGTAAAACCAAAATGCCTGAATTATTAGTAATGGAAGGAATTAACAAAGCATTTTTTGGTGTTAAAGTCTTAAAAGACATTCAATTTCGTCTTCACGAGGGCGAAGTGCATGTTATTTTGGGTGAAAATGGAGCGGGAAAATCTACACTTATAAAAATTTTAAGTGGTGCCTATACCCTTGATTCGGGGAAGGTATTTTTAGAGGGGAAAGAAGTTGACATGGCTTCTTACAGCCCTGAGGTTGCATCTCGCCTGGGAATTGCAACTATATATCAAAATTTTCATCTAGTTCCTCACTTATCCATAGCAGAAAATATCTCTTTATCTAATTTTCCAGTGAAAAAAGGAGGGATCGATTGGAAATCAGTTCAAAAAAGAGCAAGAGATGTTTTAGAAAATATTCATTTTTCTGTAGACCCCAATACTTTGGTAAAAAAATTAAGCGTATCCCAGCAACAAATGTTGGAAATAGCTATTGCCTTGTCAAAAAATGCCAAAATCATCATTATGGATGAACCAACCGCAGCAATTAGCAAAAAAGAAGTTGAAACCCTTTTCCAACTTATTGCTGATATTAAAAAGAAAAAGGTCGGCATTATCTATATTTCTCATAAATTGGAAGAAATTAAAGTAATAGGTGATACGATTACTGTTTTACGAGATGGAAAAAACGTTGGAACAATGGGAGCCAAAGAAGCAGAATTAAATGAGATCGTTAGCTTAATGATTGGGAAGGAAATGAAAACCCTTGAAAAGAAAAAACAACATCTTTCGTCTGAAGTGATGATCGAATTAAAATCTCTCCGTCGTAAGGGGATCTTTGAAGATATAAGCTTTCAAATAGGGAAGGGTGAAATTGTTGGATTAACCGGTCTTATTGGGGCTGGAAAGACAGAATTGGCTCGGGCAATATTTGGTGTTGATAGATTAGACGCAGGCAAATGTTTTTTCCAGGAGAAAGAAATCAACATAAAGAATCCAAAGGAAGCCGTCCAACACGGTATAGGATATTTACCTGAGGATAGAGACGTGTCTGGTTTATGTTTGAATATGCCAGTTAAAGATAACGTGACTTTAGTTTATTTAGCCAAATTGAAAGAAAGACTATTTGGTATTCCTGCTGAAAAAGCTTTAGCTCAAAAATATATCAATCAATTAAAAATTAAAACGACCGGTGTTTATCAACAGGTTAAATATTTAAGTGGTGGCAACAAACAAAAAGTAATTTTTGCCAAGTGGTTAGCTGCCCATTGCCAATTTTTGATATTAGATGAACCTACTATCGGGATAGATGTGGGAGCACGGGAAGAGATATATAATCTTATATTTGATTTTGTGGAATCTGGAGAAAAGGCGGTACTTTTTCTTTCCAGTGATATTTCAGAAATCCTATCGGTTAGTGATCGAATTTTAGTTATGTCTCAAGGACGGCTTATAGCTGAACTCGACCCAAGCACGACTACCAAGCAGGAAATAATGGCTCGATGTTTAAATCTTAATTAAAAGGATTGGAAATATGAACCAAAATCTTCCGGATGAGCATCGAAAAAATTGGGATGTTTTAAGTGTTTTCCAGTATTTGTATCAGCAGCAATCCATATCTATGTTGTTTATTTTAATTATAATGTGGGTCATTCTTTCTTTACTTTCTCCCTATTTTTTTACGGTTAATAATCTTTTTGAAATTACCCTCCAATCAGCAGTAATTGCTTTAATAGCAGCAGGTGAGTCTTTTGTTATCTTTTCCGGGGGAATCGATTTATCGGTGGGTTCGGTTTTTGCCTTTTCGGCGATTGTTGGCGGGTTGGCTTTGCAATTTAGTGGAAGCGTAATCGTATCTTTAATGGCATCAATCGGAGCTGGACTTTTTGCCGGGTTTTGTAATGGTCTAGCTATCATTAAATTAAAAATTCCGCCATTTGTTGCAACTCTTGGAATGATGGGGATTGCTCGAGGACTGGCTTTAATTTTGTGTAATGGAGTTCCAATTTATGGCTTACCGAGGGAATATTTATGGATTGGCCAAGGGAGAATAGCAGGGATTGTGCCAGTACCTACAATCATTGTTATCATTTTGTTTACGATTATGTATTTTATTTTAAGAAACACTCGTTTTGGAAGGTTTACTTACTCCATTGGAAGTAACCCCGAAGCAACCCGTTTATCAGGCATTAAGGTTTCCTCGGTCACCTTGGGAATTTTTATGATTTGTGGCATGTTCGCAGCGATTGCAGCAGTCATTGAATCGGCTCGATTAGGGACCATGCAACCTGCCTCGGGGAATGGATACGAGCTTTTAGCGATCGGTTCGGTTTTTATTGGAGGAGCTAGTATTTATGGGGGTGAAGGCAATATTTTTGCGTCTTTAATAGGAGCTTTATTGGTAACCACTATCCGAAATGGTTTGAATATTTTAGGTGTATCAGCTTTTTATCAATATGTGGTAAATGGTTTAATTATTATTTTCGCAGTTGCAGCTGATCAAATTCGTCGAAAACATTAATTGAAAAAAAATGACTTTTAAGTCATTTTTTTATAAAAAAAGGAGGTCGGATGAAAATGAAAAAATGGTATTCTGTTATATCGTTAATGTTAGCTGCTTTACTCATTCTTGGTTGCTTAACCGTTGCTTTTGCTCAAGATGAAGGAAAATCGAAAACAATCGTATTTATCCCCAAATCAACCGATGTAACCTACTGGCTATTTCTCCGTAAAGGCGCAACTGATAAAGCGAGTGAATTAGGATATACAGTAGATTACCAAGGTGTTGCTACCGAAGCCGATGTAGCTGGGCAGGTGAATTTAGTGAATAATATTGTTGCAACCAAACCAGCCGGAATTCTTATGGCAGCGACTGATGCAAAAGCATTACAACCAGCAGTAGAAAATGGTATAAAAGCCGGTATTCCGATCATCATGGTCGATTCTGGCATTGAAGATAAGACAATTCCACTTGCTAATATTACCACTGATAATTTTGACGGAGCTTACCAGGCTGGGCTTTTACTGGCTGAAATGATTGGTGGGAAGGGCAAAGTAGCGAATATTGGGATTACAGCCGGTTCACAAACTGGAAGGGAACGAAGTGACGGTTTTATTGAAGCCATGAAAAAGTTCCCTGATATTCAAGTTCTTCCGGTTCAATGGACAGATGCCATAGCTGCAACTGCCATGAATATAGCCACTGACCTACTCAATGCCAACCCTGATTTAGTAGGATTTTACTCAGCCGCAGCTCCAATGGGAGTAGGAATTGCTCAAGCTCTTAAAGCCAAGGGTTTGGATCAAAAAGTGAAGCTGATTACTTTCGATCCTAGCCCGGAAACCTTGCCGTTATTTGAAGAAGGAACCATCAATGCAATTATCGCTCAAGATCCTTACCAAATGGGATATCGTGGCGTCGAAATGCTGGATAAAGTTATCAAAGGCGGTAAAATTGAAGAGGGTGAAAGGGATATTCAAATTCCAGTTGCGATCATAACACCTGAAAATTACGACACACCCGAGAGCCAGAAACTTTTACAAACACCAGATAAATTTTAATTCATTTTTATTCTGGTAAAAAAACAAAAGAGTGCCGAAAAGCACTCTTTTGTTTTTTTAAGATTATTCATCTCTCGCAGGATGGACAATCACTTTTTCCGCTGCTTGTTGAGGCTGTTATGTCTTCTTTGATAAGCCATAAACCCTTTTTTTCTGAACATGCTTTATCTTGTTCACCGAGTAGATAATTAATCATGTTTCTTCCGGCAGTATCTTCATCTACTTCCGCTAACCCTTCTGCTATAAGTTCTGCATTAATTATGGCAATTTCATCATCCTCGCTCTCACAGTGACAGAGGTAGGATAGATAGCCAACCCATACTTTTTCTTCACTATTATGACCCAAAGCAAAGTCGAAACTCACACCTGGCATGTGAATAAACTTTCGAAGTTTTTCTTTTAAAAGGTCGGCTATTCCAGCATAAGCTATAGGTGGCTTCACTCCAGCCAATTTAATTCGAACCTTAATTTTTTCCCTGCCACAGCAATATTCAGCGGTTACTATATTTGGTTGAGAAACTCGAATAATAGTTACTGGAATAATATTCTCCTGAGCTCTTACAAATTCTGCTAAACCACAAACAAAAAATATTGTTAAAATAATAAAGATAGCTTTTTTAGCCATCCAATGAACACCCCCTTATCTTTTCCAATGATTCCCTCATGAGTAATCAGGACAAAGCACTTTGCCAGAGCAAAATACTTAAAACAATAAATAATGATCCCAAAGCTAATTTTGAAAAAAGAATATTTTTCCTTCCAAAATTAGTCAAAGCTTTAGATTGACTTCCGTAGTAGACTCCAAAAAAGACCACTAAAAGCGGAATGATAAAAAAGGCATTGTAAAGGATAAGATACAGAAAAGCCCGCATTGATGTGCTTTGTCGGGCAATATACATTATAGTGGGTAGATAAATTTGCCCAGTGCACCCGGCTTCGAGAAGGGAAATAACAAAACCACTCAGGATGGCGGCAAATATTAATTTTTTTTCGGAAAAGCTTTTTTTGAGGTATTGATTTATTTTTACTCGAAATCCCTTGGGTAAACCTAAGGAGAACTCAGTTTCTTTCTTATCTTTTTTGTATTGAATAGCATCTTTTATACTAAGAATGGCGAAAACTAAAAGAACTGAAGCCATAATTCCATAGACAACTCGAGAAAAAACGTGGTAAGCGGCTAAAGTCTGCCAGACGTGAAACAGACCTAATCCCAAAAGAAGATAAGTAATAAAGACGGTTATACTATAAGTTACTCCAATTTCGAGAATTCTCCTCCGGTCATGGCCAAGCACCATGAGGAGGTTAACCATAAAAATGATAGTTGCAAAAGCGCAGGGGTTAAGACCGTCCAAAACCCCTGCGCCAGCTACTACCCAAGGTGTAAAACCCTTAAAGCGTTGAAATACGATATCTTCGATAGCACCAGTATCACTGGTTACTATTTTTTTATCGGTTTCAGAAAGTGAAATAGTTTTTTGTATGAGCTCTTCAATTTTTGAGTTCACATTTTCATTCTCTTCCGCGGTGACATATCCGGCTTCGGAGAACAACTCAACAGAAGTTGTGTTTTCTACTTGCCATTGCTCTTCCAAAAAAACCAGCTTTTCATAGTTTTCAGAAAAAATATAATCGAGATAGACAACTTTGATTTGATCTTGATATTTTTCAAAAATCGGCGGTGTTGTTTCATTTTTGAGTTTTCGACAGGAAGGACATCTTGATGAATAAAAGAAAAGAATAACTGGATTTTCTGGAATATTCGCAACTTGTGAATAATTTGCTGTTAATTTTTCTCTTTCTATAACCTCTACTGGAATCGATTCAAAAATTGCCAGCTTTTCTTGAATGATGGGTGAATTTTTTTCAGTTCCAATCACAAAGATTTTTTCTGGAGCTAACTTTTGAATAGCTTGAATAGACTCTTCGTCAAGGAAAATGCTTCCATCTCCAACAAAATTGAGAAAAACCACTGAATGATAGTTTTCAGTGAAAACTGAATAAGGCGGGAAAACTGGATATTGAGAGCCATCCAGAAGGTCGGAAACTGCCACCAATTTTCCATTTTCTTCCATTTTTCTGAGAATATCCTGATGGTTTTGAATATCCTCGTTGGATGGAAGGATAATAACTGTTGATGACTCTGGTTGCCATTTTTCCCAATCTTCCGCACCAGCCTGAGTTTGGCCGAGATCTATGTAGGCTTTAATATTCGCTTCATCTTCAGGGGTTGGGAGTACTCCATTTCCAATAAACTGAATATCATAAGCCAGTAGCGAAGAAGAAAAAACCAAAGTTAAAGCAAGAACGTATAAAACGGATAGAAATATTTTTTTCAACCAATAACACCCCCTTCAGTGTTTATTATACAATAAATATCCTTTTTGATTATGATATTCATTTTCATTTTACGAAAGAAATCCATATTAGGAGACAAGAGCAATCATTATTTCTATATTTTTATTTAATTTTAAGTTCAAAACCAGGTTTTTAATATTTTTATATTTTATCTTTTTCAGCTAAGATTTTAACATTTTAAAAACCCAAAACTTATTGCCGATAAAATTGATCAAAACCGAAAAAAAGGTTGCTCCAACCTTGCTCCAAAGTACTTCTATTTGATATTTTTCATGAAAGAGAGTTAAGAAGAAGAGTGATACTCCCAGGGAAATGAGGTTAATAGTTAGAAATTTTATCATTTCGATTAGATTAAAACGGTGGCCAGCCTGGAAAGTCCAGGACTTATTAAGATAATAACTGTTAAAAACTGCACAAGAATAGGAAATTATTTGTGATATTCGATAATATTGCTCTCCGAAAAGATAATTGAGAAGAGTAAAAATACCAAAATCAACTGCAGTATTAAGAACTCCAACCAGGCTGAACTTTATAAATTGGAAAAAGTTTTTGGTGAGAAAAAAATTATTCATTTTTAGAGGATTTTTCGTCAAAACCTTGAGCTTTATGAATGACATACAAAGGGCGGTTCTTGGTTTCATCATAGATTCTTCCAATGTATTCTCCCAATAGCCCAAGCATAATGAGTACTACTCCATTAAAAAAGAGACTAATAGCCATCAGAGAGGCCCAGCCAGGTACGGTTTTTTGGGTAAATACCTTTTCAAAAATGACTATCAAGAGGTAAATGAAGCTAATTCCTGAGAGGGTAAATCCTAAATAGGTAGCAATTTTTAAAGGTTTGTAAGAAAAAGCAGTAATGGCATCCCATGCTAAACGAAGGAGTTTTTTAACGTTATATTTGGTTTCCCCAGCCCAACGCTCTTCTCGAACAAATTCAATAGCAGTTTGTCGAAACCCCACCCAACTTATAATACCTCTCATATAACGATTTTTTTCTCGGATATTTTTTAAAGCATCGGCAACCTTCCGATCGATGAGCCGAAAATCACCCACATCAGCAGGCATATTGATTTCGGTCATGCGTTGCAGAAAACGGTAAAAAAGAGCAGAGGTCGTTTTTTTGAAGGCCGATTCGCCCTTTCGTTGTTTCCTTTTTCCATAAACAACTTCAAAACCCTGCTTCCATTTTTCAATCATGGCTGGTATCAATTCCGGCGGATCTTGCAGATCGGCATCGATGATGACTATGCCCTGCCCAGAAGCATGGTCTAATCCGGCAGTTGTTGCGGCTTCATGACCAAAATTTCTGGAAAAGTGAATTACTTTAAGATTGGGATCGTTGCGGTGAATATCATCAAGAATTTCACCAGTTCGGTCAGAACTCCCATCGTTAATAAAAATAAGCTCATAAGGCTCTCCAATTTCATCCATTACTTTTTTTAAACGATTGTGGGTTTCCGAAATTACCGGTTCCTCATTAAAAGCTGGTACAACCACTGAATATTGAATAGTCTTCATTTTGTTAATCCTCAATTTCAAAATATTTTATATATAAAAGATCCAACTTGGCACCCAGCGTAAAAATCTTGCGGCATAGGATCGATCTACTATCGTGCCGGAAATTACTGGATAAAACATCACAAAAAGGACCACAACTATGATTAGGTAGATGAGGACGAAATACTTAGAGCCATGATATTTTTCTAAAAATTCTCGAATAAGATAAACAATTGAAAAAATAACAAAAGGAACGCTAGCGAAATAATGATAAATGAATGTTAGACGAGGAATAATTGCCCAGGGAAGATATTGGGAAAAGAAACCGGCAAGAATAAAAAAGAGAGTAGTGTCTCTTCTTTTTAGCCAAACAATAAAGCAGGCAATCAGGGCAAGAGTTCCCGGCCACCAGATAGCCGGATTTCCCATTGACGAGATACTGGCAATTTTTCCTTCAGGAAGACCCTGGCCTTGATACATCCATATAGGGCGAATAAGCAAAGGCCATTGCCACCATGGTGAAGAATAACCATGGGTTGCTTTTAGATTTCGATGGTAATTATACATATTAATTTGGTATTGAACCAGGTCATGAAAACTATGCCCACGATTGGGAACCAAAAGAAGGGGTATAAATGAGAGAGCATAAACGGTTAGAGGGATTGCAATAAAAAATAACAAACACCAAAGAATAATTCTTTTGGTATAAAGGGGGAAAACCATAATAGAATTCGAAGAGCTCGGAGTAGAATCTTGATTATTATAATTTTGTTGTTCTCTTTTAATTTTTAAATGAACCCGATAATTACGCAAAATAGTGGTAAAAAAAATAAAAGCCAAGCCGCCACCTGAATAGATACCATTGAGTTTGCTGGCTGAAGCACACCCGTAAAAAAGTCCTGATAAAAAAAGCGGGATGAGGAGTTTTTTTAAGGGATATTCATAAAAACTTCTTTGGTAAAAGAGAAGCATGCAAAAATAAGAACAGAGAATGAAAAATACCATATAGACTTCGATGGTAGCGATTCGAGAATGAGAAAAATGCATAAAATCAAAAGTAAGAAGAAAAGCTCCAATGAAGGCATAAGAGGGTTTTTTGAAAAGTTGTAGTCCAAAATAATAAATGAGTGGAATCATGGCTATACCAAAAAGGGTTCCGACTATCCTCCATCCAAAAGGATTCATCCCAAAAATTGCTATTCCAATAGATAGAAGAATTTTTGCGAAAAAAGGCTGAACCGAATCATAAGGTTCCATACGATGGAGGTGCTCATAGGCAGTGCGAGCAAAATAGATTTCATCGAAATACATACCATTTAAGAAGCTTGGTAATTCAGGTATGGTATGTGATTCATCAGCAATTCTATGTACACTGCTTTCTAAAATGGCCGGGGTAGTATTTTGAATAACATTCTGGACTGGAATGATTTCTTTCCCGTCAAGGCCAAGGAAACCAATTTCGTACATTCTTCCTCCTGGTTGCAATACGGATATCCGAACAAAGCGACCTTCACCATCAAGAAGGGCATCTTTCCATACATAGATGTCAAAAACACCGTGAAAATTCAGTTTGAGCTTTTCTTGCCAGGATTGGTTATCGGTGGATAGTTCAAAGAGATATTGACCATCACCAATGCCTCCAAAATAACGAATTGAATGAAATTTTTTTATTTCTCCAAAATCGAATGTTACCGTTTCACCAGCAAGCAAAGGACGCCAAAAAGTTTCGGGAGCAACCCGAGAACCTAATTGATAAAGAGCAACTACTGAATACCCAATAGTTATGATGATCATTAGAATAGTGAATAATTTATATGAATTCCGAGATTCCATGGTTTTCCCTTCACCTCTTTGAAAATATCCTTCGATATTATAGCTATTTCATACTAGCCATTCCATGAAGATGTTTCAGACAAGGATTATTAAAAATATCAGGCTATTTCTTATTTTTTGAATAATGCTGAAAATCAAATCAATCTTATCAACAGAGCTTGGAACACCCCCTAAAAAATGGGAATAGGGGATGTTCCCTTTCGTTTTGAGAAATGATGTTAATCAAAATAATAGATATATTCTAATCGGGGTATTTCCGGTGGGTACTGAGAAGAGAAAAATCCCTGGGTCCAATTTGGCGGCGGTGGGTTCGTTCCTGCTTTCAGCATGGCTTGCCATTTTTCATCAGTTAATCGATCATCAGCAGGGTGTAGGAATTCAAAGTAAGAAAAAGTTGCTCCACGAGTGAGTTTAAGATAGCCATCAACTTCGGTAACCACATAAATTTCATAAACTGGACCGACTCCAACTTCGAGAGCTAAGTTTTTCTCAATTTTCTGGCCATTTTCTTCAACCTCGATTTGAGCAGTATGGATATCAGCAATGACTGCTACATTTTTATCGGTGTCGCTTTGAATCTCAAACCAGTTGCTGATACTTTCATCATCAGTCATAACCGATATAGTAAGATTTTCCAGTAAGGCACCAAAAGTATAGAGTTCTTCGTGTTCTTCTGAAGTAATAGGCTGGTTCGTGACCTCTTTTAAAGAGACCTGATAAAGAAATTCAACCAGATCAATGAATTTTTCGAATTTTTCTTGCATTGGTTTGGTTAACAAACCTCTTTGCTGTAATCCATCGCGACTATGGGTAAGAAGTTCAAGCATTCGGCTAAAAAATTCAGGATTGGCTTCAACCTGGCATTTTGGTGGATCGGGAATCCAGTCTTCCCAGCCTCCTTTTTCAGCGCCAGAGGGGCTTCCGTAAAGTATGACATCATGCCTGAGCTGAGACCAACTGGCCAGTGAAGTGATTAAGCTTTTCTTTTCCCAAGCTTGATTTCGCATATAAAAGGGATAATCATATCCATTTTTTAGTTGAAGAAGCGATTTGAGGCAATACAACCAGTTGTAGTAGAGATTGGTTTTCCAATCGTTTGCAGTGAGATGTGTAAATTCCATAATTATTTTTTCCAAATTTTCTGGATATTCTTTCCAAATGTTCCCTTCGATTTGATGTTCTTCTAAGGCAATTTTTGTAGCCAAACGAGATCCCAAAACTGCCATAACATCTAAACCCTTGGGGAAGGGACGAAGCGGGATACGAGGAACGGTATCGGTCCATTTGGTGAGACGCTGGAGGATTTCAGAATCAGGAATATACCGTTGTCCCATGAAACGAAATTGGGCTGTACTTGGGATGAGATAAAGCTCGGTTTTGATACGTTTCTTTTTGGAATATATCTCTTCCGCCATTTTTTGGGCTTCAGCAAGCTTGATTGGGTCGGCAAGGTCTTCATAAGGTGTATTCTCCCCATAAACGGTATCAAGTATTATTTTATACTCTTGTGGTCCAAGGTCATCGGAAAGTCCAACATAAAACACCGTTGGTTCGTAGATCGTTTCCCAAAGATCGATCAATTTTGAATTATTATAGGAATTATCAAAGAGCTGCTTTGTAATAATCAATGATTGAAGGAGATCAGTTTGCTGATCGGCTAGGAAATAATTCTGTCCATACCACATCAGCGCCATAAAATAACGCTTTAATTCTTCCGATCGAGTATAATGACCGCGAATAATAAACTGACTATAGTCCATATCATGTTTAATATCTGGATTAAAGTCGGGGTTAAAAATCTCAGAGTTTTCTCGACCGACCGCGCCTAAGCTTTTATCGATTTCCGATTGAATGATATCTTGGATGCCATGGGGATAGGATGCTTCTGATTTGTTTAAAAAGAGTTGAGGAACGGCAAAATAGGCAATATTTCTTAAAGCTGCGCGCTGAATGTCTTTATTTTCAGCTTTTTCAAATAAGGATTTAGAAAGTTCTAACATTTGATTGGTAAGTTCTTTAACAACCGGGAAGAGTTTTTCGGATTCTAAATTTCGTAGGGTAAAGTCAAAAAAGATATGATAGAGCTGAAGAATCGCATCAGTTGTTATAAAATTAGCTACACCATAGTAGTTGTTGTTTTCGTAAAGCCAAAAAAACTGTTCATAGGGTGCAGGTTGCCATTCTACATCCTCACTTTCAGGATCTGGATAACGGCAAGGGAAAATAGTGAAGCCGAATTGAGAAAGTCTTTCCAAATCTTCAGATGCTAATTCCCCAAATTGCCAAAGATTGATGATATTATCGGTGTTAATCTTTTTCATTCCGTTGATTTCAATAAAATTTTGTTGGAGAAGTTCCTTTTCTTTTTCAAGTAGGGCCTCGATATTTTTACGATCAATTTCGGTCAATCGATCATCGGAATAGGTTACTGTCCCATCTTCATTGACTCCAATTTGGTACCAATCTTTAGACCGGAAGTAGTTATTCAATTCGTAGGTTTTAAAAGGTCGACCTCTTTTTGCAAATATCTCATTCCGCATCATATAAATCTGTGGTAGGGTTTTCCCTTCCAACTCTTGAGGAGTAATCACCTGTTCCTCGGTAAATCCAACTGTAGACACCAGCAAAACGAGGAAAAAGATAATGAAAATAGACTTATTGGATTTCATTGAAATCCCTCCCTTCAAAACAAAATTCAGCAATACTGTTTATTAATAAATTTTTACCTAAAATTGCAATTCCCCTAAAGCCAAATCCAGTCCATTCATAGGCCATAATTCGTTTTAAACCATCTTTTTGATACTCAAGAGCAATTAATTCGGTTAAGCCGTCATGGTTGGAATCCCAAAAATTAAAATCAAGAAATGGCGAAGAAAGTCTAGAACCAAGCCACTTAGGAAAAATCATTCCCTTTTCCCACGCATAAATAAATAATCGATTGTCAAAGACGGGATGAAATTGTGCTTTTTTCCAAACCCCAACCGCTACCTCTGGCCTTCCATCACCTTCAACATCACACATAAGGATTTTCCAAGGATTCAATTGGCGATTATTATCGATCCATTTTTCCTGAAATTTTCCTCCTTCATACTTATAACATGCGAGTCTTTCTCCCCGAATTTCACCTTCCCTTCCTAAAATGACGAAAACAACTTTTTCATCTGAATACAGGCAGCCATCGACAATAATCCAAGGCTCCATTAAGTATCGATCTATAAGGACATTATTATTATCGGCCATTTCCAGGGAATCATGATAGATATTAATGAAGATTTGATCGTGATCAAATGTTTTTATTGGGATTTTTGCTTGGGAACATCCAAAAGCTATGAATAAAAAACCAAATACAGTAAAAATTATATAAATCAATTTTTTCAGCATCATATTAATCATCTTGAGAGATTCTTTCTATCTGAAATATTATTCGTAATATAAGGTACATTACACAAATTCATAGGAATTATACGCTCCTCCTTAATATACATTATTTAAGCCTCATTTTAGTTTACCAGATAAAATTTTTTTTTACTCATCTATTTTAAAATTCTATTAAGTGTTAACAATTACAGAATATTGCTTTATTAATTATATATTCCTATAATGCCGATATTATATAGAATATAATGTGTATAAAGGTATTGACAAATGATTAAATATATAATATTGTGTAAACGCTAACATGTAAGCGGTTACAAATAGTATCTCTTTAACATTGTTTGAAGGTATAATCCATAACGAGATGGTTTACCAAGAATGATGTTAAAGGTAGGTTAAAAATTATGGACAAAAATCATAACAAGAAATTAAAAAGACGTGCGACATTATTTGATGTCGCTAAGCTTTCCGGAGTATCAACCGGTACCATATCGAGAATACTCAATAATCATCATTCGGTAAGTGAAGAATCACGAAAAAAAGTTGAAGAGGCGATTAAGAAACTAAACTATGTCCCTCTCTCTGCAGCTCGAAGCTTAGCGAAGGGAGTCTCCAATACTATTATGTTATCGATTATTGAAGAAAACCCCATTCTTCCTTCTACTTGGCGCTATGAGCTTCCAGTTGTTCAGGGAATTTATGATTACTTAAAAAAGACATCCTACAACCTTCAAATTGGAATTAGTTTTGTTGAAGAAGCACAAAAATCAAAATTTTTCGAAAATCTAATTAAAGATAAATATATCGATGGGCTATTGATTCTTGGTTCTTGGCCTATAAATTACCGGTCTTTACTCTATTTAGAGGATAGGAGTATTCCTTATGTATTAATTGGATGCAAATCAACCGTTCCAACTCGAGTGGAAATTAATTTTGATAATCACGGAGCCATTGTTCAAGTTATAGATTATCTTGTACAGCTTGGCCATACCAAATTTGCTTTGATAGGAGGATTTGCGGATCAGCTGCACATGGTCGATCGGGCGAATGGTTTTCGAGATGCTTTAACAAAAAGAAACCTAAGAATTTATGAAAATTTAATAAAGTTTGGCGATTATCAGATCGAGAGTGGGTACCAGTTAATGCTCGGCTTATTTAATGAATACCCCAAACCTACTGCGATTATATGCGGTAATGACTTTATGGCAGCTGGTGTCATAAAAGCTATCCATGATAAAGGTTATAAAGTTCCAGAGGATATTTCAGTAGTTGGGTTTGACGACAATGAAGTTGCAAAAGTCATTAGCCCACCCTTAACCACCATTAGAGTTCCGGTTTTTGAAATGGGGAGCTTGGCAGTCGAAAAATTATGTACCATGGTTCAGAGCAATCGAAAACTTAAAGAAATCACCATTCTGCCCTGTGAAACCATTATTCGTTCATCAACTGGAAAAAGCAAGGAAAAATAATAAAGGGAATAGATAAGGAGGTTTCTGAGTGAGCAAAATAACAGAAATTGAATTAAATCTTCAACATGATTCGGACGATATTGATTATAGTTCATTGCCAATACTCGATGAGAAAGATTATCAGTTTAGAATAAAGTCATTACTTCAACTAGCTTCGTCTCAAGATTATACACATTTAATTATATATGGTGATCGTGAGCATTACTCCAATATCCATTTTTTAACTGGATATGATCCTCGCTTCGAAGAAGCCCTTCTCATTCTTTCCCTGGAACAAGAACCAACACTTATAGTGGGAAATGAGGGATTAGATTATTCAGCAATTATTCCCTTTAATCTTCAAAAAGTTCTATTCCAAAGTTTTAGTTTAGTAGGTCAACCCAGGGGTAAGAGTAAATCATTGAGAGAAATTTACCAGAGCGCAGGGATTCAAAAAAACAGTCGTATCGGCATTATAGGATGGAAATATTTTATTCCAATTGAATGTACCAATCCTTCTAAAATCTTTGAAATTCCTTATTATCTCGTACAAGAATTAATAAATTTGGTTAATTGTGAAAATCTTAAGAATGCTTCCGACCTCATGATTCATCCTGATTATGGGGTAAGAGTTTCTCTGGATGTTAAAGAGCTAATTTATCACGAGATTTCTGGTACCAAGGCTTCTCGAAAAGTTTTACAAACCCTTCAAAACCTCCAAGTTGGTGAAAGTGAAATTGATGCCTCTCGCCATCTTGCCATAGATGGCGATCCTATGAGTACCCATCCTAACATTAATTTCGGTTTAGAAAATGTTTTACCTGGTTTGAAAAGCCCAACCTATCATAAGAGGTTAGAACTTGGTGAAATTATAAATATTTGCATGGGATATCGTCGTGCCTTGGTTGCGAGAACCGGGCTCTATGTTAGGAAAAAAGAAGAAGTACCGCTGAAAATGAAAGGAATTCTTGAGAATTTTTACGCTCCCTATTTTCAAGCACTCTGTAACTGGTATGAAGCGCTCCATATTGGAGCCTCTGGAGATCAAGTATTCCAGGCAGTCAAAAAGTCAATCGGTGATTTTAAAGAGTTTGGCATCGGTTTAAATCCAGGCCACCTGACTCATACCGAGGAATGGACCAATAGTATTTTCTTTCAGGGATCAAACCACCAGGTGAAATCGGGAATGGCTCTTCAATGCGATATTATCGCTTTTCCCGGTGAACCCTATGGAGGTGTGCACATAGAAGATGGTTTGTTTGTTGCTGATGAAGCGACCCGGGAGATCATTCGAACCCAATATCCTGATTCATGGAAGCGAATTGAACATCGACGACAAATAATGAAAGAAATATTGGGTATTGATATTGCCGATGAGGTCATGCCAACCTCAGATATTCAAGCGATGCTATTTCCCTATATGGGAAATACGAAGATTGTATTATCAAAAATTTAATTTATTAGGGGGTGATAACTAGCTTTTTTATCCAATTGATTGATAAATATAAATTTAAAAAAGAAGGATAAATAGCCTACCTAGCGCTGTATGAAGCAAAACTAATGAAGAAGGAATGGATTTTATAATAAACTCAACTTTAGCAGTTCAATAATGGTACTTTTTCTTTCAACAATCAGGCTGTGTCACAATTATTCTGTAAATTATTTACCCCCACTTGTGCTAATATTTTACAGTAATAATGGGAATAGATAACCAAAAACTGAAGATAAATGTACTATGTCCTCCACTTTCACGCTATTCTTGGTGTAATAAAGGAATTATGACGCAGCCTGAATGCTGGAGGACTATTTACAAAATAGATGAGTAGCTCTTTAATTTTCTCTTCTGAAAGGATGAAAACCTCTCTCATGGTTGATTTGAAAAGCTCAAAAAGTAACGACAACACTTCCATGAGGGTCATATCCTGAATTTAATCAAAAATAGTATAGAAATGCTCGCCAAAGGTTCGGTGGTCGGCGTTCCTTCGGGCAACGACAGCCAGCATGATGGGGCGGATAAAGACGATACTGATATGAGAGAGCAGAGCATCAAGGAAGCGAATCTGGAATTCCAGAGTAAGTTTCAAGACCGATTTTATCATCTTGAAGAAGGCATCTATCCCAGCGCTTTCCATAGAGGGTAACAATCTTGTCTTCGACAAGAAACAGATCAGCAGCAAGCAGTGCCAACCATTGAGATTTTTCTTTTAAAACATTCAAGCTAAAATAACGGTTTTAATGTAGAATGCTCGAGTAAAACCAACCAAATGCCGGATATTTGAGTAACCAAATGCATTAATAATTCAAGAATCAAGACCTGACCCCCACATAAGCCTCAGGCGTCATCCTGAGCGGTGCTTTTCCGCGTGAGGATATCATCTTTTTGTCTTATTAATGTTTTTCCAATTACAAATATTATTATTAATACAAGAATAAAGGCCTAGCACTAAAAAATATTTTCAATAGAGATGATCTTGAACTCATATTATCCCAGCAGATATCTAGATGCAATAAAAAACCGAAGGTAGCATTTCAAGAGCTCATTTGGACCTAATCCCTTAGATTACAAACCCTATTAAGCCACTCCCCCCGCTTCAAAAAACATAACACATATTGTCTAAGAAAGCTTCGTTATCCGCTTTAAATAGTATGAAAAACTCCTAGGAATGATTTTTGTTTCCCAAGATAATTTGTCTATTTAGATAGCTTCGATGTTTTGTCATAATATCTTTTAAGGTATCATCTGCTAAACCAATTTCTCGCAATAGTAAAAATTCAATAAGTAACTTCAATTTTTCTGATGCATTAAACATTTCTTCATCGTCAAAAACTTTACTCTTAAGCGATTCATCTCGATGAACTAAGTAATTACGAGTATCAACAACACGACGTAAAAAGTTATTGTCATTATTTGTAATTAGATAAACAATAGGATCAGGTAAATTTTCCAAAATAAGTTCAAGACGTTTTTGAAGTGAATACACGTTACCATATTTTATTCTGTTTTTTAGAGCATCTAGATGTGCTGATGATAATGATTCTGGAATAGCTTTTATTAGGATTTCTCTAATTGGTTCATAATCTTCATTTGACATGTATAAGTTATTTCCCTTTATCCTATGAAAAGATTCAATTGCTTGTATTACAGCAAGGAATTTAAAATCTACAGGAAGATCCCGATTGATCGATAATCCAAAATTCAAAGCCGTTACCGTTTCAAGACTAGTGGATTTTTCAAACCAATTATTTAATATTATCTCCCAGATGTTTGACAAACTGGGATAAGTGAATGGAATCTGTGGTGGCAATAACTCTCTTTTTTCTCTTTTTGTTGTTTGATTAAAACAAAGATCCACTAAGGGAGAAAAATTTTTTTCCTGGGATCTAGATTTTATCTCATTATCTATAAAGAGAAGTAGTTGAATACGTATGATATAAATCGGTCGACCTATAAATAGGCTAAACAATTTTTGAAGGTTAAAAAGTACTTTTAAATTCCACTCAATATTTTGAGAAGAAAATGGAGTTATTCTTATTATTTCTTTGTTTGTACAAGTATAGCTATTATAGTATCTTGTATGAGTTATGACTGGATTAATTGAAATAGTTGCTTTTATAAATTCAACATCAACTGAGATCGAAGGAGGCTTACTATACATTATGATTTCTTTTGAATCTTCTTTTAATTGTTGATATGAAAATGGATCTTGATGCATCCAAGCACCTAAATCCATAAATTCTATTAATGCAGCTTTATAAAGTGTTAAATCAGGATTAACATATCCATCTCCTATATACAGCTGGTTAAAAATTACTCTGGTAATAATAATACAAGAACCATGCGAGTAATTTAGGCTGGAAAAAACTTCATAAACATCAACCAATGTACAATATTTACCATCATGTGTTTTTCCATATAATAATGGTAAATACCCATAATCGTTGTTATTTATTGAAGTCTCTGGCCAAAATGTTCCATCAAGATCTAATTCCATCAATCCTTCTGGATTATATGAAAGTGTCCCAGGGATTTTATCTTTCTCTTTTAAGGGTAACCACCAAAAACCCCGCAGTTTAAACTTTTCAGAAATTATAGTTTTATCCATCACTTATATAATCTTTCTTATAATATAATCTGTATATAATTATTAATGTCATAGCGAACCTCAAAAAATTGAAAAAGCAATTTGATCAAGAATAAGGATAGACTGAAGAGCTTTTATTTTCGTATAATCTTCAGGCTTAGCAACACCATGGGATGTAGTATGCCTTGATAAGAAACAGTCATTGGCCAATAAATTAAAATCTTTAAAAAATACATCTTTTAAGTAACGATAGAATTCGCTGGGAAATCCTAATGATTCAATAGAAACAAATTTATTTTTTGCTCTTTCTTCAACATAGTCCATTAAATCTTTCATAGAAGGATTTTTGTTTTTCTCATTTATATAGCTCTTTCTAATTATTCCCTCTATTTCCGAATATAAATTTTTTATACAGTTAATGTAACCATCTTGGTTATTTTGCAGATAGGCATTAATTCCAGCTTTTATAATAGCTTCTTTGTCTTTGATTATTTGCTTTCGCCACCAAGAATTAATAATTGACTTAATTTTATTTTCGTTAAAACTGTCAATGAATTTATTGATGGAATTTTCAAAATCAAACCTATTTTTATAAATTTCAGCTAATTTTCTAAAATCTCCCCCTAATAATCTTATAAACGGAAACCATCCATCTTTAAACATTTCTTCAAATAAAAATTTATTTTGAAGAATAGAATATTCTTTTTGGAAAAGTAAAAACTTATAATAATAACCAAATACTTTCCATAATTCTTGAAGATTCAAAGAATAATGTGGGTTCGTAGTATTGTGAAAGTCGAAATAAAGTCCAAATTTCCAGCCAACTTTAAAACAAAAAATTAACTTATAATTTTCTTTTAAGTCAACATAATCTGCAAAGCAGAGCTCAGTAATGTCGGCAATATCATTTATTGTTACTGCTTCTCGAGCCAAAATATCTCTTTTACTGATAATTTTAAGAAATATAGGTACTTCATTAATATATAAATCGGCGGTTAAATCAGGATGAATTATAATTAGAAAGTTATGAATTCTGTTTACTAAATATCGATTCAAATATATATTCGATAATTCCTCAATATATTCATAAAATATCTTTTGATCTGAGTGAAAAAATCCCTTATAGATAACCCTAACGTTTTCACCTACCAGAGCATTATTGGCAGCAAAACCGCCAATAACGTTTACTTTGTCTATTTTTATCGGCTTGACAACGGGGGGCATAATTTCCTTTCCCACATTCACCCCTCCTTTTTTCTTCAATTAGATACTAAAAAACCTATTTATTCTGCTTTCCCAGTCTCCCTCGGGTATGAGCTGGAATTCCACGCGTTTGCTGGAGAATTCTTGTCCCAAATCTTCCCAGCTTTTTGCTTCACCCAATTGATTACAGAGTTCAAAAATATTCTGCTTGTAAACTGTATCCTCACTCCCTAAAATATGCTCACCTTTAGTTTCGATTACATAAATAGTTTTGTAGTCTTCAGGATTTTGTTCATCCTTTTTTGAGGTGATGAAGTCGGGGTAAATTTTATTCTTTTTCCACCCCTGAATGGAATAATAATCCTGGCCAGTGAGGTTACGGAACCACCAGAGCAATTTTTCTTGCTTATCAAGGTAGAGAGCTACGCTTTTTTCATACTCATTAAAATATTCTTCAGGATTAAACTCGAAGAGACTTCTTTGTAATGGAGTATGATCACGATGAATTAATGCTTTCGATTCTCTTTGAATATTAATTTTAGAGGGAAGAGTATAGCGCCCTTCAGGAGAGGAAAGGAGAAAAAAGCAGATCTTCTTCTCTATGATTAAACTCTTAAAAACGATTTCGGCTAAACGATCTCGTTCACTCTCTAAATATTGCCTTGAAAGCTGAATAATGAATAAAAAGTTGTTATTGATATCTTTTTTAGAATAATGGGAAAGGAATCCTTGCAATATTTTTTTTGAAAATTCATAAGCAAGCCATGGATTTTTAATGATATCTAATAGTTGACGAGTAAAAAAGATGGGGTCTGCTTCCAAATGACCTTTTTGAGTTTGCATAATGATTGGTTTAATAAGTTCATCAGGTTGTGAAGAAAGCGTAACTACAATATTTTGATCTTTTACTTCATCTGAAGCTAAGGTTTTCTCGAATAAAGAGTTAAAGTTAACGTCATCCCAGGATAAATTTTTCTCAATGTCCATTTCATAATTAATCTCTCGCCAATGATTCTCCTCCTGAATAATAAACCTTGGAAGGTAAATTTTTCCTTCAAATTTACGCAGATGATTCTGGTATTGATAGGAAACCGTACCTGCTGCAACCTCGCTCTCGGTTTCGATCGAAACTCTTCCACTTAGATCTCCTAGGCCTTCTTCTTCAAATCCTCGCTTGATTTGTTGCAAAAGATCAGTCGCTCGGGGACGGAAACAAAATACATAACTTTCATCGAGATCTTTTATTTTCGTTTTTCTGGCTCGAGGTTGCCGAAGAATTCGTCCAACCAATTGAGTCATGCTTAATTTCGATTCAGGATTGGTAAGAACAGTAAGAATATAAGCAAAGGAACAATCCCAACCTTCTTGAAGAGCTTGTTTGGTAATGATATAACGAATGGGACATTCTTCTGCAAATAAATCAATCCCTTCAATATCATCCGTAGAACTACTTTTAATGGCAATTTGATCCTCTGGTATACCGCATTGAACCATGAGGAATTCTTTGACATCTTCAGAATGAATAAAAATTCCTTTTCTTTGATCTTTACCGGTCCTTTCCACTTGGATAAGAGAAATAGGACGAATATATTCCCCAGTATTGGCTTGATATTCTTTCGCTTTTTCCTCTAAGTAGTTTCTTTTTTCCAAAGTAAGAGAGAGGACATTTCGCCAGTCAGTGGTTGCTCTGCTGATGATATGAAGGTCTAGTTTGATCATTTCTTCTTGATTGAGTTGCTGGCCAGTGATATTCACCAGAATATTTTCTCCTTTGGGAGGAGTAGCCGAAAGGGCAACAATGATGCTTGGATTGAAGCCACGTAAAGTTTCCTGGGCAATTTGACTATAGGCTTTGTGGCCTTCGTCGAGGATAATGATCGGTTGGAGCATCTTCAGAGTATTTCCCAGTGAGGTTTTGGGGATATGGCCGAAAATTCCATTATTTTGATTAAAACAATCGAGATTGGGTATGCTTTCAAGGAGCTTCTTATTCCCTTGGAAGTTATCTTCTGAAGGGAAAAAATCAGCAAATCCTCCGTTATCTTTAAATACCTTTAAAACCTCTTGGTTGAGTCGATTAGCTGAAGGGAGCATAAGCAGAAGAACAATAAGGTTATCATTGACATCCTGGGGAGAGAGTCGATCAGTTTTTTCAAGTATCATAGTCCTTCCGCTACTAGCAATATCTAACACTTGCCGATAGGGATGGTTCCGGTCTTTCAAGTGGTTCAGTGTTTGACGATAGATCTGATTGGTAGGGACAATCCATAAAACCACACCAGTTTGTCTTTCAAGATAGATCCGGTTAATAATATCTATCACGTGGCAAGCAAGCAGGGTTTTCCCCCCTCCAGTAGGTATTTTTAAATAGAAATTTGGAAGGTCTTGAGCTATTCCATTTTTCTTCGATCGATAGAGATCTTGGCTGATCTTTTTCCAGGCTGCTTGGGGAAAATCAAAGTAATCTTCAAACACCGATTCGGTATTAGTTTTCCTTTTATCGGCTTCAATTTTGGCTTTTTTTAACCATTCGATAAATGTTTTTACTTTTGTAAGTGATTCTTTTTGGTATTCTTTTAATTCCACGGAATTGCTTTCTCCAAGCTCTAGATGGTTTTTAACCTTTTATTTTAAAAATTTCAAAGGGAAGTTGACAGAATTCTATGCGATAGGATAGAAGATGCTCGGTATCAAGGTATTTGGTGGGAGCAAAAACCAATCGTTTTTTCTCATTAATTGGACCCAAAGCCTGTGCTCGTTCCAAGGTAAGAGCTGTTGATTTTAAATATTCGATATCGGGTTTATAAAATAAATAGAGTTCATATTCTTCGTTTTCTCCAATAAAAAAACGTTTCTCTTCGACTACAGAAGGATTAAATTCTTCTCCCGTTGCAGTATAAAAAATATATCGAGCTAGTTCACGATAAGAGGGAAGCGAATCGCCCTCCAGGATACTTTCTAATTCTATTGGTTTACCCAATTCAAAATAACTAAAAGAACCGCCCAGGCCATTTCTGAGGTTTTCATCTTTAGCACTAGGCACGCCTTTAATCACACGCCTCACTCGTTCAGCAGTGATCTCATCGGCATAATCTTCACATTCTACTAATATAAAACGACGTTTCCCCCCATCTTCTTGGTTGAGAGCAAGGACAGCTTGAGCGGTAGTACCCGAACCAGCGAAGGAATCGAGGATGATAGAGTCTTTATCAGTTGCTACTTGGAGGATTCGTGAAATAAGACGTTTTGGCTTTGGGCTATCAAATTTTTTATCCTCAAGAATTATTTTTACTTCTCTAACCGCTTCTTGAGTATCACCAGCAAAATCTCTTAACCATAATGTAATTGGAACTAAACCTTCTTGAACTTCAGATAAAAACCTTTTTATTCTAGGGACATTATCCCCGTTTTTACCAAACCAGATTCGATTATCTTCGATTAATTCTTGTAACCTTTCTTTAGAAAATCTCCAACAAAAACCTTGTGGAGGGTTAACTATTCTTCCCGAAGGTGTTGTAATTGGATAATCAGTATCTGGTGTATAAGTTTTCACCGATAAGTCGCCAGAAGTCCAGACTCCTCTTGGATCATTATCGGGGTTGTTATATCTTTCATTTTGTTTTATTGTTCGTGGCAACAAGTTAGGAAACCATAAATTTTTGTTTTTTGAGTATACAACAATAAATTCAAATGTATCCGAAAACCACTTTGCATCACTTTGACGAGAGAATTTCTTTTGCCAGGCTATAGTTGCTAAAAAATTCTCCTCTCCAAATATCTCATCCATCACCATCCGCAGATGATGCACTTCGTTATCATCTATACTTATAAAAATCACACCATCTTCTCTCAGAAGTTCTCTTAATAACTTCAACCTGGGCATCATCATGCAGAGCCACTTATCGTGTCGGGTAAGGTCTTCTCGGTCTACGACTTTACCCAACCAATCTTTCATCATAGGATTTGATACGTTGTCGTTATAAACCCATTTTTCATTTCCAGTGTTATAGGGAGGATCAATATAAATACATTTCACTTTTCCAGCATAAGTTGGAAGAAGGGCTTTTAAGGCAACAAGATTGTCTCCATGGATGATAAGATTGTCATGAAGGCTTAACCTATCTGTGAGACTTTTCTCTTTTTGTGGGATTATTTCATGGTATTTCACCATGTGGTGGTAATTCTGAACAAATGTTTTTCCTTTAAATTGGAGTGTTGGCATAAAACCCCTCCAAAAACTCTCAAATATTTATTTTATTGTATACCAAATGAGCAATTTTTTCTAATTTGCACACCACCCGCCGAACTAAAACCCAACAGATGTTCTCCTTTGGCGGTATCATCGAAATCACGGTGTATATTGGGGTCAGGCCTTGATTCTTGAATTTATTAAAACCACGGGATTGTGGATTTGGGAAACTAAGAAAAGCTTAAAGATGAGATCCTCACGCCCTCAAAAAGCGAGGGCTCAGGATGACTAATTAAAGGCACACCCCCCTAACCCCCCTCAATGGGGGAATTCATTCGATGGTATATTCAGGATAGAGTATTACTTTAAAAAACCTCATGATCTATTTTTTATTAACCTTTCCTTAAAAAAGAAATGTAGCCTATTATGTCATAGCCGGCATATAATTGACCCAGGAAAGCCAGAATAAAAATGACCCACCCCTTAAAGATATAATCCCTCTGATAGGATGAAAGATCGGAGGGAAATACATGCTAAGGAGTGAGTCAATTATGATGTTACACCAGATGAGAAAAGAAGGAAAGAGTATAAGAAGAATAAGTCGAGAAACCGGACTTTCTCGGAATACGGTGAAATGTTATCTCAAGGCTCAAGGTATTCCAGAAAGGAAGGTGAGAAAAAAGAAGGGTTCAAAACTGGACCCCTTCCAGAAAGAGATTCAAGAGATGATGAAACTGGGGATATTCAACTGTGAAGTGATCTACCCTAGGCTAAAAGAGCTCGGTTACCAGGGAGGGAAAACTACGGTCAAAGATTATGTTCAACCTTATCGTCCTCCTCGAGGAATAGTGGCCACCCAAAGATATGAGACAGAACCAGGTAAACAAGTCCAAGTGGATTGGGGGATTGGTTTTTATCAAGACGAGAAAGATGGAAGGAGTCATAAAGTCTATGTTCTGGTAATGGTTTTAGGCTATTCCCGAGCAATGTATGCGGAGTTCAGCAATCACTGCGATATCCATCGTTTCCTACGGGGTCTCATCCAGGGCTTTTCCTACTTCGGAGGAGTAACCGATATCGTTCTATCCGATCAGATGAAAACCGTTATCTTGGGTTGGGATGAGAAACGAAAGCCGATTTGGCATCCTTTGTTTTTGGATGTAGCTCTCACTTTGGGTTTTATCCCCCAGGTTTGTCGAGCCAGAAGACCACAAACCAAAGGAAAGGTTGAACGAGGTGTAGGGTACGTGAAAGCCAACTTCTTACCTGGAAGGACGTTTCAAAATCGAGGAGATTTAAATCGCCAAGCCTATCAGTGGTGTGAGGAAAAAAATCAACGCCTCCATGGAACGACCGGCCAAAAACCTAAGGACCTTTTGCTTTTAGAAAACTTGAAGCCTCTTCCTTCTTTAGAAAGCTATCAAAAGTATCTCGCTGAAAAAAGAAAAGTGGGTAAAGATGGGTTTTTAAGTTACCAAGGAGTAAGGTATGGAGTTCCTTGGATTTATAGTGGTCAAGAGCTTTGGGTCAGAGAAGGAAAAGACGGGATCGAGATTGTTAAAGAGGGAAAAGTGGTCGCAACTCATCATCAATCTTATTCAGTAGGAACTTCTCTTTGGTTAAGGAACCAGTACCAGGGGTTACAAGAAAAAGAAGGGAAAATATATCCTCTTCCGCATGCCTGGAAGGTCAACCCCGAGGAAGTCGAGATACGTCCTTTAGCAGTTTATGAACGGTGGGGAGGGAAAGGAATATGATCGAATTAGAAAAAGTTCGCCTGCTCTTAGTGGAATTAGGATTATCCCAGTTCGCTGTCCAATTGGATGCTCTCTTAGAGAAAGCCCAGAAAGAAAATCAAACCTATCTCTCTTTCTTGGGAAATAGCTTAGAAAGGGAAGCAGCCATCCGGAAAGAGAAAAATATCGAAGTGAAGTTTCGAATGGCCCATCTTCCTTATCGCAAGACGATCACTGAGTTTGACTTTTCTTTTCAACCTTCTATTGATGAGAGGTTCATCCGGGAACGAGCTGGTTTGGCTTTCTTAGAGAGGAAGGAGAACCTCCTTTTCCTGGGGCCTCCAGGAGTAGGAAAAACTCATTGAGCTGTAGCCTTAGGGGTAGAGGCTCTCTTAATGGGACAATCGGTCTATTTTACGAGTCTCAGCCGTCTTTTACAGGACTTAAAACGAGCTTATGAAGAAAATCGGTTCGATAAACGTCTAAGTATCCATATTCGTCCTCGGCTCTTTATCATCGATGAGGTAGGGTATCTTCCTTTAGACCGTTTGGAAGCAACTTTGCTCTTTCAGTTAATCAGTGGTCGCTATGAGAAAGGGAGTATCATCATTACCAGTTACAAAAGTTTTGGCGAATGGGGAGAGGTGATGGGAGATCCAATTCTGGCTACTGCTCTCTTGGATAGATTGCTCCATCATGCTCAAGTCATCAATATCCGGGGAAATAGTTATCGTCTCAAAGATCGAATCAAAGCTGGAATTTATGGAGCACCGAATCTTCATTCATCAGATTAATAATTACCGGGTGGGTCAAATTTAAACCGGCTAAAGTGGGTCATTTTAAGGTCGGCCTTGACATATTAAAGCAAAAAAATAAAAATAGTGAGGGAATGCTTTAAATCACTCTTAATGAAAATTTTTTAAATCTAATTTTATTAAGTTACATTTAGTTTCCAATATTTCTTCAATTGCTCTCAAGATCCTCTTTAGTATTGACTGAAACGCTATCGAATTATCCTCTCAAACCTAATATGAATAATTAACTCAACTTTCGCAGTTCAATAATAGCACTTTTTCTCTCAACCATGCTGGAAGACTATTTACAAAATAGAAGAGTAGCTCTTTGACTTTTTCTTCTGAAAGGACTAAAACCTGTTTTATGGTAGACTTCAGGAGCTCAAGAAGGAGAGTCAGTGCTTCCATAAGAGTGATATCCTGAATTTCATCATAGCAGGCATAGAAAAGCTCTCCAATGGTGCGGGGATCGGTGTTTCTCCGGGCAATAACCGCGAGCATGATATACCGGATAAAGACGATACTGGTATGAGAGACCAGTGCATCATAGGATCGAATCTGAAATTCCCGAGTGAGTTTCAAGACTGATTTCACCATCTTGAAGAAGGCATCCATCCCAGCGTTTTCCATAGAGGGTAACGATTTCTTCTTCAGAAAGAGACAGATCAGTTGAAAGAAGCGCCAACCATTGAGATTTTTGTTTTTCACTTCGGACAAAGACAATCCGAGCTAAAAGTGGTTTCCCAGTGAGATTGAGATTCACGACACCCGATCCAATGATATTGCCGTGTGGTCTTTTCTGAATTCTGGTGAAAAGAGAGGAAAGAGCAAGAGCCTTTCCACCAAAAGAGTAGTAAATCTTTGGGGTGTTTTTGAGCATGCATACCACTGATAATCCTCGAGTAGCACATTTCCGGATGAGGGTGGGAAAGCTAAACCAGCTATCAAAGAGGATGGTTTGCACCAAGGGACAGTGCTTCAAAGCTTCATCAAGGAGCTTCAAGAGTACATCAGGAGTCTTCTCCTGGGATTCTTTCCGAAGACGAGCTCTTTTGCTTCGTCCATCAACGGAAGCATCCATCGGACAGAGCTGGTTTTCTTTTCGGTGGGAACTTAATAACGAAAAGGAAAAAGGAATGAAAGTGGCTCCATCAGTGAGCCCGAGGGTGAGCATCCGAAACCCACGGCTGAAGCGCTTGGTAGAATGGTCATAGAAACGAGAGAGACCTTCAACTTTCGAACTCCGAGATCGTTCATAGGGAGAATCATCCACTACCCAGGCGTAGCGCTTCAGATTGCTAAAAGGAAAGAGGACTTCTGAGACTACTGTGGCACTCAAGAGGAAGAGGAATTTTCGCCAGCTGCCACTCGTCTGGTGGAGGAAACGGTAAAAAGTATCTTTCTTTCCCTCGAAAATGAGATTTTTAGAGCACAAGATACCAGAGATGTTTTTTCCGGTAAAGACCAGCAGAAAGATCATCTGGAAGATGTCTTTAACAGGGATTCCTTTTTCTTTACGGATGGAACATTTTCGAAACAGTTGGTTCAATTTGAACTCCTTTACAAAGGAGGAAAACATGGGTAATAGAGTCCTTTCATTTTCCAAATTTTCTGGTAGGATAGTCATGAAGACACCTCTCTCTTTTTGGTGATTGGTTTTTTTCTCTAAGTCAATTCTACCAAAAAAGAGGGGTGTTTTCATTAAAAATCCCTTTAAAATCAAGGTTTCTCACCATTTATTTTAGTGCGAAAGTTTAGTTAATAACTATTCATGAGTCGTCGGGCTGTGGATCTGTGGTCAACCCGCAGGGTTGTCCATCTATCCACAGCCTCTTTTTTCTTTTTGTTTTCTTTTCTTTTTTTTAGGCTATCTTTAGAAGCTCTGCTTGTTGCTCGGTAATCGCCTCAGAGCTGATATACTTTTTACTCCTCATCCAAGTCTTTTCGTATACTCAATGAGATAACTGGTGACCAACCGGAGATAGGAATCGGTGGTAGGAAAGATCCCTACCACTCGGGTTCGACGACGAATCTCTTTGTGAATCCGCTCGAGTGAGTTGGTCGAAGAGATCTTTCGTTGGTCAAGGTGAGGAAAAGCCAGGAATTGTAAGGAATCTTCCAGTCCTTCCTCTAAAAGAGCAATGGCTTGAGGAAAGCGATCTCGGTATTCCTGGATGACCAACAGAGCAACCCGTTTCGCACTCTCTTGGTCAGGTTGGTACCAGATTTGTTTCAGTTTCGCGGCAAAGGATTCTTTTTCTTTATGGGGGATATGGACAAGGAGGTTGCGCATAAAGTGTACTTTACACCGTTGCCAACTTGATCCTCAGAAACATTTCTAAAATGGCATATAAGTTTTAGAAATGAGATGAAGCACAGCAATGATTAAGAAGAAGTCGAGTTTCTTCCTAATACAATAAAAGGCTTTTATCGGCTTGATAGAAAGACATGGATACAAGCACCGAAGAAGATTAGCGAATTAGTTAAGATCAACTTGCTAATAACAAAAAGCAGAAAATTGTATTATAATAAAGAAAAAAGATTTTAAGTGATTTATTGATATTTATCAATCCATGGAGGGTATCCATGTTTGCTTATAAGAAGGAAAGACTTGAAAACGCTATTTGTTTCTTTGCAAAGGAACACAAAAGGCGTAAGAAGAAGGATCCCACTCAAACCTATATATATAAATATTTAGCTCTGTTTGATTTTGAGATGCTCGTCAAAACTGGTAGGCCAGCTTTAGATCTAGAGTATAAAGCTATGGCAAAAGGACCGGTCCCGATAGAGATATATGAAAAACGGAACAGTTACGAAACCGAGCTTTTTAAGTTTGTTCCACAAGAAGAAAAGAACACGGTCATTGTTGTGAAAACCAAAGGGAAGAGACCAAATTTAGAATACTTTTCAGAATCTGAAATTACGGAAATGCAGAGAATAGTCGAGATATATATTAATACCTCTGTCGATACCAATATTCTCAGCGGTGCCTCGCACGAAGTGATTGCTCCGTGGGAAAAAGCATGGAAAAGAAGAAATAATCACAAAATTGAAATGATCGACGCTTTCCCTGGTATCTCTAACAAAAAAGATGAAGACCTCAGTCCCCAAGAAGAGAATTTTTTGACCTACTACGGATTGAAGAAAGGCATGGAAATTGAGAGTCGGAGACGTAGTCCGGTGGAGCAACTTTCCTGATCCCCGATATCCACAACCCATAGACAAGGCTCGCTGGTTTATCTGCTTAGGAAAATCTTCCTCAATTACACCACCAGTTTTCTTTTACATTCACACCACGACAACACAGATCCAGAAATTCCAACCGGGTGGTCCACGTGAAAACCATCCTCATTTGATATTCAACGCTGGTGAATTTGGTTTTGAAGAAACTTGCATCATTGATTGCACAGAAGATTTCTATTCGTACTCCGAATCAGACATCAATAGGAACGCTTCAAATATAGAAATAAAAGGAAAGTTAGACAAAAGTACGTTAATAGCTATTTATAACATGATTAATGAAAGCTCGAATATTCCAAAAGCTACAAAGAGGATCATTCGTGAAAGTTTAGGTTTAATTGGTATAACTGGACTAAAGCAACCAAAATAGCAATTAACTTTCTTCTAAAAAAATTAACTCTCAAAGATCTTCTATGATCAAGTCCTTTTTTATGTGTAAATTCAACTTCGGTTAGATGGTTTTGATAATACAAAGGATTATCTCCTGAATGAATTCCTGGTTTGACCGATTTCAAACCAGGAAAACGTACCTTGAAAAATCAACTCTCAATAATTACTTGAAATCACTAGAATTAAACCCAGCTCTACCCAAGTATGTGTCAAATAATGTTCGCAATTTACTCTTAGCAAACACCGGAGACCCTTTTTGAACAAAGAGATGACCTTACATGAATGAAAAGTGATCTCTCTTTGAGCAATTAATCGATTGATTCACCTCCTTTTTATGAATTTGGAAGGTAAAAATAAAGAGAAGAATAGGACCTTTCTATTTGGTCAATTTTTTCTGTTGTTTTAGTGAATAACTATTCATGAGTCGTCGGGCTGTGGATCTGTGGTCAACCCGCAGGGTTGTCCATCTATCCACAGCCTCTTTCTTTCTTTTTGTTTTCTTTTCTTTTTTTTAGGCTATCTTTAGAAGCTCTGCTTGTTGCTCGGTAATCGCCTCAGAACTGATATATTTTTTACTACTCATCCAATCTTCAGTATACTCAATGAGATAACTGGTGACCAGCCGGAGATAGGAATCGGTGGTAGGAAAGATCCCTACCACTCGGGTTCGACGACGGATCTCTTTGTGAATCCGCTCGAGTGAATTGGTTGAAGAGATCTTTCGTTGGTCAAGATGAGGAAAAGCCAGGAATTGTAACGAGTCTTCCAGTCCTTCCTCTAAAAGAGCAATGGCTTGAGGAAAGCGATCTCGGTATTCCTGGATGATTAAATGGGCATATTGCTTTGCACACCACTCTTGGTTCGGTTGATTCCAGGTTTGTTTTGAGTTGAGGACTGTGGATTCTTTTCCTTTATGGGGGATATGAACCACTATATTTTGCATACAGTGTACTTTGAAAGCGTTGCCAACTTGATCCTCAGAAACATTTCTAAAATGGCATTTTTAAGCCCTGTATGAGCAATGGATGCCCACAGCCAGACGGTTTCCACTTCTCGTCTTTTGAGCTGTTCAAATAAATGAGTATAAGTGTCTTCTGATTCAAGCTATCAGGGGTTCGACCGCCAGGATCTCTCGATTTCCCTCACTGGTCAGACCCTGAACGAGAGCGACCGCCATGCTGATGACGTGTCTTTCACAGCGAACTTTCTCGTAGAGGGCATCAACCAAAATGACTGGATATTCTTTTTCCAAAGGACGAGTACGGAACCATTCCACTTGATCACTCAGGTCTTTGGTGATTTCTGATACTTGACTGGCAAAAGAGGGATTTGAATTCCTAAGCTTTGGGCGAGCCGCTCCATTTTTTAAGGTGGAAACGCCATTGATAAAGGCTTCTTGAACCACCTTCCAGGAGGGCTTGCTCCGAGCGTTTCCTTTTTAGTCACAAAAAAAGGAATAGAGCTTCCTTTCCTCAGTTTTGGAACGAGAAGAAAGATGATACCTAATCGGGTATCAAATCGTCTGACTCGGGTTCCGAAAGAATGGGTAATTCGGGTTGAACAATGTTCCCCTTTGTGAGCTCAAACTTTGTTTTCAGCTTCCAGTTTCATAAGTTCATTGGTTAACCACTCGAGCCTAGCATAGAGAGGATCAGGTTTGAGTCATGAATGAAAGGAGCATTTTTAAAAGATATGGTTTATTATTTTTATGAGCCATCGGATATTCCTCCTCGATGAAGTTTTGTATTACATGCAACCTTCATTTTGGAGTCTCCGGTGGTTTTTTCAAGGTGCGAAATTGCGAACTTTAGTATACGTTATCAAAATGGATAAGAATATATAGGAGGAAAGTTTCTAAATTATTCGACAGGTTGAAACATCAAACCAATTTACTGTGTATTATTAATAATAATTATATTTAATCTTTACGTAATTTAAGAGCTTAAAGAATCTTAGAATTTTTAAAACGGAGGGAAGCTATGGAAGATAAGGAAAGGTATGAAAACGCCAAAAAACAAGTGATGGAAATAAAATCATTTTATTCTCATCTCATTGTTTATCTTATTATGTCAGTTTTTTTTATTGTTGGTAATTTGTTAACCTCACCTGGATTTTATTGGTTTTATTGGCCAATCATAGGTTGGGGTGTTGGTGTATTATTCCATGGTGTGGAAACATTTAAAAAAGGAACGTTCGGAAAAAATTGGGAAGAGAAAAAAATCCAGGAAATAATACAAAAAGATCGAAAATAAAAAGAAGAAGAAAATTTTAAGATTTCTTAATAAAGAAAATTTAATCCTTAAATGTTATTGTAAAACTGCCTTAAAGAATGAATTTCTGCGAAGGAATAGAGGAAAATCTCCTCATTTTTTAGAAGTTAAGTGCTTATATATAGTTTTTAGTTTTTTTGCTAAACATCTCGATTTGAGTTTTTTATAGAACATCAGTTTTAATTAGAGTCGGGCTTTTTTCATTCCCTTTTTAAAAGATGAAAGGGTATAATATTTAACAGATAACAATTATGTTTGGAGGAATATTAAATGAACATTGAATTGAGTCAGGAAGAATATGAATTATTAGTAGAAATGATTTTTACTGCGGATTATGTTTATAACGCTTATTTAAATGAGCAAGATCAAGAACGGGAAAAATATCATACATTACAACAAAAAATAATGTCATTTGCCAAACAATTTAAAAAAGAAAATTTAGTTGAATGGGATGATGAATGTAATCAGCTTATTCCCTCAAAAGATTATTATGAGAATTCTACCTCGGTTCATTTTATCGAAGATTTTGAAATCAATACCTTTTGGGAACAATTAATTGATCGATTAGCCATTCGAGACCTCTTTAATCAACATGGCGAGGATACTGTCAAGCAAATGGATGAAAAAGAATTTTTCCTTAAAAGAAGTCAATTTAGGGAAAAATATGAAGAAGAATTTGAAAAAAATGGACTACAAAATATATTTTTCTCGGGTATCCTCAAAAAATAAAACGTATGGTGATTTTATGGTATGGAGGTTTTTATGAAGAAATTAATGAAAAATATTCATTTACAAAATTATCAGGGTCTTATAGATAATGCCCTATTAGAAATGGAAAATGCCCAGATAATGGAGCGAATTTGGGAAAAGGATTTTACGGTATGGAAAAATAACCCAGAAGAAATTTCAAATCGTTTAGCCTGGCTTGAGATTGCTCAAGTAATAACTGATGAAACAAAAGAAATAAATAATTTTGTAAATGAATTGTTGATGGAAGGATATAAGCAGGTTCTCCTTATGGGGATGGGAGGATCAAGCTTGGCTCCAGAAGTATATCGAAAAACCTTTGGAGTAAAAGACGGATACCTTGATCTCTGGATTTTAGATAGTACCGACCCCGGGATGATTCAATCCTATACAAGACGTCTTGATCCCCAAAATACATTGTTTATTGTTTCTACCAAATCAGGAGGTACGATTGAGACTCTTTCTTTTTTTAAATATTTTTATACTTTTTTAGTTGATAAGCTTGGGGAGGCAGAAGCAGGTAAGCATTTTATTCTTATAACTGATCCAGAAAGCAGCTTGATCGAAATAGCACAAACTTATCATTTTCGTAAAACCTTCCTTAATAACCCGGATTTGGGTGGTCGTTATTCCGCTCTCTCGCACTTTGGTTTGGTTCCAGCTGCTATGATTGGAGTAGATATTTCACTGCTATTAGAAAGAGCACAAGTTATGATGAAAAAATGTCAACCAAATATTCCCTATAAAGACAATCCTGCAGCATTTTTGGGGGCATTATTAGCGGAAATGGCAAAAAACTGGAGAGATAAAGCGACCTACATACTCACTCCGGATATTCAAAGCTTTGGTGACTGGGTTGAGCAACTCATAGCCGAGAGTACTGGCAAAGAAAAAAAAGGGATCTTGCCGGTTGTCAAAGAATCTCTGGGTGATCCCATGTTTTACTTTAAAGACCGACTCTTTATTGTTATGTCTTTACCTCTTACCGAATTGTCCTGGATAGGAAAGATCAATAATTTAGTTTTATCTGGACAACCGGTGATTCATTTGGAACTCAAGGACTATTACGATATTGCTGGTCAGTTTTTTCTCTGGGAACTTGCTACTGCTGTAGCCGGTTATCGTCTTGAGATCAACCCATTTAACCAACCAAATGTCGAAATTTCCAAAAAAATAACTCGACAGATTATTAAGAAGTATTCCGAAGGATCCCCGATTGACGAACCTGAACCATTAATAAAAAAGGACGAGATGATCGTGTATGGTGATATTGAAGCTGATGATCCTTATGAAGCTCTGAGGGTTTTTTTAAGCCCGTGTCACCCTGGAGATTATATTGCTATTCAAGCTTATGTTAATCCTAATCGTGAAACAGAATGTTTATTACTCAGATTGTGTTCGGTGCTTCGTGATTCCTTCCAAGTAGCTACAACAGTTGGATATGGGCCTCGTTTTCTACACTCAACTGGACAGCTTCATAAGGGCGATGCGGGAAATGGGTATTTTATCCAGTTAACGTCAGAACCCAAAGTTGATATTCCAATACCTGATGAAGCTGGTTCTTGGCAATCACAGGTAAGTTTTGGTGCACTTATCAAATTTCAGGCATTAGGAGATTATTATGCCCTCCAAAACGGAAAGAGAACAATAATTCGCTTCCATTTTGAAAACGAAGTCAGCGTTGGAGTAGATCGGCTGATTAGATCGCTCCAGTAATACCTACCCAACCATGGATAGAAAAGCAATTTTCGCAGTTTCAATCAGTGTCCTTTTTTGGTCATCAGCTTTTGCTGGCATACGAGATGGATTGAAGTCTTATCAACCTGGGCATCTTGCATTATTAAGGTTTCTAGTTGCGTCAGGGTTTCTTCTTATTTATGCTTTAATTACTAGAAAGGTTCGCTTTCCCAAACTTAAAGACATACCAGCAGTTGCTGTCCAAGGAATTTTGGGTATTACAATTTATCACATTGCTTTAGTCTATGGGGAAAAAACGGTCACCGCGGGAACTGCCAGCCTTATTATTGCCTTGAGTTCGATATTTTCATCTCTTTTAGCTTTTCTTTTTTTAAATGAAACCCTCAAAAAAATTGGATGGTTGGGTATTCTGGTTAGTTTTTTTGGAGGTATTCTCATTGTTTTAGGTGAAAACCAAGGTTTTAATTTAAACATTGGTGTATTCCTTATTCTTATTGCAGCTTTTTCTTCCAGTGTGTATATTGTTTGCCAAAAACCGTACTTTAAAAAATATACTCCTTTAGAACTCACTTGTTATACTATTTGGGGAGGTACAATTTTTCTGCTTTATTTTGTTCCGGGTTTCGTTTCAGCCGTAAACGGGGCAGCATTTTCGCATACCCTATCAGTTATTTATTTGGGCTTATTTCCAGCAGCCATTGGTTATTTAACCTGGACCTATGCTCTTTCTAAAACTCCGGTTGCTGTGGTGTCGAGCTTTATTTACTTACAACCTGCTTTGGCAATATTCATAGCTTGGTTATGGTTAAAAGAAATCCCTTCATTCGTATCGTTAGTAGGCGGTGCAATTTCGTTGATAGGAGTTATTATGGTAACGAAATGGGGAAGATGATCGACCATAAATAGGAGGCATGCTGAATATGAATATAAAAAATATTGTTCTAACCGGGGCCAGCCGAGGAATTGGAGAATCAATTGCAATAAAATTAGCTGAAAATGGCTTTAATGTATTCGGTTTTGCGCGTAATAGTGATCGGCTAAATTCGTTAGTTAAAAAAGGGCAGGGTCGAATATTTGCCTATCAGGTTGATGTTACCAAACCGGATCAAATACGAAAAGCCTATGAGGAGATTGAAACCAATCACGGACCCATTGATGTTTTGATCAATAACGCCGGTATTTATCAAGGCATCGAATTTTATAAACAGGATATCAATCGCATTAGCAATATCATTGACACCAATTTAAAAGGAGCTCTTTTTTGTACTCGATTAATACTCCCCTATATGATCGAAAGAAAAAAAGGAAGAATTATTAACATATCCTCGGTATCTGGAACTCGGGGTATTCCTTTAGAAGTAGCCTATGGGGCATCGAAGCATGGTATGATTGGTATGGCTGATGCTTTAGCCCAAGAGGTTAAGCCCTATGGAGTTCTTATTACCACCATCTGTCCCGGAGCAGTTGATACTCCCCTTTGGCAGGGTGATTCTCCCTATCATGGAGATATCAATGAGGTTACCAAACCAGAAGAGATAGCCGAATGTGTATTTTACCTATTGAATCAGTCAGACCGAACTATATTCAAAAGAATAATTTTATTTCCACGAAATGAATGGCATTAGCTATAATAGAAATATAGAGTATTTATAGTTTCATTACTAACAAATGAATGGAGGGTCTCTCATGAGGTATGTAGAATTAGTTGATCTTAGAAAGTTTGAGCAAAAAGAAGGACCTATACCAAAAGTAGGACCGGATGAAATTAGAATTAAAGTACAAAGAGTGGGAGTGTGTGGTTCTGATATGCATGCTTTTCAGGGAACACATCCTTTTGTTCATCCTCCAATGGTTTTAGGGCATGAAGTAGCCGGTTTGGTTGATGAAATTGGGACGCAGGTGAAAAACTTGGCTATAGGTGATTTAGTGACCATTGAGCCTAACTTAGTTTGTGGTGAATGTTATAACTGCCGGATAGGAAGATACAATATTTGTGAAAAGCTTCAAGTAATAGGATGTGTTGGGTATTATGGAGGTCAGTCAGAGTATTTAGTTGTCAAAGCTGATGAAGTCTTTAAACTTCCCAAAGATTGGGATGCCGATAAGGCAGTATTAGTTGAACCTTTAGCCGTGGGAGTTCATGCCATTCGCCAAGCAAAAATGCTCACTGGAGCGAATATAATTATTATCGGTGCTGGCATGATTGGGCAAGCTACCCTGCAAGCTGCTTTTGCTGCTGGGGCAAACCAAATTCTTGTTTCAGATCCAGTTGATACCAGGTTAGAATTAGCCAAGAAATCTGGCGCAAGCGTCATTGTGAATCCGAAGAAAGAAGATATTTTTCAAGTTGCAAAGGAATTTTTTGGTTCCGATGGTCCGGATATAGTATTTGATTGTGTTGGGAATGAAATTACTTTGGATACCGCCATTAATTTAGCTCGTAAAGGGAGTAAAATTATTATGGTTGGTGTGCCCGAGGGAAAAATTCCTGTTAACATGGCCTTTGTCCAGGATAGGGAATTAGAAATTATTGGAACTATTATGTACACTGCCGTCGATTATGAGGCAACTATACAATACTTAAACGATGGTCGAATGAAAACCGATGGTTTAGTGACCCATCATTTTAGCTTAGATCAGGTTTATAATGCTTTTGAAACCGCCCTCAATCCATCTCAAGGTTCATTGAAAGTCCTAATTGATATAAGTGAGTAAATTGTTTTGAAAGGGCTGGGTTGGTAATAAGATGTTTCAGTCTTAAAACCCAGCCACCATTTCCTTCAATTCAATCATTTTTTGATATATCTCTTCTTTTTTGATCTATCGTTTATTGAATCGTTTTTAAATTAATTTAGGATATATTAGCAAAGAGCTTGACAGCAAAGTATTTATTTAATTAAAATAAAAATGTCAAAACGGTTCGACAGAGGTGAAGGATGACAACTATTCGAGATGTTGCTCGGTTAGCTGGTGTTGCTCCCTCTACAGCTTCCTTGGCGCTAAACAGTCGAAAACGAGTAAGTTCCGATACCCGTCAGAAAGTCTTAGAAGCTGCTCAAGTTTTGGGTTATATACCGAATAGTTTAGCTAAAAATTTAACTGCCCAAAGGACGGGAATTATAGGTTTGCTGATGGCGGAAATCATCAATCCCTACCATGCCTCACTTACCCACTTTATTCAAAAGGAGCTTCGAAAAAGGAGTTATCGGATGAATCTTGGGATTACTGAGGGCGAGGCACTCATTGAGGAGGAAGTTCTCAAGGACTTTATTTCTCAAAAGGTTGACGGTGTTCTTATCCACACTGCTGATATTATTAACTTCAATCTGTCAACTTTTTATGAACTCATTAAAAGGAAGATCCCTTCGGTATTGATCGGAGGAGGCATTGAAGGAGTAAATCTGCCGATAGTTGATGTTGAGTTAGAAAAGGGAAGTTACTTGCTTACACGATATTTAATCCAGAGGGGTTACAAAAGATTTCTTTTCCTTTCCGGAATGAAAGCAGCGATGACTTTTAAAAGACGAATTGATGGGTTTCAAAAAGCTATGCTCGAAAATGGCTATCCAGTTTGGGAAACTGACATCGTAGAAACTCATCCAGATATCGAAGGTGGATATACAAGTTCTTTAGAAATATTTAACAAAAATCATCCTGATTATGATGTTATTCTTTGTGTAAATGATTATATGGCTTTTGGTGTCTTAAGAGCTCTAAGAGAATTAAAGATAAAAGTTCCGGAAAATATTGGTTTAGCCGGTTTTGATGATATTAGTTTTGCTTCAGTAGCCGGCGTTCCTTTGACGACTGTTCATATACCAATTGAAGGATTAGCAATAAAAAGTGTTGACTTGCTTTATCAAAGGATTCTGTATAAAGAGAGCTCTGAAGAAAAAAGTTTATGGAAAGAAACTGTAGATACTCAAGTAGTAGTTCGACAGTCAACCATCTAAGTTAATTATATATAATAGGAGGAGGGAATAATAATATGAACCACAAAGAGAGAATGTTAGCCGCCCTCAAATGCCAACCAGTTGACCGCATCCCTCATGGAGAACAAATGCTCCACGATATTTTAATTCAAAAAATATTAAAGGTAAAAATGCCAAAAGCTGAGGAAAATGCTTTAGTAAGATGGATGACTGAGGAACTGAGTGATTTTCAGTTTGATTGTCATAAAAAAGCTCGAGAATTTTTAGGCTTTGATTTTATTCATGTTTTTCCTCGTGAACCCTGGATCAAAATTGATGAATCGAAAGAAGGCTATCCGATTTACCGTGATATTTGGGGCATGGAGGCTATCTCTACTCCATTCACCTATGAAATACTTAAAAAACCGGTTGAGAAACCAGGAGATTTAAAAACTCATCAGTTTCCAACGATTGACGAGTTTAAATATGATAATCTCCATAAATGGGTCCAAAAATCTGATTTTTTTGTAGTCGTTCAAATTGAAACCGGTTTTTTTAAAATAAACCAATTTATGGGTTTTAATAATTATATGTTTTATCTCTATGAACATCGAAAAGAACTTCTCGATTTTACAGCTCGTTTTTTTGATCACGTTTTTAACTTGGCTAAAAAGGTGATTCAGGAAGGAGCCGATTGTATCTGGCTTTCGAACGATTTTGCTTATAATACTGGTCCTTTTATGTCCCCCAAAGACCTTTGGGAAATGGACTTCTCTTTTATGAAGGATGTAGTCAGGAAAATTCATGATTTAGGAAAACCAGTCGTGCTTCATGGTTGCGGAAATCAGAATTATACTCTTGATATGCTTTTGGATTGTGAAATTGATGGTCTTCATTCTCTCCAACCTACGGCTGGTAACGATATTTGCCAAATCAAAGAAAAGTGTGGCGACCGACTTTGTCTGATCGGCAATATCGATATTAGTGAGCTTCTTCCCTTTGGGTCTCCCTATGATGTTGATCAAGCCATTCAGGATTTGGTAGAAAAAGTTGGTAAGAAAAATGGTTTGGTTATAGCAACCTGTAATTTGCTGGATATGGATATTCCAATAGAAAATGCCATAACCATGCATTTTGCCGTTGATAAATATAGCGCTAGGTATTTATAAAGTTTTTTATTTTTTTTGATAAATATTATTCCTAAAGAAAAAGGAGGTGATACTCAGTAGGAATGAGTAATTTTGTTCCATAGAGTTTTAGTGGGTTTTTATTACAGGAGGAGGAATGTTCATGAAATCAAACCGATACGTTTTATTGATTATGCTTTTTGTTATCTTATGCATGAGTGCTGTAGCTTTAGGAAAAACTCAAATCACTATCTGGTGTTTATCTTTTGACCCCCATATAAATGGTTATACTGCTGTAAACAAGGCATTTATGGAATTAAACCCTGATATTGAAGTTATTCTTGAGCCACAACCGGGCCAAGCAGAATTAGGCGCCAAGATGAGAGCAGCACTGGCAGCGGGAGGCGGAGCGGAATTATTTTCAGGTACTGGAACGCAAATCCTAGAATGGGCAGTTCCTGGATCAATTCAGCCTCTTACTCCGGATGTATTCCCATCAATGGAATGGGTAAAAGAAAATCTATCACCAGAATACTATTTACAATGTAACCTGAATGATCAAATCTGGGCGGTAGGCATACCTGATCCTCCCGGGGATACTGGTATTCTGGTTAACGTTGATCACTTAAACGAGGCTGGTTTAGCTGTTGAAAAAGCTTTTGTTGATACTGATCAGTTAATTGATTACGCTAAAAAACTGGCTCAATACGATTCTAGCGGTGACTTAATCCGTTCCGGCCTTAGCTTTCAAGAGAGTAACGATCCTACCTACTTATTAAGTTACATTGCTGATCAGGGAGGAAAATTCTGGGATAACGATAAACAAGTATTTACCTTCCAAACTCCCGAAGCTAAAAATGCTCTCCAATTTTTCTATGACCTTTTCTTTGTGCACAAAGTTGACAGCGTCAACATGCCGACCACTGGTGATGCCTTGGTACAAAATTTGGCTTCTATGGCATTCATGTGGCCGGAATATCTGCCCTTTACCGAAATAACTTATCCAGATATGAAATTTGACTTCATCATGAAACCAGCTTTTGTCAAGGGACAGAAACCATTATTCAGCCATAGTGATACCTGGGATTTACTTATGCCCACTTATGTATCTGGCGAGAAAAAGGAAGCAGCGGTTAAATATCTGCAATATTTGGCCAGTGCTGAAGGACAATTGGTTTTCCTTGAGGAAAATCCTGGACTTCCAACTCCTCGTTCTCTCTGGGATAACGAATACTTTAAAACTGGAAAAGGTGCTTATCTTGAACCAGTTATTGAGGCTATGAAGGAAGGATATTTCCGCTATTGGGGACCATTTCCAGAACAAGATACTTTGCTCTACAACATCTGGTGGCCAAGTATCGATGCAATGATTCATGGAGAATTAACAGTTGATCAAGTCTTAGAACAAATGGAAGCCAATTCTAATCAACAGGTTGCCACAATGAAAGAAAAATACCCGAACGTGCCGGCTACCTTTATTTATTGGGACGGACTTCCTGAAGATTTAGCCATTAAGTAAGATTGTATTTCTATTACTGGAAGGAAAATTTTTTATGAGTTCCTTCCAGTAATAGAAAATAAAAAAGCTTTTTATTTTAGGTTTTTATTATTTTGTTGATGGTTTTGTTTGAATGATTAAGAATCAAGCCTTTCAGTCAAAAGGAGGTTTTTGCGAATGCAACGTGGCTTCGCCACACGATATTTTCCCTGGCTGGTTTTGATTCCTGCCTTAGTCTGGTTTATTTTATTCGTGGCTTATCCTTTTGGTTATTCGATAGTGAGTAGCTTTTTTCTTTGGTTTGTTCAAAACCCAGCCTCAAGTAAATTTGTCGGTTTAAAAAATTACTTTGATATTTTTAAAGACCCCCGCTTTATTACTGCTCTCAGGAATACGATGCTATATGCCTTACTAAAAACTGGTTTAGTCGTTTTTATCGGTGTGCTCTTAGCTAAAACTTTGTTTGCTATTAAATTTGGGAGCAGAGGGTATATGTTTTCAATTTTTTTACCATCATTATGTTCTATGGTAGCCATAGGTCTTTTTTTTACCTACCTCTATCAACCTCAATTTGGATTATTTAATGTATTACTCAGTAAAATTGGTATTTCAAGGCAAGGCTTTCTGAACAGTCCTCAGCAAGCAATTTATTGTGTTATTATTACTGAAGCTTGGCAGGCTCTTGGATTCTCAACCTTAATATTTTTAACCGGATTAAATACCATACCCGATGTCTTTTACGAGGCAGCACAAATTGATGGAGCCAGCTCCTTTGTTACCTTTTGGAAAATAATCTTTCCTTTAGCAAGAAGAGTGTTTCTATTTATAACTGCAATTACAGCTATTTCTGCATTCCAAGCTTTCGATTTAGTTTTTGTGATGACCTTATCCGGTGGTGGAACCGGGGGTTCATCAGGTGGCCCTGGTTACAGCAGCTATACCATGGCTCTTCAAGTTTATAACGATGGAATACTGCGATCTCAGACTGGAATAGCTTCGGCTATTGCAATAATGCTATTTGTCATTATTGGGGTATTAACCCTTTTGCAGCTTAAAATTCTTAAACCAGAATGGGAATATTAAAGGATGGGAGGATCATAATGTCTTCAAAAAGAAAAAATGAGATAACTGAGCAAACCAAATCCCATACGATCGCTATCATTGTTTCTCTTATTATGATAATCCCTTTTTTTTGGATGATTCTGTCATCTTTTAAGCCTGGAACCGAAATTGTAAAAATGCCTCCCACTTTTTTCCCCCAAACTTTTACTTTAAAAAATTACCAAACTTTATTCGAAAGGCTTCCCTTTGGTAGGTATTTCCTGAACAGCATAATTGTATCAGGTGGGATAACCATAATATCGATGTTCTCCAGTTCGATGCTGGGGTATGTGTTTGCAAAATTTAACTTTAAATTTAAAAACTTTTTCTTTTTCCTCCTGATGAGTGGTTTTATGATTCCATTTGCAACCTTGGTTATTCCTATGTATCTGCTTACCGCCAAAATTGGATTAACTAATAATTATTTAGGACTCATTTTGCCATTTTGTCTCAGCCCCTTCGGAATGTTTCTCATGAAACAGTTTATGGAGGATATTCCCAACGATTATATAGAAGCAGCCCGCTTAGACGGTGCATCCGAGCTTTGGATTTATAGTCGCATTATTTTGCCTTTAACCAGCGCCGCCTTAGGGGGAGTTGCTATTTATAATTTCCTAATGACTTGGAATCAGCTTTGGTGGCCTTTAATGGTTACTTCGCAACCAGCGATGCGGACCTTGCCTTTAGGAGTTGCTGCTTTAGCCCAACAGCAAGGGAAAAGGTATGATTTATTAATTACCGGGGCTTCGGTTTCAGTTTTACCCATCATTGTTTTGTTTGCTATTGCTCAAAAACAAATTGTGAAAGGATTATCGGTTTCAAGTGGTTTGAAGATGTAATTGGCATTGACAAGTAGGAGGAATTTTATGAAAAAGATAATTATTCGCTTCCCTTATACTGAAATACTGAAAAGAAAAGCTCGCTGGGAAAAAGTTTGGAATTTCCAACAACCCGACCGAGTTCCGGTTTTGCATTATATTGGTTCAAGGTATTGGTTGCCTTTAATTGGGTATGAGAACCGATTCCATGATTATCTCAATGACCCGGGCGTGATGTTGGAAGCCCAGCTTTTAGGAGCCAAATGGATTTTAGAGAATATTAGGTCTGATTATCACCAAATCGTATTTTATCCAGATTTTATGTGGGTAGAAGATGTTGAACCTTTTGGAGCAGAAATTGTTTATCAAGAAGATGATTCTCCCTGGGTAGCCCGCCCTCATTTTTTGCAAAAAAACGATAATTTAGATCAACTTCGTTCAGTTGATTATATAAATAACGGACTTCATGGGAAAATGATTTCTTACTATCAGGAAATGAAAAAGAAAGCCGAGGATTATGAAATTCAATTTTCCGACGGAAAAATTATACCCGCTGTTGATTGTGTGATGATGGGTGGCGGAGGAATTATTGGTCCAACGGTTATAGCAGGAGATCTAAGAAGTGCTGATAATTTTGCAATGGATTTATACGATCGTCCTGATTGGGTGAAAGATTTGTTGTCAATTATTTCAGAGAAAGCAATCGATTGGCTCAATGTTGCCAGAGAAATTGGAGGTGGTAAGGTCGCTTTTTGTAGTTCTTATTTGGAAGGAACTACTTTTATTGGAGATGATGGTACTGCTCAACTATCACCAAAACAATTTAAAGAATTTGCTCTTCCTGCTTTAAAAAAATTAGCAGAGAATATTCATGGTCGGGGTTTGAAAGTAATAGCCCATAATTGTGGGCAAGCCGATCACCTTATTGATTTATGGACCAATGAGGTGGGAATCGATATCTATTATGGGTTTAGCTATCTTACAAATAAGAACCTTATTAAGGAAATAATGGGTGGGAAAGTTATCCTTATTGGTGGAATAGATACTGTAAAACTCCATGGCGGAAAACCAGAAGATATTCGAGAAGACGTTCGGCAAAGCCTTGAGGTTCTTAAGGATTGTCCGGGATATATAATTATGGATGGGCATAATGTAGCTCCCGGTACACCGGTTGAGAATTTGAATGCCGTTACTGATGCTGCTGAAGAATTTGGAAGGTTTTAACGGTTTAGACCGGGAAGGGATTTGGAATGTGTGCTATTTTTACCTCGCTCTCTTTCACCCCAGTCGCTCAGGAGAGCGAGTTTTTTGTTAAAATTTCTTAAGGAAAATCTGGGATTCTTGGTTCAGCGTAAATTTCTAATATTTTTCTGATAACACGCTCTCATCTTGAAGCATATAGGCTTTTCGCCACAGGAGAGGGCTTAAGCCAATGGTTTTTCGAAAAGCCTTAGAAAATTGCTGAGGTGAACTAAACCCCAAGTGGTACGCCACATCAGTAACGGAGTATTCTTTATGGAGGAGAAGACATTTACTTCTTTGTATCTTCAGGGTCGTAAGGTATTTCTTAGGACTGATTCCTACATATCGTTTAAAAAGTTCACGAAAGTGCTGAGAGGAAAAACCCACTTCGGCAGCAATTTCTCGGATTAGTAAATTATCTAGGTTACGAATGTGAATAATTTGCAAGGCTTTTTCTATGGCTTGTTGTTGTTGTGGAATCAAATAGGGAAGGTCACCACGGGATGATGTTCTAAAAAGAAGGACGATAATCTGCTGCAACAAAGCTTGGCATTGCATTTCAGAAAATGGAAGAGAACCGGCAATTTCTCTCTGCAGTCGGTAACAGAGATCGAGAAAAATGCTCATCTCAAGGTCAGTGAGCTTAAAAAAACCGATTGGTGGTAAATTTATCAATTTTTTGGTTAAGGATTCTTCTAATTTTGGGAATTGCACTACAACTATTTCAACCCCTTGTGTGGAACCGGTTGCAAAACCATGAGCTAATCTTGTTGGAAAGAAAAAAACATCACCTCTCTCGAAGTAGTGCCTTTCAGAGCCTACTTGGATTGTGCAACATTCCGATTTCACCAGACCAATTTCCAATTGAGAGTGACGATGAGGCGAAACTTGCCAATTAGCAGGGAAGGGAGGACCATTAATAATAGCGTAATCTTGTGCTCCCCGACTTTTTAGAATATCAATATTCTTTAATTCAAGAGCTATTTGAACCACTCCATATCTTCAGAACTATCTATTCATTGTATCGACCATCTTCCTTTTTGACAAGAATTTCAGCGAAAAATGGTTGTAAAAAAAATGAGAATGATTAAAAATAGATAAGGAAGAAGCGTTAGTTGAATGGAGTTATACCCTAAACTTTTAGTTGTGAAAAGTATCTGTTCAAAGAACTGAAAATTTATATTCCATCATTAAGGAGAGGGCTATGAAAATTGGGATCGATAGTTATTGTTATCATCGGTATTTTGGCGAAGTATATGATTTCCAACAAAATCCTGGAAAAAGAATAACCTTTGACCAATTTTTAAAGCGGTCGAGTGAACTTGGGGTTGATGTTGTTTCCCTTGAAACTTGTTTTTTCCCTGAAAACGAAAAAGATTTTTTGAAAAAGTTGAAAGATCAATTAATTGAGTTAAAGTTGGATCCAGTGGTGGCTTGGGGTCATCCTGATGGTTTTGAAGGTGGGAAAAAACCCGAAGCAGTCAAGGACCTTAAAAAGCATTTAAAAACTTGTCAAGAATTAAATGCACAAGTTATGAGAATTGTTGTCTCCAGCCTGGCTTTCCGACATGAACCTCATGGCCCTCAAATCGAAAAAGTATCAAAAATTCTTCAAGATGTTATGCCCCTATTTGAAGATTATGGCGTAAAATTAGGCATAGAAAACCATTTTGATTTTACTTCTGATGAATTGCTTGAGATTATTGAGAAAGTTGGTTCTTCTAAACTCGGGGTAACCTTCGATTCCGGTAATGCTCTTCGTATTGGAGAGGACCCAATTGAGGCTGCCCGTAAACTATTCGATAAAATATTTGCTACTCACATCAAAGATGTTGCTCCTCTATATGGTGGGAATCCATCCGACTGGTATTTCTTTGCCAGTGTACCGGCAGGAAGGGGCATTATCGACTTTCCCGGTTTGGTTCAGGTTTTTAAAGATAATCATTATCAAGAGAGTTTGACCTTAGAAATTGATTATTTAGATCCAAAGTATGGGGATGAAGATCAAGCTGTTACTGAGAGTATAAAATATTTACAGAAAATTACTGTGTGATAGGTGAATTCCATGGATCAAAAGGGTTTTTTCCAGGTAGATTACTCAAAATCGGACTTTATTGAAGTGAAGATTGGTATGTTGGGATATGGTTTTATGGGACAAGTTCATTCTAATGCATTTATAAAAGTTCCTTTCAGTTTTTCCGATCCGGTTGCCCGACCTGTCCTATTGGCAATATGTGGTCGTAATCAAAAAAAAGTTGAAGATACTGCGCGCAGGTTTGGTTACAAAGAGTATTGTCTTGATTGGCAACTACTGGCTAAAGATCCCCGGATTGACATTTTTGATAACTGTACACCAGACGATTGGCATTATCTTCCTTCCATAGTAGCCATGGAGAACGGAAAACATGTTATATGTGAAAAGCCTTTATCTTTAAAGCTTGAAGAAGCTTTCCAAATGGCTCAGAAAGCTCGGGAAACTAAAATTAAGACGATGTGTTGTTATAATTATCGTTTTCTTCCTGCGGTTCGATTTGCACACCAGCTTATTAAACAGGGAATATTGGGAAAAATTTACCAGTTCCGAGCCAAATACTTACAACAACAAGGACACAATCCTTTTGAGCACATTGAAAAGGTGTGGTACGCTCATGGTACCAAATCTGGAATTCTTATGGGAATCGGAAGCCATATTATTGATATGGCACACTTTTTAATTGGCGAAATAACAGCGGTCAGCGGATTAAGAAAAACATATAATCAGATGCGGAAAGATTGTTCGGGTAAGTCTAACCCAGTTTCTGCAGATGAATGTACCATTGCAATTTTGGAATTTAAAAATGGCGCAATTGGGACAATTGAATCATCAGGAGTAAGTACCGGGAGAAAGAACTATCAAGGTTGGGAAATTAATGGTTCCAAAGGGAGTATAGTTTTTGATCTTGAAGATTTAAACCACTTGCAAGTCTATTCTACCGATGCTAACCCACCTGAAATCCAAGGTTTTAGTAATGTTTTAGTAACTGATTCCGAGCATCCGTTACAAATAAATTATTTGCCTTCTGGTCATAATCAAGGTTGGGAATATGGACATGTTCATGCTCTTCATCATTTTTTAGATTGTGTAGTTAATGACAAGCCCGTGGAACCATTGGGAGCTTCCTTTCAAGATGGATATCGGGTCCAAGTAGTGATTGAAGCCATCAACCAATCTTCAGCAAGAGGCAAACGAGTTGAAATTAAAGAGTTTGGACGGGATATTTGAATTTATTTCTTAAGAGAAAAGGTTACCTGGAGGCAAGTCGAAAACATTTATTTGAAGATGGACATCCATGCTGCATAGCAGCGCCAGATGAGGATGAAAATACCTACCCAGGAATCGTTTCCCCCTTTAGAAAAGGGGGTTAGGGGGATTTGATTTTTTACTGTTCCGTCATTGCGAGAAGCGTCTTAGGCGACGTGGCAGTCTCATTTTTAAAAACAGTGAGCCGTGAGAAGTGAGCCGTGAGTCGAATAAAAGAAACAGCGATTGATGATCATAACGACTATCTGGTGATCCTTTTTAGAAAGACTTGAAGATTTTATTCTTAATCATATTTTTGAATTAAAAAAGAAAAAGATGAGATCCTCACGGCTTCTTAATACGAAGCCTCAGGATGACGGTATTTTTAAGCATTAGTGTATTTTCAGGATAAACCCTCACGCTGCATAGCAGCACTAGATGAGGATGAAAATAACTCATTTAGAAATGAATCTCCCCCTTTAGAAAAGGGGGTTAGGGGGGGATTTGATTTTTTACTGTTCCGTCATTGCGAGGAACGAAGTGACGTGGCAATCTCATTTAGCTATTTTTTTAAAAAATAATTAAAGGATGACCGATTTAAGAATTTATTTGATGATATTTTCAGGATAAACCCTCATGCCACTTTGTGGCACCAGATGAAGGTGAAAACAAGGATTCGACATGCCATGGCATGTCGCTACATTATATGAAGATCGGGCGCAATAAATTGCGCCCCTCCATTTTATATTCTTTTGTAGGGGCTTAATTTATCTCGCCCGTAGGTTTTCAAGATAGATATTTACTAATAATGGTGGTAATCGATTTGGAGTTCAATCAATCAGGAGGTTTTTCTTTTGAATGAAAATCAGCCCCTCTTAAAGATTATAGATGTTTCGAAGAGTTTTCCAGGGGTTCGAGCCTTAGATAAAGTGAATATGACTTTAATAGCTGGGGAAGTTCATGCTCTGGTTGGAGAAAATGGAGCTGGTAAATCCACTTTGGTGAAAATCATATCCGGAGCCTATACACCCGACGAAGGATCAATCGATATAGAGGACAGGTCTTTTCGCTCTTTGAATCCTTATCAAGCAAGATTAAGCGGAATCGCTACCGTTTATCAGGAACAACAATTAGTTCCCTGGTTATCAGTAGCGGAGAATATTTTTTTAGGAATGGAACCTCGCACCCGTTGGGGAAGTATTGACTTTACTGCCATGAAAGAAGAAGCTGAGGAAAGAATCCGTTCCTATGGCTTAAGTATTCAATCTACTGATATAGTTGCTGCCTTATCCGTAGCAGCTCGCCAGGAGGTTGCCATTTTAAAAGTATTAGCACGTCAAGCTAAAGTTCTTCTTCTCGATGAACCAACCGCATCTTTAACCGGATCTCAAGTGGATTTTTTGTTTCATTTAATTCATCAACTTCAACAACAAGGAATAGGCATACTCTATATATCCCACTATTTAGATGAAGTTTTAGAAATTTCCCAAAGAATAACCGTGTTAAGAAATGGACAATGCGTTGGGACTTTCCAAAAAGGAGATCTTACCAAAGAAACCTTAATTGAAAAAATGGCGGGTCATAAGCTTGATTTCTCTGCAGTTATTAAAAAACCAGTTGGGGGGAAAGTTTTAGAGCTTAAAGAAATTTCCTGCAATAATGTCCTTCAGAATGTAAATCTCTCATTACACGAAGAGGAAATACTCGGAATTCTTGGAGGAAACGATTCTGGCTGTCATGAACTTATTCGGTTACTTGCTGGACTATTGCCTTTTTCTCAGGGAAAAATGTTTTTAAAAGGAGAACCTTATTCGCCTTCTTGTATTTATGATGCCTTAGAAAAGGGATTATTTTTTATTCCGGAAAATATGCGCAAAGAAGGTTTGATTCTCCCCCTTTCTTTGGCCAAAAACATCACTCTTTCTAATCTTAAAGAAATACTCACCCAAGGTATGATCCACCTGAAAAAAGAGGGAGACCAAGCTCAAAGTTTAGTGAAAGCGCTAAAAATTGTTACTCCATCAGTGAAAACTGAAGTACAGTATTTGAGTGGGGGAAACCAGAGAAAGGTTCTTTTTGCCAAGGCGCTTTTTGCCAATGCTCAAATCTGGCTCTTGGAAGAACCTACCCAAGGTGTGGACGTAGAAGCCCGCCAGGAAATCCATCGTTTACTTTTCGATATCAAATCAAAACAAAAAAGTATTCTTCTCGTTTCTTCAGATCTTGAGGAACTTATTACCATAGCTGATCGAATTATCATTCTACGTCGTGGGCAAATAGTAGAAGAAATTGCCGATTCTTCTACTACCAGTCCCAAAGAATTACTGCAAGCTATGTTAGGAGGGTAATCATGTTTTCTTTTGCTACCATTGGAAGAAATATATTAGTATTAGTTCTTTTAGTCATTATAATTTTTACCGGAATAATCAATCCTCGTTTTTTAAGCCTACAAAATATATTAAATATTCTCCAACAAATCTCGGTTTTGGGTATTGTCAGTATTGGAGTGACCATTCTTCTCATTTCTGGTGGGCTGGACCTTTCGGTCGGAAGTCTTATTTCACTTAGTGCTTATGTCGGTGGTCTCACTATTGTTCGAACTCAGTCTTTAAGTCTTGGTATTCTTGCCCTCTTTGCCTGTGCAGTTTTTTTTGGTTTTTTAAATGGTGTTTTGGCGGCAACCGAAAGGGCTCACCCTTTTATAATCACTCTGGGAACAATGACCTTTCTTCAAGGTATTGCAGTAGTGATAAGCCGGGGAAGTCCAATTAATGGGATGGGTGGACTTTATGAATTGATTGGAATTCGAGATATTTTTGGATTACCTGCCCCAGCAATTATATTTATTGGGCTACTAATTCTTAGTCATTTCTTTCTAAGAAATATTCCTTTAGGAAGGTATGCTTTTGCCATTGGTGGCAATCAAGAAGCCTCTCGACTCTCGGGTATCAGAATAAGCCGAATGAAAATTGCTCTTTACGCCTTAAATGGATTATTTGTTGGTGTTGCAGCTTTGGTTTTAAGCTCTATACTCGATTCAGCTTTGCCAACCATGGGAACTGGATACGAATTACGCTCAGTTGCGGCAGCGGTAATTGGAGGAACTCCTCTTTTTGGTGGAAGAGGGAATGTCTTTGGTACCTTGGGAGGAGTTTTTTTATTAGGTTTAGTTTCTAACAGTATTAACCTACTCGGAATAAGCGCCAATTTTCAAGGAGTAGTTTTAGGGGCAATCATGGTTGCTGCAGTAATGTTTCAAAAATCCCAATAAAAAAGGGAGGTGAAAGTGACTTATTTTTCAATAAAAGAAAGATTAAAGAAATTAAAATAAAAGTTTTAAAGGGAGGTAAAAAATGTTTCGAAGATTATTTCTTACCCTGTTGATTTTGGTAATTATCATTGCAGGATCAGGAAGTGTTGTCTTGGCAGAAGAAAATGAGATTGAAATAGCCTTTATTCGAGCAACCGGTGAACCTTATTATCAGTTTGGTTCCCAGGCTGCTGAAGCGGCTGCAAAAAAATTAGGAGTCAAAATGGTAGTATATACTTCCAACTTTGATTCCGCGCAAGAATTGGCCAACGTGCAAGATGCCATCGCTCGAGGTTGTGATGGGATTTTAATTTATGCTGTTTCTCTATCATCAGAAAGAGCAGCGGTTGATACAGCCAGTAAGGCAAAAGTGCCAATATTTATTCAGGGTGGTTATCACAGTGACATTCTCCCCCTTTCAGCAGGATTTATGGATAACTCTTTGAAAGAATTTTCAAAACCCTTGGGGATATGGATGGCTGAAAACCTGGAAAAAGGAAAAGTGGCTGTTATCGAAGGAGCTTTGGGACGTGGCGATGCCGAGGCTTACACTGAAGGATTTAAGGAAGGCTTAAGTCAAAATCCCAATTTAGAAATAGTAACAACAATTACAGCAGAATGGAATAGACAAAAAGCCTATGAAGCAGCTACCAATATTATCACCGCTCATCCTGACATCGTAGGATTATTTGTTCAAAATGAGGATATGACAGTTGGTGTGGCAAGCGCTTTGGAACGTCTTGGCAAGCTTGAACAAGTTACAATTGTTTCCCAAAACGGAGCACCTTACGGTTTGGATCTCATAAGAGAAGGTAAACTGCAATACACCAATGCCAATCCGCCATCTATCGCCTCGGTCATGGCTTTACGCATACTCTTAGGTGTTGTAAAAGGAGAGATTGAGCCAGGTCATTTTTACTGGGCACCAACTCAACTAATAAGTAAGGAAAACTTGGATGTAACTTACCGTTGGGATGCTTCCGAGGAAGAAATTGAACAGTGGCTCGATCTACCGTTGCCCGAACCGGTTATTCCTCCACCAATACTATAAAAACCTGACTCTAAGAAGTAATTCCATTAGTAAAAAACTATCTTTTGAGTCGCAAAGCTTTAGGAAATTGGGGCGCAAAAGTGCATTGCGCCCCAATTAAACTCATAGCAATCCTTCATTGTTTTACTTCTTCGCTTTTCCCTGATTAGCGACGGCTTCCATGGCTTTTTTAACCGTTTCTTCATCCCCAATGTAATAATGTTGAAGAGGCTTTAGAGATTGGTCTAGCTCATATACCAAAGGTATTCCAGTGGGAATATTGAGGCCGACAATTTCCTCATCTGAAACATTGTCCAGATATTTGACCAAAGCTCTTAAGCTGTTTCCATGAGCGGCGATGAGTACTTTTTTACCCGATTGGATTGTAGGAGCAATAGTTTGATGCCAGTATGGGAGAAAGCGGGCAACTGTATCCTTCAGGCACTCAGTCAAGGGCAGGTCTTTATCAACGAGATCTTGGTAACGTGGGTCTTTGCCTGGGAATCGGGGATCAGATTTTTCTAAGGCTGGCGGTTGAATATCATAGCTTCTCCTCCAAATTTTTACTTGTTCTTCTCCAAATTTTACTGCGGTTTCGGCTTTATTCAAACCTTGCAAAGCGCCATAATGACGTTCGTTCAAGCGCCAGGATTTTTCTACAGGGATCCACATTAAATCCATTTTATCAAGTACAATCCAGAGAGTGCGAATTGCTCGTTTTAGAACTGAAGTAAAGGCTATATCAAAGGTAAAGCCCTGTTCTTTTAACGCTCTTCCGCCCGTGTGAGCTTCTTCTATTCCTTTATCGGACAAATCAACATCTGTCCATCCGGTAAAGCGATTTTCCTTATTCCAGGTACTTTCTCCGTGACGAACGAGCACTAACTTTATCATATTAAAAAACCTCCTTTTAGGTTTGTGGATTATTCATTGTAAGGAAATTAAAAACTTAAAATCGAAAACATTATTATACTGTATCTCTTTAATTTTATCCTGAAAATACCAATATTGGTGAAAAAAGAATAAACAAAAAAAGAAAAAGGCACACCCCCTTGAATCCCCCCTCAATGGGGGAATATATTGAACAATTCCCCTCCTTGGAGGGGTGCCGTTTACGGCGGGGAGGGCGCTTTTCATTCGTCATCCAGAGCTTTCATCCTCACCCTCACCTTCTCCCATCAAGGGAGAAGGAACTTTTAGTCGTCATTGCGAGACCTGGTTTTTTGAGGTCGTGGCAATCTCATATTCATTTTTTATTATTCTCCCATTGGATAAAGGGGGAAGTATTGGGATTCGATTGGTTTACAAAAACTCAAATCCCCCTTACCTCCTTTGCTAAAAGGGGAAATTCATTTCTAAATAGGTATTTTCATTGTCATCTGGTGCCAACGTTTGGCATGAGAGTCTATCCTAACCTTCCAGATATTCATCTTGTCAAAAAGATACCGCACTTTCAATTGTTGGTTATTTTAACCTTTTTTTAATTAAGAAATAAAGAATTTAAACAAATTGCCGATTAATTATTGTATCCAAAGGATTGAGGTAAATTGATATGGATCTTAAAGAAGCTGTCCGCCAAATATTAGAACAATTTCAAGCGATTGCTCATCAGCTCCCTCAGTTAGTGATACAAATTGATGGGAAGCAAATTGGAGCTTTCTTGGATAAAGGAAATGAGTATAAAATTGATGATGAGAAACTCCAGATCATCGTTAAGGAGATAAAAAATCGATATCATGGTCCGATTAATAGCCAAATAGTCCGGAATATTATTGAAGACTTAGAAAAGGATTATTATTTTAATCGTATGGAAATGGTTTTTCAAAAAAGTTCCTTTAGCAAGCCGGTCAATGTGTTTTTTGTTTGGAAGGGAGATCTAAATGAAGAACAGCAAAAAAGAGTATTTTTAGCGACTGACCTATGGCTTCGATTGGAATTAAAAGTTGATTTTGTGAATTTAGACGATGGTTTGTATCGTCAATTTTATGATGAGTAGTAAGAAAAGATTAAACTTCCTCTGATAAATCGCTCCAAACACTCTCATTTAACTCATAATCATAAAGAACCAGTTTCACTCTTTTTTAAAAAGATCATTTTTTAGAAATTTTGGGTAATAACTTTGGAAAAGTGAATTATTATTGGGATTTCGTATCTTTTCAATAATCGAGGAATCGAGATTGACTATAATCATGCTTTCCTTTCCTTGATAATCTTCAACAACGATTTGTCCTTCAGGATCACATACCATTAAGCCTCCGCCAAAATCCTGTCCAAGTGCGTTACAACTGGCGATGAAAATACGATTATCATATGCTCTGGCTGGAAGGAAAATATGCCAGGATTGTTGTCGATCTTTTGGAGTTCGTGCCGATGCATAAGGACAAAAGACCAGTTCGGCTCCCTGAAGAGAAAGAAAGGTTGTTATTTGGGGAAAGTGAAGTTCCCAGCAAATTTCAATACCGAAACGAACTTGAGGAATATCAAAAACCGGAAATTCATGACCAGAAGAAAAAAATGCAACTTCATGTGGAGCTAAGTGGGTTTTACGATATTTAAAAATTTTTCCATTGGCCGTGCAAATAACTTGAGCGATATAGGGATTCAGGTTATGGTTTTTTTCACAAACACCAGCCAGGATAGTGATTTGTTTATCTTGAGCCCATTGGGATAAAATCCTTGAGCTGTAACCAGGTATCGTTTCGGCATATTCAGGGCTACATTCTGGAGAATAACCGGTTACTGAGAGCTCAGGAAAACAAATGATGTCAACCTGATTTAAAACTGCATCATTGATATATTTTTTGATTTTGGATAGATTATTGTCAATGTTGCCAACTTCTGATTTCATTTGGATTAACGCTATAACTAAATTTTTCATTCTATTACCTTTCTGAAAAGACTCAAGAGAAGTGAAATTTTGTTCAATATTATTATAGTTATAAATAACCATATTTGTTAGCTTGACAGGTTAAATATTGGGTGTATAATAAGTTATAGCCACAGGTTCTGAGGAATAAAAAACCGAAGGATTGGAAGAAAGAAGTTCCCGATCGAGAGATAGGAATTTCGAAGTTTTCCCGAGAGGGAGAGTGGAAGGCCAATCCTGAAGCGCTTCGCTATATTAGAAAGTGATTTCTTTTTTCGAGGCGAGATTTAGGTTCAAGAGTTTGTCAGAGCCTGTGGTTTTTTTGTTCCTCGATTCATTATCTTCTTTTAACTGCTATATGAGTAATCATAACCCTAAAAAGGTATAATATTTTTAGGGAAAAACCATTTATCCATTTCCAATAGATTAAAAACCAAAGGAGGACTCATCCCAAACATGGAAAATCTTAAATTTTTAGAAAAGCCAGTTTTATTTTCTCCCAGATTGATCATTGGATTATCGGGGTGGATGGATGGAGGATATGTGTCAACCGGAACTATTGTTTATTTAAATAATAAGCTGAATACTGTTAAGTTTGCAGAAATAAATCCTCACCCTTTTTATATATATAATTTACCGGGATCTATGGAGGAAATCGCTCAATTTCGTCCTTATACAAAAATTACCGACGGATTAGTAAATGAAGTCCAGTTTCCAACCAATGAATTTTTTGCTGACACCAATAATAATCTCATTCTATTCTCTGGTAAAGAACCAAATATTCATTGGGATCAATACTGTCAAATTTTATTTTTTATGTGTGAAGAGTACCATATTCAAGAAATATATTTTATTGGAAGTGTCAACGGTTTAACTCCTCACACTCGAGATCCGCGAGTCTATAGTTCGGTCAGTGATGAAAAGTTAAAAAAAATTCTTGAGGAAGAAAATATTCGTTTTACCACTTATGAAGGTTCCGCCAGTTTAATTACCTATCTCACCTTTTTGGCGAAAGAGAAAGATATAAGCATAATTAACCTTATTACTGATGTACCAATGTATATCCATGCAACCAATCCAAGAGGGATTATCTCCATCGTAAAAAAAATCACAGCTTTACTTCAATTAAATCTCGATTTTTCAGATTTAATTCCACTGGTTGAGCAGTTTGATAGTAATATGGCTGTTGCCATGCGTGAGCAACCGGAGTTGGCCAAACAAGTGAAAAAACTTGAGGAAAATTATGATAATGAGATAGTTACTGATAATCAGAATTTCGAGGAATGGTTGAAAAAGCACGGCCTTGATAACCTTTAGAAAATATTGACAATCTAGAGACGAATTAAGTTATATTTATTGAGTGGGAGTTGCCTCTCGCATCAACTAAACTCTCTTTTTTTATCATTGCTTTTCTTTGAATGTGGTCATTAAATTCTTAAAAAGCATTAAGTCTTATTAATAAAATAGCATCAAGAAAGACTACAAAAAAAACTCAGAAATACGCATAAAATTCTGCTGGATATATTTTGAATGTAGTTAACTCAAAAAACTTAATGAAATAAATAATTGGAGGTAACTATGAAAGCTCTTTTTGGAAAATCTCCATTTCAACTCCAATGGCGAGATGCACTTGTTCCCCAACCTCAATTAGGACAGGTATTAGTACGGGTTGAAGCAGGAGGTATTTGTGGAACCGATCTCCATTTTCTTCGAAATAATGAAGATTGGACGCCTTTAGGTCATGAGGTGGTTGGAACCATTGAGCAGATCGGTGAGAATGTTGATGACAGTCTGATTGGAAAAAGTGTAATTGTGGAAAACCATGCAGCTTGTGGGGTTTGTAAACAATGTAAAAATGGCCGTTCATTGTACTGCGAAAACTTAACAACCTACATGACCGACCAAGCTGGTTTTTCTGAATACCTTGTGGTGAGGCAAGATATGGTGCATGTTTATGATAAGAAATTGCTTGATTCGCTTCATGCCAGTTTAGCTGAACCACTCACCGTGGCATTAGATATTACTTTACGGGCTGAGCTTGAGCTCAATGATGAGGTTGTTGTCTTTGGGCCAGGACCTATTGGATTGATGGTAGTTGGATTAGCTAAACTTCAGGGGGCTCGACGGGTTTTCCTAGTTGGTTCCAATCAATCCACTCCCCGGGCATCTTATCGTTTGAATTTGGGAAAGCAAATCGGTGCCGATGTAACTCTGAGTTATGAAGCGAACGATGTGGTAAATGAGATTATGAGTGTTGTTCCCAAGGGTGTCGATCGAGTCATTGTAACAGCGCCTCCTAAAACCATTGCCGATGCTATTCAGATATCCCGTTTTGGAGGTATTATTGCATTTAATGGAATTGAATATGGAGAAGGAAGCCAAATAACTTTTGATGCCAATGAATTTCATTTTAAAAAGTTACAGCTCAGAGCCTCTCATGCAATTCCGAACCATAATTTTCCTATAGCCATTGACCTTCTGAATCGACATAGTTTTCCTTTAGAGGCTTTGTTGTCTCATGTTTTTCCATTTAATGAGGCAGAAAAGGCTTTTCAAATAGCATCAAGCCAAAAAGAAAAGGTTGTAAAAGTCGTTTTGAAATCTTAGCAGTTTTTTCTTTATAATAACTATTAGAACCTTTAATGCATATAAATTTTTTCTTGTTCTTTTAAAAGTTTTAAACTAAATATCACTTCGGTTAAAAACTGAATAATTTTCAGTGTAAATTAATAGTTCGAGGAGGAAAAATACCATGATAAGAGAAATACCAGAAACCGAATTTCATCAAAGGATCAAACGAATTCAGAAAAAATTAGTTGAAAAAGATTTTGACGCTTATTTAGTTCATTCCAATGAAGCAGATCATGCGAGTGTTCGATACCTAAGTGATCATTGGCCAATTTTTGAAACGGCTGGAGTGATCGTTCCCAAAGAAGGAGACCCAATCTTATTGATTGGACCAGAAGCTGAGCCTTTTGCCGTTCAAAGGAGTAAGGTTAAGAAAATTCGAAAATTGCTTGCTTATCGTGAATCGGCTGAACCTGATTATCCAGATATCCAAGTATCAACTTTTAAGGACGTATTTGATGAAATATCAGGAGGGAAAGAAATTAAACGTTTGGCATTAGGAGATTACGCCATTCTTCCTATGCCAGTATTTGAAGGAGTAAAAGAGGCATTAGGGCCAAAAGGAGAGATAATACGAGCTGAATGGATCATTTCCGATATGCGAGCGGTTAAATCAGAAAATGAGGTTGCCATGATGAAAGAGGCGCACCGAATTAGTGAATTAGCTCTCGAGGACCTTTTGAAAGAAATGAAAATTGGAATGACCGAGAAAGAAGCGATGGGTATTCTTTATCATGCCATGTATAAGCATGGCGCTGAATGTGAAGCCTTTCCTAATTATATTTTTGGGGGCAAACAGACACAAAATGCTATTGCTCGGGCAACTTATAAAAAACTTGAGTCAGGTCAGATGATTCAGCTTTGTGTTGGAGCTCGATACGGTGGATATGCTTCTTCCGTTGGTCGCCCAGTTGTTTTTGGAAAAATGTCTTCAGAAATGAAAAAACAAGTGCAATTTGGACTGGATGCTCATTTAATTACCTATGAATGGATTAAAGAAGGCGTCATCGCGAAGGATGTTGCTGAGAAATATTATCAGTATTTTGAGAAACATGGCTATGCTCAGTACTATCTATATGGACCATGCCATGGTGCTGGTATTATAGAAGTTGAAAAACCCTGGATGGAAAAAACCTCAAATTATCCTTTGAAAGAGAATATGACTTTTATGGCAGATACCTTCTTCACCACCCCAGATTATGGCTTTCGTTGGGAAGATGGTTTTCGAGTAACCAAAGATGGATGTGAGGCGTTTTCTTCTGCTCGGAGCGAGATAATTGAGTTATAACCTTATGGGATGGAAGGGTATGACAAGGCTGCCATATTACAATTTAACGCCAGATGGTAATGAAAACTCAAAATTCGGCATCCCTTGGCATGTCGCTACTTTAAACGAAGGACGGGCACAATGTATTGTGCCCCAACAAATTTTTATTCTTTTATAGGGGGCTCGATTTATCATGCCCGTAGGTTTTCAGGATAGACCCTCATGCTGCTTTGCAGCACCAGATGAGGATGAAAATACCTATCTAAATCCGTCATTGCGAGGAGCGTCTTATGCGACGTGGCAATCTCTACCATCCACTTAGTCATTCTGAGGAGTCCGGTGTTTTTGCCGGACGACGTAAGAATCTCATCATTTAAAGTATTTATGAAGAAAAAACTTAAAAGATGAGATCCTCACGCCCTCAAAAAGCGAGGGCTCAGGATGACCGATTAAAGGCACACCCCCCTTTATCCCCCCTCAATGGGGGAATTTATAAGATGGTATTTTCAGGATAGACCCTCATGCCAATTGTGTGGCACCAGATGACAATGAAAATATGTATCCAGGAATCGTTCCCCTCTTTAGAAAAGGGGGTTATGGGGATTTGAGTTTTTTTCCTGCTCGGTCATTGCGAGGAGCATCCTATGCGACGTGGCAATCTCATCGCCCCGCTTTGTCATTCTGAGGAGTCCGGTGTCTTCTGCCGGACGACGTGAGAATCTCATTCTTTAAAGTATTTATGAAGAAAAAACTTAAAAGATGAGATCCTCACGCCTTCAAAAAGAGAAAATTCGTGATGATATCAAAACGATTCTTTTTCTCTTGATGGGAGAAGATTGGAGTGCGGGTGAAAACCCAGACTTAGATCAGATTTAGTAGCTCTAAACCCATTACCTATAACCAATTATATATTTTTCAGAATAAATAATTCTTTCGGGGAAGATGGTTATATAGCCTCAGAGAAATTGTTTTTTCTCATTCATTTTTTGCTTAAAATATGAACCCTTATTCCTGCCCATGTTCACTTTGTTTATTCCATTTATAGCAAAATATTTCCAATAATATATGCCAATTATTCAAAATAAGCATATTAACGGGATTGACTTATGATTGCGATAAATCTATTATTTTATTAAAGTAGTTTTATTACGGGTTATTAATACTGAGATAATAATAAAAATATATATAAGTATTTTCTCCTTCAATAAAAAATTGATGTAAATCGTTTTTGGAGGGGTTATAAAATGCCAAAGGAAATTTATGATTCTTATGAAAACATGCTTTTTAATCTCGATAGTGCAGCGAAAAAACTGGGTTTGGATTATGATGACTATCTTTCACTTCGATATCCAGAAAGGGAGTTAGTCGTTTCTATACCAGTTGTGATGGATAATAATCACGTTGAAGTATTTACTGGATATCGAGTTCAATATTCGAGTAGCCGAGGACCATGTAAGGGTGGGCTGAGATATTCAAATGATGTGGATATTAATATTGTAAAAACCTTAGCAGCTTTAATGACCTGGAAAAGCGCCGTAGTAAACATCCCATTCGGAGGCGCGAAAGGTGCTATTCGTTGTGACCCATCACATTTGTCAAGAGAAGAGTTAAAACGTATTACACGTCGTTACACAGCGATGATCCTTCCGCTTATTGGTCCAGAAAAAGATATTCCGGCTCCTGACATTAATACCAACGATGAAGTTATGGGATGGATTATGGATACCTATAGTATGTTTAAAGGGTATTCAGTCCCTGGGGTTGTTACCGGAAAACCTTTGGAAATTGGAGGTACCTTAGGAAGGCAAGGAGCGACTGGACGAGGAGTAGTTTATATAATTAATGATATAGCGCCTTTGATAGGATTTTCGCTGGTTGGTGCCAAAGTGGCCATACAAGGTTTTGGGAAAGTTGGAAGTATTTTAGCCCAGCTTCTCGCCCATCAAGGATCTAAGATTATAGCTGTATGTGATATAAGTGGTGGCATATATCGAGAATCTGGTTTGGATATTGATGACCTTATTAAATATGTAAACAACAACCCCAGTAAAACAATCAAGGGGTATAAATCTCCAGGTGTAACAGAGTTTCCCAAAGAGGAAATTTTCTACTTCCCGGTTGACCTTTTTATACCAGCTGCTAAAGAAAACCAAATCACTGCTTCTATAGCAAAAAAGTTAAATACTAAAATAATCGCTGAAGCTGCTAACGGGCCAACTTTGGTTGAAGCTGATGAAATATTAGAATCCCGAAAAATTATTGTTATTCCGGATATTCTGGTAAGCGCTGGTGGCTTGGTGGTTTCTTACTTTGAGTGGGTACAAAATATACAATCACTGATGTGGGATGAGAGCGAAGTCAACGAATTGCTAATGAGAATAATGAAAAGAGCTTTTAACGAGGTGTGGGCAGTTCACCAGCAAAGAGAGGTGAATTTGAGGATGGCAGCGTATATGTTGGCAATTGACCGCGTAGTAAAAGCTAAAAAAATTAGGGGTGTATTTCCATAGACTGGAAAAATAAAAAATGAAAAATCCTCCAAAATTAGAGTTGATTTATCGAATAATAAAAGAAAATGGGCCTCTTTCCAGGAATGATTTATCGAAAGCAACCAGTATTGGAATCCTCACCGTTGCAAAGTTTATTGAAAGGTTAATTTTAGAAGGTAAAGTGGTTGAAAGTGGCTGGGATAAGAAGACCGGTGGGAGACCGGCACGATTAATCAGTATTAATCCCGATTTTGGCAAGGCATTAGGAATCGAACTGGGAGGTTCCTATATTAACTGGGTTATTTCCAATTGTGTTGGGGATATATTTCAAAGAGGAACGATAAAAGTTCAAAAAAACGAACCAATTAAGAAAAATCTGGAAGATCAAATAAAAAAGATTCTAAATGATGACGAGAATATAAAATCAATTGGTATTGCCAGTACTGGTATAGTGGAAACCGTAACTGGCACATCACTTTGTTCTCCCCAACGGGATGATTTAAATGATTTTCCAGTAAAAAAGCATCTTGAAGAAAAATTCAATCTTCCAGTTTATTTAGATGATGTGTGTAGAACTGTTGCTTATGTTGAGCAAAATCAAGGAGTAGCAAGAAGTATTAAGAATTTTTTATATTTTTATCTTGATGTTGGAATTGGTCTATCAATAGTTTTAGATGGCAAAATATATCGAGGCCCTTTTGGCATTTCCGGAGAAATTGGACACTTTATCATAGATGAAAATGGCCCATCTTGTGGTTGTGGAAATCGCGGATGTTTAGAAGTGTTTACATCGACAGCAGCAATTGTCCGTAATGCCAGAAAATTTATTGAAAATGGTGTGCAATCGAGCTTGCATAATCAAGAAATAAACATCGAGAATATCATTAATGAAGCCAGAAGAGGAGATAAATTGAGTTATCGTTTGATAACTGAATCGGGGGAACGTATCGGAGCAGTGGCTGCGCAGGTAATCAATTTTACTGGAATCCCTTTGATTATTTTTGGAGGTCGTTTAAAACACGCCAACCAATTATTAACTGAACCAATCCAACATATAATTAAAAAGAATTCTTTGTCAGTATTAAGTCAAAAATTAGAAATGAAAATTTCTTCTTTGGACGAGTGGGCAGGGGCGCTTGGCGCCTCAATGCTATCCTTATTGGAAATTATTCAATAGAAAAATATTAATAAAAAATTATAGGAGAAGGAGGGTTTTATGAAAAGAATAAAAACTGGGATTATTGGTACTGGTTTTGTTGGAACAGTACACATTGATGCTTTAAGGCGCTTGGGTTTTGTCGATGTAGTTGCGGTTGCCGAAGCGAATGAGGAATTAGCTCAAAAAAAAGCTAGTGATTTTTTTATCCCTCGCGCCTATGGGAATTACCAGGACCTCATCAATGATCCGGATGTTCAAGTTGTTCATAACTGCACACCTAATCATCTTCATCTGGAAATCAATACTGCTATTATTCAGGCTGGAAAACACATCTTCTCCGAAAAACCTTTAGGTATGAATCGTTTTGAATCAAGTAAAATGTTGGAATTAGCTGAAAAGCGCCAACTCGTGCACGGGGTTAATTTTAACTATAGAATGTATCCTTTGGTGCAAGACATGAAACACCGGATTCAGAAGGGAGAGTTGGGAAAAGTCAATTTAATTCATGGATCTTATCTACAAGATTGGCTTTTTTATGAAACCGATTACAACTGGCGCATAGAACCAAAGTATGGTGGAGCAACTCGAGCAATTGGAGATATCGGTTCCCATTGGTGTGATCTTGCTCAAACGCTTACCGGGCTCAAAATTACCGAGGTATTTGCCAACTTATCAACTGTGATACCGGTAAGGAAAAAATCAAAAATTGTTGAGACTTTTAGCGAAAATCGTGAACCTACCGATTACGAAGAAATACCGATACATTCAGAGGATTGGGGAGCGGTTTTAATTCGGTTAGAGAACGGAGCCAGCGGGGTTTTCTATGTTTCACAAATAAGCGCAGGAAGAAAATGTTATTTGAATATCGAAATTGATGGATCAAACCAATCCTTTTATTGGAATCAGGAAGAAGGGGATCGAATGTGGATTGGGTATCGCAACCAACCGAATACCTATTTCATGAGAGATCCGAATCAGCTTGATCCAAAGTGTCGGGGTTATGTACTTGCACCAGGTGGGCATCCCGAGGGTTGGTTGGATAGCCTTAAAAACAGCTTGCTGGCTTATTATCGTGCAGTGCTTGATGCAAAAAACTCGATAAACAAAAAGCCTGATTATGCGACTTTTCAAGACGGTTATGATATTAGTTGTATCGTCGACGCAATTGTGGAAAGCCATCAAAAAGGAAAATGGGTAAAAATTGCCCGATAAAGGAGGAAGATCAATGACTGTCAAACCGACTTTTGGAGGACCGGGTTCATATGTAATCGGTGAAGAAGAGAAGAAAGAAGTGATGGATGTTCTAGAGTCGGGGTATCTTTTTCGTTATGGCTCAGAGGACGACCCCAATTTTAAAAAGAAAGTATTTACTCTAGAGCAAGAATTTTCTCAGTTGATCGGAGTCAAGCATGCAGTTGCGGTGAATAGTGGAACCAGTGCATTGCTTACCTGTTTGGCTGCTCTTGGCATTGGACCTGGTGATGAGGTTATCGTTCCCGGATATACCTTCATTGCTTCTATCTCAAGTATTATTGTATCCCGAGCTATTCCAATTCTCGCCGAAATCGACGAATCACTGACTCTTGATCCTGGTGATGTAGAAAAAAAGATTACCAACAAGACGAAAGCCATCATGCCAGTGCATATGCTGGGAAATCCTTGCCAGATGGATGCTATCATGGATATCGCCCAACGGCATGGGTTATTGGTCATTGAAGACTGTGCTCAAGCTGCCGGGGCATCCTTCCAAGGGAAGAGAGTTGGGAGCATTGGAGAAATTGCTGCTTTCTCGTTGAATGTGTTTAAAACTATCACTGCCGGTGATGGTGGTATTGTAGTGACGGATAACGATGACTATTACGAACGGGCTTTTGGTTTTCACGACCAGGGTCACAAACCCATGCGGGCTGGTGTCGAGGTTGGAAAAAGAAGCATTGTTGGTTTGGATCTTCGCATGAATGAATTGACCGGAGCATTTGCTTTAGCCCAGGTGCGAAAAGTAGATACAATTCTTAACACACTTCGTGAAAAGAAAAGTAAGCTCAAAACAGCATTAGCCAAGATTCCGAATATCAACTTTAGAACCATCAACGACCAAAATGGAGAATGTGCCACTTTGCTTACTTTACTTTTTAAAGGTAAAGCCACAGCTGACGCCTTTGGTGAAAGAGCTGGAACTAAGACAATAGCTCATTCTGGATGGCATGTTTATAACAATATGGAACAAATTTTACAAAAGAAAACTTCAACCCTCTATCCCTGTCCTTATGAATGCCCGGCTTACGGAAAAGATATTCAATATTATGCTCATATGCTTCCTCAGACCGATGATATCCTTGATCGAGCAATCAATATCAGTGTCGGTGTTGTTGATAAAGGTTTAGGTTCAGGCTTTGGAATCAACATTAATTCCAGTGACGAAGAAATTCATGCAGTAGTGGAGAAAGTTGAAAAAATTATGAAAAACATTACCTAGAATAAATAGCTTATTTACTGATAGAGAAAATTGTATTCATGGTTTTTAAAAAATGATTTAATAGAGGGTCTGAAAAGGAGGTGGTTGGTTGTATTGAGAATAAGTGTTCAATTAAGGATTAAGGTTAGGTAATTAACAAACAAATTATTTATTGCGAATGAGGAGGAGACCATGAAGCACAAACTTTCAACATTAATATTTGTTTTGGTTGTAATGAGTTTGGTTTTAAGTTTAACTTTTAGCGCAGTTTCGCAGGAGAAACAAATCGTTCTTGGAACATCAATCATTACTTATGAACACCCCTTCTACATTGATGTTGTAAACGGCATGAAGAAAGCTGCGGAAGAAGCTGGTGTCGAAATGTTGTTGGATGATCCCAAAACCAAACTCGATGCCCAAGTAAAGGCTTTGGAAACCTATATTACCCGAGGAGTAGATGCAATTGTTCTTTTTGGAGTTGACCCGGAAGGCGTAGTCCCGGTTGTTGAAGAAGCAGTTGCCAAGGGAATACCGGTTATCACTGCTGATATGGAGTTAGTGACTGATAAAGTTGTTACTTTTATAGGTTCCGATAATTATCAAATTGGGACTGAAGTAGGCGAATGGACAAAAAATTATATTGAAAAAGAAATGGACGGAAAAGCCAAGATTGGTGTGCTTTGGTGGGCAGTATCGGTTGCTCAACAACAACGTACCCAAGGTTTTCTTGATCAAGTCACTCAGTTGCCGGGTGTTGAAATCGTTGCTCAACAAAACGTTGAAGAAGGACTTCGCGAAAACGCCATGACAGTTGCAGAAAATATCATGACAGCGAATAAAGATATTGATTTTCTTTTTGGCGGAAATCAGACCTGTACTATGGGAGCCGTCTCGGCGGTGGAAGCGGCTGGTGCGAATATAAAAGTAGTTGGTGTAGACATCGATACCGAAATGGTTCAGGCAATTAGAGATGGGAAATTATTTGCTACTGTTGCCCAACAACCAATTGTTTTAGGATCGACTGCCATTGAAACAGCTTTAAATAAATTAAAAGGCGAAGAAATCCCAAAAAGAATAACAATTCCAGTTCTTTTAGTTTCTCAGGAAAATTTGGAAGAAGCTACTCAAGCATTAGAAATTCTTGACTATTAGCTTGTTTAAGGATGTTATAACGGAATAAACCATGAGGGAGAGGAGTGAGTTTTCTCTCCCTCATTTAAATTAAGGGAATAAGAATATCTCTTTCATAGCTATTTATGAAAGAGGATCAACGGAAAACGAGGGATTTAGTATGCATGAAGAACCCATTTTAAAAATGAAGAGTATTTCTAAAAAATTTGGATCAGTCCAAGCTTTATACCAGGTGGATTTTGAGCTCTATCCTAATGAAATACTTGGTTTATTGGGAGACAATGGTGCTGGTAAGTCAACCCTAATTAAAATTATTTCTGGAGTTTTTACCCAAGACGAAGGTGAAATATTTATTCATGGAAAATCAGTTACTATTTCTGACCCAGCTGGTGCAAAGGAGTTAGGTATTGAAACGGTTTATCAAGATCTAGCTCTGGCCACTAAGCTCAACATAGCTGAAAATATTTTCCTTGGTCGAGAGAAAATGAAGAAGTTTCTTAAAACGCCAATTCAGGTATTAGATAAAAAGAAAATGGAAACGGAAACGAGACCGCTATTAGAAAGATTACGAATTGCTTTGGATCCAAAGTTAAAAGTTGGAACCTTATCTGGAGGGCAACGCCAAGCGACTGCTATAGCAAAAAGTGTTTTTTGGGAAGCGAAAATTATCATCATGGATGAACCAACCGCTGCCTTAGGGGTTGCAGAAACTGCTAAGGTCCGTCAGATCATTTTAGATTTAAAAAAGCACGGTGCTTCTGTAATTCTCATAAGCCATAATCTTGAAGATGTATTTTCAGTTGCTGATCGTGCTATCGTTTTAAGAGGGGGGATGAGGGTTGGAGATCGAATCATTAAGAACACAACTCGCGATGAAATTGTTAAACTTATGGTTTCAGGTGAACAAAAGCAAGAAAATAATAATGTACAACTGAATAATGTGACGAGTTAATGATTTAATGAAAAACTATCTTTTTTGGAACATTACAATTTAAACAATTAAGTCTGGATATTTGATTTTGACTAATATCTTCTGAGGGAGAAATACACCATGAGTCAGGAAAAAAAATCAACTTTGGGCTGGTTTATGTTTCTTTTTGAAAACTATGGTTTATTGCTTGGATTTATTTTTTTATGCTTGTTTTTATCGATTGCCTCTCCTTATTTTCTTACTGTGGAAAACGTATTAAATGTTGGGAGACAGATATCTATAACTGCCATAGTAGCTTTTGGCATGACATTTGTAATAACGGCTGCTCAAATTGATTTGAGTGTAGGCTCAGTGATAGCTTTAACCGGAGTAACTGCTGCTGCTTTTCTCCGTCAAGAAAATTATCCACTAGGTTTATGGGTGATTGCCATTTTTGCTATAGGGCTAATAATTGGGCTTATGCATGGTTTTTTCGTTGCCAAGCAAAAAATACCAGCTTTTCTGCTTACTTTAGCAACAATGGGCATCCTTCGCGGAATTGGTTTTATTTATACTCAAGGAAGACCGATTTATATAAAATCTGAAGGCTTTCGTGCTTTAGGCCGAGGATTTATTGGTCCTATTCCTACGCCTATCATTTTGATGCTGGTTATTTGGATAATATGTTATTTTATTTTTACACAAACGAAATTTGGCAAATATGTATCAGTTGTTGGTGAAAACCAAGAAGTAGCCCGAATATCAGGGATTAATGTCGATAAAATATTAATCTATGTTTTTATCCTTCAGGGAATTCTCGCGGCAATAGGTGGAGCCATTATGGCTTCTCGCCTTGGTACCGGATCTCCTCAGGTTGGCCAGGGTGAAGAATTAGATGTCGTTTCGGCAGTTATCCTTGGTGGTACCAATTTATACGGTGGAGAAGGTAGGATGTTTGGAACTTTATTAGGAGCTATGATTATAGGCACACTCCTTAATGGAATGACTTTACTGAATGTATCTCCTTATGTTCAGATGGTTATCCGTGGTTTGGTTATTTTAGGAGCAGTTTGGATGAATATGTACCGTTATCGGGTAAAGCGTTAAATTTAGTCATATTTTTATTTTATTAAGTGCTGATTGAAAAAGGCTCATATTAAAAGGAGATTGAAAAATGAGGTATTACAAAAAGATACTCCATTCAATAGAAGAGTTACCAGTTTTTGACGTTCATTCTCATATTTCAATAGATCAACCGCAGTGCCGTGATTTATCCGATATCCTCTTTTATCATTTTATGAGACGGGAACTTTACTCAGCTGGGCTAACCGATGACAATTTTTTAGTTTCTGATGCTCCATTTGAAAAAAGAATCGAGGAGTTTTTTAAATATAAACCTTTGGTTGAGAACACAACTACCTACTGGTGTATTAAAAAAATATTAAATGATATGTATCAAATAAGCGATGGTGATATTCACCCTGGCAATTGGAAAGATTTACAGCAACAAATTATTCAAAAAGGCAGAGATTTTTCCTACCCCAAATCGATATTGAATCGGATGAATGTTCAATGCTCACTCATTTGTGAAAATCATTGGAGCCAAGAAGGATTAACAAGAAATCCGTTTTTAATTCCCTTATATGAAGATTTAGATCTTTTTCATTTTGATCCAACTCGAAATTTGAGTCTTCTTGATTTAATTGCGAACGAGCTTGGTGGTTTACCGGAGAATAGTGACCAAGCTCAACAGTCTATTTACGATTTCTTTAAAAAGAAATTTCAATCGGGGATTCGTTATTTTACCGCTTTTGTCAGCTCGGCATTTCATTTAATAAAACCGGTATCGAGTCAAATCAATGAAATTTATAATAAGAAAAAAACCGGGATTCAACTTAATGCCGAAGAAAACCATATCTTATTTACCTGGTTATTTTATAGTTATTTGGAAGCACACAAGAGTATTGGAACGCCAGCACAATTTGTTATAGGAGCATATTGGGCTCGGCCTGGGATGAGATACGGTGAGTCCTATGTCTGGAATAATCATCAATTAAGTCTTGACCTCGTAGAGGTATTTAAAGATTTCCCTAAGGTTTCAATGAGTTTAATGTTTGCATCGCTTTCGATGGCACAAGAATTTACCATAATTGCCAGAATGCTACCCAATGTGAGTTTGCTCGGTTTTTGGTGGCATACTCTAATACCGAATATTATTGAACAACTAATTTCTCAAAGAATAGAATCCCTTCCTTCCAACAAGTGGATTGCCATCGCTACCGATGCCTATTCGGTAGAATGGGCTTATGGAAAAGTGAGCTTGGTTCTTCATTGTTTAGCCCGAGTTTTGAGCCAAAAAGTTGAAGAAGGATATTTTACCGAAAAAACCGCAATTGAATATGCTCGTCGGATTCTCTATGAAAATCCAAAAGAAATATATAGATTGGAGATGGGATAAGGATTATTCGACTCCGAATTCTTTTTTAAGGGCTTGTTTCATAATGCTAATCGGTGCATCTTTGCCCGTCCAAAGTTTGAAACCAATGGCTCCTTGATACACAAGCATTCCTAAACCATCAAGAGTTTTTGCTCCCTGCGACTGAGCTTCTTTTAGAAATTGGGTTTGAGGAGGGTTGGGGATGACATCACAAACAATTGAGCCTTTAAGAATAGAATCATAGGAAATATCTGGTTTTTGTTCGGTATAGGGGAAAAGGCCGATTGAAGTTGTATTGACTAAGATATCAGTTTCGGGTGGGATCCGGTAGGTACCATTCCATGGTACATAGTAGGATTCCACTTTTGTTTTTGCGCGAAGAAGGTTTGCTAATTCTTCTCCTCTTGATGGGGAACGGTTTATTATTGTTATTTTGTTTGTACCAGCTAGAGCGAGCTCAACACTGATTGCTCGAGCTGCTCCACCAGCGCCCAAGATCACTACATTTTTCCCTCTGGGATCGACTTTGGCATCATGAATGAGCGAAGTTAGGAATCCCTTCCCATCAGTATTGGTTCCAATCAATCGCTTTCCTTCTCGATAAACGGTATTTACTGCACCCATCAATTGGGCGTCGGGAGTGACTTCATCTAAATATTTTAATACTTCAACTTTATGAGGTATGGTAAGGTTAATTCCCTGCATATTGAATGCTCGTAAGCCTTGGATGGCATCCTTTAAATCATCGGGATAAACTTCAATGGTAAGATATCTCCAGTTGAGATTTAAAGTACGAAACGCCGCTTCTTGCATGATGATAGTTGGATTTTCTTCAACCGGATGACCGAATACTCCCACTAATTCAGCTTTGTAATTTGGTTTTGATAAGTTCATTAACATCACCTCTTTCATTCATATTTTACTCTAAGATGATCTCAATGGAATGAAGTAAATGGTTAAATGGCGGTTTAATGAAGTATTTATACAGTTACTAATAATAACTATCCTAAGAAATAATCCAGCAAGACATTTCATAATAAATGGTTTTAGAGTTTTCGTTATAAAATTTAATTAAAAAAACTTCTGTCATAGATAAAATTATATATTGACATCTGTCAATTATATTGATAGGATTGGAAATGAAAGAAAAAAAGGATTAAAAACCAAAAAATTAAAGGAAGTGGGATTAAAATGGCCATTGTTTTACGTCCTCGCCAGCAAAATAACCAAACAATTTCAATTGGGTTCAGTGGGGCAGCGGGAGTAGGAAAAACAACATTAGTGAAAGGACTTTTTAATTATTACAAAAAACAAGGCTTGATAGTCGATGTAATCAATGAAGTTGCACGCGATATATTCTCTATTTATAGTCAAACCCATGGCGTGAGAACTCTTGAAGAAATGCGATTGATTCCAGAACTATATCTCATGTTTCAAAATGATGTTTTGGAAATTCAGATTACTCGAGAAATGAGAATTAGAGAAAAATCACCTGAGCTTATGTTATTAGATCGAACCGTTTATGATAATTATCTTTATACTCTTTTGTATTGTCGAAGAAGTGACCATTCAGAGTTGTTTGATAGAGTGACGAAAAGGGTTTATGAGTATCTCATTTCACAGCCTTATCAACATATTGTTTATCTTTTACCACATGGAACCAAGAGTTATGATGAATTTCGTGCCAGTGAAGATTTGAACAACCAAGAGGTTCAGGATATAGTTTTAAGGTTGTTAACCAGTTTTTCATTTGATTGTATTAAATGGGTTACGACGAATTCTCTTGAAGAAAGATTTGGTTATTTGGTTTTCCTTATTGATAGCTGGTTGAAAAAGAAAAATTTATTACCGGTGTAAATCCATTTATAGGGTTAACAGCAACTTTTATCTCTCATTAGAAAGAACAATGCATCGATTTATTGTTCCTGCTCATCATATGATAGAAAAGATTATGTTATACTATGAATCATGACTCAATTCTTATAAAATGATTTTTATTTGTTGAGAATATGCTTAAAAGATGAGGCAGATTATACTCAAAGCCAATTCCGAATCATTATAGGGAGGATATTAAATGGATGCATTAAAACTTGCTGGATTGTGGAAAACCAGGGATAGAAATGGGAATGTTTTTTTAAGTGGTCGATTAAACACCATGAATAAAATTCTAATATTACCGAATACTGGTAAACAGAAGGACGAGGATCCTGATTATTTTTTTTATATTGCTCCTCTTAAATCAAGGCGATCTGATGGATCTGGAAAGAAAGAAGGCAATCCTCGTGATATTCATCGAAATGTAGTTCAGGATAATAATCAAAAAGACTCTGAATCAGATAAATCTTAAATTGATGGATTATATAATTATTTCTGGGTCAAGCCTAATTAATTAAAATACGTTTCTATAATAAGATCTTTTGGATTAGTGAGGAAATGTCTGGAAATTTTGCTTTTTCCAAGAGCAAGTCATCTTGGTGAATTAAAAAAGCATATCTTCGGAGTAACGAATACCAATAAATATTTCGGGATAAATTAAAAAATTTATACAAATTTGCGTTACAATTAAGATAGAAAATAAATTTATTAGGAGGAGGGGTATTATGGCTTGGCAAATAGAAAAAAATTCAGAAAAGAAAATCTGCTTCATATGTGGTTTTGCAATACAACCTTATGTACCCTGTGTATGCCGTGAGGAAGACGAAAAAGTTGTCGAATGTGCTCACCTTTCCTGTTTCAAAAAACAACACCCAGAAGAATTTGAGAAACTTCAAAAATAATGTGGTAGTCATTAATAGAGTGAATATAATTTTAATTTTTTAATTATTTTTCTGTGAATGAGAAGGAATAGAATAAACAAATCTTTTGATTCCTGGATATTGCAACAAAAAAGAAATTACTCCGTTAAACCTGGTTAGGTGAATTGTTTTTATATGGTATTGGTTTTTTTAAGCTATTCTTTTTTAAGTCAAGGATTGGGTAATAACTGACCCCTTAACTCTCCAATTTGGTGAAGTAAAGTATCAACCTGTACAAAAACTCTTCCGTTTTCAATTTCTTGGACTAATGAAAAAAGAGGAAATCCTTTTAATCTACCCGCTAGTCGATCTTCGGTAATAATTCCTTCAGCAAGAACCCCCTCAAACAGTCCTTTATATTTTAATGGAGTTGGTGGAGGATTTTCTGGAAAAAGCCACACGATCAGAGAACCTTCTTTTCCTGGAGAACCCAAACGTAAAGTTACCATTAACACATCATAAATATTATAAACTTCAACTTGATAAGTGATCTGATCCATATCTTGGCTTATACTAAAATAAGCTTTTCCAAAAGCTCCGGTATTTTGTGGTGGTATAGCCTCATCTCCAGATAGAATTGCCATATATTGATAATTTTGGCTTATTGGAATAGGTTCAATCGCCAGGGTTGTTAATGTTCCCAAAAAAATTAGACTCAAAACCAACAAGAGGAAAGTGTAGGTTTTCATTTTTAACCACCTTTTTTCTTGTGATTATTCAAGACAATAAAATGTTTCTGGCAAATTTAAAGCAAGCTGTAAGTAAATTGCTGCGGAGAAAAATAATGTCTTTTTTAAAAAATGAATTTCTTTTTCTATTTCTTATTATACAATATCAGAAGAATTATTTAATGCAGGTAAAAATGTAGTACTTGATGTCAGTGGAGGAAATAATTTATAAGAGAGTGAGGAGTGTTGGATGCAGTATTTTTTAATTGCCTGTGATATTTTTGTAAGAGAAGTTTCTTATATCATTGCTACTTCTCCGAGTACAATTAACGTTAAGTTTTTGGAAAAAGGGCTTCACGAAAGACCTGATTATCTGAGAGAAGTTTTACAAAGCGAAATCGACCAAGCCAACCAGAGTGAATACAATTATGATGCAGTATTGCTTGCCTATGCCTTATGCGGTAATTCCTCCAAGGGAATCATTGCCAGAGACCTACCAATTGTTATCCCAAAGGCTCATGATTGCATTACTCTTTTTTTGGGTTCGAGATTGAAATATCTTGAGGAATTTAATAATCATCCTGGAACCTATTATTACACACCGAGTGCAGTAGAAAGAGGGTTTGCAGTTGGGTCGGAAACCAATGAAAATTTAGAAAGGAAATACCAAGAATACCTTGCAAAATATGGAGAGGAAAATGCTAAATATTTAATGGAAATTGAAGAAGGCTGGATGAAGCACTATAGTTATGCTGCCAGTGTTGATTACGAACTTTTTCGTTTTTTAAATTATCATGACAAAGTAAAAGAGATTGCTCAAAAGAAATCTCTTCAATACCGAGAAATTGCGGGGGACCTCAATTTAATAGAGAAACTTCTTAACGGAGATTGGAATCATCATGAATTTCTTGTTCTTCAACCCGGACAACAAGTGGAAGTAACCAACGATGATTCAGTTATTGCTGGAGTTGATATTCAGGAATAAACTTGTTTTGTTTTTAATCAATATTTTAATTTTTTAGTCATTAAACACATTTAAGAAATTTTAGAAGGAGGGTTATTCAATGCTCTATTTAAAAAATTCTCGGTATTGGTTGACTGGATTTACAACTTTACTCTTTTTTCTAATTGTTATACCAGCAAATGCGGATGATGCAACAGTAAGCTTGCCGCCATTGAACCCGTCACCTTTGATTGAGTCTGCTCCTGGTGGGCTGCCTCAAATGGAAGCCGGTGAACAACTTCCATCATTTGATCAACCCAATATAAATGTATTTAAGGACCCTCAAGGGAAATACACTATTACCTTTCCACAGGGAACAACACAACAACAAGGCCCCGATGATAATATCGTTGCTTTTTCACTTCCCGATCAGGCCAAAGCCTATATACCCATGGTAACTAATCCGGAAGCAAACCAAGAGGCATTTTTAGATATTGAGGATGATATATTAGGTCAAGGTGGTAGCAAGGTTGGTCAAAGTGTCATTCAAGTTGGGAATCGAACTGCTCAGGTTAATCTTTATGGAATGGAGGGAAGCGCCCTATCTGATATGACCGGTGAAGAGTTTTCCCAGAACCTTAAGTATGCAATTGTTATGGTGCTATATCCGAATACTAATTTAATGACCTTAATAATTCTTCCCAAGGATGCTTATAATAATGCCCAACCTTGGATTTTAGAAACGATTAAAGGTGTCATTTTTCAATAGTAAAATTAAAATTGCTTGATTTTATTTGGCGAATCGGAAGCTAACTACCTTCTCATTGCTTTTCCTTAAAGGGTAGGGGAATATTTAGCGTTTAAAATGAGTATAGTGTTCTTTCTCTTTATAGGATAAGGTATAGAGATGGAAAAAACAATTAACTTTTTTTCATTTTCTGAAAAGAAAATTTCTAAAAGGGGAGTTGGGGAAAACGTCGAGAGGACCTATTAATTTTACTCCAATTATTGCCAGTATTAGCGCCACCATTGCTGTTATCAGCTTTTTTTTAGGATTACCTAATAATTTCACACTTAGTCTCAGTTTTCAAGAAGGAACGATTTTACAGGGAGAAAAAATAACTACTGAAGTTCAAATAGATGCTACTTGGAGGAATCGGCAGCGAGTGAGTTTAAGCGCCTCAGGAGGACCCGAAGGAACGATTTATACTTTTTCTCCAGTTTCTGGTCCATCCCGACCGGGTTTCACGTCGAATCTAACCATTATGGTTGATAAAAATTCCTTACCCGGACGTTATGAAGTGATTATAACCGGCATTGGGAGCAATGGTGAAGAAAGAAATAATAAATATTTTTTAAATGTTAAACCCTCCCCAGTTCAGCAGGTAGATTCTCAATCTCAGATGGCAAGCGGGGTTGGTCAAGTGGTTTTTCCTGCCCATGTCGGAGATCTATTTTCTCTGACTGGGCGATTAGGTGATGCAGATGACATATCTCTCGATCTAAACTCAACAGAAGATCCTCGTTCGGTCCCCTCAAACCTTAAGGTGATTTATTCAACCTCTCGAACCCCTATCAAAGGATGGGCGGGTTTATACTGGCAATATCCTGATCCAGCGACGGGATATGAACCTAACGGAAAAAACCTGACTGGTTCTAATCAGCTTACTTTTTGGGCGAGAGGAGAGAAGGGAACAGAAAAGGTAAAATTCATGGTAGCTGGTGCAACAACCGGTTTTATTACACTGACCAACAAGTGGAAACAATACACTCTTGATTTATCCGGTAAGGATCTGAGTAACATTAAAGGTGGATTTTCTTTTATTGTAAATCGGACCTTAAATCCTGATGGTTGTACTTTTTTTCTTGACGATATTCGTTATGAAAGGTGAGACTGAATAAGAATCAGCCTTACCAGAAATTTATGGACTAGTAAAGTTTACCGATTGGATGAGACGGATTAACCAGGATTGAGCAAGCAAATATTCATCCTGAGGAAGAGAAATAATTATCAGAAGAGGTTTCCCAACGTAAAAAGCTGTGAGCAGGGCATAATTGCGATTATTTTCAACATATTGATAAAGCTTTATCTCAATGATTTGAGAACCAATAGATAGATTAGACTGTTTTTGGAAAAGTTTTCCCGATACAGCATTCGCCTCAGCTGGTTTCAATTGATCAATTAATTCTGGCGTTATTATTTCAATTAAACTTTGATTGGGACCATTATAGACAGTTCTAATTGAAGAAGTTTCCTTGAGAATCGTTTCCTTTGGAAGTGGTACACGAATACCAACTGGACCTGCCTGACCGACAAAGCTTAATTCAACAGAAGGTTGGCTTTGGTTTTTTTCTTCGGTTGAAACTAATTCCAAAACTTGGTTAAAATTTGTTTCTAATTGATTAAAATCGGCTATGCTGGAGTAAAAAAGAAAAGAATAAGCCATTTTATTGGAAATAACTAAAACAACCCGCGCTTTTAGCTGCAGAGTACCATTGCTAAATAAAAAATTATGTTGAATAGCAGGAAGGCCTGCCAGAGTAGTTGACACGCTTTCGAGTGGAACATAAAGTTCAAATTCAGGTGGTTTTAGCCGATTTTTTTGAATATATTCTAAGTACTCTTCTGGGGTTTTGTCACTTTCAAGAGATTCTTGGTAGACAACCAATTCAGCGATTACAATTCGTTGTTGATTAGGAAGCTGAAAATATGCAATTTGGGAGGGATCGTTGATTGGTTGTTTTACCCATCCGGGAGGATCGGTAATGAATATTTGCTGCTTCTTCGCAGGGCTTACTGCTGGAATGATTTGAGTTGTATTTTGTGAATCGGTATTTGTATCGATTGATTGGGGGGTTAGAGAAGGCTGGAGTAAAATATTTGGCGTTGCTAAATTTTCGGGAAATGAGGTGGCTGTAATGCTTGGTTTAGGGGTTAATTGAGGTGTAAAATTTGGAGCTGAATCGGTTAGGGCGTGATCGTCAGGGAGAGAAGTTGTTCCAACCGATGGTAACCCTCCAAGATTAGTTTCACATTGAAATTTATAGTTAAGAGCCTGAGTATTATTAGGATCGATCCTTAAAGCTGCTTCCAGCTCAATGTAAGCATCAAGGTAGCTTCCTTCTTGAAATAGTTGAATTGCTTTTCCCAAGATAGCATCAATTGGAGTTTGACTTTGGGCATTGGTTGATAAGGGAATAAAAAAGGTCAAAATAAGAAAAATGAAGAAAGAAATTTGTAAAGACTTTTTTAGAAAAACCAACACTAAAATTTTCCTCCTCATTCTTGAAAATAAACCATTGTTATAGTATATCTTTTAATCGCTGGTTTCGTCACTCACCTGTCCAAGAATTTGTTTTTTTCTAATAACTATCCAATTATAAAGCAGGAAAGAAGTATATTTGCTTTTGATTTGAACTAAGGTATCTTCATAACGGAATTCAAGAATATCTCGAAAATGGGTATTCATTCCCTTAATTTTCTTAATATCCATAGGTATTGTTCCAATTTGAATGGCATCATCATCAATGGTTAATCTTTGGTGTAGGGTTTTTATAAGACGAGTAGTCCGATCATTTCTAAAGGATGCCGTCACCGAAGGGAAAGATACTTTGGGTGAATCGTTAACCCATTCAGAAAAAACCTCGATTTGACGATGAAACAAGTCGAGTAAGGTTTTACCTCCAATAAAGCCAGAATCATTGATTGACCAGCGATTATGGCAGGACGAACAAATGACCTCGTCCTTTTTACCCAAAAGGGTGCGAAAACTTGAACAATAGGGACAGATCCAGAGTACTCGCTCTATCCCTTGGGCTTTTCTTTTCCCAGGGTAAGGAATACGGTGTTTTTTTTGCCATTCCCATTCTGAATGATGGATAAATTCCATTGCTAAATAATCTGAGTAGGTATTAAAATTAACAAAAATTTTAGGTTTTCTCCCGTGATCTGCCCAAACTGGGTGCGATAACCAGGCTCCCTGAATGCAGGCAGCAACAACAGGAACATCAAGAGAGAGGATAAGCTTATTCATACTTTTTGGAGAGATTAAATGATCTTGAAAATCACCGGTCCAGGTAATGGTCCCTTCAGGAAAAAGACCAACAACTCCGCCTTTATTTAAAATGTCATAAATAGAATAAAGCATGGCAGGGTCAGGTCGTGATTTAAACTTTTGGATAGCTCCTATTTTATTGAGAAAAAAACGTTCAATCGGATTTTGGAAGGAAATTTGGGCAATAACCCAGGAAATAGGTAAATCAATATAGGGTGCAATAAAGAATGGATCGAACGGGCTTACATGATTACTGATAAGGAGGAAAGGTGGCTTAGGGATTCTTCCAGAAAATTCAATATGATAAATTTTACTTACAAATGGGGAAATCCACTTTTTCCCTATCTTCCACAAAAGAGTATCAGCTGGTAAACTCATGCTATATCACCAGTTTAAACCTTTAATTTCTTGCTTGTGCTTGGTTTCGAAATGCAATGGTAATGAACAAGCTATAATTTCGTTAGATTATATCAAGTTATTGAACATAAATGATAAAAAATTGATTAAAAATTATTGAAAACTACAAAAAGGTTCGTTGATAAATGAAGAAATTAACTTGTTCCTAAAGGAATCAAAGGTATAATAATATACCAAGACTAAGAAATACAGTGAAGGAGGAACTAACCCAATGACAGAAGAAATGCCACATCCAGGCCATGATAAGCATCTTTGTCACCTTCAATACAACGGATATATGAATCAGAATTTTGATGATTTTAAAAAATTAGTCATAAATCCTCAATATATATGTCGGAAGTGTGGAAGAGCTGCCAATCAGGCAAGCAGTCTTTGTCAGCCGGAAAAACTATAGAAAAGCTGAAAGAGGGTGGGGGAAACCACCCTCAAAATTACTTTGCTTTTTGATTAACCAGTACCATGGGTTGACCACAGCAGATTAATTCACCACCACCAACTGTCTTTATTTCAACTACGTTTCCACATATTTTACACTCAAAAACCTGTCCAATTTTTTCAACTTTTGGCATAACAGTTACCTCCTTGAAAGAAAACATTATTATTCTAATTATAAGTCAATTTACTTTGCTTCTATTCCAATATAGAATGCATGTTTTAGTGGACTCTCGATTGGATGAGAATTTTAACAAATGCTTTCAATATTCAATTTTTTAATTCCCTTCTGAGAGCTTTATTTCTATGTCTCAAATCACTCTCAGCCTTTTTCCCATATTTGGAGAGCTCCTTTCTTTTTTCCTCTCCCCTGGTGGGAGAGGATTCAGATGAGGGGGCAACTCTATTTTTCAACCTCATCTGATGCCACAATGTGGCTCAATTTCATCGGGTAACAATATTATTATATTAAATATCATGCTATTCTTTTGATTAAGGATAAGACTAAAATGGGAATCATTCACTATTAAAATGGGTTTTCATAAAAATATGAGATAAAAAAAAATTATGGAACTCGGTGAACTAAAAAAAAGTCAGAAATATATATGAATGGTATAAAAAGTAAAATTGGAGGTTGAACCAAGATGTTCAAAAATAAAAAATTAAATTATGGATTTTTGTTATCAATGTTTGTGTTTTTTACCTTAAGCAGCTTTTCCTGGGCAGCTACTGTTCTGCCAGAAGTAAACGATATTATTCCTGATATCGTTGACCGGGTTAGTCATTCAGTAGTCAATGTAAATACCTCAAAAACCATGACGGTTACTTCACCTTTTGCACCCTTTGCCCCTTTCTTTGATCAAATGCCTGAGCAGTTTCAACGTGAAGTACCTCAAAGAGGTCTTGGAACTGGTTTTATTTTTCGTGAAGATGGGTATATTCTTACCAATAACCATGTAATTGAAGGTGCTGATGAAATAAAAGTAACTTTATTGGATGGAAGAGAATTTAATGGTAAAGTAATTGGTGCCGATCCTTTAACCGATATAGCTGTTGTTAAAGTTGAAGCGGAAAACCTTCCTACCCTTTCCTTTGGTGATTCTGATGCTGCCCGAGTTGGTGAATTTGTAGTAGCAATTGGGAACCCTTACGGTCTTTCTCATACGGTAACTATGGGAGTATTGAGCGCTAAAGGGCGTGCAGTACCATCGGGTGATACTGGTCAAGAATATGAGAACTTTCTGCAAACGGATGCAGCTATTAATCCAGGGAATAGCGGTGGGCCGCTCTTAAATTTGGATGGAGAGTTAATTGGTATCAATACTGCTATTATTCCTTTTGCCCAGGGAGTTGGGTTTGCGATTCCTATCAATATGGCAAAATCGATACTTGATCAATTAATCGAAAAAGGAAAAGTTGTCCGAGCTTGGTTAGGGGTCTACATTCAAAATGTTACACCAGAAATTGGAAAACAGTTTGGCTATGAAGGAACTACTGGAGCATTAGTTGCCGATGTTATTGAGAATGGACCAGCGGCGAAAGCAAGTTTTCAACGAGGTGATATTATCCTTTCAGTCAATGATCAAGAAATCACAGACACAAAACAACTTCAAAATACCATTCGATCTTTAAAACCAGGTGACTCAGCAAACATCCAAGTTTGGAGAAATGGTGAAAAGAAAACCATTGATGTACAGTTAGAAGAACTGGAAGATGAAGCAACCGTTATGCCATCTTTTGAAATAACTCCTGAAAAGGTTGAATTAGGTATGGAAATTAGTGAAATTACTGCTGACCTTCAACAGAAATATGGTTTTACTGAAAGCAAAGGAGTAGTTGTTGTTTTGGTTACACCGGGTGGTCCAGCCGAAGAAGCTGGGTTAAGAGCTGGAGACGTAATCCTTCAAATCAATCGGACTGATAGTACATCGGTCGAAGAGTTTAAAACGGTTTTAGCCAAAATTGAACCAGGAGATACAGCAATTCTTCTGATCAGCCGAGCTGGGCGGACATTGTTTGTTCCAGTTAAAGCTATTGAGAAAAAATAAGTGATAAATTAAGAGCTGCAAGGAGAGATAAAATTGAATCTCTCCTTGCAATTTTATTGGTTTCCATTAGATAAAATGTTTTTTAAACCTATTTCTTAGCGCCTAAAAAATGTTTCCGATCTTAAAGCCTGCAATTTATATACCGAAGTGGATTGATTAACTAAAATAAAATCATATCCTAAATTATTTTTTTTTATTTTTTTTGATTAATTCTATCTTTATTGAATTTTTTGTAAAAATAGCTTGTTAACCATTGTTAATAAACGCTAACTATCCTTGTGGGGATTACAAAATTAGTTGATAATCTAAATAATTACTAACTTTCCCAATTGAGGGGGAGGATCCATGGGATGCCCATTTTAATCATTACTTACTCTGAGTTTGCAACTGAGTATCGGGAGTAAATATTATTTTGATTGGTCTTTATATAATTGAGTTATAATATGGCGAGGATTTTGAGTAAACTATAAAAATTCCATTCATAAATACACAATCGACCCTAACCGATGGGGATGATTGAGAAGGAGGTAAAACTTCGTTATGGGAAAAAAGAAAGTTGCAGTTCTGGTGGGCGGTGGCCCGGCACCAGGTTTAAACGGTGTTATATCTTCGGTAACGCTTGAATCTATCCAAAGAGGTTATGAAGTAGTGGGTATATATAACGGATTTAAATGGATTTCTTCAGCTTCTTTTGATCCAAAAGTACATACAATAGCTTTAGATCGAAAAGTTGTTGATGGGATTCATTTTAAGGGTGGATCGATATTAGGTACTGCCCGAGATAGTCTAATTAAAAATGGAAAAATCGATACTGAAAAAGTAAATAATGTGAAGAAAGCAATGGAAATACTGGATATAGGTTACCTCGTAACAACTGGAGGAGATGATACTGCTTTTAGTGCCAGTATTGTATCCAAAGAAATTAAGAATTTTTATGTCGCTCATGTTCCTAAAACTATTGATAATGATTTACCCTTACCTGGTGAAATGCCAACCTTTGGTTTTCAAACAGCTCGTGAATTAGGTACTGACCTTTTAAAGAATTTATTAGAAGATGCTCGGACAACTGGCCGATGGTATTTTGTGGTTGCAATGGGGCGAAGTGCCGGACATTTGGCTTTAGGGATGGGAATAGCTGCTGGAGCGACCTTGACTATAATTCCTGAACAGTTTGGTGATGGAAAAACGACCTTAAAAAGTGTTTGTGATATCATCGAAGGTTCGATGCTTAAAAGAAAGCTTCAGGGCATGGACTGGGGAATTGCTGTAGTAGCTGAAGGAGTAGCTTATAAATTTGGTGATTTTGACCAATTAGAAAAAGTTTTGGGGAGACCCATACCGAAAGATCCTCATGGACATCCTCGATTGGCTGAAGTTCCATTGGGTGATCTTTTAAAGCGGGAAATTGAGAACCGTTATGCCGAGAGAGAACAGAAAATTACAATAGTAACCAAGGACATCGGATACGAACTAAGATGTGCTGATCCTATTCCATTTGATATTGAATATACTCGTGAGTTGGGATATGGAGCAATGGATTTTCTCCTTGGCGATGATTACAATGCTGACTTTAAAGAAGCCGGAGCTATGATCAGTTTGGTAGAAGGGAATCTTAATCCAATTCCTTTCCATCAAATTATGGATCCCGATAGCGGAAAGAAGACCATTCGTTTGGTCAATACTTACTCATACAATTATAAGGTTGCCAGAGCTTTCATGACCTTGCTCCAACCCAATGAATTAAATAATCCGGATCAGCTATCTAAACTTTCCAGTATTGCCAAGATGGATGAAATTACTATTAAAAAACACTTTGAGACTTTACCGAGAATTTAACTCCTAATCCATTTACCAGCTCACCTTTGATATTTTACCGGAGAGTTGGTAAATGGATTAAAATTATTGATAAAGATTAACTATTCTCCTACGGTGAGAATAGAATTTTCAGTACCAAATTGGTTAAAAACGTGGGGGGTATTCGGGTCAGTGAACCATTGATTATCAACTAAATAACGATATTCATATTTTCCTTGAAGAAGACTAAGGGTAACACTCCAATGTCCTTTGAGGGTTTTTTTGAGTGGGGTCGCGGTTGGATTCCAATCATTAAAAGATCCAACCAGGGAAACCTGTGAAGCATTTGGTGCCATAAATTTAAATGTTACCCGAGCTTTTTGTTTGAGCTCAAAAATATTTTCAAGAGTTCCATACAACGAATCCACAATTTTATCCCCAGCATTGTTTAAAGTTGCTTTGATTCCTGATGCAGCGTGTTTGATATATTCTCTGGTTTTCGTCTTATTTAGCCCTGGTAGGTTTCGTATGGCTGCTATTATTCCTTCAATGGCTTTTTGGTTTAATTCTTCTGCTTTTTCTCGAGTTTCTTTTGTTCCTTCAATAATTCCTTCCATCGCATTTTGGGTTAAATTTTTCATTTTTTCTTGGGTTAAGCCAAGATTTTTGATTTCGGAGTTGATAATTTCTTCGGTTAATTTTTGTATTTTATCCTGTATCTCTTCCCCTTTTTCCACTGCTTTAATGACAGTTTGCCGAAAAATTTCCTTTACCCACTTTTCACGGTTTTGGCTCATAATGACCTCCCTTGTAACAAAATAGAGTAGTCGGGTTGGGATTTACCATTTATAATAGATTTTATTTATAATGCAATATAACCATTAAAAGAAATATCTGTTCCCCTCATAGGGTTTTTTCAGTTAAACATGGTTTTTGCGCTATTTTTAAATGAATTTAAGGAGGTAGTATTCTGTGTTCTGGAATATTGTGATAATAATTTTTTTAGTTATTTTGATTTATCCTATCATTCAAATGAAAGCACTTCAGCAGCAAAGATACTTTTTTATCCGGAGTCTGGAACGAAAACGAGGATCACGGGTTATTGTCCTTATTCATCGCCAGGAAGAAATGTCCTTTTTTGGATTCCCAATTGCTCGATATATCAATATTGAAGATTCTGAAAAAATTTTGAGGGCTATTCATTTAACCAACAAAAACATTCCTATTGATCTCATTTTACATACACCAGGAGGAATAGTTCTTGCCGCAGAACAAATTGCCCGGGCTATTAAAAAGCATCCAGCAAAAGTGACGGTATTTATTCCTCACTACTCCATGTCAGGTGGGTCACTAATTGCATTGGCTGCCGATGAGGTAGTAATGGATCCAAATGCCGTAATAGGACCGGTTGATCCCCAAATTGGAACTATGCATTCTCAATATCCAGCGGCTTCAGTATTGAAAGCATTAGAAGTTCCCAATCCCAACCGAGATGATGAAACTTTGATTTTAGGAGATATAGCTCGAAAAGCTATCAATCAAGTTTATCAGGTGGTTTATGATTTAGTCAAAGATAAGGTTGAAGAAGAAAAGGCTAAAAAATTAGCGGATAAATTAAGCACCGGTATCTGGACCCATGATTTTCCGATTACTGTAGAATTAGCCCAGGAGATGGAATTGCCAGTTCGTGTTGGTATTCCGCAGGAAATCTATGACTTAATGGAACTTTACCCTCAAACTCAGCAAAATCGTCCTACTGTTGAGTTTATCCCCGGTCCCTACCGAAAACCGGATAAGAAAGGGAGTTAAGTTTTATTTTAAGGAAAATTGAATTTGATTTTATTGTAGGTAAGGAAAGCTCAAGCTAGAGTTGGGTTTGAGTCGCTGAAAATCGGTTGCATAGCAATATCCACAACGATACCAACAGGTATGGTAAGCACCAATATCCTTACTTATTGTACAGCCGCAATTCTCTCTTTGTCCGGGATCTTTTTTTCGTAATTTTTTTGGAATTTTTACCTTGGGAAGAGCAGCTTCAATATCACTAAAATGAATACATCGTCCCGGTTTAATTCCATTCCTATTCATAATTTCGGAAAATTCTCTTTTTTCACAGCATCCAAAAACCTCGATTCCATAACTACTGGCAACTTCTGTAATATTTTTAGTAAGATCTTCAATGTCTTTTATATTCGGTTCAATTATTTCAATACAATATTTTTTTTTCAGTGTTTTAAAAACTATTTGGTTTTTTCTATAAAAATCGAGAAAACTGATCACTATTTTCTTGGTAAAGGGATGCAATCTTTTTATTAGTTGGGAAAAAGCTTGTTTATGAAAGGTTAAATCAAATTTAAGATTCCCATTACAAAAGATAATTGGATCATAGCGCCAAATTATTCTTTTTTGTCCTATAGTATCAGCAAGCATGGAAAAAGTGTCCACTCTTTCTGAAAAAGGTGGAAGATAAGGTTCAAATACAGTTTGATAATAAGGATTTAAAGTAAAATGGAAAAGATAACGATTCTGAAAACCCAAATGATCTACTTCAGAAAGAATGGTAAAAAAAGGAAAAGGATTTTTACTCCAAAAGACAATTGCTTCAACATCATCAGGGCTAAGAGATTGGATACTAAAACGGTGAGCATTGAAAGGATTAGGAATAACAACAAACCCATCTCGGAGCCGCCTCATAAACCACTCGCCATAAAAAGCGGGGATATCGGTTCGGCGACTGGCACTGATAATCATTCATTCCTCCTTATATAAATAAACCAGCGATAATGATTTAATAATCTCTTAAGAAGATCATGTATTTATTATATCTCCCTTTTCTTTTTGTGAGGAACAGATTAAAATGAACCCAATTTTCAATTTTAACAAATTGATTGAGTAACTAAGTGATGATTAAAAAATGACGGTGAAAACCTTATATCGTAGGCAAGAGTATGGAGACTGAGAAACATATCCTGAAAATCCACAGGCTTGATTTATTTCCACCGATTAAGGTAGCGGTATGCCATGGCATGGGGATTCTTGGGTTTTTTTCAACATCGGGCGCCGTTTTTCGACATGATGGTTTTCCTTTATAACAGCGACAAGGGAGCACCATTAATCAATAATGTTAAGATTATTTCTTAGAATTTATTAAAAAATGAGGTGAGAAGCAATGGATGAAAAAGAACTTCGGGAAGCATTAGTTTATTGGGGTCGGAAGATCATTGAAAAAAAATTAGTTGTGGGTGCTGGTGGCAATATAAGCGCTCGATATAAAGATATCATGCTGATTTCACCCAGTGGGTTAGGATTTGATGAATTAGAACCACAAGACTATGTTGCAGTAAATCTGGAAACCGGAAAAACCGTATCCGATGGCCGACCTTCTTCTGAAGTAGTTATGCACTGGTTCTGTTATTTAGGGAGGCCGGATATTAATGCCGTTGTTCATACTCACCCTCCTCTTACCATTGGGGTTGTTGCCGGTGGGGGACAAATTGGACCAATGTTTCCAGATTTTGTAGCTTACTTGGGATCATTAGGTTATATCGACTATGTGACTCCTTGCACCGCTGAATTAGCCCGGACGGTTCAAGGCCAAGTAAAAGAAAAAAACGGAGTTCTCATGCTCAACCATGGTGCATTAACTGTCGGTCAAAATCTAAAAGAAGCCTTTCAAAGAACCGAATTAATCGAAGAATCAGCCAGGATACTGATTGCAGCAAAGCAATTTGGAGAGCCTCGAATTTTAACATCAAAAGAATGTGATGAAATTAGAAATCTCGATGCAGAAAAATATCGAATGGAACTCATAAAAAAAGCAACGAATCAATGAAGTTCTTAATAATGAGGAGGATACATTTGAATGTTTGTTTTAGTGATAAGTGGGAGCGACGTCAGTAAAATTCCTGGGGTATCAATTGCCGGCTTGAACCCGGAGGTTATCCCATATACTGCCCCAGCTGATGCAGATTTGCTTTTATGGGGAAAACCTCATGTCATCGATGCTATTCCCGTTGACCCTCAAGGACATCCAACTCCAGCAATAATTACCCATGCTGCTTGTTGTGAAGCTGGATTTCCTATTTTAATTGTTCGTTCTGGAACATATCTCCCGCCGGTGGTTCCTTATATTGAAATGAATGTGGAACCTGGACAAGATCCGCAAACCAACCAAGCGGTTTCAAAAGTAGAATTGTTAGTTGAAAAATCCAAATCTTTGGGTCAAATATTGGGGAAATCTTCAAAAAAGATTGTGATTGCTGAATCGCTACCTGGTGGAACCACAACTGCCTATTTGATTTTAAAAGCTTTGGGGTATAATGGCATGGTTTCATCGGCAAGCCCAGTCAATCCAGTTAAACTTAAGGAGCAAATTTGGGAAAATTCCGCCCAGAGAATCGGAATAAAACCCGGTGGTCTTAGTGGTGACCCAATGAAAGCCATTCGCGAATTGGGTGACCCGATGCAAGCAACCGTATTTGGCATGGTAACTGGTGTTTTAGAAGAAACTGATATCATACTTGCCGGTGGAACTCAAATGTTGGCAGTAGCCGCTTTACTTCGTCATGCTGGATATAATAAACCACTCTTGGTTGCCACCACAACTTATGTAATTCGTGATAAGTTTGCTCATTTCCTTGACCTTGCCAGACAAATCAGTGTTGAAATCTATTCTGCACCACTCGATTTTAGCCAGTCACCTTATCCTGGACTTAGTGATTATGAAAAAGGATACGTCAAAGAGGGTGTTGGTGCTGGAGGAGCAATTTGGTATGCTGAACAGCTTGGTGTAACACCAGATCGAGTAATAAGAAAAACCGAACAGCTATATCATGCGATGATTAAAAAGAATTGATTATATTTGATTAAAATAGGAGGATGTGACAAAAGTTGTTAACTTTAAACCATTACCATAATCAATGGATAGATTTAAGAAGCGATACTGTAACTCATCCAACTGAAGAAATGCTAGATGCCATGGTTAAAGCCGACGTTGGTGACGATGTTTATCAAGATGACCCTACTACTTTGCAGTTAGAAGAATTAGCCGCAAAAATGGTTGAGAAAGAAGCTGCATTATTTGTTCCTTCAGGGACTTTTGGAAATCAATTGGCTCTGATTTCCCACACCGAAAGAGGAGATGAAGTACTTATACCCGAAAGTAATCATATAGTCATGCACGAGGTTGGAGCATCAGCGGTAATCGCTGGAGTTCAATTACGGTGTATCCCTGATGTAAATGGCTGTATCACCATTAAAGATCTGCAGTACCGTTTTCGTGATGGGGATATCCATAATCCACGAACTGGTTTAATATGCCTTGAAAATGCCCATTCTTCAGGGAAGGTGATACCTCTTGCCGATATGCAAGAAATTTTTAATTATAGTAGATCATTAGGTATACCAATTCATCTCGATGGAGCTCGTATATTTAACGCAGCATTTGCCCTAAAGGTTGACGCGACTGATATAAGCCAATACTGTGATTCGGTAATGTTTTGCCTTTCCAAGGGTTTGTGTGCACCAATTGGATCAATTTTAGCGGGAAGCAAATCCTATATTGATCGGGCTCGGAAAAACCGTAAGTTGATGGGCGGGGGACTTCGTCAAAGTGGGTATTTAGCCGCTGCAGGATTAATATCATTAAAAAAAATGGTTCAAAGGCTTCCTCTTGATCATGAAAACGCTCAGTATTTAGCGAAACGACTCAGGGAAATCCCTGAGTTGGAAATTTTTGACGACCGGCTTGACATAAACATGGTTTTTTTCCGAATTAAAAAGAAAAATTTTGATTCAGATGCCCTCGTTCATTATTTGAGTAAAAAAAATATTAAAATCAATCTTCCCATGGCAGAAGAGTTTCGCTTGGTTACTCATTATTGGATCGATAAAAGGAAAATTGATTGGGTAATCATGATAATAAAAGAGTATATGCAAAAAGCACTTTGAAGGTTTTTATATATAGATGATAGAGTTTTTATGAATGAGGTGATTGCATATTTCTAGCGGAAATAAAATAAAAAAATGGGCCCTAACAAACCGTACGCATTCCTTGTCTGTTCAAATAGCCAGACATTTAGCCATAATAATTGCTCACCAACTACGGAGCTTTTTTAGAGAGACACACTCTCGTTTAAAGGCTTATTCGCATACCAGTTCCTCAGAGCCCACAATTCAATTTTAAATTGAATTCATTTAAAAGTCAATTGAACTAAATTTATTTCTCATTTAGTTCAATTAATCGATTTTAATGGTGATAGTTTTGTCGCCGAACTTATTGCAAAGAGCGTAAACTTCAATTGTGTCTCCTGACTTAGCGTCTATAAGAAGATATTGAGCATCCTGAATACCTGAGGATGTTTGAGTAAGGAAATATTGAAGGACCATGTCTTTTCCGTTGAGTTTTACTTTAATTTCTTCAATATAGTGATCACCAGTTGGATTGGGAACATTATGGAGAGCTTGAATGGTTAAGATCTTAGTATCTTGGTCAAAAGTTGCATTAATTGTTGAAGGTGGATGGGCAAAAGCAACCCCACTAAAAAGAATAAAACCAATTATGACATTGATAATCATACTTTTTTTGGTCGAAAATTTTAACATTTGTAAAACCTCCTATGGAATTGAATTAGCATAATACAAGTAAACCACTCTTCTGTGGAAATATTTCTTAACTGGAATAAAAAAATAAGGGACAAACTAAAACCTAATATTGTTTTATAGAATTTCGGAAATTATAATTATATAAAGTAATAATTTTTAAAGGGAAGAAAAATTGGATTTGGCAAAAAGGAGGGTTTATTATGTTTAAAAAAGTTGTTTTTATTTTAATGGTGATATTTATTTTTAGTTTCTCGTATAATGTTTATGGACAAAATTTTGTTCCTTATCAAAATCCACAGAAGGGTTTTTCTATTCAAGTTCCGGCTGGTTGGCAACAGAGTGCACAAAATTTTTATGGCCAAGAAGTGATATATTTTATTTCACCAATGGAGTCACAACAAGATTACTTTCAAGAGAATATATCAATAATGATTTTTCCCCTGCAAAGCCAGATGGATCTTGAAACTCTTGCCAATATGTATACTCAACAATCCCAATACCAGATTCCAAATCTTCAAGCTGTTCAGTCACAAAACATTACCATAGGAAATGTTCCAGCGAAGTATGCCCTTTATACCGGTTCAATGCAACAAATGAACATGGCGTTTTTAGTTGTCTATATTATCAATCAAAATCAAGCTTATATACTTCAATGCACTTCCGATGCTAATAAATATCAGCAGTATCAAGCTGTATTTAGTCAAGTGTTAGGTTCATTTAGTTTCATGGCAGTTCAACCAACACCCTTTCAACAGCAACAACCCTTTCAACAACAACAGCCCTTCCCACAACAGGAACCCCTTCAACAGCAACAACCTTTTCAACAGCAACAACAGCCCTTTCAACAGCAACAGCCATTAGTACCAGAACAGCAACTTCCATTTATTCCTGAACAAACACCACAAACCAACCTCCCCCAGTTTGACCAACCAAGCATTCAACAAACACCGCCAACTCAAGATGCCTTACCACAATTTGATTAAAAGAGCCGCCATTAACGAATTTTAAAAAAATGTAAAGGATTAGATAAAAAAGCTTATTACAAGACCACAGGTTTCGGGAGGGTCGATTTAGATGAAAATGAAATTGTGGTTATTACTGTTATTGGTTTTTTCCTTTACAATTTTTTCTTTTTATGCGCACGCTTCGGAAAAATGGGTTCAAATAGGAACTATCCCCCTTAACGGGAGAGTAAATTTCAAGGCTGTTGAGTTAAATGAAAAAGTTTATCTTCTTGGTGGTGCATCTTTTGAGAAGGGCATTACTAATTTAGTTGATGTATATGATCCCAAAAGCAATTCTTGGATGCTCGTGAATCCTATGAAGGAAAAGAAAACCAATTTTGCTGCTTCAGTCTATCAGGGGAAAATATATGTCATCGGAGGATACCGAGAAGATGGTCGGTTTTTTATGAACACTGTTGAAATTTATGATCCTAAAAATAATACCTGGAGCAAAGGGAAACCGCTCCCTTCCCGAAGAGGCTGGATGGAGAGTGCCGTATCCAACGATAAAATTTATGTGATTGGTGGCCGGACGGTTAATTTTCACAATACCAATGCTGTTGAAATTTATGATCCAATACAGGATGAATGGTCATTGGGCCCAACCATGAAGGAGAGTTTATACAATTTTGGAATTGCCTCATTTGAAGATAAAATTTATGTATTCGGTGGAGTTGACGAGAGTGGAAAAATTCTTGATACCCTTTACATATTGAACACCAGAATTAATTCTTGGAGTAAAGGGACTCATTTGCCCACACCAAGAGAAAATTGCCAAGCTCTTCTTGTTGGAGAAAAGATTTATTTAATTGGCGGATATAATGATGGTGTAGGTCATTTAGCTTCGGTTGACGTTTATGATATTGTGAGTGAGACTTGGGATTCACTTCCTCCAATGAATACTCCTCGCTGGGGTTTTGGAGCGGCTACGGTTGGTGGTACAATTTTTGTTTTTGGAGGTGGAAAGGATTTTGGTCAGAGATCGGCATTTGTTAAAACTTATGAAAAGTTATTGGTTGAAGAAATAATATCTTCTGAAATAGATGATTTTTCGCCAATCTCAATAGAAATTGTTGCACCCCTTTCTGGTACAGTCGTTTCTTCATCTGAAATAATTTTGGTTGCTGATCTAAAAGGGAATCTTGAAAGAGTTTATTTAAATGGGAAGAGAGTTTTAAAGCAAGACATAAGATGGCTTGCCGATGGGATTTATCAACTCCGTGTGGAATTAAGATTAAATAAAGGGAAAAACACCATATCAATCGAAGCTTATGATCCAGAAGAAAATAGCGCCCGACAAGATATTGAAATCATCCGGAAGTAACTGGAAACAGAAAAATTAGTTCATTCAGGATAGTTAAATTTGAATAAAATTTTATGCTTATTAAGTGAGGTGATTTCCAATGAAATCTTATTTTAATTGGATCGTCTCGCTTCTGGTTTGTTGATAAAAAAAGTTAATATTGAACCAGCTAAGCAAAATAAAGCAGAAACTGTATAACTGGTTTGATAAGTTCCAGTTATATCTCGAACCGCTCCACCCAATAAAGGTCCAAGAAATCCTCCTACTCCCCAGGCAGTCATGATAAATCCATAATTTACCCCTAAATTTTTTAAGCCAAAAAGCTGGGAAGTAATTACTGGAAATATGGTGAGCATTCCGCCAAAGGTAAATCCAACCAGGCCTTTCCCGATGAGGAGAGTATGCGGTGCAGTCATGGTATGAAATATTAAATAAATTATAACTTGAATTAAAAAAATGAGTAACAAAGCTTTTTTTTCTCCTATAACGTCAGAGATTGATCCCCAAGATATGCGTCCAAGAAAATTAAATACCGCATAAACCATAACTAAAATAGCTCCATTTTCGATTCCTGCTTGTTCTTGACCAATTTTTGCCATTTGTCCGATTATGAGCAATCCAGAAAAGGTTCCAAAGAAAAATAAAACCCATAGAAGATAGAACTGTGATGTTTTTAGCATTGTTGGGAAAGTAAAATCAATTTCCCTGGGATAGTTTTTCTGAGGCTTTTTTGATTTAAGCTGTATCGGAAGATATCCTGAAGGTGGATTTTGAATAATAAAAGACAAGAAAAATATTGTAAGGAAAAAGAGGATACCTAGGGTTAAAAAGGTTGTAGGTAAACCAGTTTGATGAATTAGAAATCGAGTAAGTGGAGCAATATAGAAAGGGGCTAAACCAAATCCACTGACTACGATTCCAGAAATAAAACCACGATTAATAACGTGAAACCACTTTACTGCTGCGGGAGTCGGTGCTGAATATCCAAATCCCATAGCAAGTCCAAAGATTATTCCAAAAAAGATTGTTAAACCAATAACAGTAACAGTTGTTGATGATAGGATAAAACCGAGTCCAGCAAGAATAGATGCAATGAGCAATGCTATCCGAGGACCGACTGAATCTTGTAATCTTCCCCCTGGAATCATCGAAAGTGCAAAAACAACCGAGGCTACCATATAAGGGATTTGAGTTTGAGTTGCTGTCCACTGATAGTCGTCGATTAAAGCGGCTGAAATAACTCCCCAAGAATAAAGAACACCTAAGGACAAATTAACTCCAAAGCCAGCCCAGACAGTTTTCCAGGCTTTGCTCAAATAAATCATAACTGCCTCCATACTAACCGACTTTTAATTTTATTTAACCGGGAGTTTTACAATAGCAAAGCTATTACAAAAAGTCTATACTGAGAATCCGTGCACGATCTTGATAAATCAAGCCCCTACAAAGGTGACAAGAAAATCTTTCTAAATAATATTATTTCAAACAAATTGCTTTTATATCAGTTTCTTATTTTTGATAAATGAAAAATGTGGGGATTCAATTTATTCCTTTTTTTAAATTCCCCAATCTAAATGTAGAGATTTTTTTTGAGTTAGTGTTTAAACTTCATTTGGTGTTCCAACCTGGTATGAAGGACTATTCTGTAAATATTCTGAAAAAAAGAACGAAGGACCTCATAAATTGATAGAATTTGTTATGATAATAATATAGAGAATTTTTAAGATAATTGGCAATTATTGTAAATTACAATGAACCCTATTAAAAGTAATGTAAAAAATCCGAAAAGGAGGAAAACCAGTGTCTGATCAAACTGCCTTTGGATTAACCACGCTGGCTGGTTCAATCGTAAATATTGAATTGCCAAAGAATGATCGACAAATTTTAAGAAAACTGGCAAAAAAGGTATTTGAATTAGCAAATAGGCCTATTGAAGACCAGAAAAGGGATCTATGGTACCGGATAAATTCTTTACAACCAACTCGACCAGTCGTATTTTGCGATCCTGAGAACGGGTGGAATGAGATTGTGCTTGAAGAGAGATTGCAAAGCGAGTCGGAACTTGGTCGTTGTTGGGAGATGATACTCCGGAAGGAAATATTTTGGGGAGAGGAAATGGGTGACGATCGAGTCGTGGAAGCAATTTTCTCCATTCCTTATGTTTACTTGGAAAGTGATTGGGGAATGCACGAAGTGAAAATTGGTGGTACAGATGGTGGCTCTTACCGCTGGGATGCACCTCTGAAAAATTATAAAGATTTGGATAAGCTTCATTTCCCAGAGATTGTCGTCGATCACGAGAAAACGGAAAGAATGGTTATTTTAGCCGAAGAAACCTTTGGTGATCTTTTAAAAATAAAGAAGCAAGGACTCTGGTGGTGGTCATTGGGGATGACTTGGACCTTAGTCAATTTACGAGGTTTGGAACAAATCATGATTGATATGTTTGACTACCCCAATGAGCTTCACCAGTTAATGGCATTTTTACGGGACGGTCATTTGGCAAAATTGGATTTTTTAGAAAAAAATCAGTTATTGACTCTCAATAACGATGGAACCTATGTTGGTTCTGGTGGGTTTGGTTATACTCATGAGCTTCCTCAACCCGATTTTAATGGGAAAAGAGTTCGAACCATTGACATATGGGGTTTTGCTGAAAGTCAAGAGACGTGCTATGTTTCACCAGAAATGTTTGCCGAGTTTATATTTCCTTATCAATACCCAATTCTAGAGCGTTTTGGATTGAACTGTTATGGATGTTGTGAACCGATTAATACGAGATGGGATGTAGTGAAAAAATTTCCTCGACTCCGAAGAATATCGGTTTCTCCATGGGCTGATTTGAAAATTATGGCCGATTATTTAGGAGTAGATTATATATATTCGCTTAAACCAACCCCAGCAGACATTGCTGTTCCTCATATTGATGAAGAATATATAAGAATGAAAATTCGTAATGCTTTTCAGATTACAAAAAACTGTCGAGTAGAAATCATCATGAAAGATAATCACACAATTGGAAAAAACCCGGAAAATGTGAAACGATGGTGCCGGATAGCTAAGGAAGAAGCTGAAAGTTTGTAGAAATTTACGCTTCTTTTCAGGATAGACCCTCATGCTGCTTTCGCAGCACCAGATGAGGATGAAAATAGGTATCCAGGAATCGTTTCCCCCTTTAGCAAAAGAGGTTAGGAAGATTTGGATTTTTTCTGCTCCGTCATTGCGAGGAGCGCAGCGACGTGGCAATCTCATTGAGCCATTTTTTTATTCTGAGGAGGGTGGCGTTTTTACCGGACATTATAAGAATCTCATTCATTCCAATTCCACAATTCAACAAATAATAAAAGATGACTCATGAGATTGCCACGACCTCAAAAAACCAGGTATCGCAATGACGACGAGACGTTCCTTCTCCCTTGATGGGAGAAGGCGAGGATGAGGGTGAAAGTCCAGGATGAGATCCTGGTGAGTTGCTCTAAAAAAATTCCATCAAAAAAACGTTCTGGTATTTTCAGAATAGGCTCCTTTAATGAATATAAAATACCTATTCAAATCACAATTATGAGGAATCTAATCGTGCTTTGGTTGGACAACGTGACATCTCATCCACCCACTTCGTCATTTTGAGGAGTGTATTTTACGACGGGAGAAGCTCTCATTTTTTCATTATTCTATATCCTTTCATTTGGATATTCATTAAAAATAAAAAAGAGACTCCCCAAAGTAAAGCGCTAACTCTCCCAATGAGGGAATTATTCTATTTATTCTCTCGTTGGAGGGAAGGATTGAGAAAAACGTACTTTTCTAATAGTTCTTTTTGAGTCTTATTTTCAAAAAGAACTATTTATTGTAGAATAAAAACTTGAGCGGTTTTGCTCACCCCGTATAATCACCGCATCTTTTAGTTCTTAAAATTAAATTTAATAATACCCGAGAGCATAAAATCATTGAGATATAAAATGGTATCAATCTAAAACTAATTACACATTATATCTAAAATAGAAAATATAATATGATAAAAAAATTTGTATGTTATAATAATTCGTAATAAAAAAGAAATGGGGAGATAAATTTAGGAATAATAAAACAAACACTGAAAAAATACTTAAAAAATATATTATAAGGATAATAAATTAAGATAATTAAAAGTTTTCATAATTTGAGTTGAAGATGTATTTGAGTGTATTTTCAAAACAACAAACAATTGTCAAATGTGATTAAAATTTCAAATGAGGTTGGGATTAAAGTTATAATTAAGACAGATAAGGGAGTCAAAAAACTTCATAAAAATTTTGGTTAATAATGAAAAATAACTTATTTTAAATCTCCTAGATAATCACAATTATTCAAAAACCAATGTTTTATATCTTTTTTAAATTTTTATTGAAGAACATACCAGAAGGAGGTGAAAAGTTTTCTTAAAAAAGCCACATTTTAACCCAAGAAAGGTAAAAATTTAAAAAAGGAGGAATGAATTGTGAGGAAAAAAGGAACAAAAATTTTATTAGGAGTATTGGTTTTACTCGTTGTTTCAGCCTTAATAACATTTGCTTTTGCTCAGGATATGGATCAATTGGAAAAAGATACTGCCGATGCGGCGTTTGAAGCATCTGATAAGGGACAGCCTGATCCCTCCTGGCAAGGAAAGAAATTCACAGTTGCAGTTTTAGCATCAGGCCCCCACGGAGCTATTTCTGGTCCTCTCTACTTTTGGCGTCCTTACTGGGAACAATTAACCGGTGCGACCTATGATATCGCCGAAATTCCTTTTGGTGAATTACAAGCAAAAATCTTTACTGATTTAGCAACAGAAACTGGGAATTATGATGTTATAGTTGGCCCGAGCTTTTTCTATGGTGATTATATTGCCAATGATTGGATTATACCCATAGATAAATATTTTGATGACCCCAGAATGCCCAAGTGGGATCGGGATGGAATTGCCGCACCGATTCGTAAACTTCATCAATGGGGCGGAAAATGGTATGGATTTAATAACGACCACGATGGAATGGTCATTTATTTCAGGAAAGATCTCTTCAATGATCCAAAGTGGCAAGAAGAATTTAAAAATGAATTTAATTATGATTTACCCACCCGCCCGGATAGTTGGCAGGAAATTCTTGACTTGGCAAAGTTCTTCAACGGGAAAGATTGGAATGGGGATGGAAAGGAAGACTTTGGAATCAGCATGCATCTCAAAGTTGGCGAGCAGGGTTTCTTTAACTATATTGCCTTAGCAGGTGGTTTTGTTGTCATGCCGGCACCAGGTGACGATTCAGCTAAGGTAACTCGTTATTACAATCAATTCTGGTTTGACCCTGAAACTATGAAACCTCTCATTAATACCCCTGGACATGTAAGAGCTATGGAAATGTTGGTTGAACTCTGCAAGTATGGTCCAGCTGCCATGGTTGGTTGGGGATTAGGAGAAGCCTGGGATTTATTCCTTAGAGGCGATTGCGCGATGGTCTTTACCTTTGGTGATATTGGAACATCCTCTCAGGATACTAGGATTTCAGTCATCAAGGGAAAACTTGGTGTAGTTCCTATTCCCGGTAGCAGCGAAGTTTATAATCTCGAGACCAATGAATGGGTGGAACTGGATGAACCGAATTTGGTTGCGAATGAATCAGGTGCTTCTTGGCATGGAGTTATCACTAAATATGCAGAAGAACCGGATATGATCGCTCATTTCTTATCCTGGCAAGCAACACCAGAGATTAACCACTGGAACGTTGCTTGGGGTTGGACTGGAGTCGATCCCGGAACAGTCTATGACTTCTTAGAACCTGTTGGTCAAGCCAAAATCGAAGACTACACTACTACTGGTTATAATGAAGATGACGTTCGAGAATTTCTGGATGCATACAATACCATGTGGTTTGGATACCCACATAGCATTCCTTATTTGAGAATTGCCGGAGCGGCCGATTACATCGAAAGTTTGGATATTCATATGTCTGAAGCTTTAACCGGTCAGGCGACACCTCAAGGAGCTCTTGATCGTACCGCCCAAGATTGGGAAAATATTACCGAAGAATTAGGCAGAGAAGAACAGAAAGCCTTATATTGGGATGCAATAGGTTATTCTGGAGAATAATTTTTCGGTGTTGATTAGCAGAAGTTAATGGATCTGGAGGGGCTGGTTGACATGGGAACCAAGCCCCTCTATTTTGAAGGAGGAGGTTGCATTGGGTGTGAAAAAAAAGAAGACACCTCTTAAAGAGCAGGGAAAGAAATGGTTTATTGCCCCCGCCATAACCTGGCTCATGCTGTTTACTTTAGCTCCCCTCATCTATACTGTTTATTTAAGTTTTCACGGATCCCGTTTTTTACAGGTTACCCGTTTTGTTGGATTAAAGAATTTTATTAATGTACTTACTGATTATCGGTTTTGGGGGGCATTTCGGGTCACTATCATCTTTGTTTTAGGTGGTTTGGTGCTTAGCGTGGGATTGGGTCTTTTATTTGCATTATTGTTTAACCGTCAAATAAGAGGGGTTCAAGTATTTAGAACATTGTCAACAATGCCTTTGTTCACTGCACCTGTTGCTTTGGGTTATATTTTTATGATCATATTTTATGAAAATGGAGGCCCAATTAACAATTTTCTTACTATGGTTATTTCAAAACAAGTGCCGTGGTTATCCAATCCTAGTTGGGCGGTATTTTCGGTACTTATTGCCGATACCTGGCAGTGGACACCTTTTGCCTTTTTGGTTTTATTAGCTAGTCTTCAAGCAGTTCCAAAAGACCTTTATGAAGCAGCCAGTCTTGATTCTGCTTCAAGCTGGGATATTTTTAAGCATATCACCTTTCCTCTTATTTCCCCCGTTTTAGGGACCGTTATAATTCTCCGCATTGTCGAAGCCTTTAAAGTATTTGACCTTCCCTTCGCACTGACTAATGGAGGTCCAGGTTTGGCAACCAGAACCTTGACTTTTAACGTTTATACCAATGGGTTGAGAGACCAGAATTTGGGAACTGCCAGTGCTACGGCTATCGTACTCTTGGTAATTGTTTTATTGGTGAGTGTATTGTTCTTTAAACGCTATGGGTCTAACTATGAATAAGGCCATGAGGTGTTAAAAATGAGAAAACGTAGAGGCAAAATCATAGTAAACATAATTCTTTGGATTATTGTGGCCATTGTCGCTGTTTGGATGCTTTTCCCTTTTTATTGGGCAGTGATAACTTCAATAAAAAAGCCCGCTGATGTATTTCGGTTATCTTTCATCCCGGGTGTTCAATTCGATCCCACTTTAGACAACTGGAAGTCGGAGTTCCAATTGCGAGGTAAAGAAATTACTCGTGCTATGGGGAATTCACTGGCAATCGGCATTGGTGCTGCTTTTATTGCTTTGGGGGTTGGTACCTTAGCCGGATATGGATTAGCCCGTTTCCGTTATCGTGGCTGGTCGAATAAAAGCATTTCAATGTGGATATTATCACAGCGTTTTCTTCCTCCAGCTGCAACTGTTATTCCCTTCTTCTTGATTTTTAAAAATTTAGGTTTGATAGATAATGTAGTTGCTTTGATTCTTGTAAATGCAACCTTCACTATTCCTTTTGCCGTTCTTATCTTACGTGATGCTTTTAAAGAACTCCCAGAAGAAATTGAAGAATCAGCTTTGGTTGATGGTTGTTCTCGGTTTCAAGCCTTTTTTCGAATGGCATTACCATTGGCCGCACCTGCTTTGGTATCAGCTGGTATAATTTGTTTTTCTTTTGCTTGGAACGAGTTTTTATTCGCTTTCATAATGACTTATGCAAAGGCTTCCCCGATGACGGTTATTATCGCTGGCACTCAAGATACTCAAGGGATTCAGTTTTGGTATGTAGCTACTCGAATGCTGTTAGCAATTGTTCCTCCAGCAGTTCTTGCTTTGACAGTTCAGAAATATATTGTTAGAGGTTTGACCTTTGGTGCAGTTAAAGGTTAAATAGATCGTTTTCTTTAAGCTATGAGTTGAATACGAAAACTATTTTATTTATAATAAAATAAATTTGGAGCAGGCGATTGATCTGGATTGATCAGGTTAATGGGGCTGGGCAAAAAGCAACAGGTAAAAACCTGTGGGACCATTATTGGTCTTACAGGTTTTTTTGTTTAATTTTGGAGGGTTGTTGATGACTGAACGAACCCGTTATTTTACAATTCGAAATGTATTGCTGGGAATTTTACTCCTGAATTGGGGAGTAGCCTTGACGAAGTTATTATACGGGAGGTTTATTGGTTCAGCGAGTATGGTTGCCGATGGATTTCATTCTCTTTCCGATGGAGCTTCGAATATTATTGGATTGATAGCGATTTCTATCTCAGTTCGACCTGCCGATGTTAACCATCCTTATGGGCATAAAAAGTTTGAGAGCTTTGCTTCAATTGCCATTGCCCTGCTCCTTTTTATTGTGAGTATCGATATTTTACGAGGAGCAATTGACCGTTTAAGTAAACCGGTTATTCCAGAAGTAGCTCCTACAAGCTTTATTGTTATGGCAATTGTTTTATTTGTTAATATAGTCGTGGTGAGTTTTGAAACTCGAATAGGTCGGCGTCTTCATAGCGATATTCTTACCAGTGATGCCCTTCATACTCTGAGCGACATTTTTGTTTCTATTTCGGTTGTTGTCACATTGATTGCAGTTCGATTGGGAGTAACCTGGTTAGATGTGGTCGCGGCTATGGTTATTGCTGGTTTAATTTTAAAGTCTGGGATTGAGATTCTTTTAAGAAGCTCTGATGTTTTATGCGACCGTGTCATTGTTGATCCTGCAGTAATTACCGATATTGTTCTTTCTATTTCTGAGGTCAAAGGTTGCCATAAAATAAGAACTCGAGGCCGAAAAGATGATATCCATATCGATCTTCATCTATTGGTTGCTGACCATATGGATGTTCAAAATGCCCATGAAATTGCGAATCAAGTCGAAGATGCTTTAAAAAAGAATATACCCGGGGTTACGGATGTTGTAGTTCACATAGAACCGGTTACCGAAGTTTAAAAAAATGAAATTTAAAACTTCGCTTTGGGCTTATGAGTAAATCCAAAGCGAAGTGAGTCTTTACTTCAATATAGTAATATGAGTCAGAGGCCAGTAGATGAGAAATGCCCGCCCCAAGACATTCTTTCGAGGGACGTACCCCCAAAAACGACTATCATCGCTATTTATGCTGTTATCACCGAGAACGAAGTAAGAGTCTTCTGGAACGGTTTTTTCTCCTTCTCCATAAAATCCATAGTCATAATAAGTACGACCATACTTATCTCCCTGAAGAGGTTCACCATTTACGTAGATCATCCCATTCGAAATTTTGATCTTTTCACCGGGAAGTCCAATGACTCTTTTTATTAAATTTTTTCGGTCATCTATTGGATATCGAAAAACAATAATGTCTCCCCTCTGTGGGTCAGTGACTCGGTAGTAAAACTTAGCTACCAGTACCCGTTCTCCTGGGACTAAGGTGGGCTCCATTGAGCTTGAAGGAATATAAAAACTTTGAACAACGAAATGAATGATTAATAAAGCAATTACCAAAGACCAAACAATGGTTTCGATGGCTTCCCGTAGGGGACTTTTCTTTTTTGTTTCTTTTGGTGGATGAGTGTTATTATCAACCTTTGAAGGAGATTTTTCTTTTTTCATTCTGCACCTCTTCATTTGTGGAAGTAATCAAATCTCTTATTTCCTTAAGGATTCTATTCACTCCTTATCAAGTTACCATATAAAATGTTCCAGATAAAATGGCCTATAGGAAAGAACAAAAAGGGAATAAATGTCAATTTCTCTAGGTATCATTATCCCTTATTTTCTCAATGGTATCAATGATAACCAACATGCATAATAACTTTTCCAACGATGCGTGCAGGTTTATCAATCAGGATTATGGGGTCATATTTGGGGTTTGCGGACTTCAGGATGACTGCCTGATCTTGAAAAATAACTTCTTTGATACATAAACCGAGGTCTTCAAGCTCAATGATAGCAATATCTCCAGAAATAGTTTGAAGGTCGGGAGAGAAAATCACCAAATCGTTTTCGGTAATTCCTTTGCCGGTCATTGAATCTCCTTTGGCGCGGACAATGAATAAACGAATCTTATCCTGGTATGAATTTCCGGTTTTCATTTGGATAAGTGATTTTTTAAAGACCTCATAGCCAACAGTATAGGCATCAAAATCGTTTTCGGCAATTCCACAAGGAATTTTTGAGGAAAGGATAGGGATAGCAATATCATCATCATCTAAAGAAAAAACGTCACGATTGACAATGCCTGTAATAAGGAGTAACTCCCAATCAGGAATTTTCAGTGTTTTCCCGATTTTTTGCAAAGTAGTGATATCTGGTTCTCTTTCGCCTTTGAGCCATCGACAAATGGCTGCTTGGGAAACGCCGGAAGCGTGAGCCAGTTGGACTTGATTCCAATTTTTTTCTTTCATTTTTTCTTGAAGCCAATCTTTGAATGCCATAGCGTCATTATATGACAGTAGTAAAATATTATCAAGCTATTATTCCACAAGAAAATTGATAAGCATTACGATGATGATTAGATAATTAGTACAATCAATAATCTTGATTATTCATCGTTGCCATTGGATTTCTTTTCATTGTTGTTTTTTAAACGAGATAAGACTTCTTGTTCAACATCGGGGAGAGCATAAAGAAATCGGTGAACGATCTCGAAAAGATTTTCCTTTTGATTGGCTTCAAAACGAAGAGTAAACATCGGTTCGGTTACTGATTTTCTAACCAATCCCCATCCTTCTAACCAATCTATCCGAATACCATCAATCGTAGTAACATTTTTTTCCTTGGAATGAGATTTTTCGAGTATACTCATTAAATTGGGATGGGAACGGGTTTGTATGCGAATATCAGGAGTAACGTGTGGAGAAGGATAGGTTTCGATGATTTTAGAAAGTGGTAAATTTTGTGATGAAAGATAACCAAGAAAAACCATAGCAGCAAAAAGCCCATCATCACGGTGAATTTCGCGAAAAAAGTAATGTCCACTAATTTCGCCAGCCATAATTGCATCTTCTCGGATCAGACGGGTTTTTATGTAGGTATGTCCGGACCTTTCGACCAAGGGAATGCCACCTAAACGCTGAACCTCATCAGCAACAATTCGAGAGCTCTTTATATCATAAACAAATTTTTGACCAGGAGAATTATGGGAAAAGAGATGGCGAATGAAAAAAATCATTCCATGTTCAGGGAGAATGACTTGACCTCTTTCATCGGCAAAGATCACTCGATCACCATCTCCATCAAATGCAATCCCAACATCAGCCTGATGTTGAAGAATTATTTGGCAGAGATCACTTAAATTTTCGGGTTGCGAAGGATTTGGTGAGCGGTTGGGAAAAGTGCCGTCTGGTTCGCAATAAAGAGGAATAACACGGTATCCCAGCGAGGTTAAAAAACCAGGGGCAATACCAGCATAGCTTCCATTTCCACAATCAACCGCGATAGTTAATTTTCTTTTAGGCTGGTTCAAAAAATTTTTTAAAAACCAGAGGTATTCATCTTGGTAATTCTTGATTTGGTCAACTTGTCCATTTTGAGATCGGAAGATTTTTCCCCCAACCCTTTTTTTTACCTCCTTTATATCTTGTGGCGTTATTGGCATTTCATCTAAAAGGATTTTAAAACCATTATAGGCGGCTGGATTGTGAGAAGCGGTTACCATAATACCTCCTCGAAAGTGGAGGTAATCGATAGCAAAATAAAGGAGAGGGGTGGGAACGATTCCTATATCAGTCACCCGGATTCCACTATCTACTAAACCGCGTATTAAGCTTTTTTTTAAGGAGGGAGTACTGATTCTTACATCTCCGCCAACCGCAAAACAACTTCCGGTGGGGACCATTGAACCCGCAGCTCTTCCAATTAAATAAGCAATTTCTTCGTTTATTTCATCAGGATAAATGCCTCGTATATCACAATCTTTGTAAATGCTCATTGGTTTTACCCCAGGATAATTTTTTTTGAAGAATTAAATCATTTAAGGCTTCTCGAACTGCATCTTCAGGGCTATAGCGGGGTGAAAAATTGAGCATTTCCATTGATTTACTCATTGAGACGCAACATCCCTGACGAACGTGATCGGCAGCCATGGTTGGATAACCAAAGTTTTCAGCGTATTCTTCTATGGAAATGTTTCTGTAATGGAATTCAACATCCATGAGCTGGGCAAGATAATGGCCTAATCCATAAAAAGTCATGGCGTGGGTTCCTCCACAATTAAAACATTCGCCAATGGTATAATCCTTTTCTTCGATACATCTTAAAAAGAGAAAAGCAATATCAGCAGGATGAACATGCTGCAAAGTGCTGAAGCCTCCATCAAGGAGATAAACTTCCTTTCCATTCATCATATCTTGTAAGGTTTTAAGATTATTATCCCCAAAGGGAGTAATGAAGGGCTTGCCTGGTCCGGTAATATGAGTTGGATGAATAAGAGTTGCCTGGATATTACCATCGCGGGTATAAGAAAGAAGAATTTTCTCGATATCCACCTTTTTTTGTGCATAGTCATTTTGAGGATTACGAGGTGCTGTTTCAGGGGTTGGTATTATACAAGTTTTTCCGTATATCCAAGTAGTGCCACAGGTTAGAAGATGGACGTCTACTTGGTCAATGGTTTCCGCCATTATTTCTGCACTATTTGGATCAAAACAAATGAGATCGACAATTATTTCAGGTTCAAGGTCCTTGATTCGTTCTTGCCAGTTCCCATTTTTTTCTTCTCGTTCTCGATCAATTTTTATCTGATCTATATTTCTCCAAATTATTGATCCCGGATAGGGTCTAGTTGAACCTCGAGAAAATACCGTAACCTCATAGTTTCTACTGACCAGGAGCGGGACCAAGTAACTTCCAATATGTCCAGTCCCACCAATAACCAGGACTTTTTTAGCCTTCATGTTTCATCCTCCATACATCATTTTTAAATAGATTTAAATTTTCAAAAGCATCTTTCATTATATATCAACCATGGTGACAGGTCGATTTATCCTTTGATTCATTGTCAGAAAAATTATAATTTGTTGAATTGTACAGGAATTGGAATGAAAAAGAAGGGTGAAACTCTTCGGTTTTATTAAGTGCTGTTTTTTTGTGAATCCTTTCCTACTCATTCCCACTTACAGTTTTTATACTCCTCTCAGTGTTTCCATGATAGAATGTTACAATATTAGTTGGTTTAATATCTCATTTTTATAGATTTACAAAAGAACAAGAAAGTCCAAGATTGAAAGGAGCTAAATGAATATTATGGAAAATTGGAAAAAAGTAATGGAAAAAGCTACTCTTAAAAAAGTAATGGAAGCAGCGAGTAATCAGCATCTTGTTATACCGGCTTTTAATATTCCCTATCTTCCCATGATGGAAGCGGTTATTGAAGCTTTAAAAGAAATTGAGTGCTTTGCACTCATTGAGGTAGCCCGACCTGACATCACTCGCTTTGAAGCACGCAGTTTTGCGGCAATAAAAAAGGAATTTGATCGGTGTAAAGATACGTCGGTCGCTCGACTTCATCAAGATCATGTTCCAGTTATTGACGAAGAAGGAAAAGAAGTCGATTGGAAGCTCTTGGTAACCGAAGCAGTCGACCTTGGTTATGATTCGGTGATGATTGATGGATCACGACTGTCTTTGGAAGAAAATATATCAATTTCCAAAGAAGTTGTTGGTATTGCTCATCCTTCAGGAGTGCTAGTCGAAGCTGAGTTGGGAGCAGTTATGGGTCATGAAAGTGGGCCGATGCCTCCCTATGATGAAATATTTGCTTCGGGAAAAGGATTTACTTCACCGGAAGATGCCGCCTATATGGTTCAAAGTACTGGTATTGATTGGTTATCTGTTGCTATTGGGAATATCCATGGAGCGATTACCGGTGTGGCGAAAGACCAAAAAAAGGTTCAAGCCCGATTAAATATTGAACATTTAAAGAAACTGGTTCAGAAAACTGGAATCCCGTTGGTTCTTCATGGTGGATCAGGAGTCCAAAAAGAATATGTTTTACAAGCTATTCAAAACGGAATAACCAAGATTAACGTTGGTACCGAGATTCGTCAAACTTATGAGAAAGCTATGAAAGAAAGTGGTAATAATGTTAATGTTGCACAAAAAGCCTTAAAAGAAAAAACCAAAGAAATCATGAATCAATATTATGAAATGACGCAAACAGCTCGCAAAATTGGAGAAGCTTTATTCTAAAACGGTAAAAGTAGGTAATATTATCCTAATTTTGATCTAATAATCCGGTTTGGGAATTTCACTCAATAATAAATAGAAAAAAGCGCCTTGGTTTTTTTGGAGGCGCTTTTTTCTATTGTTGGTTTTTTACTGTAAATCCAATGAACGATCTTCTCGAATCTTGTAGGTGGCAAGGATTTGAGGATTGGCTTGTTTAACTTTTTCACGATTTAAGACAATCTGTTGATTGGAATTATTTTCCAATATGACAAATGAATTCCCTTCATCGTTTTCAATAGCTTGTTGCAGTTCTTCCATATTAAGAATTTCTTTGCTATTTACTTTTTTTACAATCCATGGAGCATAGTTTTGATACCCGTCATTAACCGATGCTGGTAAAACCCGTAAAAGAATAATGACTTGTTCTTCTTCGACTGTTGGGATGTTATTGGCGAGCAATGCGACCAATTCTTTAGGAGCATTATTAAACCAGTTAGAACCCCATATATTAAACAAGTTAACACTTAAAGGAGAAAAAACTAAGCCACCATAAATGTAATAGGTCGGTAGGGTTTCATATTGCTCATAGGGGATCAACCAATTTTTTTCATAAGAGCTGCTAAGATTTACCGATAGGCTTTGAATTTCGCCGTTGCGTAAAATTTTAAGATTTAAATCATCGCCAATTTGATGTTTTTGAACAATATAGGCTAAATTGGTTCTTTCTTTTGCACGAAATTCCACTGTTCCATCGTTAGCAATAAGTGAATCGTCTATCGAGAGGATAACGTCCTCGGGCTGGATGATACCATCAGCGGACGAACCAGGGATAACTTGATTTACCAAAATCCCGGTTATATTTGCTGGCATGGTGTATTTTTCTCGAATATCAGGGTTTTCCATGTATTGCATATAAACTCCGAGGTTGGGAAAACCATCCAATTTTCCATCTGAAAGGTCTTCAAAAAAATGTTTTATGATCGGTGCTGGAACCATGTATCCAATATTTTGGGAACTGGGAATCCCTTGCATAACTACACCGACAATTTTACCGTCAACAATTACCGGACCACCGCTGTTTCCTGGATTGATAGCTGCATCTATTTGGCCGGCTAAAAGTGCAATAGAGCTATGTACATAAGGTTGGTGTTCAATGCGCGATACAACTCCTTTAGTGATGCTCAGCGTATCGCCCCCCATGGGGAAACCATAAACCAATACTTCTTGGTTGGTAGCCGGAAGGTCCCCAATGGGCAAAGGATCGATATTTTGAAAAAAACTAGGGTCATCAACGGTAATCAAAGCAAGATCACATTGATGGGATATTGCCAATAATCGAGCTGGATATCGTTGCGTGTCGCCATACCGGCGAACCTGGAGAAAGGTAAGATCACTTACAACGTGGGCATTAGTAAGGATACGATTCCCTTCGATAATAGCCCCTGAACCAGTGACCGAAGAAGGTCCCATCATGTTCCAAGGATTTAAGTAATCAGGAGGATCAGATACAGCGTATACTTTTACAATGGTGTCGGATATGTCGGACGCCATTACTGGTAAGGAAAAAAGTAATAACATAAAGACAATTATTAAATTGAACGAATAAATTTTTTTTCTAATCATCGATTTCCATCTCCTTGACAGCTGATTGGTATCATACTAATAGTTAAAATGTATTCATATCATACCTGATATTGTTTATCGTGACCATCAGAAAGAGTTCATTTCAAAAGATCTTTCCTTTAAAATTTAAATTTGATTAGTAAAAGCCTCTTAAAACATGGTCTTTTTTCTCAATCAAAAAATTAAAAATACGTTAAAATTGAAAGAGGTGGGATATTTATTTCTTTTTGTTTTTTCCATTACAAAAAAATGGCCGGAATAAGAAGTAATTTTTAATAAACAAAGGAGGATAAAATGGTTGATCCAGCTGAAAAAATTGGGAGCATATTAGGAGAAATTGAACGAACCAAGGGAATAGTGAAATCTCCTGATAGGAGGTCTGCCTATTTGACTCCGCTTTATACTCAGTTAGCTCAAGAAATTATTAACGAAGTGAAGAAGCAGGTAAAAGAAGATATCATGAAAGAGCTACGAGATGAAATAAGAGGGACCTCATTCCTTGAATAAATTTTTTAAATATTAAATTTTATTCAACCAATACGATGATAAGAAATATTTATGGAAATTCGCCGTAGTCCATTACAAGAATTGCTCTGATAGCAATAAACTATTTGATAAGCGTATAGACCTTCATACCAAGTTGTGGCAGCAGATGAGGATAAAAATCCAAATTCGACATGCCATGGCATGTCGCTACATTAAAATTCTTTTTTAGGGGCTTGATTTATCATGCTCTCATATAGGTTTCCAGGATAGACCGTCATGCTGCTTTGCAGCACCAGATGAAGATGAAAATACCTACCCAGAAATCGTTGCCCCCTTTAGCAAAGGGGGTAAGGGGGATTTGAGTTTTTGTAAACCAATCGAATCCCAATACTTCCCCCTTTAACCAATGGGAGAATAATAAAAAATGAATCATGAGATTGCCACGACCTCAAAAAACCAGGTCTCACAATGACGACTCAAAGTTCCTTCTCCCTTGATGGGAGGGTATGATCCGGACACATAGGTAACAGAAAGTTCCTGACACATAGGTAACACTTTGTATACTACTGGCATAAGGAGGAATGCCTTATGCCATGGACGGAGGTACACAAAGTGGATCTCAGACAAGAATTGATTTATCGTTATCTCAACAAGGAAAAGGTGACAGATTTGTGTCGAGAATATGGAATCTCTCGAAAAACCGCCTATAAGTTTATTCATCGTTTTCAAGCCTTTGGTTTGGATGGACTTAAAGATCAATCCCGACGTCCTCATCACCTGGCGGGTCAAACTGATGCCCTGACCGAGCAAATGATTCTGGATACCAAATTCAAGCATCCCAGTTGGGGAGCTAAAAAGCTCAAGCCCGCCTTGGAAAGACAGTATCCCGATATTGTCTTTCCAGCAATCAGTACCATCAGTGCCATCTTATCTCGCCATGGACTGGTGAGATCACACCCTCGTCGATTGAGAAGAAGTGTGCCAACCAGTCAACTTCGAACCAGCCATGAACCCAATGAGATCTGGTGTGTCGACTTTAAAGGACAATTTCGAACCCAAGATCGGAAATACTGTTATCCTTTAACCATCACCGATCACTATAGCCGGTATCTCCTTGCCTGTGAAGCTCTTTCCTCTCCCAGCATTCAAGAATCCCTTCCGGTCTTCAAAGAGTGCTTTTCCACATATGGTCTTCCCCAGGTGATCCGCAGTGATAACGGGAGTCCCTTTGCTTCTCTTCACTCTCCCTTTGGACTCACTCAACTCTCGGTGTGGTTAGTGAAACTCGGCATCATCTTAGAGCGCATTGATCCGGGACATCCAGAACAAAATAGCCGTCATGAACGGATGCACCGCACCTTAAAAGAAGAGGCCTGTCAAAAACCAGCCACCAATCTTTTCACCCAACAAGACCGCTTTGAAACCTTTAAAACCATCTATAACACCGTACGACCCCATGAAGCAATCAACCAAGAAACCCCAGCTTCCTGGTACCACAAAAGTGACCGGCCCTATCCAAAAACCTTAAGTGATTGTGAATATCCTCATCATACGCTCACTCGTAAAGTCGATTCCTCAGGACGGATTTCTCTTTATGGCAACCGTCTGATCAGAATCAGTAAAGTCTTTGCTGGTGAACTTCTCGGATTCAAAGACTATACTCATTCCTGGTTAGTTAGTTTCTCTACCTATGATATTGGTATAATTGATAAAAAGACCCTTACTTTTGAATCAACGGAGATTCAAGATGATTAAAAAGTGTTACCTATGTCCTTAGACTAAAGTGTAACCTATGTCCCCGTTCGTACAGAGAAGGTGAGGGTGAGGATGAAAGCTCTGGATGACGAATGAAAAGCACCCTCCCCGCCGCGAAAGCGGCACCCCTCCAAGGAGGGGAATTGCTGAATTCATTCCCCCATTGAGGGGGGATTAAGGGGGGGTGTGCCTTTTTCTTTTTTTGTTTATTCTTTTTTCACCAATATTGGTATTTTCAGGATAGACCCTCATGCTGCTTTTGCGGCACCAGATGACAATGAAAATATGTAAATACCAATCGATTTCCCCCTTTAGAAAAGGGGGTGAGGGGGATTTGAGTTTTTTACTGTTCCGTCATTGCGAGGAGCATCCTATGCGACGTGGCAATCTCTGCCACCTAATTTGTCATTCTGAGGAGTCCGGTGTCTTCTCCCGGACGACGTGAGAATCTCATCCTTTTAAATCTTTTCCAAAATTAAAATATAAAAAGATGAGATCCTCACGGCTTCTGAATGCGAAGCCTCAGGATGACGGATTAAAGAATTCATCTGATGGTATTTTCAGGATAGAAACCAAAACCATAATCCGATTAATAAATAGACCAAAAATTTAAAACCCATTAAAAAGTTATGAAGAGAAGGGGTTTGGGGATGGGGAATTATGTCTGGAAATAATCATCAGAATGATAAGACTTCAGAGGCATCCAACGAAAAAAAACCGAGCCAGAGAAGGGTGAAATCTAAAAAAATGGAATACCTTGGAGCAATCATTGGGAACTTCGTTCTCTTGTATATCGTCAATCATCTAATGCAATGGCACATTCCTTTCATCACTGAAAATTTTTATAAAGTTCTCCCTTATATGAATTGGTCAATTGGTGCTTCTATTGTGGTAAATATTCTCTATATTTTTTTTGATCAAAAGTTTATACGTTTGGGAACTGTGCCGGTATTAAATATTCTTAGTTTATTATCAGTATTTATCTCAACTTTCGCACATAAATAAATGCTAAAAATCCTTGATTATAAAGGGTTTTTTAATGAAAACACCCCTCCTTTCTGGTAGAATTGACTTAGGAAAAAAAACCAATCACCACAAAGAGAGAGGTGTCTTCATGACTATCCTACCAGAAAATTTGGAAAATGAAAGGACTCTATTCCCAATGTTTTCCTCCTTTATGAAGGAGTTCAAATTGAACCAGCTTTTCCGGAAATGTTCCATCCGGAAAGAGAAAGGGTTCCCAGTCAAAGACGTCTTTCAGATGATCTTTCTCCTTGTCTTTACCGGAAAAAACGTCTCTGGGATATTTTGCTCCAAGAATCCCATTTTTCAAGGAAAGAAAGACACTCTTTACCGTTTCCTCCACAAGACTGGTGGGAACTGGCGTAAATTCCTTTTCCTCTTGAGCACCAAAGTGGTCTCTGAAGCGCTCCTTCCTTTTACCAGTTTGAAACGCTACACCTGGGTGGTGGATGATTCCCCCTATGAACGGCCTCGGAGCTTGAAAGTTGAAGGGCTCTCTCGATTCTATGATCACGCCCAAGGACGGTTCAGTCGGGGTTTCAGAATGCTCACTTTAGGACTCACCGATGGTGCTACATTCATTCCCTTTGCTTTTTCATTGTTAAGTTCTCACCAAAAAGAAAACCAGCTCTGTCCCATGGATGCCTCCATTGATGGGCGGAGCAAAAGAGCTCACCTTCGGAAAGAATCCCAAGAAAAAACTCCAGAAGTCTTCTTCAACCTCCTGGATGGAGCCTTAAAACACTGTCCTTTGGTCTCAACTATTCTCTTTGATAGTTGGTTCAGTTTTCCAGCCCTCATCCGCAAATGTGCTCTTCGCGGATTATCAGTGGTGTGCATGCTCAAAAACACCCCAAAAATTTACTATTCTTTTGGTGGAAAAGTTCTTTCTCTTTCCTCTCTTTTCAACCGGATTCAGAAAAGACCACAGGGTCCGATCCTTGGATCTTGTGTGATTAATCTCAATTTGACTGATAACCCCCTGTATGCCCGCATCGTCTTGGTCCGAAGTGAAAAACAAAAAAACCAGTGGCTGGCACTTCTTTCAACCGATCTGTCTCTTTCTGAAGACGAGATCGTCACCCTCTATGGGAAACGCTGGGATATCGAGGTTTTCTTCAAGATGGTGAAATCCTTCTTGAAACTCACTCGAGAATTTCAGGTTCGATCCTATGATGCTCTGGTATCCCATACCAGTATCGTCTTTATCCGCTATATCATGCTCGCGGTTATTGCCCGGAGAAACACCGATCCCCGAACCTTTGGCGAGCTTTTCTATGCCTGCTATGATGAAATTCAGGATATCACTCTTATGGAAGCACTCACTCTTCTTCTTGAGCTCCTGAAGACGACCATCAAACAGATTTTCGTTCTTTCAGAAGAAAGAGTCAAAGAGCTAGTTGCTTATTTTGTGAATAGTCTTCCAGCGTGGTTGAAAGGAAAAGTACTATTATTGAACTGCGAAAGTTGAGTATTTATGTTATTTAAAATTTTTCCTTTTGATTTCAAATCAGTGGGAATGGGAGTCTTGAATCAAGTCGGTAAAATATTGTTAGGATTGGTAGTGGTGGGAGTCGTCATTAGTATCGTAGTGGATTGGTACAAATTAATCCGAGATTATTAAATTTTTTACCTGGTTTTTTCGCTTTGTTTTGAGATTTTATAGGAGGAACGGAAATCGAAGAAGTTCTTTTAATGTTTATGAGTGCCCTGATCTATGCCGGAATATTTTTAATTATCACCCTTCCTTTCAGGATTTTCGGTGCTTTTCGAAAGGGACAGAAAGAGATTGCCATCCGAAATATTTTTATTTGGGGCACCATGGTTTTAACGTTAATTCTTCTTGAAATATCTAAGCTGATAGATATTGAAGAATATCTGTTTTTCTGGTAATTAAATTACTGAGAATAATAAGTGTGATTTTACTATGTTTATAGGACCACTTCATTTTTTTTAATGAAAAGTTGACAGGGAATGAGGCGGTCTCTATTATGAATAATACAAAAAGTTAATGTAAGCGAATATTGAACTATAGGAGGAAAGAAATGAAAGGAAAAGTATTTTTTATCGTTGTTATTGCTCTATTGGTTTCAATGGTTTTGGGTAGTACCGTGTTAGCAAATGAGGAAAAGACATATATCGTTGGGATTGATGGTGATTATTACCCCTTTTCATTTATTGATAAAGATGGAAATCCAGCTGGATTCGACGTTGAGTCCATTCAGTGGATAGCGAATGAAATGGGTTTTAAAGTGCAAGTCGTTCCAATGGCATGGGATGGGATAATCCCGAGCCTTTTGGCCAAAAAGATTGACCTCATTTACTCGGGAATGACAATTACTGAGGAAAGAAAGCAGCAAGTTGATTTTTCTGATGTTTATTGGGTTGTCAATCAAGCAGTAGCAGCTCGTGAAGGTGAAAATTTGGATATTGAGAGTTTTAAAGCAGGAAAATACACTGTTGGAACCCAAAGAAGTTGTACCGCGGCTATGTGGATTGAAGATAATTTAGTAAAAACTGGAATTCTTCCTAAAGATAACCTCAAACTTTATGATAACTTCCCCTTGGCGGTAAATGATTTGATTAATGGTCGAGTTCAGGTGGCTATGATGGATGAACCAGTCGTATCTAAAGCAATTGATGGAAAACCTCTGATTAAAATTGGAGTAATTAGTACTGGAGAAGAATACGGAATCGCTATTCGTAAAGAAGATACCGCTTTAAAAGATAAATTGAATGAAGGGCTAAAAAAGTTGATGGCTTCGCCCTTTTGGGAAGAACTCATGGTCAAATACGAAATGAAGTAATATAATTTTCGAGATCAATAGAGTTTTATTAGGGAGCAGGAATAAAGTATCTTGCTCCCTAATTTTTTTCATCTCACAAAGAATATTCAGTTTACCATTCACTCTATTTGAATTATCAAGTATAATCACTTTCAGTTATTTATAACACTGAGTAATTTTAGTTGAGGTGGCACCATTGCAGGCAGTTATTGAGTCGTTTCCCTATATCATTTCTGGTATGGGTGTGACACTTGGATTGGTTGGATTGGCATTGGCATTGGGATTGATGGTAGGTATCCCGATGGCAGTTGGACAGGTTTATGGAGGAAAATGGACCGGGAAATTCATTGCTTTTTATGTCTGGATCTTTCGAGGGCTTCCCAACTTGGTTTTATTGTTTCTATTTTATTTTGGTATATTCCCGCTTATGGGTTTGAATGTTTCGGCTTTTTTTATTGGTGCACTGGCTTTGGGCTTAAGAAGTGCTGCTTATCAAACTGAAATATTTCGAGGAGCCATTTTGTCTCTCGGCGAAGGGCAGATGTTAGCTGCCCGATCATTGGGTATGAGTAAAAATCAAGCCATATTAAACATAATGCTTCCTCAGGCACTCCGAATTGCTTTACCGGGGTGGTCAAATGAATACCCAATTTTACTCACCGATTCATCAGTTTGCTACGCTATAGGTGTCATGGAAATTATGACCCGGGGAAATCAAATGGTGACTCGAACCTATCAACCAATGCCGATTTATTTTGCTTGTGCCTTAATATTTATTTTAATGAATTATGGTGGTTTAAGTCTTTTTCGTGCAGTTGAAAAACGGGTTCATGTTCCCGGTTTTGGAAGTAGTGATCAATCATGACTGATTCAAAATATGTCCTTGTCGTTGAAGATATCCATAAATCTTTTGGAGAAACTGAAGTATTGCGGGGTGTCTCTTTCCAGGTAGCCAAAGGAGAGACCCTGGTTTTTATTGGACCCTCGGGTACCGGGAAAAGTACTCTGTTGCGCTGTGTTAATCAATTGACTGTTCCTGACCGTGGGAAAGTATGGCTCAATGGTGAAGAGGTAGTCCATTCCCATGGAAAAATAAACCTTTATCGTCAAAAAATGGGGATGGTTTTTCAAAATTTTTACCTGTTTGATCATCTTACTGCCTTGGGAAATGTTGAAATATCCTTGCTAAAAGTTAAAAAAATGAACAAAAAAGAAGCCAAAGAAAAAGCCATGCATGAGTTGGAACGGGTTGGCATGGTGCAAAAAGCTAATTTTTATCCAGCTGAGCTATCCGGAGGACAGGCTCAGAGGGTATCTATAGCTCGCGCTTTGGCAATGGATCCGGAAGTCATGCTATTTGATGAACCGACCTCGGCTTTAGATCCGGAGTTAACCGGAGAAGTCTTGGATGTTATGAAAAATCTTGCTCAAGCCGGAATGACCATGTTGGTCGTTACTCACGAAATGGGATTTGCTTCCTCGGTAGCCAATCAAATTCTGTTTTTGGAAGATGGAATTATTTTGGAAAGAGGATCACCGGAGAAAATTTTTTATCGACCTGAGTTTGAGCGAACTCAAAGGTTTCTCAGCAAAATGACCGAACTATACGGTGATCTGGGTCAAAAAAATGGATAGTTACGTATTTATTCAGGAACAACTCCTTCCGGCTCTTTTAGAAGGAACAGTGGTTACTGTCAAGCTTATTCTGCTTTCGGTACCTTTTGGTTTGTTGACCGGGATTTTTATTGCTGTCGGGCGAGTCTATGGAAGTAAATCAATTTCAATGTTTTGTCGGCTCTACGTTTTGTTTTTTAAGGGCTGCCCCTTATTACTGCTTTTATTTATGATATATTTTGGTTTGCCTCCCTTAGGAATATCGTTCTCGCCAATAGTAGCATCAGTCTTGGGATTTGTGCTTTGTAACGGGGCGTACTCCTCGGAGTATATCCGAGGTGCGATTCAATCGGTAAAAATTGGTCAAATCACTGCTGCAGAAGCCTTAGGAATGACTCGTTTACAGGGTGTTTTGTATATAATTCTTCCCCAAGCTTTTCGTCGAGCACTTCCCGGAGTGGGGAACGAGATTATCTATTTAATTAAATATTCTTCTTTAGCTTATATGATTACCTGCATCGAGCTGACTGGTGCTGGGAAAATTGTTGCTGCTCGCTTTTTTCGTTTTACTGAAACATTTATTGTGATTGGAATCATTTATTTGATATTGGTAACCATAGCAACAAAGTTACTCAATTTCGCTGAAAGAAAGCTCTATTACCCTGGCATGGGTCCTACTAGCTTTAAGGGTTAAGTTGTCATACCTCATCAAAACACCAAATGAGTATGAACATACCTTTATTCAAATTATTACCCTTCTTTATCTCCCTTAATCAAAGAGATAAAGAAGGGTAATTTACTCATGAGATTACCGCGTCGTCTAACCAAAGAACGGTTGGTCTCCTCACAATAACGGATTTAGGTTCCTTCTCCCTTGATGGGAGAAGGTGAAGATGAGGGTGAAAGTCATAATAAAAAACTAAGCTTGGTGTTTTAAAATAAAGCTTGAGAGAAATGTCTGGGTTTCCCCCTTGCCTTGATTCTCTCCCACCAGGTGAGAGGAAAAAAAGAAAAATGGGGGAGTAAAGATTCGTTATTTATAAATAAGATATTTCTCTCTGACTCTTTTAAATATCTCTAAGGACTCTTGATAATCTTTTTTTATATCTTGACAGGAAACATCATTTTCTATTAATTGACCAATTAAACCTGTCCCCATAATTTTATCGAACATGGTTAATTCATTTACACTTTTTGGCACAGGATAAGAAATCAATTTATGGGAACAGGATAGAATGCACAAACCGGTAGAGACCGGCTGAAAGGTTCTCATATCGGTGATAGAAAGACGTACTCCACCGAACTCTCCTTTGGTTTCAGGAACAAAGTGAACCCCTGGAAGACCAATTTGCTTCAATTCTTGGGCAAAAATTCGGGAATCAATGCCTTTTCCTCCAACCCATTTAAAATAATCACCTTGTCGAATTCCCGTCCCTTCACCCAAACCAGTAGCCATATATAATAAAGCCGAAAGGAAATCAGGAATCATTGGTGAAGTGGGAATCCAATAAAGACCAGTATCGGGAAACATCATATCACGAAAATACCCATCCATGGGCACGACGATTAATTTCACTCCAATTAGACGGTTAAAATAGCGTGCTATTTCACCAATGGTCATACCATGTGCCATTGGAAGGATATCAACACCGACGAAGGTGAGGAAATCCTCTTCAGAAATTGGTCCATCAACGATGAGCCCACCCAGGGGGTTAGGACGATCTAAAACCACGACAGTTTTTCCATTTTCCTTGGCAGCCCACATACAATAGTTGAGAGTAGATATATACGTATAAGTACGAGCTCCAATATCCTGGATATCAAAAAGAAGGAGGTCAACATTCTCTAACATTTTAGGAGTTGGTTTTCTCGTTGGTCCGTATAAACTGTAAACGGGAATTTTAAATTGATCGTGAAGATAGGATTCAACGTATTCACCGGCCTTAGTCTTGCCATCCAACCCATGTTCGGGTGCGAATAAGGCTACCAGGTTGGTTTGATTATTATTAGCTAAAAGATCAACAGTTGATTCAAATCGACTATTTAATCCGGTTTGATTGGTAATTAATCCTATTCGCTTTCCTTTAATAAGGTCGAAATGTTTTTCAAAAAGGACCTCGTTTCCTAATTTGATTTTAATGTTCTCATCATAGATATGAGAAGATAAGATATTCAGAAGGATGATGAATATACCAATAAAAGAAATAAATTTTATAATTTTCTTCATATTTTTATCTTATATTTTTTCAGTAAGATAAACAATACTCAGCTATTTTTAATGCTTTGTCACACCGACTTTTTTCACACAAAAAAAATTTTTCCAATCCCTTTTTTTCATCTCGACTTTTCGTTATAATTCTCGCAATTATATATAAATAGGAACTGGAATCACGCACGATACGAGGCAGAAAATGTGTTTGAAATATTGGTAATTGCTTTTGGACTTGGTCTTGATGCATTTTCTTTAGCGGTAGCTTTTGGAATGTGTCAGAAAGTATGTACCCTCAATACTAGATTTCGTTTATCTCTGTCTTTTGGTCTCTTCCAGTTTTTTATGCCTCTGGCTGGTTTTTATGCGGGGCTTAAAGTTGCCCGATTTACTGAATCTATTGACCATTGGATTGTTTTTGCGATATTGAGCTTTGTTGGAGGAAAAATGATTTATGAAGCTCTGAGTAAGGACGATAATGAAACTATGGTTGATATTAGCCGGGGAATTCCCTTGCTGATAGCTTCGGTTGCTACCAGTATCGATGCCTTAGCCGTCGGATTTTCTTTTGCACTGCTAAAGGATGGGATTCTTTTTCCTGCAATTATTATCGGTATAGTTGCTTCAATTATGACTTTTGTGGGAGTAACTTTTGGTTATCGGGTGGGAAGAAAATATATTTCGAAACCGGAAGTTGTAGGCGGAATAGCAATTGTATTAATTGGGTTTAAAGCTCTTTTGGAACACTTTATTAGTTGAGGAAACCAATCTTTAAAAATTCGCTGACAAGGACGATGAGAAGAATGAAAGAAAAATGCATTTTTGGTCCGGTTCAATCAAGACGCTTAGGCATGTCACTTGGTATAAATTTAACTCCCTATAAAACTTGTAGTCTCGATTGTGCTTATTGTGAGTGTGGAAAGACTACCGATTTAACTATAATTCGAAAGGATTATATACCTATTGAGCAGGTTCAGAAAACCTTAAAAAGGTATTCGAAAAGTTCATTATTTCGATCGAAACCTCCAAGCTGCGTGACTTTCGCCGGATTTGGGGAGCCGACCCTTCATTCTGGTTTTGGATCAATTGCTCAATTTGTTAAAAAAACCTTTCCTGATCAACATTTAGTACTCATTACTAATGGAACGCTTTTCCCAACTCACCCCGAGCTATTCCAAGAAGTTCAACCGATAGACATCATTCTTCCTTCGCTGGATGCTGGTAGTGAAGAAATTTTTAAAAAGATTGACCGACCTCATCCCTCAATAACTTTAGCTTCTTTAGTCGATGGATTAATCCAATTGCGGGAAAACTATCACGGACAAATATGGTTGGAGGTATTCATTGTTGAAGGAATCAATGATAGCGAATCCGAGCTTTACCTAATAAGAGATGCTATAAGCCGCATTTCACCTGACCGGGTTCAATTGAATTCCTTGGACCGAAACCCTGCCGAAGATTGGGTCAATTCAACCTCTCCCCAGCGATTAATTGCCATCGCTGAGTTCTTAGGAGCAGAACTCCTCTCGAAAAATTCCATTAACATTCAAGTCGACGCCTTGGTGTAGGAACTGAATTTTTTGGGATGGAAACGAGTCTGCTTCACCAACAAATATCTTTACCCTTGGTGAACTGGTTTGATACTCATCAAAGGAAACTTCCCTGGCGTGAGGAATATTCTCCCTATTCAGTATGGATTTCTGAAATCATGCTCCAACAAACCCAAGTCGACCGGGTGATTCCCTACTATCTCCGCTGGATGCAACGATTCCCTACCCTTGAATCGGTATCAATAGCTTCTTATGAGGAGTTATTAAGGCTATGGGAAGGGATGGGGTACTATTCCAGAGTAAAATTTATTCATAAAACGTCGAAAATTATTTTAAATCAGTTTGGTGGCCAATTTCCCGAGAACCTTGATGAGCTTCTTAAGCTTCCTGGTATAGGACCCTACACAGCGGGTGCCATCATGAGTATTGCCTTTAATCAAAATTATCCTCTGGTTGATGGGAATGTAATACGGATTCTTGCTCGAATTTTTAATATTGAAAATTCAGTTGAACATAGAGAAACCAAAAATTTTATTTGGAAAAAAGCTGAGGAACTCATTCTCCCTGGGCGGGCTCGATGGCTTAATCAGGCATTGATGGAATTAGGTGCGCTTATTTGTACACCCAAATCTCCGGTTTGTCAGGGGTGTCCGGTTCAAAAACCTTGTTTGAGTTTTCATCTTGGATGTACTGAACAAAGGCCAGTAGTTCAACCTTCAAAAAAGGCCATTCCAATAAAAGTGGTTGTGGGGGTTCTTCAAAAAGATGGTTTGTTCTTTATTCAACAAAGACCTGCAAATGGTTTGATGGCAGATTTATGGGAATTTCCTGGTGGAAAAATAAACCAGGGAGAAAGACCCGAGGATGCTTTGGTTCGGGAATTTCAAGAAGAACTTCAATTTAATGTTCAAGTCGGGGAAAAAATTATAACTTTGAAGCATGGATATACTAACTTTTCGGTGACTCTTCATGCCTATTTTTGTAAATTAGTTCCAGAAAATCAATCACCGATCCTCCATTTTGCCTCCGACTATCGCTGGATTAAATCCGAAGATTTCAGAGCTTACGCTTTTCCTGCTGCTAATCGCCGATTAATAAATTTATTAAATAAACTATAGAATAATTAGGGTGAATACTTCAATCGAGGTAATTAAAAAATTTTGAATTGAAAAGACCAAAAACTACCCTTTTTTTGTGTCAAATAATATTGAGAGTTTCCTTTTTGTATTTCTTTAACCTGAATTCTTGTATTAAAAAGTTTAAAGATTTTATTATTGGTCCTTTTTTATATTCTCATTTTCAAAATTGCATGAAGTAAGCAAAAGGCAAGTCTTTTCTGAATGGTATAAATTGAATTAGACAGGTATCATATGAAATATTTTAAGGTGAATCTTTTAGAAAGATAATTCGTAAAAAATTCTAATAGATATAAATATTTATTGATTAATATGAATAGTGTCTTATGGTTAAAGGATTTTTTTAAAGGAGGGAAATGAATGTATAAAACACTTCTTATGGTTTATTCTTGGCTTTTGTTAATTATGGGTATTTTAGGAGCCATTCCTGGTATTGGAATAGGAACTGAACCAATATGGCATGCAGTTTTAAAAATTATTTTAGGATTGATTGGTATTTTGGTAACTTTTAGGAAAGAAAAATAGTAAGATTCGAGATTTACTGAGTAATTATCATAAAGCCGGTCTGAGTTCAGACCGGCTTTATGATTTATGGACGACTTCGGCAATCGCTTGAATATGTTTTTCGGTAGTCCCACAACATCCCCCAACCAGGTTTATATTCAAATCGAGGAGCTCTTTAGCGCCCTGAGCGAAATCTTCAGGCGTTTCGCTATAAAAGACCTGGCCGCCTTGAACTTTCGGAATACCAGCATTAGGTTTACACAAAAGATAACCAGGATAATGTGATCGATAAACACCAGCTATTTTAACCATTTGCTTCATACCTGTACCGCAATTGGCACCTAAAACAGCGATCGGATAGGATTGAAAAACTTGGGTGATTTTTTCCGGTGTTTCACCCATCAAAGTGGTAAACCGTCCATCTTCTCGTGGTTCAAAAGTAAAGCTGGATATAACCTCGCCGCCAAGCTCTAAAATAGTTTCGGTAGCAGCTATTGACTCGGCTGATGATATAAAAGTTTCTAAATTAAAAATTTTGATTCCTTCGGAAAGAAGTATATCTACCTGTTCTTTGAAAACATCTTGGACGTCTTTTTTGGTAAGGTCACCATAAGGTTCAATAAAATCTCCTACTGGTCCTAATGATCCACAGAGGAGCGTGGAAGAACCAAGGGTTTCGCGAGCAATTTTCACGGCTTGACGATTGATTTCACGGATTTTTCTTTCTAATCCGTATTTTTTAAGAATTAAGCGATTTGATCCAAAAGTATTAGTTTGTACAATATCTGAACCTGCTTCAACATAACTGCGAATAATATCGTAGACAATGTCGGGGTGAGAAATATTCCACTCATCAGGAAGATGGCCAGCCGGTAATCCTGCTTTTTGTAAACGTGTTCCCATGGCTCCATCGAGAACCAATTTTTTCTTTGATAGTAAGTCAGTAAGCATAGTTTTGCTCCTGCTGAATAAAACCTTTAATCAAGGTATATACAATTAACAGTCTGGGGATATTATTCAATATTTATTGAAAGAAATCAATAAAAAGTTAATGTTTTTCTAATAAAAACTCAATTATAATATTAAGGATCATGTTTTGACTTAAAGTTTTTGGTACAATAAACTTTAGGAGTAATAAAAGAGAGCAAGTGAATAAAAAAATAAATTACCATTGAGTTTTTAATTTTTTTAAGAATAAGCCAATAAAGAATCAAATATTTGATAGATTAACGGGGGTGTTGAAATGTATTTATTAGGAACTGATATAGGAACACAAGGAACAAAGTCTGTTCTGGTTAATGAGAAGGGTGAATTGATAAGCGAAGGCTTTAAAGAATATGGAGTTATAACCCCCAGACCTTCCTGGGCGGAACAATGGCCGGATATTTGGTTGGATGCGGTGGTAGAAACCTTAGCGGAATGTGTGAAAAAGTCAGGGATCAAACCATCTGAAATCGCAGGAGTTGCCATCAGTGGTCTCTATGGTGGTTCAGGAGTGCCGGTGGATAAAGATATGAATCCGCTAAGACCATGTTTAATTTGGATGGATCGACGAGCTCGTGCTGAGACCCAGTGGGTGAAAGATAATGTTCCCAAAGAAACCATATTTGGAATTACCGGAAATTATGTAGATTCATATTTTGGATTTACCAAGATGATGTGGATTCGCAATAACGAACCGGAAATTTGGAATAAAATTTATCAGTTTGTTACACCCAAGGATTATGTTGTATATAAGCTGACCAATCAATTGGCTATTGATTATTCTTCGGCTGGTAACATCGGAGGTGTATTTGATATAAAAAAGCGAACTTGGTCGGATGAAATGTGTCAGATATTAAATATCCCTCGAAGAATGTTATGTGAACGCATCGTGAAATCCTCTGATATTGTTGGACCATTAAATCGAGAGTTCTCTAATCGGACCGGACTTCTGGAAGGAACTCCAATCGTTGCAGGTGGTATCGATGCGCCAGTTGCACAGCTTTGTGCTGGAGTATTGAGCGAAGGTGAACACGTAGCCATGGCAGGTACCTCAATGTGTTGGGGTAGTGTTCACGGGGGACAATATCTCACTCCAGGTTTGGTGAGCATGCCTTATGTAGTATATGATGATCAAAAAATATATACATTTGGTGGAAGTGCTACCTCAGGAGCCTTAGCTCGTTGGTTTCGGGACGAATTTGGTCAGTATGAGAAAGAAGTCAGTAAAAATACTGGCATATCAGCTTATACTTTACTTGAATTAGAAACCAACGGAATTGGGCCTGGGAGTGAGGGAGTCATTGTTCTTCCTTATTTTATGGGCGATCGTTCTCCGATTTGGGATCCTGATGCTCGTGGAACGATTATGGGTTTGTCTCTCTATCATACTCGAGCTCACGTTTACCGAGCTATGTTAGAAGCGGCAGCTTATTCATTAAGACATAACATGGAAGAAGCAATTAAGGTTGGAATGAAGCTCGATCCCGACTGTTGGATTGTAGGCGGTGTCGCCAAATCAAATTTTTGGGTTCAAATATTTGCTGATATCACTGGATTTAATATGAAAAGACTTTCAAAAGATGTCGAAGCACCCTTTGGCGATGCATTTCTGGTTGGTTTGGGAACCGGGGTTTTCGATAAACCCGAACGTATCAAGGAATGGGGCGATTTTCGACCAGTTATTACTGTTAACCAAGAAAACCATGCTCTTTATAACAAATACTATAAAGTTTTCCGTGATCTCTATGAAAATACCAAAAACATCATGAAAGAGCTGGTTGAGATATAATATATAATTGTTAAAAAATATTTATTGTTTGATTGTGGAATAGAAAAAGATAAATTCCACAATCAATTTATCAAAAAAAAATTGAATGTCGAATTCATTGTGAGAAAATAATGGTAATATTAAACAAGAATAGGTTAAAATAGAGCCTTGGAGAGGAAAGAAATGAATAGTCGAGAACGAATCAGGAAAACAATAAATCATCAAGAACCCGATCGAGTCCCTCTGGATTTGGGAGGGATCGTAAGTGGTATTACTCGAGTGGCTTATCGCAACCTCAAAAATGAACTTAATTTTCCAATTTCTTCAAGTGAATGTGTGATTGATCGAATTCAGCAGCTGGTAAAACCTGATGAAAAGATTCTTGATCGGTTTCAAATCGATACCAGGTATGCTTATCAAGAAGTTCCTCAGGAAATATGGAGCAAGGATACCCCGGATTCTATTTGGGTGGATGAATGGGGTATAAAGCGGCGTTTTACTGGACTCTATTTTGATATGATAGGGCATCCGCTTTCTCAAGTGGAATCCCTAGCAGATCTTAAAAAATTATCATGGCCTGATCCACATCAAGATCAAACCTCCTATGATTTACTTCAAAACCAAGTTGAAAAATTATATCAAAGCGAGAAAGCGATTATTGTCAATATCATTGGCTCCTGTTTTGAATTTGGTTGGTATCTACGTGGGTTTGAAAAAATTATGATGGATTTGGCACTCAACCCTGATTTAGCCTGTGGTATTTTAGATATTATGCTTGAGTTTCAAATAGGACAATTTGATGAGTTGCTTAGTCGAACTGGAAACCTTGTAGATGTGATTCTATGTGGGGACGACTTAGCCACTCAGAATAGTCCGTTTGTTTCTCTTGATTTTTATCGCCGGTATATTAAACCTCGCCAGAAAAAGCTCTACGATTTTATCAAAACCAAAACCAATGCGCCCATTTTTTATCATTCCTGCGGTGCAGTATCTTCTTTCATACCAGAATTAATTGAAATTGGCGTTCAAATCCTTAATCCGGTTCAAGTAAAAGCACGGGGTATGGATTTATGCAAACTAAAAAAAGAGTTTGGGAAGCAAATAGTTTTCTGGGGTGGGATTGATACCCAATACATTCTTCCTTTTGGAAAACCATCGGAGGTTCGAGACGAGGTACGGCGCCGGATTGACGAATTAGCTCCAGGAGGTGGTTATATATTGGCGGCAGTCCATAATATTCAGGCCGATGTACCGCCCCAAAATATTATCGCTATGTTTGAAGAAGCTATTCAATATGGGAGGTATTAAAACCTGGAATTCCTGATAGGAGGTGGTGCGATTAAATAGGTTATTAAGAATTAAATTCTAAATGAAAACTGAGAAAAATATTAGGAGGGCAGAAAATGAAAAAAAATTGGTTAATTTTATTAATTATTACGGTGTTAATGATAAGTATGTCTTCTCTCGCTTTTGGTCAGGAGAAACCTGGCGAGGGTATGTACTTTCGTTTAGTAACCCATGGTGGCGATGACCCCTTCTGGGCGGTTGTCCAGCAAGGTATGTTGGAGGCGGCCAAAGAATTAGGTTGCCAGGTTGATATTGATTTAGCTGGTTCGGATTTAGCTCTGCAGCAAAAAAGATTGGCTGAAGCCGTCGCTCAAAAACCGAATGGGATCGCTTTAGTTGTTAATGATGATACCGCTTGGGATAAACCGGTTGAGGAGGCTTTGGCTGCTGGTATACCAGTTATTGGAATAAATAACGACGATTCTCAAGGCCCTGCTGGGAATAAGCGACTTTGCTATATCGGCCAAAGTGAAGAAAGAGCTGGATACATGATTGGATTACGCTTGTTCCAGGAAGCAAAAGAGAAGGGAATTGATCTCACCAAAGCTCACGTAGCCATGCCGGTTGAAGTTCCGGGAGCTAATTACGGTGTTGTTCGTTCTAATGGTATTAAAAGAGCGGGCGAAGAATTTGGAATCACTTCGTTTGAGATTATTGATGGTGGCGGTCTGGAAATGACCACCATGGAACAAAGAGAAACTTCCTATCTCTTAGCTCATCCAGAAACCACTTTTATGATCGGTTTAGGTGGAATCGCTACTGACCGCTTGACCGATTCTCTTAAGGCTGCTGGTAAAGAACCGGGTGAGGTTATTGCTGGAGGATTTGATACCACTGCTGCAACTCTTAACGGATTACGGGAAGGGTATGTAACGGCAACTATCGATCAGCAGCAATTCTTGCAGGGTTATTATGCAGTATATGTACTTTATCTCTACAATAAATATGGATTTACTCCAAATATAGATACCGGTGGGTACTTGGTTGATAGTATTGAAAAGATTGACTTGATTGAGAAGCTTTCTCCATTACATGTCAGATAAATTTAGATTCCGGCTGGTCGCTAAAGTAACCAGCCGGAATTTTCTGATGTTATACCATACCATATGATAAAAGAGGTCGGAAGATGAACTCCTTACGAAAAATATTGACCTTCCGCTCATCAAACACTTTATGGGTTTTTATCGCTTTAGTAGTTGTTTTTTCCCTTTTTACTCCCAATCGGATTTTTATTAATGTACGGAATATTTCTGCCATTGGAAAACTTTTTCCTGATCTGGGGATCATTACCCTCGGAGTCGGGATGTTGATGGTATGTGGAGAATTTGATCTGTCGGTAGCAGCAGTACTCCCTTTTTGTTCGTACGTATTTGCACGTCTTCTTTTTATTGGAACCAGTCCATTAATCAGTTTTATCGTTGCTGTTTTAGTAGGCATGGTTTTAGGCTATTTAAATGGATTTATTACGGTGAAAACCCGGATGCCTTCGTTTATTACTACCTTGGGAACTCTGTGGTTTTGGAGAGGAATTCTCTATGTTTGGTCCAAAATGATGCCCATGAGTATTCGTACTTATGTTCCCAATAACACTCCTTTTCAGTTGGCCATGGCCGGTAATTTGACCCCCTATTTTCCTGTCCAGGTACTGTGGTTTCTCATTTTTGCTGTGATACTGGGAATTATTCTCCATTATCATCGCTTTGGAAACTGGGTGTTTGCTACTGGAGATAATCGAGATGCTGCTCGAGCAATGGGAATCAAAACCGATTTGGTAAAAATTATCTGTTATGTCATCGTCGGTGCTTTATGTGGTTTCTGTGCCTGCATGCAAGCGGTTCGGCTTGGTTCTTTTGCTGCAACGCAAGGAGTTAATTTTGAGTTTAAAGCAGTTGCAGCCTGCGTGGTCGGAGGGACTTCTCTCCGTGGAGGAATCGGAAGCATGCTAGGAATTGTTTTAGGGGCGCTTATCATTCCAATCATTGATAATGGTCTCATACTCATGAGAGTTCCGGTGTTTGCGATTAGTGCTTTTATTGGTTTAGCAACCGTTCTATTTGTATTGCTTAATACATATATTGAAAGGAAAATGAGATAATTCACTTCTAACAAAGTGAGGTTTAGCCGATGACAACAGAAACCAATCAGAATAATGATATGGTGAAAATGGTCGATATCCATAAATGGTTTGGCCGGGTATATGCCCTGAGAGGGGTTGATTTTAACCTCAAACGAGGTGAAACTTTAGGTTTATTGGGAGATAATGGTGCCGGCAAATCGACCTTGATTAAGATTCTTTCAGGGTATCATGTTGCCGATAAAGGAGAAATTTTTTTTGATGGAAAAAAAGCCACGATTCGCTCTCCCCGAGACGCTCGGAAGCTTGGGATTGAAACAGTTTACCAAGAACAAGCTTTAGCTCCCAATTTAAGCATTTCAAGAAATATCTTTATGGGTCGAGAGCCATTGAAAGGATTAGGACTACTGGATAAAAAAATAATGGACGAGGAAAGCATGCAAGCGCTCAAACACTTGGGGTTGCGATTGCGTTCACCTGACGTTCCGGTGATTACCCTTTCAGGAGGGGAGCGTCAAGGTGTTGCAATTGCTCGAGCTATCCATTTCAAAGCCAAGTGTGTTATTCTCGATGAGCCAACCGTTGCCCTTTCGGTGAAAGAAGTAAATGAAGTTTTAGAATTCATTCAGCAGATTAAACGTGAGGGGATATCATCTATTTTTATTACCCACAACCTTTATCATGTATACGATATTGCCGAACGGTTTGTGATTATGGCTCGAGGAAGAAAAATGGCCGATGTAAAAAAAGAAGAAGTAACGCGTGATAACCTTTCGGACTTGGTGATAAAAAGTGCTATGGTTGAATAAAATGGAATTTCTGGGAGAAAGGAGCAATGGGAAAACCGGTGAAACAGCAAAATAGTTATTTAAAAAAATTATTAACTACCCGGTCGTTTAGTATCCTGGTGGTTTTGATAGCGCTTCTCATCATATTTACCGTTTTTTCTCCCGGTGGTAACTTTTTAAATACTGCAAATTTAAAAGTACTTCTGGCTTATGGTTCGGAATTTAGTATTATTGCATTAGGAGTCGGTGTACTGATGATTGCCGGAGAATTTGATTTGTCAATTGGCTCCATCCTGGTTTTTTGCTCATATCTTTTTCTGATATTTTATAAACTCAACTTAAATTATTTCTTAGTATTAGCATTGACCATCTTAGGGGGTATTGCCCTTGGCTATATCAATGCAATAGTCACAACCAAAGGCCATATTCCTTCCTTTATAACTACCTTGGGAACCATGATGTTATGGAGGGGATTAACCCTCTGGTTTTCAGGAGGCCTGCAACAAGCTTGTGATGTTTCTTCGTCTCCAGCTTTTCTTTCTTTTTTAAACGGCACAATAGGAGGCGTGTTTCCGGTTCAAGCTTTATGGTTTATTATATTTGGAATTGTTTTAGGATTGTTGCTTCATTACACCCGCTTTGGAAACTGGATCTATGCGACTGGTGACAATGCTGACGCAGCGCGGGCTATGGGGATTCGAACCCATATGGTAAAAATGATGGCATTTATCATTGTTGGAATTTTGTGTGCATTTGTGGCTGGAATACAGATCGCACGGGTAAGTTGTTTTACCTCCCGAACCGGTGAAGGTTGGGAGCTAAAAGCAATTGCCGCCTGTGTAGTGGGAGGGACATCCCTACGGGGTGGCATTGGTGATATGGCTGGAATTTTTTTAGGTGCTTTTGCCATTTCGGTGATTGAAAATGGTTTGGTGGTTCTGAGAATTCCCTATTTTTGGACCTACACAGTATTTGGTTTAGTTATTGTATTTTCAGTTTTATCCAGTATGTATTTAGAAAAGCAAAAATGGGCTCAAAAATAAAAATATTTTAGAAAAGTTATAAAAAGAGCACTTATTTTAGACAAATTTTTGATAAAATAGTACAATCCTTAATAGGTATTAATTTTTTGGTTGGGTTCTTTCATAATACAGTTGGGAGAAGACCTTAAGGGTCTTCTTTTTTTTTGGATTATTTATCTTAGGCCTTGTTGGAGCAAAATTCGGGGAAAAGTGATATGGAATTAATTGTTTTGAGGGAAATATTTTAATATATTTATTGTTTTTGTATGCTATTGGCGTAAAAGCACGGAGGTGTTATGGTGCACTGGTTCTGGGACGAGGTTTGGATAAGACCGGGAGTTGCGTTTTTTATCGTTTATCTTTTTATTTACTGGGTTTATCAAATTTTAATAGCTGTACGTGGTGCATGGAGTCCACCACCACTTCCTCGTGCGAAAAACTTACGTCGATTTGCCGTTTTAATTCCAGCCCACAATGAGGAAAGAGTGATTGGAAATTTATTAGAGAGTTTATTAAAACAAACATATCCCAAAAATTACTTTGATATATATGTTTCCTGTGATAATTGTCAAGATAAGACTGCCAAAATTGCCAAAAGTTATAATGTAAAGGTATTAGAAAAACACGATAATGCCCACCTAGGTAAAACCGGTAATGTTCAATGGGCTTTAAGAGAAATTCCTTTGGAAAAGTATGATGCTGTGGCGATGTTTGATGCTGATAACCTAGCTGAAAAAAATTTCTTAACCAAAATGAACGATTACATGGAAAGTCATTCTAAAGCCCAAGCCATCCAGGGATATCTCGATACCAAAAATCCCGATGATACTTGGATCAGCCGATCATATGCATTAAGCTATTGGTATACCAATCGATTTTGGCAGTTGGCTCGTTCCAACTGGGGACTTTCGGCTGCTTTAGGTGGAACTGGACTGGTTGTTACCGTTAGTTGTTTAAAGACCATAGGATGGGAATTAAAAAGTCTCACCGAAGACCTTGAGTTTTCTACGCGGATTATTTTGAGCGGGAGTCGGGTTCACTGGAATAACGAAGCCATAATATTTGATGAAAAACCGCTGACTTTTTGGGCATCCCGTCGGCAACGAACTCGTTGGATGCAAGGGCATTACTGGGTACTCATGAAATATGGTCCCCGTTTGTTATTACAATGGTTTAAAACTTGGAAAATACAATATCTTGATTGGTTATTTTACCTTCTTTCAGCAGTAACAACGGTGATAGGATTCACTGTACTCGCTGTTCGAATAGCAATTGGTTCATCCTGGAATTTTGGAATTTCTATTTGGCCCCTCTGGCTGGCTTCGGGTTTAATCCAATGTGCCTTTAATGTGATTATGGGTCCTTCCTTTTATTGGGGGAAATTTACTTTGCGCTACGTTCCTGATATATTGAGTTATTTTCTTTATGGATTAACCTGGCCACCGATTATGTTTTATGCGGCTTTTTTAAGTCGGAATCAAAACCAATGGGTGAAAACGGTTCATACCAGGGATATTGGCGTTTCTGATGTTCGTGCTAAAGAGAAAACATTAGATATTATTTAATATCTTATAAAAAGACTGTTCTCTACCGTGATTAGGAGAGGGATTTTTCACGAGCTATGTAAGCAGCTCCGAGAGCAGCAGTAATAAGTGGATTGGGAGGAACAAGCGGGGCGAAAGAAAGTTCTCTTTTTAAAATTGTTATGATTCCCCGATTTTTGGCTACACCTCCAGTGAAGACCAGGGGGCGAGTGATGCTGATTTTCCCGGCAAGAGTTAAAACTCTTTTGACCACCGAATGGCAGACTGCACGAGCAAGGTCTTCTTTCTTTTTCCCCTGGGCAATTAAGCTCACTAACTCTGATTCTGCAAAAATTGCACAGGTGTTGGACAATTCAATCAGTTCCCTTGATTGGGTAACTAAGGGTCCGTAATCTTCAAGTTGGATGCTTAAAACTTGAGTCATTAATTCTAAAAAACGACCAGTCCCTGCTGCACACTTGTCGTTCATCATAAAATCGATCACTCGGCCGTTTTTACCGAGAAGGATTATTTTAATATCCTGTCCACCAATATCAAGAACCATCCTCGCTTCAGGAATGAGTTCTTGAACCCCCCGAGCTTGGCACGTAATCTCGCTAACCTGTTCATCGGCTTCTGCCTGATAACGGCCATAACCGGTAGCTATTAAAAATTGGACATCTGATCGAGATAGATTGGCTTTTTCCAAAACCAGATGAAGGGTTTCTTCTCCAATTTGCTTCGGGTTTACACCGCTTGGCATAAGAGCGTGAGCAACAATTTCCTTGTCATTAATAATGATTGCACAGGTGGATTGAGAACCGATATCTAGCCCAGCAAATACCATAATAATTATCCCTCCAGCATTTCATGAAATGCTTCTATCCGTGTACGAAGTTGCTCTTCTGAATAGAATTTCTTATCAATATGATCTCCATCCAATAATAACACGGGATAGCCTTTTTGCTGAAGGGTATTTTTGAGTAGAAAATTCATTCCTTGGCTTTGACGACACCCCCATTGATTAAATTGGATAACCCCATCAGCTTGAAATTGATCACACCAATGAAGGACTCTATCTATTCTTTTTTCTGGAACAGTTAAATTTTGGCTGGAGATGATTTTATTAGTTAGAGATTCAAAGGGTTTCTCCGGTTCCAATGGTTTCCAAAATACCGAAGCAAACTCGTCATATACTACATCAAAATGGTACTCATTGAGGAGAGCGGTTAATTGATTGGGATAAAAGGGTTTGAGATGTAGCCATACCAACCGATGAAATTTGGTGGGTGATTTTTCTAACTTTTGGAGGTGGAACAAAAACTTTTCAAAAAATAATTTTGACACTGGTGATCCGAGAAATTGAAAGTAATAGGGGAGATAGTCTAAATTTTTAGTTGGCGGTTGAATAGCAAAATTTTTTTGTTTTCTTAATGCTTCGATTTGTTGAATGGTTTTAACGGTTGAATTTGATAATGAAAATGCGTCTTCCCAACGAAATTGGCAATTGAGTTGGGAAGAAATGTGTGAAGTAATTGAGGAGAGCTGGTTTTTGACATAATTATTTGCTTCTGGGGTCGTTTGATAGGGAACATCAATTAGAAAGCAAGGTATTTTCCAAATGTCGGCTAATGACCGGAAAAACCCAGCGGTACCTCGACAAATACTGGTTGTTGCCACTAAGCAATCGGGACGAGGAAAGAGTTTCAAAAGGCTCATCCCCACTCCTGCTCGATGATAACTACAGAGGTCCTGAGAATACCAATTTTTTTCGGCGGATTCTAATGGAATATTCGAGAAACCAAGAGCGGCAACTAATCCAATGGTTATTTCGGGGTAAAAAGGAATGGCACCAATAGCATGGATAAATTCACAGGGGAAAAAAAGGCTGGACCAAATCACAGGTCGAGAATGACTATAAAGTTCACGAACAGTTTTAATGGTTAATTGGTAGGATGTTTGAGGTAAGGTTGGTTCTGAAAATTTTCTCTTTAACCACCATTCATAAAATTTTAGTAAATGGAAAAGACTTTTCCTATTTGCGAAAAACCGGGCCAGTGAAAGAGCTGTTGAGGTTTTTAGGTTCATTGGTTTGATAATATTTCCCGAAAAGCATCGATGCGAGTTTCCCACTGTCCTAAAGAGGAATAGGATATATCGTGCTCAAGGGGAAGTATAGGTATTTTTATATGCTTTTTTAAAAATGATAGATCGTAAAGCGATTGATCACAAAATTTTGGATAAAAATAGACAATGCCTCGCAAACCGATTCGATTGATAAATATTTGTAATATTTCCAAGCGTTTCTGTGGATTATAACCGGGACAAGGGACTTTGTTTACCAAATACCATTGAGCTAAGGTATCTAAGGCATGATGTTCAGGAGTGTATTCGATATCGGGGAAAATACAACGTCTCATCCCCATGGCCGATCCATCATAGACTTGAAATTCCTTTTCTTCCAATAGTTGAATGATGTCTTGAACAAAAAGATGGGAAGCAAGCAGAAGAATTGAAGCTTTTTGAGGGTTCTCAATAGGTAAGTTGTTATGAAGGCATTTTTTCCCCTGTAACAAAGAGTCACCAGAAAGTTTTCCAGCCAAGAATGCTTCAGTTTGGGTTTCTTTTACTGTGTAAGATTTATTAAGGGCTATTGCAAGGTTTTCGTTAAATTTATGTTGCGATATTCCTTGGAAGGAAAGGAGTTCGTTTACTAAAACATAGAGAGAGTGATGATAAAATTTTAAAGATGCTTCATTATTGATCAAAGGAATATGAAAGTAATGACAGGGAATTTTTGGTTGAAGCGAAATAAAAATATCATAAAGTTTTTTCCCTGCATCACAACCTCCCCCAAAGATTAAAAAATCAAGGTCCTGGCTTTTCTCAGCAAGGAGAGTATTGAGAAGAATTTTGGCAAATGAACAAAAGGGAGTAGGAAGATAAGGTGTAGCTTGAGTTATAGTAAGTGAATCGGGCGTTAAAAACACCGGTACTGCACTACAGGCTTGGATTGCTTCTTCAGGTATATAGGTACAAAAATATCCTACATTCATTGCTTCTCCACCTAAAATGAAATAAATAAGGCTTGGTCGTCTAACCAAGCCTTATGGACAGTTCTAGAAAATCAATCGAAGGACCCAAACCACAACCCCAATTAGAAGTAATAAGATAAGTATGGGTGCAGCAATAATAGCAACACCGGTTAAAAGGAGAATCAATAGTATAGCACCAATTACCACCAAAACACCCGCAGTAATAATCGGTAAAAAGCGAAAAGCTAAAATAACGAGAAAAATTACTCCAAGAATAGATAAAATCGTTCTCATTGCTTTACCCTCCTTTAATAACCATTATTCAGTCGAATTTTTTCTAATTAAATCTTTTATCATTTGTATTAGGCGCAAAGATGTAGGGTTTGATGAAATCTTTGACATAAGAATTTCTTCTGGATCGACTCTTTCTTTATAGAGTTGTCGATTTGCTTGACTATTTTGCTTGATTTGTGCCCCTTGGACCGATAGACCGATATATAAACCTCGAGATTGTGAATAGGAATAGATTGAAGAATCTAAGTTCAAATCGACTTCGGCAGAGAAACTTCTTCCAATTGGCCCCGCAGCAATACTTGCGTTTCCTCCCAAAGTTAAGCCATCATTATAAAAAATTTCCATCCCTTCCTGGTTCATAATTAAAAGAATTAGGCTGGTAGATTGAATTCCGGCTTGAGGTCCAAAGCTTACACCATATATTTTATAAAAAGCTGGACCATACCAATCATTTTTATTAAATTCTTTTCGATATACTAAACCATCACCATATTGAGCACCTAATCCGAGTCCTAATCGGACTACCTTGGGAAAAATAGCAATTGCTTCGGCGTTTTCCAAAAGGTAGAAGAATACATCTCGCTCAGGTATTTTCGAAAGGTCGTAAAGAGCTTCGATGGATTGATCGATTATTTCATCGTTTGCATCGGCGATAGGATTTAATGAGAACAAAACGGTTAGAATTAAACTTAGCAAGAGAAACCTTTTGGTTTTATTCATTGCCTTACCACCTTTTTCCATCTTAACGGAAATTTATAACACTATTATATTCTAATTTATTTAACTATAGATTTTTATTCACGAAACGATGAGGGAAAATCTTTTACAAATTCAGGAATCAACTCCCTTCCCTAAGAGGGAGGTGAAAAACCAGGATTAAGTCTAAGAGGTTGCCACGTCACTGAATTCATCACAGTGATGTTTTATTTTAAATCCCTTCTCTCGTTAAAGAGAAGGGAAGGATAAAAGCGAAATTTTAATCGTTCACTTCAATTTCATTACCAGAAGAGGAAATCATAAATTTCATAACTTTACCGGTAACGGTTTGAGGAAGCTCGGCAACGATTTCCACGATACGAGGAACCTTGTGAGATGCTAATTCTTTTCGGCAAAACCTTACTATTTCGGTTGGATCAAGAGTTGTGTTTTCATTGGGCACGACATAGGCTTTAATCATTTCACCACGAGATGCTCTTTGAACTCCTACTACTGCAGTGCGGGCGACTCCTGGGAATGACATGATTATTTCTTCAATTTCTTGAGGAAAAACGTTAAAACCAGAAACGATAATCAATTCTTTTTTTCTGCCTTCGATATAAAGAAGACCGTTTTCATCTATTTTTCCCAAATCTCCAGTGTAAAACCACTGATTACGGAATGAGATTTGGTTTTCTTCAGGGTTATTATAATAACCAGGTGAAATGGGATCTCCAGAAAGAATTATTTCTCCAATTTCACCAGTTGGCAGTTCATTGCCATTGTCATCAACAATTCGAAGATTGATGGCTTCAATTACCGGACCTGCTGATCCTGGTACTCGGGTAAGAGGAGAGGGATTGATGGAAACCACCGGGGATGCTTCAGTTATCCCGTATCCTTCCATGATGTTTAATCCGAAACCTTTTTCGAAAGCTTCTCGAACTCTTTGAGGAAGAGCATCTCCACCACAAATAGGGAGACGGAGAGGACTTAAGTCAAAGGGGACTTTAGCACGGGCACCAGCTAATATTGAAAAGACAGCTGGAACACCCAAAAAAACTGTAGATTGATATTTTTTGAGTGATTCAATCAGGTTGTTTGCAGGATAAAGTGAAGGGACAATAGTTAGGGTCATCCCTTTGGCTAAAGGAAGCATGTAGGCAATTGAAAAACCAAAAACATGGAACATGGGAAGCACACCTAACATGCGATCTTCAGGATAGATATCGACTAAATCGAAACAACTATCGATGTCCGAAAGGATGTTTTTATGAGTAAGCATAACCAATTTGGGAATTCCAGTTGTTCCTGAAGTTGAAAAGAAAGCGGCAATAGGTGAGTCAAAAGAGGGCAAATCGTTAACCGCTGCATCTATTTTATCAGGGAATCCGATTTCTCCATTTTCTCCAATAGCAGCGAAAGGGAGTCGGTCGGCAAGCTCTTGATGTGATGATTGGGCAACCAACAAGCTGGCTTTGGCGTTTTGGAAAATCTTTTCAACTGATTTTGGAGGGTATTTCGGCGATAAGAGCAGAGGAATTGCTCCAATTTGAAAACAACCGAGGATAAGTCGTAAAGTATGCCAATGATTGGGAAGTACAATGACAACCCGCATTCTTTCTTTTACGCCAGCCTTTTTCAATTTTAAAGCTTCTTTATCAATCTCAGTAACCAGTTCATTATAGTTTATAAACCAGTCTCCCATTGAAACGGCAATTTTTTTCCCATATTCCTGACTCATTTCTCGAATTCTTTCGGTTATAGTTGTTATCATACTTTCCTCCTCAAAGCTTATATAGGTCAACCTTTTAATGTGTAAATACCGTATAAAACAATTTTCTTTATGTATTTTATTCTATATTTCTTATTTCTGCCACCATCTGGCTATTCTTTGTTGGTTAAATAAGAAAAAACAGTCAGAAAAAAAATAGAAAACCTTAAGGATTAGTAATAAACCTTTGATGAGTAGATAAAAATGATCAAGATGGACACCCATGCCACTTTGTGGTACCAGATAAGAATGAAAATCCCTATCTAAATCAGTCATTGCGAGGAGGTCAACCGTTTTTTGGTTGAACGACGTGGCAATCTCATTTAGTATTTTTTTTAAAATAATTAAAAGATGAGATCCTCACGCGGGAAAGCACCGCTCAGGATGACACCCGTAGCGTCAGATGAGATCCTCACGCCCGCAAAGAAGCGCAGGCTCAGGAAAATAACCCTCCTCAATGGGGGAATTCATTTGATGATATTTTCGGATAAAATAATAGAATAACATATCACAACCAACCAGAAATTTGAGTTCAAATCGCAGGTTAAGATAATTCATGTAAATATTTCTTCCGATGTAATAAACAGAACCGAGGAAAGTCTGATCAATTGCTATTCAAATAAAAAAAAATAAAGGAAGAGTATGAAATTTTCAAAAAATATTAAGTCCTTTATCATTTCTAAAATGAAGCTATGAAGGACGAAAGGTTTTGGGGTACAATATCATTATAAGAGCCAAAAATCCAAATCCATATAAAAAAGCAATTAATTGAATTTAAAACCAATGAAGGGAGGCTGAGGTAATGAAGTTTTTCATTGATACAGCCAGCGTGAAGGAAATCAAAGATGCCTTGCAATTAGGAGTTTTAGATGGTGTTACCACCAATCCGACTTTGGTAGCAAAAACCGGGAGAGGGTTTAAAGAAGTCATCATGGAAATATGTAATATTGTGAATGGCCCAGTTTCTGCTGAGGTGGTGAGTCTCGAAGCTGAAGGTATGATTCGTGAAGGACGCTTACTTGCCGGATGGGCTCCAAACATCGTGGTAAAAATACCCATCCTTCCTGAAGGATTGAAAGCTATCAAAACCTTGTCTCAAGATAATATTAAAATCAACACCACCCTTATTTTTAATCCATTGCAGGCTCTTATGGCGGCAAAAGCTGGAGCTACTTATGTAAGCCCATTTTTGGGTCGCTTAGACGATGTTTCCTCGGATGGGATGAATTTGGTTCGAGATATCAAAATCATACTTGATAATTATGGGTTTAATACCCAAATTATTGCTTCATCGATTCGTCATCCGATGCATGTTGTTGAAGCGGCGAAAATAGGAGCCCATGTTGCTACGATACCTTATTCGGTCATCAAGAGCTTAGTCAAACATCCTCTTACCGATATTGGTATAAAGAATTTTCTTACCGATTGGGAAAAGGTTCCAGAAAAACCTTTTTAAATAGATTTAGATGAACTCCATACACCCCTCACAAAGCGAGGGATGAGGATCGCCGATGAAAGGCACACCCTCCTAACCCCCCCCTCAGCGGAGGAATTTTAGTGATACTGACTTATGATGACAGAATTTTTTAAAATCTTTTTTAGGGATTTGGATTATCCTGTCCGTAGATTTAAAAGAGAATAAATAATAAAGATTAACCTCAAGAGATTGCCACGACCTCAAAAAACCAGGTCTCGCAATGACGACTAAAAGTTCCTTCTCCCTTGATGGGAGAAGGTGAGGATGAGGGTGAAACGTAGGATTTTGATTCAAAGTGAGGTATTTTATAATAGAACTTATGGAAGGCATTTCGATACTGTCTTTATAATAGGAGGCTATGATGGTAAATATTGCTGAAGATGTCGCCAGATTACCTCGCTCAGGAATTCGAGAGCTCATGGGATTGGCTCTGACTATTCCTGATGCGATACACTTGGAGATAGGAGAACCTCATTTTCCCACCCCAAGTTTTATTTTAGATGGTTTAAAAGAGTTTTATTCCAAAGGAGATATTAAATATACACCCACTGTTGGTATTCATTCCCTAAGGGATAAGATAGCTAAAAAGTTGTTAAAAGATAAAAATTGGAGAGTTGAAGCTGATGATGTAGTTATTCTCCCTGGTTCACTTTTTGGAACCGTGGTTGCTTTTAGAACCATTTTAGACCCAGGAGATGAAGCTTTGATTCCTGATCCGGGTTTTACCAATCATTTCTCACAGGTCGAACTAAGCGGAGGACGGATAAAAAGATATTTTCTTTTACCAGAGAATAATTACTTACCTGATTTTGAATCGATTCGTAAGTCTATAACATCCAGAACGAAAATGATTTTAGTCAATACTCCTTCTAATCCATTAGGTGTAGTCTTTCCTGAAGAAGTTATGAAGTCGATTTCCGATTTGGCCGAAGAATACAATCTGGTAGTTGTATCCGACGAAGCTTATGAAAAATATATCTATCAAGGTGAGCATTTTGGGATGTACCGTTATGTTCGACCGGAAAGATTAATCAGTATTTTTTCCTTTTCTAAAACCTACGCCTTAACTGGCTGGCGAGTGGGATATATGGTGGTCCCAAAGGATCTCCTGATTCATTTAATGAAGGTTTCCGAATATCTCATTGCCTGTACTTCCCACCTATCGCAAAAGGCTGCTGAAATTGCTTTGGACATGCCTGAAGAAGAGATTCAAAGGATGGTTGATTCTTATCGGCAAAACTGTGAATTGTGCTGTTCAGGTTTGGAAGATGCTGGTTTTAAAGTGTATCGTCCCGGCGGTGGATACTATGTTTGGGTGGATATCAGAGAATTTGGTATGAAATCACTTGAATTTTGTAAAAAATTACTTCAAAAAAGCCATGTCGCTGTTGCACCAGGTGACACTTTTGGGCAAAGTTCGGATGGATTTATCCGTATCTCAATCTGCAGGAAAAAAGGAGAAATCGAGGAGGGCATAAAAAGAATCATTGCTGCTCGGAGTGAGCTATGAATCCAAGATTGCCAATTATTGCTATTACCCTGGGGGATCCCAGTGGTATTGGACCAGAAATTATTATACAAACTTTACAAAAATGGAGTTTCCCTGCTATCCCTCTGGTTATTGGTAATCGAAAGGTATTAAACCAGGCCGAGGAGGTCACTAAAACTTCAATCAGTTGGCAAAAATTTTCAGAATCGATTTCAAATCCAGGACCTTACCTTCTTGATTGCAGCAATGTTGATTTATCTTCCTTTCGATGGGGAGAGGTTTCTTCTCGGTCGGGGCAAAGTAGCTTTGATTATATTCAGACCGCTATCCAGTTAGCTTTAAAAGGAAAAGTCGATGCAGTGGTGACTGCACCCATCAGCAAAGAAGCACTGCATCTTGCTGCTGTTCCGTTTATCGGACATACTGAGATTTTTAAAGAATTAACTAAAAGTTCCGTTGCATTGACCATGTTTCAACTTGATCAACTCCGAGTTTTTTTTCTTACTCGTCACCTCTCGCTTTTAGAAGCGGTCAAGGAAGTAAAAAAAGAGAAGATATATAAGTTTTTACTCGAAATGGATCAATATTTAAATTCAATGGGGCTATTTTCAGCAAGAATTGCTGTTGCGGCTCTTAATCCTCACGGAGGAGAAAATGGTTTGTTGGGTCAAGAAGAAATCAAAGAAATAAACCCGGCTATTGAAGAATCACGAAAATTGGGAATTGATGTAAAGGGTATCTATCCTGCTGATTCGGTTTTTTGGTTTGCCCGACAGGGAAGATTTGATGCGGTGCTTTCTCTTTATCATGACCAGGGACACATTGCTACTAAATGTATGGATTTTTATGGAACGGTAAGCGTTACTCTGGGTCTTCCTTTTATTCGAACTTCACCTGACCATGGCACCGCTTTTGATATTGCTGGACAGGGCAAAGCCAATCATCGTAGCATGGTTGAATCCTGTCGCTGGGCGGTTGAATATGCTTTTGCCTATCGAGATTTTATCAAAAGAACTTCGGGAAAAAAGGAAAGTAATTCAGACTAGGAACTCATGGGATCAATCTATCATGATTCTATGCTTTGCCTGATAAGGACTGATCCCTAGGCATCTTTTGTTGCTCAAAGAAAGCAAAAAATACCTTTCTAAAACCGTCGCTGCGAGGAGCGCAGCGACGTGGCAATCTCACCCGCCCACTCCGTCATTGCGAGGAGCGCAGCGACGTGGCAATCTCATTTAAAAAAATGTTTTTTATGAGAAAACAAAAAGGCGAGAAATCCACGCCATTGAAAAACAATGGTTCTGATGATGTCATTTTTCAATTTATTCCTATTTTTAGGAAATCGGTTTTAAAACCACACAACCTAGTGGGGGGAGATTTAAATCCACCGAATAAGGTTTTCCATGGCTGGGAATATTCTGAGCATAAACCTGCCCAAGGTTTCCAATATTACTTCCCCCATAATTTTCAGAATCACTGTTCAATACCTCGTGGTAAATACCTTTTTTAGGAACACCAAGTCGATATCCCAAGCGTGGGACGGGAGTAAAGTTACAGGCAAAAATTAAAAATTCATCAGAGTTTCTGCTTTTTCGAACAAAGGAAAGAGTTGAGTTTTCTGAATCATCACAATCGATCCATTCAAAACCATTCCAAGAATTGTCAATTTCCCAGAGTGATTTTTCTTGCTTATATAAATAATTGAGATCCCTTACAAATAATTGAAGCTTTCGATGGGTATCATAATCGAGTAGATTCCAATTCAAACCAGCATCATGATCCCATTCGCTCCATTGGCCAATTTCGTTTCCCATAAAGAGAAGTTTTTTTCCCGGAAATCCAAACATGGTTGCATAGCTTAGGCGAAGATTGGCAAATTTTTGCCACCAATCACCAGGCATTTTATTAATCATGCTGCGTTTTTCATGGACAACCTCGTCATGTGACAAGGGCAAAATGAAATTTTCTGAAAATGCATACATAAGAGGAAAAGTGAGATTTTGGTGGTGGTATTTACGATAAATTGGATCTTTACTCATGTAGGCGAGAAAATCATTCATCCACCCCATATTCCATTTGAACAAGAACCCCAAGCCTCCAGTATATGGAGGAAGGGTGACTCCTGGCCAAGCTGTGGACTCTTCAGCTATAGTCATAATTCCAGGGAATCGATGATAGATGCTTTCATTGAAGTAGCGAATAAGATCAATGGCTTCAATGTTTTCCTTCCCACCGTATTGGTTAGGAAGCCACTCACCTTGATTTCGGCCATAATCAAGATAAAGCATAGAAGCTACAGCATCAACCCGCAGGCCATCAATGTGGTATTCTTTCAACCAATACATAGCGTTGGAGACTAAGAAGCAGCGCACCTCTTTTCGACCATAATTAAAAATATAACTTCCCCAATGGGGATGTTCTCCCCTTCGGGGATCAACGTGTTCATAGAGAGCGGTACCATCAAAGCGTCCCAGTCCATGACCATCTTTGGGAAAATGAGCAATAACCCAATCTAGAATCACGCCAATTCCATTTTGATGGCAATAGTCGACAAAATACATAAAATCCTTTGGTTCTCCAAAACGGCTGGTGGGAGCGAAATAACCAGTGGTCTGGTATCCCCATGATCCATTGAAGGGGTGTTCGCAAATCGGAAGAAGTTCAATATGGGTGAAACCCATTTCCCGAACGTAATCGACCAGTTGATGTGCTAAATCACGATAACTGAGAAATGAAGAATTTTCTCCTTTTTTCCATGATCCAAGATGGACTTCGTAAATGCTCATTGGGGTGGTGAGAAGGCTTAATGATTTCCGTTTTTCGATCCAATCTTGATCCTGCCAACTATAACCGCTTAGGTCGTAAGTGAGTGAAGCAGTGAGTGGAGTCTTTTCGGCATAAAAAGCTATAGGATCAGATTTCAAAAGGAGATTCCCTTCTCGGGTTTTAATTTCAAACTTATATCGTGTTTCTGCCCATACATTTGGGATAAACATTTCCCATATTCCAGATGTCCCTATCATTCTCATTTGGTGGATTCGACCATCCCATCTATTGAAATCTCCCACAACGCTCACCCGTTGAGCGTTGGGAGCCCAAACACAAAAAAGCATTCCTGGTGCGTCGTCTATTGTTTTAGAGTGTGCCCCTAGGAATTCATAAATAGCTAAATGAGTTCCCTCGTTGAAAAGATAAATATCAAGGTCGGATAGAAGAGGAAGAAAGGAATAAGGGTCTCGGGTTAAAATAATTTCACCATTTTTTTTGGTCAATTTCAGAAGATACCGAAAAAAACTCCGATTGGGTATGAATACTTCATAAAATCCCTCCGAATGAATACGATCCATTGTCCATGGTTTACCGGGTTTTTCCGGATCAACAACCTCAGCAGAGAGAAGATCAGGGTAAAATAATCGAACAAAAACCCCTTGACCACTGTCCGGAGAATGCATTCCTAAGATTTGAAATGGATCACTTCTATCGGCGTTAAGAATGGATTGTATCTCCTCTTGGGATAAGGATTCTACCAAATTAAGCCCTCCCTTTCTTTAAAAAATCGCAATTTTTCATAGCGAATTTCTTTGATTACCTCCGGGTAAATCCGGGAAGAGATTTGAATTTTTTTTCGAGGTTCCTCAAGAACCAGATAGGGGAAAGAGAGCCCGCTCACTCTATAGTTATAATAATACACCATGAGTTTTTCAAGATTGACAGTATCTTCGACGTTATAAGCAATCAAAGTTTCTAAAGCTTCAGTACAACCTTCTAAATATTTCTGCCAGAGAAGAACTGCCATATACCCGTCGATACCTTTCAACTTGCCCCGATCTATTCCCAAAGATTTCTCACATACTTTTAATCCACCGGAAAGGCCCATGCTTTTCAACATGAATCTTAAATCGAAATGAATATGTGGGAGTTTAATATCAAAATACCTTTCAATAAAAGGGAGATCGAAGCATTTTCCATTAAAAGTAATGATGATTTGATAGTGGAAAATATCATCAATGAAATCTTTCATGTTGATACCATGTATATAGGTTTTAATTTTCTTTCCGTCGAAAAGAGTGATAACGGTAATATAATCATTAGGTGGATTCAATCCGCTGGTTTCAATATCCAGGAATACTGCTTCAGAACGAAAATGAGAAAAAATTCTCCAACGGTTAAAACTGTGAAGTTTTTCGTTAAAAAAACGGATATCTTTGTTTTCGATCTTTTCATAGGAACGAGCCACCATCGAATATGCCCGATCTGAGATATTCCCAGGAAGAATTTTTCGAAATAATGGATCAGTGAGAGCATCGTCCCAATTGAAAATTCCTTCCTGCCAAATTTTTCTTTCCGTCTTCTCGCCTATTGAGGGGACATGACAAAATGTATGGAATAACATAGAATATCCTTCTTTCTGGGGCATGGTGGTTTCATATTTCTTTTTATATTGTAAAATATTCAGGATAGAATTCCAATGCCAGGAGGATTGATATGATAAACTTATTTGCTAGCAAAGATCTTAAGCTGGTTGATCTTTCCCAGAAAATAGTTCCTCCAGGGACACCTACTCGTCCTTTTCGGGTCGAACGAAGTTATTTGCACGATCAAACTTGGAAGCACGAAATTTTTACTCATTCTCATGTTGGAACCCACATTGAAAGCCCGGCTCATTTTTTTGAGAACGGGAAAGATTTGGAGCAGTTTTCACTCGAAGCCTTTTGTGGTCGAGCTTGGTTCTGTGATTTTTTTGATGTCAGTGAAGCTCATAATGAAGTGACTGCTGATTACCTTGAGGCCCAATTGGGCGAAAAAATTGAGAAGGGCGATATTGTTCTTGGGCGAAATTGTGATCAAGAGAATCTCCAAAAGGTCAAACAAACTGGTAAAAGAGAATTGCTCCCTTCTTTTTCTCCGGAAGCAGGAATTTGGCTTCGCGACCATGGAGTAAAAATGGTGGGAATTGACGCTCATTTTCATCTGGGAAAGAACGTTGAAAAAACCCGTGAGTTTCATCAAATCCTCATGGCTCAAGATATTTTGCTAATCGAAGGCTTGGATAACTTAGACCAAATTACCATTGCCCCTTTCGTGTTTTTAGCTTTTCCTTATCGAGTAGAAGGGATTGACAGTAGTTTTGCACGAGCGGTTGCAATTTTAGAGAGGTGAAATATATGCCTATTCATCGAGTTGGAGTACTCAGCGCCGGTGGCGATTGTCCAGGGATTAATGCTGTGATTCATGCTGTAGTAAAAAAAGCTATATTAGATTACCAGATGGAAGTTTATGGGATATTTGATGGTTTTGCCGGATTAGTAGAGGGGAGATGGAGAACTCTTCAATATAATGATGTATCAGGAATTATGCCCTTGGGAGGAACGATTTTGGGAACCTCTAACAAAGCCAATCCTTTCAAATACCCTTGCACTGAATATGGAAAACTTTGCTTTAAGGACCTTTCTCAAGAAGTAATAGATAATTATCACTCTATGGGATTACAAGCACTAATTGCAATTGGTGGAGATGGGACTTTTCATATTTCTAATTGTTTTATTAAAAAAGGATTAAGCATAGTGGGTGTACCAAAAACCATTGATAATGATTTGTCAGAAACCGATTTTACTTTTGGTTTTGATTCTGCGGTATGGGTTGCTACCGATGCAATTGACCGACTTCATACCACCGCTCAAGCCCATCATCGGGTTATGGTCGTTGAGGTGATGGGCCGTTATGCCGGTTGGATTGCTCTTCATTCGGGAATAGCCGGTGGTGGTGATGTGATTCTCATCCCAGAAATTCATTACAATATCGACAATGTGTGTACTTTTATTCGTAAACGAATTGCCGCCGGAAAAAAGTTTAGCATAGTGGTTGTTGCCGAGGGATCGAAACCCCAAGGCGGAGATTATACCATTTTACGAAAAATTGAAGAGAGTCATGACCAAATTCGTTTAGGTGGTATTGGTCACGTTATTGGTGAGCAGATTGAAGAAAAGACCGGTATTGAAACGCGAGTAGTAATTCTTGGCCATTTATTAAGAGGTGGTTCTCCTACTCCCTACGATCGCGTGCTCGCCAGCCGTTTTGGAGCGGCGGCAGTGGATTTGGTTGCCCAAGAACAATTTGGGTTGTTTCCGGCTTTGAGAGGGAATGAAATAATGCCGACTCCCATTAAAAAAGCCATTGAAAAGCTTAAAATTATACCTTTGAACCATTCTTTGCTGCAGGTTGCTCGATCTACCGGAACCTGTTTAGGGGAGTAGGAATGCAATTTTATTTAGAAAGATAAACAAGGACGAGAACTAGGAATGAAATCTTCACGGCTTCAGAATAAATAGCCTTAAAATGACGAATGAAAAGCACCCTCCCCGCCGTAAATGGCACCCCTCCAAGGAGAGGAATTGTTGAATATATTCCCCCATTGAGGGGGGATTTAAGGGGGGTGTGCCTTTTTCTTTTTTTGTTTATTCTTTTTTCACCAATATTGGTATTTTCAGTATAGAAACGGAGAAATAAATATGTTTAAGGATCGCCTTAGTAAAGCATTAGAAATCGTCAAAGTTGCTGGGAAAATTGCCCAAGAACGACAGCAGTCCATAGGCCTTATTGAGGACAAAACCGGTCCCATGGATGTTGTTACCGATATCGACCGCGGAACTCAAGATTTGATATTAAAAACCCTTGAGAAAGATTTTCCAGAAGATATCACCTGGGGTGAGGAAAGTGGTTATCCTTTAAGTGACTTTTCCTCGACCTGGGTCCTTGATCCCATAGATGGAACAACCAACTATATTCATGGCTTACCACTCTATAGTATTTCACTAGCATACTATTACCAAGGAGTTCCAGTTATCGGTGTCATCGATTCACCTTCTTTTGGAGAAACCTTTTATTCGGAGCGGGGAAGCGGAGCCTATCTGAACGAAAATCCCATTCACTTATCGGAAGTTAAAGATTTACGCCGAAGTCTTCTCTCGACCGGTTTTCCTCATGAACAAAACCGTTGTGATATTATTATTCCTGTATACCACCATTTGTTATGCCGTTCTCAAGCTTTGCGCGCCATTGGTTCGGCTGCCCTAGGAATAGCCTATGTCGCTTGTGGACGATTCGAAGCCTACTTTCAATTGGGGGTTTCTTTTTATGATGTAGCGGCAGGTGTCTGCATGTTGGAGGAGGTCGGTGGCAAGGTGCAACAAATCAATGAGAAGCCCTGGGGAACATCGAGTCGGTCAATTGTTGCCCTTAACCCTCTTATAGGGCAGCAACTCTTTGATGAGCTAAACCGATTCCAGATCCCTGAACCGGTCTATAGCTAAGGAAAAGAATTTTCAGCAGTGAATGATGAACAACGAATCGAGATGAGATTAAACTTTGTCGTTCTTAAGAGCCAACCTCGTTGGCGAGAGAAATCATCACGAAATAGAGTGAATAAAGAAAGCATTAAATTAAAGGATATCAAACAATTAATAATTTTTAGGAGGTATTAAAATGGAATTTCAGTATGGCTTGTCTGATTTTATTCCTTTTAAAGATGCTAAAGAATGTGAACGGGTTAGGAAAATTAAAAAGGAAGATATTGTCAAGCATCACAACCCAGATTTTAAAATTAAAGTTATTGAGGATCCCAACCAATTTTATATTGAATTTGCATTGGATTTAGTAAGCCGAATCAAGAAATCAGCCGAAAGTAATGAAAAGTTAGTTTTAATTCTTCCGGTCGGTCCTGTTCCCCAGTTCGAAATTGCCGCTCGTTTAATCAATGAGCTCAACCTTTCGATGAAAAATGTTCATACTTTTAATATGGACGAATATGCCGATGAAAACGGCAATACTGCCCCAATTGATTGGCCAGGTTCTTTTCAAAAAGCCATGTGGGAAAATTTTTTTAACAAGATCAAACCGGAATTACGACCAGATAATAAAAATATCCATTTTCCCACCAAAGATGCCCTTCCTAATTATGGAAAAATGATTGAAGACCTAGGTAGCGCCGATTGCTGTTATGGTGGCGTAGGTTGGTGTGGTCATATCGCTTTTTGGGAAGCACACTTAGGATTTGAATTTGGAAATGACTTAGAAGCTTATAAAAAACAGGGACCTCGTTGTGTTGAACTCCATCCCATGACGATTATGCAGAATGCCCTTCATTCTTTTAGCGGAGACTGGTCTTGGGTTCCTCCCAAAGCTAACACAATTGGTCCTGCCCAAATTGTTGGTGCAAAAGATCGGAGTTTCTGGTTAGATGGATATATTGGAGGGGGGGTCAGCTGGCAGCGATTCATTGCCCGTTTAGCAGCTCATGGTCCGGTTAATACTTTAGTCCCAGCCTCTCTTTTGCAAACCGTTCCAGGGACTTATACTATACTGGGTGGTGTCGCTGATAATGTTGAAATCCATATGGCTTGAAAAATAAGTTGCCAGATTGTAGTTAAAAAAGGAGTGTAATTTTATTATGCTCCTTTTTTAATATCTTTTAGTATTTGCATTATTTAACCAAATGAGAGGTCAAAAAAACTCATTTCCTTTAAATAGCTGGTTAAGAACCAATGATGCCGCCCCACGGGCTGCTGGCCGATCTTTAATTTCAGCAACTTTAAAGGCAAGATTACGGGTGGTTAATTCTAAGGATTGACGGCGTACTGTTCCCTTTACTGGGTTAAGAATCAGGTCGCCGAGATCGGCAAGTTCTCCACCGATGAGTATAGCTTCGGGATTGAGAAAATTCACTACGTTCGCAATTACTTCTCCTAACGTTCGGCCCATTTCTTCAACCAAACTGATACAGAATTTATCATTTTTATTAGCTGCCTGAATGAAGGATTGAATTGATAAAAATTTAGAATTTTCACGGATTTGGTCCAAGAAGGGAGAAATGACACCGTGTTGAACAGCATTTTTAATTGATCGCATTACTGCCGAAGAAGAAACATACGTTTCCAAACAGCCGTAGCTCCCACAACTGCAGATCGGGCCACTTTTATCATACTGAACATGCCCTAATTCCCCTGCTAACCCCTGAGCACCATAGTAAAAGGAACCATGAGTCATTAAACTGGCACCAATCCCATAGGAAAGGTCAATATAAATCTGATTTTGAAAGTTCCTGCCAGCGCCAAAAAGGCTTTCGGATAATAGCTTACAATTGGTGTTGCCCTCAACATAGATTGGGAGTTGAAATTCCTTTTCCATAATCTGACGCAGAGGAACATTCCTCCAATCGGCAATTTGTGAACAGAACAATGAAACACCTCGTTCTCGATCAACTAAACCGGGGTCGGCAATGCCGATTCCCAATAATGGTGGTAAATGAGTTGAACCGGTATGATTGAGTTGGTGTATAGTTTTTTTTAATAACGCAACGATTTGGTTGCCTGCAGTTCCTTCTGGGAGAGTATAATTCTTCTGGCCGATAATTTTATTTTCAAAGTCTATTAGTAAACCATGAATAAATTGGGGATCAAACTCAATCCCGATAACTTTTCCTCCATTGGGATTTAAAGTTAAAAGGCGCTGTTTTTTCCCTTTTTCATTCTTTCCTAATCCTTTTTCAATTAAAATATTTTCTTCCATTAATTCTCTGGTGAGCTGAGTTATCGATGCCGGCCGAATACACATCTTTTTTTGAATCTCAGTACGGGATAGGGAGCCGTTTTCGTAAATTAACCTTTTAATTGCCGCTTTATGGTGGCTTTTGGCAAAGGATTTACGTCTTTTCATTTTTTTTGTCCCTAATTTTTATTTTATTTACTTATAAGAAATAAATAAATGAGAAACGAACGATTTAGCGTTTCCATTTTATCAAAATAAAAATTAAATAAATAGCTATGATGAATAGGTATATATATTATTTAAATATTGTTCATTTCTAATGGAAATATGAAATTTTACTGAAATATAAAAATTCGGTTTGTAGTAAAAATATAAGAAAAGACCAGAAAAACGATAATTGACGAAGACAAATAAAAAAGGATATACTTACTTATAAGAAAAAAACAATTCCTTTCTGAAGGAGGAGATTTTATGTCTGAGCGATTGGCAAAGTTGGGAGGAGAACCAATTTTTAAAGAAAAATTTCCCATGTGGCCTAACTTCTCAGAAAAAACCAAACGAGAAGCCTTGGTTCCTCTTGAAACTGGATTGGTGAATTATTGGACGGGAAGCAAAGGAGTTGAGTTCGAAGAAAAATGGGCTCAATATTGTAACTGTAAATATGGAATATCGACCTCAAACGGCACTTCGGCTCTTCATACCGCTTTAGCTGCCTGCGGGATTGGACCGGGGGACGAAGTTATTGTTACTTCATATTCATTTATTGCATCATCCTTTTGTGTTGTTCAAGCCGGAGCTATACCAGTATTTGCTGATGTTCGAAAAGAGACCCATACCATCGATCCGGCATCAATTGAGAAAAATATTACCACAAGAACCAAAGCTATCATTCCTGTTCATCTTTACGGAATTCCCTGTGATATGGACGAAATCATGGCCATTGCTCAGAAACATAATCTTTTCGTCATAGAAGATTGTGCCCAAGCTCATGGAAGTGAATACCGAGGAAAAAAAGTGGGGAGCATTGGTCATGCTGGTTGTTTCAGCTTTTGCCAGTCTAAACATTTCACTACTGGAGGCGAGGGAGGAGCGATAGTAACCAACGATGAGAACCTTGCCTGGGCAGCTCGTTCTTTCCGAGACCATGGTTATGATGTTCGAGAAAGGCTGCGGTTATTGGAATTAGAAAAGAAATTATTCTATATTCATCAACGAGTTGGTTTTAACTACCGGCTAACAGAAATCCAATCGATAATAGGTCTCTGTGAGTTAGAGCGTTTTGACGAGTGGAATAAAAAACGCCGGATTCAAATTGGTGATAAATTATTGAAGGCTTTACAGGGCCATGAAGCGGTTCAATACCTTCCTCCTCATGGGAAAGAGAAGAAATTAATTTCTTATTGGCTTTTTCCAATAGTAATTAATTTAGATCGCATAACCTGTACGATTAAAGAATTTTGGGAAGCCATAGAAGCCGAAGGAATTCCGGTGGCTCCAGTGCTCTGGCCTCAAATGTACAGAGAAAAAGCTTTTATTGAACACAATGGATTTGGCACGGTGAAGTTCCCCTTTGATTCCAAAGAATATACCGAAGTCCGGTCGGTTGATTATCGAAGTGTTACTTGTGAAAATGCCGCCTGGATTGAAGAAAGAACCTTTTGCTTTCCAACTCATCCGGTTTATGAAGATCGACACGTTGATGCCATGGTAGCTGCTTTTGAGAAAGTTTATAAACATTATAAAAAATAGGCGTTGTATACCCGATAGTATCAGATAAAAATTATTGATGTGGGCGCAATTTATTGCGCCCACATCAATTTTTAAATTTATTCAGGGGTTTGATTTATCCCTTCCCATTTTAAAACCGTGTTGGTTGCTATCCTTCCAGCGACCTCTTTTAAAGAGCAACTGTATAAAACATCCAAATACCCTCAAACTTATAACATTTCCAACTAAAAAATTAAAAATGGTTAAAAAATACTTAATAATTTTTATAAAAGAACAAAAATGAAAATAATTAGCCAAAATATTACCAAAAATATCTGTAAATATGTCGTAATTGAATTATAAACTCATTAAATCGATGAAAAATTTAGTTTGACAAATAAAATTTATAAAAGATAGTATAATAAAATCAATATTAATCCATAAAAAAGAACTAAGGGGGAGTGAATAAAAACCGAGCTTTCCCCAAAAGTTGAGAAGGAGGAAACGAATGCCTAAAAAACCTTCAGATTTTCGCTACAATACTGGGCCATCTCAAGTGCCCTGGGCAGCAGTTGGAGAAAATTATAATGCATCTGATATTATGGCTTTGATTAAATTTTTGATCATGAAAAATGACGATGAATATGATAATGCCTTGAAAGAAGTGGAAACAGCAATTCAGAAATTGTCCAAACATGGAAAAGCGCCGGGTAAACTGTCCTTAGGTGATAATGTTTCACTTTTAGAAGAAAAAATCAATCATTATTTAGGAACCAATAATGCCACCTTTATAACCAATGCGACAGCGGGATTTGAAATCGCTTACAAATATGCCAACTTGGGTCCTGGAGACGAAGTGATAGCTCCAGCTATTACTTTTATGGCGACCATATCTTATCCCCTCTCGGTAGGAGCCAAAGTTGTCTTTGCTGATGTCGACCCTCGAACTATAAACATGGACCCAGCCGATGTGGCGAAAAAGATTACTAAAAAGACGAAGGTCATTGTCCCTGTTCATATCGGCGGTTGGCCAGCCAACATGGATCCGATTATGGAATTATCCAAAGAACACGATATTGTTGTTTTAGAGGATGCTGCACATGCTTTTGGGTCTATCTATAAAGGGAAGAAGGCTGGAACCATCGGGCATTTTGGAGCCTATAGTTTTCACGAAGTGAAGAATGTAACCTCTTTTGGTGAAGGTGGTGTTCTTGTTTCAACTCTTCCCTTCGGTGAAGACTTAAAGAAATGCCGCTTTTTGGGATTAGATCTCAGCAGAAAAATCAAAAATTGGTTGTATGATGTGGTTGCCGTTGAGGGCAAATATGGACCATTTGCTGCCGGCAACTGTTCATCAACCGAAGTCCAAGCGCTGGGTTTGATTCAACAAATGGGTCGAATTGATGATATTATCGCGGTGAGAAGAAGAAATGCCCAATATTTAACCAAACGATTTGAAGAAAATGAAGCTATTATACCTCAATTATTGGATACCGAAGAGATTCGATCAACTTATCACCTTTACCTTCTCCAAGTTGATCCGAAGAAGTTAAAAGGGGATATTCAAAATTTGAAACAAAAATTGGACGAACGAGGAATTACCAACATCCCTCACTTTGCACCTCTCTATAAGTTTAATGTTTTGAAGAGATTAGGGTATAATCAAGAAGAGTGGGAGAAAGCTTGTCCTAATGCCGAAAATGCGTTTAATCATTGCTTTACACATCTCCCCTTGTATGGTTTAACTCAAGAACAACTTGAATACATGGCCGAAAATGTCTTACAATCGGTAAAAGAGCTCCAGTAAATAAACCCTCCTGTTGATTTGCAGTACTAGGTAACAATGAAAAATTTATATGCTGATCAAATTCCCCCCTTTAGAAAAGGGGGTGAGGGGGATTTGAATTATTTCCTGTTCCGTCATTGCGAGGAGGTCAACCGATTTTTGGTTGAACGACGTGGCAATCTCTGCCATCTAATTTGCCATTCTGAGGAGTCTGGTGTTTTCTACCGGACGACGTGAGAATCTCATCTTTTTATTCTTTTTTCTAGGTGATTTTCTCAATATATCAAGGAAAATCCGAAAGGCACCCTCCCCGCCGTAAAACGGCACCCCTCCAAGGAGGGGAATTGTTGAATTCATTCCCCCATTGAGGGGGGGGGAATCCAGGGGGGTGTGCCTTGTCTTTTTTTGTTTATTCTTTTTTCATCAATATCGGCATTTTCAGGATAGGTTACAATAGTTTTTGAGAATGAGGAGGTGAAGATTCCAATTTTAAAAAATAAGCGTCACAATTGAATAAGATTTATATAACCATTGAGATTGTCCTTTTTATGCCTGAGAAGTTGTAGTGGGTTAAAGGAATATGGTAATAGGGAAAAAGATTTTAAAAAATGGAGGGAAAAAACCGTGAAAAAAGGTATATTTTTAGTAATGATGGTGATTTTTCTGCTTTCTATAACTATGATAGCCAACGCTCAAGAGCTTACTATTGCTGTTATCCCGTTATCTCTTGGTCACCCCTGGTGGGTACGTTGTGAAGAAGGTGCCAAGATGGCTGGAGAGGAACTCGGTATCAACATTATTTATACTGCACCGGAAAAAGAAGATGCCGCCAAACAACTGGATTATTTTAATGACCAAGTCAATAAGGGTGTTGATGCTATTATTTTGGCAGCAGTTGATGCCGAAACTATGAAAAAGCCGATTGCTGATGCAATAGCCAAGGGAATACCGGTATTTGGTTTTGATATTGGTGCACCAGGCACTGAAATTATCTGGACCGCTTCAGGATGGGAGCCAGCTCAAAGTGGTACAAACATTGGTGAGGGCTTAGCAAAAGAGATTGGTGGCAAAGGAAAAGTTGCTTTAATCACCGCTGGCCTTGGGCAACCCTATCTTGAAAAAAGACAAAAAGCTATTGAAGCGGTATTGGCTCAATATCCGGATATTTCAATTGTGGGCTTGTATGCCAACGATAATGACTATGAGAAAGCCTTAAGCCAGTGTGAATCAGTATTACTCGCTCATCCTGATTTAGCTGGTTTTGCCAGCACGACCACCACTGGAATCCCAGCAGCAGCTCAAGCAATTATTAATGCTGGTTTGGAAGGAAAAGTAGCGGTTTGGGGAGTTTCAATGCCGAAACAAAACGCTGATTATGTCAAGAATGGAATTGTAAAAGGCGGATTGGCATTGGATTCAGCTCAGATGACTTACTTAGGAGTACGAATTGCTTACGATTATCTCACCAAAGATAAAGTTCTTCCCGTTCCAGGGAACGAATATGGCTGGGCTGAAGTACCAGTCACCGATATTGAAGAAAAGTTTTCCTATGTTCCCGATACACTATTAACTCCAGAAAACGTTGATACCTTCGGATTCTAAAAGCAGTTGCTATATACTGGAAGGTTATAAAAAGTGTTTTTATGACCTTCCGTTTCTGTTTTTTTATGCTGCAATAAAGATAAATCCAATATGATATAGCAACAAGGAATGAAGGTGGAACCCGATGATTCGCATTGATCATGTTTCCAAATCATTTCCAGGAGTCGTCGCGCTCAATGATATATCTTTCCAGATTGATTCTGGCACAGTACATGGTTTAGTTGGAGAAAATGGTGCCGGGAAAAGTACCTTGATTAAAATAATTTCTGGAATTTACACCGATTATGAAGGAGATATATTTATTGATGATCAACAACTTCAGATAAACTCTGTTCATGAGTCACAAAAAAAGGGAATTGCTACTATTTTTCAAGAACTGACTGTTGTTCGGGAACTTACTGTAGCTGAGAATATTTTTTTAGGAAGAGAACCAGTTGGTTTTGCTGGGGCTTTAGATCGAGCGGAGATGGAAAGAAAGAGCCAGCAAGTTTTAAATGAATTGAATGTTTCTTTTTCTCCCCGCGATAAGGTTGGAGACCTCTCAGTTGCCAATCAACAGATTGTTGAAATTAGCAAAGCCTTGGTTTTGAACACCCAGATTTTAATTATGGATGAACCCACTTCATCTCTTACCGAAAAAGAAGTTCAAAATCTATTTTCGGTCATTCATACTCTGAAAAGCAAAGGAATCACCATTCTTTATGTTTCCCATAAATTAGAAGAAATCTTCGAAATATGCGACGCTATTACCGTTCTGCGAGATGGAAAACACATTCATACCAGTGCCAAATTTGAAACAAACCCTCCTGATGTTATTCGAATGATGGTTGGTCGGTCACTGAACATGTTGTTTCCACCCCGGACTACCAAAAAAGGTGATTTGCTCCTATCGGTAAAGGATCTAACCAGAGAAGGCGAATTTAAAGATATCAATTTTGAAGTTCATGCTGGAGAAATAGTTGGTTTTGCAGGTTTAATTGGTTCGGGAAGAACTGAGCTCGCCAAAGCATTATTTGGAGCAACTTGTCCTGACCAAGGGGAAATAAAAATTTGCAACCAGAAAATGAAGTTATTTTGTCATCCTCGCGAAGCGATTACTCAAGGTCTGGTTTATCTTTCCGAAGACCGAAAGCAAGAAGGCCTCATCCTCCTTTTATCAGTGAGAGAAAATATCTCCCTTCCAATAATAAAGAAAATATCTCAAAATCTTTTTGTCAAGAGGAAAGAAGAGCAAAATATTGTTGATTCATTGATCGAAAAACTAAAAATTAAAGTATTTAGCCGAGATCAGGTGGTTGAAACCCTATCGGGGGGAAATCAACAAAAAGTAGTTATTTCCAAATTGCTACTCACCAATGCCCAGGTATTCATCTTTGATGAGCCTACCCGTGGTATTGATGTTGGGGCTAAATACGAGATTTACAAAATTATGAACGACTTGACTGCTGATGGGAAGGGAATAGTATTTATTTCCTCAGAACTTCCAGAAATTATAGGCATTTCGGATCGAATTTATTGTATGCGGGAAGGGTCAATTGTCAAGGAATATACTCGGGAAAAAGCAAATCCTGAGAACGTGATGTCAGCTCTTACAGGGGGTTCATCGATATGAATATGCCATTGGAGCAGAAAATACAGGAAAAACGGAGTCCACTTCGTAATTTTCGTGAGCTACCCATTTTTCTTTATATAGTTGGTATGTTAGTTGTATTTTCTATTGTTATTCCAGGATTTTTCTCGGCACGGAATTTCGTCAATATTTCTCGTCAGATAGCGGTAGTAGGAATCTTATCCATGGGTATGACTTTAGCAATTTTAACCGCTGGCATTGATCTATCGGTTGGTTCAATTTTATCCTTTGCTATAAGCATTGGAGGAATGGGAATACCCGATGGGAGATCAATTTGGGTTGTCTATCCTCTGGTTCTTGGATTGGGATTGATTCTGGGGTTAGCGAATGGATTCTTGATCACTCGGGTTGCAGTACCGGCGATTATTATCACCTTGGGGACCATGAATATTTACCGTGGAATAACCATGATCGTTACTCAGGGGAGATATATTACTCCCATACCTTCCCAGTTTTTATATATTGGCCGAGGATTAACACCATTTTTGTTTTTGCTTGGAACGGTTATTCTTTTCATTTATATCACTCTTTTTACTCGTTTTGGACGAAATATTTATGCCATTGGCGGCAGCGAACAGTCGGCGGTCTATTCGGGGGTACCGGTGCAAAAATATAAGGTCGCTGTTTATGCAATTAGTGGTATTCTTTCAGCTTTTGCTGGTTTAATTTTTGTTGGGAGAAGCGGTTTCATCCAACCTCAAGCTGGCATTGGTTACGAGATGAATGCCATAGCCGCAGTTGTTATTGGTGGTACCAGTATTACCGGTGGGGTAGGGAGTATTTTAGGGTCTTTCCTTGGATCAGTTTTAATGGGTTTAATTTTAGCTGGTTTGACCATGCTTTCAGTTGATCCATATTGGCAGGGTTTAGTTACCGGAATACTCATTATCTTAGCCATTTCTATGGACTCTTTCCGGCAACTCCGTAACGATAGGAGGACCCCATGAAACCGGGAAGTGAACAATTTCGATCGATCCTCATTCTCATTCTAGTTAATGTTGGCATCATTGTTGTTCTTTCTTTGTTGTCACCAACATTTTTAACCTATGAAAATTTACTTTCGGTTCTCAAGCGTATGAGCGAGTTGGGCATGCTCGCTATTGCTGAAACTATTGTTTTTATTAGTGGTGGTTTTGATCTATCCATTGGGACAATAATGGCTATATCCGGTTTAATTGCTGGCCAAATGTACATACTCGGACTTCCGTTTTTCCTCTGTATTTTGCTTGCTTTATTAGGAGGGATGGCTGCCGGATTGATGAACGCACTTTTTATCGTTAAATTACGGTTACAACCCTTTATCGTGACTCTGGCGACCATGTCTATCCTTCGGAGTATTGTTTATGGTGTGCTTCGAGGGAAAACTCTCAGCCATTTCCCCGAATCCTATCTAGCTTATGGTGATATGACAATTTTGGGTTTCCCTTTCCTATTTATTGTTTTAGTTATTTTTGCGGTATTCGCTACACTTTTCCTGCAAAGAACCTATGTGGGGAGGCAAATCTATGCTGTAGGTGGAAATGAACGCTCAGCATATCTTTCTGGGATATCGGTCAATCGAATAAAATATACCGTTTATATTTTAAGTGGTTTTATTTGTGCATGTGCCGGTCTTCTCTTTTCGATTCGAATACGAGCAGTTATCCCCGATGCCGGATTAAACTCACCTCTCGAAGTGGTGACTGCGGTAGTCATCGGTGGAACAGCTATTACCGGCGGTAAGGGTACAATTGCCGGTTCTCTTTTAGGTGTCCTTGCACTTTTTCTTTTAACAAATGGATTTAGCTTATTAAATTTAAATCCTTTTTGGCAGTTAGTCGTTTTAGGTTTGCTGCTCATTTATGTTGTTGGCAGGGAGGGAATATCAAAGGCATTGATTGGAAAGAGATTAAAAAAGAAATCACATCAGTCTGTTGGTATTAAATAGACTCCCATGACACTTTCGCAGCGCCAGATGATGATGAAAATAGGTATCCAGGAATCGTTTCCCCCTTTAGCAAAGGGGGTAAAGGGGATTAAATTTTTTCCTGTTCCGTCATTCAGACTGTGTCACAATTATCGGTTTTTTTGAACAAAAATAATAACTAAAAACTCAATAAAATCCTTATTCTACAAGGCATTTAGCCCATAATATGGTACAATAAAAGGGTAAGATAAAAGTATGAGAGTCAAGAAAGGATACCCCGATCATGGCATATCGATATGCGAATAGAAACCAACTCCAACTCTTCCCGTCGAGTATCGAAGACTACATTCCTCTCGATGATCCGGTCAGAGCCTATGATGCCTTTGTCGAAGCACTCGATCTTGAAAAGTTGGGATTGAACCTGGATCCCCACCAAGCCGGGAACCCCCAATACCACCCCAAGGTGATGTTGAAACTTGTGGTCTATGGCTATGCCTATGGGATCCGGAGTTCCCGAAAATTGGAACGAGCGAACCATCATAACCTCTCCTTTATCTGGCTGACCTCAGGGCTCACACCCGACCATAAGACCATTGCTGAATTCAGAAGAAAAAACCGCTCTCAGTTAGCTGACATCTTAAAACAGTGTGCGAAGATGTGTATCCAGCTCAATCTGATCGAAGGCAACACCCTCTTTGTCGATGGCAGCAAATTCAAAGCCAATGCCTCCATCAAAAAGAGCTGGGATAAGAAAAAAGCCCACAAAGTCCTCAAAGCGATCGATCAGCGGATTGCTGATATCCTCAACCAGTGTGAGACGGTCGATGAGGCTGAAAAGGGGTGTGGCTCTTTGGTCAAAATGGATCAGGAATTACAAGACCAAGACGTCTTAAAGACCAAAGTCCAGGGTATCTTAAAAGAACTGGAAACCAAAAAGCAAACATCCCTGAACACCACTGATCCGGACTGTACCCGGATCAATAGTCTTGCTGGAACTCACGCCGGCTACAGCGTCCAAAGTGTCGTTGATGAAAAGCACGGTCTGATTCTCTCCGCTGATGTCGTCAGTGAGAATAACGATCTCAATCAGTTCAGCCGACAGATCAACCAAGCCAATGCACTCTTAGAGCATAAGTGCCAGGTCGCCTGTGCTGATTCCGGTTATGCCTCGACCACGGAATTAGCGAAAATTGACCAGCAAGGGATCAAAGTCGTCGTTCCCTCCCAAAGACAGGCCTCAGAAAAAATACCGTCTCCTTTTGCCAAAGACCAGTTTAGCTATGATAAGATCCATGATTGCTATATCTGCCCCGAAGGACACACACTCACCTTTTCTTCTCTCAATAAGAATAAAAAAAACGGTCATAAACACTATCTGATCTCAGCCAAGAAAATCTGTTTAGCTTGTCCCCATTATGGGGTTTGTACTTCCTCTCAACACGGGAGGAAAGTCATCCGACTGGTCAATGAAGAACTCAGAGAAAAGTTCGAGGCCCAGTATAAAGAGCCTGAGTCCCAAGCCATCTACCGAAAAAGAAAAGCCAAAGTCGAGCTTCCCTTTGGACATATCAAACGTAACTTAGGTGTGAATGCCTTCCTCTTAAGAGGCCTGCCAGGAGTCAAAGCCGAAGCGTCACTCTTTGGGACCTGTTTTAACCTGGTTCGGATGATCACCCTCCTCGGGGTAACCACCTTAGTGAGTCTCTTGAAAGAGATAGGAGGGAAATATCCCACCTCTTTAGGGGGTATCGGATAAAAACCAACCAGAATTAGCTAAGATCGAGTCTAATACCAGCCGAGATCTATTCTTAGCTTAACTTTTATCTGAAATTTTTTGAATCTACGAAAGATTACGGCTAAATAGTGACAGATGTGACACAGCCTGATTGCGAGGAGCGTCCTTTGCGACGTGGCAATCTCATCCACTCACTCCGTAATTCTGCGGAGCGTATTATGCGACATGAGAATCTCATCCCTTATAATTATTGAATTCATTCCCCCATTGAGGGGGGGGGGTTCAGGGGGGTGTGCCTTTATCTTATTTTAATTCCTTTTTACTCATTTCTATATTTTCAGGATAGACTTTCATGCTGCTTTCGCAGCGCCAGATGATGATGAAAATAGGTATCCAGGAATCGTTTCCCCCTTTAGCAAAGGGGGTTAGGGGGATTTGAATTTATTCTTGCTCCGTCATTGCGAGGAGCGTCCTATGCGACGTGGCAATCTCATTTAGTAACTTTTTTTGAATAATTAAAAGATGAGATTCTCACTCGGGAAAGCACTAATCCGGAAGACTTTAACGTAAAACGATGTTATATTTTCAGGACAGAATTCATGTGAAAGGTTAAGATTAAAATGGTGAATGTCAAGGGTCAGTTAGTTGGAAAAAAAGCATTAATTACCGGTGCTGGAGTTGGTATTGGGAAAGCCATTGCTTTACGTTTTGTTCAAGAGGGGGCAGAAGTTGCCGTTCATGTGAACCGGAGCTGGGAAAATGGTTTGCAAGTCGTTCAGGAAATCACACAAAATGAAGGAAAGGCTATACTGGTTCAAGGAGACCTAACTAAGAAACAGGAAATTGAAGCCGTGGTTAAAAAGGCTACTTCAGAATTGGGTAGTATTGATATCTTAGTTTATAACAGTGGGGTTGGAACACAGCATTCATCTGATATGGTTCATACTATTACCGAAGAAGATTGGGATAACGTACTCTCAGTTAACCTCAAAGCTTTTGTTTTTCTCTCCCAACTTCTTCTTCCTGCTATGATGCAGGCAGGTAAGGGTTCAGTTATTACCATATCTTCTATCCGGGGTTTATTAGGGAATCCGGTATTAGCTTCTTACTGCGCTTCAAAAGGCGGGATGGTGCTTTTGACCAAACAAATGGCACTTGATTATGCAAAGTACAACATCCGGGTAAATTGTATTTGCCCTGGTTTTGTCGATACTGAGATGTTTCGATTTTATCTGGGGAAACAATCGGATCCAGAAGCTTCTCGGAGAGTTTTTGCGGGTATGGCGGCAATGAACCGGATTGGACGTCCAGAAGAAATTGCAGCTCCAACAGTCTTTTTTGCTTCCGATGTATCTTCTTTTGTAACTGGAGTCGCACTCCCTGTCGATGGAGGATATACGGCTAATGGAGTGAGGGAAATACAATGATGAAATTTGCCGATAAAAAGGTCTTTATTTCAGGAGGAGCAACTGGTATTGGGGAAGCGGCAGCATTATTATTTGCTCAACAAGGGGCTATCGTAACCATTTTCGATCGAGATATTGAAAATGGCGAGAGATGCCTCCAGAGAATCTTGAATGAAGGAGGAAGGGGAATCTTTATTTCCGGAAACCTGATTTACCCTGATGAGGTTGAAAAAGCCGTCGAGGAATCTTTAAATGCTTTCGGAGGCATCGATATTTTAATCAATAATGCCGGAGTGGAATCTCCTTATTCGGTTCATGAAATGCCTGTAGAAGAATGGGACCGGGTGATGGCAGTTAACCTGCGAGGTATGTATCTAATGGCCAAAGCCGTTATTCCTATTATGAAAAAATCCGGTGGCGGAGCTATTGTCAATACCGCTTCTATTTCTGGCCTATTAGGTTGGCCAGTCTCGGCTGCTTATTGTGTCTCCAAGGGAGGGGTTATTCAGCTCACCAAACAAATGGCGATTGATTATGCTCAGGATAACATTCGGGTAAATTGTATCGCTCCTGGGACAACGTTGACTCCATTAATCGAGCGGATTTTCCAACAAGAACCCGAACCGGAGAAGGCGAAACAACAAATTTCTCAGATGCATCCTTTGGGAAGATTTGCTCAACCAGAAGAAATCGCCCAGGCGATTCTTTTCTTAGCATCGGAGGATGCTTCCTTTATAACCGGGGCCGTACTGCCGGTTGACGGCGGATATACAGCCAAATAATTTTTAAAAGATGATTGTATTGGTTTTTTTATTGCTTCCCACCTTGATCTTTTTGCTCCTTCTCCCTTGATGGGAGAAGGTTGGGATGAGGGTGAGAACCATGTTCCGAGTCGAGGTTTAGTGTTTTTATAAATAAGCTTGATTAAAATTCCAAGCATCCCCCTCACCTTAATCCTCTCCCACCAGGGGCGAGGAAAACAAGGTAAAGTCAGAAGGTGAGGTTGAGGGTGAATATCTTGTTAAGGATGGTGAATGGATTCTGGATTTAAAGAAAAAAATCTTAGCAAGAAAACTTAGAAGAAATATTACCGAAACCGAATTATTTCTTTGGAAAAGAATTAAAGACAGACAACTCTTTGGTTTGAAATTTCGAAGACAAGTCCCAATGGGACCCTATATTGTCGATTTTGTATGTTTTGAGCAAAAAATCATTATTGAACTAGACGGTGGACAGCATCAAGAACAAATTGAAAAAGATCAAAAACGAGACCAATTTTTCCAGAATCAGGGCTATAAAGTACTTCGGTTCTGGGATAACGAGGTTTTCCAAAATATCAACGGAGTTCTCGAAGTTATTCGAATGAGTTGCAAAAATAAATCTCATGTTTCATCCTGATCTTTTTGCTCCTTCTCCCTTGATGGGAGAAGGTTGGGATGAGGGTGAGAACCAGGATTTTGATTCCAAGTTAGGTGTTTTAAATTAACCTTGAAGTTTAACCAAGCATCCCCCTCACCTTAATCCTCTCCCGCCAGGGGAGAAGAGAAAAAAGAAAAGATCTCTCCCACCAAGGGAGAGGAAATATTGAGAGTTGATTCTTCTGCCAGGGGAGGGATAAAAAGAAAATGTGGGAAAGTTAAGATAAGGGTGAAATTTTATTGTTTACTACTTGCAACTCACTCCTCACCTTATTTTCAAAATAGAAAGGAGAAATGGTTATGGAAAATCCAATATCATTTTTTAAGAACCGAAAAATCATCGATATAACCGGAGAATTAGAAAATAACCTTTGGGGTTATTATTCTTTGCCCGGCATGGAAAAGGTTGTTCCACCGGTAGAAATCAGTACCGTTGCCACAGTTGAAAACCAGGGATTTTTTGCTTCAAAAATATTGGTCAGCACTATATCGGGGACCTATTTGGAAGCCGGGTCTCATGTACTTACCAAGGGAAACAATCTTGACCGGCATTCTCTGAATCAATGCATTCTTCCTGCCAAGGTTATTCAACTCCCCAACCAGAAACCAAAAGCCCTGATCTCCGTCGATTTATTGGCTCAATTTGCTCCAGAGATAAACCCAGGTGATGCCCTGTTGATAGGCACCGGTTGGGATCACCAGTGGAATAAGCCAGGTTTTGTCCTTGACTCACCAAATTTGGAAAGAAAAGCTCTTCAATGGATTATCGATAAAAAAATTGCTTTATTGGGGGTTGATTTAACTTGTATTGAAGCTTCTTGGTCTGAAGATGATGAGGAAACCAAGGGCAGTCTTCTGAGTTCTCTCTTTGAATCAGGTGCTCTTTTGTTGGCTCCCATTGTCAATGTTCGAAGCATCTCTCAAAAAGAAGGTATTCTTCTTGCTCTTCCTATGAAGGTAAAAGGGACATCAGGGGCGCCAGTAAGAGCAATTTTCTTAGAATGAGACTGGTGTTTGTTAAAGATTAAGTCTTAAATACCGATAACAAAACTAATGAAATATTTATTCGTTCTTCACTTAACTCTGGTAGGAGGGGTTATCTTTGAGACTGGATATAAATCTATTTAGAAATTATTCTGAATTTCGCAAAATACTGGTTTACATCCTATTCTTAATTAGCGTTATACTGTCAATTATTCCCGGTCCAATCGCCCAACTCATACAAATTGCAGCCATTATTCTTTTGGGTTGGTTTATTCTTCAAATCTTCTTTGAAATTTTAAATCCACCAACCGTTTTAGAGCGCCCTCGACAGTATGATAATTTTTATAATGCCTGGCCAGATATTAAAGATTATTTAATGAATACTTTAAAAAAAGGTTCCCCTTTTACAATTTGCTGGTTAGATAGTTCGTTGGAACATGCCTCGGTTTTGATTAGCGATGTACTCAAACCAATTTTACTAGATAGCTCAAAAAACCCTCTGAAGATTGAATTGGCAATGTTAGATCCAAATTGGGCAGAAATAGATAAAATAAATCCTTCTTGGGCATCTTTGGCTAAGTCTAACTATGAGAGCTTAAAAGTCTTCTTGGATGTATACCAAGAAGAAATTCGCAAACATGAATGGTCAATCGATTTGTTACTTTATCGTTTTTTGCCTAATATTCAAGGGATATTGATAAATTTTGAACATCTTTTTATTAGTTCTTGTACTTGGAGAAATGGTCAGATGAACCACGATAATTTTTATGAGCTCTACCATTTTAATGACAACTTTGCCGGAAAAGAAAAAATCGATCAATTTAGAAGTTGGTTTGAACATTGTCAGAAGGAAAATCAAAACCTTGCTCAACCAACACCATCGAGTCAAGGTGTTACTTTTTTCATTACCACCGAGGATGATAAGAAGTAAATAAATTCTTAGTTATTAATTTAACCAATCCTGGCTTTTAATGGCGCATACAAAAACCGTTCATTTACAAAGTGATCAGTATCAGCTACTTTCAAAGATAGTGAATAATTGTAGTGATGAGTCGAAGAAAGGCTTGAGTTTTTAGAATTTTAATAGAAGTATCTATCATATTCACTTTCAAATGTGCCAATAACTTTAAAAACTGGTATATTAATGGGAGTAAATGAAGAAAAAGGATTGGATAAAAAAACAAAATTTTACTTTTATTAAAAAAATAATATAAAAATAGGGTAATTTATTGAATTATTTTCCTATCATTCTTCAGACAACAGGCATCATAGTTTTTACTTTTGGTTTGATAATATGGGACCGTAAATCACTACTCAGCAGTAACTTAGCCTTACTAGCCTTTGCTTTAGCTCTTTGGTCGATTACTGATAGTTTTTTATATGTCAGTCCTCCTCTAAAGCACAAAATCTATTGGGCAGTTATTGGATATCCTGGTTCTCAATTTTCTCCAGTCTTACTATTCTTTTTTTTCTTTAATTTTACTGGTCTGGAAAAATTACTCACTCGAAAAAGAATTATTCTTCTCTGTATATTACCGTTAATTTCAGTGGTTATGGCTGCAACCAATAGTTGGCATCATTGGCTTTGGGCTAGTATAAAAGAAACAGAAGGATGGTTTGGGTCAGGAACATTATTCGTTCACGGACCATGGTTTTGGGTGGAAGTAATTTATAGTTATACATTAATTGGGGTTGGGGTATTCCTTTATCTACGTTTTCTAATAAAATCTTCGAAAGAACTTTCTTTAAAAGCTCGACAAATTCTGACACTATCAATTTTTCCTTTCTTTGGGCACCTTTTGTATATATTTTATCCAGAGGCTTTTTCTGGGTGCGATTTGACTCCCTTAATATTTGGTGCTGTGGTCTTAATTTTTATCTGGTTTTCCTTCCGCTATCAATATATCGATCTGGTTCCAATTGCTCGATCAACTTTGATTGATAATCTTGAAGTCGGATTTTTATTTCTTGATATTTTTAATCGAATCGTTGATATTAATCCAAAAGCAAAAAATTTTTTAAATCTCACCAATTCAGTTATTGGAAAATCAGCTGAAAATTCTATTCCTATTTGGTCAAAATTGGAAAAAATATCCAATGATCCAATAATTGTTGACCTGGGGAATAATAAAAAACATATTTATCTGAGTGTTTATAGTTCTCCAGTTATAAATAAAAACAAAAGTTGTATCGGAAAAGTTATCGTTTTCAATGAAATAACTGAACAGCTGATGATCAAGGAGGCGTGGTTAAAGACTGAACAAGAAAAATCTCTCATCCTTCAAGCGATGAACGATATGGTTGCTTTTTACAACAGTCCAGACCTCACCATCAGTTGGGCAAATCCTGCGGCAGCTATTTCAGTCAATCGGAAATTAGATGAAATTACAGGACTTCATTGCTATGAAATCTGGAATCAAAGATCAGAACCTTGCGAAGGTTGTCCAGTTTTAAAAACTTTTGCTACAGGTGAAAAGCAAACTATTGAAAAAGAAACTCCGGATGGTCGAGCATGGGAGTTACGTTCTTACCCAGTTTTTGATAAACAAAAAAATATTTTAGGGGTAGTAGAATTAGGTTATGATATAACAATTCGGAAGAATTTTGAAAAAAGAATGAGATACTTCAGTTTTCATGATGCCTTAACTGGCCTCTATAATCGAGCCTATTTTGAGGAAGAGCTCAAAAGGCTTTTCGGAAGTAGAGAAATTCAGATTGGAATACTTCTTGCCGATGTGAATGGCTTAAAATTGGTTAATGATGCCTTTGGACATCAAGCAGGGGACTTGCTGTTAAAACGAGTTGCTGACATATTGAGACTAGCTTGCAGGAAAGAAGACTTAATTGCTCGATGGGGAGGAGATGAATTTATTGTTCTTCTCACGAATGTCAATATAGAAAATTTAAAAGAACTGGAAATAAGGATCCAGGAGGCATGTTTAAAAGATAATAACGAACCGGTTCCCCTGAGTATTTCAGTTGGATACGCAATCAAAGAAAAAAGAGGAACTATAGAAGAGCTTTTAAAAATCACTGAAGAAAGAATGTACCGAAAAAAGCTGGATGAGGGTCCATTCAACCGCCATAGAATTCTTGACTATTTAGAAGATGTTCTGGAAAAGATATCCAGTGAAAATGGAAAACAAATGGAGAATCTAACCAGTTTATCCAATGCTTTTGCTCAAGAACTTGGTTTATCCGAGCATGAAAAAAAGCAGTTAGATTTATTGATTCGCTTTCATGATTTAGGGAAAATAACCATTCCTCAAGATATAATTAATAAAACTATCGAGCTAACTCCCGAAGAATGGGAGAGCATTAAGAAACATTCTGAAATCGGATATCGGATTGCCAATTCATCTCCCGAATTAGCTCCAATAGCTGAAGCGATTCTTGCCCATCATGAGCATTGGAACGGTCGAGGTTATCCCCAAAACCTCGAAGGTGAAAAAATACCCTTATTAGCTCGAATTCTTGCCATTGTTGAAGCCTACGATGTGATGCTAAGGGGTAGTTCGTATAAAGCTCCGATGACCGAAATACAGGCTTGCAGAGAAATCCAAAATCAAGCGGGAAAACAGTTTGACCCTCGCTTGGTTGAGGTTTTTCTCAAATTAGTTCATCAAACTAGGCTAAAGAAGGTAGCTGAGTAATCTCAAAATGACTTTAAACCGCGCCTGTTAAAGCAAAAACGAGAGGTTAAGGGAGGGGTATATTTTATTTTTTCTCAAGTCGATAGAGAAGAAAATGTGCTAATTCAAAGACTTCGATTCGAGAAAATCCAGTTTGATCAGCCAAACGATTTATTTCATCTCTGTCAACTCGATGAGCAATCGGTGGACCAGACTCTTGGATACGGTATGGCCACTCCAGGATAGCTAACCGAAACCGAGTCACTCGATAAGCTTCTTGTAAAGCTTTAAGTCGGTTATCAGTTTCATGGAAGACTAAACCCATAAAAACTAGATCGAAGGATTCATCTGGGAAAGGAAGCGCTTCTGCCAGTCCTTCTATAAATTGAACCTGGGGTGCGATTTTTTTGGCAAGAGGGATAAATTCTGGATTAGCATCGACTCCAACAATTTCATAACCATACTGATAAAAAGCTTCGGCAAAAACCCCACTTCCAGTTCCAACATCTAAAATGCTGTGAAATAAAGTTCCTTCGGTGGCAATGTTAACCACCCGATTCAGTTCAAGGCGCTCCAGTCGTTCAGGATAGCGAAGACGATTGATATCACCTTGAAATCGGCGTTCGTGCATCTTTAGTCCCCCAATTTTGAAGAAATCACATTAGATTACTCAACGATTTTAACCGAAATAGCTGATATCTTCAAATAAATTAAAAAATATTGACAAGGTATAAATATTAAACTATTCTTAATTTATACTCATTCCAAAGATGATAAATATTCAAGTTAGTAAATCAATAAAGATAATAAGAATTTTAAAAATTCGTTTGATTTATTCCTTTTAATGAAGGGTATACTATGGATAAACCACTACAAGAAATTGTCAATGAATTAAAAAAAAGAAATATTCGACCTTCTTATCAGAGACTTAAAATCTTAGAATACCTAATGAAAGAACGATACCACCCAACTGTTGAAGATATATACTTTGACCTTCTTAAAAAAATTCCAACTCTTTCTAAATCCACCATATATAACACCTTAAAACTCTTTATTGAAAAGAAATTGATAAAAGAAGTATCCATAGAGAACAACGAAACCAGGTATGACATCATCCTCACCAATCATGGGCACTTTAAGTGTAATAAATGCGGTGTGATTATTGATTTTAAGGTAAATATCGATGATTTCATCGCCGAAAATTTAAATGATTACAAAATTCAAGAAAAGAATGTTACCTTTAAGGGCATTTGCCCCAAATGTTTTAAGGAGAAGTAAATTTTTCAACACGCTTTCTTGCTCCTTCTCCCTTGATGGGAGAAGGTTGGGTTGAGGGTGGGTGAAAAAAATTTTTAAAAGGCCAAAGGTGTTTTAGTTATAAGTGAAACTCAAAAAATCCCATTTCTAAAAATTTAGGTCGATAATAGGCAAATATTAGTAAATTAAAAGATTGGGGGGTAAAAAATGAAAGAAAAGAAAAAGAAATTAACCACTGCTGCCGGAGCTCCTGTGGTTGACAATCAAAATGTCATAACCGCTGGACCTCGAGGGCCAATGCTTATGCAGGATGTCTGGTTTTTGGAAAAAATGGCCAATTTTGACCGGGAAGTTATCCCGGAAAGACGTATGCACGCTAAAGGATCTGGTGCTTTTGGGAACTTCACGGTAACCCATGATATTACTCGATATACTAAAGCGAAAATATTCTCTGCGATTGGGAAAAAAACCGATGTTTTTGCTCGTTTTTCCACGGTTGCCGGAGAAAGGGGAGCAGCTGATGCCGAACGAGATATCCGGGGATTTGCTATTAAGTTTTATACTGAAGAAGGAAACTGGGACCTGGTGGGGAACAATACTCCGGTTTTCTTTTTACGAGATCCTTTGAAGTTTCCTGATTTAAACCATGTTGTGAAGCGAGATCCACGAACCAACTTAAGAAGTCCAAAAAATAATTGGGATTTTTGGACACTCCTTCCAGAAGCACTTCATCAGGTTACTATCACAATGAGTGATCGGGGTATACCTTTATCCTACCGACATATGCATGGCTTTGGGAGCCATACTTTTAGTATGATTAATGCGAAGAATGAACGTTTCTGGGTGAAATTTCATTTCCATACTCATCAGGGTATTAAAAACTTAACCGACCAGGAAGCCGAAGCTCTTATTGGCAAAGATCGAGAAAGCCACCAGCGAGACCTCTTAGAAAGCATTGATCGAGGTGATTTCCCTCGCTGGACCATGTTCATCCAAGTTATGCCGGAAAAGGATGCCGCAAAAATGTCCTATAATCCCTTTGACCTCACCAAAGTATGGTTTAAGAAAGACTTTCCTCTCATCGAAGTTGGAATTTTAGAGTTAAATCGAAATCCGGAGAACTATTTTGCCGATGTTGAACAAGCCGCTTTTAATCCGGCAAATGTTGTCCCAGGTATCGGTTTTTCACCAGATAAAATGTTACAAGCTCGGCTTTTCTCCTATGGAGATGCTCAGCGATATCGATTGGGCGTTAACCTCCATCAGATCCCGGTCAATGCATCCCGCTGTCCGTTTCATAGTTATCATCGTGATGGGGCAATCCGGGCGGATGGCAACTATGGAAGCACTCTGAGTTATGAACCCAACAGCTATGGAGAATGGCAGGAACAGCCGGAGTACAAAGAACCGCCTCTGACTATAGATGGTGCCGCTGACCACTGGAATTTCCGAGAGGACGACGATGATTATTATACCCAACCGGGGATTCTCTTCCGGTTAATGACACCTCAACAACAACAGGTGTTGTTTGAGAACACTGCCCGTCATATGGGTGATTGTCCAAAAGAAATAAAAATAAGACACATCGGGAATTGCTTAAAAGCTGATCCAGCCTATGGAAAAGGGGTGGCTAAAGCAATGGGGATTCCCCTCAGTGAAGTGAAATAAAAGTAACTATGAAAAGACCAGGAGGAGGAACTTTCCTCCTGGTCCATTTTTTACTTGGAGGAATCATGTGACAATGAAACCGGTGGTTCGATATTTATACATCATATTGGGGGTAATATTCCTCAGTTTAGGGGTTATTGGTGTTTTCCTGCCAATACTTCCAACTACACCATTCTTACTACTCACTTCTTTCTGCTTTCTTCGCAGTTCCAAACGACTGTATAATTGGTTGATTAATCATCGTATATTTGGAGTTTTTATTTATAATTATCTGACTTATAAGTCGGCTACCAAAAACACTAAAATAGGAACTATCATCTTTCTATGGGCTTCACTATTTATTTCATCTCTTTTTATATCTCAGTTCGCAATAAAATTAGTATTATTAGCGGTTGGCATTGGGGTCACCATTCATATCTGTACTTTAAGGACCTTTGTCCAAAAAAGAGAAACTCAATCAATTCCCCAATTCGAAACGGCCAGAAGGAATACCGGATAAATTATTTATCTTATAGAACAACGGTTTGATAAATCAAGCTTTTATAAAAGAATTAAAACTATAGGGATGCAATTTGTTGCACGCTATCTTCATATAATGTAGTGACATGCCATGGCATGTCGAATCCCGGGTTCTACCTTTATCCTATTTTTTTTCCTCTCCCCTGGTGGGAGAGGATTAAGGTGAGGGGGAAACTTAATGTTACCCTTAAATTTAAATTCGAAGTACCAAACTCTAGACCTAAATCCAAGCTTTCACCCTCATCCTCACTTTCTCCCATCCAGGGAGAAGGAACTCTGAATCGTCATTGCGAGGAACGAAGTGACGTGGCAATCTCTCATGCTCAATCTTTATTATTTTCTCTCTTTGTATAAAGGGAAATTAAGAAGGATTCAATAAGTTACTAAAAAACTCAAATCCCCCTCACTCCCTTTGCTAAAGGGGGAAACGATTCCTGGGTAAGTATTTTCATCACCATCTAGTGCTACGAAAGCAGCATGAGAGTCTATCCTGAAAATACCATCAAATGAATTCTTTAATCGGTCATCCTGAGGCTTCGTATTTAGAAGCCGTGAGGATCTCATCTTTTAATTACTTAAAGAATGGCTAAATGAGATTGCCACGTCGCCTAGGACGCTCCTCGCATTGAAGGAGCAGGAAAAAACTCAAATCCACTTTTTATCTCATTTTCATCCTTATCTTGTACAACGAAATTGGCATAAAGGTCTATTCTAATTATTGAATAAATAGGCTTAAAATTTCCTCATTGTAGTTTGATAATAAAACTGTTAGGATTATTGGTAATAAAAAAGAGGAGGAGACCTTAAATGGATCTCATAGATTTGATTAAACAATTGAATAATGACGATGTTTTAGGTCAAGTCAGTCAATCGATGGGCGTTGAGCCTCAACAGGTAAAGAAAGTTACCCAATTAGGATTGCCAACTTTAGTTGAAGCCATGAATCGAAATGCCAAAACTCAGGAAGGAGCTCGGTCTTTGGAAAGAGCTTTGGAACAACATCAGGATGATGAAGTCGATGATTTATCGAAGTATATCCGCCATGCTGATGCTCACGACGGCGAAAAAATCCTTCGCCACGTTTTTTCTGATAAAAGCGAGAGAGTTGAAAGCAAGATTGCTAAACAAACCGGATTGGATATGAGTCAGGTTATGGGAATTCTGGCTCAATTTGCACCGCTGGTCCTTGGCCTTTTGGGCAAAGAAAAGAAGGAGAAAAATATAGATTATAACGGTGTTGCCAATATGACTTCCTCTATAGCCAATCAACTGGGAGGAGAATCTGGTTCTGGACTAATGGGAATGGTGTCTCAATTTTTAGATTCCGATCAAGATGGAGACATCATGGATGATTTAGGTGGATTGTTTGGCGGTTTGTTTGGATAAATATTTTTTAAAAAAAAGGGCGCATTAAATTTGCGCCTTTTTTTTTAAATTTGGTCTTATTTGCTCCTTACGATAAGATAAAAACTAAAAAATCTCATCTATTTCAATCCCATAACATTTAACAAATGAGATCCAATTTTCTTCAAAAAGTCCTAATGATAACATTTTGGTATTCGCTACATGAGGATGGAAATTCAATCCCCCTCACCCTAATGTAATTCCTCTCTAATGCCGCAAATCTTTTGCCCCTTCTCCCTTGATGGGAGAAGGTTGGGATGAGGGTGAAACCCGAGATTCAGATCCAAGCTTGGTGTTATGAACCGAGATTAAGGTTGAAATGAATATCCATTGCTCGTTAATGCCTTTTCCCAGAAGAGACCCAGCAAATACCCATGGCATCAACAATAATGTCCGATTTTCGGGGTCGAACGATACTGGGATGCAAATCCAATGACATTGGATCAACATCGATGTGAAGAGGAGCTAACGCTTCGTCAAACTGCTCTTGAAGCGCTTTGAGTTGTTCTTGCAATTCTTCCAATCTTTCTTGAGCACGTTGAACTTCAGCTTTTTCTTTTCCAATTCTACTCATACTTTTAGCCGCGGTAGCAGCTCGGCCGACCGTCCCAACGCTGGAGCTTCTTCCTAACAAAGCTCCTAATAGTGTGGCTCCCACAGAAACATAAGTGCTGACTTTTTGTTGACTGGCTTGTGATTTTTCCCTCTCAATCCGCTCTTCGGAGACACGAATTTTGTTTTCAAGGGTTTTAAATTTTGGTGCAAATTTAGCCTTAATTTTTGCCACTTCCAAATCACGTTTTTCTCGCAAAGCTTGAGCAACTCGAGCGCGAAAATCGCCTTCACTCTCTTCTGGTTTTGAAATTAATTTCAACTCGGGATAGTTCATTAGTGTGAGTGTGTCATGCTGATACAAATGGGTTGATAATATCTTTTTCCAGCTTTCAACCACTCCTGAATTGGTTACGCCAGTTGGCAATGGAGAGAACTGTCCTTCAGCTGTTGGTTCGGAGGTCAATTCATTGGTTAAATCGCCGTGTAATTCTGCTTCTTCCCATAATGCATCACGACCATCTTCAGATAGCGGGGCAATTAAAGTACGGGTAATCCAGGTATCGACTTTAGCCCTAGCGCTCACGAAATGCATTTTGGCAACACCGATTGCAGTTGGGCGATATACTACCGATCCTGTAACTCCTTGAGGATGTAGGTAATATTCTTGAACATCGGGAGGCAGGATAGGATGTGGAACTGGAACAGCTTCATAAGCTGGTGTATCAAATCGAGATGGTGTAGGGGAAGGCGCAACTGCTGCCATTCCAGCAGAAAGAGCCTGAATTTGAGGAAGTGTTAGAGGACCACGGAGATAACTCATTACCCAACGAGTTTGAAAGACTACGGGATTTTGCTCATGAACATTCCGCATGAGAAATACCCGATTTCCTAATCCGGCAAGAATTTTTTCCATTTGTGGCCGATCAAAACCCCCAGTAGCGCTCACCGCAGCACCTTCCAACCCTTCGATTACCCGCAATTTATCACGTTCGGTTTGTAGCCGCCCGATAAACCAGGTTCCACAGTTAGCAAGTCCCTTGTAATCAAGGTCCACCGGATTTTGAGTAGCAAGGACAACTCCTAGCCCGAAGGCACGAGCTTGCTTGAGCAAAGTCAACATTGGTAGCTTCGATGGTGGATTGGCAGTAGGTGGAAAGTAACCGAATATTTCATCCATATAGAGTAAGGCACGTAGACTGCTGGTACCTGATTGGTTCCGCATCCAGGCTACTATTTCATTAAGAAGCAAGGTTACAAAAAACATTCGCTCGGGATCAGAAAGGTGGGCGATAGAGACGATAGAAACCCGGGGTTTCCCTTCTGGTGTATAGAGAAGACGTTGGATATCGAGTGGTTCGCCTTCAAGCCAAGTTGTAAATCCCGGAGAAGCTAACAAGTTATTTAGACTGATTGCCAGTTTAAACCGTTCCTTAGCTGGATAGAAGGACTCTAAATCAAAAACTCCAATTTTTTTAAAAGACGGTTTTTGAATTTCATGAATCATACCAGCAATATCCAGGCTTCTTCCATCCCTCCAAGCTTGATCGAGGATATTGGATAGAAGAATGTGATCACGACTTTGAACTGGGTCAGCATCAATTCCTAGTAGGCTAAGCAATCCAGATATAGTTGATATAATGCGGTCGCGAAGGGCTGAAGTATCCTGCAGGATACTGGCTGAGGGAGGAGCGAAAGAGCGAAGGATCTGTAAAGGCCGACCGGCAGTATTCCCTGGTGTATAAATTGTCATAGAAACAGTATCCTTCAAACGTTGAATACGCTCTGGTTCTTGTCCCCACTGTGCTAAGCCATTTTTCCAGCTTTCGGCGGTTTTTGCGGCAAAAGCATCAGGATCCATTCCCTTGCGAGCAGCTTCAGCCTCGTCGATCCAAGGTCGGAAATCTTCCGGTTGAAGACCAGGAAATTGCAAGAGGAGATTTCCTAAATCACCCTTGGGATCGATAAGAATAGAGGGGATACCATCAATGGCAGCTTCTTCAAGAAGGCCGATAGCCAAACCGGTTTTTCCACTACCAGTCATACCCACTATCATGGCGTGGGTAGTTAAATCTTTAGCATCATAAAGAATTAAGTCGTCTTTCAGCTCATTATTGGTTAAGTCATATTCTTTCCCTAAATAGAACACCCCAAGTTTTTCAAAATCCTGCATGACAATATCCCCCCAATGAGATTCGGTAATAAACAATTTCAATTTAATTCTACCGCATTACGAAGCCGTGTACAATCAAATAAAGAGTAAGGCCATTATCCAGTATATAAATCCAAAAATTGTGTCATCCGGATTGGTACTTTTCCGGGTAAGAATCTCATCTTTTTATATGTTTTTCTTTATCCTTTTCTCAGAATAATCAGTAAGAAATGGAACCCTCCCCACCGCAAAAGCAGCACCCCTCCAAGGAGGGGAATTGTTGAATTTATTCTTTCTCATTTCGTTTAAATCCCTTTTCACTTATTCCGATATTTTCAGGATAAACCTTCATGCTACTTAGCGGCACCAGATGAGGATATAAAAAAACTGAGGAGGAGAATGGGTGAGGGGGTGCGAAATTTTTAGGAAAGTATTGTGCAACGTGGCAATCTTTTTCACTCAACTGTCGTTGTGTAATTGTTTTATAAAGGTGTTGATTCGAATAAAGGTGAAAAAATGAGATCCTCACACGGGAAAGTACCGCTCAGAATGAAACTTTCGACGTCAAATGAGATTTTTACAGTTTCTAAAAGTGAAACATCAGGATGGCGTCATTTTTAATCATTAATGTATCATCAGGCAGGATAAATTATCTTTTGGAGGGGAATAAAATGAATGATTCTATTACTCGTGTTGAAATTGACAACTCAGTTTGGAAGAGTCTTTATAAAATCGCTGCTATAGCTTCCCTGACCGTGTTGTTGCTCATGTCAATCCAGATTGTTGTCTTCACATCCTCTGGCCATCACCGAACACCGTGATCGACTGGTTCAATCTTTTTCAGATTAATAAGTTTGTAGGGTTGCTCGACATGGACTTACTTCTAATTGTCGATTATGCCTTATTGGGTTTGGTGTTCCTCGCTCTCTGGGCTGCCCTTAAACGATTCAATCAATCTTTCATGGCAATTGCTTTGATCCTCGAGCTCGTCGCGATCACGACCTACTTCGCATCGACTGCAGCTTTCGAGATGCTTTCCCTGAGCAACCAATATTTGATTGCAACCACCGATGCAGAGAGATCTGTTTTATTGGCCGCAGGTCAGACCATACTTGTGATCTGGGTAGGTACAGCGTTCAATGTGAGCTATATTCTTAGTGCTATTGCCCTTTTGATCGTCTCGATTATCATGGTACGCAATCCAATCTTCAGTAAGACTACCGCTTATATGGGAATCTTGGCGAGTTTATTGATGTTCGTACCACCGACCGCCGGGTCAATGGGTGTTTTTCTTTCCCTCATATCTCTCATTCCTACGGCAATTTGGTTAATTTTGATTGCTCGAAAATTCTTCCAATTAGGTCGGAGAGAATAAAAGAAGAGATGAATAAATTATCAAATTCCTGGGAAAACTTTAAACCATTATTAGTTTTTTTAAAAAGTCGTTCATTCAGTGTTTTCAGCTACGGTATTGGAAAAACTTAATAATACCACTTAGAAATTCTTCTATAACAATTCCAAGTTGGATAGGTTCCTCAAAGATAAATAAAAGAGTAAGGTGAAAGTCAGTATTAAGGCGGATCTATGAGTTCGTTTTTTTGTTTATTAAATGAGTAAAGGGGAAAGTTAAAGAGGATTTAAAAGTTCTGAGTTTTGATACATTTAGAAAAGATAAACTACTGCGCCATAAATAAAATTGTATCAGAGAAAAATTTAGGTAAAAAAATAAATTTAAACCAATAGATTTGGTGTTTATAAATTATTTATAGACCAACTTGCATTACTATTTGACAATTAAAACGTTGATGTGTTATCGTTATCACATTATGTGATAACGATAACACATCAATTAAATACTTTTATCTTTATTGAGGGAGGAATAGGGAATGGAAAAATTTGGGACTTCTTTTTTAGATGATTTAACAAAATTACGGAATTTTAAAAGTAAAAGAATTTCCAGCTGGGATAGAACAGGCAAGAACTATGACTGGCTCCACATGAAGCCACATTCAACATATACGATTGCCGAAATTGAAGGACCAGGTTGCATCAAACATTTCTATATGATTCCATTTTCTTTAGAATTGTTTTATTACCGGAAAACTATATTAAGAATATTTTGGGACGGAGAAAGCCAGCCGAGTGTTGAAGTGCCCCTTGGAGATTTTTTTGGAATTGGGAATTGTTTACCTCGGTATTTCACATCGCTTTTATTGACGGTTAATCCAGGTGATCCCAACCTTGGTACTCAAGGAATAAATAGTTATTTTCCTATGCCTTTTAGAAAGTCAGCCCGTATTGAAATAATTAACGAATCAGACATACCCTTTGATTGTATTTGGTATCATATCGACTATCAATTGTATGAAGAGATTGATGATGTAGCATATTTCCACGCTCAATTTCGTAGAGAAAGTCCAACAATTACAAAAGGTGAAGCGGAGTTTAGTAAAAATGAACCATTATGGGAAGGGATAAATGATACAGGGAAAGATAACTATGTTTTTTTGGATACCGAGGGAAATGGGCAAATAGTCGGCGTATTTTTTAATGTTGATAATATAGCAGGAAAATGGTGGGGTGAAGGTGATGATATGATTTTTATTGACGGTGAAGTATGGCCTCCCTCATTCCACGGAACTGGAACTGAAGAGATATTTGGCGGTGGAGCCTGTCCAGCAGACGAATATGCCGGTCCATACACGGGGTTCCCACTAATTAGTAATAAAAATTTCTCCCGAAAAAGTTCCATGTATCGGTGGTATATACCCGATCCAATTCGATTCTATAAATCTATCCGTATGACAATTGAACATGGCCATGCAAATAACTACGAAAATGATTATTCAAGTGTTGTTTATTGGTATCAAGAAGAACCACACAAAAACTTTCCAACTTTCCCATCGGCAAATGAAAGGATTCCTTTTTTAATTCCAGGCGAACAAGAAGTAGCCGAAAAACACATGAATATGTGTATCGATTTTTATAAAAAAGCTAAAACTCTTCAAGGAGAACCCCAAGGAAGTTTTCCACAAAAACAATGTACGATTTACATACTTCCAAAAATTGGGATGGTTCGTGATGCCTTTTTCCAAGGGAAATATGATTATGCCCTCAAAGAATTGAAAGAGCTACATGATTATGTAAGGCAATTATAAAAATATTCATTATGAGAAGGGAGGTGTTGAGCGAATCTTTCTCGGAGCTAAATTTAATGAATATAAGTTGTCAAAAAAGAATTAATGCATATGAAAAAGGGGGATACTTCAGTGAAGCTTACTATTAAACTATTCGTAATTATTATGATGTTGATTGCAGTAATTGGTGTTAGTTATGCTCAGGAAAAGGTGACCATCGATGTTTATGGTGTTCAATGGTTGCCTGGTCATTTAGAAGAAATGCCCAAAATTATTGCTAAATTTAATGAAACCCATCCTAATATCAGAATAAATTACATCCAAGGACAGTGGGCAGCTCTTAAAACTATGATGACTACTGGAGCAGCGGCTGGAAATTTACCAGACCTTATTAACTTAGAGACTTCGACAGCTATGGAATTTGGAGAAAGAGGAGCTCTGGTTGATTTGAATGAATTTTTAACCGACGAAATAAGAGCTCAACTTCTTCCAACTGCTATTGAAGGAGGTTTGGATTTTAACGAAGAACATGTTTGGTATCTTGGTGATGAATGGGAAGTAAATAGTTTAGTTTATTACAATGCTGGTCTTCTTAAAGATTCTGGTATTGAACCACCGGCACGAGATCAAATTTGGAGTTACGAACAGGGCCGAGAAGCCATGAAAAAAGTTACAGATCCAGCCTTTGATCGTTGGGGACTTATGCAAAATGTAACTATGGATGTTCAAGAATGGTTCATTCCAGCCCTTTGGTGTTGGGGATCGGATATTTTTGTTAAGGAAGGTGACAATTGGCGAGTAAAATTTGGACAAGAGGCTGTAGATGTTTTGAAATTCTTTAATGATCTTGTTGTTGTTGATAAAAGTCTTTCTTCTGAAACTGCCGGAATATCTACTGAAGGAATGGTATCCCGATTCATTGATGGTAAACTGGGATTTGTTAGTTGGGGTCCATGGTTTTGGGATTTAGTTGACCGTGCAGCTGGTGAAGACCTTGAATGGGGTGTTATGCATCCTTGGAATGAAAAGAAAACCGTAACCCAGGTTGAAGCAACTGGATATGCTATGGCAGCCAATACTAAACATAAAAAAGAAGCTTGGGAAGTTCTTTGGTTTTTAATGACTGATGAAACCAAGAAACCATACAATAAAAAAGGCAGAATGTTCCCAACCAGTAAAGTGCTCATTGAAGACCCAATGTTCCAAACTCAAGATGATTTTATGGATGTTCAATTGTTAGCCGCACAAAGTGGGAGACAACAGACAAAACACCCAGTGTTCGAAGGTCTTCATAAAGAGGTTATGATTCCGTTTGTCGGCATGATGTTCAATGGTGAAATGACACCTGAACAAGTAGCACAAGTAATTGAAAATGAAGGGAATTATCTCATTCAAGAAATGCAAGGAAGATAACTGAAAATTAATCAAATCTGGATAGAAGAATTAGTTACTAGTTCTTCTATCCAGATTGCATGATTGAAAGGAGAAAAAATGCCTCATTATGGGAGATAAAAAAACAGTTTCTTTAGCGCAAAGTAATGTTAGATTTTGTTGGTATGCATTAACACCTGCAATGATTGTCATTTTAGCAGTGATCGCCTTTCCACTTTTATATGCACTTTATATTAGTTTTACTGACATGAATTTTATGAGAGTTGAATACAGTTGGATAGGTCTTAGCAACTATCAAAGATTATTTTTTGGGGATTTATTTTTTTGGCCCTCAGTATTTACAACTATTAAGTGGGTAATTGGTACTACATTTATTCCTTATGTTATTGGATTAGTCATCGCTCTTTTATTGAATCAGAAATTCCATGGAAATACTTTTTTTAGAGTGGTCATTATTATTCCATGGGTAGTCCCTAACGTTATTGCAGCTTATATGTGGGAAAGGCTCTATGATACTTCTTATGGCGCGGTGAATTATATTTTAAGTGTTTTTTCTGGGAAAGAGGTTACCCTTCCCTGGCTATCATCTCCAAGTTTGGCTCTTTACGCCCTTATGGGTATCATGATCTGGAGAAACATTCCCTTTATGTCAGTTATGTTATTAGCAGCCTTAAAAACTATACCAAAAGAACTCTATGAAGCATCCACAATTGATGGTGCTGGAATTTTACAACAGTTTCGCTATATTACTCTCCCCCAAATAAAAAGTGTCAGTGGTGTAAGTCTTCTTTTGATGTTAATCTGGATGTTCAATCATTTTGATATTCCATATGTTCTTTTGAAAGGGGGACCTGGAACAACTTCTAGATTATTACCCATTAATACTTATGTAACCGCACTGAATCAACTCCGGCTTGGGTATGGAAGTGCTTCAGGAGTAATTTTAATGCTCATTATCTTAGTTTTGTGCGGTTTGTATTTAAGAACAATTTTACGACAGGATGGGTGATAAAAAATGCGTAAAAGAAAATGGCTTAGGGAGTTATTAATTATTATTGCAATTAGCTTGATTTCTTTTTATATTCTCCTTCCCATAGCAGAGATGGTATCCTTATCATTTAGACCCCCTGAAGAGATGAGGTTGTATAAAGGTTTAGTAAAAATACCAGAGAATCCGACATTATCGAATTATAAATGGGTGTTTACTTATAGTATCTTCCCCCGAAATATATTTAATACGATCTTAGTGGGTGGAATTGTAGCCTTAGTTGGAATAGGAATAACGGTTTTTACTGCTTATAGCATATCTCGATTTAAGTATAAAGCTTTAGGTCCAATATCAATTTTTTTGTTGGTCCTCCAGATGTTTCCCGCTGTTTTATTACTTATCCCAATTTATCTTATTTGGTCACGGCTTCAATTAACCGATTCCTATATTGCGCTAGTTCTTACCTATTGTACTTTTGTAATTCCCTTTTGTGTTTGGATGCTCAAGTCTTATTTTCAAGGAATTCCACAAGACCTTGAAGAGGCGGCAATGATTGATGGTTGCACGAGGATGCAAGCCATTACGAAAATAATTTTACCTGTTCTTTCTCCAGGAATCATAGCAGTTGCATTATTTTCTTTTGTTCTTGCTTGGCAAGAGTTTCTTTATGCCTCAGTATTAATTCGAACCAACGAAATGGCAACGGTTGTTCCGGCAATTTATATGTATGCTGGAACCAGCCGAACAGAATGGTCGATCATTGCTGCTGAATCGGTATTAGCTATTATTCCAGTGGCAATTCTTTTTGTTTATCTTCAGAAACATTTAGTTGCCGGATTAACAGCAGGTGCTGTTAAAGGATGATAAATTTGTGTTTTTTAACTCTTAATCTTAATGGATTTAATCTATAAAAAAAGAACGATTTTGCTGTATTAAACCCAAATTTTCTAAATTGAGTTTGTTTTAGGAGGAAAAAATGCTGGGATCTTCCCTTCGTGATTTGCCAAAATTAAGGAATTGCATTAGAAAGAGAGAGTCGAGTTGGGATAGAACAGGAGGAAATGATGACCGAGTATATATAAAACCCGGCGAAAAGAAATTGATTACTGATATAACCGGTATTGGTTGCATAACTCACATTTGGATGACTGCTCAATGTGAGGAGCAATATTTCCTAAGAAAAATTTTGCTGCGAGCCTGGTGGGATCAAGAAGAGAGCCCGAGTATAGAAGTTCCACTTGGTGATTTTTTTGGAATGGGGCACGCTAAAACCAAAAATTATGTTTCTTTGCCATTGAGCATGGGGCCGCAAAATGGTAAAGCCTTTAATTGTTTTTTTCCAATGCCATTTTTCAAAGAAGCAAAAATTGAAATAGATAACGGATGTTCTCAAAATGAACTCATCCTTTATTATTTTGTTGATTATGAGATTTATTCTACTCAAGAAGAATTAGGTGAAGTTGGTTTATTTCATGCTTGTTGGCATCGAGATAATCCATGTCAAGGTATCAAGCATTCTCCAGAAACTTGGCATAAACCTGGTTTTACTGGCTATAACTTAGATGGGAAAAACAATTATATCATTCTTGATGCTGCAGGTAGGGGTCAATATGTAGGATGTAATTTAAATATAGAGAATCTTGGGAAGCCTCTCGAGTGGAATTATTACGGCGAGGGGGACGACATGATCTTTATTGACGGTGAAAAATGGCCGCCCTCTCTTCATGGTACCGGAACTGAAGATTATTTCAATCTGGCTTGGAGTCCAAATCAAGAATATTACGCTCCCAATCACGGAATATTATTAAAAGGTGGTAACAATTGGTCGGGGAAGATTACTTATTATCGATTTCATATTGAAGATCCAATTTGTTTCCAGAAATCAATTCGAGTTACGATTGAGCATGGCCATGCCAACGATCGATCTGATGATTATTCCAGTACCGCTTACTGGTATCAAACCGAACCACATCAACCTTTTTCTCCCATGTTATCAGTTGTACAAAGACTTCCGATGGAAATTGAAGAATTATAGTCAAAAAATTAGTTAAAAAATAAATAATTGGTGGTGTAATCAATGTTGAACAATCAAGTTGATACTAAGAAAGTTAAAGAAAATATTCATCCCTTCAATTTTTCAGGGGTACAACTCAAGCAAGGACGATTTAAAAAGCAGTTCGATGATATGAAAGAGTATTATCTCAATATTCCAAATGATAATATTTTAAAAGGATTTCGTGAAAGAGCAAAGATAGACGCACCAGGAGAAGATCTTGGTGGTTGGTACACAGGAGACTCAACATTTCTACGGGTACACCCTGAAATTGATAAACCATCAAATGTTTTCAGTGCTTTCGGCCAATGGTTGGGGGCATTTGCCCGCATGTATAAAGTAACTCAAGATCAAAGAATCAAATCTAAACTTGAATACTTACTTCATGAATGGGGTAAAGCAATTGCTCCAGACGGTTATTTTTATTATGGAAACAATCCGAATGGTCCTCATTATGAATTTGATAAGACTGTTGGCGGTTTAGTAGATATCTATGAATATGTAGGGTTTGATGTGGCTATGGATTATTTAAAAAAGATAACTAAATGGGCTGAAAAGGGATTAAATCGCAGAAGAATTCCACCAACACCGGATAATTTTACCGGGGGAGGATATACTGGTGGATTTGATAGTGATAACGAGTGGTACACGCTCTCTGAAAATCTTTACCGAGCCTATTTACTTACTCATGACGAATTTTATAAAAATTTCGGCGAAACATGGCATTATAATACCTATTGGAACGACCTTGCTTCAAACCAACATTGTATGACAGCTCTTCATGCTTATAGTCATGTAAATACTTTAAGCAGTGCTGCCATGGCTTACAAAGTAACCGGTAATGAACTCTTTTTAAATGCTATACTTAACGCTTATGAAATTTTTAAAAATAAGCTAACTTTTGCAACTGGTGGGTATGGACCTTGGGAACGTTTATCGAACCAATATGGTTCTCTGGGTAACTCTTTATGGTTAGAAGAAAGGTCTTTCGAAGCACCCTGTGGGTCATGGGCTGTATTTAAGATTACCAGATATTTGCTTTCTCTCACCGGAAAAGCTTTTTATGGTGACTGGACTGAAAAAATTCTATTTAACGGCATAGGCGCTTGTCTTCCCATGGCTGAAAATGGAAAAACGTTTTATTATTCAGATTACCGAGTAACTGGTGGTCTGAAAAAATATTATTCCGATACTTGGCCTTGCTGTTCTGGTACTTATCCTTTAGCAGTTACTGATTATCATAATATAATATATTTTTATGATGATGAAGGAATATATATTAATTTATTTGTTCCTTCTCAAGTAGATTGGGAGACCAAAGGCACTTCAGTTAGAGTAGTTCAGGAAACTGATTTTCCCGAACAAAATAAGATTCATTTAAAAATTCAAACTGCTAATCCTGTAGAATTTTCGATAAAATTCCGAATTCCTGGATGGATTAAGGAAGATGTCTCAATAAAGGTAAACGGTAAAGAAAGAATACATAACTTTAAAATTGGTGATTGGGGTAATATATCTCAGACATGGGAAAACGGAGATACTATTGATATTAAACTACCAATGCAGCTTGAAATGTTACCAGTTGATTCACAGCATTTACAATTAGTTGCATTATGTTATGGCCCAGTGGTTTTAGCATCAAATCAACCAGGACCCCTCAAGGCAGAGATTAAAAACCCATCGAAACGGATTCAGAGAATAGCTCAAGACAAATTAGTATTCCAAGCAAATGATAATTTAAATTTTAAACCATATTATTCTTATCAAGAAGGAGAAGTATATTATCTCTATAATTTAATTAATAAAGACTAAGAGAATTGAAATGAAGATTGATAAAAAGAACATTACCCTAAAAGATGTAGCATTACGGGCTGGTGTTTCAGTTGCGACCGCCAGCCGTTCTCTGGGTAATTATGGATATGTGGATAAAGAAACCAAAAAAAAGGTTCTGAAAGCAGCCAAAGACCTGAATTATCATTTTAATTCTATTGCAAAGGGACTAAGAACCAAAAGAACTCATACTATAGGATTTTTGCTTCCAGATATTACCAATCCTTTTTATACAAGAATTGCGAAGGGCATTCAAGATTATGCCTATGAAAAAGGGTATAGTGTAGTTATTGCTTATGATGATAGTATGAGTAATAAAACCATTAAATTTTTTGAAATGTTTTTTCAAGATCGGATGGAAGGCTTGATTTTTTCAACACCTTATAATGAAGTATTAGAAGAAATGTGCCGGAATACTTTAAAAAAAGGAATACCAGTTGTGAGTTGTTATGGAACGAAAAAAGTTCGATTTTCAGATCTAATTCAAAGCGATGCTATTGGTGGTTGTTATAAAGCAACAAAATTTTTATTTGATTCAGGTTTTCCAAATTTTTTTGTTATTAAAGTAAAAGATAGTTCTATTAGCCAAAGGCGATTTGAAGGAATTGAAAAGTTTTATGAGGAAATTGGAAAAAAATTGAATAAAGATTTTGTGTTGGAAGTGAAGGACTATTCAGATAGATGTGGATATGAAGCAGCAAAGGAAGTTTTTATTCTTGGAAAAAAGCCGACGGCAATATTTTGTTTTGGTGAGCAATTAGCTATTGGAGTTATGCGGGCAGCGAAAGATTGCAATATTTCAATTCCCGATGAGCTATCATTGGTAAGCGTTGATGATGTAATTGCATCTCAACTTACCCCATCTATAACGAGTGTATCGTTACCGGTTTATCACGCAGGACAGGTTGCTGCAAATCTAATAATTGAAAGAATAGAAGGAAAAAAACGCATTAAAAGCCGAGAAATTTACTTAGAGGAGAGATTTATTATTCGAGAATCAACAAGTTATAACCGGTTAGGAAATTGAGTTTAATTATGATGACTAAATATGACTAAATAATAGAAGGATTAAAGAGGAGAATGTCAAATATGAATAATATAACTCATTTTAATTATTCGTTATATGACGAGCTTACACGAGCAAAGAGTTTTACCAGTAAGCGTATTTCAAGCTGGGATAGATCTGGGAAAAATTATGATTGGTTACATGTTCTTCCTGGAGAAAAAGCCGTTTTAGCAGAGATAGAAGGACCGGGATGCATTCGACATATATATGCTTTGATTCTTAGTTTCGATTTGTTTTTTTATCGTAATCTAATCTTAAGAATGTATTGGGATGGAGAAACCTCACCCAGTGTTGAAGTCCCAATTGGAGATTTTTTTGGCATTGGATTGTGTAAGCCACGATTATTTAGCTCTTTGATGTTAACGGTAAATCAAGGGGATCCGTTGTGGGCAACTCAAGGTTTAAACTCTTATTTCCCTATGCCATTCTCAAAATCAGCAAGGATTGAAATTGAAAATCTATCAAATATTCCTCTGGAATCTTTTTGGTATCATATTGATTATCAGCTTTATGAAGAAATTGATGATAATGTGATGAGATTCCATGCTCAGTGGTGGAGAGAATCGCCAACTCTAGCACAAGACCAGTTAACCAAAAATATAGTTCTTTGGGACGGAATCAATGAAAAAGGTAAAGGTAACTATATGGTTATGGAAGCAGAGGGTGATGGTCAGTTAGTTGGGATTTTCCTTGAAGTTGATAATATCGTAGGTGATTGGTGGGGTGAAGGTGATGATATGGTTTTTATTGATGGTGAGACATGGCCTCCATCTTTTCATGGAACTGGAACAGAAGAAATATTTGGAGGAGGAGCTTCACCTACCCAAGAATACGCTGGTCCATATACTGGATTTCCGTTGATAAGTAGTCCAAATTATTACCGTCAATCAGCAATGTATCGTTTTTTTATCACTGATCCTATACGTTTTAAAAAATCTATTAAATATACAATAGAACATGGTCATGCAAATAACTATGAAAATGATTATTCAAGTGTTGGTTACTGGTACCAATTTGAACCTCATAAACAATTAATAGCTTCCATAAATACTCGGGATCGGATTCCAGTATTAACCGATGGTCAAAAGCAAGTTTTTCAAAAACAGACCCAGGTAGCCCTTGATCTTTATAAGAAAATTAAAAAGTTGCAAGGAGATGCAAAGGGACCTTCACAATCAGATCTCAGAGTCACACGTGAACAAATTTCTTTATTCCGTAGCCGTGCTTTGAAGGCTTATCATGAAGGAATTTATGACCTTGCTTTAAAAGAATGGGAGATGGCTGAAAAATTTATAAAAAGCTTGTAAAATTTTTCCTTTTTAAAGGAAGAACAAACAAGGAAGGATGTAGCTTTTATGAAAAATTTTGTCCCCATAGTTCCCAAAACGCTGAATTTAGAAGAACATGCTGAATTAGCTTTCAATCATTTAACCAACAATCTTGATGCTAATCGTAATTTCTTGCCATATTTTCATACAATTTTTGAAACTGATCCAGCAGAAGCTCGCCATGAAATGTTTGATTATGGTGACTTAACAGCACGGTATTTAGATGCCCTCATTTTATGTCGAAATATGTGCGGTTCTGGTCAAGGGATAAATTATGAAAATAAGCTTAAAGAATTACTATTGGGTTATTTTGATGAAAACGATGGATTATGTTATCGACCTGCTCATACCTCACTATTTTCAACAGCTGTCTTCGATGCTGATTCGGTTCATTTAAAGCTCCAAAAAGACCTTCCAGTTATGTACAATTGCCATGTTGCTGAATTATTTGATCAAAGCCGAACTCTTATTGGACTTATTACCTGGTATAAGGATAGCTGTGAGGTTGAAGTCAAAGATAAAATTGATGCTCTTATTGAAGGACTTGATCGCATTAGTATTAAAAAAGATGACTACTGTTATTTTTCTAAAACCGAATATTCTCCTGGTTATGTTCCTGCAAACGATGAGGTCCCTAACCATGCGCCAATATATTTTGGTGGAACTTTGATTTATCCTCTTTTAAAATATTATGAACTTACAAAAAGTAGAAAGGCTTTCAAACTAGCAGAAGGCTTATCAAAACATATTATTTTTCATACTAAATCCTATGAATCAAACGGCGGTTTTGCTGGAAAAGACCATAATGGACAATCTCATGGTCATATGTCGGCATTAACCGGTCTTATTTTCTATTCAATTACGATTAATAATCAAGAATTACTACAATGGAGCAAAAAAGCCTTTGATTGGTTTATTCAGAATGGGTCTTCTTTTGGATGGTTCCCTGAATTTATCGGACGTCTTGCTCCTTCTCAAGAAGGATGCGAAACTTGCACAATAAATGATGTAATTTGTTGCGCCATCCTATTAGCTCGCTCAGGTTATTATGAGTACTGGGATCATATTGAAAGATTTACCAGGAATCAGTTGGTTGAAAATCAGCTTCGGGATACAAAATGGATGAAATCCTCTTGTCGGAAGGAGGATACCTGGTTATCTAGTTTTGACAATATTCCGGAGAGAGTGAGAGGCGGGTTTGCAGGTTGGGGAGGAATCAATGATTTTATTGGCAGTAATCCAATGTTTTCTCATCGAATGATGAATTGTTGCAGTCCATCAGGAGTCCATGCTCTCTATCTTGTCTGGGAAAATATTGTAACCGAAAAAAATAGTGAAATTTATGTGAATCTTCTGCTTAATCACAGATCTAAATGGCTCAAATTATATAATTTTATGCCTTATGAGGGTAAAATATTTGTTTCTGTAGATAATGCTCATATAGTAAATATTAAAATTCCTACTTGGGTAGAATTTTCACAAATAAATTTTTCAATAAACAACGAAAACCAGGATTTTCTTGTTAGCGAGGGAGATTACATTCGAATTAAAGGCTTAAAACCAAGGGATACGATCGTAATTGAATTTCCTTTAAAAAAGGAAGTAATACCAGAAACAATTGCCGGAACTGAATACAAAATTTATTGGAGAGGGAACACAGTAATACGAGTGTTTCCCGAAGGGGAAGAGTACCCTCTTTATCAAAGAAATCATTTAGATAGTGATCAGGCAATTTACGAACAAAAAAGCTATAATTTGTCATTAAAAAGATTAAATTGGTAAAATTTTACCGGGGTCTATTATACAATTTAAAGAGGATAACGAGGCATTTTCATTACAACATGCTGTTTGAGACGGGGGTGTGGCTGTTGGGGTTCGTTATCCAGGAAACTGGATTCGCTCGGGCTCTTGAAATGCCGCCCTCGTTTTTTTTATTGCACCAAGACATCTGCTGGGATGGTGCCGTTCATATGACTATGGCTCTATGAATAGACGCAATAACGACAACTGGGGGTCTATCATACAATTTTGAGAGGATAACGAGGCATCCCCGGATAAAATATGCTATGCTATTTGAGACGGGGGTGTGGCTGTTGGGGTTCGTTATCCAGGAAACTGGGTTCACTCGACTCTGAAATGCCGCCCTCGTTTTTTTATTGTCCCGTAACATCTGCTGGGATGGTGCCGGTCGTGTGACTGTGGCTCTGTTAATAGACGCGATGTGGGACAATAAAGAATACATCCTCAATATATCAAGCTTACAAGGCTCCGCTCATGAACGAACACCTTCTGGTTGGCATCGATGTTGGATGTCATTCGCATCAGGTTGCCATTGCAGAATCAAATGGCACACATCTTTAAAGAATTTGGGATTTCTCATAATGCCAGTGGTTTTAACTCTCTTTTTTCTGAAATTAATCATTATGAATCAACTTTGAAATGTCCAGTCATAATCGGAATGGAAGGGTTTAATGGGTATGCTCGACCTCTTGATCAATTGATTCAACAGAAAGGCTATATCCTGTATAACATCAATAATTTAAAACTGGCTCGATTCAAAGAGCTGTTCTTAAGGTCCTGCAAAAACTGATGTGATTGTGCCCTAAAAGATTGTCGAGTTCATGCGGATTGCTCCTTCTTTCCAAGGAGAGCGTTGAGCCATCACTCAAAATCAAACCAGGAAACGGAGTGAATCAGACCCTCAAACGATTGACTCCGATACGTGCGACAGTTGGTGAATGAAAAGATCAGCATCCAGAATCGAATGCAAGGCTTTCCTTTCAATCAGTCGCTCCGGGGTTAGTTGATTTGGTGAAAAATGTTGATAGTCGCTGGTATCTCCATTTTCTCACCTGCCGTCCTTCACTCCGAAATCTCGCTACCATGCGGAAAGAGAGTCTCCTCAAGATTAAAGGAGTCGGGAAAAAGTATGCTGCAGTAATCGCTTCCTGGCAAAAAGAAGCTCATTTTTCTACTGATGTTGACTTGGTCAGCTCCATGATCATTGAGGATGCCAAACGCATACTAGCGCTTATGGAAGCCATTGCAACCATTGAACAGGAGCTCGAGCCTCTCTGCGAACAATCAGATCTTGCCGGAATCATCGGAAGTATTCCTGGTTTTGGACCAATTTCTTCAGCTGAACTAGCTGGTGAAATTGACGATCTCAGTCGTTTTCCGCAAGATATGAGCTTAGCTTTGTACCTAGGAATGGCACCACTTGATAATAGTTCAGGGAAAAAAGAAGGGTGTAAGGTTGCCAAATCAGTGAATACTCGAACTAAAGCAGCAATGATGGTTGCGGTGGCTCATCATTCTTGGCAAGTCGAAGAATCAAAGCGATACTATGAGAAAAAACGATTAGAAGGGAAAAAGCATAATCAGGCTATCCGATCACTGGGGAGACATCTGGTCAGGGTTATTTGGTCACTCATAAAAGAAAAGCGCTTCTATGAAATCCGAGAAGAAAACGAGAGAAATATTTTAAAAATGGCTTGAAATTTGTAGTGGGATGTTCAGGTCTTGATTCTTGAATTTTTAATGACTTTTGCTCCTTCTCCCTTGATGGGAGAAGGTTGGGATGAGGGTGAGAACCAGGATTTTGATTCTAGGTTAGGTGTTTTAAATTATCCTAGGTGTAATTTCAAGCATCCCCCTCACCTTAATCCTCTCCCACCAGGGGAGAGGAAAACAAAGCAGAGAACTCTCTAGCTAGAGGAGAGGAAAAGATAAAAAATCAAAAATATTTAGGAGGGATTAAGTATGAAAAGGTTAGCTATACTGTTTCTTTTGCTAGCTATCTTCAGTTTAGTATTACTCACTGGATGCATTGAAACCAAAGCTACTTTTACCTTTCATGATGATGGAACCTATGATTCAAAGGTGGTTTTTAAAGCCGATAAAATCATGGGTGGCGATGAGCTTACCTTCCTTGGCTGGCAAATTGAATACATTTTTCCCTTTCTCATGACTGAGTATGAGCACACTTTTCAAACCACCAAAGTTGATTATTCTGAATATCTTGAACATATCTTTGCTGCCAATGGGCTTGATATTGATACTTTTAACGTCCGACCGAATTATCAGTTTATTCAAAAGGATGATGGAACCTACACTTTTGAAAGCATCATTCCTCAACTCATTGATAAGGTTACTGAAGAATCAAAAGACAACAAAGTCATTGAAATTGAAGTGCTAATGCCTGCTCCCATCGACATGGCCAATACCACCAATGTCGTTGATAATAAAGCAACCTGGATTCTTACTCAAGCTGACTTCACCCACGAGAATAAATTGAGGATTATCACTCAGTAGAAATTTTTGTATCTTATAACAATAAGTCCTCATGCCTTTTTATACCAACAAAAAAAATGAAAACCTATAATTCGACATGCCATGGCATGTTGCTACATGAATCGGGCACGATAAATTGCGCCCCTCCATTTTATAATCTTATGTAGAGGCTTGATTGATCATGCCCGCGGGTTTTTATGATAGGCATCCACGCTACTTTACAGCACCAGATGAGGATGAAAATACCTATCTTAATCCGTCATTGCGAGAAGTCCAAACGATTTTTGATTGGACGACGTGGCAATCTCATTTAGTAAATTTTTTAAATAATGAAAGTATGAGATCCTCACGGCTTCTGAATACGAAGCCTCAGGATGACGCTTGCAACGTCAGATGAGATCCTCACGCCCTCATAAAACCACCGCTCAGGATGACGGCAATTTTAAACATTAATGGATTTTCGGGACAAATAGATCGAAACACGGAATTTTGTTTCTTAACAGATAAGATTATATGAGTTGACTTAAATTCCTTATCCTTTTATGAAAGGCAAATGATTTTAATCGAAAGACCATTTCGTAATCATATGATAACGAATATAATGAATTGGAGGGATTTGTCATATCAAGAGATATGATTCAGGAATTCCTAAAAACTTTCCGAGGTTATTTGAGAAACCACCGTTTTACAATGTGGTCACGGCAAGAAAATCAGCAAACTTTTGCAGAACTCGGAATATCGATTGGGGAGTTCAAAGAGATATTGTGCAAAATAAACCTGAATGATTATCACAGTGGTCCTTATCAAGATCAACAATATTCCTATCTCGAATGTTGGGTTTTTAAAAAGACCATAAAAGGGAAAGTATTTTACCTTCGATTGCAAGTAGATGATGAAGACCAAGTTGCGATTTGACAATCATTTCATCTTCCTAAATATTCCATGCAATAACCTCTTAAAAAGGAGGAGAATAGATGAAAAAACTGTATATTGCCTTCCTTGTCGAAAAACCGTTGAGGCTGATGTAGTAGAGAGGAAGGAAACTTATACAGTGAAAGGTGAACCAATCGAAGTTCTTGCTCAAGTAGCAGTTTGCCCTCAGTGTAACCAAGATCTCTATGATGATGAACTGGATTCACAAACCCAGCAATCAATCTTTAACCAATACCGACAAAAACATGGCCTCTTAACATCGGAAGAAATTCTGAGGATCCGTGAAAAATATAAATTAAGTCAGAAAGCATTCTCTCGGCTGCTTGGTTTTGGAGAAGTGACTATCCATCGGTATGAATTGGGTTCAATTCAAGAGAAAACGCATGACCTTTTGATTCGTCAAGCTGAAGATGCCGTTTTATTCATCGCCGGTATGAGGAAAACTCAAAAGCGATGAAACCTCATGAGAAAAAAGCCTTTGAAGAACATTTAGCCGATTTACTACAAAAGAAACAGTCTAAATTCTTATCACCCAAGGTTTCATTTTATAAGAATAGGGATATCTATACCGGTTTCCGTGAATTTGATCTGCTGAAAACCATGAATATGATTCTTTATTTTACCAAAGAGTGTTTGGTTGCTTTTTACCCGACTAAAGCGAATAAAATGCTCTGGTATGCTGATGTGCTTCATTATCGATTGTATAGCTGTTCCATCAGTGGTTCACGATACATACACCATCAGCATGGTCCGGTTCCTGAAGAATTTCAGTTATTATATCCGTTGATGGAGAAAGAAAGATTCATTGAGCTGGAGTATCGGGAAATTGATGCAGAAAAGGGAATTGTTGGTCAGGTTATTCATGCAAGACGTGATTGGGATAAAATGCTTTTCTCGGAAAGTGAAATAAAAATTATGAAATTTGTCGCTAAGCGGTTCAGGCTTCATTCAAGTCGTCAAATATCTGAAGAATCCCACGAAGAAGAGGCATATAAAGAGACACCCAAGTTTGAATTCATCCCATATTCCTATGCTAAAAAATTTTATTTATATTTCCATTAAAGATAAAATTGCAGCCCCCATAACTCCAGCATTGCTATCAAGGCAAGATAGTTTTATATCCAGATCTTTTGTTATATTAGATATTGAGTATTCTCTTATCATTCTTTTAATTGGTTCAATAATTAGGTTATCAGCGTTTTTAAGGCACCCCCCAATTACTATTGTGGGTATTCCCAATAAGTTAATTACTTGAGATAAAACAAAACCAATTTTTTCACCAGAGTTGTTAATAAGCTTATAGCAGAACTTATCACCCATTTTTGCTTCAATAATAATGTTTTCAATAGTAATATTGTTATGGTTTAATGATGTTCTAACCCCAGAAGCAATGGATTTTCTTGCATTCTGGACAATAGCTGAACAGGATGCAACAACTTCCAAACATCCTCTATTACCACAACCACAAGCTGGTCCGTGTTCGTCGGAAAGGAAATGTCCAATCTCTCCAGAAATACCCATAGTTCCTCTATATAATTCACCATTAAAAATTATAGATAAGCCTATACCTTTATCTAAATAAATGTATAAAAAATCATTTAATTGTTGAGCAACACCAAGTTTTTTTTCGGCAAAAGCAAAAGCTCTGCTTACATCGTCAATAATAACTGGTAAATTAAATTTTTTTTCTAATGCTTTTTTAATCGGAAGATTTGTCATATCTTTACGATGAGAAGAAAAAAGCGAAATACCAGTTTTATATTCGACAAGACCAGCACTAGCAATGCCAATCGATTTTATTTCAGAATTAGAATTGAGAATTCCGTATATAAAATGATTTAAAGAAGTCAAAAAATCAGGAGATATCCACATTTCGCTTATCCCACTATTAATTATATTTCCCCCAGCAGTTGTTATGATCCATTTAATGTTATCGCCTCCAATTTCTATTCCGAGTGATGGTCCATAATCAGGATTTATACTTAGTAGCCTAGCTCTTCTTCCACCAGTAGAAGTATCATGCCCAATTTCGGCAATAAGTTTCTTTTCAAGAAGATAATCAACATAGTTACCAATTGTCGATCGGCTAATATTTGTTATTCGGGAAATTTCTGTTCTTGAAATAGCTCCTCTTTTCTTTATTACATCAAAAATAATCTTTGCATTTAATTCTTTTACAGCAAGCATTTCAAATCTCCGTTCTAAGTAATAAAAAAAAAATTGCTATAATCTTATACCAATATTTTATCAGATAAATCCTATTATATTAATTAATGCAAATATTAGAATAATAACTTGACATATTTATATACTTAGTATTATATATTTACAAAGATACCATTATTTATGGTTTTTTAACGGATAATATATCAAAAGATAGAAAAGGGGACAAATTATGTTAGTCGATCTTCATTGTTGTTTAGGTGAGGATTTGGACGTTAAGTCGAGTTCTGAAGACATTATTACCTATATGGGGAAGCATAATATTTCAAAAGCTGTTCTATCGACCCTTGGAAAAGGATTCATTCACCATTTTGTAGAAGAGAATCAAAAAATTCTAAATCTTATAAATTTATTTCAGGAGAAGTTTATAGGATTTTGTAGTGTAAACCCATGGTTTGACAATTCAATAGATGAATTAAGAAAAAGAGTAGTATCCGATGGGTTTAAAGGAGTTGTGTTTAATCCTTCTTTACAAGGTTTTAAAGTATTTTCTCCTCTTATAGAACCACTTATTGATACATGTGTTTTACTGAAAATTCCAGTTTATTTTTATTCTGGAACTTCATATTATGATCTTCCGTTAGACATGGCTTTATTGGCAAAAAAATACCCTCAAGTTAATTTTGTTATAGGTCAAATGGGAACTTCTGATTTTTGGATGGATATCGAACCATCATTACAACTGGCTAAAAATTTATATATAGAAACTTCAGTTAATCCCAATACAGATTTATTAAAAGATGTTGTTTACCATTTTGGACCAGAAAGGATAATTTTTGGAACTGGTTATCCATATACTGATCCTGAATATGAATTATTGAAAATAAAATTATGTAATTTTAACAAAAAAGAAGTTGATCTTATTATGCATGAAAATGCAATGCGTTTATTAGGATATTAGGAGGATAACGAGCGTGATGATCGATGTACACGTTCATTACTATGGTAATCAACAGTCAGAACCGGGTAAAAGCGATAAAGAACTAATAGATAAAATGAATCGTTGTGGAATTTCTTTATCCATTGTGAATTCTTTAACTGGTTTAACGGATAATGATTCCTCAACGGGGAATTTAGAAGTTTTTAATTTAGTATCTTCTTATCCGAAACGACTGTTAGGTATGGCTTCGGTGAATCCCTATCATAGAATAGTGGCTGAAAATGAATTAGAAAAATGCCTGTCAGTTTATAAATTTCGAGGTTTAAAACTTCATCCTTGGATTCAAGGTTATTATGCGCATAATAAAATTTGTTTTAAAATTTTTGAAATATGTGAGCATTATAATGTTCCTATTCTTTTCCATAGTGGTACACCTCCCTATTCTCAGGTAGGACAAATTGCTTATATTGCTGAGCAATTTTCAAATGTAAAGATTATTCTTGGCCATATGGGATTAACCTACCAGTGGAGAGAAGCTATTGAGTTGGCAAGTTCATATGAAAATTTATTTTTAGATACCTGTGGAATAACCTATCCCTTTGCTTTAAAAAAAGCAATTAGTAGAGTTGGAGTCGAAAAGATACTTTTTGCAACTGATTCACCATTTTTAGAACCAGAGATGGAAACATTAAAATTAAGAAATCTTAAATTATCTTCTGAAGACTGGGAAAAAATTGCCTATAAAAATGCGAAATTATTATTTAGAATAAATGATCTTTAAATAAAAAATTAAGGATTATTCTCCTTATGGGAGGGAAATAAATTGAGTAAGCTAGCTATTAACGGGGGGAGTAAGGTTCGAGAAAAACCATTTCCTGATTGGCCGATTTTTGATGAACAGGAACTCAAATTGCTTACTGAGGTTCTAAATTCGGGTAAATGGTGGAGAGGTGCTTATAGTAGTGTTGAGTTAGGTGGAGGGATTGTAAGTGGTCGCTCTAAAGTTGAAGAATTTGAGGAAAAATTTAGTGCTCATCATAAGGCAAAATATGCTGTTGCTACATCCCATGGATCAGATGCTTTAGATATAGCTATTAAAGCGTTAGGCGTTGGTCCTGGGGATGAAGTAATTGTTCCCCCTTATACATTCGTAGCGACTGCTACATCTGTATTGCATAATAATGCTATTCCAATTTTTGTTGATATTCATCCTGATACTTACAACTTAGATCCAAATAAGATTGAAGAAGCGATAACCGATAGAACAAAGGCAATAATACCAGTTCATTTTGGCGGAGCATTAGCTGATATGGGTCGTATAAATCAAATTGCAAAGAAATACAATATTAGAGTTATAGAAGATGCAGCACATGCACATGGAGTTGAATGGGAAAATGGAAAAATGGCAGGAACATTTGGAGATATTGGAATGTTTAGTTTTCAACAATCTAAAAACATGGCCGCAGGTGAAGGTGGAATTGTTATTACTAATGATGAGGAACTTTACTCTCTTTGTTTTTCTTATCACCATTACGGGCGTGAAAAAGGTCGCCCATGGTATGAGATACATCGACTCGGTTGGAACTTTCGAATGACAGAATTTCAAGGTGCTGTATTAATTCCTCAGCTCGGTAGATTAGAAAGGCTTAATGCTAAAAGAACAGAAAATGCAAAATATCTCACTAATAAATTATCCCAAATTGATGGGTTAGTACCATTAACGGTGGATAGTCGAATTTTTAAACCAAGTTATTACCTCTATATTTTTAAATATAATAAAAATGCTTTTAAAGAAATACCAAGAGACGTATTTATTAAAGCTTTAAATTCGGAAGGCATACCAATCACACAGGGTTATGATTTCCCAATATATAAAAATCCTCTTTTTTTGACAAAGAATTTCTCAAATAATCAATGTCCGGTAAATTGCAGTTATTTTTCAAAAGACATTAATTATTCTTCTTTTGAAGAAAAATGCCCGGTTTCTGAAAAAGCTTGTAATGAAGAAGCATTATGGTTAACGCAAAATCTTTTTATAGGAAACAAAAACGATATTAATGATATTTGCGATGCTATTTGGAAAATTATAGAAAATTTAGATGAACTTTTAAAAATTTCATAGTTATTTTTTATCGGGGAGGGTTAGAAGTGATAAAATGCGGCATCATTGGTACTGGAATAATGGGAGACCTTCATGCTATAGCTTGTAAGCAATATTCAAAGTGCGAATTGGTAAGCGTATGTGATATTGACGAAAAACGAGTTTTAAGTTTTGCCAATAAGTATAATATCCCCAAAACGTACTTAGAATTTAAGGAAATGATAAAAAATGAAGATATTGATACCGTAATTATAGCAACACCAGACTACCTTCATTGTGATCCAGTTCTTGCGGCAATAAGGGCAGGAAAAAACGTGCTTGTCGAAAAGCCCATGGCCACAACCCTTAATGATGCACAATTAATTTTAAAAGCAGCAAAAGACAATAAAAATTTATTCATGGTAAATTTTTCTTCTCGATGGATCCCTACTCATCAAAATACAAAAAAAGCGATTCTAAATGGTGAGGTTGGAGATATTCGATACGGTCATATACGACTTGAAAATACTTATTATGTACCCACGAAAATGTTGAGTTGGTCTGAAAAAAGTTCACCAACTGAGTTTCTTCTTCCCCATTCTATTGATTTGATAAGGTGGTTTTTATCTTCGGAGGTCACTGAAGTTTATGCTTTAAAAACTGATGGGGTTTTAAGATCTTTAGGAATTAATACCCATGATAGCCTTCAATCTTTGGTGACTTTTTCTACTGGTGCTGTAATTAATTTTGAAACTTCGTGGATTCTTCCTGAAACTCTTCCTTACATGGTAGAGAACGCTCTGAGATTAGTAGGGTCAAAGGGCGCTATTTATACAGATTTAAGCAAACAATGTTTGCAAATATATGGTAGTCAGACTAACAGCCCTGGAAGTTTTTTAATGGAATATCTTAATGGAAAATGGTCGGGATTCTTTTTTGATTCTGTATGCCACTTTTTTGATTGTATACTTGATAACTCTCAAAAACCATTAACCAATGTTTATGATGGATATAAGAACACTGAAATAATTGTTGCAATGATAAAATCGGCAATGGAAAAAAAGAGCATACAATTGCCTCTTTAAGTAAGAATGATTTTTTCATCTAAAGATAGGAGGTGAAATGCTGTAAAAAGTGTCCAGTTGTAAATAAGAACAATTCAAAAAAATAGGAGGGTTATTTAAAAATGACAAGAAAAAATAATAACCGAATGAATATAATGTTAATTTTAACGATGCTTTTTTGTGTTTTGATACTTTCAATGTTTGCTTTTGCTGAGGATGTTGAAATAGTAACTTTAAATGCAGGCACATCTGAAGTTGAACAAAAATGGGGTTTTCAATATGTCGAAGAATGGAATAAAAATAATCCACAAATGAAGGTAAGATATGAATTAGTTCCATGGCCGGATCTTCATACAAAAGTGATGGCGTATATTGCAGCTGGGACTCCTCCAGATATGGCATGGTATTTTATGGACCAAATTAATGAATGGCATAAAATGGGTGTCCTAGAGCCCCTGGATGAATGGTTAGGAGATTCCAAAAACGAATATTTAGATGCACTCGTTAATCCAGGAAGTGATGCTTATTTTGATGGTAAAGTATATGGTGCTCCATTTAGCTTGGTAGCTTCAGGCTTAGCAGTAAGACGTGACTTGCTTGAAGAAAAGGGTTTATCTCCGGAATCTATAAAAACATGGGATGATTTTAAAAACGCAGTTAAGGTTCTCACGGATCCGCCAAATAGGTATGGTACTATGATTATTCTTGGGGAACCAAGAATGACATCTCTTGACTTAGGCTGGTGGGCAGTCTCAAATGGTTTGGGAAGTATTTCTGATTTTAATCCTGAGAAAAAGAAAAATTATATAGAACTTCTCCAATTTGTTGTTGATCTTTCTCCTTATATGGCTCCCGCACAAATTGGTTGGATCCACCGAGATTCTATGACATCATTTGCTCAAGGGCTTGTTGGTATGTACGCAACTGCATCTTACTTTTATGGGGAAATTCATCCAATTTCAGCTGATGTTATGTCTGAAGAAAAAACTGTTTTTATTCCTTTGCCATACGGGCCAAGTATGAAATCACATTCGACACCCATGTATACAGTCGGCTATGTAATGTTTAAAGATGCTCCACATAAAAAGGAGGCAGCAGAATTTCTTAAATATTGGGTTAGTGATGATGTTAGTAAAGCGTTTCCGATGAACCTTAGTCCGAAGAAAAATGTAACGATTGATGATCGTACTTCGGCTCTTGGTGAAGATGTGCGTTGGTTTGAAAATCAATGGAATAAGATTATTCGTGAAACAAACGGAGTTGGATTGAAACCAGTTGTTCCAGCTGAAGAGATATATAGGATATTCAATGAAGAAATAATAAAACTCTTCAAAGGAGAAACTACACCAGAAGAAGCATATGATTATCTTAAGGCAAATATCGAACCTTTATTGTTAGACTAGAATGAATATAGTTTTGCAGGGAGTTTTCAGAAATTCCCTGCAAAACTATATATATTGTTAAATTTATTAATAATAATTAAAAATTAGATAATTACAAAAATATATGATATCTAACTCAATCATGAAAAACTTAAAAAAAGGAAATTCATACGGTCTGATATTAACTATACCTGCACTATTAGGAATAGCAATATTCATTGCTTTACCTTTGGTCAGGAGTATATTATTGAGTTTCAATAGTTTATATCTTCTCGAAGGAATGGATTCAGGAAAGTATATCGGTTTTAAAAATTATGTAAAATTTTTCAATGATCCTAACCTATTTCTTTTTCTTAAAAACACAATAATATGGGTTTTTGGATCTGTGTTTGGGCCAGGAATTCTGGGAATGATTCTTGGATTATTACTTAACAGGCGCATTAAAGCCCGACCGCTTTGGAGGGGCTTGGCGTTAATCCCGTGGGTTATGCCTCCAGTTGTAGTTGGAATGATCTGGAGGTGGATTCTTGACGGACAATGGGGAATTTTAAACCGTCTCCTTCAGCAAATTCATATTATTGATAAACCAATTCTCTGGTTAGCCGATACAAGCTATGTAATGTTAAGTATTGTTCAAGTAGCAATCTGGAAATTTTTTCCATTTTGGTTTGTAAATATTTTAGCTGGTTTACAAGTTATTCCACAAGAAATGTACGAAGCTGCAATAATAGATGGAGCTTCCAGTTTTAATGTTTTCACAAAAATTACACTTCCTCAATTACGTCCAATATTGTTTGTTTTAGTATTGTTGCAAACGATATGGAGCTTTAATGAATTTACTATAATATGGGTATTAACTCAAGGAGGGCCAGGTAATACGTCTATGACACTTGCTCCCTTAGTATATGTTAATAGTTTTAAATATTATAGAATGGGATACGGGGCAAGTATTGGTGTTGTGATAATGATTATAACAATGATTTTTACTGCTATTTACCTTAAAAGAGAAAAGATTAACTCATAAAATTATAAAGAGGTATTCATTGAGACGTTTATACAGTGGAAAAAAGAAAAAAAGGATTGTTAATTTTTTATTAAATATTATCCTTGCTATCATTTTGGCATGGGTTGTATTCCCATATTTTTGGGCTGTAAGCTCGGCCTTAAGGCCCATATCAAAGTTATTTACTCTAATACCAGAGTGGTTGCCATCACCTTTAACTCTGGAAAATTATAAATGGGCATTTACCGATAAAAACTTTTTAATCACCCTTAAAAATTCAATTATTATTGGAATTTTAACGGCCTTATTTTCTTTGGTACTTAGTTCTCTTTCTGGTTATAGTTTAGCCCGTTTTAAGTTTAAAGGGAAAAAAACTATAGTTACTTCATTAATTGTTAGTCAAATGGTACCAGGAGTTCTTTTAATCATTCCGATATTTGTAATATTTTCACAATTACATTTAGTAAATACTTATTTAGGATTAATGCTTGCTTATTCAACGTTTTCAATACCCTTTTGTGTTTTATTACTTCGTAGCTTTTTTGCTCAGTTTCCTGAAGAATTGGAAGAAGCAGCTATGGTTGACGGTTGCTCGAGGCTTGGGTCTTTTGTTAGAATAACATTACCTCTGTCGTTTCCAGGTATTATGGCAGTCACCCTTTTTTGTTTTATCTTGGCATGGAATGATTTCCTATTTGCTTTAGTTTTAACAAGAGATACAACAGTAATGCCTGTTGCCCTACAACTTTATAATATTTCAACTGTTCAATTCGCTGCGGGAAATTGGGGAGGGATTCTTGCCCAAGGTACAATTATTACTTTGCCAGTCGCTATTTTATTTGTTCTTTTACAACAATATTTAATTCAGGGCATGACTTCAGGAGCAATCAAGGGTTAATATAAAAAACATACTGATTGATCAAAAATTTTAAGGATTAAATAATGATTCTTAAAATATATAAAGCTTTAAAATTGAAGAATCGTGGAACTGTGGAGCTGAGAAAAACTAAAGGATGAGGTCTTCACACGGGATAACATAACTCATGATGAAGTCGTTTTTATTCATTGCTGCTCTTCATGTTAGATACATTTTTTGAATAAAGTTCATTGAATCCGTGGCTCTGCTTCTTTTTTCATATTAATAATATGTTGCTCTTTTTATACAGTCATTTGACTGAAACCAGAGTATCAATACAAGGAAATTCTGGATCTCTGGTTACTAATGGTGTACTATGACGTTAAACCAAGGCAACTGCAAAAGCATTAGCATAAGAAATTGAGTGTTTAGCTTTAATACGGATAGCCTCCAGCGCTAACAATCTCTTGGATGTTCAGGTCTTGATTCTTGAATTTTTAATGTATAAGATAATTTAAATACTCAATATTTGGCAAACTAAAGTCCCAGTACTCCTTATTTAATTAATGGTTTAAACTTGAATGTTTAGAACGATAACTCTTTCCAGTTAACAGTAAAAAATGACAAAGATGGATTTTCTGGATTTAGAACATTAGGATGGTCTCGACGCTATCAAGAAAGAGTTATCTTCAAGTTATTACAATCAGCGTATTTTCATAGCTCCGATATCATGATTGGTACTTTTAGCAATTATATGAAGTGATTTCTCATTAAAACTATTAAATATTGTTTGATATGATCAATTTATAATCATTTTGAGCATCTTTTCTTTTTCTCTTTTTTCTCATCCTTGCTGTGAACAAGCAAAAGGGTAGACAATTTTACATAGTACTGGTAATGGTTGTTTTTATTTTAAAGTAACTCCCTAATTTTTTTACTTACCATTTGCTGTTTTATTTGGCTAATTGATTGTATTCATAGTGAATTCAATTTAGTTTTCTTCAGTCTTCCAAAAACCCTGTATGTAGAATATTAATATAGAAGATTTTATAGTTTTGAAAGCGCTTGGATACCATCAGAAATTCAAGTGTTTCTATTAGGGCCTATTGACAGGGAAAGTAGTTAGCTTTATTATTTAGTGGTAAAGACAATAATACCTTTTTATGTTTTGCCCAGAAGACAGGGTGTGTCTAGCTTCAATTATTAGGTTTTGGTATCAAACATTTAAAATGTGATTCCTTATCAAGATATAAATTTAATTTGTTTTAAACGTAAGACTAAAAAATGTTTTTATTAATCCACAAACTGGGACTGTATCAGCCCCGGATATAAAAGTTAAATTAATAAAATAGAAGTGCTTAATTGGTAAATCAATCCAGGTATTCAATATGGTAACCTCATTTTTTTAAGTTATGGTGAGTTGTTGAGTCGTAGAATATTTTAAGCAGGGGAGAAAATATTATAAAATGATATCTAGCATTTTTAATTCCAAAGCTCCAAAATTCCTCACAAGCATCTTACAATAAAAATGAAGATTTAACATCTTTAGCCCTGAATATGTTTTTCAGGGCTATTTTTGAATGTTTATATTGTGTTTTTTCTATCAGCATAAATTTTCAAACTCAGCATGTCAAAATTTATTTTAATTGTCATTTTTGAGACTTTTTATTAACTTTATAAGATGGATCTTCATGCTGCTTAGCATTATAAGGCAATGAAAAGCATGAGTTTCTATCCTTATCAGTTTTTTATTTTATTTATTTTTAACTTTTCAATCTTACGCTGTAGGCTGTTAAATTATGTAGCTTTCAGGATAGAAAATCGAATAGCTTAACGGTAACATATAATGATGAAAAATTAGGATTCTATTCTTTTGTTTATTATTCTTTTTAAATATTTCTATTTTGGAATGTATTCCGGAGACCCGCTGTAATTTACTGAATAAAGCCATCAATAAAAAGATCCTTGAAATATCTTTTTTTATTAATGGGTAAAAAAATTCACTTATTAAAAGTAAAACCAGTATTTTTTAGTTGCTTTTCTCAAATGCCAGATAAAAATATGAAATGAAGCAGTTTTTTATAGAAGTTTTTTAGAAAAGAGGGGGGACTTTTTAATGCGAAAAGAAGCAGCACGAGGATGGGCTTTTTTACTCCCAACAATGTTATTTCTAGTAATATTAACCATATACCCTTTCATATTTACTGTTTCAGCTAGTTTAACAAACTGGTACTTACCAGAAACAAAAAGGACATTTATTGGGATACAAAATTTTATAAATTTATTCAAAGACCCCTGGTTCTGGTCTTCGTTAAGAATCACCCTAATATTTTTGTTTGGGTGTTTATTTTTCGAACATTTTTTTGGATTTTTATTAGCTTTACTCCTCAGTCTTTTAGGAAAAGCAAAAAGCTATCTGCCATTATTTTTTATTGTTCCGATGATGTTACCGCCTATTGTTTCTGCCTTGATATGGAAATTAATGTACAGACCCTTAGGACTTATGAATTGGTTTTTAAGCCTTCTTGGAATATCGCCCATAAATTGGGTAACAGATTCGAATCAAGTTTTACCCAGTATTATGATTACTGATATCTGGCAATGGACTCCATTTGTAATGCTGATACTCTTTTCAGGCATAAATTCTATACCAGAAGAATTATTCGATGCAGTTGATATTGATGGAGGAGGACTATTTGCGAAAATTAAACATTTAATCCTCCCACTAATTAAACCACTTTTTATCATCTCGTTTCTTTTGCGTTTTATCTTTATTTTTACAACATTTGATATTATTGCTGGACTCAGTCGAGGAGGACCTGGGCATGCTTCTATGACTTTATACTACTATTCTTATTTAAAGAGCTTTGAATGGTTGAGAATGGGGGAAGGTGCATCTCTAAATATTTTTGTTTTTGCAATAACCATGGGAGTTGGTATGATTTTGCTGAATAAAATAATGAAGGGGAGTGTCGTATTATATGATTAGAATTAGCAAAAAAGGCAAGATAGTTGTATATATCGCTTTGGGTATCGCTTTGCTGTTGACTTGGATCCCCCTTCTTTGGATATTTCTTACCTCAATTCGATCTCGAGGAGAAACATTAGCTTATCCACCCGTATGGTTTTTTAAACCTACATTAAGTAGCTTTTCTTACCTGGCATCTTCTACAGATTTTTTAACTTCTTATTTTAATAGTATTTATGTAGGAGGGATATCAACAATTATTGTTATAGGGTTGGCTATACCAGCTGCTTATGCATTAGCAAGGCTAAAATTTGCAGGGAAAGACAATGTCGGTTTTTATATTATCTCAACAAAAATGACCCCTCCAATTGTCGTTTTATATGCATTTTATATTATGTTTTCTAATTTAGGACTTTTAAGAACACTTTCAGGATTAATTATCTTGCATATAGCTATAAATCTTCCCTTAGCGGTATGGTTATTAAAAGGATTTTTTGAAAGTTTACCCCAAGTAATAGAAGAAGCCGCAAAAATTGATGGTTGTAGTGATTGGAGTGTAATGTGGAAAATTACCTTCCCACTATCATTACCAGGAATTATGGTTACTGGAGTTTTATGTCTTATGTTTTCTTGGATGGAATTTATTTTTGCTTCCACAATAACCGACCCCACTACTCGAACGGTGCCAGTCCTTATATATAGCTGGATATCATATTCGCAAATATATTGGGAAAGAGTCGCTGCAGCAGGTATTTTATATATAATTCCGGTTTTCGTTCTTTCTATTGCAATAAGAAAAAATTTATTAAGAGGTATGAGTTTTGGGCTTCTCAAATAAAAAATATTTATAGACAACCATACTCCTACGCAGCAGTAAAAATTTATTAAAAATAAAGCGTTCTTTCTTAATAGTTTTTATTTTTAACTTTTCAATCTTACGTTGTTGATTGTTATCCTGTTTCGTTTATAGGATAAAAAAAAGTTTTTTAAGGAGGTGATCGCATAACTACAATAGTTAATTATTTGAGAAATCCTTATTATTAAAAAAAAAGGGGGGTTTTCATAATGAAGTTGAATGTAAAAAGTATACTAGTTACAATTTCAATTTCAATAGCACTCCTATTAGCTTGTGCAGCTATAGGATACGGACAACATAATTTAGATGAATTTGAGGAGGCCAATATTAATTGGAGACAATTTGAAGGAAGATCAATAAGTATACTTTCTATTCCGCACGCATATGGTTTGGCTATTGAACCTTTTATACCAGAATTTGAGCAATTAACTGGTATTCGTGTAAATCTTGAATTTTTAGGTGAAGATGAATTGCGTAGAAAGAGAACAATAGATTTTTCAATGGGAACTGGATTATACGATATATCGAGTGTTGGTCTCTCAATTATTCCCCAATATGCCCAAGCAGGTTGGCTTGCTGATCTTAAACCTTACATTGACAATCCAAATCTCACAGATAATGAATGGTACAATTATGAGGGCATAGGAGAACCATTTAGAAAGTGGAACTCTACAGAAGATGGAAGAGTCGTAGCAATACCCGTGAATTTTTCAGGACCGATTCTATGGTATCGATCAGATATACTTGAGAAATTTGGATTCACGCCTCCAGATACTTGGGAAGAGCTTGTAGAATTAAAAAATAATCTTCAGAAAAAATTGGATGAAGATCCAGAATATAAAAATGTCTATGCATTTTCAAGTCGGGGTTGGACTGGACCTGGTTCAAATACTTGGACCATTTGTCCAACAATATTTAGTTATGGTGGACGCATCTTTGATGAAAACATGAAAGCTGTTTTTGATTCACCAGAAGCGGCTCGTGCTTTGGAAGTTTATAGAGATGCTCAAGTTGGATACGGCAACCCTCCAGGAAGTGAAGGAATCGACATGTATACCATGGTCGACATGTTTGCTTCAGGTAATTTAGCAATGATGTACGAAGGAATTGATCATATTGTTTTCCTCGGTGATCCAGAAAAATCCACTGTTTCAGAACTATGGGATGCAACAATTCCACCTCAGGGACCAGCAGGAAGATATAGCTCACTATGGACTTGGGCGCTTGGTATGAACTTTGCTTCTCGCCAAAAAGAACCGGCTTGGTTATTCATTCAATGGGCTACTTCAAAACCAATTCAAGCAAGGTTAGGTCCTCTAGGAACGCCAACCCGTCTCCCATTATGGACAACAGAACCTTTCCAAAAATTAAAGCAAAAAGGTTGGATTGAAGCTGCTCAATGGTATGTTGAAAATGGAACAGTAACAGAACCTCTAATGCCTGAATTTAGAGAAGTTGGAGAAGCTATGTCTGTTGGATTCAGCAATGTTCTAAAAGGTGAACCAGTACAAGAATCGTTAAGCGATGCAGTTAAAAAAGTTGATGAAGTTATTGCGAAAAGGGCAATCATAATTGAAGATTAGCTATCTTGAAGCTAAGATCAATAATTGGTTGGATAAAAATAGTTTTTAATTACAAGCGGGAAGGAGGCATATGATCGGTTCATATGCCTCCTATGATAAGAAAGAAATATACTAAAAAATTGTGATTAAAAGCTATATGGTTTTTTTTGATGGAAATTATCTGCATTGGCCAATCAAGGAAGAAAAAGAATCATGAGATTATTATGCTAAGAATAAGTGGAGCTATGTTTTATGGTGTAACCAAAAAATAGAGCAGGATAGAATAGGATCTTTGTTTCCGGTTCGGTTTAAAAAGTGATCCAATCGAAGATACTCCCTCTTTTTCTATTTGTATTTCGCTTCTTTATTCAACAGTGACACTTTTGGCTAAATTTCTGGGTTGATCGATATCTGATCCCTTTTCCAGAGCAACATAATAGGCAAACAGTTGAAGGGGGATGATCAGCAATAATGGAGCGAGAAATTCGCTGGTTTCAGGAATAACCAGAAGCTTTTCAACCGGAGGAATCACTTCAAGATGTTCAGGATGGGAAATGACGATGACTTTCCCTTTTCGAGCTTTGATTTCTTCAATATTTGCAAGAGTTTTTACTCCAGTTATCCCTCTTCCCAAAAGAACTACGCTGATCACATCCGGTTCGATGAGAGCAATTGGCCCATGCTTCATTTCTCCGGCGCTTAGCCCTTCGGCATGGAGATAAGAAATTTCTTTGAGCTTCAAAGCGCCTTCCAACGCCAGTGGATAGCACACTCCCCGTCCCAAGTAAAGGAAGTCATGGTAGAGGTAATACTCTCGAGCGAGCTCGTGAATATGATCAGATATTTTCAGAAGTTCATTCATCTGGCGGGGGAGAGTAAGGAGGAATTGAACCTGGTAAAGAATACACTCATTTTCTATGGTTTTGCGTTGCTGTGCTAAATAGAGCGCGAGGAGAAACAAGACTGCCAATTGGCAGGTAAACGCTTTGGTAGAAGCGACACCGATTTCAATCCCAGCTCGGGTATAGAGAGTCCAATCGGCAATCCGGGTGAGGGAGGTTCCCATACTATTACAAATCGAAAGCACTCGAGCATGACTGTCCTTCGCGAGTCGTGCCGCTGCGAGGGTGTCGGCGGTTTCACCCGACTGGGAAATACAGATAACGAGGGTTTTTTCGTTCAAAAGAGGTTGACGATAACGAAATTCCGAAGCATATTCTACTTCTACTGGGACTTTTGCCAGATGTTCAATTGAATATTTTCCAATCATCCCAGCGTGGCAGGCAGTGCCGCAAGCGGTAATAATCACCCGTTCCACTGTTTCAAGAGAAAAGTTTTCGAGCTCGTCAAACCTTACCTGTCCGGTGATTCCATCAACTCGTCCTAAGATGGTGTCTTCCAAGGCCTGGGGCTGCTCATGAATTTCTTTGAGCATAAAGTGTTTATATCCACCTTTTTCGGCAGTGAGAGGATCCCATGGAATAGAGGTAATGGTCTTGGAGGTTTTTGATTTTCCAGAAAAATCTTTCACCTCCCAAGAAGTAGGAGTTATCCGAGCAACCTCACCATCCTCCAGGTAAATCGCCTTTCTGGTGGTATCCAAAAAGGCTGGTAAATCAGATGCTAAAAAGCATTCTCCCTCACTAATCCCCATGATAAGTGGATTGAACATCCTTACCCCATAGAGGGTATTTAATTCATCGAGGAACAGAACGCAAAGGGCATAGGACCCTTGCAGCCTTTTAACCGCCTTTTGAATGCGCTCGAAAGGTGTTCCTTCTCCCTCTAAGAGATGAGCGATGACTTCGCTATCAGTTTCAGATAAAAACACGTGTCCTGATTCTTCCAGTTCCTTTCGAAGCTGTCGATAGTTTTCAATAATACCATTATGAACTACTGCAATCCGTCGCTGACAATCAAGATGAGGATGGGCGTTTGTTTCTGAAGGAGCTCCATGAGTTGCCCAGCGGGTGTGACCAATTCCCCGGTAGGATTGTCCATGATGACCCTTACATAAGGTATCGAGCCCGGTAATTTTCCCGGTTTTTCGAAAGGTCTTCATTGTCCCATCTTCATCAACTGCAATTCCGGCTGAATCATAACCTCGGTATTCAAGATGTTTTAAACCATTTAATAAAATCGAAATAACTTCTCTTTGACCTACATATCCAATAATGCCGCACATAGAGGAATCTCCTGAGTTAATGATTTTTAATCGGTCTCTATAATAATATATAAAAGGTAAAAAAGTGAATACGAATCCAGAGGATCAAGTCTTGATTCTTGAATTTTTCTATCATTTACTTTAAGAAATAAAAAATATCCGAAGCCTATATTTTAAAGTTTTTATAGTTTTAACTGGTATATGAATGATAATTTTAGGCCAGTGATCGAGAAGTATCGGAGATAGAAAGTAAAACTATCAATGGGAAGGTGTATAATTTAATAAAAGAACGAGTGAGAAAATATAATATAGGATATGGGAGATAATAAACCCATGCTATTTTGGGATAAAGTCACAAAGCAAAAGGTTTTAAATGATGAGGAGTGGGGGAAGTTATGAATTATATGGGATGTCTCAAAAAAATTAAAGGGATTTTTTATGAAGTTAAGTACTTTTTTGAAAACTCCTATAAAGCATTTATACCGGTTACGTTGAATGCAGATAGTGCTTTTTATACTGATTACAAAAATGTTGGTTGTCCTTTTGGCGATTCAAAAAATGGTTTGAACTCATGGATAAGACTGCGTAAGAAAAGAGAAGAAAGAGAATTTTGGGCTTTTTATAAAAAGAATTCCGATTAATGGTTTATGAGATAAGGGAAAATTGGTGTAACTGAGCTTAATGAATTCTTGTTGGCTAGGGCTTTACTTTGAAATTTCTAAATATTATCATTTGAATTCAATGAATATTTCTTCTTTTTCCATTACGATAACCTTCTTTTACCTTTAGAATTGTATGTGTCAAATAATGTTCGCAATTTACTCTTAGCAAACACCGGAGACTCTTTTTAAACACAGAGATGACCTTACTTGAATGAAAAGCCATCTCTCTTTGAAAAATGACTCGATTTATTCACCTCCTTTTTATGAATATGGAAAATAAACAAAGAGAAGAATACAATCTTTCTATTTGGTCAATTCTTTCTGGTATTTTAGTGAATAACTATTCATGAGTCGTCGGGCTGTGGATCCGTGGTCAACCCGCAGGGTTGTCCATCTATCCACAGCCTCTTTTTTTCTTTTGACTTTCTTTTTTTCCTTAGGCTATCTTTAGAAGCTCTACTTGTTGCTTGGTAATGGCTTCAGAACTAATGTACTTTTTACTACTCACCCAATCTTCAGTATACTCAATGAGATAACTGGTGACCAACCGGAGATAGGAATCAGTGGTAGGAAAGATCCCTACCACTCGGGTGCGGCGACGAATCTCTTTATGAACTCGTTCGAGCGAATTGGTCGAGGAGATCTTTCGTTGGTCAAGGTGAGGGAAAGCCAGGAATTGTAACGAGTCTTCCAGTCCTTCCTCTAAAAGAGCAATGGCCTGGGGGAAACGGTCTTGGTATTCCTGGATGATTAAATGGGCATATTGCTTGGCACACTCTTGGTCAGGCTGGTACCATATTTGTTTCAGTTTCGCGGCAAAAGATTCTTTTTCTTTATGAGGGATATGGACTAATATATTTCGCATAAAGTGTACTTTACACCGTTGCCAACTTGATCCTAGGAAACATTTCTGAATGGCATTTTTCAGTCCAGTATGAGCATCGGAGATGCACAGCCAGACTGTTTCCACTCCTCGTCTTTTAAGCTGTTCAAAGAGATGAGTGTAGGTGTCTTCTGATTCAGCAAACATGGGTTCGACCGCCAGGATCTCTCGGTTTCCCTCACTTGTCAGACCCTGAACGACAGCAATGGCCATGCTGATGATGTGTCTTTCACAGCGAACCTTTTCGTAGAGGGCATCAACCCAAATGACTGGGTACTCTTTTTCCAGAGGACGGGTACGGAACCATTCCACTTGTTCATTGAGGTCTTTGGTGATTTCTGATACTTGACCAGCAGAGAGGGACTCAATCCCTAAGCTTTGAGCAAGGCGCTCCATCTTTCGGGTGGAGACACCATTGATAAAGGCTTCTTGAACCACCTGGAGGAGGGCTTGCTCCGAGCGTTTCCTTTCGGTCACAAAAAAAGGAATATAGCCTCCTTTACGGAGTTTTGGAACTAGAAGGTAGATGGTTCCTAACCTCGTATCAAATCGTCTGACTCGGGTTCCAGAGAAATGAGTGGTTCGGGTGGGACAATGTTCTCCCTTGTGAGCTCCAACTTTGTTTTCAGCTTCCAGTTTCATGAGTTCATTGGTCAGCCATTCTAACATGGCATAGAGTGGATCAGGTTCAGTCATGAAACCAATGAGCATTTTTTAAAAGATATGGTGTATGATTATTTTGAGCCATCGGATATTCCTCCTCGATGAAGTTTTGTATTATATGCAACCTTCATTTTGGAGTCTCCGGTGGCTTTTTTCAAGGTGCGAAATTGCGAACTTTAGTATACGTTATCTTAGAATTTTTTTCAAAATATAATTAGTAAAGAAATCAAGTCTTCTTTTCTTCAATTTGTTTTTTTAGTTTATTCCCTAAATAAGGTTAACTTTTCAGCCAACTCCAGCACATCGACTGGCCAGAAACATTCCGGACGAGGACGGAGTGCCTGAGGAAGTCCAGCAGCAGGTTGGCAGTTGAGCAAAGTTTTAAGCCATTGGTCAGGAATAGCATTACGGCCATAAACAGCCCCAAGTAAAGCGCCACAAATGGCAGCATTGGTATCGGTATCTCCACCCCTCATGACCGTATCTACCACGCCTTGTTCTAGATTGTGGGAATGAAGTAGTTGCCAAAGAGCATTGTGAAAAGCTATCAATACCCAACCTTGCTGAGATATATAGTCTTTTGGAGGAGATAGAGCAGCTCCATGGACAGTATCAAGTAGACTTTCATCAATTTTCATCTTTATAGACCAACCTTCGATTTGTTCATAAAGTTCTTGGTTCCCACATCCAGTACGAATAGCTTGAGAAATAGCCATGGTGAATAGTGCATTGGTTTGCTGACAGACAGGGTGAGGATGGGTGATTGTTGCATCCTGTCTTGCCCATTCAGCGACCTCTTCCAGATCATAGTTCACTCCAAAAATTCCCAAAGGGCTAATCCGCATTAAAGATCCGTTGGCTTGGCTTTCATGATTGGGATATCCTTTTAACCCGCTTGATACAGTTCTTCCGCAATCAAAGGGTTTTGACTGTAACCAATAAAGGTAGGCTATTCGAGCTTTATTAGGATCATATTTGCCTACACGGACCAGCATTCGAGCCAACATGAGAGCCATCTCTGAGTCATCGGTTGGTTGACCGGCAATAGTGTTCCAGGTGCCTCCATCAGCAAGTTCATGGATACCATTAGGATACAGGAGTTTGATTTCCTCCGGTGATTGAAACTCAACCAAGCTTCCCAAGGCATCACCAGCAAGCTGACCGAGCAAACAGCCTTGGGCACGAGCAATGAAACCCTTATCTTTTCGTCCACTATTCAATTCTTGGTGTTGAATCATTATTTTATCCTCAGCTTTTAATTCTATCCAATGCATCTGTGAATTATTCAATCTATTTATAATAGATTAGTTTGTACATTTTATTAAATCTATCCTGAAAATACCAGAATGAATGAAAATTATCCAATTAGAGATTGCCACGTCGCACAAAACGCTCCTCGCAATCAGACTGTGTCACAATTATCGGTTTTTTTGAACAAAAATAATAACTAAAAACTCAATAAAATCCTTATTCTACAAGGCATTTAGCCCATAATATGGTACAATAAAAGGGTAAGATAAAAGTATGAGAGTCAAGAAAGGATACCCCGATCATGGCATATCGATATGCGAATAGAAACCAACTCCAACTCTTCCCGTCGAGTATCGAAGACTACATTCCTCTCGATGATCCGGTCAGAGCCTATGATGCCTTTGTCGAAGCACTCGATCTTGAAAAGTTGGGATTGAACCTGGATCCCCACCAAGCCGGGAACCCCCAATACCACCCCAAGGTGATGTTGAAACTTGTGGTCTATGGCTATGCCTATGGGATCCGGAGTTCCCGAAAATTGGAACGAGCGAACCATCATAACCTCTCCTTTATCTGGCTGACCTCAGGGCTCACACCCGACCATAAGACCATTGCTGAATTCAGAAGAAAAAACCGCTCTCAGTTAGCTGACATCTTAAAACAGTGTGCGAAGATGTGTATCCAGCTCAATCTGATCGAAGGCAACACTCTCTTTGTTGATGGCAGCAAATTCAAAGCCAATGCCTCCATCAAAAAGAGCTGGGATAAGAAAAAGATTCAAAAAGTCCTCAACAACATCGATCAACGCATCGCCACTATCCTCAACCAGTGTGAGACGGTCGATGAGGCTGAAAAGGGGTGTGGCTCTTTGGTCAAAATGGATCAGGAATTACAAGACCAAGACGTCTTAAAGACCAAAGTCCAGGGTATCTTAAAAGAACTGGAAACCAAAAAGCAAACATCCCTGAACACCACTGATCCGGACTGTACCCGGATCAATAGTCTTGCTGGAACTCATGCCGGCTACAGCGTCCAAAGCGTCGTCGATGAAAAGCATGGTCTGATTCTCTCCGCTGATGTCGTCAGTGAGAATAACGACCTCAATCAGTTCAGCCAACAGATCAACCAAGCCAATGCACTCTTAGAGCATAAGTGCCAGGTCGCCTGTGCTGATTCCGGTTATGCCTCGACCACGGAATTAGCGAAAATTGACCAGCAAGGGATCAAAGTCGTCGTTCCCTCCCAAAGACAGGCCTCAGAAAAAATACCGTCTCCTTTTGCCAAAGACCAGTTTAGCTATGATAAGATCCATGATTGCTATATCTGCCCCGAAGGACACACACTCACCTTTTCTCATCTTAATAAGAATAAAAAAAACGGTCATAAACACTATCTGATCTCAGCCAAGAAAATCTGTTTAGCTTGTCCCCATTATGGGGTTTGTACTTCCTCTCAACACGGGAGGAAAGTCATCCGACTGGCGAATGAAGAACTCAGAGAAAAGTTCGAGGCCCAGTATAAAGAGCCTGAGTCCCAAGCAATTTACCGAAAAAGAAAAGCCAAAGTCGAGCTTCCCTTTGGACATATCAAACGTAACTTAGGTGTGAATGCCTTCCTCTTAAGAGGCCTGCCAGGAGTCAAAGCCGAAGCGTCACTCTTTGGGACCTGTTTTAACCTGGTTCGGATGATCACCCTCCTCGGGGTAACCACCTTAGTGAGTCTCTTGAAAGAGATAGGAGGGAAATATCCCACCTCTTTAGGGGGTATCGGATAAAAACCAACCAGAATTAGCTAAGATCGAGTCTAATACCAGCCGAGATCTATTCTTAGCTTAACTTTTATCTGAAATTTTTTGAATCTACGAAAGATTACGGCTAGATAGTGACAGATGTGACACAGCCTGAATGACGGAGCAGTAAAAAACTCAAATCCCCCTCGCCCATTCTCCCCCTTTTCCCCTCAGTTTTTTTACATCCTCATCTGGTGTCATAATGTGTTATGAAAGTTTGTGGTTTATTTATAAAAAATGAAATATTTATATGGGTCATCAATTTTTTTGTTTAAAAGATGTATTAACAAAATTTAAAATTATGGTAATAAAATTAGATTACGATATAATGAACGGAGAACTGGAAACGAACTGCTAAATACCAATTCGAGAGATTATCCTAATAATAAAATATACTTATGGAGAGAATAGAATGGCTCAGGTTGTTCTGACACCAGCAGCAGGGAAAAGATTGATAGCCAAAGCCATAGCGGCTCATCCTGATATACAATCAGCGCTTTACTCAGGTATGGTTGTGATTGTGGCTGGGACAACCAACGGATATGTTGCTGAGGAAATATTGGCGATGCTTGGGCAATCCGATGGTTTTAATCGTAAATGCTTCTATCGAGGTATTGTACTTCCACCAGCTCAATTGATGTCAGAGACAGGAAGGCGGCTGGATGAAAGTGGATTCCCAGGCGATGTGGTTATTGTTCGTGGCAAATGGTTAAAAGGGAAAACCATTTCTGATGTCATTGATGAAATGAAGCAAGGAGATGTAATTTTAAAAGGGGCAAATGCCCTTGATGTTTTGGGAAAGCGAGCAGCAGTCCTTGTTGGTCACCCAGAAGGAGGGACTGCAGTTACTGCTTTGAAGGCAGTTATTGGCAAGCGAGTGCGCTTGATTATTCCAGTTGGTTTAGAAAAACGGATTTTTGGGAATCTGGATGAAATAGTTACCAGAATGAATGCTTCCGAATCGTCAGGACCACGGATTTTAACGATCCCAGGAGAAGTTTTTACTGAAATAGATGCAATATCGCTCCTTTCGGGAGTAAAATGTGATCTGGTTGCCAGTGGAGGAGTTGGTGGGGCAGAAGGAGCCATTTGGTTAAATATCAGTGGTGACGTGGGGAAAGTGAATCATATTATAAGCCTAATTAGTTCTATTTTAAATGAGCCACCTTTTGAGCTCTAAGATCTTTCTTAATTAATAATCTCCTTAACTTTTAAAAGAATATAGTTGTCATAAGTAGGAATGATTTATTATGACTTTCACTAAAACACACTTTGTTGGATATCTGGGATTTGTCTCATTAGGCCTTGCAAACACGATAATTGGTCCGGCTATTCCCAGTTTAATAAATGAATTTGGGATGAGCTTCTCGCTTGTAGGGGCTCTTTTTTTTGTACAAGGTGTATTTTATTTTATTTCGGTTTTATCGTCTGGAGTAGCGTCAGATTTTTTTGGTAAGAAACCTTTTCTGCTTATTGGTGCGACCTTGATGGCTTCGGGCTTAATAGCTTTTATTTTGGGGAGAAATGAAATCGCGCTCTTTTTTTCAATAGCACTTATTGGAACAGGAGTGGGAGCCTTAGATGGTGGATTGAATGGTTTGTTTATCGATATATCAGGAGATCAAAAAGGAATTGGTTTAGGGTTACTCCATATGTGCTTTGGAATTGGAGCGTTGAGTGGACCGCTCATTTTTACTTTTGCTTCTGCGTCTTTATTAAATTGGAGACTGGCCTTTCTCTTTACTGCGTGTCTTCCGATTCTATTTTTCCTTTTATTATTTCCCATTCATCTATCAAAAGTGGGTAAAGAAGAAACAATGAGATTTTCAGATGTTACCATGTTATTGAAGAATAGGATTATTATCCAACTCTTATTGCTTCTTTTTGTCTATGTGGGAGCCGAACAAGTAATTGCTGGTTGGCTTCCTACCTATTTAATTAACACACGAAACGTATCTCATTCGATCGGATCGTTTACTCTTTCTTTATTTTTTATCGGTTTAACAATTGGGAGACTTTTAACCGGTTTAATCTCAGATAAGGTGGGTTACTCGAGAACTTTGGTTTTGTTGAGTTTAGGTTCGGCAGTATTTTTTGCACTTGTTTTTACCATTCAAGCAATCAATCCAGTTGTAATAATCTTTATTTTGTTAGGTTTCTTTTTATCTGGGATCTATCCAACCGTTATGGCTCAAGCCGGTTCTATTTTCCCTCAATATAGTGGCACAATCTCGGGCGTTCTAACTGCTGCAGGTGGAATTGGTGGAATGCTCATGCCTCTTGGTATGGGTTTGGTTTCTGAGTATGCCGGTTTACAAGTGGGTCTTTTCGTTCCCCTTATTTCCACAATCATCATGTTTTTCTTGTCAGTCTTATCATTTAACTATTTAAAGAAAAGAATACAGGGTTAATACTCTGGATTGGCTAGGGTTAAGCCATAAATCAGCTGCGTTAAATTGGTTTCTCGGCAGTCTATTTTTTTTACTGGGAGTTGATTTATCAAGCCCGCAGCCATTTTATATAAATTAAATATTTACGATGTATTTTTGCAGATGAGTAGGTGAGTCAGGGTGTATTCAATTTTTGCTTATGAAAACCAACCAGAACTTTGGGTAGAAGCGGCTCGGAATATCGAAAGACGCTATGGAATCACCAAGGCATTGGGCTATGTTATAGGAGAAAAGCTTTATAATCTTCTTATTACGCACAATAACTCACTTTTAAAACTTCAGCAGATTGAAGAGAAAAGAAGACGATCAGATTACAAACCACAACGAAAAGTTCATTCAGTTTTCGGTGATTATGGAATAGATCTGGATCAAGAATACCAGCGGTTAAAAAGAGTGATTGATGAAACCAATCGAGCCAAGCAGGAAATGGTCAAAAGAATTTTAAATGTTTTCGATATAAACCAAATCCATGAATATTTTCAGTCCAATCCTCGTTTAGGAAGCTCTGGTCACATTCTAACAGAGGAGCAGCAACGATTTTGGTGGAAAATGGGAATAGAAGAACACACCCTTGAAGATGAAATACACGATGCATTATTGTTTGGTGAATTGCAACGATTGTTTTTTAAAGAAACTGAATGAATGTTTATTATTGGGAGTGATGAATTTCCGCTTTCTTCTTAGAAAATAACAAATAGAGGATAGTTATTGCAAAAATAGCTATGCAGGTAATAACGGTATACATAACTGCCGGGTATTGATTAGAAAATCCGCTCATTGATGAATGTTTAATGTATATTCCCAAATAAGCCCATATCAAAACGAGACCATAGGCAATGTCTCTATTCTTGAATAAAGTAACTGATCCAATCAGCATCCCGATAATGATAACCAAAACTGCCCAAATTGACTCTGATATTCCGAATCCCTTCCAACCAAAATCAACAAGAAGAGTTGTAGCATTGGCAATAGTTGCTACAGTAATCCAGCCAAAATAAACACTGAAAGGAATCCTGATAAGTATCTTTTCTTTTGATGTAAATTTTTCTTGGCTGGTCATCTGATTAATACGGATTAGACAAATGAGAATAACTACAATCAAAAATAGTGAAAGTGGAATTAAAAAATAATGCCAAGAAAAAATCCATAATACATTGGCAATTGAAGAAACTGTAAACAATATATTTATTTTTTGCAGTAATTCGAATTTGATGGTCTTTTTATCACCTTGAAATAAGCCAATTTGATAAAGTGTGTAAAGTGCCAGCAAGACATAAATCAAACCCCAGATTGAAAAAGTGAGACCTGCTGGAGCAAAAAGATTCGGGTAGGAATCGGATACCTGACCGGTATTTACTCGGTTTATGGGCAGAATATTGGCCAGGGCGTTAGTAATGACCATGAGCAAGTAAGTGATACTTGTAATAATCTTCATTGAATTCCTACTTTGAATGGCTTCCATTTTAAACCCTCCTTACTTTATGTTTTGCTCTATTATTATTTCACATTTTATTAAAATAGGTAAGAGCTTCATGTTCTGTAAAGCATCTGATGGGGGTTAAAAAACCGAGAGGGCGAGGGGGAGAAAATGAGAAGGGAAAAGGTTTCAGGATGACCGATTAAAGGCACACCCCCCTTTATCCCCCCTCAATGGGGGAATTTATAAGATGGTATTTTCAGGATAGACCGTCATGCTGCTTTGCAGCACCAGATGAGAATGAAAATACCTATCTAAATCCGTCATTGCGAGGAGCGTCTTGTGCGACGTGGCAATCTCTACCATCCACTTAGTCATTCTGAGGAGTCCGGTGTTTTTGCCGGACGACGTAAGAATCTCATCATTTAAAGTATTTATGAAGAAAAAACTTAAAAGATGAGATCCTCACGCCCTCAAAAAGCGAGGGCTCAGGATGACCGATTAAAGGCACACCCCCCTTTAACCCCCCTCAATGGGGGAATTTATAAGATGGTATTTACAGGATAGACCTTCATGATGCTTTCGCAGCACCAGATCACAATGAAAAAATTGTATGTCGATCAATTTCCCCCTTTAGAAAAGGGGGTTAGGGGGATCTGATTTTTTTACTGCTCCGTCATTGCGAGGAATCTAACCGTCTTTTGGTTAGACGACGTGGCAATCTCATTTAGTAATAACCAAAAGATGAGATCCTCACGCGGAAATGCACCGCTCAGGATGACGCCTGCAGCATCAGATGAGATCCTTACGCCCTCGAAAAACGAGGGTTCAGAATGGTACCTGCGATTTCAGATGAGGATCAAAGCCCAAGATTCGATATGCCATGGCATATCGCTACATTATATAAACATAGGGTACAATACATTGTACCCTATGTTTATATAATCTTTTGTAGGGGCTTGATTTATCATGCCCGCATGAAATTTTTAAGTTTGATAAAATGAATGTTTTACGAATTCCAACCAAGATCAGTAATAAATTGGAATGAAAAATAATTTCCTGCCTGAAGAGTAAATTCAGCTTTTTAACTCGAGTTTTTAAAGCCTTTCGTTTTTAAGCAAGCATGAAGGTATATAACATAATCCAAAAATATTGAAAATTAAAGCATTTATTGAGCGAAAGTATCAAACACTACGATTTTTTTTGCAGTAGCTTGAACCGGATAGGATTCTAAAACAGGCCCTGTGAATGTCACTTCAACAATCATCCCAGTTTGCAGTTCAATAAATGGAATAGGAATGAATTGACTACTAGAAGAAAGTAGATTGTCAATTTTAAAAATTTGGGTTGAAGAGGTGATTGATATATAAGCTTTATCGTAAGAAGTATCTTCATAGAGAGGGCCTTCCACATATATAGTTCCTAAAATATCAGATTTAACTTGAGTAGGAACAATATTGAGAATAGTTCCACGAATATCAACTTGGTCATCTGAATTGGGTGGGAATTGTTGGTTTGGACAACAACCGGTAAAAAGGAAAATAGAAAAAAATAGTATAATATAAAGAGCAATATGTTTTTTAGAGTTCATAACAAATCCTCCTTAATATTAGCTATGATGGGTTGAAACCCTAAGTTAATTTATTTATCTTTAAGCTATTGCAATGGTTTAAACATACAAATTGATGAATCATTTAAAAAAATATAAGATAATATAAAATTTTGATTAATACTTTGAGCTTTATAGAGCTTGTTATTTAACTTTAACAAATTTCCCCTACAAAGTCTAATCTATTAACTGTGTGTTATTAAATGTTGAAAGAATCTTAGTAAATCTTCTCCTATTTTAATAATTTAGTACTTACTAAAACATATGTTTCTTAACCCTATTGACTAAAAAGTTAAAGAAAGTTATTTTATAAAAAAAGGAGGGAGAATATCATATGGCAAGTTATACCATACGAGAAGCTGCAAAAGCTACTGGTGTATCGGAAGGAACAGTAAGACGCTTAATAAAAATTGGAAAGCTATCGGCTGAAAAAGAAAAGGGTGTATATCGTATTCCCGTAGAGGCTGTACAGAGTTACCTGGCTGATAAGGGTAAAAGCGAGACGAAGGCAGAAGCTCCTAAAGTTATCAAACCAAAACCAGTGGATGACAAGCTATATCAGGAAATGAAAGACCGAATTTCATTTTTAGAAGAAGAATTGAAAAACTGCCGAAGTTTGGTTGAGAAATTAACTTCCAAAGCTTTTCCTGAGGATAAACCACCAGATAATCGTGGTGCCGTAAAAAGGATGGTTGAATGGTTTGTAGGGAAAAAAGAATGAATTGATTTTTTATCCTATTCTAAATAATCCAATCATCGAAAAGAAGTTTCATTTGTTAAACAGAGACAGTTGAATGAATTTTATGGCAATCCACTAGCAGCTATGATTTCCAGGTTTGGAGAGTTAGCGGTTGTGAATTCCATATTATAATCGATTTTGACTCCATACACATATCGTACCGCTGCTACCATTATTTCTGGAATTACACAGGTTGATGCTGTGTATCCCATAATATCATTGTCGCCAATGGTATGGTTATCAAAACCAATTACATGGCCGAATTCATGCAGGTAAACGTTAAATTTGTTGTATAACAAATTTGGATTGGAATTGATGATAACTTTGGTTTCGCGGTTCCAACCATTGATGCAATTTTGGTCAATGGTTAACGCACATACTTCTTCACCTTCATAAAACACTCCGTTTTGATTCAATATATGGACTGGGCTATTAGGATTTTCACTTAGTTGAAAAATAGTCGAACCCCCAATTACTTCGTTCCAAACCTGCAGTACATCCGGTATCCTTTTATAGTTAGTTTCATCGTAAACATCAATGTAGCCATCATTCCACCTGGTTATTTGACCGCAATTATAAAAGTGTTTTTTAACATATTCCAATATTTCTGGCGAAGCATTTTGGGTATTTGGCGGGAACCCAAAGTAGTAAACTGAACAACTGGATAGAGTTGTCAAGAGGGATAATGCCATGATGATAATTAAAATGCACTTGTTTTTCATAAGAACACAACCTTAATAAAGTTTGGATGCTTTTTCCAGAGTGATTATAAAGGTTGATTTAAAGCATTAAGAGAGTTTTGTATGCTGAGAATAGTTAGTAAAAACTTTTTTGTCATAGCCTTCTCCTACCAAGGGAGAAGGAGTATGAAGACATCATTGCAAGGAGCCTCGTGATGTTTCAATCTCATGGGTTATCATCCTGAGGCTTCGTTTTTTGAAACCATGAGGATCTCATCTGACACCACATTCGTCATCCTGAGCGGTGCTTTTCCGCGTGAGGATCTCATTTTTTTCTTTTTTTAATTCAATATTCTTTTTAAGAATGAGACCTTTAGGTCTTTCAGAAAAGAAACACCAGATTGTCGTTTTTATCATCACTTGTTTTTTCTTTTGTTCGACTTACATCTCACTTCTAACGACTCATTGATTAAGATAACTATCTACTCTATTTTATAAAGTAAAGAGAGTATTTTAATAGGACTTTTAGATTGTTTTGATGAGCTTTAAAACCCAAATGATTTTTGTAAAGTCCCAGATTGAAGACTGTAAAAAATGAACCTTAATTAAGTTGATTAGAATTGGTAAAAGTGCTGAAGACGTTTAATGGCATTGGTAATTTCCTGATTACCTAAACGAGATTGTTCAACTGCCCGCTTCATTATTTCTATGGAACGATCATAATTAGGGCGATCAACGGGATAGGGATAACCATCTTTCCCTCCATGGGCAAAGCTGTACCGTGCCGGATCACGGGTACTAATTGGCGTACCATAGAGAAGTTCGGCGATGAGTGCCAAAGCTCGAATAGTTTTGGGTCCAACGCCTTCAATTTCCAATAAACTTTGGAAGTTTTTTGGTTGACGCTCGTAGGTTTTAAGAAGTATTTTATGAAAATAGCGAGGGTTAAGATCTCCAAGAGTAACTGGATGCCGGCGAGTCAAATTACATTCAATTATGTTTTTGGCTTCAGCTTCAATTTTTTCAGGTTTTTCCTTAGAAAGATGAGCAACTGCTCGACGATTCGACTCGGCTTCGCCAGCAACCATATTCAGAAGAATGTTTCCACGGTGGTCAGCACAAACAGCCGCGTGTGGATCGTTAATAAAGGATGAGAGGGTAGGTGAATACCAATGATAGCGACGAGCCCAACCGTTGGTATCATTCATTCCCTGTTGGACGACTGTCCAGTCGCCTTCTTGGTTGAAAAGAAAGGTGTGATGGTATAGCTGGTAGCCGTCTTGTACTGCGGTATTGTCAACTTTTGCTGACAATTTGCTATTATATACTAATATTTCAGCATCGGAAATCAGAGATATTATTTCAGCTGATTGACGAATATCATCAGGAGTACGGCGTGATGCAGCCCCTTTCCCTCCGGCTACTACTAATTTGAGTTCCGATTGGAGTCCTCGTAGCCCCTCTTTAACCGCTCCGCAAACCGTGGTTGTAACACCTGAACTATGCCAGTCAAAGCCCAAAACACAACCGAGGGCTTGAAACCAATAAGGATCGGAAAATTTTTTTAAAGTTTCACGAGTTCCGAATTCATATACCATGAGAGTGATGATTTCCCGAGAAAGTTTCACCATTCTTTGAAATAGCCAGGCTGGGGCTTTCCCTGAGTGAAGCGGTAAATTGGCTACCCCGGTTCGCATAATTTATATAATCTCCCTTCAAAATCCTTGAACTAAAACCTGGAACTAGTAATTATTATATCTTCCTCCTTGCCTCCTCACGTCAAGAGAAAAGAACAATCCAAACTCTTAATAATTATAATCTCAAAATGGTTGAGGGGAGGAATCTGATCCCTTCTCCCTCACTACTATTTGACAGGAAAAGACAAGAAGGAAATATTACCTTTATTACTATTTAATAATTAATTAGTTTTCGAGGCGAGCATTAAGAGTAATTTTGATGTTAGAGAGTAAAACGCTCACCGGGCATCCTTTTTTTGCATCTTCGGCGATAGCCATGAATTTTTCCTGACTTATGTTTGGAACTTTTGCAATACAATCGAGGTGACTAGCGGTGATTTTGAAACCGTCATCAACTTTTTCCAAACTCACTTTTGCTGTAGCCGAAACCCGTTCAGGGGTAAATCCAGCTTCGGCCAGCATATGGGATAAAGCCATGGCGAAACATCCGGAATGGGCAGCAGCAATTAATTCTTCAGGATTGGTGCCTTTGCCATTTTCAAAACGAGAGGCAAAAGAATAATTTCCTTTGAAAGCGCCTCCTCCGAATTCCATGGTTCCCCGTCCATCTTTAAGGTTTCCTTCCCAGATTGCTTGAGCTGTTCTATTTAACATTTTGATCACTCCTTAACTTTAGGTTTTATTAGGTTAAACACTAAAAACTGATGATTATTTCACTCTTTGAAGCTGAAATGAATTTCCAAATTTTATTCATATGAAAATCATTAAAAAAGAAATTTTTTGAAAAAATGAGATAAACAGTAATATTTAGCGATATTCCAAGATCAACTTGTCTAAAACCTGATCATTCTCACCAACATATTTTTGGAATATTTGAGTTAGTCCAGCATTTTCTTGAACTCGCATATTGGTATTATGAGCAGGGTCATCATCATTTTCCCAGGCCTCATTCCACCAGGAAAAACCAATCACTGCTGGCCAGCGATTCAGGCAAAGGTTTTCCAAAGCACCTTTTGTCCATTGAGCTTGGTTACCATGGGGATGCCCAGAAGTCATAGCAAATTCAAGAATTACAATCGGTTTATCTGGAGCAAGTTCAACCAATCGCGGATAGACCGCATCCAATGCTTTTTGAAATATTGGCCAATCATCGGACAGGGGTGTTTGAGCTCCATATATACTTACACCAATCCAATCAATGTAATCATTACCAGGATAATATTTTTCCAAACGATTCCATTCCTCATCAGGTAAGTCTAAGTTGTTGACGTGGTAAACCCAGGTTATGTTGTAGGCTTTTTCATTTCTCATTACGTCGATAATATGACGATAGGCTTGCTTAAATTTCTCAGCTCCCTTCTTTTTTCCATACCATTTAGCATTCCAGGGGAACCACTCACCATTTATTTCGGTTCCATATTCGACGATTAGTGGATCCTGATAATTAAGAGCAGCAATAGCCCAAGCTTGCAGAGTTTCATCAAAGTCCCCTTGAATTATTTTATCGAGGGTATAAACTCTTTCTTTGATATTTTGTTGTGGTTTATAACGAAGCATGAGTCGTATAAAGGGAACCGATCCGTGTTCTTGAATCCAGGAAATAGTATCAACGGGGAAATCCTCACCTTGAGACCATTCGTGAGAAAAATATATCCAGGCCGCTTTTTTCCTCACCGCTGTTTCGTAAAGCTCCAAACTTTTCAGTGTAATAAGATTTTCTTCTCCACTTAAGTCCTCGGGGCCGGGATAGACACCATGATATAAATAGCCTGAAGGGGGAAGACTAATTTTTGCTGGTTTTTGAGCAAATCCTTCGTTAGCGAAGTTGAAGAAAAGAAAAGTAATCAAAAGGAATCCAAGCAAACGGGAATGTTTATAAATCAATCCCATATTTTTGCCCTCCTTTTAAATATGCTCTCACCTTATTCTACTCCCATTAAGAGGAAAAAGACCAAGCGGCTCTATTAAGTATTATTAAACTTTTAATTGAATGAACTCTCATGCCGTAAAACGGCACCAATTGAGGACGAAAAGACCGAGGGGGCGAGGGGAAGAAGGTGAAAAAATCAAAGGAAAATATTAAAGGATGAGATCCTCACGCGGAAAAGCACCGCTCAGGATGACGCCGGCAGCGTCAGATGAGATCTTCACGGCTTCACCAGGTGAAGCCTTAGAATGACTACGGCGGTGTCAGATGAGCATCAAAACCCAGGATTCGACATACTATGGCATATCGCTACATTAGTCGGGTGTAATTTATTACGCCCCTACAGAAAAAAATACTAAAGTAGGGATTTGATTTAATTAGCTCTTGTTTTTGGAAGATAAGAAAAGTGTTTAAGCGGGATTTTTTAGAAGGATGTTTTTTTGTGATACAAGAAAGCACTAAGGGTTAAAAAATACACTCTGATATCTGACTCATTATCTCAATAATGAATATTTACGCAAAGTTTGTGAGCCTTGAATCTCAGTTTATTAATAAGTTGAGAGGTAAAAAATCAGTTCTTCAAAGCTTAATGGATTTAATGAAGGATGAAAAATCTCTTAAATTGATTTATAAATATTCAAAGTTATAGCTATTAATGGAGTAGTCATTTTGAAAAAAATCAATACGATAAACTATCTTCCCGGTATTGTCTCGATCTGGAATCACTTCAAAATCAATGAGATTCATTGCAATAGCATTCGATAAGGCTTCCCCTTTGGTTTTAAAAACCTTATTTTCCAATTTCATTGTCTCTCCCCTCCTTATAATATAGATTAACTGAATGAAATAATATTTCTATAGGAAAGAATTCCCATTTTTTGCTCCTAAGAGACTATTTTTTGAAGTCGAATATGAGGAATAAGACCTAAAAAATAATGGAAAAATGTAGGTTTAGTATATATTTTGTTATTCTAATCTGGAAAATAGAGTGAGAAGTGAGTGGTGAGAGCTTATAATTACCCCTCACCTTCTCCCATCAAGGTATGATCCGGACACATAGGTAACAGAAAGTTCCTGACACATAGGTAACACTTTGTATACTACTGGCATAAGGAGGAATGCCTTATGCCATGGACGGAGGTACACAAAGTGGATCTCAGACAAGAATTGATTTATCGTTATCTCAACAAGGAAAAGGTGACAGATTTGTGTCGAGAATATGGAATCTCTCGAAAAACCGCCTATAAGTTTATTCATCGTTTTCAAGCCTTTGGTTTGGATGGACTTAAAGATCAATCCCGACGTCCTCATCACCTGGCGGGTCAAACTGATGCCCTGACCGAGCAAATGATTCTGGATACCAAATTCAAGCATCCCAGTTGGGGAGCTAAAAAGCTCAAGCCCGCCTTGGAAAGACAGTATCCCGATATTGTCTTTCCAGCAATCAGTACCATCAGTGCCATCTTATCTCGCCATGGACTGGTGAGATCACACCCTCGTCGATTGAGAAGAAGTGTGCCAACCAGTCAACTTCGAACCAGCCATGAACCCAATGAGATCTGGTGTGTCGACTTTAAAGGACAATTTCGAACCCAAGATCGGAAATACTGTTATCCTTTAACCATCACCGATCACTATAGCCGGTATCTCCTTGCCTGTGAAGCTCTTTCCTCTCCCAGCATTCAAGAATCCCTTCCGGTCTTCAAAGAGTGCTTTTCCACATATGGTCTTCCCCAGGTGATCCGCAGTGATAACGGGAGTCCCTTTGCTTCTCTTCACTCTCCCTTTGGACTCACTCAACTCTCGGTGTGGTTAGTGAAACTCGGCATCATCTTAGAGCGCATTGATCCGGGACATCCAGAACAAAATAGCCGTCATGAACGGATGCACCGCACCTTAAAAGAAGAGGCCTGTCAAAAACCAGCCACCAATCTTTTCACCCAACAAGACCGCTTTGAAACCTTTAAAACCATCTATAACACCGTACGACCCCATGAAGCAATCAACCAAGAAACCCCAGCTTCCTGGTACCACAAAAGTGACCGGCCCTATCCAAAAACCTTAAGTGATTGTGAATATCCTCATCATACGCTCACTCGTAAAGTCGATTCCTCAGGACGGATTTCTCTTTATGGCAACCGTCTGATCAGAATCAGTAAAGTCTTTGCTGGTGAACTTCTCGGATTCAAAGACTATACTCATTCCTGGTTAGTTAGTTTCTCTACCTATGATATTGGTATAATTGATAAAAAGACCCTTACTTTTGAATCAACGGAGATTCAAGATGATTAAAAAGTGTTACCTATGTCCTTAGACTAAAGTGTAACCTATGTCCCCGTTCGTACACAAGAGAGAAGGATCTAAGCACCGTCGTGGCGAGGAGTGGAACGACCTGGCAATCTCTTCAATTCAACCAATAAAAAATTTCCTCATTAAGGTTAAATAGATTAAGGAGTAATTGAGGAAACCGGTTTTATATTTCCAGAAATGGTAATTTTAGAAGAGCATAGACCGTTTGCCCCAAGAAATTCTATTGTTAAGTCAATAGGTGTTTCTTCATTTACTTCAGGAGCGATAAAAGAAATTGTAACTTGTCCTGAGATATTGGTTATTGCTGATGATTCGTTCAAATTATCGATATTTGAAGACCAATAAAGGGTTCTGTCGCTGATTGGGTTACCGCAAGTATCCTGAAGGGTTACTGTAAATTGAATATTTTCTCTAGGTTGAGAAGAAAAACTCGAAGGGCTTACAATGATTTCAGTAGAACGAGTCCTACTTGTAATATTCACTATTGCTTTCGCGCTTGTAGGCGGTATTCCAGCATGACCAGGTGAAAAAGCCGTTATGACAGCGGTTTTTATTTGGCTTGATTCGGGAGCTTGGTAAGTGACCTTAGCTTTGCCGTTATTATCTGTTAGATTGGATTTGGTATTCAGCGTTCCATAGTCGGTTGACCAATCCACAGGGCTATTTTGAACAGGTTGACCGTTGTGAAAGGTAAGTTGGGCGGTTATGTCATAGCAAGAACCTGGTTCAATGATAAATTGAGAAGGTTCAAGAGTTATATTTGGGGCTCGTGGATTCCGATCGGCAACATTGAAATGGGTATGGTTTACGAATGAAAGAGGAAAATATCGGTTACTCTGGTGAGGTGATTCGATAAATACTTTTAATTCATTTTCCCCAACTGGTTTTGGGGTGAAAAGGATTATCAATCGTTCAATACCCGTTGGTCCTTTAACTTTTCTATTCAATATTAAATTCGAACCGGCAATGATTTCCTGGTTTTTTACTAACAATAAAACACTTCCATCGGGAGAGTAATCAAAAATATTAATATAACCAGTTTTTCTTGCTCCATAGCGAATTATGATTGGATCATCAATAAAATAAGTTGAATCTTGTCCTCGATCAATCGAAATATTCACCGAATGAGATCGGGGAATAGAAAGATATATATCGGAATTTAAATTAAATTTTGTTTGGGCAAAAATTGATTGAGTGGTTAATAAACAAACCACTAAAGCTACAACCAAAATTCCAGTGAGTAAAATTTTTCTTCTACTCATTGGTACCTCCTTGCTCTTCAAAATTGGATTATAATAAACAGTGATATATAAGCATCCTCATGTTTTTCTATTAAAAGATTACCTCTATCGAAAAAATATCATTATATAAATATACTATAAGTCGTTTTCTTACTTAAAGATCTTTCCCTCCATTATTTTAACTCAATAGCTTAACAATATAAAATTCCTTTTCTCAGAAGCTGGCTTATGGTTTTGGGAAAAAAAGGGAGTAATCCGTACAATTTCTCTTCAGTCAATTTATTCACAGGTTTTAAAATTAGAGTTTAATACGTTTTAGCAATTGAGCATTAATTGAAACTATCACAGTACTCAACGACATGAGTACTGCACCAATTGCCGGAGCCAGGATAATCCCAGCCCAGGCTAAAACTCCTGCAGCAAGCGGAATGGCAATAATGTTATATCCTGCCGCCCACCAAAGGTTTTGGTTCATCTTCCGGTAGGATGCTTTACTGAGGGTTACAATTCGTGGGACATCACGAGGATCAGAGCGAACCAGTACCACGTCACCGGCTTCGACGGCAACGTCAGTTCCAGCACCGATAGCGATTCCGACATCAGCGGTTACCAAAGCTGGCGCATCATTTACGCCATCTCCCACCATGGCAACTCTTTTCCCTTGTTTTTGTAAGTCTTGGACTTTCTTGGCTTTGTCTTCGGGAAGAACTTGGGCAAAAACCAGGTTAATATCTAATTCCTTGGCCACTGTTTCAGCAACCGCCTCGGAATCTCCGGTTAACATCGCTGATTGAATACCCAACTGGTGTAGATTGTGAATAGCCTCATACGATTCGGGACGAATGGCGTCGGCTATGGCAAATACCGCAAGAATTTTTTCTCCTTCAACCAAGTAAATTGCCGCTTGCCCAGATTCACCGAAATGAATAGCTGCCTCATTGAATTCTTTCGGAATATTCAAATTATTATTCTTTAAAAGTGATGGTCCTCCAACCTGAATTTCGCGGCCTTCTACTTGAGCTTGCACCCCCTGTCCTGGAATGGCTCGAAAGTTTTGAGAACGAGGAATTTCAACCCCAATTGCTTCGGCACTTTTTTGAAGAGCTCTGGCAATAGGGTGTTCGGAATCTCTCTCGACTGCTGCCGCAAGGCGCAGAGCTTCTTCGTTGCCTATACTTTTATCGGTTACGGTTTGGACTACCCGATGCTCACCCATTGTTAAAGTACCGGTTTTGTCGAATACCACAATGTCAAGATTTCTGGCTTCTTCTAATCCTCGACGGTCACGAACCAAAAGACCATTGCGAGCTCCCAGAGTTGTGGAAATGGCAATCACCAGTGGGATCGCTAATCCCAGAGCGTGGGGACAAGCAATAACTAACACAGTCACCACGCGAGTAATCGTAAAATCGAGGCTGGTTCCAGAGAGTAGCCAGCCAATGAGGGTGATCAAACCTGATCCAATTGCCACTAAAGTGAGATAAAAAGCTGCCCGATCAGCTAACGCTTGAGCACGAGAACGGGAAGATTGCGCCTGTTCAACAAGCCGCATGATTCCAGCGAGAGTTGTCTTTTCGCCAATTCCAACAACCTTCACCCGAAGAGAGCCTTCACCGTTTACCGTACCGGCGATGACCTTATCGCCTTCCTTTTTTCCGACCGGTTTCGATTCACCGGTAATCATGGCTTCATTGACTGAGCTCTTACCGCTATGTACCATCCCGTCGACAGGGATGCTCGCTCCAGGGCGAATTAATATGAAGTCTCCTTCTTGTAATTGTTCAACTGGTACTTCTTGAGTCGATTCATCATCAGTGAGAAGAACCGCGGTATCCGGTAATAGTTTGGCTAATTCTTGGAGTGCCCCCTGAGCTTGAGAGATTGACCTCATTTCAATCCAGTGCCCGAGAAGCATAATCGTGACCAGGGTTGCCAACTCCCACCAGAGAGTATGCCCTTTCAAACCCAACATCACCGCTATACTGTAAAAAAACGCAACATTGAGAGCCAGCGCAATAAGGGTCATCATTCCCGGGGTCTTCCTTGAGAGCTCACCAAACGCTCCCTGGAGGAACACCCAGCCACCATAGATAAAGACGATGGTTCCAAAAAGAGCAGGAATAAAAGTGGAACCAGGAAAAGAGGGTGATTGATATTTAAACCATTGTTGGATCATTGGATCCCATAGAAGTGCTGGTATGGAAATGATTAGACTTACCCAAAATTTATTCCGAAACATTTTCACATCATGACCAGCATGCTGATTGTGGTTGGTGTGATGAGTAGGAGACGATTGGCTAAATTTTTTATTATTTGGCCATTCTGTTGAAGAAAGATGGTGATTTCTATGGTTCATAGTTAACTCACCTCCAATCACTCATGGTGTGAGATACATCCAGTAGAACTATTTAAATTAAATAACCCAAAATGAGCAGCATTATTCTGATAAAAGTTATAAGCAATTGTTAAATTATATTTTTTTTTACAATATTACATTTAAAAAGTCTTTTGGTTTCATGCTTTTCTTATTAAATGTAATAATGGTTTCGTGATATATATCTCCATTGTTGAAAAACCTTTGTATTGATTAGTGAAAATGGAGTTGGCAATTTTTATCGCCTTAGCAGTTGGTGTTTGTTTAGAACTCATTCTCATGCGCTTACTCCGCTATGGGATGGGTTTGAAAAACATTCCTGGTCAAGTGATGATGGTGATTATTGGAGTTATACTATTTTGAATATTTATGAATCCTGACTTTCTTGCCTCTTGAAAAAAGCCGAAATAGGTAAGTAAAATCCAAGTATAATTAGGGAATTCTATCCTGAAAACCAACGGGCATGATAAATCAGGCCCCTATAAATAATTATAAAATATAGGGGCACAATGAATTGTGCCCATTCTTTAATTAATGTAGCGAGATGCCATGGCATGTCGAGTCTTGGTTTTCATCCTCATCTAATACCACACAACTGGCATGAGGGTCTATCCTGAAAATACCATCTTATAAATTCCCCCATTGAGGGGGGATAAAGGGGGGTGTGCCTTTAATCGGTCATCCTGAGCCCTCGCTTTTTGAGGGCGTGAGGATCTCATCTTTTAAGCTTTTTCTTCATAAATACTTTAAATGATGAGATTCTTACGTCGTCCGGCAAAAACACCGGACTCCTCAGAATGACTAAGTGGATGGTAGAGATTGCCACGTCGCACAAGACGCTCCTCGCAATGACGGATTTAGATAGGTATTTTCATCCTCATCTGGTGCTGCTAGGCAGCATGAGGGTCTATCCTGAAAATACCAGAATGATTTTTTATAGGTAACTCATATTAAGTAACTCACCAGGATCTTATCCTGGGCTCTCACCCTCATCCTCATCTTCTCTCATTTAGGGAGAAGGAACTCTGAATCGTCATTGCGAGGAACGAAGTGACGTGGCAATCTCTCATGCTCAATCTTAGTTAATCCTCTCCCTTTGGATAAAGGGAAATTAAGAGGGATTCAATTAGTTACTAAAAAATTCAAATCCCCCTCACCCCCTTTTCTAAAGGGGGAAACGATTTCTGGGTAAGTATTTTCATCCTCATCTGGTGCTGCTAGGCAGCATGAGGGTCTATCCTGAAAATACCAGAATGATTTTTTATAGGTAACTCATATTAAGTAACTCACCAGGATCTTATCCTGGGCTCTCACCCTCATCCTCATCTTCTCTCATTTAGGGAGAAGGAACTCTGAATCGTCATTGCGAGGAACGAAGTGACGTGGCAATCTCTCATGCTCAATCTTAGTTAATCCTCTCCCTTTGGATAAAGGGGGAGAAGTTGGTTTCTGAGTTTATATTTCTATCCTCATTTGGTGCAAACGAATGGCATGGAAACCTAGAAAAATTCAATTGGAGTATAAACCACTTTTGATTTAAGGTTTCAATTTTTACTGATATAATATTCGATAGAATTGCTTCAATATCTTGGAATAATCAATAATATCGAAGCTTAACCATTGGTCTGTTTCTTTAGCTTTAAAAGCCACGGTTTTTTACCCGGTCATCAAACCAAATAGATAATATCTTCGGATATTGAAAAATATCCATGGACAAAGAAATTAACCAAATTGATGAACTAAATATCTTAATCCAGAAGGTTTCCGAGTAAAGAGAAGTTAGAGCCGTAATACCTTCATCAAGAACTTCTGAAAATATTAGCCCGGATTCACCGTGATAATCCTAATGGGTCAGGTTTAAAGTCAAAATAGTGGTGAATTTACTGATTCATCAATATAGAAATCAGAAGAGGAGAATTCGAAGACTAAGAAGAAGATAAAAATATAAAAAATAATAATATTTTTGACAAGGTAACTATTATTATCTATTGAATTACCAAAGCTTTTTTATTCACTAATTTATAGTTATAAGAATAACTATTTTCTTTTTTCTCTTATTAATTAATTTAAAGGAGGTGATCAGGATGCTCACCGGGATGATGAACGAAATGGAAGAATTGCAACAGAAGATAAATGAGCTATTGGAGCAGAAGAATTTTTTCGAAATAAAAGGCCTTATTAACGATCTCCATCCAGCAGACGTGGCAGAGTTAATGACTTTTTTTGATCGGGATGACCAGGTCGTTCTCTTCCGCTTATTAAAAAAAGATGTGGCAATTGCTGTTTTCGAGCAATTGGACTTTGAGCATCAAGAAAACCTCCTTAATAGTTTCACTGATGATAAAGTTTCTGAAATTTTAAATGTAATGTCACCCGATGACCGAACGGAACTTTTTGATGAGTTGCCGGCTAAGGTGGTCAGAAAATTGCTTTTTCTTTTAAATTCCGATCAACGAGAAATGGCGAGTATTCTCCTCGGTTACCGGGAAAATTCAGCCGGCCGAATTATGAACCCGGGGTATATCGACTTAAAAGAACATTATACAATTGACCAAGCTTTAGAGCGGATACGAAAACTCTCCCCCCCTGAAGATATGATTTATACCGCATACGTGACCGATTATCAGCGACATCTCATTGGTAGTGTTACCCTTCGAGACCTGGTTCTTTCTCCACCAGAGAAAGTGGTGGATGATATCATGGATACCGATATCATTTTTGTGAAAACTGATGATGATCAGGAACTGGTTGCTCGGACCATCCAAAAATATGATTTATTATCTCTGCCGGTGGTTGACCATGAGCAACGTTTAGTGGGAGCTGTTACTGTAGATGATGCTATTGATATCATTGAAGAAGAAGCCACTGAAGATATCCATCGTTTGGCTGCAATTCAAACTCCTGAAGATGAGTATCTCCATTCCAGTGTCGTGCAAAAAGTTCGGGACCGATTATTCTGGTTGGTTGCTTTGCTTCTAGGAGGGATGGTAACCAGCTTTGTTATTCAAAATCAATCGGTACTCATTCAGACAGTCGTATCACTCTCTTTTTTCATACCAGCATTAATTGATACCGGAGGAAATGTTGGAAGTCAATCCACCACAATAATGGTTCGGGGAATTGCTCTCAACGAGGTTGATTCTAGGAATATTTTTAAAATAATCATAATGGAATCGTTAATTGGTAGTCTTTTGGGTGGTATGCTCGGATTAGTTGGCTTTTTTAGAGTAGTTCTTCTACGTGAACCAGTTTTAATTGGTATTATTGTGGGACTGGCAATTTGGGTGGTAGTTTTTATTTCGAACTTATTAGGAATGATTCTTCCTCTTTTACTTAAAAAATTAAAATTTGATCCCGCTTTATCTGCAACACCAGTGATTACTACCATTGTGGATGTAATTGGAGTTTTTCTCTATTTTCAAATCGCTCGAATATTCATGAAGTTTTAACCAGAATAGGTTCTCAAGTTATTAAGGAGCACCAGACGAGGATGAAATTTATTGATCACCTTACATTTATCACAGTATTTTTAAAGTAGTCCTGAACTATAGTTATAGGAGAAAGTCATATTTTGTAAAAAAGAAGTTTTCCAATTCTGGAATATTTATACTTCATTTAGCGTTATTTCATAATATGAAATTTTTTGTGCTAATGAAATTCCCTTTTTTTAGATTTCAATTTCAAATATTATAGAAAGGAGATGAATATTATGGATTTTATAAAAAAGACGAAAGATACCGTTACTGACAAGGCTAAAGACGTAAAAGATGCTGTTAGTGGTGCTGCCAAAGACGCAAAGGATAAAGTTACCGATACCGCTAAAGACGCAAAGGACAAAGTTACTGATGCCGCCAAAGACGCGAAAGATAAAGCGACCGATACGGCCAAAGATGTAAAAGATGCAGTCACTGACAAAGCCAAAGACATCAAGAAAAAACTGCTGTAAGGAATAAAGCAACATTTTTTTAAGAACCAAAAGCACGAACGGACACCTAACGACTGGCTTTTTAAGGTTGATGGCTGGAGAATGAAAAACTTTTTGAACTTACTTAAAAAAACTTAAAATACTCTAATTTAAATTGGAGACGAATGGCCAAGGTGTCCGAGTTTACTACAAAAAGAAATCATCATTGGAAATTATCTTTATGAAATTTTAGTTAATAAAAGCCGCTTGAACTTAAATTTGTAATTCTGCTGTGTACTATTGCCGCTCGAGCATGGAGCATATTAGCCCAATAAGGAGGGATACGATGAAAGTGACCAAACAAAAGATCGTTCCACACCTGTGGTTTGACAGAGAAGCGAAAGAAGCTGCTAAATTCTACTGTTCTGTCTTTCCCGATTCAAAAATAACCAGCATCACGACGCTGCATAACACACCCTCGGGAAACACCGATATCGTGTTGTTTGAATTCTGGGGGTACAAGTTTCAAGCTATTAATGCCGGGCCGCTTTTTAAATTCAACCCCTCGATTTCTTTTATGATTAATTTTGATCCATCACAGGACAAAGAAGCAAGGCAACGTATAGATAAAGTCTGGGCTAGCCTTATGGAAGGCGGCAAAGCATTCATGCCGCTTGATAAATATCCATTCAGTGAACGTTATGGGTGGGTGCAGGACAGATATGGACTTTCCTGGCAGCTTATCTATACCAATCCCGAAGGTGAGGAGCGGCCATTGATCATCCCCTCGCTTTTGTTTGTTGGAGACAGCTATGGCAAGGCTGAAGAGGCATCAGATTTTTATCTTTCAGTATTTAAAAATACCAAGCGCGGCACAATTGCCCGTTATCCTGCTGGCATGGAACCAGACCAAGAAGGAATGGTTATGTTTACTGATTTTAAACTTGAAGGACAATGGTTTGCTGCTATGGATAGCGCACGCGAGCACGGTTATAATTTTAATGAAGCAATTTCGTTTATGGTGTTCTGTGAAGACCAAGAAGAGATTGATTACTATTGGGATAAACTTTCCGCTGTTCCAGAGGCCGAGCAATGTGGCTGGCTTAAAGACAAGTATGGTCTCTCATGGCAGATCGTACCGGCTGTCATGGATAAAATGATGCAAGATCAGGACCCTGAAAAAATTAACCGAGTTACTCAAGCATTTCTCAAGATGAAGAAATTCGATCTCGCTACCCTGCAAAGGGCATATGATGGTAACTAATCAAGAGAAAAGTTATCATGGTTAACAACAACATACAGCGGGCGGAGCTGCTTGCCACCGTTAATGATGAGCGTTAGAAATACCGAGGAAATTTTAGCGATGAGTGGAATAGTTGAATTAGAACAATTGCTATTTTCAATGAACCCCAAACTCATGGACGAAGAGTTCGTGTTTTGTACGGTATCGAATGATGTTTCTGATTATATCGAGCTAAATCCATTAGCAACATTTCGAGAAAACGAAGGTTTAACCTTAGTTTTAACCAAAGAAGCAGCAATTGATGCTGGCTTGTCGTTTGAAAACACCTTCAAACAAATTACTTTGACAGTGCATTCAAGTCTTGATGCAGTAGGTTTAACCGCAGCGGTTGCTTCAAAGTTGGCTTCAAAAGGCATTAGTGCAAATATAATAGCAGCCTATTATCATGATCATATTTTCGTACCAACAGAAAAGGCAGCTCATGCCTTATCTGCTTTAAAAGAGTTCATCAGTGCTTAACTGCTTAACGTGTGATTATTTCTAACAAACTACTCAAGTAGACTGCCAACACCTGCTATTCTTAGTATTTGGCAGTTTGTTGATTTGATGACTTTCCCAAAATTCGTCATGCCATGGCATGCCACTACAATAAATAAAGATCGGGTGCAATTCATTGCACCCCTTCGGTTTTTTAAATATTTTTGTAAGAGCTTGATTTATCATGCCCGTAGGTTTTCAGGATAGACCCTCATGCTGCTTTGCAGCACCAGATGAGGATGAAAATACCTATCTAAATCCGTCATTGCGAGGAATCTAACCGTCTTTTGGTTAGATGACGTGGCAATCTCATTTAGTAATTTTTTTAAAAAATAATTAAAAAACGAGATCCTTCTTCCACAACTTATGTGATTCCCCTTAGCACTTTTTCTTAAATTTACTTTTGCTTTTTAAATGGTACATACTCCCTTCGGGGATCAAGGTTATTTCTTATTGATATTTATACTTCATTTGAAGATATTATCTCTTTTTTTATTTGACTTCCTATGCCTTTTGAGTAGATATTCATAGTACATGCTATGTATATGTATAACCAAACTATCAAACACAACCAAAAAGATGATAACCAAAAGTTATCTTTGTGAGATTCAAGAGTAAAGAACAAAAGGGTAGAACCTATAGGCGAGATAAATCCCAATTTATCAAGAGAAATTCAAAGCAGCCTTCCTAATTTTTCAATATGAATTGTCCAGTTACATATTGCCGGATCAACATTGCAATATGAGTCTGGTATGGAATACCGGATTCAATTGATTTGGCTTTTAATCGAATCAAGTCACTATCTGAAATACGAATATTAATTCTCTTATTCTTTTTCAAAGGGTTTTTTGCCTGCTTGGCATAGTATTTTTTCTAACTATCAAATTCTTTTGCCAAGGTCCATTCTCCATCCTCATAGGATTGAAAAATATCTTCTTCGTATTTTTCCAAATGATCCATGTTTTACCCTCTTTTTAAATAGAATTTGGTTGCCTTCTCTTTTTTAAGTTTTTTAAGACCACAAAATAGTGTGAAGCATGACAATGAAAGAACAATTCGGGTAAATCCATGACTTTTCCTTTGCGAAGATGGTGATAAATCAATTCCTGCCTAAGATCCACTTTATATGCCACCACCCACGGCATACAGAGCATCCCTCCTATCTGAGTCTCATACAAAGTGTTACCTATGAGTCTGGAACTTTTTGTTACCTATGTTTCCAGTTCGTCCCCCCAAGATTAATTTGAGATATAATGCTCGCTATCGAAGAGGTATTCCTGATGAGTATCTCGTGTTCGGTCAGAAATTCCTGGAAATGAGAAAAGCTTGATGGAACATACCGATCTGCATTTTACAGGGTAACGATAGGAGTTTATCAAGATTTTACGTGATTCAATTCGAATGATGGTTTTTAATAGAGGGCATGGGGTATAATAAATTTGGAGGTGCTGGATGTGAGAACTTACCCTGTTATTATTGAGCAGGATGACACTGGCTATGTTGTATCATGTCCTTCTTTTCATGGATGTTATTCTCAAGGAGATACGATAGATGAAGCCCTGAAAAACATAAAAGAAGCAATTGAATTATGCCTTGACGATGAAGAAATTCCAATTGGCAGTGTTATAGTTGGTAATGTGGTGTTAGAAAGATGACTCCTAAGCTCCCGGTAATTTCTGGTAGGGACTGTGTTAAAGCTCTTGAAAAAATTGGTTATAAAGTGGTAAGACAAAGAGGCAGTCATTTAAGACTAAAGGATACGAACGGGAAGCTGCTTCCAGTAACAGTGCCAGACCACAAAGAACTACGTCCGGGGTTAGTTAAAAAGATATTAAACGATGCAAACCTAACTGTGGAAGAATTAATTAAATTATTGTAAGAATTGTAAAAAACCGACTCCGAAGATGATAACTCAAGTTTAATCAAATTATGTTTTGGTTTGCATTCTCAGTGATTTCCTAAAATAACTTTGGGATGAGGCGAACATAACATAGGCTACATGGTACGAACTCCCTTTTGAAAGTTTCCTGAAGCCAGTGATTGCTTTTGCCAAAATGCTCAAAAATTATGCTTATGGTATTTACAATCATTGTCTTTATCCGCTCCATACCAGTCGATTGGAAGGGATCAATAACAAGATTAAGGTGATAAAACGAAGAGTATTTGGTTATCATGATCTTGGATATTTCTCCTTAATCATTCAAGACTCCTTTTCCAGATGCAATTAAATTGGAGAAGAACCTTATTTTTAAAAAAAGGACCAAATCGATCAATCCGTCATTCAGAAGCAACAAAAATTGAGAAAAGAGTTACAATAAGCATTGAAACATTTTGCTGTGGCGCGCCTGGAGGGAATCGAACCCCCAACCTACGGATTAGAAGTCCGTTGCTCTATCCTATTGAGCTACAGGCGCGAGGATGAAACTTTCATTAAGCCAAATTTCCCTCTCTTCATTTTCCCTAACCTCTCCTTTGCCCTCCCAAGAGCAGCGGACTCATGAATTTTTAAGTTGAAAGCAACGGACTCATTTTAAGCCCTTTTCTTCTTTACAAATAATTTCATTTATAGGGTTAACATTAATTGTATGAGCTTCCCTTTTTCTCTGTTGGGCTTTGTTAAATTTGTTTCTTTCCTTAGTCCGTAAGTATCGGCAATTAGGGCAAAATGGTGACCGTTCTCTCCTCTCTGTAGCTATATCATAAGGGGAGAAAAATTCCCCACACATTGGGCATAATTTTAAATCCCCTTTGCTTATAAGATACCAAGCTATGGTTAAATTATCTGGGCAATCAATATAAATAATTCCCCTAGAATTCATTTGAGGATTGGCTCTCCTTAAATATTTATTGGCTAAATCCGGGAGTTTTTTCTTTTTTCCTTCATAACCCTTACGAGCTTTTATGGCCTCATAAAGTTCAAAAAGAATCTTGAAATATTCCATCTCCGACATCCCCCCAGGACGATATTGCAAAAGTTCCTGTGCTTGAGGACTCACTAAGAACAATCTCCGGGGGTTATTCACCATTACCTTTTTTATAAGACTTTTAGCCGCTTTTTCTTCAACCAGCGGAGCATTTGGAGGAGATGGGGCAGGCTCGAAGAGTTTATACAACCTTGATAGACAACAGAAGGTAGCTTCCCGCTCTGTAAGGTAACCCCGGATAGGTTGTATTGCTTCATACATTTCATTTCCCCATCTATTCAATAAGGGTGCAATCCTTCCAAGTGCCTGGGCAAAAGATGAAGTAGAATCCTGGACTTTTTTATAAAAGTCTATTTCATCACTTATCATTCTGGGAATTGTTGAAGGGAAAGAAAATTTTTGAAGATTTTTTTCAACTTTTTCTGATGTCACCATTTTGTCACCGAGTTTAATTTATCTCATTTGCTATTCTACGTCAAGACTTAGAATTGGAAAGGGGGAATATGCTTTGTTGACCGTTTTAAAGCGTAAGAGATTGGCAAGAGGATTGAAAAATATGGATGTTGCGGTAAAAGTTGGCGTAAGCGAAACGTATTATTCAAAAATTGAAAATCTAACGACCCAACCAAATACACAAGTGATTAAGCGGCTTGAAAAGCTTTTTGCTACATCAGCGGATGAGTTGTTTAAAATTGAGGAGTAAAAATGGAAAAACAACAAGAAAATTCCTGGCAGTCACTTTCCCAGCCAAGAGAAGCGGTGGCTACCAGGAAACCAAAAGGAGATTGAAAAATGCAAAACACTCTCAAACCCCAATATGGCTATAGAATTATAGAAAATGGTGATGTTTTATTCAAGCGGTGTTTCGAGTCCCGTCATTTTTTGAGAATACCTGAAGCTATAGCCGTTGACGCTGAAATTTTAAATGAAGCCATAGCCCAGGGAGTTAAATATGTCCAGATTTTTGGAAAGGAATCACAAATGTATTTCACAACATCTATAAAAACATTTAAAGCCCATTGCCTTGAGTTGGATAGAAAATTTGGCTTACAATATGCTCTCATTTTTCGCTACTGGACAAATTCAAGGGATAAAAAGATTCCTCGAAAATTAACTATCATTCAGAATTCTCTCCCTTTTTTCAGTGTGGCAAAATGATATTCAGAGTAGCGAAAAGCCGAGAAATCCCCTATGTGATGTTGAACAAATGTGCCATATATGATAACTCCCTTAGTTTTAAGGCTAAGGGAGTATTGGTGTATCTCCTAAGTCGGCCTGATGACTGGCAAATATATGAAAGCGAGATTGTGAAACATTCAACCGATGGCAAGGCCTCAGTTAGGGCAGGAATCAAGGAATTAATCACTCATGGTTATGTAATACGTCAAAGGAGAAGGACTGAGAAAGGAAAATTTCAGGGTTACATTTACAATGTCTATGAAGTACCTCCTCAAGCCTTGGAAGCAATGGAAGAAAGAAAATATACGAATGATTCAGCCTTGGAAAACAGCGAATATTTTAGTTTTGAAGAAATAAAAGAAATAGCGGAACATTATTGCAAAGCATATCAAGAAAAATTCGGGGAACCTCATCCACCTATTGATGATGAATGGAAAAAAAGATGGGTGAATGAACTGGGCAATTTTTCTGAATTGTGCTCATTATCAGTTGTTGATGTTTTACAAATGATTGATGAGCATTTTGCCCGGGAACTTGGCGAAGGTTATGATTACAACATCCGGCATTTTGCATCAACAGGAATATTGAAAAATTTGGCCTTTCAAATTGGAGTAGATTCGTTCCTAATGGATGTTATTTAATTCGAATACTGTTCAAGGATAGTATCTATGACGATAATATTTCATATTTTTCTTATAATAGAGCGATTTTCACCGAAGTCCGATTTTCCGAAAACGGTTTTTCCGAAAACGGATAATCGGACACTACTAAATAATGATTTAACTAATTATTGAAGGAACTAAATATTTAAAAGGAATGGTGCGCCATTAAAAAGCTGGCGCACTTCCCCCTTTATTTTAAAAACAATATAAAAATTTTTATGGTTTTTAAAAGCAACTATATTGATGATGACGTAAAGATAATGACCCTTCAAAATATCCAAATTGGAAACGAAAATAACCCGGCCATTAATCTGGGCGGGTTTAGTGAGAGTAGCCGAGGGGGAGAACCCGGGATTTTCCATTTATTGGAATTTTTTAAAGATAAAAATGAAAGCGAGTGAAAATAAATGGAACCGAAAAGCGGAAAATTGAACCGAAAAATGGAAACGGCCATTGTGGCCCTCCTCAACCAACCTACCATCACCCTGGCTGCTGAGGACGCCGGAATATCGGAAACCACCCTTTGGCGGTGGTTGCAACGTGGGGATTTTGCCAAAGCCTATAGAGAAGCCCGGAAACAAGCGGTCAACCAGGCCATAGCCCATATTCAAAGAATATCAGGTGAAGCGGTGGACACCCTCCGGGAAGTGATGAACGATGGAAAGAAGGAAACAGCCCGAGTGACAGCAGCCCGGGCCATCTTAGAACTTACCCTCAAGGCTTATGAAATTGAGGACCTCGAGGAACGCTTAGAAGCCCTGGAAGAAAGGATGAGGAACAATGAACACCATTGAGCGAAGACTCAAAAATTTGGAATCTCAAATTCCAATACCCAGAATGAAGAGAGATGATGATTTTGCTGAGGTTATATCCTCAGACCCGGTTTTTCTTGAAATGGCATTTAAAATACGGGAATTTATCCGGAAGAACCCGGGGAAGAAAATTCCTGATGAACTCCCCCAAGACCTTATTGAGGCCTGGGAAAGGGAAACATCAAAAGTATTGATTACTCTCCCAGAGGAAAAAATCAAAGCCCTGGAAGAGGGAGTAGACTAGGAATTATAAGCTTAGAGTGAAGCAGTTAGAAAAAAGAATCAAGTTAAACCAAATTTGCAATCCGGAAATGCTGATATCAGATAACTACCCGGATATTGAAAGTTATAAACAGAAAATTAAAGACCTAAAAGAGCAAAGATAATCCCCAGTTGTGGCGGTTCAATTTATTGACTCTAAGGAAGATGTGAGATAAATCGGATTAATTCCCGAAGCGAAGCCCGATATTTCTTTTGACGCTTTCTATGTTCGGCTAACAGTTTCTGCATATATACCGGAAACACAATTCGCCTTTTGTTGTCGGTGGTTTTCGTTGTTTGACGTACAAACTGCTCGTTATATGCTACAAGGGCGTTGATTATGATATTAGCGGGTAGACTCATTCGAGGGGGGACAAGAACGACATAACGATATATGCGAAAAAGAGAGTGTGAGGTATATATAATGATACCTTGCACTATCAACTATATATCAAGCAATAATCACGATATTATAACCTTTTTTTGATATTTTTACTTACGTTTTGGTATAATAATATAGGTTATTTGTAACATGGTGCAGGAGGTTAGCGAAGTGGCTATAAGCTATAACAAACTATGGAAATTGTTAATAGATAAAGGTATCAAAAAAACAGAACTAAAAACGCTGGCGGGAGTCAGCACAAACGTAATCGCCAAGTTGGGCAAGAACAACCCTGTTTCAATGGAAACGCTGGCTAAAATTTGTACCGCCTTAAATTGCGATATATCCGACATCGTAGAAATGACGGGTGACACAGGAAACGGGGGTAAATGACGTGGCAGGTAACAGCAACTTGAACGATTCCGCAAGGAACAAACAGGACGAGTTTTATACTCAATTATCGCTTATTGAGAGTGAACTAAAATATTACAAGGGACATTTCAAGGGCAAAGTCGTTTTGTGTAATTGTGATGACCCCTTTGAAAGTAACTATTTCAAATATTTTGCAATGAACTTTAATTCGTTAGGATTGAAAAAGCTGATTGCGACTTGTTATGCAACGTCGCCGATTATCTATACACAGCTGGATATATTCGATACTGAAACTGTTGCCGGTAAAGAAAGTAGCAAGAGAAAACCATACAAGATTGAAATCACAGAGGTTACAGACGAAAACCAAGACGGGCGTGTTGACCTTTCCGACGTAGAATACCTTTTAAGAAATCATAAAAACGTCCTTACCCTATTGGAGAGTGACGGTGATTTTCGTTCCCCTGAATGTGTCGAACTTTTGAAGCAATCTGATATTATTGTAACTAACCCGCCCTTTTCGCTGTTCCGCGACTATATAGCACAACTAATGGAACATGGAAAAGAGTTTTTAATAATCGGCAATTTGAACGCCGTTAAATACAAAGAGATTCTGCCTTTGTTTATGACTGACAAAATATGGCTTGGCAATAATAGCGGGCATTACTGGTTTAGGGTTCCCGACACATACGAAGAAAAGGCGACAGATTTTAAGATTGATGAAACAGGGCAAAAATGGCGCAGAATGGGTAATATCTGTTGGTTTACTAACCTTGATATGGAAAAACGTCACGAAGATATGACCCTTTTTAGGACGTATTCTCCCGATATTTACCCGAAATATGATAATTACGACGCAATAGAGGTTAGCAGAACTGCCGATATACCTTGCGATTATCACGGTGTTATAGGTGTGCCAATTACATTTATGACAAGGCATAATCCGGCACAATTTTCTATTGTCGGAGTGTTAAATAGCGGTAGTGGCAATGAGTATGATTATGCGAAAGCGATACTAAACGGCAAACAACTATATGCAAGAATTCTAATTCGCAGAAAGCAGGGGGAAATATGAAAATCAAATTACATGAAATACCCGTTAGCGAAGTTGTTGAGGGTTACATAGACAGCGCGGAAAATGGCGTAGTCGGTTACAACGGCCGCTTAAATATTCGCCCTGCATTTCAGCGTGAGTTTATCTATAAGGACAAGCAACGTGATGAAGTCATTCGCTCGGTGAAAAAAAACTTTCCGCTCAATGTTATGTATTGGGTAAAGAGCGACGACGGTAATTTTGAGCTTCTTGACGGGCAACAGCGCACAATGAGCCTTTGCCAATATGTGAATGGCGATTATTCCATAGACCATATGGGCTTTGATAACCTGACACAGACGGAAAGACAACAGATTTTAGACTATCGCCTAATGATTTATATTTGTGAGGGGACGGACAAGGAAAAATTAGACTGGTACACAATCATAAACATAGCGGGCGAGCGGTTGACTGCGCAGGAGTTACGCAACGCCATTTATACCGGGGAGTGGCTCACAGAAGCAAAGAAATATTTCAGTAAAACAGCCTGCCCTGCATACGCCATAGCAAGTGATTATTTGAACGGTTCGCCAATCCGTCAAGATTACCTTGAAACGGCTATCCGCTGGCTTGCGTCGCGCGACGGCAAGGAAATTGAAGATTATATGGCAGAACACCAGCACGACACTAATTGTAATGAACTATGGCTTTATTTCCAGGCTGTCATAAATTGGGTAAAAGCAACTTTCACCGAATACCGAAGCAAGGAAATGAAAGGGCTTGAATGGGGTATTTTCTACAACAAATACAAAGATGATAAGTACGACCCGAAACAACTTGAAGCTCGAATTGTTGAACTTATGGATGATGAAGATGTAACAAAGTATTCCGGCATATATGAATATCTGCTTGACGGGGACGAACGACATTTAAGCATAAGAGCGTTTACCCCGAAAATGGCACGGGTAGCATATGAGCGGCAAAAAGGTATTTGCCCGAAGTGCAAAAAGCACTTTGAAATTGCCGATATGCAGGCAGACCACATAACCCCATGGAGCAAGGGCGGCAAAACAATAGTTGAAAACTGTCAAATGCTATGCGCTGATTGTAACAGACGCAAAAGCAACGTCTAATGCGATTATCGCGGGTTATCTTCAAGTATCCTTTTATGGATATAAGCGACAAACAAGGAACTAGCAAACAATAGATGATAAACCCTGTAATATCAAGTTTTATCGCCTGTTATATATTTTCTTCTCGGAAGATACCACAACCAAAACCTGCTTTTCTTCTCGAACCAATTTATACCATCACACGCTATATGATGATATCAGTTTAAATGGCCAATGTTAAGTTATACACGCAATAGGAAGCCCTACAAGCCCTCATATAATGGTGAGCGGTGGTTTTATATGCCTTTGAAAAATGAGGGTAGCTTATGCAGCCTTAAAATGAAAGATAATAAGTAGATGGTTCATGTAGGTTTATACAAGAGAGGAAAAACTATATAGGTTCCTAAAGTAGAGAATAACCCTCCATTTTTTTCCTCCACAAATTTAAAATATTACAAAACTATGAAAATACTTATCAAAAGTATGGTAAAACAGCATAATTTAAGAGCATTATTCACTGTTAAATGTGTTAATAAATATAATTTTCTACCACCTAAAATATAGCTATATATCAATATAAATTATATCCTCTCATTAATGAAATGCTAAAAAGTGGATGGTATTTATTTTACATTGGTTCCTATAACCGACATTATGTAAAGAAAAAGAAGGTGGTGGTGGGGAAAAAGAAGAATATCTATAAGTTTTAGAACGCTATGATAAAATAATTATAACATATTTTAAGTGATATGGGGTGAGGGTATGCCAAAAGTTGTATTTGGGAAAGAGTATTATAACATCAAGGAAATATCAGAAATGCTTGGTATTACAGATGTCACTATCCGGAGTTATTATTCATCCGGGAGAATGAAAGGGGTTAAATTGGGGAATGCTTGGTATTCCACCCAGGAAGATATCGAGGATTTCTTAAACACCAGGACCAAACCGAGGAATAAAAGAAAAAAGTGAGAAATCAAGGGAGATTTTTTGTTTTTTTTATAAATACTAAACAAGATTGGTTACTTGAAATTATATGAAAAAACCAGATTACCTTGTTTTGAACAAACCACAAAAATACCCATGGAATATAGCCTCTGGATATTGGGGTAATTACTTAATTGAAAATGAGCTCGATGATTTTCAAAAACAAAGAAGAGATGAATGGCTAAAAAATATTTTTAGACTCTCAAGAACAAAATTAAATGAATTTATAAGTAATAATTTTAGAAATTCTGAGGATAAAACACTAATAAAAAATCTCCTTAAAGAGCATGGTATTTTTGTTGAAACTTTTTTTATTAAATCAATAAAAGATAGGATTATAAGTGAATGTGGGAAACATGACTTTGCCGTATCGGAATTTCAGAATATTTTGTCTGAAGCCTGGGGATATGATGTAAAAGTTAGAGATAAATTTGATATGGTTTATCGAATCTCATACCATATTTATGAGCAAGAGGTATTAATTAGTTTATGTGATTCACAAATATTTCACGATTTATTAAATTGGTATGAAAATTATAAAGAATATGTATTATGCAAACTTTGTAGAAGCAATTTTCGAATTATAGATTTACCAGAATGGGTTTATTTAGGTTCAAATGGATGTAAGGAATGTTGTTTTTGTTGTAAGGTTTTGATGTCTCCAAACAAGAAGGAATTATATGAATTAATACCATTATTTATATCTAAATGTGGATTTATACCTGATTCAAAAGCAAGTCCAGTAAATATTTCTTTTACTTCAAGAATACAAAAAGGCAAGTTGATTGATGTATTTCGAGCTTACGCAAACATGGGAGGCATAAAGCATGTTAAAAGTAAATTTGGTTCATGGTTTAAAGCTTTAGTCATTACAAAAACTTTACCCAATGGAGTTTTAATCACTCCCAGGGGTATTAGATGTATAGCATCTGATGGCCACGTTTGTCATTCCATCGAGGAACAATATATAGATAATTGGTTAACCAATCATAAAATAAAACACGAACGTGAACCATTTTACCCAAAGCACTTTATATACAATCCATCTGGGAAAAGAAGAGCGGATTGGATAATAAATGGTAAATATATTGAATATTTCGGATTATCAGGGGACAAAATATATGACAGAAAAGTTGAAGAGAAACTGCTTTTATTAGCAGAAAACAAGATTGATTATATTGCTATTTATCCAGCCAACCTAAGCGGATTATCGACTGTATTTAAAGATTTTTTATAATTTTAAAAACATCTTAACAAAAAATTATCTAAAAAATAAAATGGCTAGGAGCTCATTTGGAGGTCTTATGATTTAGCAGAACAAAAAAACTTCCGAGTTCCCAGCCAAAACTATTTTACCATAGAACTTTTGATAAATTCTTGTAAATCAGATTCTGAAATTCTATACTCACCACCAAATTTATAAGCCCGCAACCTTTTTTCTTTAATTCTCCTTTTTATTGTAAATTCTGATACATTTAGTTTTTGAGCCACTTCTTTGACCGTCAAAAAATCTTTATCCATATGTATCATCTCCTTTATTTATTATAAAAAGTATTCATAAATAAGTCAAAGTATTATAACATAACTATTGACAAAGCAATATATAGCAAATATAATAAATTCATAGTTGAGTAATATTTTGGGATAGACCCACTCGTATACTCAAAAAGGTCCACCATGAGTATCAAATAGGCCCACCTTGGTCATGGAGCGATCCACCTGACATATAATGAGGAAATACACTGTAAAGTGTAAATCTTCATTAGGAGGCTGATCAAATAAATGATCAAGTATCGAGAAATTCTTCGGCTTCACAGCCAAGGTGTGAGTCAACGTGGCATTGCTGCCAGTTGCCAGTGCTCATGGACCACAATCCGTAATGTGGTTGAACGGGCAGAAAGGCATGAGATTTCATGGCCTTTCGATAAAAACATGTCGGATGCAGATCTTCAGGAACTCCTTTTTCCGGAAAAAAGGAGTCAGTCCAATCGAAAAATACCGGATTGCGAATATGTTCATAAAGAAATGGCCAAAAGTGGTGTCACCTTAAGTTTGTTGTGGCATGAGTACCATGAACAATGCCGCTTCAATGGTGAAATCCCACTCATGTACAGCCAATTCTGTCGGTATTATCATAAGTATGCCAATACCACCAAAGCCACTATGCGCATTAAGCGCAAACCCGGTGAAATGCTGGAAGTGGACTGGGCTGGAAAGACTGGTTTTATTGTTGATAATCTAACCGGTGAACTTATTCCAGCCTATATCTTCGTAGCGAGCCTATCTTGCAGCCAGTATGCCTATGTAGAAGCCTTCCTGTCAATGGATATGGAAAGCTGGGTCAATGCTCATGTTCATGCGTTCAAATACTTTGGTGGAGTGGCCAGAATCCTCGTGCCAGACAATTTAAAAACCAGTGTAGATAAAGCCTCTCGACCAGATCCCAAGATTAATAGAACCTATCAAGAAATGGCCGAGCATTACGGGACAGCAGTCATTCCAGCCCGAGTCAGGCGCCCCAAAGACAAGCCCCATGCCGAAAGTACGGTGGGTATTATTTCCACCTGGATCATTGCCTCTTTGCGAAACCAACAGTTCTTTTCATTACACGAACTGAATAGCGCCATCCGTCTTAAGCTGGAAGAATTCAACCAGAAACCTTTTCAAAAGAAGCCGGGAAGCAGGAAAAGCGCCTTCCTAGAAGAGGAAAAAGCACTGCTTTTGCCTTTGCCTACTTCCCCATACGAGCTTGCCACCTGGTCAACGGCGTCCGTACAGTACGATTATCACATAATTGTGGATAAAAATCACTACTCAGTGCCCTATGAGTACATCCGGCATCAAGTGGAGGTACGTATAACCAGCAAAACTGTTGAAGTTTTTTACCACAATCATCGCATTGCTTCCCATATTCGGATTCGCGGTCAGGAAGGCCAGATTGTCACGGTACCGGATCACATGCCAGAGAAACATAAACAGTACCTGGCTGTAAATGCTGATCATTTTAGGAATTGGGCTGCTTCCATTGGACCTCATGCCGTCATTGTGGTGAATGCTCTTTTGTCAGCATCAAGAGTTGAGAAACAAGGTTACCGTTCTTGTACATCGCTTATGAAACTCGCTGACAAGTATTCTTTATCCCGCTTTGAAGAAGCGTGCCAGCGGGCACTTTGTTACACGCCCAGTCCGAGTTTCAAAATCATCCAGACCATCCTCAAAACCGGTCAGGATAGAATATCAGTCCAATCAGATCGACAAAAAGCGACAAAAGACAATCCCAACATCTACGGATTTGTCCGGGGTGCCGGCTACTATGGAGGAAAAGACAATGATTAATTCTACGACCATGAACAAGCTGCATGACATGCGACTCTCCGCTATGGCGGATGCTTTCAAACGCCAACTGTCTGATGAGAAATATCAGGAGCTATCGTTTGAAGAACGGGTTGGTATTCTTGTTGATGTGGAATGGGCTAAACGCAGAAGCAATAAACTGCTCCATCTCATTAAAAAAGCAGATTTCCGCTATCCTCAGGCTAGCATTGAAGATATTGAATACCATGCCGACAGGAAACTAGATAAGGCACAAATCCTACGGCTATCTGGGTGCGCTTACATCCAGGAGAAACGCAACCTCATCATCATGGGTGCCTCTGGAAACGGGAAATCTTATGTTGCCTGTGCTTTTGGTATGGCGGCTTGTCGCAACTATTATACCGTTAAGTATATCCGACTACCGGATCTTCTGGATGAACTGTCAGTGGCTCGAGGTGAAGGTGTCTATCAGGTGGTGATGAAGAAGTACAAAAAGGTTGGCTTACTCATTTTGGATGAATGGCTCTTAACTCCACTTAAAGACACCCAGGCAATGGATCTCCTTGAGATCGTTGAAGCAAGACATCAGAATGCTTCTACTATTTTTTGCACCCAATTTGCTCCACGTGGGTGGCATGAAAAGATCGGCGAAGATACACTAGCAGATGCCATTCTTGATCGTATTGTCCATGATTCCTATACCATCCTTATTGACGGCAAAGTGTCAATGAGGGAACGACATGGGATTAAAAATTGAGCCAGAACTAAGTAATTAAGAGTGTATTTATGTCTGCCGGTTAAAGAGGCTGATGGATAGTACCGACCTCTTGTGGACAACCCTCCGACCAAAACATGTTGTTCACGCTCTCCACAGCCTCGGCATCTGGTGTTCTATAGAAATCTTAATCTTGTTCCTTCAAACTACCCATCAAAGAGTACTATTCTCAGAACAGTAAAACTCATGATTCGGAAAAGTGGGCTTATAGCTATTGTGGTTCATTTAAACCGTCATATATAGCTATGGAGTTAACGTATGCACCTAGTGGATTTATTTGGTGCACTCGATGGGTCTAAAACATCATACTACTGGGTTTATCATAAGACAATAAACACATAGCAGAACAAATTAACAAAGGGAGGTCTTCCACATGTTAAAAGCAATGCTCAACACCACTACCGAGGACCGGGTAGAAAAAGCTCTGTTCGGCCTTCTCCATCAGGACTACAAAGTTAAGTTTATCAATAACCACCTAGCCCGGATTAAGAATCACAAAGGGTCATATCTGGTGGACTACGTTGAAGGCGTGTGCAGCTGCCCGGACAGCATTTATCACGGCCAGGTTTGTAAACACGTGGTCCAAGCGAGAATCATGGCCGAAATGCACAAGCTCATTATCCAACACCAAGGCGTTTTGGCCAAAGTAAAAGAGCCGGCCGAAGTAAAAACCGAAAATCCACAGGTTTATTTAATGAAAGGCCTGAAGTAATCCGGGCCCTTCCCTTTTAAGGAGGAAAGAAAATGATGAGCCTTAATGAAATCCTCAATCAAATAGCCTTGGAACGGATACCGGGAAAAAAGGGATGCTATGGCAAGGAATATGACGGACTTCAAGGGAAAGAGCACATTCTTTCAGAAAAGCTAAAAAATAATCTCCCCAAAGAATCCGTTCAGTTGTTTAACGAAATTTCCAACACCAGCTGTGACATGGGAGCCATTATGGAAGAAGTAAGTTACAAGTTGGGATTTGCCGATGGGATACGGTTTTTACTTGTAACGGTAATTGAGTGGATGCCCAGGGGATAAATTAAAATTTTTAAGAAATAGTAGTAGAGTTTGTACTATAAAAAATATAAGGTCAGGGTTCATCTCCCTGGCCTTTTTCATTAGAGAAATAATCATTAAGCGTGAATAATTCAGCATATATTTGGTTATAAAATTATAATGTTCATTTAGAAATTATATTAAATTCTTTGGAAATGAATTACCCCAGAATAACCACACACCATGACAATTCTTAATTAACTTACTTCCACCTTTACAAAACTGAAATGTTTTATTTCGTCAAAGAAAAATTCCTCGAGCAAAGATTGAGATAGGTTAATCTATCTTTGGAAGAATATATAAGAATTACCCTAATGGAAGGAATGTGATATCTTCATTTTATCGCTATTCCTTCCAGGATGGGAATTTTAATAGAGGAGGGAGAATCATGTTATTTGTTGTGTTGTGTAACGCCAAAGGTGGGACGAGCAAAGAAAGAACCGAGCGTCGGATGACCTGGAAAGCTCCGGAAGGAACAAAGTTAATCGGTGAATATTGGCTCACGAATGAATACCCCAATGTGGTCCAGATTATTGAAGCCGATAACGTGCAGTTAATGTTAAATGCCATTTCAGATTGGGATGATTTTTTTGATATCAGTATTTATCCTGCAATTACTGCGGAAGAAGGGATGAAAAATATCCAGGAGATGATGAAATAAGCATGTAAATAATAAATAGTTACTAACTCAACTTTCGCACTAAAATAAATGCTGAAAAACCTTGATTTTAAAGGGTTTTTTAATGAAAACACCCCTCCTTTCTGGTAGAATTGACTTAAGGAAAAAAACCAATCACCACAAAGAGAGAGGTGTCTTCATGACTATCCTACCAGAAAATTTGAAAAATGAAAGGACCTTGTTACCCATGTTTTCCTCCTTTATGAAGGAGTTTAAAGTGAACCAACTGTTTCGAAAATGCCATATGAACAAAAAGAAAGGGTTCCCAGTCAAAGACGTCTTTCAGATGATCTTTCTCCTAGTCTTTACTCAGAAAAACGTTGCTGGTCTTCTCCAATCTCGACATCCCCTTTTCCAAGGAAAGAAAGACACTCTTTACCGTTTCCTCCACAAGACCAGTGGGAGCTGGCGAAAATTGCTCTTTCTTTTGAGTACCAAAGTAGTCTCTGAAGCGCTCCTTCCTTTTACCAGTTTGAAACGCTACACCTGGGTGGTGGATGATTCCCCCTATGAACGGCCTCGGAGCTTGAAAGTTGAAGGGCTCTCTCGATTCTATGATCACGCCCAAGGACGGTTCAGTCGGGGTTTCAGAATGCTCACTTTAGGACTCACCGATGGTGCTACATTCATTCCCTTTGCTTTTTCATTGTTAAGTTCTCACCAAAAAGAAAACCAGCTCTGTCCCATGGATGCCTCCGTTGATGGACGAAACAAAAGAGCTCGTCTTCGGAAAGAATCCCAAGAAAAAGCTCCAGATGTCTTCTTCAACCTCCTGGATGGAGCCTTGAAACACTGTCCTTTGGTCTCAACTATTCTCTTTGATAGTTGGTTCAGTTTTCCAGCCCTCATCCGCAAATGTGCTCTTCGCGGATTATCAGTGGTGTGCATGCTCAAAAACACCCCAAAAATTTACTATTCTTTTGGTGGAAAAGTTCTTTCTCTTTCCTCTCTTTTCACCAGAATTCAGAAAAGACCACACGGCAATATCATTGGATCGGGTGTCGTGAATCTCAATCTCACTGGGAAACCACTTTTAGCTCGGATTGTCTTTGTCCGAAGTGAAAAACAAAAATCTCAATGGTTGGCACTGCTTTCAACTGATCTGTCTCTTTCTGAAGACGAGATCGTCACCCTCTATGGGAAACGCTGGGATATCGAGGTTTTCTTCAAGATGGTGAAATCGGTCTTGAAACTCACTCGGGAATTTCAGGTTCGATCCTATGATGCTCTGGTATCCCATACCAGTATCGTCTTTATCCGCTATATCATGCTCGCGGTTATTGCCCGGAGAAACACCGATCCCCGAACCTTTGGCGAGCTTTTCTATGCCTGCTATGATGAAATTCAGGATATCACTCTTATGGAAGCACTCACTCTTCTTCTTGAGCTCCTGAAGACGACCATCAAACAGATTCTTGTCCTTTCAGAAGAAAAAGTCAAAGAGCTACTCATCTATTTTGTAAATAGTCTTCCAGCATGGTTGAGAGAAAAAGTGCTATTATTGAACTGCGAAAGTTGAGTTACTAATAATTACCTCCCGGGACAGAGAAATCGTTCCGGGGGATATTTTCGTTTCAACCCTTTTGAAGTGAAGCCAATTTTTTATAATTCATTATAATTATCTGATTATTTCTATAATTATCTGATTGAATTTAAAATGAAAATAATCTATTATTTATATGAGGGGGGTGTTTAAATGGTTAGTGTGTTTGATGTAGCTGCTTTTATTATTGACCAATTGGGACCAATAACTGCAATGAAGCTTCAAAAACTTGTCTACTATTGCCAAGCTTGGTCTCTGGTGTGGGACGATACTCCTCTATTTGAAGAAAGAATTGAGGCCTGGTCAAACGGTCCGGTGGTACCTGCACTTTTTGAATTTCACAAGGGACAATATATTGTTGATTCAATACCGAATGGGGACCCAGAAAAACTTAATAAAAATCAAAAAGAAACAGTAGAGGCTGTATTAGTTTATTATGGAAAAAAGTCTTCCCGATGGTTAAGCGATTTAACTCACATGGAAGACCCTTGGAAAAATACCCGAGCTGGTATTTCTAATGACGAAAGAAGCAATAGAGAAATAACTCTTGAATCAATGGCAGAGTATTATAGTAGCTTGTCACCAGATTTTTAAAAAATCGTTTCTATGAGAAAAAAACCATCAAGAAAATTTAACCCTCCTGAAGGAAAATCACCAAGGAACGAACAAGAACCAGAAAGTATTATTAGTAAGTTGATAACTTGGCATATTAGAACTATGGATAAAGAAGGTCTTTGGCATTGGAAAAATATTAGTTTAGATATTTTTTGGGATAAGGTCCATAAGATTTTGTCATGTTATGAAATGATGACATGGGGAGAAGTTTTAAATAACAGAAATAACCATTTCATACCTGTAAATAATTTATGTAAAAAGGCTCAGCAAAGGTTACAGGTATTAAAACAAGACGACATTGATGAAGTGGTTTCTTTTCATATAAACGGTAAAGGCCGCATTTGGGGAATTCAAGACCGGTACATCTTTAAAATATTGTGGTGGGACCCTAACCATCAGGTCTGTCCTTCACATAAAAAACATACTTAACTGTTACTCCTTTCTCTTTTTTTCCGTGTAAATATATTAAAAGGTTTGCCTCTTTACTCACCTTCTTTGTATTTTCCCTTATAAGCACCCAATACCTTTTTTGAGATTTATAATATCCTGCTCGTAGTTGAAAAAAATATTTGATATTTTTTCTATTCGATTCTAATCATGAATGAAATTATTCAATTAGAAAGTAATTAATTGAGAAATATAGCAATTTAATTATAATCTATAGTAAATTAAGAATTTTTTTCAAATTTTAAGAATGAGGATAAGTATGGAAGAAAAAAAGGGAAATCAATGTCCAATATGCGGAAGACCTTCCTTGTATACTTCAACAGAGGGAAAATGTATCTTTCATGCAAAAGCAGAGGAAAAAGACGAAGATGAATTTAAGGAAGAATTAAGGCTATTGCTTAAAGATAAGAACTTTGATTTTAATTTTAATGGATTTGTCTTTATAGGTGATATAGATTTTAATAGAGATTACAATATTAAGAAATTTATAAATGCTTCATTTGAAAAAGCAGTTTTTAATGGAAAAATGACCTTTTATGATATTCAGTTTAATGAATCAACTTCTTTTGACGATACTGTCTTTTATGGAGAATCTTATTTCATTGGGAGTCATTTTAATGGATACACTGCTTTTTTTGGAATTATATTCAGCAAAAAAACATCTTTTGACGGAACAAAATTTAATGAAAAAGTAGATTTCTATTTTGTATATTTTTATGGAGAAACAATATTCACAGAAGTAAGATTTGAGAAAGGAGCAATTTTTGACAATGTTGAATTTAATCAATATGGTAACTTTTTTGATACTCATTTCTCTGAAGGTACAAACTTTTCAAATATCTTTTTTCAAGGCAATATAAACTTTACATATGCTTATTTAGAAAATGTCAATATGAGTGGGATATTTTTAAGCGATAATACTCAGGTCTGTTTTAATGGAACCAGATTAAGAAATACATGGATTATAAAGGGAAACATTGAAAAACATATTCAAGCTGAAAATGAAAAAAAATATGGTGAAGCGAGAGAAACTTATTTACTGCTCAAGAATAATTTTCATTCAATAGGAAGATATGAAGACGAGAGTTGGGCATTTAAAAAAGAAAAGGACATGGAAAGGAAAGACTTCTGGGAAAAATTTTGTAAAGGCAAAAACTACGAGCAGGAAGAGATTAAACAAGCAACAGAGGAGTCAAAAACTACAGGAAAAAAGAATAAACGAGAATGGAAGTACTTTAAAAATTGGCTTTGTTCCTGGTTTATCAATCTACTTTATGGATATGGAGAAAGACCCGGTAATGTGATTATAGTTTCAGGAGGAATAATCTTACTTTTTACGTTTCTTTATACCTATTTTGGTATTGTAGATAACTTGATAAATAATGGAACCAGTAAAAATATTTTCAATTGCCTTTATTTCAGCATTGTTACATTTACCACTCTAGGGTTTGGTGACCTTTCCCCTCAACCAATTCCAACACTTAGGTTATTAACCAGTATTGAAGCATTTATTGGAGCATTTATGATGGCTTTGTTTATTTACACATTTGCCCGAAGAACTGGAGGAAGGTAATCTCTTCTATTTAGTAATAAATTCGTTATCTAACTATTATATATTCTTCACTCTCTTCTTATTAAACAGATTTACCGGTGATGCGGTTTTATGCTCCCTCTTCAAATCCTCCCCATTTAACGCCAAATACCGTTTGGTCATATTTAAATCAGCATGGCCCATGGTTCTTTGTAATGTAAACACATTTCCACCATTGCGAAGGTATAGAAGAGCAAAAGAATGGCGCAAGGAATACGGAGTAATAGAATGGCCAAGTTGATGGCTATATTGTTTTAACCGATGGGCCCAAGAAGTTTCATGAAGAGGTCTTCCTTCATAGGAACAAAAAACCGGTATATTATCATTCCAGGTGGAAAGGCGGACCTTTAATAATTTCTGAATATAGGTAGCGGTCAAGGGTGAAATGGGAACGGTCCGAGTGGCTTTGGTCTTGGCTATTTCCTTTCTGATGGTGACTTCAAGGCCGGGAAGGTTAAAATCTTGAGGAAGCAGCGATAACCCTTCCTGGGGACGTATTCCGGTATCCAAGGTTAAGAGAATAATGCAGTAATCCCGGAGGCCGGCAAAGGTTTTCTTATCGGGGAGTTTTAAAAGCTCAATTAAAACATCCTGGGAAACATTCCGAGCCTTCCCCTCATCCTTTCTCTTGGAGAAGTCAATGGGGTTTTTAGGAAGAACTCCAATTTTTACCAGGTAGGAAAAGAAGGACTTGAGGTAAGCCCTCCGGATGTTAAAAGTAGAGGGGGCGATATTAGAAGTTGAAAAATATTCCTTAACCTTATTGCAAATTGAATGGTAATCGTCAACATCCCCCTGAAAATTCCTAAAGAAGTAAGAAACGTGAAGCCGATAATCCTTGATAGTTCTTTCCCGGCACCCCTGGACCTTCTTTTCCGTGAGAAACTCAGAGAGATATTCCATCCAGGATAAGATGATGAGCAATTTTAGCGTTTTTCCCATTTTAAAACCCCTTTCTAACAGCAGCGGACTCAGAGGTTTTTAATGGAAAAATGAAGAATTTTGAAAATGGATTTTTGGCTTTACGAAGCTTTTGGCGCGCCTGGAGGGAATCGAACCCCCAACCTACGGATTAGAAGTCCGTTGCTCTATCCTATTGAGCTACAGGCGCGAGGATGAATTGCGAAATTATTCTAAAGCCTTATGAGCTGCGCGTCAAGTTTCAAATGAGATAAACTTTTCAGCTGGATAAGAAATAGTATAATAGAACGAAGATATTATTGAGTAAGGGGGATAATGGTTTGGATAGAAGACTTTACCGTTCGCGAACTGATAAAATTTTAGGTGGAGTATGTTCTGGAATAGCCAAATATTTTGAAGTCGATCCGACAATCATTCGATTAGTTGCTGTTGCTCTCATTTTTGCCGGTGGATCAGGAATATTAGCGTATATTATTGCCTGGATAATCGTTCCCGAAGAGCCATCAGGTGAGGTAGAGCAGGATGATAAAACTATTGAGGTGACTCCGGAAAAAAAAGAGGAAGATGAGAAAAAGCGAGCAAAAAATCTCGAGCTTCTTGCCTGGGTTTTAATTGTGATTGGGATCATCTGGGTGGCACGCTATGCCTTTTCTTGGTGGTTCCCAATTTTCCCCTGGTTTGGTAAGGTAGCTTTTCCAGTCATTTTAATTTTCTTGGGTATTTTGCTGGTCATTACTTTAAGGAAAAAATCTTAGCGGATAGGTTACCTTGTTACTTTGCAGCATTAAATGATAATGAAGCCAATTATTTAGGAAAAATTTCCCCCTCACCTTAATCCTCTCCCACCAGGGGAGAGGAAAGGAAAGAAGGAAATCTCTCCAACCAGGAGAGAGGGAAAAAAAAGAAAAAATGGGAGAAGAGAAGATGAGGGTGAAAACAAAGATTCGATATGTCATGACATGTTGCTAGATTAAATAAGGAACGGGCGCAATAAATTGCGCCCCTACAAAAGGCTTGTCGTTTAGATTCTCATTTTACAAATTCGAGAATGCCAAAGAATGATGGTGCGTGAAAGGTCCCAGGTGTTGGTGACCACCCGCTAAATTCCCCCAGAATGATATCGGTTCGATTGAAGTTGATTCTCCACCGATCTCCCGGTTGAGGAGTTGAGATTTCCAATTCGGAAAAAGGAATTGCAATTTCTACTGTCCAGCCGTTGGTTTTTTCCTGTGCGGCGACTTCCCAGTTAGCATTCCAGGAAGGTCCAGATCGAGAAAAACTATCATATTGAGTTCCGATTGAGTTCAGGGATAAATGGTAGTAAAAGCTGCTGCTAAACCAGGGATCAATAAAAACCTCAACCGAATCATCATAAAAAACTGGTCCATCCTTTTGGTAAATAGTGATTTTGCGATTTTGAGAAGGAGAATCATCTATCTGGAAAGCGACATAAAGATGAGTAGATGAAAAAAGACAAGCTACGGTGGTTTGGCTTCTGGCCAACCCTTCTCCGGTGATAAGGGAAAATTCATTTTGAAAATCAGCATTTTCCCATGATTTTTCAAGAAGTAATCCATCGACCTGGATTTCTTCTTGAATGAGTTGAGCTTTTATGGTTCGGGGATTGGGGTGAGAATATCGAACGACTTGGACTTTCTCAGCTGGAACCAGAGAATTGAGGTGTTTTCGGGATGGAGCTTCGGCTTTTTCTTGGAAGGGTCCTTGTTTTAAGGAATCGAGTATTTCGCTGTTTAGATAGGGGTATGCAAAGATGACTGAACCTTGAAATTGAGCCAAACGTGAGAATTCGACCATTTGGGAAAGGTTTTCAATATCGGGAAGGTTAAAGGCTTGGATCCCGGCAAAAGCCGGTAGATTTCCTAATAAAAAAGTATTGACCCAAAAGGTTAATCCTTTCATCTCATTCACCCTTGAGCTGTAAGTCATAGGGATCAATACATCCAAGTAATGATTTTCTGCCCAGGAAGGCCAGTTTTGCAGAAATCCGGGATTGAGCTCGATTGGCATCCCTCGGGGTTGAACGGCTACTGAAAGGATGATGTTCGGTTTAATTTGGTGAACTCTGGTATTTATTTCTGCTAGGAGGTTAGTGACCGATTGGGCTCGGTAATTATTCCAGAGACGATAGATATCCGGTTGGGTGAAAGGATCGATTGCAATTGGGTCTATACCGTATTGTGATAAAAAATGCTCCCGATGTTCCTGAGCGTAACAGGTATCGGCAATGGTTGTATCCGGGAATCGCAGATAATCAAGATGAATTCCATCTAAATTATAATTTTGGAGAACGTCGATAAGAAGTTCGGTATAAAATTCTTTGACTCCCTGGTGGAGAGGACATACCCAATAAAAGTGATTTTTCCCCTGTTTATATCCAACCGTTCCATTGCGCTGAATGGATTGCCAAGCAGGAAACTTTTCCAGAAGTTCTCCGGGTTGGTTAAGACCGACATAAAACATGTCAAACCAGGCATGCACCTGCACATTGTAACGGTGAGCCGATTCGATAAAGACTGCAAGAGGATCAAGATTAGATTTTTCATATACTTCCATTTGACGGGCGAGCCCCTGTTGAGCTAAAAAATCTGAAGGATAAATGGTTTTACCCAGATAAAAAGATTCAACCAGAATAGCATTGAAATGAGCTGATGCCAATTCTTTGACCATGGCTTCAATACCATCGCGGGTATTGGGGATGCTTCTCACATCGATCCATACCCCGCGAAATTCAGGGAGAGCATGGGTCAAGGTTGAAGTAGACAGGATAGTAAAAAGGATCAATAAAATACAAAATAGAAGGCCTTTTTTTGGCATGGGAGCGTTCTCCTTCAGCTTGAATTGGAATTTTATTCATTATTCCAAAGCCATAACTGAAATGCAATAGTTTGAGAAAATAGAGTAAGGGGACGAGAAAAGACTGAGGGGGAGGGAGAGAGGAGGAGTTAAAGCAGAAGGGAAGAAGGCTCAGTATGGCTGATTAAAGGCACACCCCCCTGTTTCCCCCCTCAATGGGGGAATTAATAAGATGGGATTTTCCGTTTAGATATTGACATATTTTGTATTTATTAGTTAAAATGGTAACGGTTACGTATTCGTTTACAATTATTCATTTTTGAAAGAAAAGAGGGTAAAAGATGGATATTTCAGTTGTCATTGGAGTAGATACCGAAACTGATATAGGAAGTTTTACACCTTTTTATAATGGAGTCAAAAAAGGAACACCGCTTTTGATGGATTTGTTTGAAAAAAAAGGAATACCTGCAACTTTTTTTATGGTTGCCGAAGCAGCACAAAAATTCCCGGAACTCACTCGTGAAATTAAACAAAGAGGTTTTGAAGTCGGTTGCCACACTATTCATCACGAGACGATTGGTGATCCGCTTTTTGAGATTCCGTTGGTCAAACCGATTTTACCCGAAGAAGTGCCCCATCGACTTGAAGTGGCTACGGCAATGATTGCTGAAGTTATTGGAGAAACTCCCCAATCTTTTCGAGCCCCCAGGCTTTGGGGAAGTACTATTATGGTGAATACCTTAGAAAAATTGGGCTATCTCGCCGATGCTACTTATCCGCTTTATTACTTTCAAAAAAGAGTTACTCCTTATTATCCATCAGCGAAAGATTGGACTCAGGAGGGAAACCTTTCCATTCTTGAAATACCAAATTTTGCTGATCTCACCATAGAAAGCCATGATCAATATGGAAGGGATCGAGATCAATGGCCTCTTTTCCGAACCGAAGGTGCTGAATCATTGATGAAGCATGTCAATAATATGATTACTTACTGTGACGAAAGAGATAAACCGGCGGTATTTTGTTTCTACATACATCCCTGGGAATTTATTGAAATGCCTTCTCGCCTTTCATATGGAGAGGCCACCGTTGAGCCGCTTCCTTTTATAATCCAAAACTGTGGACCTCGAGCCTTGACTGAACTATCTAGTGTTATTGATGCATTTAAAAATAAAGGTGCAGCTTTTTATTCAGCAGCAGGGCTGGCTCGACAGTGGAGAGAAAGAGTGAAGAAAAGCTGAAAACGGTTACAAAAATAAGTCTAAAGGAGAGACTATGCCACCAACCATTCGAGATGTAGCACGAGAAGCTGGTGTAAGTGTTGCAACGGTTTCTCGGGTAATTAATGGCTCTGAAGCCGTCAGTGATGAAATCAAAGACCGGGTTTTGAAGGCAATCAACCTTTTAAACTATCAACCCAATCTGTCCGCTCGGTTTTTAAGCCAGAAAAAGCATCCCTTTTCCGATAATACCAAATATGTTGGTGTGCTTTTTGGTGAATACGTTCATTCTGATCATTATTTTTTTTCCAGTGTTATTTCTGGGATTGAAAAAACCATGTTTGAAAAACGGCTTAATGTAGTGATTTCTTCAGTTTCCCAACGTGACAATTACACCCCTCTCGATCTTCCCCTTTTTATCGCTGAAAAAAGTTTGAAATACCTGATCGTTATTGGAGAAACCGATCCAAAATTTCTTTTTTATTTGAAAGAAAACGGTTTTATTGTGGTAATGGTAGATGATATCGGTCCAACTGGCTTTGATTGTGTTCTTTGTGATTATAAAAGGGGAGCTCTTGAAGCAGTCGAATATCTGGTAAATTTAGGTCATAAAAATATTGGCTTGATAGCCGGCGCGGAACATCATTATTTTTCTCGAGCTCTTGAAAACAGCTACCTAAAAGCTTTGCAATCAAACGGTATTCCAATTCGCCGTGAATATATTGTTTACAATGAGGATTTTAATGTTGATGGAGGGGCACGGAGCATGGAAAAACTTTTTTCGCTTTCCCATCCACCTACTGCCATTTTGACCAATGATGAAATGGCAGTTGGGGTATTACAAAAAGCAAGTGAAATGAATATAGTTATTCCAGAAAAACTTTCGGTTATGGGATTTGATGATATTGAGATGGCGCGGTTTTTTCACCCTCCGCTTACTACTATGAAAATCCCAGGATCAGAAATGGGACGTTTAGCGGCTAAACTAGTTATTGATAAGATGCAGGAAGGCGAATCCCTTCCTGCTCAAAGAATTGAGTTGTCTCCTATCCTTGTTGAGAGAAAGTCATGTATTTCCTTCAAATAAAAAATATTATTTAAAAGGAGAGAAATGAATATGCTATTACCGGAATATGAAATGAAATCTCGCTTAAAAAAAGTACAAGATCTTCTTGTCGCAAAAGACCTTCCTGGGACTTTAGTATATTACGATGAACTCAACATAGCTAATGGGTGGTATCTATCCGGTTGGTGTCCACAATTTGAAAGCGGCTGTCTGTTTGTTCCTCGTCAAGGTGAGCCGATGATTTTGGGAGGCCCAGAATCAGAACCTTTTGCCAAGACCGACTCAGCGATTAAAAAGACCAAAAATATACCGGTTTTTATGGTTCCCGAAGAAGAATACCCGAACGCTACCATATCTTCTTTTGCCGAAGTTTTTGATGAAATTGGCATTAAAGGGAAAAACCAAAAGCTGGGTGTGGTTGGACTGGATAAGATGCCCTTCGGAGTCTATCAGCTACTCAAAAAAGATTTATTGGGAATTGGCCTGATTGATATTACCACTGAATATGAACAATTTCGCAAGATTAAATCACCATGGGAACAAGAACAAGTCAGAAAAGCCTTTGCCATCGCTGACCAAGCTTTCCAAATGATGAAACCTCTGGTTCGAGAAGGTATCTCGGAGATCGAAATTGCTGGTGCTGGAGAAGGGAAGGCTCGTTCCTTAGGAGCAAATTGGTTTGCTTTTAAAGCGATCGTTGCTAGCGGGGAACGAACCAGTGGAGTAGTTCCTACTGCATCGGATAAAAAATTGCAAATCGGTGAGACGGTGATGATGGGACTTAGCCCTCGATATAATGGTTATGCAGGGGTATTTGGCTATACCATGGTAGTTGGAGGGAAACCAAGCGAAGCACAACGCCACTGCATCAATGATATGGTTGAAGCCTATCGGATTACTAAATCCAATTTGAAGCCGGGGATGATTGGAAAAGATATTAATGCTGTAACCCATGAATTTGTAACCAAACAAGGATATGGAAAAAATATCGTTTGCCCTTTTGCTCATACCATAGGACTTATGGAGGCTGAAGCTCCCTTTTTTGGACCAAATAGCAACGATGTTTTACGGCCCGGAATGACAGTCTGTGTGGATGTGAGTGTCTTTTCAGTCCCGGATGTAAATGGAGTTCGGTTCGAAAGCGCTTTTCTCATTACCGATAAAGGTCCTGAGCCTCTTTCGCCCTATATGGATCAACTGATATTGAATACCAAAGTTTAGTATTTAAGTTTGGTGAAAGTTTTTCTTTCTAAGGGGGTGATATTAAAACTGATCAAAATGATATTTTAAATAACTAAAGGATACATTTTATAAAGGAGGAGTAAGCTGTGAAAAAAAGATTAGTATTTTGCATTTCAATTTTGGTGATTGCTTTTATTCTTTCGGTAGGATTTTATGCTGGAGCCCAAGATAAGTTAGTAATAGGCCAAGTATTTTGGGGTTTGCACGATTCCTACCAACAAGCTCATCAGGTGGCAGCGAAAGCCTATTGCGAATCCTTAGGAATTGAGTATATCTCGATGGATGGGCAAATGAAGCCAGAAGTCCAAGCGGCAGCGATGGAGGATCTCATCGCTCGTCAGGTTGATGGAATCATTTGCCAAGCCTACGATCAGGCAGCTATGGAAGTGTCGATTGATGCTGCTCAACAAGCTGGGATTCCAGTGGTTTCATTCGTAAATGTGAGCTCGGGAAACGTGAAATATCCAACTATGCAAATCGATGAAAAACAGGGAGCTATTGCTATGGGAGAATTGGCAGCTAAGAAGATTATGGAATATTTCCCTGGGAAAAAGATAAAAGTTGCCACTATTAGCGATGCCTCCATCGAATGGGCTCATGAGCAGAGAACCAAAGCTTTTATTCAAGGAGTGCAAAATGTTGCTCCAGATATGGAATGGGTATTCAATGGTGGGAAGAGTAATCGAGAAATCGCTTATAGCACTGCAGAAGATATACTCCAGAGTTTCCCTGATGTCAATATTATGTTTGGTTATGATGCAGAAAATGTCTTGGGATCATTAGCGGCTTTTGAAGCGGCAGGGCGGGGAAACGCCAAGGATAGAATTCCAGTATCAGAGATTTTTGCCGGTGTGGATGGTTCGGTTCCCGAATTGGTAAAAGTTGCTGATCCAAACTCAGCTTTTAAACTCACTCTGGCTTTGCAACCAAAGAGCAACGCCAAAAAATGTATTGATATGCTGCTTAAAATAATTAATGGGGAATTGGATATGCATGCAACTGATAAAAACGAAGCCGTAGTATCTTTTGTTGTTAATGGATGGGATATGAGCAAGGAAGAAATCGAACAATTCGTGAAAGATGAATGGGCATTGGAAGTTGATTTAGCTAAGGAAATAGGAGAATAGAAATGAAGTCTTAGGGAGACGGGAGAAGGTACGCTCCCATCTCCCTACTTTAGGAGAATTAATCCTATGGAAGAAATCATTCTTGAGGTTCGTGAACTTTCTAAGAATTATCCTGGAGTTGCTGCATTAAAAGGAATCAATTTGAATATAGGTCGCAATACCGTTCATTGTATCGTTGGGGAGAATGGAGCGGGGAAGTCAACCTTCATTAAGATATTGACTTGCGCTGAAACCAGAAGTTCAGGGGAAATTATTTTTAATGGAAAAGAATTTAAGCCTCGATCGATACGTGAAGCGATGGATTTGGGGATTAGTACATTATTTCAAGAACTCAACGTAGTAAACCAACTCACCGTTGAAGAGAATCTTATTTTAGGAAGAGAACCAAATCGATGTGGTGTCATTCAAAGAAGTGATCCCTCCGAAAGAGTTTTCCAGCTCATGAAAGAGTTTGCTCCCGATATTCCACTCAAGAAAAAAGTTGCTCAGCTTAGTTTTGCTGAAAAACAAGTCATTGAAATTGTCAAAGCTATTGCCGTGGATGCAAGCCTGTTAATTATGGATGAACCAACTGCTGCGGTTTCAGAGAATGAAACCAAACGTTTATTTGATATTATTCGTTTCTTGAAGGAAAAAAATATCACGGTAATTTATATCAGCCACATATTAGATGATATTTTTACTATAGGAGATGTGGTTACGGTGTTTCGCGATGGTGAAATTGTTGGAACAAAAAATGTGGTGGACATTGATCGGGATGAATTGATCCGAATGATGATTGGTAAAGTAACCGTGGATAAATATGTACCACGAACGGTTGAATATCAAAACAAGGTTTTGGAAGTAAATAATCTGACAACTCACAAGCTTAAAAATGTGAGCTTTCATCTGTATAAGGGTGAGATATTGGGGTTTTATGGTTTAAGAGGAGCGGGAAAAACTGAAATTGCCTTGGCTCTTTTTGGGTTAGACCGAGCATTGAATGGGGATATCCGGATTGAAGGAAAAAGTGTTTTATTTGATATTCCTCAAGACGCCATGATGAACGGTATATCCATGGTACCGGAAGAACGGCTAACTGAAGGATTAATTATGAAGCTTCCAGTGCGACCAAATATATCGATTACCAATCTAAGAGCTCTTTCCAATTTTGGAGTCATCCATAGCCAGGAAGATCGTAAAGTAGCGAGAAATTATGTTGATGCAATGAATATCAAGGTAAAACATATTGAGCAAAAAGTAGCGACTCTCAGCGGTGGAAACCAACAGAAGGTTGTGGTTTCAAAATACCTGCATGCCGGTTCTAATATTCTATTGATGGATGAACCCACCCGGGGAGTGGACATTGGTGCCAAGGAAGAAATTCATCGTATTATAAGAAGTTTAGCCGAGAAGAGAAAGTCAATCATCGTTTTTTCTTCAGAATATCCGGAGATTTTTAATCTCTGTGATCGCATTTATTTACTCCGAGATGGTCAAATTGTGAAGGAAGTAAAAAATCAAGAGGCGAATCCTGAAGAAATTTTACATATTATCACCCGCGGGAAGAGGGTTCATTATGAATATCAAGCTGAGTAGCGGCTTTATGCAAAAAATGGTTATTGTTGGGGTTTTGTTACTGATTATTATTGTTCTTTCTTTTCTTTCTAAATCGTTTCTAACCGTGACCAATTTTAACAATGTTACCCGGCAGGTCGCTTTTGTGGTCATCACCGGTTGTGCCATCACGCCTCTGATGATTTCGGGTAACTTTGATTTATCGATAGGAAGCGTATTGGGTCTTACAGGAATGCTCTCAGCCCTCTTTGTTACTCAATCGATTCCCCTATGGTTTTCAATTATTCTTTCAACACTAGTGGGAAGCGCAATCGGCCTTTTAAACGGACTGATGGTGGTCAAATTGAAAATCCCTTCTATTATCGCTACCTTGGGAACCATGTATGCAGCTCGGGGGTTGGCATTAGTCATCAGCGGTGGGAATAGTATCCACATGGGGTTAGGAAAGAGTTTTACTGTCTTGGGGCGAGGATATCTTGGTGGGATACCCATTATTTTCATCATCATGTTTTTAACCATTTTCCTTTTTTATTTTATCGAAAGCAAAACCATTTTAGGTCGTTATACGTTTGCCATTGGTGGGAATAAAAGAACTGCGCTCCTTTCGGGAATCAACGTTGGTTCAATTATTATCTTGCTTTATTTCCTGGTTGGAACTTTGACCGGGTTTTCGGGTACTTTAATGGCTTCCCGCTTGGGAGTTGGCCAAGCAATGGTCGGATCCGGCTTTGAGTTTGATGTTATCGTGGCTGTGGTGTTAGGCGGAACCAGTATCGAAGGAGGAGAAGGATCAATATTTGGTATGTTGATTGGGGCTTTTATTGTTGGTTTTATTGCCAATGGTCTCAATTTGATGGGAATTCATTCTTTTTATCAAAGTATTGTCAAGGGTGTGGTTTTGGTAGGAGCGGTTCTTTTGGATCAAAAATTGAAAGGAAGAATCGCTGATTAAAATATTGATTGTTTTTTAAAATGAAAAGTATTGACGGGGTAGGGATATGAGTAAAAAATCATTTCAAAATCGGATTGCTTTTGGGGTTTGGCTAAATGATTTTCGCAGCACACCGATATTGGATGATACGTGGCCAAGCGTATTGATTGATCAGCAAATCATAAGCGATTTTCAAAAAACCATGGATTTTTTAAAGAAAGCTGGTTATACCGATATCGATTTGTTTGGTCTGCTTACCAATCGAGATTGGCCATTGGATATCGAGAGTGTTTTAACCATTGAGAGAAAAAATCAAGTCGATCACCTTATTCATATCATTCAGTCCAGCGATTTGCAACTCATATACGGTTTAGGAGTCTATAGCTGGGGTTTTGACACGATTATTCAAAACAATCCAGAAGTTCGAGGGACCAACTCTTCAGCTTTATGTGGTTCGCAAGGTAAGTCTCAAGAACTGATGGAGAAAGTGATTGATTTTATCGGGAGAAACTTTGCTGTGGATGGATATCATTTAGAAGCTGCTGACCAAGGTCGTTGTCGCTGTGAAAAATGCATTCAGGAAGGTGATGTTGATTATTATAACCGCTTAAACCGACAAACGGCTGCTTACATACGAAACCGTTGGCCGGGAAAGAAACTACTAGTGAATACTTCCGGGTATCTTCCCTGGGGAGACTGGATGAACGAAGCAGAACGTCGTTCGGTTTTGGATTTAGGGAAGAATATTGATATTTTTATCGATGGCGGTAATCATGGACAGTTTATTCATGAAAATGATCGAGCGGTTTTTATTGATAGATTACCCTGTGACTATGGGACTTCAGGTGGGTTTTGGATTTATCCACCCCAACGTTTTGATCGAAACCGCTGGTTTCTTCCCTATATTTTGCGATCAACCACTCATCTTCGCAATCTATATCGAGATGGGAGCCGATCCTGTGAATTGTATTTGGGACCCCTGATCAATCCCAGTACCGAGATGAATATCTTCTGTTTAGGACGTTTTCTTCAGGATGTCGATCAAAATCCTCTCGATATTATTGAGGAAGGAGTCGAAGAGTTATACCATATTAAAGACCCAGCGCAAAGAAGCAACTTCGTCGAACTATTTCACAATGCCGAGTCAGCTTTTTTTAATAACTGGTCTCCCCATCGCCTGACTAATATTCCAGAGTTTTATTCCGACGGGATCGATTCTCTCTTTCAATGGTCAAAATTACATCGAGATCGAGCGATACCAGGTGAGCTCTTTCTTGATTCTCTTACCGGTCAATATCCTCCTTTTCCAGTTTATCTTACCGTACACCTGGATAAAGAGAGAAGAGAAAGTTACCAAAGAGAATTGATGGATCTTTTACCATTGGTGAAAAGTTTATTAAAAGTCAATGGTGGAAACCACCACAAGATAGAGACTATTCATCTTTGTATTCAAAACACCATTCAAGATATTGAGATGGTCAAAAATCTTCAGGAACTGAACCAATAAAAACGCCTTTAACCATGAAGGAGGTCATTCTATGGCAATTGGGAAAAAAGTATGGGTTATTCCAGATGGTGAGCTTCCCCGAAAAGAACTAGGAAGGTGGGATTCTCATGAAGCGATCATGATTCTTAATACCAATCCTTTTGAGGTAAAAATACGAGTCACGGTCTATTTTAAGGATCAAGAGCCGGTAGAGGGGATCATACTCAAATTAGGGGCTAAGCGAATGTTTGATTTCCGAGTTGATCGACCTGAGGAATTTGGCGGATATGCCATGCCAGCCGGGAAAGCATATTCTTTGGTTCTTAGCTGTGATCATCCCATAGTCGTGGAATATTCCCGCTTGCTCTCCCTTGGTGAATGTTTCGGAATGTTTACTACCATTCCTTATTTTGAAGAGGAAATTAATTAAATCTTGGAAATGAATGAAGGAGGTGAGGAAACCAGTATTCACTTTGAATCGTGTTGTTAAAAAAAGTTAGGTTGCTTAGTAAAAAATATTTACAGGAGGGTTTATATGAGAAAAAGATCGGTATTTTCTATCCGTTGTATGGTTATGCTAATTATGTTGGTTTTTTTAGTAGGAACGGCAATGGCCCAGGAACAAGTATTAATGGAAACCAGAGGTCCCCAAGGAGAAGAACCCACTTGGTATAGTGATGTCACCTTAACTCCAGAAGAAATGCAAAAAGTAAAAGAAGGAAACTACAAAGCAGCTTATTTGATGCATACTTCATCTGATTTTGCTAATGCTCTCATGGCGGGTGCCAAAGATCTTTTTAATGAACTGGGAATTGAATTAGTGGTAACGACGGATGCTGCCATGGATCCAACCAAGCAAAAAACCGATGTGGAAACTGCCCTGGCCCTTAAGCCTGACATTATTCTAACCTTGGTTATCGATCCAGTTGCTGGTGCTGAAGCCTTCCGGCCTGCAGTAGAAGCTGGAGTGAAGTTGGTATTTATGAGCAACCTTCCTGATGGATATGTTCAGGGAAAAGATTATGTTGGAATTGTTACTGACGACCTTTTTGGTATGGGGAAAGTTGCTGCTGAGATGTTGGCTGATGCTTTAGGTGGGAAGGGGAAGATTGCCTGGCTGTTCCATGATGCCAGTTATTATGTCACCAATCAGCGAGACAACGCTTTTAAAACCGTGATCCAACAAAACTATCCCGATATTGAAATTGTAGCTGAACAGGGCATTGCCAATCCAGCTGACTCTGAAACGATTGCTTCAGCGCTCATAACCCAGCACCCGGAAATCACTGGATTTTATGTTCCTTGGGATACGCCGGCTGAAGGAGTTGTCGCTGCCTGTCGCGCAGCAAAAAGACCAGATATTAAAATTGTCACCTTAGATCTGGGTGCCAACAATGCTCTCGATATGGCACAAGAAGGCAATGTTGTCGGTATCGCTGCTGACTTGGCTTACATGCTCGGTTATACCAAGGCGATGTTGGGAGTCTATGGAGTACTGGAAAAACCAGCACCACCATTTGTGATTGTTCCTGCTATTAAAGTAACCAAAGAAAATTTGGTAGAAGGTTGGAGAGAATCGCTTCATCAAGATCCACCTCCTGAAATAATGGACATGTATAATTAAAACCAATAATTATCCTATGGAGCTAAAGATACAAACGCAGAATGAGAACCATTATCTTACAGTACTTTTTTTCTAAAAAAGTTTTCGAGGAGCATGGTTTTTCAAGCCTGTAAGTGGGTTTCCAAGTAGGAAAATAAACTAAAGTGGGGAGTAAAAAATTACTCCCCACTTTGATGAGAAAGGATTTTTTTATGTCAACGCCGGTTTTAGAATGCCGTCAAATCTGTAAATCTTTTGGTGGGGTACCCGTTTTAAACAATGTAGATTTTATTCTTGAGAAAGGTGAAATACACGCATTAGTTGGTCAGAATGGCGCCGGCAAATCAACTTTAATGAAAATTATTAACGGAGTCTATAACCGGGATAGTGGTGATATTTTAATCGAAGGGGAAGAACAGGTTTATAAATCTGCTCAAGAAGCGCGCAAGGCTGGAATTAGCATGGTGTTCCAAGATTTTAGCTTGGTGCCTACTCTGACAGTTGCCCAAAATATTTTTTTAGCTCGAGAATTATCAGGTGGACGTGTCGTATTAGACGATCGAAGAATGGAGGAGATAACCCAAAAACTTCTTGATTCGATCGGAATCGATATTTCCATTCATCCCCGGGAAAATGTTGAAAATTTGAGCGTCGGCTCAAAACAATTAGTTGAAATAGCGAAAGCTCTTTCAACCGATTCAAAAATACTAATCTTCGATGAGCCCACAGCATCTCTCTCCCAAGCTGAAATATCTTCATTGTTTAGCGTTATTCAAAATTTAAAAAAGAAAGGGATTTCGATCATTTACATTTCCCATTATTTAAAAGATATTTTTAAGTTATGTGATTCGGTAACTGTTTTACGAGATGGAGTCAACGTTTTATCCCAACCGATTTCAGAAACATCATTAGAAAAAGTTATTGATGCCATGGTTGGGAAGAAAGTTGGAAATAGGATTAGTTGGGAAAGAAGCCAGCGAGGTGGCGAAGAAAAACCGCTCCTATCGGTTCGAAACCTTTCTACTGATTCGATTCACCAAATCAGTTTTGATCTTTGGCCTGGTGAGATAGTTGGTTTGGCTGGACTATTAGGAAGCGGACGTACCGAAATATTTAAAGCTCTTTTTGGCTTGGATCCTATAAAAAGTGGAGAAATATTTATTCAGGGTGAAAAATCAACTATTCTATCGGTTCCCGATGCTCTAAAGCACGGGCTGGGTTTGGTCCCAGAGGATCGACGAAATCAGGGTCTTATTATGGATTTTTCAATTAATGAAAATATCTTGCTTCCTCTAATGAACAAACTGACTCAGCTCATTTTAATCAATGATCAAAAAGGGAAAGAAATCAGTCAAAAATTTGTCAGTGATTTTAAAGTGAAATGTGATGGTATTGAACAACAGGTTCGGTATCTTTCCGGCGGTAATCAACAAAAAGTTGTCGTTGCTAAAAATGTGGCCAATCAACCAAAAATCGTTCTCCTTGATGATCCAACATTTGGAGTGGACATTCAATCGAAATGGGAAATTATGAATATAGTTAAAGAATTTGCCCGATTGGGGAACGGTGTTTTATTTATTTCTTCCGAGTTTGGAGAAATAGCCTCTTTCTGTGATCGGGTGTTGGTGGTTAAAAAAGGAGAGATAATTGAAACAATTGTTAATTGTAATGAACAAAGCCTTGATGAAGAAGCCCTCTTGAAGATGGTGCAGTAGGTTTTATTGGTTTTCAGATTGATTTAATTTTTTATTCATAATCCATGCTAAGTCATTATTTAGTTCCTTCTCCCTTGATGGGAGAAGGCGAGGATTTGTGCCCGGCATGGGCCTATTCTATAGGGTGAAAATCCCGAACGACGAAGGGAATCGTAGTCGTTAGCTCAAGGCAAGGGTGTCCACCGTGAGGTGGAATCTGAAGGAAGCCAGCGGCAAATCTCCGGCCTGAGGAACACGAACCTCAAGCGAGGCTCTTGACAAGTGGATGAGCTTGCATCCCAAAGCGAAATCCTGATTCCCAAAGGTGTCAGGAGTACATGAGGCAGGTAGATGGAGAGACAGAATAGGCTCTTACCCGGGGAGGCCTGCTGGCCGGCCGGGCCATCCGGTAAGGGACATCATATTCAAAAGTGTCCGTGAACCAGCAGGAGTCAGCAGAGGCCATAGTACTTAAGAAAAAGGAAGGGCCAAACGAAAGGAATGGGAGTCACGTCATGAGTTCAGACCAAAAACACCGACAGCCGAATATCTCGAATGAGAGCTTCCTCAAAGGGGAAACGGTGAATCCGTCTTCCTTCCGAGAAGTGCCGAGTTCCCGTCGTGCACCCCGACGCCAGCCTCCCAACGAAGCACTCGGTTGGTAAGTATAAAAGGCAAATACCAGAAGCTTCGGGTATCCTTTTGAACCGCCGTATACCGAACGGTACGTACGGTGGTGTGGGGGGACGGGGGTTAGTCGCCCCCTCCTACCCGGTGAGGGTGAAAGGTTGGATTTAGAAACAAGTTTTGTGTTTTAAATTGAACTTGAGGAAAATATCCAAATATCCCCCTCACCTGAATCCTCTCCCACCAGAGGAGAGGAAAAAAAGAGAAATAGGAGAAGGTCAGGATGAGAATCTGGTAAGCTCCATGTCATGACATGGAGCTGCATTAAATAGGTATTGTATTTGTATCCCAACATTTTAAAAATATTTAATAGAGCTTGATTTAAAAAGAATGCTATTGGTTCAGAAAAGAAGAATATCTGAAGGAAGGAGATTGCTCTTGAAAAAAAGAAGTCAATCAAATCGAGCCATCAATACCAATGAATTTATAGTGTATATTGCCTTTTTAGCAATTTTTGTCTTTTTTTCTATCGTTCTCAGAGGGCGGGGATTTCTCTCTTCGGAGAATTTAATGAACATTGCTCGTCAGACTGCCATGATTTCGGTTATGGCTGTTGGGATGACTTTTGTCTTGGCTGCTGGAGAAATTGATCTTTCGATCGGTTCTATTGTAGCGTTGGCGTCACTTACAACTGCATTAGCCCTCCGCCACAGCTCCTTATTGGTTGGAGTTATTACTGGGTTGGGTACCGGAGTTTTAATTGGTATGGTTAACGGTCTTTTTGTAGCTAAAATCGGAGTCCCCTCCTTTCTTGTCACCCTGGGAATGACCGGAATTATTACCGGATTAGCCCGTTGGATTACGCAGCTTAAATCTATTCCGGTAACTAATAAAACCTATAATTTTATTTTTGGATCAGGAGATATCGGACCGATATCAATTCTTTTTGTTTGGACAGTTGTTTTGCTCATTATGGGTCAAGTTGCCTTGAGGAAGACCAAATTTGGTCGTTATGTGTTGGCAACTGGTGGAAATAAAATATCTGCTCTTTATTCAGGAATCAATGTTGAAAGAATTAAATTTTCCGTTATGGTTTTAAATGGTGCCTTAGCAGCTTTGGCTGGAATGCTATATGCTGGTAGACTTCATGGTGCTCGTTATACTTTAGGCGAAACTGATTTGATGACGGTTATAGCAGCAGTTATCATTGGAGGCACCAGCATGTCAGGAGGCCGGGGATCGGTAATCGGTTCCATCGTTGGTTCTCTTATAATGGGAATGATTAATAATGGATTGATATTGATGGGTTTATCAGTCGATCAACAAATGATTTTCCGTGGATTGATTATTATTATTGCAGTTTCTTTGACCATGAGAGAAAAGAAAAAATAAAGGAGGCCGGTAGATGCCACCATCTTTGCCATTTTTACGTATACCAAAGGCTGCTCAACTGGTCGTAGTAACCGATCTTGAACAGGAAAGCTTCCCCGTCACCCAGTTGAAAAAATATTTTCAACAGCGGGATTTTGTTATTCTTTCTCCTCGAGACTTTAAACTTCGTGATTGGAAAAAGGTTGATAAAAACTTTAAAGGTTTTATTTATCTGGAAGAAAAGGAAAACCAACTTTTCTCTGATATACAACCTTCAGGGAAAAGCGCTCAACTGGTAGAAGATGGTTTTAAAATTCAAACCGCTCAATGGCAGGAAATTCCATTGATACTCCTTTTAGGGGGTGGTCGACCGGGTTTGATTTATGCGGTGAATGAATTGGGTCAAAAAATTCTTTCATATCAGGGTGATGAGATATTCATTCCGGAAGTGAATCTTGAGCAGTCACCTTTACTTCCTTATCGTTTGCTTTGGACCTGGGACCATAGTACCAACTGGTGTTTGGAGCAAGTCGGTATTCAGGAAATCGGTGCCATGAATTATTATTCCAAACCCCCAGAGGGGTTTTTAGAAGACTACTATCGATTAGTTGATTTTATGAGTCTCAATCGAATTGGGGGAGTTACTATCTACGGCTTTTTGAGGGATTGCCATGGAGGAATTGAAGCCGCGCAGAAGCTCTGCCGATATGCAACTGACAGGGGAGTCCGGATTCTCCCCGGAGTTGGAATTAATGCTTACGGAGGGATCTATTGGGAAGGAAACCACCGCTTTAATTTAACCCAATGGCTCCGACAACATCCAGAATTAAAAGCCGTATTAGGAGCGCCGGCCGCTTTTTCCATTCCTGACTTACCTCCTCTTTGGTTTCCAGAAAACCAATACACCGATACCGCCTGTCCTTCAAAATCGGAAAACGCCCGATATCATGAGGAGGCGATTGCTTGGTTAGCAGAAACCTTCATGATTGGTGGGATTAATTTTGAAACCGGAGATTATGGAGTTTGCCAGTGCGAAGAATGTTCTCGAAGACGTAAAGAAAATTCAACTTGGTCGTTACGAGATATGGCTCTCCTTTATCCACGTCTTTTTTCGGCTGCTCGAAATCAGCGTCAAGACCTTTGGTTGGTCAGTGAGGCTTATTGGGATAACCTTTTAAACCGACAAGTACTTCAATCTCTTGATGAATTGCCCGACGAGGCAATTTATCAATTTTGTTTTAATCGCTCTTACTGGCCTCGTTTAAAAACTGATTTAACCAGGGAATATGTTCAAGGATTGCCTCGGAGTAAAAATATCTTTCGCACCCATATGGGTTCACAATGGAATCGGGAACGGTATGAATTAGTTGCTGACCGTTTCGCTGAAATGATGCAGTTGGCCTTTAAAAGTGGAATGAAAGGCGCAACCATTTTTGGTGAGGTTAGTGCATTTAGCGTCGTCAATGAAATCAATTATTTAGCGTTCGCTCGCTTTGGTTATCAACCGACTCTGACTTGGGAGAAATTTATTGAAAAAGACCTTAGTCCTCTTTTCGGAGGGAAACTGGCTGCCGAAATCTATCTTCGGCTTCTTACGGTTCCATCGCAAGGAGATATTTTGAGTCAAGCGATTGGCGAGGCTCGGGAAATGAGTCACTCGTTGAGCGGAGAGCAGTATCGACGGTGGATATGGCTTCAAAATCGTCTGATGAAAAAGAAAGCCATGGTGATTGATTAATCTTTTTCATGCAATGGTTAAAGAATGAAAGAAGGTGAGGATGAGGGTGAAAGCCAAGATTGAAATCCAGGTTTGGTGTTATGAAATGAAGTTTATGGAAGGTATCCAATCCCCCCTCACCTTAATCCTCTCCCACCAGGGGAGAGGAAAAAATAAGATAGAACTCTCCCATCAGGGAAGATTTGGTAGCGGTTTGATAAATCAAGCCCGCTAAAAAGTTTACAGGACAGAGATAGGAGCTTGACCAGTGAGTGGTTTTTTATTTACAAGATTTTGGGCAGCTGCTAAAGCTGAACAAGGTCGACTGGAGTAAGTACAAATATAAGTACTCACTGAAGGAAATTCGGAAAGCTCATAGGAGCTGCGAAAAGCAAGAACGATCATTCGATCGCCGACAGATGTTGATAGTTTATTTACTAACTGTTTTTGGAGGTTGGTTTCAAAATCCGCACCAGGAAGTGGATAATCCTCGGTCACTGCAATGAAAGAATGAGCTGATAATATTGTTTCGGGGATAGCTTCATCCCTTAAGTCTTCATAATGATAGATTTTAATGTCAACACCTAAACGAACCAGTTCTTTTTCAAAGATGTCAAATGCCGGTTCCGATTGGTTTGGACCAATGCCTCTGGTGTGAGAGAGAATAGCATAGGCATCGCGTGGGACACAATTAATGACAGTAAGCGGCTGATTTAAATTTATTGGCCATAATTGCGAACGATCCCGTAAAATTGTAATTGCTGAAGACGCCGCATCAAGGGCTACTGATGCATGATCACTCAAGCCAAACTGTGGTTTTAAATCGGCTATCATCGACGGAGCAGAGAAAATCCCTTTATTAAATTTGAGAGTTAGAATTCTTCCCGAAGCTTGGTCTAATCTTTCCTGAGTTATTCTTCCTTTTTTTACCGCTTGAATGACGCTTTGGATAAGCTTCATATGCTGTTTAATATATATCGAGGAATCATGATCGTAGTGTTCTTCAGCTAACATAATCATATCAACACCGGCTTGAATGGCCTTGATGGCGGCTTCATCAGAAGGGTAATTTTTCTTTATAGCTCCCATATTCATGCTGTCAGTGAGCACCACTCCTTTAAAGCCCATTTTTTCCCGAAGGAGATGGTTCATAATTAAGGGGGACATAGTCGCAGGATTGATAGAATCGATTTGAGGGAAAAGGATATGGGAGGTCATGACCATATTGACACCAGCGTCAATACCTTGTTGAAAAGGATAAAGGTCACCTTGTTCTAATTGATTGAGGTTTTTATTCACAGTTGGGAGATTGCGATGGCTGTCTATGGAAGCATCTCCATGACCGGGAAAATGCTTCAAGGTTGATATTATGCCACTGGTATTTGCTCCTTTGACGGCGGCTACAACCTGGTCAGCGACTCTATTGGGAAATTCACCAAAGGATCGCATACCGATAATGGCATTATGAGGATTGGAATTACAATCAGCACAGGGAGCAAAAATAGCATTGAAGCCAACCGAGAGCATTTCTTTTCCAAAAATATCGTATATTTTTTGTGTTAGTTCTGGTTTTCCGGTTGCACCCAAGGCTAAATTTCCCGGCCCGGTTGTACTATACGGAACCAGCACTCCCCAGGTTCCCTCATGATCTACGCCTAAAATAAGAGGAATTTGATGGGATGTTCGCTGGGTAAATTTCTGGAGTGAAAGCGTCAATTCTTTTGCTTCTTCAGGATTGGAGGCGTTCTCCTGGCTTAAATAGCAGCCACCAATACCGTATTCTACAATAAGTGGTGTAATCGGGTTAAGGTTGTGCCCTGCAAAAGCTAGAAGAAATAGCTGTCCAACTTTTTCTTCAAGAGAAAGAGAATTCAGAAGGGACTGAATTGGTGATGGAAAATTCATGCTCATCCTCCCCAATATTATTTTACCAATTATAGCATGCATTTCCGTTGACATTGATTCTATTTATTGTTTACAATGTTAATAGTTCGTTCTCGAATCGAACAAATGGTACAATGATGATGACAACTCTAACCAGTTCTCGAGTTAATGATATCCACAAGAAAATGGTTTTCCGTTATATCTGGGAAAAAGAACAGGTATCACGAACCCAGATACGGTCCAATTTTGGGTTTAGTAAATCGACGGTATCGGGTATTATTCGTGATTTAATTGACCAAGGTTTAATTGTTGAAAATGGTCAAGAAGATGCTCCTTTGGGGAGGAAACCCGAGCTTCTCACGGTGAATCCCCAGGGACCAGTGGTCCTCAGCGTTTTACTTAAAGATTTTGGGGACGTTGAAGTTGCTATTGTTGACCTCAAGGGTACCATCCTTAACCGAGAATCCTTCACCTTATTAACCAAAGAACCACCCCGAGCCGCTGTGGATGAGGTTGCCTGGTTTGTGAATGAAGCTCTTTCGAGGTTTCCAGAAACGACCTGTTTAGGTATAGGCTTGGGTGCTCCGGGTATTGTTAACCATCGTTCGGGAGTTATTGAATACTCAGCTCATTTTGGGTGGAAAGGGATACCAATCGGTTCGATGTTGGCAGCGAGTGTAAATCAAAAATTCCCTATTTTAGTTGATAACCGAACCACTGCAGCCACCTTGGGGGAAATGTGGTTCGGAAGCGGAAAAAACTCTCGAAATCTTATCTGTATCAACTGCGGAGAAGCCATTGGAGCAGGAATTGTCATTGAAGGGAAAATATATCGGGGTTTTTTAGATGGCGTTGGTGAAATAGGTCATATTCCTTTGATCCAAAATGGAAATCCTTGTTTTTGTGGAAAAACCGGTTGTATTGAATCAATGGTTTCACTTCCCGCTTTAATGAAAAAAATGGGAAGAAAATATACCGGAGAGGACGATGCAACTCGTATACTGCGAGATAAAATTAAGAAACCTTCGACAAGGGAAATGACCTTGGAAGCCTATTCTACTTTAGGCGAGATAACTGCCATCCTTACTAATGTTTTAGCACCCGAGAAGATTATTTTTGCCGGAGGGCTTACCCGGATCGAGCCGGAGGAAATGTTACGTTCAGTCCAACAAAAAGTCCAAGAAAAAGCTCTGGAACCTTTAGCGCGCAATATTCAGTTAGAAATGAGTCGTTTTCACCAAGAAGCTGAAGCGCTCTGGGGTGCTTCTCTGGTGATGGAAAATTTATTTAGTTTAGAGATAATTCGTTGATGGAGGGTTGATGATGGAAAAAATTGGTTTTGGCGTCATCGGTGCCGGAATCTGGGGCAATTCTCACGCTTGGATTTATTCAACTGAGCCATTTTCAGAACTGATTGCAGTATGTGACAAAGTTGAAGAAAAAGCGAAAATCCTAGCGGAAAAGTATCATGCTCGGCGTTGGTATACAGATCCAGAAAAAATGTTAAAAGACCCTGAAATACAAGCTGTTGGGATAGCAACACCCGATTTTGCCCACCGAGAACCTTTTGTTGCTGCCTGTCAAGCAGGTAAGCATATTCTCTTGGAAAAACCGCTGGCAACCAATCATGAGGATTTAAAATTTATGAAAACCGCTTATGAAAAATCAGGAGTGCGAGTCATGGTTGATTTCCACGCTCGTTGGAATCCACCTTTAGTCGTTGCCAAAAAGAATATTGACCAGGGAACCATCGGTGAGATTATTTCCATGTACTACCGTTTGAATGATACCATTTATGTTCCCACCCAGATGTTATCCTGGGCTGAAGAATCATCCATCCTTTGGTTTTTAGGAAGCCATACGGTTGATACCCTTCGATTTCTTTCCGGCAAAGAGGTCAAAAGAGTATATTCGGTTTCCCGGGCTGAAGTCTTAGTGAAGCTTGGTGTGAATGTTCCCGATATTTATCAAAGTGTTTTGGAAATGGAAGATGGAATTATTGCCAGCATTGAAAACAACTGGATTATCCCAAATTCTCATCCCAACTGGAATGATATAAAGCTGAACATTTTGGGGAGTAAGGGGATGTTTAATATGGATCTGACCAATAACCAAGCCATTGAACGCTATCTTCCCGAAAAGAGTGATCATCCCGATATCCTGGTAATGCCCACCATACATGGCAAGCCGAGTGGTTTTGCTCATGAAAGTATTCGGGATTTTATTCATAGATTAAGGACCAGTGAGAAATTTGTTGTTGACTTTGAAGATGGATACCGGGTGAGCAAGGTTATTCTCGCTATTATGGAATCAGCAAAAACCCGAATGCCGGTTGAAGTCACCTATAATTCTTAGTAATAAGTCAGGAGGGATTCGAATGCTTGATAATGCCATAAAAATATTTGATTTAAGTGGAAAGGTAGCTTTGATAACTGGAGCAAGTAAGGGTTTAGGGAAGGCATTTGCTACCGCTTTAGCTGAAGCCGGGGCAACGCCAATTTTACTGGCGAGAAATCAATCGGAACTGGAGAAAACTGGCAAGGAAATTGCTCAGATTAATCCACAATGTACTTGGTATGCAGCAGATATAACCAAAGAAATTGAAGTTGAAAAAGTTGTGAATAAAATAATTGATCAGTTCGGAAAGATCGATATATTAGTTAACAATGCAGCAACCGGTCGAATTAATCTTCCCCCCGAAGAAACCAGTTTAGACCAATGGAATTTTGTTATTGATACTAACCTCACCGGTATGTTTATTTGTTCCAGGGCGGTTGGGAAGGAAATGATAAAACAAAGGGCCGGGAAGATAATCAACTTGGCTTCAATTTCAGGGTCAATAATCAACAAAGGTGTACATGGCGGATCCTATGAAGTTTCAAAATCGGCAATTGCAGCCTTAACCAGGGCTTTGGCTGTCGAGTGGGCTCCTTATAACATTAACGTCAATGCCATTGCCCCTGGATATTTCCTGACTGAACCGAATATCAAATTTTTTGAAGCTAACCAGGATTTTTATAACCAGGTAGTGGATATGGTCCCTTTAAAGCGAATTGGGAATCCCAATGAACTCAAGGGAACCGTTATATATTTAGCGTCGGAAGCTTCCAACTTTATGACTGGATCAATTGTCGTTGTTGATGGAGGATATACTTTGTGGTAAGAGAAAAGATAAAAAGAAAAAAGGGAGGTGATAGCTTAGCTTTTCATGAGTCACAGATTTTTTAATCAGATAATAATAAAAAGGGGGAAAAATGAGATGCGTAAGTTTATTATTCCATTCGTGATATTGCTGTTTTTTTCATTAGCAAGTGTTGTTTGGGCAGAAGTCCCGGCCGAGGTAGCTACCTGGTCGAATATGGTTAAAGAAAAATTTGATGGCACAACCATTACCTGTGCTTTTACCTCACACCCAACCACCGATGCCATGCAAGCAATGGTTGACGAGTTCACGGAATTGACTGGGATTAAGGTTCGATGGGATATCATTGAGGAAGGCTTGCTCCGCCAGAAACTGCTTTTAGAACACGAAGCCAAAACCGGTGTCTATGACGTTATACTCATCGATGCTTTCAATATGGCTGAGTACGCGCCAAGCGGAGTAGCACTTGATCTTCAGCCGCTCCTCGAAAACAAAGAAATTACTCCTGATTGGTATGAATATGCTGATATTCTACCGGCCTACCGGGATGGCATAGGAACTTTCAATGGAGTCATCAGTGGAATTCCAGTCGCTGGTGAGACTCGTTATGTTGGCTATCGGACTGATCTTTTCGAAAAATACGGCCAGAAGCCTCCTGAAACCATGGATGAATTGTTAGCAATGGCCAAATTTTTCAAAGGAAAAGAAGAAAACCTTTATGGAATAGGAATGCGTGCCCAAAGAGGAATCCATTTTGCTTCCGGTTGGTTGACGGTAATGTATCAACTGGGTGGCCAGGTACTCGATCAAAAAACCTGGGATGTTCTTTTGAATGATCCAAAAACAGTAGCCTCACTTGAATACTATGTGGATCTATTAAATCAAGGACCTCCGGATATTGCCGTTTATACTCATGAAGAAGCGGTTTCAGTATTTACTTCTGGCCGAGCGGCCATGTGGTTTGACTCAACCGCTCTTACTCCCTGGGTTATTGATCCAACCAAATCGGCCATTACTGATAAAGTCAGTTTTGTGCCACCTCCTAGCGGGCCAGCTGGAGCATATGGAGTTTTAGCCGGGTGGAACGTTGGTATTTCCAGCGATGTCGATGAAAAAAGACAGGAAGCCGCTTGGGCGTTCATCGTGTGGATGACCAGCAAATATAAAGCGAAAGACTATGTCAAACTTGGTGGTACCCCAGTGCGAGAATCGGTTTATACTGATGAAGAACTAGTTGCCGCCAACTGGACCTTCCCGATTCAATTAGAATCCTTAGGTCGTGCCGCCAATTTAGTTAAAGATGGTATGATGTGGTTGCCTCCGCACCCAAAACTAATGAAAGTCTTGGAAATTGCTGGATCCTATGGTTCCGATGTGTTAGCTGGACAGATGTCTGCCAAAGATGCTATGGATAAAGCCCAAGCTGAATGCGAAAATATCATGGCTGAATAGGAATGACTCTCGGGGAGGGTGAAAACCCTCCCCCCCCATCGGGAGAATTATCGATGAAGAACAAAAGGGAAGAACACTATTGGTATTTACTGCCGTCACTGCTTACTTTAGTGGCGATTGTAATTTTTCCCACAATTTTTCTCTGGTATATGGGTTTCACCAATTATGATTTGACAATGGGATGGGAACAACACAAATTAATAGGTGTCAGAAATTTTCAATATCTGGCTTTTGAAGACAAAGATTTTTGGCATTCGATGAAAATTAGTCTCTGGTTTATGGTTTTTACCGTTGTCATTGAATTCGTATTGGGTTTAGCTATTGCTTTGCTTTTTAATCGACGTATTCGCGGGAAAAGATTATGGATGTCTTTTTTAATCATACCCATGGTGATCACCCCGACTATCATTTCGCTCATCTGGAAATTAATGCTCAATACCGAATATGGAGTTCTTAATTATATTCTTTCTTTATTTTCTATTACAAAAATCAACTGGTTAGGGTATGAAAACGCTCTCTGGTCGGTTATGATGGTTGATATTTGGGAATGGACTCCTTTTGTTGCACTTATTCTTTATGCTGGTTTACAATCTCTTCCTCAGGAACCCTACGAAGCGGTTGTCGTTGATGGCGCCTCACCCCTGCAAATATTTTATTACCTTACCCTTCCTCTTTTAAAGCCGATGATTCTTATTGCCATTTTGCTTCGTTCCATTGATTCTTTAAAAATATTTGATATTGTATACGGTTTGACTCAAGGAGGACCGGGAAATGCTACTGAGTTAATGAGTATGCATATCTACCGACTCGGTTTCCGACATACCAATTGGATTGGACGAGCATCGGCGAATGCTATGGTTTTACTGGTTATTATTACAATATTGACGAACATATTGCTACGGATAATGAGAAGAGGGACCAGGGGGGAATTTTAAATGACCACATTTTTTAATTATACCCGACAAAGAAGAGTCAAAAACATCATCTTAGATATTCTAATTGCTTTGGTGGTTATTGTCTGTGTTTTTCCTTTTATCTGGATGTTTATGACTTCAATAAAAACTCGGGTTCAGACCATTGATCCTTCAGTTTGGTTTTTCCAACCAACTCTCGAAAATTATCGAGCGATATTTCAAAAAAGAGATATGTTTATGTATATCAACAATAGTATCATTGTAGTATTGTTTACCACCTTGATTTCTGTTGTATTAGGCACTTTTGCTGCCTATGGACTAGCACGTTTTCAGTTCAATAGAAAAGAAGATATTGCCTATTGGATTCTTTCGCTCCGGATGTTACCACCTATGGCAGTGGTTATACCCTTTTTCCTTCTAGGGCGTTTTGTAGGGCTTCTTGATACCCACCTCCTTCTCATTATCGTGTATCTGAGCTTTAATATTCCTTTTACTATTTGGATGATGAGAGGCTTTATTGAGGATATTCCTCGTGAACTCGAAGAAGCAGCTTGGGTGGATGGCTGTTCAAGATTCCAGGCCATACGACGAATCATTTTCCCGCTCATTGCTCCGGGGATTGCTGCTACTTCAATTTTTTGTGTCATCCAATCCTGGAACGAATTTTCTCTGGCCTTTTTTCTAACCAGTTTTAATGCTCGGACTATACCAACGACGGTAACTTTTTTCCTTTCAGTTCTTGGTGTAATCTGGGGAGAAATGGCGGCAGTGGGAATAGTTGCTACTATACCAGTTCTTATCTTCGCTTTAATAGTTCAAAAATATCTGGTTCGTGGTCTTACTTTTGGTGCTATTAAGAGCTGAGCAGCTAATAAAGGATTATTGTACCTTGAAATGGAACTCTCCGAGGAATAGAATATGAATGAAGATATTCCTAAGGTGGAGATGAAATGAAAATAACAAGACTAATCGCCTATACCGGGTTGTCGGTTGCAGTGGTCACAGTTGTTACCATGGTAGTACAGGTACCGATACCGCAAACCAAGGGGTATATTAATCTTGGTGATGCGGTTATTTTGGTTTTTGCTATGCTTTTTGGTGCCAAGGTGGGGATGATTGGTGGCGGGTTAGGTTCAGCTTTAGCTGATATTCTTACTGGTTATGCTCACTGGGCGCCGTTTACTCTTATCATTAAAGGAATAGAAGGGCTGATCGTTGGTCTTTTTGCTTCAAAAGAGATGAGCGCTGGAAAAAGAATTCCTATTCTTATTCTTGCGGTTCTAGAAATGGTTTTTGGTTATTTTTTAGTTGAAACCCGTCTCTATGGTTTGGGGGCAGCTTTGGTTGAAATACCTGGAAACTTAATACAAGCAGGAAGTGCCGTTATCATCTCACTTTTACTTTTTTATGCGATAAAAAGAGTTGAGAAGGTTTATACTCGAGAAGTATGAAAAAAATTAAATAAAGGGATTTTTCTTGAGGAAAAATCCCTTTATTTAGAAACGGTATTATTTTTAACCTAAAAAATTAGTTCAGAGAAGATAGGTTCTAAAAGGTCTTGAACTCAGATTATTGTTTTTCGAAGAGGTCTTTTGAAGCACCACATACTGGACATACCCAATCCTCAGGAATATCATCGAAAGATGTACCAGGTTTTACTCCAGCATCAGGATCGCCTAATTCAGGATCATATACGTATCCGCAAACTGTGCAAACATACTTATCCATAAATCTACCTCCCTTACAATTTAAAAAATTATAACTCTATTCTACCAAAATATATTTCCAGTTTTGAAAATATTGTGGGCTAAATATTTTCGATATCTCCTCAACGTCTTTTACACTCCACCTTTAATAAGGCGAGATTTGAAAAAATTCTAAGAGAATCGAATCCCTCTTAATCTCCCTTTATCTAAAAAGAGAGGAATGAAAAAGATTGAACTCATGAGATTGCCACATCACTTCGTTCCTCACAATGACGAATCAGAGTTCCTTCTCCCTTAATGGGAGAAGGTGAGGATGAGGGTGAAAAGCCCAAGATTCGACATGCCCTGGCATGTCGCTACATTAATCGGGTGCAATAAATTGCGCTCCATCATTTTTTAATTCTTTTGTAGGGTCTTGATTTATCAAGCTCGCGGTTTTATGAATCAAGTTAGATATCGTTTATAATTAATGATAACTATTCACCTATCACTACTTCATACCTTGACAAATATTTGTTGAAAGAGTAATACTATATCTTAGTATGGAATAAATAATGGAAAGGAGATGATAACAAAAAAATAAATATCATTATTAGTTATTTAGATTCAATTTTTTAAAAAGGAGTGGGAGGATCAATGAAAATGAAGAAATATGTTTTATGGTGTGTGATATTGGTTTTCGCACTTTCCCTGCTTTTCCCAGCTATCAGTATCGCTGCAAACAAATATGTATTTGCTTGGATCCCAAAAGCTCTAAATAATCCAGTGTTTGAACTAGGCCGAAGTGGTGCCTTGCAAAGAGCTAAAGAATTGACTGAAGAAACCGAAGATACAGTGGAAGTGTTGTATGTAGCCTCGGTTAATTCCGATGCTGCCGAACAAGTTCGGGTGGTTGAGGATGTTATCTCTAAAGGAGTAGATGGTATTGGTGTATCTTGCAACGACCCGACTGCCCTCGAAGATGTAATTGATAAAGCTATCGAAGCCGGTATTCCAGTTATGACCTGGGATTCAGATTCCCCTGAAAGCCAACGCTTTACCTATTTAGGGGTTAGTAACTATGATGGTGGAAAGGCAGCGGCTGATCTGTTGGTAAAGGCTATGGGAACGGCAGGAAAAGTTGCATTGCTTACCGGAGTACCAGGAGCTTTCAATTTAGAGGAAAGAATCCGTGGTTTTAAAGATGGGGTAAAAGACTACCCGGATATTGAGATCGTAACCACGGTTGCCTGTGATGATGATATCAATAAAGGAGTTCAGGTAGTTGAGGAAGTTATGCAAGCTAATCCTGATTTGAATGGGTGGTTTTTTGTGGGTCTATGGCCGTTATTTGCTGAGAGAGGCTCTATGCCTCTATGGGAAGCCGCAGCCAAAGCCGGTACTTTAAAGACGATTGCATTTGATACATTGCCAGTTGAATTAGAACTTTTAAAAGATGGCTATCTTTCCGGTCTGGTTGGCCAAAAGTATTGGGGTTGGGGGTATGATACAATTCAAATGCTCTACGATTATATTGTAAATAATAAAAGGTACGAGAGCTGGACTGACTCCGGTATGGATATTGTAACCATCAAGAATGTCGATGCAATGATTGAAGCTTGGGAAACCCAAGACTTTACAAAACCTCTTCCGCCAGCCTTCTAATTAGCGAAATGAATGAAGCCCGAGAAAAGAAGGCTACTTCATAGAAATCAATTTCTCCAAATTGAAAATTAGAGTACAAGAGGGAAAATGGGAAAGAAGAACCTCGCGCTTTTTGAGTGTGAGGTTCTTCTCCTAAACAGAGGGGAGTGTATAATGCCAACACCAAAAACCGAATCTGATGCGGAAACTACTGCATCTCCGCAACCGGGAATCGGTAGCAAGCTTTTAAACAATCAACTGACCACAATTGTTCTTATTCTATTTTTAATGATTTTTTTACTAGGTTTGTTTACCCGAACTTTTTTAACTGCCAATAATATTTTCAATGTTCTGAGAGCATTTTCTTGGATTGCAATTGCTTCTTTTGGCCAATCGATGGTTATTATTGGGGGCGGGATCGATCTCTCTTCAGGCTCAACTATGGCTTTTGCCGGTATTATGACTGCTATGATGCTTTCCTATGGTTTAGGAGTTTTGGTTTCTATCCTTATTGGTTTAGGATTCGGAGTATTTATTGGTTTCATAAACGGAATTTTAGTAAGCCGTGCAAAACTTCCACCCTTCATTGCAACGTTAGGCATGTTAAGCATTCTGCGGGGGTTTTGTTATGGATTAACCAGTGGTTGGCCAATCAGAGATCTACCTCGAGGATTTCTTTTTTTGGGCCAAACTGATTTAGCTTTTTATATTTGGAAAGTTCCCCTTCCCGCACTAATCATGATTTTCTTTGCCATTATTTCATATATCTATTTAAGCAAAACCAAGGTTGGATATCACATTTATGCGGTGGGAGGAAATGAATATGCAGCATCGCTGGCCGGTATCGATGCGAAGCGGGTAAAATACGTTATCTATTCATTATCCGGTTTATTTGCTGCAGTTGGTGGGGTTCTTATGACTTCCCGTCTGGGGGTAGCAGCACCAACGGCTGCTCAAGGATATGAGTTAGATATCATTGCTGCAGCAGTTATTGGCGGCATTAGTCTTAATGGTGGAGAGGGAAATGTATGGGGAGCGTTAGTGGGAGCAGCCATTATGCAAATTCTTCGTAACGCATTAGTATTGGTGGGTTTTCCCGCTTATTGGCAATCCTCAGCTATCGGTGCGGTAATTATAGGCGCGGTAATGATCGACCAGTATCGAAAAAGACGAATCTGAGGGGGACAATGAGATGAATGAAGAAAAGCAGAAGGATTTTACTCCAATTCAAAATGCTCAACCAATTCTTGAGTTGAAAGGAATTTGCAAATACTTTGGTGGGATTCATGCTCTTGAAAATGTCGATTTTGACGTTTTTCCAGAAGAGATCGTTGCCATTGTTGGTGATAATGGAGCAGGAAAATCAACCTTAATAAAAATTATTGCTGGAGTACATGCTCCAACCGCTGGAGAAATTTATATGCAAGGGAAACCGGTCGAAATAGCCTCTCCAATTCAAGCTCGGGAATTAGGGATTGAAACGGTTTACCAGGAACTGGCATTGATAGAAACTCGTGATGTTCCGTCAAATTTTTTTTTAGGGAGAGAGCCAACTCTTGGGAAAATGGGTATTTTCATCGATAGAAAAAGAATGGTTGATGAAACTGTAAATACCTTAAATTCGTTAGGCATAAAACTTCCATCTCTCAATACGATGGTTAGGTATTTATCCGGCGGACAACGTCAATCATTGGCAATTGGTCGGATCATGCCCTGGGGTGGAAAAATTATTATCATGGATGAGCCGACTGCTGCTTTGGGTGTTAAGGAATCAAGAAAAGTATTAGATTTGGTACTGAAACTAAAGGAAAAAGAATGTTCGGTAATTGTTATTAGCCACAATATGCGTCACGTATTTAATGTTGCCGATCGTATTGTCGTTTTGCGAGGAGGGGTCAAGGTTGGTGAAAGAATAAAAAATCAAACCACTCCCGACGAGATTGTTAAATTAATTGTAGGCGCTGAGATGCTCTAATCTGACTGACGGTTGGAGATTTTTAGACAAGATAAAGCGATTAAAGGTATAATATTATTTGATATCAATATTATTATAAGGAGGTAAGATATCATGAAAAAATCTGTTATTAAGGGGCTGGGTGTGGTTTTATTAGTCGCACTCTTCTCACTTCTTGTTCTTGGTATTGCTTTTGCTGAAGAAAATGAAAAGCTGACTTTCGGTTATATTGCTTTTAGTAGGAAAGACATTTGGAATAATTATTCAATTTTGGCTTTTGAATACGCAGCAAAGCAAAAAGGTGTTGAGACCATTGTTCTTGATCCAGAAGGAAATCTAGAAAAAGCTGTTTCTTCAATGGAAGACCTCATAACTAAAGAGGTTGATGGAATATCGGTTTTCACCATGACTCCTGAATTGGATGTTACTATGGCCGAAATGGCAAACGCCGCCGGGATACCAATTACCTTTGAAAACTCACTTCCTGCCGAAAATACCCCCGAATACATTTCCTGTGTAGCCTGCCAATACGATGATATTGGATATGCGGCAGGGAAATATATCAATGAAGCTTATCCAGGAAGTAAATTGTTCTACGTAATGGGGGCACCAGGCATGGGGATTACTGAGCTCTATGAACAAGGGCTTCATAAGGCACTCGATGAGTTTGGTAAGGTTGAACTGGTTTCAACCCAGCCAACCGATTGGGGCGCTGAGCAAGCAATGAATGTTACTCAAAATGCTATACAATCCGGTCTTGAGTTCGACGTTATTTTTGCCAATAACGAACAAATGGCAACTGGTGTTATCAATGCTTTAAAAGATGCCGGTTTATTTGGCAAAGTCAAAGTCGTTGCTACCGGAGGAGGACCCCATGGTCTGGAAATGGTTGAGAAAGGTGAGCTAGATGCAACCATGAGTGCACCAGTCTCGTTGCAAGGCTTGATTACTTTTAAGAGTCTCTATGAATTTATAACCAAAGGAAAGCAACCAGAAAAATTCATCCCCCTTCCAATTATTCCAATCTACAAGGATAATTTAGATGAAGCGATATCTTGGGAAATAACCGATGAAAACTACGAACGGGCTTTAGGTTATATTGGTGGCATTGAATAGTTCTATTGAAGTTTTTGTGATGTCCTTCCTCAGATGAGGAAGGACATCTTTTTAATTGGAGACAACTTGAAAAAGGAAAACGATTCATGGTAGGACCAGAAAATAGAAAGAATAATATTATTCAAGCCCTTCATATTTACAAAACATTTCCAGGAGTAAATGCCCTTTCTGACGTATCTTTTGATCTCCGTCAAGGTGAGATCCACTGCATTGTTGGAGAAAACGGTGCCGGAAAGTCAACCTTTATTAAAATTCTTACTGGAAGTTATCGGCCTGATAGTGGAGAATTAATAGTTCATGGTAAATCTTATAAATATCTCACTCCATATCTTTCTCAAACTTTGGGGATTCAGGTTATCTACCAGGAGAACATCGTAGTACCGCAAATGACCGTTGCGGAAAATGTCTTTGTTGGGAGAGAAAAGGCCAGTCGCTTTGGTTTGATTCGTTACCAAGATACAGTTCAAGCAACTCAAAAAATCATTGATTCCTTGAAGATTCATCTGGATCCGGAAGCTCCTGTTGAAAAGCTGAGTCCTACTGAGCAACAATTTGTGAAAATTGTGAAATCGCTTGCCTATGAGCCTCGGGTATTAATATTGGATGAACCAACTGCTATGTTTAATGTGAATGATGTAAAAGTGGTATTGGATTTGGTGAAAGATATCAGCCAGCGGGGTATCAGTGTCATATATATTTCCCATCGATTAGAAGAGATTTCAGAAGTTGCTGACCGAATTACAGTTTTTAAAGATGGTCAGATAGTCATCACTCATGATAATCCTGATAAGAATTTTGATTTGAACCTCCTCACCCGTGAAATGGTTGGTCGTTCAGTGGAAACTTTTTATAAAAAGGATAAGAATTCCATCGGTGATGTGGTACTTGAAGTAAAAAATTTGCAACTCCATCGCCACTCCCCAACCATTGACTTTAATCTCAGAAGAAGTGAAATATTAGGTATTGCCGGTTTGGTTGGCTCCGGACGTACTGAGTTATTTCGAGCTCTCTTTGGAATGGATCGGAAGGTCGGTGGAGAAGTGTTTCTTCGTGGAAAGCCGGTCAACATTCGTTCCCCTCAAGATTCTATTCAGGCAGGAATTGGTTTAATTACCGAGGATCGACATAAAACCGGTTTGGCGCTCAACTTAAGCGTTATCAAAAATACTACCATTGCTGGATTAGACCAATATCCTGGAGGAATCCTTAATTTAAACAAAGAAAAAATAGATGTGGAGCATTTTATTCTTGACTTAGACATTAAAACTCCGTCACCTCATCAGGAAGTTCGATTTTTGAGTGGTGGAAATCAACAAAAAGTAGTTCTGGCTCGCTGGCTATTTAAAAACGTTGACATCCTGATTTTCGATGAGCCGACTATTGGAATTGATGTCAATTCGAAAAATGAAATTTATAAGTTAATAACCGAGCTTGCCAAGGAGGGAAAATCGATTATTATGGTTTCTTCCGAATTGCCAGAACTTATTGCTTTGAGCGATCGGGTTTTGGTGGTTAAAAACGGAAGGATCATCACTGAGTTAAACGACCAGGAAATAACAGAAGAAAATATTATATCTTATGCTTTTGGGGTGACTGAAGATGGACAAGCCGAAAAGTGATGGTCAATTAACTGCAAAATCCACAAACTTGCCTGCTTTGTTCAAGAATCAATCGTTTTTTTTATTGATTGTAATAATTTTACTTTCGGTGATTTTTGGATCAATGAACCCCCGTTTTTTGACTTGGGGGAACTTATTAGCGGTCTTTCAGCAAATTACCGTCCTTGGCATTGCGACTATGGCCATGGCTCTTTTGCTCATTTCAGGTGGGATTGATTTGTCGATTGGCTCGATGATCGGTCTTTCCAGTGTCGTCATTTGTACATTGATCATGAGAGGATCGAATGTCGGTTTGGCAATACTCATTGGTTTTGGGATTCCGGTCATCTGTGGCTTTATTAACGGTGTGATTGTCAGTAAAAGTAAATGTGTTCCTCTCATCGTTACTTTGGGAATGAATTATGTATATTATGGCTTGGCTTTAGTAATATCCCAAGGTCTATTTCTTTCAATGAAGGGGAATTTTCAATTTTTAGGACGAGGCCGGATTTTAGGAGTTCCCATGCCGATGATTATTGTCATTGTAATGGTTTTTGCCACCCATTTTTTACTAACCTACACCAAATATGGTCGGCGTCTGGTTGCGATGGGAGGCAATGAACAGTTAGCTTACCTTTCCGGTATCAACGTTGATCGTTTGAAGATTATGAACTATACCCTCAGTGGGGCAATTATTGGCTTGGCATCTTTAGTTTTAGTTTCCCGCTTAGGAAATGTTTTAGCGAATGCAGGCGAAGGGTATGAATTAAGAGCGTTAGCTGCTGCTATCATTGGAGGAGTAACCTTTGAAGGAGGACGAGGAACCATTGCTGGAACATTTCTTGGTGTGATATTACTGGGGATTGTCCAGAATGGTTTAAATATTTTAAATGTTTCATCCTACTTTCAGACTCTTGCCGTTGGGGTTATTATCGTCGTTGCAGTTGTAGTAAGCAATTTGGAAAAGATTCGAAATCGATAAATTCTGCATGAGAAAAACATGGTGGGCGAAGCAGGATTTGAACCTGCGACCCCTTGCGTGTAAGGCAAGTGCTCCGCCGCTGAGCTATTCGCCCACGTCACGAAGGCAATTATAACAGGAATAAAAAAAGAAAACAACCAAAAATACCCTCGGAAAAATCCTCCGAGGGTATTTTTTTATGAGCTCATAGACTCATTTTATAAATAGCTAACACATCTTCTTTATTCAGTTTTTTAACACTTCCTAATGGTCCTCTGCTTACTGCTTTGGCAGCCATTTCTTCCAACCGGTCACTTCCAATTCCGACTTCTTTGAGCGATACTGGGGCGCCAATTCCCTGGAACCAGTTTTTGGTTCGTTCGATAGCCGCTAAACCGAGCTCACTATCGGATTTTCCATTACGAGGAATATTCCACACCCGTTCACCAAATTGAGCAAATTTCTCTGGAATAAGGTCAAGAACGTATTTCATCCATTGAGGAAAAATAATAGCCAAACCAGCACCGTGAGGAATATCATATATGGCACTCAATTCATGTTGAATTCCATGAGTCGACCAGTCACCATCAACACCGGATCCGATCAAGTGATTAAGAGCCATAGTCCCGCACCACATGATGGTTGCCCGAGCATCATAATCATGGAGATTTTTTAGGAGGAGAGGTGTGGTTTCAACGACGGTTTGAATGATGCTTTCTGCCATTCGATCCTGAAGTGGAGCTTCTTTGGTAGGGTTGAAGTATTGTTCGAAAACATGAGCGAGAATATCGGCAATTCCGTTAACGGTTTGATCACGGGGGACGGTCATGGTGTTTTCCGGGTCGAGTATGGAGAAGGTTGGAAAAGTGGAAGGATCCTCAAGGCCCAACTTTTCCTCAGTCTCGTCGTTGGTAATAACTGCGTTATGATTCATTTCAGAACCAGTTGCCGCCAGAGTTATAATGGTTGCCAAAGGGTGCATTCGTTCCGACTTCACTTTTTTAATCATAAAATCCCAGGGATCACCATCGTAATATACACCAATTCCCATAATCTTCGAAGCGTCGAGGACACTTCCTCCTCCAACGGCTAAAATTATATCGATTTTTTCTTTTTTGCAAATTTCAACACCCTGACGAACGCTGGTTATGCGAGGATTGGGTTGAATTCCACCAAGCTCAAATACTTGTAGATCGTTTTCTTGAAGTCGTTTCATGACTCGATCATAAAGTCCATTTTGTTTGATGCTTTTCCCTCCATAGGTCAAGAGGACTTTTTTTCCGTATTTCTTGATTTCTTTGCCAATCCGGTCGGTTTCTCCTTTTCCGAAAAAGACTTTGGTTGGATTGTGAAATTCAAAGTTAATCATAGTTCCTGTACACCTCCGAATAGATTAATAAATTGAGTATTCATTCTTAGCGGATTTCTTAAAGACAAGTGGTAAGTTTTTCCTTAATAATAAACTTGTTTTATTGTTTTTTGACCGGTATTATATTTTGACAAATTTATCTTTACCCGCGCCACAAATAGGACAAACCCAGTCCTCGGGTAAATCCTTAAACAAAACCCCACAATCGATTCCAGAATCAGGATCTCCGTAACGGGAGTCATAAATATAACCACAAACTGTACAACGATGTCGTTCAATTTCCGCCTTGTCGGCTTCTTCCGGATGAAAGGTAGCAGCGGTACGAGGGACCTTCCCGCCTTTGACATCGCGATAATAATTATAGGTCATTGGTTCTTCTTTGGTTAAAAATTCCGATTCAAGCACTTCGCTTAAAAAAAGAACATGGGTTCCAGCATCCAACTTAGAAACCACTTTGGTTTCGACATAAGAAACAGTGTGGTCGGTAACAATGGGGATTTTATTTTTCCCTAAGATAAATTGGCTTTTTGAGAATTTATCAATTTTCTTTCCGGTTTGGAATCCGAAAAGACCAATTAACTGCAAGGGAGCATCTTTATCTAACACTGAAATATTATAAAGACCACTTTTTTTAATGTATTCCAAGGTCAAGCTCTCTTTGTTGACACTGGCAATAATCTGATTAGGAAAGGCTGTTACCTGGACTAAAGCATTGATTATCATTCCATTGTACTTCCCATTATAACCAGAACTGATAATATACATTCCACAATTTAAAGAGAATAGAGCATCTAAGTTCAAAATTGACACCACCTTTTATCCATGGAGGAAATTAGGGGGAATTCATTCCATATTATGTTTCATAAATTTTACTCGATAAATGGTTTGTTGCCAAATTATTCTTTGAAAAACATAAATTATCCTTTACAGGGGCTACTCTTTTCATCCTCAACTGGCGCTGCAAATGCAGCATGACGATCTACCCTGAGAATACCATCAAATGAATTCCCCCATTGAGGGGGGTTAGGGGGGTGTGCCTTTCATTCGTCATCCTGAGGCTTCGCTTTTTGAAGCCGTGAGGATCTCATCTTTTCAATTCTTTTTTTTATAAAAACTTTAAAAGGATGAGATTGCCACGTCGCATAAGACGCTCCTCGCAATCAGGCTGTGTCACAATCCCTTTCATGCACCAAGAAGAGCTTGAAAGTGGAGGATACATTCTATTTATCTTCAGTTTTTTGGTTATCTATTCCCAATATTCCTGTAAAATATTAACATAAGTGGTGGTAAATATTTACAAAATAATTATGACACAGCCTGAATGACGGAGTGGGTGGATGGGATGCTTACGTCGTCCGGTCAAAGTCACCGGACTCCTCAGAATGACAGACTCAGTAAATGAGATTGCCACGTCGCTTCGCTCCTCGAAATGATGGAGAAGGAAAAATTCAAATCCCCCTGACCCCCTTTTCTAAAGGGGGAGATTGGTTCCTGAGTTTATATTTTCATCCTCATCTAGTGATGCGATGCAGCATGACAGTCTATCATGTAAATCAAGGAATAAATGAAAAGTAACGAAACAAAAAAAGATAAAGGCACACCCCCCTTGAATCCCCCCTCAATGGGGGAATAAGTCAACAATTCCCCTCCGTGGAGGGGTGCCGCTTCGCGGGGGGAGGGTGCCTTTTAGTTTTTAATGATTACCCTGAGACGATGAATAAGTAACATAAAAAATTTTGCTAAATGAGATTGCCACCTCGCTTCGCTCCTCGCAATGACGGATTGAGAACAGGTATGATGAATCATTCTCTATAATAAATGCTTATCAATAAGTTTATAATTTTTGTGCCTGATTAATGTAGCGACATGCCATGGCATGTCGTATTCGGATTTTCATCCTTATCTGATGCTACGAAAGCGGCCTGAAGGTCTATCCTTTAGAAATTATAAAAATTTCAATCTGTAAATCTTCATGCCAGCTGTCATAAATTATAAATGAAATATTCCAAAATGGGTAAAATTGTTTTATAATTATTTTATGGTTTACTTTCCTAAAAAAATAACTGATATCGATCAAAAAGTAATAATTCTGGGAGAGTCGGCTCAATATGATTTATGTGGAGCCTGTGCGAACCAGATTGAGAGAAAAAGAAATCCTCAGGGTGGATGGATTTATCCTACAGTGACCCCCGACGGAGAAAGAGTAAATCTCTTAAAAATCCTCCTTTCCAACGACTGTATTCATAACTGTTATTATTGTGGGAATCGTGAAGGACGAAAGGGAGATCGAGTTCGTTTTTCGCCGGAAGAATTGGTTCGGATATTCCTTAACATGAAAGATAGAGGTTTAGTGAAAGGGCTATTTTTAAGTTCAGCAGTTGATAGAAATCCGTTCCAAACTATGGATGATATGATAAAAGTGACCGAACTGCTGAGGTGGAAATATCATTTTCGAGGATATATTCATCTAAAAATATTTCCTGAGTCAACCGATGACTATATCGAGACTGCTATAAGATTGGCTACTCGAGTGTCGATCAACATTGAAGCTCCTGGTTCTGATTATTTAAAGAGTATTGCTCCTCAAAAGAATTTTAATCGAATATGGAACAGATTTCTTTATCTGAAAAAGCTTTCTCAAAAGGGGATAAGACCTCGCGCTGGATTCACTACCCAGTTGGTTATCGGAGGAGGTGAAGAAAAAGATCTGGATATAATGAGGACTGTTAGCACTCTTTACCATGACTTTTCTATGACCAGAGCTTATTATAGTGCGTTTCATCCGATTATTGAGACTCCTTTAGCCGAAAAACAACCAGAATCGACTTGGAGAGAACACCGCTTATATCAGGCTGATTATCTTTTTCGGAAATATCACTTTTCTCTTGATGAACTCATTTTTAACCAAAATGGAAATCTGCCCTTGGAAATAGATCCAAAAACTTTATGGGCATTAAATCATCCAGAAGTTTTTCCTTTAGAAATTAATACTGCTTCTTATCAGGAGTTACTCAGAATACCAGGCATTGGTCCAATATCGGCAAAAAGAATTATTCAATTTCGCCAAAAGGCCCCTTTTCGTGACTTATCCTCACTTCAAAACTTAGGGATTCGTGCCCAGGCAACTGCACCTTATATTCTTCTTTCTGGAAAACAATTCCGGATACCTCAGCAACTCTCACTTTTTTCAGAATATATCGCTGGATAAACCCTCAGTCCACTTGTGCGGCACCAGATGGACATGAAAAACTACCATGGCATGTTGTTACATTAATTAAAGAACAGGCACTCTAACCCCCCCCCACTCAATGGGGGAAGATCATTCATTTGATGGTATTTTCTGGATAGGACTTTCATACAAATTTTTTGGCAACAGATGAGAATAAAAATATACACTCAGGAACCAATTTCCTCCTTTAGCAAAAGGGGGAAAGGGAATTGAATTTATTGGTAACGAATCGAATCCCTTCCAATCTCCCTTTATCCAAAAGGAGAGGTTGATATAAAATGAATTTGCTGAAAATTGGATTTAAGGGATAGGCGAAAAAGGTTTTATTGTGCCAAATTATTAAAAGAAACGAACATAGGATTGAAATAGGTTTGTAATTTCTCTTGAAAAACCTCCTGAGGAGCCTGGCAAAGGAGTGCTGAAAGATAAGAGAAATTGGCAACAGGTATATACAAGACAGTAGCCTGGAGTTGAAAAACAAAAACTTTCCCCTGGTAAGTTCCTTGAAGAACTACATTCCCTTTGGTTAAATTCATACCGGTTTGAGATGAGCTGGGATCAGTTCGATAATCCTGGTTGACGATTTTCAAGTCAGGAATGGAAGAATGAAGCCAACTAGAAATCTGTTGAGAATAAGCCTGGGCATCTTGGAGCGTACCTTGAACCGGTAAAAAGGCAGTAAAAGCTGTAAAACCACTTTGATCCTCGGAAAAAACAACCCGTTTATTCCAAGTATCAACGTTTACTGCCCAATTCGCTGGATATTTGACTGTACCAGCAATCATTGGATCGAATCCGAAGGTCTGAGATAAATCCAGTTGTTTCCATTGAATGACGGGTTGGTCTTGCTGGGGTTGTAATTGACCTTCGGGTTCTTGACTGGGTAAAAAGGGATTCGCTGGGCCAGTTGTGGTTTGATTTGGTTCATTCCCTTCAGGAATTGGAAGAGTTGGAGTATCTTGTACTGGTCTTTGTGGATTTTGGTCAAGAGCTGGCAGTTGAAGGGCATTGACATCGGGGAGGGTATCCTGTGCAACACTTAAAGAAACCAAAGCAAGCACCAATAACGATGTAATAATTAATGTTCTGATGAGTATTCTTAATCGGAAATTCATTTTATCCTCCTTATTTAAAAAATATCAAGAAATAATTCATTCAAGGATTGTCATCAAAATGATGATAGTAAATTGCCCTATTATTAATTAGTGAAAATCAAAGCTTTCTATCTTGAGGTTCTCAATAATAAATTTTAGACTTCATTTTTAACGCCGTCAATTCAAATTTATATTATAGTATTTATTATGTTATAGTATTTTGAAAGAACAATATTAAAGTAGGATCTTTTTTAAAAGGAGAAGAGCTACTTGAATTCAGTCGAAAATTTATTTAGTAAAAATGAAATAAAAACTCTTGAAAATATCATTGATACCGCTATTAAGGTATCAAATGCTCAAACCGGTTCGTTGTTGTTAGCCAGAAATGATGGAAGCTTGTTTATAGCAGCTGGTAGAGATTTGTTAGATAAGTATATCGGATCACGGGTAGATCTGGATAAAAAAACAGTTTCAGGATATGTGTTTCAAACCGGAAAACCTCTCATTATCGATGACAACAACATTAGCCAATTTTCTCGCCGTAAAGAGAGAAAGAGCTATTCAATTTCTCTTCCCATCAAAAAAACCACCAATCAGGTAGTTGGAATTTTAAATTTAAATCGAACGGATAAATCCTTTGAGAAAAAATCTATTCCGCAATTAGAAGCTTTTACTACCAACATTGCGATATTATTAGAAGAGAATAATCTCCGCCAAGATCGAGAACGGATCATTATTGTTCTTTCGGAGATCATTGAACTCTTTTCATCTTTATGTTGCAATGATACATTTAATGCTGTTTTTGAGAAAACCTATTATGCGGTGAAGATCTTAACTGGCGTGAAAAAGGCTTCGGTGTTTAGGCTTTCAAAAAAAAGGCCTTATTTCGTTTTTACCAAAGAATGGCCAAGAAAAATGAATTGGAGGACTTTCGATAGTATAAGTCAACAAGTACAAGACCTTATCGATCATAAAAAAGTGACTCTCATTAGTGGTAAAGCAAAAACCCAGCTTCTTTTTATTCCTTTAATTTCTGATAATCATCCTCCCTTTTTGTTTATAGGAATTCTTAATAAAGAGATTGATATCATTGATTATTTAGTTCTTTCCATTATTGAGAATATGGGAAGTTCAACCTTAGAGAATATTACACTCTTTAAAAACAGTAAAAAGCTTACCCAGGAAAAAGAACGTAATCGCTTAGCAAGAGAACTTCACGACGGATTAGCTCAAATATTAGCATCAACCCAGATTTATTTGCATTTTTTGGAAAATATGGTATCGAAAGAAAACCAGAATGAAATTGAGATATTAAAAAAAATCAAATCGTTGAATACCTTAGGAATTGAGGAGTCACGCTTTATTCTTTCTGAACTCAAGGGAAAACCGATCACGGCAAGCCAATTCAAGGAGAAAATCGATGAAATCATCGGTCTTTTTATTGTTCCAGGCAATAAAATTCATATAAATTATCAGGTGGAGCTGGAAGAAATCCCCTATCGGATATATAAAATGTTTTTAAAAATATTGCAAGAAATTTTATCAAACATCCAAAAGCATGCTCAAGCTAGTTTAATTAATATTCATATCACCAATAGTAAACGCCAAATGATTCTTTCCGTAGAAGATAATGGAATAGGTTTTGATCCACAGATTATTGACGAAAAAGGTGCTGAACATTTTGGTTTACAAAACCTTCAAGAAAGGGTGAGAATTTTAAAGGGGAAATTTATTATTGATAGTAAATCGGGTAGAGGAACGAAAATTATGGTGAAAATTCCTTATGAAGAAAATGATTCAAGTATAGTCTGGGAAGGATTAGAGAAATGAAAATACGAATTGCCCTCATAGATGATCATCCAATATTTTTAGCTGGTTTGAAACGGCTTATAGAAAGTACTAATTCCTATGAGGTTAGCTCAATTGCTAATAGTTATAAAGAAGCATTAGAAAAGATTGACTTCGATAATGTTGATATTGCTTTAGTTGATGTAAATATGCCTGGTGCAAATGGTATTGAATTATTAAAAGCTATCAAGCAAAGAAGCAGTGCCTGTAAAGTGGTTATGTTGACAATTGAAGAAGATGAAGAAACAATTTACCGAGCTATGAAGGAAGGTGCTCGGGGATATATTTTAAAACAGGATTCTCCCGAACGTTTATTAAAGAGCATCCAAGCCTGTGTAGAGGGAGAAATTCTGTTAAGCAATCAAATTTATTCAAAAGTAGTCGATAGGATAAAGAAAGTTAGTCCTCCTGAAAGTGCTCAGTCGATAATATTTTCTACTCTAACCGATCGTGAGATTGAGATTACCCGATTGATTGTTCAAGGAAAAAGTAATCCTGAGATTGCTAAAACTTTATATATAAGCGAGAGTACAGTAAAAAATCATATTAGTAATATACTCCATAAACTGGAGATGAAAGACCGGGTAGAATTAGCTATTTTAGCTGTTCGTGAAGGAATTGGATAAACCTCTTGACAAACTTGCTATAATTCCTATGGTTTTGGGGATAAAAATTTTAAAATCTTCGAGGGTGACCTACTTATGTTAAAATCTGTTCTTTTTGATATAGATGGAACAATTACTGATACCAATCCAATTTTTTTGGATGCGATCGTTCATACCCATTATGAAATGACCGGTCAACAGAAGAATCGTGAGTATTTTCATTTTTCATTGGGTATTCCCAGCCCAGTTACCATGGGAATTCTTGAGATTCCTCAGGATATTAGGGTGCCTTACATTCAGAGATGGCAAGAACATATTAAAGAAAAGATGCATGAAGTGGTTCTTTTCCCAGGGATTGTAACAGTCCTTGAGAGTTTAAAAGAGTGGGGGCTTTCCATGGCTTTGGTAACATCAAAAGTCCGTTCGGAATTTTCCTTTCAGTTTGATACATTTGGGCTGAATCATTTTTTTCAAGTGGTTATCTGCGCTGACGATGCACCTCGTCCCAAACCCAATCCAGACCCGTTGTATGAAGCTTGTTCTCGTTTGAAGGTGAAACCTCGTGATACTGTTTATGTAGGTGATAGCCGATATGATATCATGGCTGCCAAAGCAGCTGGTATTCCATTTCTTTTTGCCTCCTGGGGAACAATTGATCCTACTTCGGTTTTAGAACTTCATCCCGATTTTTATCTCAAGGAGCCAATTGAGATTTTAGATGTTGTTCAAAAGAAAACTCAGGTGGAAGCTCATACCCAATTGAATTACCAGAATATGTAAGAGTGTGGAATTCCTTTCCACATTTTACCTAAGAATTATTGCAGTTGAAATTTTTCTTTCTCCAGTTAGGTCAGATGGCCAATTAAGAATTTTTCCTTGGAGATAAAAAGTTACCGATCCACCACCATCAAGGTTGAGAGCATCAGACACCTGATAGTGCTTTAATTCCTCAACTAGCTCAGGTATCGTTAAACCCGAACTATGGCCAGGACGTCGACCATCGACGGCAAGAAAGAGAATTTTTCCATCTTGGGTTTGTCCAATAACAGCTCGAGGATGTTTATTTTCGACAATTTCTTTGCGAAATGCACCAAAAGGACCTGCTAAACCATTTTGGAAAAGAAGAGGGCCGCTACTGAGTATGTATTCTAATCTCAACCATTTTTCCAAGTCTCCAGTTTCGGGGAGAATAGTCATTTTTACTGATAGAGGAGTTCCAGGATAGAGATTTTGCAGCATCCAACCAGTTATATCACCTTTTCCTTGAAGAATAAATCCGCCCTTGGGTATCAAGGTTTCACCATTGGTTCGAGATGTAACTTGAATAATACCATTTATCACGACAGTTTCAACCCCTTGCGTTCGAGGGGTTTTGCCATTATAGCTTTCGTCGAAAATAACAATTTCATCTCCACGATTGGGACGGTTAATCCCATGAATAGTGAATCCTTGTTGGTTGGGAAGAGAAGCGGTTGTGTTGAGATGAACCATTCCAAAAACCAATTCTTTATTCTGAGTGATTCCGAATGAATACCACCCTTCTTGGGGGTCACTTAAAACTTTTCTATTAATCATCAAAAGGCCAATGGGGTCACCTTCTTGACTAAAAAATCCAGCATTAACGGCAAAAAATGCATTTTTTTGATGGGCAATAATGCTCATTTTTTCCCTTTCAAGAATTTTATCATGAGCAAGGACTACTTCGGGGGTATACGTTGATATATTAGGGTCATATAGTAAAGCTATAGAAAAAACTGATCCACCTTCAACCTTTGATTGGGGTGTGCTTACCACATTTTTTTGTGCAACCGGAACGCTGGGAAAACCTTGTTTATTGAGTTTGTCTTGAATTGAGGAAATATCTTGAGCGGGGAAAGGACCAACTCGTACCTTAAATAATGATTGTTCTTCAACAATTGAGGTATTATAACCAAGTTCTTTTAAAAAAGTTGAAGTATTTTCAGCACGAAATCGCTCGCTGAAAGCACCAACTTGAAGGTAGGCTGTTGGTTCTGAGGAAGATGCCGAAGGGAGAGCAACTGGTTCACCAAATCCCCACTTTTTAATCATGAGCATTATTCCTGGTTCTAAGATTTTAGAAGATTCATAATAAAGATTCCCATTTGAATAGGCTTTTAATTTTTCCTTTAAAAAAGAGAATTCTTGGGGTGTGAGTGGATCGTTAGGTCGGAAAAGACCTTGAGCATCACCGGTAAACAAGGGTGGATTGAGTTGAGTGGAAAGAATAACAACCTTTTTTTCGTCTTCATTGAGGTTTTGAATATCCTGGAAAGGGATCGACCCAGCATCAAAATAATCATATAAATCATTATATGAAAGAGCATCGATTATAGTTCGAGCAGCATCGAGACGAGTAACGAATTGAGTGTTAGTGCGGTTTTGGCTTATAACGATTGTAGGCCCAAGGATATTTTTTAACGAAATAGTGAAATCATTCCATGACAATCTTGATTCAGCTGTCAACCCTGGCAAAGAAACGGTAATAACAAGAAATAAAAGAACGATTATATGATGAGTCAAATATTTTTTCATATTGCATCCCTATTTACTAATATTCTTTTTATAATAAAGTTCCTCATAGGGTAACAAATCCAGTAAAAAAATTCAAACCCAATTTTTATTCCAACATCTAATTAGTACTTTTAGCTATGAAAATGGGATTAATGACCTATATAAGTTTAAATTTTTTTTTCCTATAATTTCGATAGTGACGATTATGACAGGAGGAGATTCAACTGATTACAACAAAAACAAAAACAACCACCAAAAAAATATTTGTTGTTGACGATAACCGTTTTTTTCTTGAAAGTTTGGTGTTCCTCCTCAACCGTCAGATCGATATGGATGTTGCGGGAACCCATGATCGGATTCAGGGGGTGTTAGAAAGAATTGAAGCGGTTAAGCCCGATGTAATCATTCTTGATATGCGACTCCCCGATGGCGATGGGATTACTTTGCTTCAAAAAATAAAATCAAGCTTTGACATTCCAGTTATCATGCTTACTATGTACGAGGAGCATAAAGAACGGGCGGCCAGAGCAGGAGCATTTGCCTATCTTGTCAAAGGAGAAGGTCTCGACCGTCTGTATCAACTTATACGAAAAGCCACTGAATCGTTTGTTAATTCTTGAGTTATATATTCTATCTTCTCCCTGCTTTCTAACAAGTTAGTTTTATCTTCTTTTTTTGCTCATTCTCTTTCCTGTATATAAAATACAATGAAAAGTCATGATTTTGTTTTATCGGAATCCTGAGCACTTACTTTTTTGTAAACCTTTTTAAAATTTAGAGGAAAACTTTTTTTAAAAAATCCTAAAGTATTTTGATATTGTTCCGATAATTAATAAAGGACTGGAAATATATATTAGATATATATATTAAAGGCAAACTCTCCGAAAGGGGAGGACGCAAAACCACGAACCTAAAGCACGAAAGTGCTACGGCAGTCGGGTTGCCGGATCGGCATCGAGTTGATCTGTTAAAATGTGCGTCACTCTCAAAAATGATTTCGGAGAAAACTCTGAAGGAGGCATGAGAGTTGAAGCACAAACAGTTACTGCCACTCATCATCTTCGGGCTTCTCCTGATGGTGTTTATCTCTGGTTGTACCAACTTCGTAAACACTCCGGAAACCGATTTTGGTAATAATAACGCGATAACCAATGTGATTTCTTTAGATAGTTTAGATAAATTTATTGAACGCTCTGATACTAAAATCCTACTTGACGTTCCTTTCCTTCCGCAAGTTCCTCCTGGAACCTGGTCAAATACTCGAAATTGTGGTCATACCGTCGCAGTCATGATGAGAGCTTACTATTATGGAATAGAACCACTTCCAGATCACATCATTCAAGCGGATGATTGGTTGAATGATCGATACGGCCTTCCGATTAACAATTATAATGGTGACTGGACAAACAGTTTTCAGATCCGTGCTTGGTTAGAAAGTGAAGGAGTCCCAACCAAGGTTGGTATGGGTAATTTAGAAAGAGCTCGGAATATGCTTTCAGAAGGGAAACCATTTTTAGCTGCAGTATATTCTAATATGAATCCGAATGGTGGCGCCAAACATGCTATGTTAGTAATCGGAATCGACTCCGCCAATGTATATGTCAACGATCCGGGTAAGGTTAATGGTGCCAACAATTCCTATACCATTAATCAATTCCTTTCAGCTTGGGGCGCACAAGGCAATTGGTATGTGGCATTGGATTAATTAAATCATAGATTGATTTTTAACTTCTTAGTTATATTTACGCTTTTATTTTGAATTGACCTGCGGTTTTCTATCTTCAAATTTACCAAGGCGATGGCTTTTAGACCATCGCCTTTTGTTTTTTTTAGCCTTTGTTGAACAATTACTTACTCACTCCTGCCAGATTTTCTTCCATTTTTTTTAAGATGCAACAGGTTATCTATTGAAAATACACGGGCATGATAAATCAAGCCCCTACAAAAGATTTAAAAGTTGTAGGGGTGCAATTCATTGCGCCCGTTTTCCATTTAATGTAGCGACATGCCATGGCATGTCGAATCTTTGTTTTCTCCCCCATCTAAACCTTCCCCGTTTTTTCTTTTTTTCCCTCTCCCCTGGTGGGAGAGAATTAAGGTGAGGGGGGAAATTGTATACCACGTCGAGCTTTTATTTAAAAATTCCAAACCTGAATATGAATCTGAACTTTGATCCTCATCCTTCCCTTCCCCCATCAAGGGAGAAGGAACTCTGACTCGTCATTGCGAGACCTCGTTTTTTGAGGTCGTGGCAATCTTATGAGTTTAATTTTTTTTATTCCTCTCCTTTTAGATAAAGGGAGCTTGAGAAGGATTGTTTTTTTTTCCAGTACTTTCAAACCCCCCTAATCCCCTTTGCTAAAGAAGGAGATTCATTTCTGAATAGGTGTTTTCATCTTCATCTAGTGCTGCTAAGCAGCATGAAGGTTTGTAGAATTCAAGGGAATATTGCCATTGTAGTTTATAAAAATAGTACCACTGGTTGGTAAAAATAGGCATGATTTCCTATATCCGATTCATCTCTCCTCAACTAATCTATACCAAGAAATCTAATTATCCCGAGAGGAGGGATTATTCGTGAATAGAAAAAAACTATGGTTTTTGGTCTTAACAACAATTGTGTTAGCGTCTTTAGTCAGTGGCTGTATCGGTGGTGGCCAATTCGGAGCTCCATCAACTGACAGCTCAGTCACCATCAAAGGAGTGGTGGTGGCCCCTGATAATAACTGCTTTACCGATACCTGTGCTAACCCATCGATCATTGAAGGAGACCCTCTCCCCAATGCCGATATCATATTAAAAGGAGATACTCATACCCTCACCGGGAAAACTGACTGTGCTGGTAACTACCAGATCTCAGGTCTTGCTGATGATGGGTACGTTCTTTATGCCAACCGTGGTGAGGTTTGGGTTAAAAAAGCCATCTCCCCAGTCACTGGTGATGGAGGAGAAGCCAATTACCTTACCACTGCCCAGGTGATTCTCTGGGAAGTGATTGAAAGTTCATCTCCTGGTTCGATTCCGATCAAAGACATTCCAACAGTTATTCCTTTTGATGGTATTCCACAAAATTTCATCGATGCTGTCAAAGCTGCTTTGGCTGATTGCCGAGATGCTCAACAAGATAAAACGGTCATTGGTCTTGCTAAAGAAATTGCAATTGCCAATTTCGGTGCTCCTAGTTATTGCGTGGTGCCAGATTCATCACCACAAACTTTTCCATCTCCAGCACCACAGCCTTCACCGGATTGTCCTATTCCAACTGCTAAAATCGGAGTGCCTCAATCAGTGGAAGGAAGTGATGGCGAATTTAAATTCGATGCCAGTGGTTCAATAGCAGGTGGAGATGACTTGACTATTACCAATTATAAATGGGATTTTGGTGATGGAGTAACTTTAGAAACCACAGAACCAATAGTTCAACATCAGTATTCAGAAACTGGCACTTACCAGGTAACTTTAGTTGTAGTCAATTCATGTGGATCGTCTTCTGCTTCAGTAGGAGTAAGTGTTACTTATCAGAAAACGATAACTTATACTCTTACTACCAATGTTTCTCCCAAAGGGAGCGGAACAGTTTCTGGAGCTGGGATTTATAGTGCAGGTTCATCGGCTGAAGTCACTGCCACTCCAGCAGCTGGTTATAAGTTCGATCACTGGGAGGGTGACCTTACTGGAAACACCAATCCTGATTCTATCACCATGAATAGTAATAAATCAGTAACTGCAGTGTTCGTCCCGGTTAACTATACCCTTACGATTACTATTGTAGGAGAAGGATCGGTTACCAAAGAGCCTCTTGTATTTAAAAGATCAAAAAAAGCTAAAGGCCCTGATGTTTCTACTTGGCCGGCAGGGACGATTGTCCAACTTGCTGCAAATCCAGCAAACGGTTGGAGTTTTGCAGGTTGGAGTGAAGACCTAACTGGTGCAAATAATCCAGAGAATATAACTATGAATAGCAACAAGAGGGTAACGGTAACTTTTAACGAAAATGCCACCTACAACGTGTTCTACGATGCCAACGGTGGAACCGGTGCTCCAACTGATCCCAGCTCTCCCTACTTTGCTGGAGTGACAGTAACCGTTGTTTCTGGTGATCCAACCAGAGATAATTACACCTTTGCTGGTTGGTTATACAATGGGACCACCTATACTGCTGGACAGACCTTCCAGATGCCAGCAAACAACGTGACCTTGGTTGCTCAGTGGACCCAAGACAACCAGTACACTGTCACCTACGATGCCAACGGTGGAACCGGTGCTCCAACTGATCCCAGCTCTCCCTACTTTGCTGGAGTGACAGTAACCGTTGTTTCTGGTGATCCAACCAGAGATAATTACACCTTTGCTGGTTGGTTATACAATGGGACCACCTATACTGCTGGACAGACCTTCCAGATGCCAGCAAACAACGTGACCTTGGTTGCTCAGTGGACCGAAAATGTTTGCACTCCAGCAGATATTACTGGTTTTACAGTAACAAGTGAATGTAGTTGCCCTGAATATCAATCGAGATGTGTGGACTGTGAGAATTGCAAAGAATGTACAATAACTATAAGCAATGTTAGTGCGACAGGAACCGAACCTATTCAATACAATTATGGATACAAAAAAGCTGGATCAAGCGATTATTCTATGTCTGGATGGACAACAGTTAATGGTTATACATTTACTGATATCGAAGAATGTAATTCAAGAACATATGATGTCATTGTTAAAGTAAAAAGTGATTGTAGTACCAGCGACTTTGATGATTCCTTGACGAAGCCAATAACTCTAGATGGAGGTCAATGTGAAAAATGTTGCAAATTTGATTTCTTTTCGGGTGGCGGAAATCAAAAAGCTAAATGGGATTTTGGTTGGGATTTGAGTAGTAGAGTAAAAGTACAATTTCAAATAAAAAACGTATGTCAACATGAAAGAATTAATCTTAAAGTTGAAGTATATAAAAAAGTAAAACACGGAAATTGGGTTTTACATGGAACCGATAACACGACATTCACAAATATGGAGCCTAATTCTGGAGGAAATATTACTAGAAACTCAGAGTGGGAATCAACTACTATAACAGGATGGGAGCTTGGTTATTCATATGAGATTAAGTTTACAATTACCGAGGCTCAGGGTTATTGCAGTGGTTATTCACAAACAGTAGAAAGGGATTTTTAGTATACTTTAAGTTACTAATGTAAGAGAAGATATTTGTTAAGTTAAAACTCATCAATTAGCTATAAGCCTCCTAGTTTAGGATAATAAACTAGGAGGTGTTTTTCTTCTTAAAGATATATGAGATCTTATAGATCTATAAAATATTTTGAAGTTTTGGGATGTGGCTGTTGGGGTTCGTTATCCAGGAAACTTAATTCAATTGATTTTGAAATGCCACCCTCGTTTTTTTTGTCCCGTTTGCTGGAATCAAGTTGTGATTTTAAAATTTAATCATTTCTTAACCCTTTTAAATAAAGCTTTAGGAATGAAGATAATTTTTATTACAATTTTTAAAAAGATGAGAATACTACATCGATGTGCTTCATGGAGTAAAAAACATAGCCAGTTTGTAATTGAAATAACCGTGAACCGTTTTTTACTTACCCAATAAGAGACAATGGTTCAGAATATTAATTAACTCCTTTTTTGCTACAAGAAATTTACTGCAGTTTTATTCAGCTTAATTAGATTCGATAACGTATACTAAAGTTCGCAATTTCGCACCTTGAAAAAAGCCACCAGAGATTCCAAAATGAAGGTTGCACGAACCAAAAACTTCATCGAGGAGGAATATCCGATGGCTCAAAATAATCATACACCATTTCTCAAAAAAATGCTCCTTGCATTCATGACTGAACCTGATCCGCTCTATGCCATGCTCGAGTGGTTGACCAATGAACTCATGAAATTAGAAGCTGAAAACAAAGTAGGAGCTCACAAGGGAGAACATTGCCCAACCCGAACCACCCATTTCTCTGGAACCCGAGTCAGACGATTTGATACCAGGCTGGGAACCATCTACCTTCTGGTTCCAAAACTAAGGAAAGGAGGCTATATTCCCTTCTTTGTGACCGAAAGGAAACGCTCCGAACAAGCCCTCCTCCAGGTGGTTCAAGAAGCCTTTATCAATGGCGTTTCCACCCGAAAAATGGAGCGCCTTGCCCAAAGCTTAGGAATTGAGTCCCTCTCTGCCAGTCAAGCCTCAGAAATCACCAAAGACCTCAACGATCAAGTCGAATGGTTCCGTACTCGTCCTTTAGAAAAAGAATACCCCGTTATCTGGGTTGATGCTCTCTATTAACTTAATGGTGCCTGTCACCTTAGTTATTAAGTTATTGATCAATCCGACACTTCCTAGGTTCACTGTTTTCCAAAATAATCCAAATTCATTAAACCGCCCCTTATCAAATTAGAATTTAAGGCAGGTTTGTAAATCATTTCAGAAGGATGGTCTCCCCTTATAAAATAAATATTAGTTCTAGGCAATCAGTTATTACGGGCATGACGAGTAAAGGGGCCGATAGATAAAAAAGAAGGCATAAAATAAAATGGGGAGGGGATCAAAGATTTTCTAAATCTTCTTTGTGAATACCTGCCTGCTTTAGAATGGTGTAAAAGGTACCCTTAGGTAGGTCTTTGGTATGCAAGGGAACCACAACTCTTCTTTTTGACTCTGGATGATAGTAGATATGATGACTTCCTCTTGTTCGATGGAGGACGAATCCTTTTTTCTCAAGGATTCTTATGATTTCCGAAGGTTTAAAATTTGTCACTTATAAATCTTCTCTCTGTAAACTAAGAGTATACTCCAGAGTTGTTTCATCAGTGGGTATTTCTTCTCCTTCAGCTATAAGACTATCGAGGTAGAGTTCAATGGCTTCCCTTGCCATCGCAAGAGCTTCTTCAAGGGTTTCCCCATAGGTAACGCATCCAGGGAGGGAAGTTACAATCACTGTAAACCCTCCTTCTTTTTCCTTTCGTAACAGAACTCGATAATTCAACACTCTCATTGGTTTCACCTCTTGTGTGGATTATAGCATATCGTAACTTAATGGTGCCTGTCACCTAAAAACTTAATGGCGCCTGTCACCTTAGTTATTATCATAAATTAAACTGGTTACCAGGAGGTGTCCTTTTTTTTGGGGAGATATCCACGCATTGAATACAATGGAGGAATGTATCACGTCATTTCTCGGGGAAATAATCGGGAGCATATTTTGAAGGAGTCATCCGATAAGCAATATTTTATTGATCAGGTAAAAGAATTCAAAAATCCATTTGGTTTAAAAATTTTTGGTTATGTCTTGATGGATAATCATTACCATTTCCTCTTACAAACAACCAATAAACCCCTTCACACAATCATGCATCAGCTGAATAACAGGTATAGCAAATATTTTAATAAGAAATATTTAAGATCCGGACATGTCTTTGAAGGGAGATATAAAGCAATATTAGTCCTGGATGAGCGATATCTTTTGAAAACTTAACGGTGCCTGTCACCTCAGTTATTAAGTTATTGATCTGAAAAATACCTCCTGGTATGTTAAATTGAGCTGGTTACCAGGAGGTATCGTTTTTTGGGGAGAAATCTACGTATTCAATACGAGAGGGAAATATACTACGTTATTTCTCGGGGAAATAACCGGGAGCATTTTTTTTGGATCCATGTTTAGTAAAAGGAGACATTCAACAAAGAAATATCTTCTTTAGCGTTTGATTTTACTATTTGCCATTAAATTGACAAACTCTCGGGGGTTTACAATTTTTAAGGTTTCGAACTGTTTTTTCAAAATGAGCAAATCTTTATCTCCTGTTATCAAAAATTGAGCTTTCGTTTCCAACGCAACCGCAATATAGACATTATCAGCCTTGTCACGGGAAAAGTTCTGAATTTGTGAAGGGCGGTGAGGCTTGGTCTCTTTTATAAAATCAGTGAAGAACTTTTCAACAAATCTCCTTTGTTTTTCACTAAAAAAGGTGCCCTTCTTAGAAGCCTGTTTCTCAATTTCTTCTAAAAAGGCAAACAGCTCTTTTTCCATCTCGGGTGGTCGGTATACAGAACCAATGCTAAGAGCGAGAAAAAGAGCGTTGGATGGAATTCCACCACCAATTAAGCTTGATATGATAACATTGGCCTCGATTACTACTTTAATCCGGCGAAGCATAAATTTTTTGGCGAACTTTCTCTAAAATCTCCAGGGCATCTTCATCTGAAATACCGGTATTCCTCAAAGCTTCTTGAGCTTGTAAAAGAGAGGCTTCAATTGGGCTGAGCGCTTCAATTCTGGCTACTGGTTTATTTCGCATCGTAACAATGATTGTTTCTTTTGATTTGATCAGGGAAGAAAGCTTACTTTTTGCTTCCCTCATATTTATAACTTTCATAGTAACCACCTTTGTATTACTCGAGTAGTTACATTGTATCCCTAGTTTGTTATATAATCAAGGTTTCATTTAGTTAAAGGTGCCTGTCACTTCAGTTATTACATTTCTCTCCATTTTTTGATGTTTTTCCCAAATATTACCGAAAAAATTAGCATAAATGGGGGCAACTCATTTATAGAATCAATTATTGCAACAATCTGATTGAGGGGAGATTTGAATTTGTTAGAAAAAATCGAATCCATCTCGATTCCCCTTTATCCAAAGGGAGAGGCTTTTTTCATGGGTTGCTCAACACAAAAGTTCATCAATTCTAAAACTTAATGGTGCCTGTCACCTTAGTTATTATCATAAATTAAACTGGTTACCAGGAGGTGTCCTTTTTTTTGGGGAGATATCCACGCATTGAATACAATGGAGGAATGTATCACGTCATTTCTCGGGGAAATAATCGGGAGCATATTTTGAAGGAGTCATCCGATAAGCAATATTTTATTGATCATGTAAAAGAATTCAAAAATCCATTTGGTTTAAAAATTTTTGGTTATGTCTTGATGGATAATCATTACCATTTCCTCTTACAAACAACCAATAAACCCCTTCACACAATCATGCATCAGCTGAATAACAGGTATAGCAAATATTTTAATAAGAAATATTTAAGATCCGGACATGTCTTTGAAGGGAGATATAAGCAATATTAGTCCTGGATGAGCGATATCTTTTGGAATTAGTTCGCTACCTTCATCAAAATCCGGTTCGGGCGAAGATGTGTTCCAAAGTAGATGAATATCCGTGGAGTAGCGATATCTTCTACCGGAAGAACGATGAGAGCTTGGTCGATATTGGTTTGGTGCTCGATACCCTTTCGGAAGAGAGATCAGTTGCGATCAAAATGTATTCCGAGTGTATCGATCAAATTCCAGAAAATACCGTCAATTACGAGGAAGGAAAATTAATTGGTGAGGATACTTCACCCGTAATGAATTCTTACAAGGTTAAATATGAAGAGAGAAAAACACTTGATGAACTTTTACTTTTATCTGGTGCCAGTTCCAATGATCTCATTCTCTTAAAGAAAGGATCAAGGAAGAGGCACCTGACCCCTTACAAACTCAATTTTATTCAATCTTCTTTTGAAGAGAAATATTCATTCAGTGAGATCGGTCGAGTCATTGGTATGTCGAGTCCAGCTGTCTATGATTTGGTAATGCGATATAAATTAAAGGTTAATGAAATAACTTAACTTAACGGTACCTGTCACCTCAGTTATTATGGTTTTACGATACTAATTGAAATAATTGTGATAGACAGTTCTTGGCAGTTGTATTTGATAGTTCCTGGTACTGAGTTATTAAGATAATGCAAAGTGAATTGCGACTGTGGAACTGGATAAGTGTATAATAAATTGAAGACAAGAATAAAAGACGATAAATGAGATTTGTTTAGTATTGGAAAATGATTCCAGTATATAAATGAAGTTCAATTGGTGAATGAGGAAAGTAAATTTAAAAACCTGAACTCTCATTTAATCAATATGAGGGCAGAACAAAAATATGGAGGTGAGTTTCGATTATAATAAATATATCAAAGGAAGAGATAAAAATTTTAGAGAAATTAGAAGTGATTTCTCAGAGCACACCCATTAAAGAAAAGATAAAGTTTTTTGAAAAAAAATATGGATCTAGTTTTAATATATTTGAGCACGAGATAAAAGAAGAAGTAAAAGAGAAAGAAGATTTCCAAAAGTGGGATGATTACATAGAATGGAAGGCTTATTTTGAAAAATTAAAAGATTTGGAATTAAAACTAAAAGAGATTGAGAATGCTCAAGAAGTTAAACTTTATTGAAAAAAGTAAGATTGTAAAATCATATGAAATACTCGATTTTAAGCAAGGGAAGGATTTTTATTATATAAAGATAAAACTCGTTTTTACCGATGAAAGCGAGTTTTATGTTAGAGAATTTATTTCTGAGAAAGATTATCTCTATTCATACCATTGGCAAAATAAAGATGGAAAGTTAAGAATTCGATGGGATAATGTTCCTCATCATAAAGATATGAAGACTTTCCCTCATCATAAGCATTCTCCAAAACTAGAAGAAAGTACCGAAATAGGTTTTGAAGAAATCATGCTATTTATTGAAGAAAAAATGAAAAAAGAATAAAGAAACCATTTTTCTAAAATTGAGAAATTTCAATTTGGCATAAAACCACACCCCTTATATAAAACTGTCAAATCCTTCCATTGACAAACCGGTTTTCATATGTTATGACTTCAAAAATGATTTTTTGCCGCGGAAGGGATAAACATGCTTGGAAATAAAGCCTTTAATCAAAAAAACCATCTGGAAATAGCTGGGTGTGATATTGTCCAATTAGCAGAAGAGTTTGGAACTCCTCTCTATGTATACGATGAAGCGCTGTTGCGTTCCAATATCAAAGACTATCAAAAACGACTGAAGGAATTACACCCGGATAGTACTATTGCTTATGCCGGCAAAGCCTTTCTTTGCTCGGCCATGTGTCGTCTTCTCGATCAAGAATCGATGTGGTTGGATGTTGTTTCGGGTGGCGAGTATTATGTTGCCCGTGAAAGTGGATTTCCCACCGAACGATTATTGTTTCATGGCAACAACAAGAGCCCACAAGAACGAGAATTGGTTTTAAAAAATGGAATAGGACGATGGGTTATTGACAGCGAATGGGAGCTTGCTCTTCTCAGTAAAGAAGCCAAAAATTACCTCCATGGAAAGTTACCGGTGTTTTTCCGGATTACTCCTGGTATAGATCCTCATACTCATGCCTATATTACCACCGGCAAAGTAGATAGTAAATTTGGATTAACCTTGGTAGATGGAATCGCTCAAAGGGTGATTCGACAAGCGTTAAGCTATGAAAATCTTGATGTAAAAGGGCTTCATTGCCATATCGGTTCGCAAATCGATTCCTTGGAACCTTTCATCAACACCATTAAAGCCATGGTTCGGTTTATGGACAGTTTTAAAGAGCAAAATAACTTTGTATTTTCCGAGTTAGACTTGGGTGGCGGTTTGGGGGTCCCCTATCTGGAAGAACAAAAGGGGAAATTTCCTTCAGTTCAAGAATATGTTGAAGCGATCGCTAAAACTCTCCAAGAAGAATGTGAAAAATATCAATATCCACTTCCCAAACTATTTATTGAACCAGGCCGTTCGATTGTGAACAATGCCGGAAATACTGTCTATACCGTCGGAACGATCAAGGAGATTCCTGGAATTAAAAAATATATCGCTGTTGACGGTGGAATGACTGATAATCCCCGACCAATACTTTATGATGCTCGTTATCAGGCAATCATAGCCAACCGAGTCAATCAGGGATCTCCTGAAATGGTTTCAGTGGTTGGGAAATGCTGTGAGTCGGGTGATGTTGTTATTCAGCAAACGGAAACCATTTCAGTCCAAAACGGCGATATCTTGGTGGTCGAAGGAACCGGTGCTTATAATTATTCCATGGCTTCAAACTATAATCTCATCCCCCGACCGGGAGTCGTGTTTATTCGAGACGAAAAGCCGTATTTGGTCGTTCGTCATGAAGGCTGGTATGATTTAGTTCGTAGAGATATCCTTCCCGAGTATCTTATCGAAAAGGGAGAATGAAAATGAAAAAAATTCGAGTAATGATTACTGGGATAGCGGGAAAAATGGGCCAAGAGTTAGTGCGAACTGTTGCCCAGCAAAAAGATATGCTGCTGGTTGCTGGCTGTGATATTTCCCAGGTTGGTAAAGACGCTGGAGAGATGTGTGGCATTGATGCGATCGGGGTTATTATAGAAATGGATTTAGGAGTTACCTTACGAGAAGTAAGACCTGATGTCGTTTGTGATTTTACTTATGGTGAGGCGTTAAGGAAGAATCTACCATTATATCTTGAGAATAGAGTGAATATGGTTATTGGAACGACTGGTCTTACTCCAGAAGAGCTCAAAAAATTGGAAGATGAATGTCAGCAGAGAGAAATTGGTTGTTTAGTAGCCCCCAATTTTGCTATTGGTGCAGTGCTTATGATGCAATTTGCTCAAAAAGCTTCTCAATATATGGAAAGAGCCGAGATTATCGAGTTTCACCATCCCCAAAAAAAAGATGCACCCTCCGGGACAGCAATTAAAACCGCTGAAGGGATTATTGAGGCAAAAGATCGAGCCTATGAAGAGAAGAGCTTTGAATTACTTCCAGGCTCACGAGGCGGACGTTTAGGCACAGTTAACATCCATAGTGTCCGCCTGTCAGGTTTTGTGGCTTCCCAGGAGGTCATATTTGGGGGTGAAGGTCAGACGCTTACCATCCGCCATGATTCATTAAGTCGTGTTTCCTTTATGCCCGGAGTTCTCTTGGCAATCCGAAAAATTGCAAAGAATAAGCATTTTTATTATGGTTTAGATAAAATAATGAAATTGTAAGGACAAACTCTTATGCTGCGTAGCAGCACCAGGTAAGGATGAAAACCCAAGATTCGACATGCCATGGCAGGTTGCTACAACAAAAATAAATTGTGGAGGCTTGATTTATCAAGCCCACAAATGAGTTTACAGGATTGAAGTTCATGTCACGTTATGGTGCCGGTTGAGGATGAAAAATAGTGTTATCCTCTCAGCCTGAATCTCTCCCACCGAGGGGTGAGAAAAAAGGTTCCCCCTTTAGAAAAGGGGGTAAGGGGGATTTGAGTTTTTTCCTGCTCTTTCATTGCGAGGAAGTCAACCGTTCTTTGGTTGGACGACGTGGCAATCTCTGCCACCCAGTTTGTCATTCTGAGGAGTCCGGTGTCTTCTCCCGGACGACGTGAGAATCTCATCTTTTTCAATTCCACAGTTCAATACATAATAAAAAATGAATCATGAGATTGCCACGACCTCAAAAAACCAGGTATCGCAATGACGACTCAAAGTTCCTTCTCCCTTGATGGGAGAAGGTGAGGATGAGGATGGAAGCTCTGGATGACGAATGAAAAGCACCCTCCCCGCCGTAAACGGCACCCCTCCAAGGAGGGGAATTGTTCAATATATTCCCCCATTGAGGGGGGATTTAAGGGGGGTGTACATTTCTCTTTTTTTGTTTATTCTTTTTTCACCAATATTGGTATTTTCAGGATAGAACAGAAAGCTAGCAATAGTTAATGAGTAATAAAGAATCATTAAAAAATTAATAAGTCGGAATTTGAAGAAGGAGGTTGCCATGCATTTGGTTAAAATGCACGGGTTGGGGAACGATTTTTTAATTATTGAAGACCATGAAGCCCAAAAAATTACTTCAATCAAGGATTTTGCTATTTCTGCTTGTGACCGTCACTTCGGAGTTGGAGGAGATGGAGTGATACTCATTTTGCCCTCGCAAAAAGCTGATATCCGAATGAGGATATTTAATTCTGACGGGAGTGAGGCAGAGATGTGCGGTAATGGAATTCGCTGTCTTGCCAAATATGCCTATGAAAGAGGATTAGTTCCTGATCCGATTTTAACGGTTGAAACCGAAGCTGGGATCATAATTCCAGAAATTATTTTAGAAGATGAAAAGGTGAAGTCAATTCGAGTTGATATGGGACAACCTCGTCTTGAAAGTGGAGAAATTCCAATAACCCTTGATAAAGAGAGGATTATTCAAGAACCTATTGAGATTTTAGGAAAAGCCTTTTATTTTACTGCTGTGTCAATGGGAAATCCTCATGCAGTAATTTTCGAAATTCCTGATCAGTGGCAAACCTATGGGGAAGCCATTGAGAAACATCCCCTCTTTCCTCGTAAAACCAATGTAGAATTTGTTCGTTGTTTGTCTTCCAATCAAGCCGAAGTAAAAGTTTGGGAGCGAGGAGCAGGGCCGACTTTGGCCTGCGGAACCGGAGCGTGTGCAGTATTGGTAGCCGGAGCTCTCAATCAAAAATTAAACCGTAAAGCTGAAATTCGGCTGCCTGGCGGAAGCTTAACCATCGAATGGTCATCAAAGAACCAACATGTTTATATGGAAGGTCCAGCTCAAGAAGTGTTTCACGCAGAGTTGTCGGAGGAGGTTTATGAACTATGGACGTTGCATCGCGCATAAAAAAATTACCCCCTTATCTTTTTGCCGAAATTGAAAAAAAGGTGGAAAAAATACGAAATCAGGGGAAAGAAGTGATCGACTTGGGAATTGGTGACCCTGATCTTCCCACTCCCGAATTCATTATAGATCGCTTGTGTTTAGAGGCTAAAAAAGCTGATAATCATCGTTATCCTTCTTATCGTGGTTTATCTGCCTTTCGAAAAGCTGCGGCAAGCTGGTATGAAAAACGATTTGGGGTCACTTTAAATCCCGATCGGGAAGTTGTTTCATTAATCGGTTCAAAGGAAGGGATTGCTCACTTTGCTTGGTGTATAGTCGATCCTGGTGATATCGTTTTGGCGAGCGATCCTGGATATCCGGTTTATAAAACCAGCACAATGTTAGCCGGTGGAATTCCCCTTGAACTTCCCCTGCTAAAAAAGAATCAATTTCTTCCCGATTTTACTTCCTTCCCAGATAGTGTATTAAAACGAACTAAATTAATTTTTATCAATTATCCCAACAATCCTACCGGAGCTACTGTAGACCATAGGTTTTTTCGAGAAATAGTTCATTTAGCCCATGACTACGATTTTGTTATTGCTCACGATTTGGCTTATTCTGAGGTGAGCTACGACGGTTATAATGCCCCGTCAATTTTCGAAGTTGATGGTGCCCGAGAAGTAGCTGTTGAATTCCATTCTCTTTCTAAAACCTTTAATATGACTGGTTGGAGAGTTGGGTTTGCAGTCGGCAATGAAAAGTTAATCGAGGCTTTAGGTCGGGTGAAAACTAATATAGATTCGGGAATTTTTAACGCTATACAGTGGTCGGGCGTGGAAGCTTTGGGGAGAACTCAGGAAGTATTGGATTGGATTCACCCAATTTATACCCGCCGTCGCAATCTGGTGTTTGAAGCATTGCAAGCTTGTGGATTTGAAGTTGAGAAACCCCGAGCCAGCTTTTATATCTGGGTACCGGTTCCGACTGGGTATACGTCAATGAGTTTTGCTGAACATCTTTTAGAAAGAACCGGTGTGGTGGTGACTCCAGGTACCGGTTTTGGTCAATATGGAGAAGGATATATTCGAATTTCCTTAACCAGCCCGGAAGAAATTTTGGCAAAAGCAATGGAAAAAATTCAAAATGAGCTATAAATAAGGGGCAAACTGAGATGAAAATTATTGTCCAAAAATTTGGTGGAACGTCGGTTCACACTCCCGAGTTACGAGAAAAGGCTGCTTTGAAGTTAAAAGAAGCTTATGAAGAAGGATATTCACCGGTAGCAGTGGTTTCGGCGATGGGTCGAGCTGGGGCACCCTACGCTACTGACACTCTGATTTCTTTAGCCAAAAATGAATACGAACACTTAGATTCAAGAAATTTAGACATATTGATGTCAACTGGAGAAATTATTTCTGCGGTGATTATGACCCAAACTCTCAGGAAATTAGGTTTAAAAGCGGTTGTAGTAACCGGTTGGCAAGCTGGAATTATAACTGACGATCGTTTTGGAGATGCTACCATTAAACGGGTGGATACCAAAAAAATACTGAGTTACCTGGAAAAAGGATATATTGTTGTGGTAGCGGGATTTCAGGGGGCATCTGAAGATGGAGAAATTACGACTTTAGGTCGAGGAGGAAGCGATACCTCAGCTGTTATTTTGGGGCTGGCTCTCGAAGCTGAATATGTTGATATTTTTACCGATGTTATTGGAGTAATGACCGCTGATCCTCGCATTGTTCCCGAAGCCCATATTTTAGAGGGGCTAACTTATACTGAAGCTGCTGAAATCATTCAACAGGGAGCAAAAGTAATCCACGATAAAGCCATGAATATTGCTCGAGAATATCGTGTCCCGCTTCGGGTCCGGAGTTTAAATGACGAAGGGAAAGGGACCTTAATCTGTGATATCCGTTCTATGTCGAAAGAGGGATTGCGATTGTTTTCTCAGGATAGAACGGTTTATAGCATAGCCTTTCGAAAAGGATTGGCACAGTTTCGAGTAAAGCTTAATGGAAAAAAAGAGGATAATTTATTGATGTTTCAGCTCTTAGCCAACAAGGGAATCAGTATCGACCTCATCAATCTTTTTCCTGATATCGTAGCCTTTGTCGTTGAAGAGGGGAAAGCCTTAAGGGTCAAGGAAATATTGGAGAAAGAAGGTTTTGAGCTTACTCTCATTTATCCCTGTGCAAAAATTTCATTGGTTGGTTCAGGAATGGCCGATCGTCCAGGAGTCGTGGCAGATATGGTTGAGGCTCTAAGAGAATCCAAAATTGAAATCCTCCAAACCAGTGATTCCCATGTGACTATTTCTTGTCTGGTTCACGCTGCCGACATGGAAAAAGCGATTCAAGTTCTTCATCGAAAATTTCAACTGGAAGATATTTGTTAGAAATAGTCAGGAAATAGAGGAAAAGAAGGATATTAATAGAATCGCTTAAAAGAAAAACCCTTGAGGAGGTTCATCATGGAATGTGATTTTGGTCAAATGTTAACTGCAGTGGTGACTCCATTTGATTCAAATCTTGCCGTGGACTATGATCAATTTCGAAAATTGTTAAATTATTTAGTTAAAGAAGGATCGGATGGAATTGTGGTTTCCGGAACTACCGGAGAAGCACCGACATTAACCAAGGATGAGAAATTAAAACTTTTTGAGATTGCTTTAGAAGAAGTAGGAGATCGAGCCAAAATTATTGCGGGAACTTGTAGTTATAATACTCACGAATCTATGATATTCTCTCGAGAAGCGGAAAAAATAGGTGTTCACGGGATTTTAGCTGTAGCTCCTTATTATAATAAACCACCGCAAGAGGGTCTTTATCGACACTTTCGAACGATCGCCGAAGGAGTTGCCATTCCGGTTATGTTGTATAATATTCCATCTCGAACTGGAGTTAATATTGAACCGGAAACGGTAACCCGGCTTTCAGAAATCCCAAACATCTGCGCTTTGAAGGAAGCTGCCGGGAGCGCTGATCAGTTATCGGTTTTGAGAACGCTGCTTCCAAAAGATTTTGCTATTTATAGTGGCGATGATAATATGACCTTGGTGGTTTTGGCTTTGGGAGGGAAAGGAGTGGTGAGTGTTGCCTCCCATGTGGCAGCTCGTGAAATTAAGGATATGATTATTCTTTATAAACAAGGAAAAGTTGAAGAAGCACTTCACTTGCATCTTCGTTTATATTCTCTTTTTAAAATAATATTTATTTCAACCAATCCAATACCAATTAAAGCTGCATTGAACCTAATGGGTTGGTCGGTTGGAGAAACTCGGCTTCCTCTTTATCGAATGGAAAAAGAAAAAGAAGATAAATTGAAAAAAACCTTACTTGATCTTGGATATTTGGGTTGAATTTTCTTTTGATTTTTGGCATAATAGTTGAACCTTAAAAAAAGAATACGTTAACAGCGATGAATGGGAAGTTCGTCGGAAAAAATTATAGCGAGGAAGTTTTATGGTGAAAGGCTTCCAATTATTTCCGATAGAACGAGAGCCTGTGAGCTGATCCTGAAGAAAAGGCTTTTCAAGCCTAAGTAGGGATGTCCGGTTAAACCGTTATGAAAATGAGTAGAACAGGGTGGCACCGTGTGCCAGTTGGTTCACCCCTGTGGTTCTGTTCGAGAAAACCTCGTCTATAGGACGAGGTTTTTTGTTTTAAGGAATAATTGTCCATTGTTTTTAAAATTAAGATTTGTGAGAAAGATGAGAAAAAGTTGTTATTGGTCATGAATTAAGCCATCTTCAGGAGAAAATAGGAATAATTGATTCGCTCTGTCTATTTATAAAAAGAAGCTGAAATGGAATGGTGGTGTTTAGGGTAGACCTTCATGCTGCCTGTCAGCACCAGATGAGGATGAAAATACCTATCTAAATCCGTCATTGCGAGGAGCGTCTTGTGCGACGTGGCAATCTCTACCATCCACTTAGTCATTCTGAGGAGTCCGGTGTTTTTGCCGGACGACGTAAGAATCTCATCATTTAAAGTATTTATGAAGAAAAAACTTAAAAGATGAGATCCTCACGCCCTCAAAAAGCGAGGGCTCAGGATGACCGATTAAAGGCACACCCCCCTTTATCCCCCCTCAATGGGGGAATTTATAAGATGGTATTTTAAGGATAGAATGAAAAATTGAACAGAATGACGATTAATTTAAAAAGGAGATAAGCAAGATGATTCGGGTGGGAATAGCAGGTGCAACTGGTTATACCGGTCTTGAATTGTTGCGTATTTGTTCTCATCACCCTGAAGTTGAAATCATTTGGGCAACTAGTGATAGCTATTCGGGGATAGAGTTGGGGAATTATTGTCCAGCATGGCAGGGTCGAACCTGTATGGTTCTTGAAAAACCGGATATGGAGGAAATGGCTCGAGAAGTTGATGTAGTATTTTTGGGATTACCCCATGGCGTTTCAATGGATTACGTTCCAGCTATTTTTCCCCATGCCAAGGTTATTGATCTGGGAGCCGATTTTCGTATTCAAAATCTTGAGACATATGAAAAGTATTATGGTTTACACCATAAACTTCCTACGGTTGTTCGAGAAGCGGTCTATGGATTACCGGAAATTTACCGACAAAAAATAAAAACCGCTCAAATAATTGCTAATCCCGGATGTTATCCAACTTCAATTATTATTCCCCTTTATCCTTTACTAAAAAATCAAATTATTCAACCTGAGATTATAGCTGATAGCAAGTCGGGAGTGACCGGTGCCGGAAAAAAACCAACCGAAGTGACCCATTTTTGTGAAATTGATGGAAGTTTTAAGGCCTATAAGATTGGCGAACACCGGCATCAACCGGAAATACAAGAACAGCTTTCCAGCGCTTACGGTGGTTCGGTTGATATAGTTTTTACTCCTCATCTCCTTCCTATTAAGAGGGGGATATTAAGCACCATTTATGTTCAGGGAGATCCATCAGTTTCAGAAAAGGAAATGTGGAAAATCATAGAGAATTTTTATCATAATGAACCATGGGTAAGGGTTTATCCTCTTGGTCAATTTCCAGAATTAAAGTGGGTATTAGGTTCAAATTTCTGTGATATTGGTTTAAAGAAAGTTGATAAAAAGCATTTTGTCATTGTGTCGGCCATTGATAACCTAACTAAAGGGGCGTCTGGCCAAGCCGTTCAAAATATGAATATCTTATTTGGAGTCGATGAGCGAGTTGGATTACCAAGTTCAGTACTCTATCCATAGGGGGTATCAGTAGTGGGAAAGGAAATGATTCAACAATCAGGTGGTTTGGATATTGTAGAAGGTTTTTTTACCCGAGGAGTACATTGTGGAATAAAGAAATCGAATAATGATTTAGCAATAATTTTTTCTGAAATTCCAGCGACTGCTGCTGCAGTTTTTACTACCAATCAAGTATGTGCAGCTCCAGTTAATCTAACTCGAAGAAACTTAGAGAAGCATCACAAATTTCAACTGGTGGTTATAAACAGCGGTGTTGCCAATGCCTGTACCGGATCGAAAGGTGTGGACGATGCGATACAAATGGCTCAAATGGCAGCCCGAGAATTTAATATAAAGGATCCTTCCTTAGTAGCAGTGGCTTCTACTGGGGTGATTGGCGACTTTCTTCCTTTAAATAAGATTGAAATTGGTATCAAGAAAGCTCATGATTTTTATCCTGATAATCCATCGGGACATGATACGGCTCGGGCAATAATGACAACTGATACTTTTAAGAAAGAAAAAGCAGTTTCTTTTTTTATCGATGGTCAAGAATGTAACATGGCAGGAATAGCAAAAGGATCGGGAATGATAAAGCCCAACATGGCGACCATGCTCGGCTTTATCATAACTGATGCGGCTATTGATCCAAAGAGCTTACAAAAAGCCTTAAAGGGCGCAGTAGACATGAGCTTTAACCGAGTTACAGTTGATGGTGACACGAGTACCAACGATATGGTTCTGTTGATGGCAAACGGTAAAAGAGGGAAAATGATGATTAATGAAAATCATCCTGATTTCTTCATTTTTCAAGAAGCTCTCAATCAAGTTTGTCAAGATTTGGCCAAAGATATTGCTCGTGATGGAGAGGGAGCTACTAAATTCATCAATGTCGTCGTTCAAAAAGCAAGGAACGAATCGGAGGCTCGAGCGGTGGCATTCACGGTTGCTGAGTCACCCCTGGTTAAAACCGCTTTCTTTGGAGAAGATCCAAATTGGGGACGGATTATGGCAGCGGTTGGCCGGAGTGGTATTTCAATTCAACCTGAAAAAATTAATATAGTGTTTAATGGAGTTCCTTTTGTTGAAGAAGGTATGGGAAATCAAAAAATGACTCGGAATGAATTACGGACGGTTGTTCAGACTAAAGAATTGGAGATACTGATCGATTTAGGATTGGGTAGTGCTAGTTTCAATGTCTGGACTTGTGATTTTTCTTATGATTACGTAAAGATTAATAGTCATTATAGTTGATTTGAAAAGAATAAATGGAGACGGCTCTATGAAGTTAGTCTTAAAGTTCAGTGGAAAAAATATTGATCCTCATAAAAGTGCTTTTCTCAAACCAGTGGTGGAATTGTGGCAAAAAGGGACAAAGTTGGCATTCGTTCATGGTGGCGGACCTCAAATAAGCAAATTTATCGAAAAAATGGGAAAAAAGCCATCCTTTGTCCAGGGATTGAGGGTTACCGATCAGGAAGATATGGACCTTACCGAAATGGTGTTGAGTGGATTGCTAAATAAAGCTTTGGTTGGAATGCTTTCACAATATGGGGTAGCTGCCTGTGGAATCAGCGGAAGAGATGCAAATCTTTTCATAGCCAAGAAACATATCATTAATCGTGAAAATCAACTGATTGATATCGGTCGAGTGGGGGATATCAATCAGGTCAATACTCAACTGATAGAAACCTTATGGAACAATAAAATTTTACCCGTTGTTTCTCCAATATCCAGTGATGGGAATGGAAAGAGCCTGAATGTGAATGCCGATTGGGCAGCAGCTCAACTGGCTATTGCCTTACGAGTTGAAAAACTCCTCCTTTTTACCGATGTTCCTGGAGTTCTATCCGATCCATCGAAGCCGGATAGCTTGATTGAAATTTTATCGGTGAATGATGTTCCATTGTTGATTCAAAAAGGGATTGTTACCGGAGGGATGATTCCTAAGCTTCAGATGATTGAAACAGTTCTTCGAGGAGGAGTTGAAGAAGTCTTCATTGCTGAGGGTGCTTCTTTAAAATTCGTCGATCAGCTGTTTAAAGGAAAAAGTATTCCTGGAACTCGGATAATAAGGTAAAAGATAATAATTTACGAAAAATTAGTACTGATGATTTGAAATATATGGAATGGAAAAAAGGAATTCCATGGTTTGTTGATTGAACTTGCAAATCGATTTATAAAAAAAGTAAAAAAAGGGTGAAATATGAATAGCGATCAAGTTATTCAAATGGAAAACGAAAATATGTTGGCAACCTATGCTCGGCTACCAATCGTGATAAAAACTGGCAAAGGATGTATAGTATATGATCCGGAAGGAAAACCATATTTGGATTTTGTTGCTGGAATTGCTGTGAATCTTTTAGGATATGGGTATCAACCTTTGATTAATGCTATCATTGAGCAATCTCGTGAACTGATTCATGCTTCCAACCTTTATTACACTGTTCCTCAAACTCAATTAGCTAAGGACTTGATTAGTGTTTCTGGATTTGATCGAGTATTTTTTAATAATAGTGGGGCTGAAGCCAATGAAATAGCTTTAAAAATGGCTCGTTTCTATGGAAGAAGAAAGCATGGAAACCGTTATAAATTTATAACTTTTTCTCGGTCCTTCCATGGACGAACTTTTTTAACTCTAACAGCTACCGCTCAGGAAAAATTCCATCATGACCTGGAACCCTTGGTGAGTGGAATGAGTTATGCAGACTTGAATAAGATAGAAACCGTTATGAAAGTCATTGATGATGAAACCTGTGGAATCATTGTTGAGCCGGTTCAAGGAGAAGGGGGGATTTTTTGTAGTAAAGCCTCTTTTCTTCAAAAAATTCGCGAAATATGTGATGAGCGAGATATTATTTTGATATTTGATGAAATACAATGCGGAATGGGTCGAAGCGGTAAATTTTTTGCTTTCGAAAATTATAGTGTGAAACCTGATGTTATTACTTTAGCCAAAGGTTTAGGTGGAGGACTCCCCATAGGAGCAGTTTTAGTAAACGAAAAAATTGTAAACATAACTCGAAAGGGAGACCAAGGTAGTACTTTTGGAGGAAATCCAGTTTGTACTCGGGCCGCTCAGGTTGTGGTTAATACTATTGCTCAATCTGATTTTTTGAAAAATGTTATTGAAACCGGAGAGTATTTACAACAACAACTAAACCGAACCCAACAAAAGTTTAGCGATTTGATCCAAGAAATTCGTGGCATTGGCTTGATGTGGGGTATGCAAATTCCTGGAAAAGCCAAATTAATCGTCGAAAAGATGTTGGAAAAAGGGGTTATAGTTAATGCGGCAAACGATGATGTAGTCAGGTTTCTTCCGCCTCTTGTTGTTGGTAAAAAAGAAATAGACCTAATGGTAAAAAGCTTGGATGAGGTTTTATTAAACATTTAATTTGCCACTATAGCGCCTGGAATGAAATAGGGAAAAAAGACTATTCGCCATGCATTCCACTTAGTAGAATTTAAAAGGAAAGTTGGCGAGTTCGATTGAGGAGGAATAATATGAGTAAACGAAAAAAGATAGTTCTTGCTTATTCGGGAGGTCTCGATACCTCAGTAGCAATTCGCTGGCTTCAAGAGAAATACGATGCCGACGTTTATGCGGTAACCTTAGACTTGGGTCAGGGAAAAGACCTGGATGGAGTTCAAAAAAAAGCTCTGAGTATTGGAGCCAAAGAAGCCTTGGTTTTTGATGTCCGAGAAGAATTCCTTAGTAAATATGTCTTGCCGGCTTTGTGGGCAAATGCAATTTATGAAAAACGCTATCCCTTGGCAACGGCATTATCCAGACCATTGATTGCCAAATATCTAGTTCAAGTCGCTGAGGAAAAAGGAGCAACCTATATTGCCCATGGTTGCACCGGGAAGGGAAATGACCAGGTTAGGATCGAAGTATCGGTGGCAGCTTTAAATCCTGATTTACAGATTATCGCTCCAGCTCGGATATGGGGTTGGACGCGAGAGGAAGAAATAGAATGGGCTCATGCTAATGGAATACCGGTTCCAGTGACAGTTGATAGCCCTTATAGTATTGATGTTAACATCTGGGGTCGAAGCATAGAATGTGGTGTATTAGAAGACCCTTGGGCTGAGCCTCCTGAAGACATATATCAATGGACTCTTTCACCAGAAAAAGCACCCGATGAACCAGCTACCATTGAAATTGGCTTTGAGAATGGTATACCCAAGTTACTAAAAGGTCAGTTTTATTCACTGGTCAACATGGTCGAAGAATTAAATACTATTGGTGGTTCCCAGGGTTTTGGAAGAGTAGATCATGTCGAAAACCGTTTGGTGGGAATAAAATCCCGTGAAATATATGAATGTCCGGCTGCTCTTCTCCTCCTCGATGCGTATAAAGATTTAGAAAACTTAGTTATGCCCCGAGAAGTCACTCATTTTAAATCGATACTGGAAGAAAAATATTCTTTAATGGTTTACGAGGGACTATGGTTCTCCCCCCTTCGGGAAGCTTTGGATGCCTTTATGCAAAAGATTGCCGATAGAGTAAGCGGATCGATTCGAATTAAACTTTACAAAGGAAACATGCAGATTACTGGCAGAAAATCCGAAAACTCATTATACGATTTTGCTTTGGCAACTTATGATAAAGGTGATCGTTTTGATCACGCTTCTGCTGAGGGATTTATTAAGCTCTGGGGATTACCGACCAAAATAGATGCTATTGCTCGGAAAAAAACTGACCAGTAAGACAGTAACCAGTGGAAAAATAGTTCACACCAAGGGACATATATTAACAAGATGTATTTTCTCAATCATCCATTTTATGGTCATGGTTGGGTGTTAGCTTGAATAAAGGTTAACGGTTTAATAAATTCAGCCCGGGCAATTCGTGTAAAATATGGGGGCACAAATAGATTGTGCCCTCTTTTTTATGTATTATAGTAAAATATTATGGTATGTTGGTTGTTGAAACTTATTATTAACAATTATTTTGAGCGTTATACGCACTTATTTCATTAAAAGTTGGTGATGAAAATGCGCTTGTGGGGAAGCCGAATGGGCAAGGACTTGGATCAAGAAGTTGCTGATTTTTCAACTTCGATAAATGAAGATCAACAGCTTTACTGGTTTGATATTATTGGTAGTCTTGCCCATTGTAAAATGCTTCGAAAAATTGAAATTTTGAACGAAACCGAAGCGGTTCAGATACAAAAAGGCCTTGTCCAGCTTTTAAGAGATATAGAAAAAAATCAAATTGATCTCAGTATCTACGAAGATATTCATAGTGCTATAGAAATGAACTTGAAACAGAAGATTGGAAAGCCGGCTGAAAAATTGCACACAGCGAGAAGTCGTAATGATCAGATAGTTCTTGATGAGCGCTTGTATTTAAGAGAAAAAATTATTCATCTCATTCAGGAGATCAATGGCCTTCAAAAAGGATTCCTGAATTTAGTTCAAAAATATCCTGATTTGGTAATGCCCGGATATACTCATCTCCAACCTGCGCAGCCGGTTCTTTTTGCTCACCATCTTATGGCATATTTCTTTATGCTGCAAAGAGATGCTGAGAGACTAAAAGATGCTCTTACCCGTTTCAATCAATTGCCATTGGGGGCTGGGGCATTGGCTGGGACTTCGATCCCTATTGACCGAAAATATGTAGCTCAACTGCTGGCGTTTCCCGCGGTACAAGTAAACAGCATGGATGTGGTAGCTGATCGGGATTATCTTCTTGAAATTCTTGGTGCATTATCAATTGCCTTTCTCCATTTAAGCCGTTTTGGCGAGGAATTAGTGCTTTGGAGCTCACCGGGTTTTCAATTTATTATCATAGATGATGCTTTTACGACTGGTTCGAGCATTATGCCGCAGAAAAAAAATCCAGATATAGCCGAACTCATAAGGGGGAAAGCCGGTGAAGTTATTGCATCCTGGATCAGTTTAGTGATAACCTTGAAAGGGCTTCCTTTAACCTATAATCGAGATTTACAACAAGATAAACCGCCTCTTTTAAGAGCTATAAATGAATGTGAAAAAACCTTTCATATAGCAGCTCGTTTGATTAACAATATTCAGCCTAATCCAGAGAAAATGGAAGCCGCCTTGCAAAAGGGATTTCTCACTGCCACTGACCTCTGCGAATATTTAGTTGGGAAAGGTGTTCCCTTTCGAAAGGCACATGAGGTAGTGGGATCAATTGTACGTGAGCAAGCTTCTCAAGATAAAAGCTTGCATGACCTTAATTATGAAGAATTGGAAAAATATATTGATTGTATTGATAGAGAGGTTATGGTAGTTCTTGACGAAAAACAATCAATAAACCGAAAGCAATCAGAGGGGAGTACATCGCCCCGGGAAGTAAAAAAACAAATAGTAATTGCTCAAAAGCTTTTAGATCAATGGAAGGCATATTATACTTGTATAGAAAAAGAATGGCAAAGTAAATATGAGCTATTACTCAGTGGCGAGTAGATATTCATGCAATTTATGGAGCACCAGAAGAGAATGAAAATAGGTATCCCCCTCAACCTGACCCTCTCCTACGAAGGGGCGAGGGAAAAAAATTAATATAAGGATTAAATGATTCCTTCTTCCTTGATGGGAGAAGGTGAGGATGAGGGTGAAAGCTCAGGATGACGGATTAAGGGCACGCCCCCCTAACCCCCCTCAATGGGGGAATTCATTTGATGGTATTTTTAGGATAGATAGTTGGGATAAGTATAATATTTATTCGTGTTATTCATAACTGTACTGATAGATTTTGAGAGGAGTGTTTGACAGTGTCCTTGACCAGGGACGATATACTTAAAGAAGCAAAAGCAATGGGTATTCAGTTCCTTCGCTTACAATTTGTTGATGTGTTAGGTATTCCAAAAAATGTAGAAATACCAGCAAAACGTCTCCCCCAAGCTCTGAGTGATGGGGTGAATTTTGATGGTTCTTCAATTGAAGGATTTGTTCGAATTGAGGAGTCAGACATGAAGCTAGTCCCCGATTTAGATACATTCATGTTTTGTCCCTGGGAAAAGGACGATCGGGTGGCGAGAATTATCTGTGACGTAAAGAAATCAGATGGAAATGATTTTGAAGGTTGCTCTCGCACTAATTTAAAAAGAATTTTGAAAGAAATTAGGACTAAAGGTTTTGAAATGAACATTGGAACTGAAGCAGAATTTTTCATGTTTAAATGGGATGAAAAGGGAAAACCCTATACAACCGATAAAGGAAGTTATTTTGACCTTCTTCCCCTTGATCATGAAGAGCAGCTACGAAGAGATATGGTTATTGCCTTAGAAGAGCTCAATTTTAATATTGAAGCCTCTCATCATGAAGTTGCTCCAGGACAGCATGAAATAGATTTTCAGTATGGAGACGCCTTAAAAATTGCCGATAATTTAATTACTCTAAAATTAGGTATAAAAACTTTGGCAATCCAAAATGGCTATGTAGCCACCTTTATGCCAAAACCGGTTTATGGTGTTCCTGGTTCAGGGATGCACACCCATCTTTCCTTATTTCAAGATGGAGAAAACGCTTTTTATGAGGCCAATTCACCTGATGGTTTAAGCAATATTGCCAGAGGCTTTATTGCTGGACTTCTTCAACATGCTCCAGCCTTTACAGCAATTATTAATCCACTTATCAATTCTTATAAACGCTTAGTTCCCGGTTATGAGGCTCCGGTTTATATTGCTTGGGCAGAGAAAAATCGCAGTCCACTGGTCAGAGTCCCGCCCCAGAGAGGGTCTGGTACCCGTGCTGAACTCCGTAGTCCTGACCCATCCTGTAATCCTTATTTAGCTTTTTCGGTCATAATTAAATCTGGATTAGATGGTATAGAAAAAATTCTCGATCCTGGCAAACCATGCAACAATGTAAACCTTTATGAAATGAGCTGTGCAGAAAGGGAAGAATGGGGTATCAGGAACTTACCCCGAAATTTAGGTGAAGCCTTGGAGGAACTTGAAAAAGATGAAACAGTAAAGTGTGCCCTCACTCCGCATATCTTAGATTATTTTTTAAATGCCAAACAAAGGGAATGGGAAGAGTTTCAAAGAATGGTTCATCCCTGGGAAGTTGATCGGTATCTTGAATTATATTGATCCTGGAATCACATCTACAGGCTAGAAAAATCAAACCCCTACCAAAGAATTAAAATATTGGGGGTTAATTTATTGCCTTTCTTTTCGAAATTTCTCCAAAAGGATCAATAACGCCGCCAGATCAGAAGGCGTAACCCCCCGGATTCGCGAAGCTTGCCCCAGAGTAGTTGGACGTAAAATCTGCAGCTGTTCTTGAGCCTCCCGAGAAAGTATTTTAAGCCGATCAAATGGAAAGTCGAGTGGAATCGGCCGACTTTCCATTTGGCGGAATTCTTCAACCGATCTAATCTGTCTCTCGATATACCCGCGATATTTGGTTTGTATTTCAACTTCTTCAATTATATCAGGAGAAAGAAAGGGTCGATCAGGATCAAAAGGAGAAAGGTCGTAGTAACTAATTTGTGGTCTGGTAAGGACGGAACTTATTCGAGCTGGCTCTGACAAAGGACTCGTGTGTTTTTTCCCTAAAAGCCGGTTTAAATCTACTGTTGGGAAAATGCTGGTTTTTTCAAGGCGTTTTAGTTCTTGAGTAATGATGTTTTTCTTTTCTCGAATCATCTGATATCGACTCTGTGAGATTGTTCCCGCTTGGTATCCATATTCTGCTAATCGAATGTCAGCATTGCTATGGCGAATGAGAAGTCGGTATTCGACTTTACCGGTTCGGAGACGATAAGGCTCTTGGATCCCTTTGGTGACTAGGTCATCGACCATAACTCCTATATAGCTTTCATCGCGTTGTAAAATTATAGCCGGTTTATTATGAGCATAGCGTCCGGCATTCATTCCGGCTAAAATACCCTGACCGGCAGCTTCTTCGTACCCGGATGTCCCGTTGATTTGTCCAGCAAAAAAGAGGCCAGGAATTAACTTGCTTTCCAGTGACGGTTTAAGTTGGGTAGGGGGAATAAAATCATATTCTATTCCATATCCAGGTCGGATGATATGACAGTTTTCTATTCCGGGTATTGAATGAAGGATTTGCCACTGAACCTCCTCTGGAAGCGATGTGAATACCCCTTGAACGTAAATTTCATTGCTATTTTCACCTTCCGGTTCAAGAAAAACCAAGTGACTCAAACGATCAGGGAATCGATATACCTTATCTTCCAGAGAAGGACACTCCCGAACCGGGGAACTATCACTGAAATGGTAAAGAAGAGGCGAACGTTCAAAATTTTTACGAATTATTTCACAGGTTTTTTCATTGGTTCGAGTTAGAAAAACCGATGACTCTTTATAAACTCGAGGAGTACTTTCCCATGAAAAACAGAGGGGTAGGTCATCACTTTTTTGTTCGTCACATTTTTTAAAATCGATGGTTCTTTTGTCAATCCGGGGTGGAGTACAAGTATTCAAGCGACCAGTTTGAAATCCCTTTTGACGAAGTGATTGACTGAGATGATTGGCTGGGAACTCACCCTGACGACCGGCTGGATAACTCATTTCGCCGATCTTAATTACTCCATTCAGAAAAGTACCAGTTGCTATGACAACTGATCGACACTGAAATTGAGTACCTTGAAAGGTTTTTACTCCAGATATTTCGCCATTTGAATTGAGTATCAGATCGGATGCTTCTCCCTGAAAAATTGATAATAAAGAAGTTTTTTCTAAATATTCCCGGATGATCAGGCTATAACGATCTCGTTGGGTTTGGGCGCGGAGAGTTTGAACGGCAGGTCCTTTACCGGTGTTTACTTTTTTGATATGGATGGTACATAGGTCGGTTGCTTTGGCCATCAAACCTCCCAAAGCATCGATTTCCATGACTACATGTCCTTTACCTGGTCCACCAATTGCTGGATTACAGGGCATAAGAGCTATGTGGTGAATCGAATTTGTGATCAGAAGAGTTTTCAATCCCATCACAGCTGAAATATGTGCGGCTTCAGAACCAGCATGGCCTCCACCAATGACAATCACATCGTAATGATAATCCATAAAATATCTCACCTTTCATTTGAAAACAAAACGACAGGTATTTGGGCAACATTGCCCAATTTCAAACATCATCATTGATTTCTGGAGAAAAAGTTTAGCATTTCTAATACTTCTTGTCACTTTTAAAAGGAGGTAGCCTATATTGAACTATAGAACATTATGATAAAATGATAGCCGATTGAATATCCTTCTTTTATTGTACCCGTGGGAAAAATAGGATGGTGGATACCGAATGCTCATAGTGGTTCATGGTGGAATTTATGTTGAAGAAATTCCAGAAATCTCTGATGCTTTAAAAAAGGCCTGTTCAGCTGGACACGAATTTTTAATGCAAAAAGAAGCTGTAGATGCAGTAGAGGAAGCAGTAAAGGTGTTGGAAGATGACCCTCGTCTTGATGCTGGGACCGGATCATATCCAAATCTATTGGGTGAAATTGAAATGTCGGCCAGCATTATGAAAGATGACTTGTCGTGCGGTGGTGTAGCGGCAATCAAGAATATTAAAAATCCAATTTCGGTTGCCCGGGGAGTAATGGAACAGACTAAACATGTCTTATTGGTGGGTGAAGGCGCTAACCTTTTTGCCAAATTGTTAGGTTTCGAACCCTATAATCCGATGGCTGAACTCACTGTTACCACTTTACGTAAAGCTATTGAAATCGCTGAGAATGAAAAAAATTCTATTTATCATTACTATTTAGAACGAGCTCGACTACGTCTTCAGACACTCCAATTAGGAACAGTAGGGTCGGTTGCTATTGATAGCAAAAAGCAAAAAGCGGCGGCGACCTCAACTGGTGGAATTGAAATGCAGCTCCCAGGACGAGTTGGAGATTCTCCTTTAATTGGTTTGGGGAATTTTGCTGGGGAATGGGGTGCGGTATCGATGACAGGAGCTGGAGAGGGAATCATAAAATTAGGTTTAGCCCGGAAAATTGCTGATTGGATGGAAGAAATGGATGCTCAAAGTGCTGTTGACCGGGGTATGGCTTTAGCGAAGAAAAATAATGTTGTTTGTGGAGCTATCGCACTTAGCTTGCGAGAAGAGATTGGTATTGGAAACAATGGAGGGAAAATTAGTTTTGCTTACTGGAAGGATGGGATGCAAGAACCACATAGTTATAAGAATAATCAGTGAAGAATGAATTTATTACTTTTATGGTTTTAAAATCTTGACGAATAGTTTTGGTATGTTATAATCCCCATCAGGAAATTTGAGCGGGAATAGCTCAGCTGGTAGAGCTCCAGCCTTCCAAGCTGGTTGTCGCGGGTTCGAGTCCCGTTTCCCGCTCCATTTTAATAGAGAAACTTCGCTTTCCTCGAAAAACTACGAATAAATAAAACACCCTGAGTTTGAATATTGTTTTTTAGATTAGCAATTATTTTATTTGCTGGGGTCGATATTAATGCCGTGCAGCGACAACAGATAAGGATGAAAATAGGTTGCCCCCTCATACTGACCTCTCCCACGAAGGGGCGAGTGAAAAAATCTCCCTCTTTCGAAAAGGACGATAAAGGGGAGATTTGAATTTATTACTGCTCCGTCATTGCGAGGAGCGTTTTATGCGACGTGGCAATTTCATTCCTAAAAACAGTGAATCGTGAGTCGAATAAAAGAAAAAGCAATTCGTTGTAAAAAAGACAATATGGTGTTTTTCCCTAAAGACCTGAAGATCTCATACTAAAAAAATATTTTTGAATTAAAAAAGAAAAAGATGAGATCCTTACTCAGGAAAACATTGCTCAGGATGACATCATTTTCCACTTATTATTGTATTTTCTGGTTAGAAGAGGATTATGGAGTAGTTCTAATTTAAACTGGAATAAAAATATAAAAATAGAATAGATAAAAAATTTAAAGGAGGTGTTCAATTTGGTGGTGAAATGGGGAGTGATAGGAGCTGGAGGTATAGCTCGGAGGAGAAGTATACCTGAGGTGGTGAAATTTTCAGAAAAAAGCCGAATTACTGCATTAATGGATGTTTCTGAAGAATTAGTAAAGGAAACGGGAAAGCAATTTGGAATTGAACAATGTTACACCAGTGTTGAAGAAATTTTAAAAAAAGATATAGATACAGTTTACATTGCTTCACCAGTTTTTGAACATGAAAAACAAGTGGCAGCAGCCTTGAATGCTGGTAAACATGTTTTATGCGAAAAACCGATGGCTTTAACCCTCGATCAAACTGAAGCGATGGTTGATTTGGCCGAGAAGAAGAACCTAAAAATCGGCATTGCATTTATGATGCGTTTCAATGTTTACCATCAAAAAATCAAACAACTGGTGGATGCAAACCAATTAGGTCAAATTGTCTATGGGAGAGCTCAACTGACTTGCTGGTATCCACCTATTCCTGGTGCTTGGAGGCAAAAAAAAGTAACCGGAGGTGGGGGTGCCCTCATTGATATGGGTTGTCACTGTATTGATCTTTTAGAATGGATTATCGGTCCTTGTCAAGAAGTGACTGCTTTTATTGATACTATTACCCATTCCTATGAAGTTGACGATACATCAACTATCCTAATGAAGTTTAAAAATGGAGCTCAAGGAGTCGTTGACAACTTTTTTAATATTCCTGACCTGGCAGCCAAAAATATGTTAGAAATATATGGGACCAAAGGTGCGGTTATTACTCATAATTCGATTGGTCAAGATTCAGCTGGAAAAATGTGGCTCTTCCTTGAGTCAGGGGATCAAGGATATTCTTCACAGCAGGCTCGCACTCAGGATGCCTATCAAGAGGTCATATTAGAGCCAAAATCCATGTACGCCCAAGAATTTGATGCCTTTAGTGATTGGATTCAAACCGGGAAAAAGCCGATTATTCATTACGAAGCCGGGATTCGTAACTTTAAAATTATTGATGCAGCTTATCGATCATCGCAAGAAAGAAAAGCAATAAATGTATAATTAATGGATGAAAAGAGCCACAAATGGATAGAATAATTGACATTTCAATTATCAAGTGATAATTTATAAATAAGAAGAACTGAATAGATGTTTCAGTGGGGAGCTCCATAGTGCGGGGCTGAGAGGAAAGCGCGAGCTTTCGACCCCTCGAACCTGATCTCGGGTAATGCCGGCGTAGGGATGAGGAAGGATTATAAAACCACCCGCACAAAAAGCGGGTGGTTTTTTTATGTTACGAGGAAACAGGATGAAAAAAAATTATTCAATCCGCCTTTTCACCTATACAGCCCTTTTTGCTGCTTTGGCGGTTTTAGGTTCATTTGTCCACTTTCCAATTGGACCGGTAAAAGTTTTTCCTTTTCAACATGCTATTAACGTGGCAGCTGGTATTATGATAGGTCCTTGGTATGGAATGGTTGCTGCTTTTTTGGCTGCTTTGGTACGGTTGATGATGGGTACTGGAACGGTATTTGCCTTTCCGGGTGGGATTCCCGGAGTTTTGGTGGTAGGAGCGTTATACCATTATTTTTTCCGGCGGGATTGGGTAGGCTTTTTAGAACCGATTGGAACAGTTTTGGTGGGTGCAACGCTTAGTGCTTATTTGGTAGCTCCTTGGATGGAAATGTCGGCAACTCTTTCTTTTTTTCAAATTAGCTTTCTTTTTAGTAGTTTTCCCGGGAGTATCATCGGGTTTTTGTTGATTAAAGTCCTAAGAAAACTACCCTGGCTTAATATAGAATTATTCAATGGTGGTGAATAAAAGTTGGAAGAAGAAGTCATTTTAGTTCCTCAATCAAAGCGTAACCTTACTGGCTTGGATTTCTTTTTATTATGGTCGGGTGCAGCCATTTCTATTGCTGAAATATGGGCTGGTGGGATGTTGGTTTCTCTGGGATTTTGGGGAGGGGTTATGGCAATTTTAATTGGACATATAGCAGGGAATGCACCCCTTAGTTTAGGAGGAATTATTGGAAGTGAATGGGGTATTTCTTCCATGTTTTCTATTCGGGCTGCCTTCGGACGTAAGGGGTCTTTTGTGGCTTCATTCTTTAATATTATTCAACTCTTAGGCTGGACAGCAATTATGGTGATTATTTGTGCAAGAGCCATGGATGTCATCAGTATGAAGATGTTTGGCTATAATAATCGATTTTTATGGATTCTTATAGCTGGATTGGGGAGTACGGTCTGGGCAATGGTAGGCAATCGTTGGTGGAAGTGGATTCAAAGGATTGCTATAGTTGCATTGGGAGCTTTATGTGTGGTCATGACCTATGTGGTCATGATGAATGCCCCCTTTTCATTTTTAAAGAATATTATTGCTGATGGGTCGCTTCACTGGGCGACCGGATTTGACATTGTAATAGCCATGCCAATTTCCTGGCTTCCCTTAGTTGCTGATTATTCTCGCTTTGCCAAAAATACGAAAAGTGCTTGTCGGGGAACGTGGTGGGGTTATTTCTTTGTTAGTTCTTGGATGTTCATTTTAGGCTTTTTCCTTTCATTAGCTACTGGACAAAGCGACCCAATCCCTGGTATGGTTGCCATGGGTTTTGGGATTATAGCTTTTATGGTGGTTCTTTTTTCGACTATTACCACAACGTTTTTAGATATTTACTCAACAGCAATTTCTTTTATGAATATTAAGCCAAGAGTAAAAGAGAAGTTTGCGACTTTCCTTTTTGGAATTGGAGGCACAGTGCTTGCTCTCTTTTTTCCAGTGGATCGATATGAAAGTTTTTTATATTTTATCGGATCAATTTTTATTCCTTTGTTTGGCGTCGTTCTTTTTGATTATTTTATTTATCGGAAAAGAAACATTGATGTCAAAGAACTCTTGCACCAAAAAGAATACGACCTTTTAGCCTTGTTGGCTTGGGCAGGCGGGTTCGTTATTTATCAATTATTTTTGAATTATTTACCCGTTTTGAGTGCATCTCTCCCCAGCCTTTTTTCTTCCGGTGCTCTGTATTTGGGGTTAAAAAAATGGATAAAAAAATAGCTCGGAAATGTGCTTTAATCCTACTAAAAATTCGTCAAAAAAAGCCTCTTATTCACCATATAACCAATATGGTAACCGCCAACGATAATGCCAATGTAACATTGGCGATTGGAGCCTCACCAGTGATGGCGCTTTCAAAGTATGAAGTTGAAGAAATGACTGCTCAAGCTGATTCTTTGGTTTTGAATTTGGGAACATTAAATCCAGATCTCATTGAGAGTTGCTGGTTAGCTGGGAAAGTAGCCAATCAAAAAGGAATTCCGGTTATTTTAGATCCAGTTGGAGCGGGAGCTACTCAATATCGAACTAGTACAGCAAAAAAAATTCTCTCAGAAATGAAGATAGCTATAATTCGTGGGAATGTTGGGGAGATGTCTGCTCTTTTAGATGATCCACGATTTATTAAGGGTGTGGACGCCGAAGTAACCGGCTTATCTATTTCAGATTTGGCTCAAGAAGCTAGTAAACGTTACGAAACGGTTGTGGCAGTAACGGGGAAAGTTGATTACATCAGTGATGGGATTCATCTTATTTCAGTTTATAATGGTCATCCATGGTTAAAGATTTTAACCGGAGCCGGATGCATGGCTTCTTCTCTCTGCGCCACTTTTGCTTCGGTTGAAGAGGATCATCTCATGTCAACCGCCGCCGCTATAGGATTTTTCGGTGTTTGTGCGGAAATTGCTGCCAAAAAAGTTAAAGGTCCAGGGCTTTTCCATCAGGTTCTATTTGATGTTATATATAATATGGATGTTGAAACCTTGGTTTCTTCATTGCAGGTTGAGATGAAATGATGATTGATTTTTCTTTATATGTTATTACCAATCGAGATTTATCAAGAAATAAAACTATTATCGAAGTGGTTGAGGAAGTAATCCAGGGAGGCGCCACAATCATTCAAATCCGCGAAAAGAACTTGCCGACCCGGATCTTTTTTGAAAATGCACAAACTATTGGGAAAATCACCAAAAAAGCAGGAATACCATTGATCATTAATGACCGTCTGGATATTGCTTTAGCAGTAGATGCTAATGGTGTCCACCTTGGTGATGAGGATTTGCCTTTAAAATATGCTCGGAAAGTAGCTCCTCATTTAATTATTGGCTATTCGGCGGGTTCGATCTGTGAAGCCCGAAAAGCTGAGGAAGATGGAGCTGATTACTTAGGGGTCGGTAGTGTTTTTTCCACCAAAACCAAAATCGATGCCGGTGAGGCTATTGGTGCAAAAAAACTGGAGGAAATTAAGAGGGCAGTTTCGATACCGGTCGTTGCCATAGGTGGCATTACCTTAGTAAATCTTCCCGAAGTGATCCAATCCGGTGTTGATGGGGTGGCAGTGGTTTCATCGATAATCGGTGCTGAATCGCCTTTTCAAGCAACTAAAAAGTTTCGTTTTACAATTGATTATTTAAGAAAGGGGAAAATATGCTAACCCTCACTGATATTGGAGAATTTGGACTCATCGATTTAATTAAAAAGAAGTTTATGCCATATGGTCCGGAAACCATTGTTGGTATTGATGATGATTGCGCTGTGGTTACTGGAAGGGAAGGATTTTATACTCTTTATACCTGTGACTCTCAAGTAGAAGGATCCCACTTTATAGCTGATTTAGTTCCTCCCTACCTTCTGGGACAAAAAGTTTTAACGGTAAACTTAAGTGATATTGCAGCTATGGGAGGAACACCACGTTTTGCCCTTTTGTCTTTGGTTCTTCGACCTGATATTTCAGTTGAATGGATTGATACCTTTTTAGAAGGTTTTCGCTATAAGGCAAACCAGTATGCTGTTGAGGTTATAGGCGGGAACCTAGCTCATACCGAGGGTAAATTGATATTCGATGTAACTTGTATTGGAGAAGTTAAGAGAAATCGGCTTTTACTTCGAAATCAAGCCCGTGTTGGAGATTTAATTCTGGTAACTGGTTCCTTAGGCGATGCCGCTGCCGGGCTAAAAATCCTTTTAGAAGAACAAAAAATGAATACGACGAGAGAGCAATATCTTTTAAATCGGTATTTTTTACCCGAACCGAGAGTAGATGTGGGGAGAATCTTGGCTGAAAGTCCCAATAGGATCGCACTTATAGATATATCCGATGGTTTTGCTCAGGATTTAGGGCATATATTAAAACAAAGTCAGGTTGGTGGGATTGTTGATGTTGAAAGGATTCCCCTTTCTCAGCAGCTCATTTCTTGGTGTACGGTGCAGAATTGTTTTCCTCTTGATTTTGCCTGTAGCGGAGGAGAGGATTATGAACTTATTTTTGTTACTGCTCCTCAAAGTGCTGATGAGCTTCGAAAGAAAATCCAGCACGAGATTGGAATTCCAGTGACGATTGTTGGTGAAATCACCGCTGGAAGTAAACTTATATTTGAAAAGAGTGAGCAAAACTATGAATTTCATACCCAGGGATGGAATCATTTTTCCTCCTTCTGAAAAATATTTATTCTGGAAATAATTTTGAATGTCTTTTTTTACAGATGTAAAGAAAGCTAAAAACCGAAAAAATAACGGCGTGGAGGAATATTCATGTTAAAACGAGTATTGACGATAGCTGGTTCAGACTCAGGAGGGGGAGCGGGTATTCAAGCTGATTTAAAAACTTTTTGTGCATTTGGAGTATATGGAATGACTGCGGTGACCGCGGTTACTGCTCAGAATACCTATGAGGTCTTATCGATTGCCGCCCTAGAGCCATCATTAGTTTATGACCAAATAAAAGCAATTGCTGAAGATATTGGAGTTGATTCAGTCAAGACCGGGATGCTTTTTAATGCTGAAATTATTGAGGGAGTGGCTGAGGCTATAAGAGATTTTTCCTTGCCCCATTTAGTCGTAGACCCAGTTATGATTTCAAAATCGGGTCGCTATCTTCTTGAACCGGATGCTATTGGTGTTTTTAAAGAAAAAATTATCCCATTTGCTCAGGTGGTTACACCCAATCTGAATGAAGCTGCAATTCTATCGGGTATATCAGTTCATACTATAGAGGATATGAAACAATCAGCCTGGATTATCCACCAAATGGGTCCAAAATTTGTTTTAATGAAAGGTGGACATTTATCGAGCAATGAAATAGTTGATATTCTTTATGATGGAAAGGAATATGTTTTTTTTTCGGTACAGCGACAATTGACTAAAAATACTCATGGAACCGGATGCACCTTTTCGGCGGCTTTAGTTGCTCTTCTGGCGTTGGGATATGATGTTCCAAGAGCAGTTAAAATTGCTCGTCGATATATGGATATCGTTATTCAATATTCTCTTGATTTGGGGAAAGGCTTTGGTCCAACCAATCATCTCGCACCACTTTTTCTCAAATGTAATTTAAATCCCGAAAAGGGAGGTTGGAATTGGTAGGTTTGGAATAGGGATGAGATTCTCCTGTCTAACTATAATGGGTAACCATAAATAGTTTATAATAATATCGGGTGACTTATCATGGGGGTGGAATTATGCAGAAAAGAAAATTGGGAAAAACCAATCTGGATATTACAGTAATGGGATTAGGTGGATTTCATTTAATAGAACTCAGTGAGAAAAATGCTATTGAAATAATTAATCGATATTTAGATCAAGGTGGTAATTATTTAGAAACAGCTGCTGGCTATGGATTTGGGAATTCGGAATTGAAAATTGGAAAAGTTGCAAAAAAACGCCGTCAAGAGTTTATCTTAGCGAGTAAGAGCATCGAAAGAAAGAAAAAGGAGCTTTTAGCATCGATTGATGAGAGTCTGAAAAGATTGCAAACCGATTCGATTGATATCTTTTTTCTCCATGAATTTGGAAGACATGAATTCGTTGATATTGCGTCCGGATCCAACGGAGCATTGGAAGGATTAGAGGAAGCGAAAAGATTAGGGAAAATCCGTTTTACTGCATTTTCGAGTCATACCGGTCCAGAGGTTGCTTTGCGAGCGCTTAATACTTATCCTTTTGATGCGATTATGATCCCCCTAAACTTTTTCGATCGTTTTAATTTTCCTGCCTGGGAATCTCAAGTTATACCCGCTGCTTTGGAGAAAAATGTCGGCTTATTAGCCATGAAGGTTTTTGCCGATGGATTCCTATGGAGAAATTGGGAAAATGCTCTTCGTTACACTCTGAGCCTACCAATTTCTTCGCTTATAATTGGAGCCAACACTCTTGAATATCTGGAGAAAGATATTCAATTTATTAATACCATCCAACCTATGAGTGAAAAAGAAAAAGAACTTCTTTTCTTAAATGCTGCGGAACTCGGCCAATATGTTTGCCGTCAATGTGACAAATGCTTGCCCTGTCCAGAGAATATTGATATCCCCCGGGTTTTTGTTTTTGAAGGACAATGGGACCGTCAAATGGCCGATGGTGTGGTTCGTGAACCTGGTGAATACGCACTTCGTGATCGTTTACGTTTTTGGTTTGGTAACCAAGATTATGCTCAAGAAGCTTATAAAAAAGTTGATCCCAATGCCCTAGCTTGCAGTGAGTGTGGTGAATGCATCCCTCGCTGTCCCTATCATCTCCCAATAATTGAAAAATTAAAAATTGCCCATGATAAACTGACCGATGCCCGCCCACCAGTGAAAATCCGGATTATTTAGAGACGGTAATTAGCGATATGGAGCTGGAAGGAATTATTCAGTCTCATTTTCCTGTATTTCGTCAAAGGAGATGGAACCCACTCAATCGGTTTTGTGGAATAATCCTCAACTTTAATTGAAGAGAGTCTGTTTGGAATATAGACCCTGATGCTGCTTTCGCATCACCAGATAAGGATGAAAACCCAAGATTCGACATGCCATGGCATGTCGCTACAACAAAAATAAATTATGGAGGCTTGATTTATCAAGCTCACAAATGAGTTTACAGGATTGAAGTTCATGTCACGTTATGGTGCCGGTTGAGGATGAAAAATAGTGTTATCCTCTCAGCCTGAATCTCTCCCACCGAGGGGCGAGAAAAAAAAGTTCCCCTTTTAGAAAAGGGGGGAAGGGGGATTTGAGTTTTTTCCTGCTCCGTCATTGCGAGGAACATCCGAGTCTCGCAATGACGACTCAAAGTTCCTTCTCCCTTGATGGGAGGGTATGATCCGGACACATAGGTAACAGAAAGTTCCTGACACATAGGTAACACTTTGTATACTACTGGCATAAGGAGGAATGCCTTATGCCATGGACGGAGGTACACAAAGTGGATCTCAGACAAGAATTGATTTATCGTTATCTCAACAAGGAAAAGGTGACAGATTTGTGTCGAGAATATGGAATCTCTCGAAAAACCGCCTATAAGTTTATTCATCGTTTTCAAGCCTTTGGTTTGGATGGACTTAAAGATCAATCCCGACGTCCTCATCACCTGGCGGGTCAAACTGATGCCCTGACCGAGCAAATGATTCTGGATACCAAATTCAAGCATCCCAGTTGGGGAGCTAAAAAGCTCAAGCCCGCCTTGGAAAGACAGTATCCCGATATTGTCTTTCCAGCAATCAGTACCATCAGTGCCATCTTATCTCGCCATGGACTGGTGAGATCACACCCTCGTCGATTGAGAAGAAGTGTGCCAACCAGTCAACTTCGAACCAGCCATGAACCCAATGAGATCTGGTGTGTCGACTTTAAAGGACAATTTCGAACCCAAGATCGGAAATACTGTTATCCTTTAACCATCACCGATCACTATAGCCGGTATCTCCTTGCCTGTGAAGCTCTTTCCTCTCCCAGCATTCAAGAATCCCTTCCGGTCTTCAAAGAGTGCTTTTCCACATATGGTCTTCCCCAGGTGATCCGCAGTGATAACGGGAGTCCCTTTGCTTCTCTTCACTCTCCCTTTGGACTCACTCAACTCTCGGTGTGGTTAGTGAAACTCGGCATCATCTTAGAGCGCATTGATCCGGGACATCCAGAACAAAATAGCCGTCATGAACGGATGCACCGCACCTTAAAAGAAGAGGCCTGTCAAAAACCAGCCACCAATCTTTTCACCCAACAAGACCGCTTTGAAACCTTTAAAACCATCTATAACACCGTACGACCCCATGAAGCAATCAACCAAGAAACCCCAGCTTCCTGGTACCACAAAAGTGACCGGCCCTATCCAAAAACCTTAAGTGATTGTGAATATCCTCATCATACGCTCACTCGTAAAGTCGATTCCTCAGGACGGATTTCTCTTTATGGCAACCGTCTGATCAGAATCAGTAAAGTCTTTGCTGGTGAACTTCTCGGATTCAAAGACTATACTCATTCCTGGTTAGTTAGTTTCTCTACCTATGATATTGGTATAATTGATAAAAAGACCCTTACTTTTGAATCAACGGAGATTCAAGATGATTAAAAAGTGTTACCTATGTCCTTAGACTAAAGTGTAACCTATGTCCCCGTTCGTACAGAGAAGGTGAGGATGAGGGTGAAAGCCCAGAATGAGATCCTGGTTAGTTGCTATAAAAGAGTTACTTTAAAAAACATTCAAGTATTTTCAGGATAGACCCTCATGCTGCTTCGCAGCACCAGATGAGGATGAAAATACCTATCTAAATCCGTCATTGCGAGGAGCGTCTTGTGCGACGTGGCAATCTCTACCATCCACTTAGTCATTCTGAGGAGTCCGGTGTTTTTGCCGGACGACGTAAGAATCTCATCATTTAAAGTATTTATGAAGAAAAAACTTAAAAGATGAGATCCTCACGCCCTCAAAAAGCGAGGGCTCAGGATGACCGATTAAAGGCACACCCCCCTTTATCCCCCCTCAATGGGGGAATTTATAAGATGGTATTTTCAGGATAGACGGTTTCAATTATTTTTTCAAACAGCGTTTCCTAGAGGGTATGTAACTAAGACATTAAATGAGTTTCAATTTTTTCTACTCCACCTCGTAAAGTATTCATAACCGTGCAGGCTCTTTCTCCAGCTTTAATTAATCTTTCCTTTTCTTCAAGGGTCAGATTGCCAATAATATCGATATTTACATAGATTGATTGAATTCGAGAAGGAGCTGAGCCTAAATCACCTTTAATTTTTAGAATAACTTTTTCTAAAGGATAATTTTTATTTTTGGCATAGGCAAACAATGATCCAGAAAGACAACTCCCTAAAGCAGCAAGAATATATTCAGTTGGCCAATGACCGGAATCGCTATCGGCTCCGCTACTTTTAAACTTTATCTTTTCGCCCTTGATATCAGCTTCAATTTTTCCTTTTTGTGCAGAGAGTTCAATATACGCCATGGTTATCCTCCTCAATTTTGTAAATGTATGTTACCATCATTTATAGTATTCTAAAAAGTTATATAATTGCAAAACCAAAATTATTTTAATCCATTCCAAAATTAAGCAACAAATTGACACAGAATGCGATAAAAGAAGAAAGTAAAGTAAAAAAAGAAATTGGAACGAGGAGGTTTAAAATGAAGAGAAATTGGTGGTTTGTTCTCGGTTTTATGTTTATAGTTATTTTCATTTCTGGATGTGCACAAATTGAAGTGGGGATTAAGGTCGATTCCAATGCGACCATTCCGAAAGCTAGAATTTCTATTAGTACCACTGACGTTAACGTCTATAGTCAAATTAAAAAAGCTGCTGTGAATGAATATAAAAAGCTACCCGAAGACGAAAGAAGTTATGTTGAAATCCAAGCTAAAGAAGATGCCTCTCCTTATATCATTGCTTGGGTATGGTCTTTTCCTAATCAAGAGAAAGCTCAGCAATTTACCGAGCAATTTTTAGGTTCAACTGCTAAACTAAGCAAAGATCAAGACCTGGTGATTCTTGAAGCAACCTTGAATGGGGAAGAATTGGGGGATGCTTTGGACAAAATGGGTGCCGGAACGGTCAAACCATTATTGGGGAATGTTACTTTAGCATTAAAAGCTTATATGCCAGGAGAAGTCATTAGTTACGTTGATGGAAAGGTTGATCAAAATACCTGGACTTTGGAAATGAATGTTGGGAAAGTTTATAAAGAAAAGCCTACTTATGATATAGAAGTTATCTCAAGAGATAAATAATTAACGGAAAGGTCAATAATAAAAAGGGGTGGGCAACACCCCTTTTTATTATTGGTTTTTGGCGATTTGCTCTTTTAGTGTTTCAGCATAATCTTTTTGAATCAAATACCGATCTTTATACCTTTTTTCTACAACATTGTTTTTTAGTACAGTAGTTTCAACCTCGATAAATGCCTCTGAGTCTCCATTGGGGGTAATGCTTTGTATTTGATTTATAATTGATTTGTTTCCAGAAAATTCATTTTCTCCCCAAATTTCTGCGACCAGACGATCATTTTCAATATAAGTAAAAATTGCGATCCGTTGTTCTGGGAAATTAAATTTGAGATCTTTGTATCCATAGCTAACAGCTGCATCAAGCCCCGGATTAACATAAGATGTTGTCTCCGAATAACCAGAGTGAGAGCTTCTTTCGATGACCTTCGCATCACATTGAAGCAGTGCATTGTACAAGGTTGAAGAAACTTGGCATATTCCTCCTCCATAGCCAGGTACTAACTTTCCATTAACAACAACTTTGGTTTCGAGGTAACCATCCTCCTTATCGGCAGGACCGACAATTTTATTGAAGGAAAAAATTTCTCCTTTTTCTACAATATAACCGTCGATACTTTTGGCACTTTTATCTATATTAAGACGGGTATTTTCATCTTTTTCCACCAATGAAGTTTCATAGCGAGCTAGTAAATACTGAAATCCTATTGATTGAAGCAAGGTTTTGGTATCGATGGCTGGTGGTAAAACTTCATAACTTCTAATAACGATTTTATCTAAACCTTGGGAAAGACCATTTCGGATTTCATCTATAGCATTTGCTGGATGAAGACAATAGCCTGTTTTAGAACGAATTATCCGTCCATCTTTTTGTATTGCATCTTGAGGCATTGAGTTAGTTTTTTCCGCAATAAATTGAGAAGCTTCCTCAACTTTTTTTTCATCCCAAGAAAAATAGAGTGGAACATTTTGGTTTTGGTTTTTTCTGTGTAAAAGACCTTTTTTTATTTGAGACAAGTTCCATTGAATTGAAAGAGCTTTTTTGTCAATAAGGAAATTTTTGTTGAGAGCTTCAACTTGAAGTTGTTCGGTTATCCATTTCCTTTCCATGAGTTGGAGATAAGGAATAATGTCATTTTTAGCTATGTTATTAAAACTTTGATTAAGAAAAAACACGTTTTGAGGTGTAGAAGAAAAAACCCGGGGAATGAATACAATAAACAAACCCACAATCAAAGCTATCAGAACAAAAAATAAGATAATTTTCTTTTTTGAATAATATCGACAAATAATCAATAGAAACAAAATCCTTTAAGGATTTGGTGTTGATATTATATTGGGTATTTCAGTTGGTTCAGATGATTCAGGAGAAGGAGCCGCCGAATTTTCGGATTCCACCGGCTCGGTCGGTGACGTTTCGCTTACTAAACCTGAAGATAATATGCTTTCAGAGTAAACAATATTTGATTTATCGCGAATTTCAGCGATTAAATGCTCAAGTTTTACTTTTTTTTGCTCATTTTCAAGAATTACTTTTATTTCTTCTTGGGATTCTTCAAAGGTTTTTTCCTCAGCTGGTTTGTATTCAATGAGTTTAAAAAATTGATAATTATTTCCGACTTTCACTATTGGAGTAACACTCCCCAGTTTTTCTTTTAATTCTTTAATAACATTTATGGCTTCATTGGGAAGAGCATTTTCTGATATCCAACCAGCGTCTCCGCCTTGGGAAGCATAGGTGTCAGTTGAACTCGACTTAGCTAAATTGGAAAAGTCTTCACCTAAATTGACTCTTTTATAGATTTTCTCGGCTTCTTCTTGAGAAGTAAAGGTCATTTGGTAGAGGTGATATTGGGCAGGTATTGAAAACAAACTTTTATTTTCTTCGTAATAATTGTTAATATCTTCAGGCGGAATAACAATACTTTCGTATAACGAATTGGTAAGGTTGGTGATCATCAAGTCTCTTTTGATGGATTCCCTCATATCATTTATACGAATTCCGTTATATTGAAGGTAATTTTGAAACTCCTTCTCAGAAGGGAAATTAGCTTTGATTTCGTTTAATCGAGTATTAATATCATTATTATTAACTTTAATTTTTCGCGATTTTGCTTCTTGGTACAAAAGTTCGTTGTTTATCATGCTTTCCAAGGTGAGTCTTTTAAGATAATTAATTCCCTGTTCGTCTAGTTCATTTAGGTACCGGTTGTCAAACTGAGAAATAAAATTTCGAAATTGATTTTCAAGGTCATAAATTGTTATAACGGTATTGTTAACCGTTGCAGCTGATGCGGCACCTTGTGAAGGGCTCTGAGATCGACGAGTGAAAGTGCCATAAAAAATGGTAAAAACAAAGGCAACCACAATGATTATTATGATAACATCAAGATTTTTGCGAAGTCCTCTCAGCATATATTCTCCCACCTCTGAGACAATTATTGTTATTTTTGGTAAAATACTACTCCAGTTAATCTTTTATGTCAATTTTCGCAAAATTCTCTCAATAGTCCAGCGTGAACACGACGAACTGATAGAGGATTGAATAGAAGACTTTTAAAAAAGGGGAGGTATTAAAAAATGGACTTGGATAGTCGAATGATCCAGAGAATCTTGCCCCATCGTTTTCCGTTTTTATTGGTAGATAGAGTTACTATTGAAGAAATGACAGCCGTTGGAATTAAAAACGTGACAATTAATGAATGGTTTTTTCAAGGTCATTTTCCGGGATTACCAACCATGCCAGGTGTGCTCATCATCGAAGCTATGGCTCAGGTCGGTGCCACAATGATGATGAATTTGGATGAATATCATGATTGTGTTCCTTACTTTACTACAATTGATCGGGTGAAAATTCGAAAACCAGTTGTCCCGGGGGACCAATTAATTATTAAGGTCGAGCTTCTCAAGATTCGTAAAAGAATGGGAAAATTAAATTGTGTTGCCAAGGTCAACGAATCAATAGTCGCTGAGGGAGAAATCGGTTTTTCGCTCGTTGAAAAGAAGGAGGAAGAGATTTGAAAAATCAACCAGTGAGAATACTAGGAGTGGGAGCAAGCGTTCCTCAAAAAGTCATAACCAATTTTGATTTAGAAAAAATGGTTGATACCAGTGATGAATGGATCGTCAGTCGAAGTGGCATACGAGAGCGAAGAATTGCTTCAGAAAGCGAAACCACATCTACACTGGCAATTGAAGCGGCACGAATAGCTCTGAAAAAATCTGGTGTGGAATCGTCAGACCTTGATTTGATTATCGTAGCTACCGTCACTCCCGATATGCTATTTCCAGCGACAGCTTGTATTCTCCAACGTGAATTGGGAGCAGAAAATGCTGCCTGCTTTGACCTCGAAGCCGGTTGCACTAGTTTTGTCTATGCTCTTTCTATGGCAGAAAAGTATCTTTCCGCCGGGGGTGGAAATTTCGCTTTAGTGGTTGGAGCTGAAACTTTATCGAAAGTTTTAGACTGGAAAGATAGAGCAACCTGTGTGCTATTCGGTGATGGAGCCGGAGCAGCTGTGTTAGGTCTGGGAGAAAAACTGGGTATTATTTCGACTCATTTAGGCGCTGATGGAGGAGGAGCTAACTATATTGAAGTTCCAGCTGGTATTTCCCGTATGCCAGCCTCAATAGATACAGTTCAAAATCGACTCCATTACATAAAAATGGCAGGAAATGAAGTCTTTAAATTTGCCGTAAAAATTATGGAAGAAGCTTCGCTGAAAGTTTTAGAAAAGGGGAAGATAAAGATTGAAGATGTCAATTTATTTATACCCCACCAGGCTAATATACGAATCATCAAATCAGCTGCGAAACGTCTTGGCATTATCGAAGATCGTATCTTTGTAAACATTCATAAATACGCAAATACTTCCTCTGCATCAATACCTTTAGCACTCTTTGAAGCAGTTCAAGAAAATCGTATCCAGGAAGGAGACATTATATTGCTGGTTGGTTTTGGTGCAGGCTTGACATGGGGTTCAGCTCTTATTCGATGGTAAGGGAGGTTTCAACTTTGGATAGAAGAGTCTTGATAACCGGAATTGGGGTGGTTAGCCCAATCGGTATTGGAAAAGAAAATTTTTGGCAAGCCCTTATAAATGGACAATCGGGAATTGATACTATTACCAGATTTGATGCTAATCTGTATGATAGCCAAATAGCGGGAGAAGTAAAAGACTTTAATTGTGATGAATATTTACCTCGCAAAGATGCTCGCAGGATGGATCGTTTTTCCCAATTTGCCGTCAGCGCTTCCATCATGGCTTTTCAGGATTCACAGATAAAATTAGATAAGCTCAATCATGAGCGTTCGGGTGTTATATTGGGTTCGGGTATAGGAGGGATTTTTACTTTTGAAGAACAACATGAAGTGTTGATGAATCGTGGTCCCCAAAAAGTCAGCCCTTTTTTTATTCCGATGATGATTGTTAATATGGGAGCGGGAAACGTAGCCATACAGTTGGGCTTAAAAGGTCCCAATAGTTGCGTTTCAACTGCCTGCGAGTCATCTACTCATGCGATTGGAGAAGCCTTCCGGATCCTACAGCGAGGTGATGCTGACTTAATGGTGGCGGTTGGTTCGGAAGCATCAATTACACCTCTTGCCTTAGCCGGTTTTTGTTCGATGAAAGCCCTTTCTACCTATAATCAAGAACCAAAAAAAGCTTCACGACCTTTTGATAAAAATCGGGATGGTTTTGTTATGGCCGAGGGGGCAGCAGCGTTGATTTTAGAAACAAAAGAATCAGCAGAACGAAGAGGTGCTCCGATATATGCTGAGTTGAAAGGGTATGGTGCTAGTTGTGATGCATACCACATAACTGCACCCGATCCAGAAGGTGAAGGAGCGACTCGTTCTATGCTTTATGCAATTCATGACGCCGGACTTCAGATTGACGATATCGATTATATCAATGCTCATGGAACATCAACACCGTTAAATGATAAGATGGAATCGTTGGCAATTAAAAAGGTATTTGCCGAAAGAGCGTACCAATTAAAAATTAGTTCAACCAAATCTATGACTGGTCATCTTTTAGGGGCTGCTGGAGCTATGGAAGCAGCAGCAACTGTTTTGGGAATATATCATCATATCGTACATCCAACCATCAACCTTGAAGAAGCAGATGAAGATTGTGATTTAAACTATGTCCCTAAAAAAGCCCAAAAAATGGAAATTCGCAATGCAATTTCTAACTCATTTGGATTTGGAGGGCATAATGGTTCTTTGATTTTTGGACAATTTAAGGAGTAACTATCATGTCTGGATGGTGGGTTATAGGGATTAATTACCTCATCGGTTCTCTTCCTTTCGGGGTGATTATTGGATGGTTGCTTAAGGGGATCGATATTCGGAAATATGGGAGCGGGAATATCGGTGCTACCAATGTTTCTCGAGTATTAGGATTTACCCCGGCATTATTGGCGGGGGTTGCTGATGCTTTAAAAGGTTTTTTAGGAGCTTATTTAGCGACGCGTTTTGTCCAGAATCCCTTCCTATGGTTTTTAGCGGTTTTCATGATTGTTATAGGTCATAATTGGTCGGTGTTTCTCCATTTTAAGGGTGGAAAAGGTGTTGCTACAACCGTGGGAATTCTTTTTTACCTTTCCTATCAAGCTGCTATTATTAGCTTTTTATCTTGGATTGGGATGGTTTTGATTAGTCGTTATTCCTCTCTGGGTTCTTTGGCTGGTGCACTTTTCATGCCCATAGGTCTGTATATTTTTAAAAAGTCTCCAGAAATTATTTGGTGGGGAATATTCGCTTGTGCTTTGGTGTTTTTAAGACACAGTGAGAATATAAAAAGGTTAGTAGGTGGAAAAGAACATAAAATAGGCAAAAAGGGGCGTGAATAAAATGGCAGATTCGATTATCGATCTGAACAAAACAAATTTTGATGTTGAGGTTCTTCAATCAACTACACCAGTGGTTGTTGACTTCTGGGCAAGTTGGTGTATGCCTTGTCGAATGATGGCTCCGGTTATGGAGGAAATTGCCCAAGACATGAAAGACAAGATAAAAGTTGGAAAATTAAATACCGATGATAGTGGCGAAATAGCTGCTCGTTATGGGATTAGTGCTATTCCGACCCTTATTGTATTTAATGGAGGAAAAGAAGTCGACCGGATTGTCGGTTATGTTGCCAAGAAAGCCATTGAAAACAAAATTAATAATATTTTATAATTAAAGATATGATAAATAAAAAAGGCCTGGTCTGTATTTCTTTAATTTTTTTCCTGATAGTGATATTTGTTGAAATAGCCTGGGGTTTACGATTGAATGATGATCAGGTCTATGGATATAATTGTGTTCGTCTGTTGTCCAGTAATTATCGAATTGGTAAAAAAGTTGCCTTGACTTTTGATGATGTTCCAAATATGTACACCCAAAAAATATTGAAAATATTACGCAACTACCGGATCAAGGCAACTTTTTTTATGGTTGGGTACCAGGTAAATAATAATCCTGACTTAGCCAGAGAAATCGTTAATCATGGTCATGAAATAGGAAACCATTCCTATACTCATCGCTGGAGTGGCGGGAAATCCGTCGATGAGTTACTTGAAGATATCGATAAAGCCGAAAAGTGCATCGTTGAAACAACTGGCCAGATACCATTATACCTTAGACCACCGGGAGGCTTAATTGATGAAAACATTAAAAAAGCTTGTGGAATGAGTGGGTATGGTATCGTACTTTGGACAGTAGATTCAAGAGATTGGTTTCATACTGACAATCGACAAGCAATATTGGACAATGTTTTGAATAATGCAAAATCTGGTTCTATAATTCTCCTTCATAGTCTTTCTAAAACTGTTGATGTTTTGCCAGAAATTATTGAAACCTTGCATAAACGAGGGTATCAAATAGAACCGGTTTCGAACTTAATGAGTCAATAAATCATTTCCTATTTAAATGAGTAATATGGATAATAAAACCTCATCGGAAAGATGAGGTTTTATTATTTTATAATTCAAGATACTGAGCAGTAACTCCTGATAATTTTTCCAAATCGTTTCTTAATGCTTGAATATCCTCTTGATTATCTGCTAACTCGAGAATTACTAATCCATCTTCAGCACAATAATTGGGAGAAGTTTCATGGAGCCCCAATCGAGTTCGGATGCTGCAGCCATGTTGAGTTAATACTTCTTGTACTTTGGTAGCCTGATTTGAACGAGCTCCAATTTTAACTACGAGTAGTTTATGAGCCATATTGTTCACCTCCTCTATCATTTTAACAAAAGGAATTCCTGAAAGTAAGTTACTACTCTTTTTTATTACATTTTTTTATTAAGTTAACGGTAATTTTGTAATTGTAAAAGAATGAATTATGCTCCTTTTTTAGAATAATCCTATTCCAGGATAGACCTTCATGTTTAAAGATAGCACCAGATGATAATAAAAACTCCAAGATTCGACATGCCATGGCATGTCGCTACAATAATGAAAGAAAGGGCACAATACTTTGTGCCCCTACAGTTTTTAAATCTTTTGTAGGAACTTGATTTATCATGCCCGTAGGTTTTCAGGATAGACCCTCATGCTGCTTTGCAGCACCAGATGAGGATGAAAATACCTATCTAAATCCGTCATTGCGAGGAGCGTCTTGTGCGACGTGGCAATCTCTACCATCCACTTAGTCATTCTGAGGAGTCCGGTGTTTTTGCCGGACGACGTAAGAATCTCATCATTTAAAGTATTTATGAAGAAAAAACTTAAAAGATGAGATCCTCACGCCCTCAAAAAGCGAGGGCTCAGGATGACCGATTAAAGGCACACCCCCCTTTATCCCCCCTCAATGGGGGAATTTATAAGATGGTATTTTCAGGATAGACCCTCATGCTGCCTAGCAGCACCAGATGAGGATGAAAATAGGTAACCAGGAATCGTTTCCCCCTTTAGTAAAGGGGGTTAGGGGATTTGAGTTTTTTTCTGTTCCGTCATTGTGAGGAGCATCCTATGCGACGTGGCAATCTCATTGAGCCATTCTTTCATCCTGAAAAGGGTGGCGTTTTTTACCGGACATGATGAGCATCTCATTTATTCCATTTCCACAATTCCACACATAATAAAAGATGATTCAAGAGATTGCCACGACCTCAAAAAACCAGGTCTCGCAATGACGACTCAAAGTTCCTTCTCCCTTGTTGGGAGAAGGTGAAGATGAGGGTGGAAGCCTAGAATGAAATCCCGGTGAGTTGCTCAATAAAAATGACCTTAAAAAAGTTCCAGTATTTTCAGGATTGAAAGAGAATTTAAATTATTTATTAGCTTTATTCTTTGATGGAAGGAGATTAGAAGATAAAGATGATTTGATCACGTTTTTTGATTTTGGCTATTAGTTGATCAATTCTGATAAGAGTTTTCCAGGATGAATTATTGTTTGAAGGTAAAATAAAATTTTCAAAAGATCAATTCTTTCTAAGAATAATAGAAAATATCCATTTTATAAACTAAAAAATGTGATACTTGTTTAGCTGGACAAACTAAAATATGAAAATTATAATTAGGCTATATGCGTAAAGAAGATGGATTAAGGTGGGGTGAAAATGGGGAATAAGAATTTCCAATACATTCTTGAAATGAAAAATGTCGGAATGAGTTTTGGGAATGTCGAAGCATTGAGAAATATTAATTTTTCGGTTGGGAAAAATGAAGTAGTCGGTTTACTTGGTGATAATGGTGCTGGAAAATCGACTATGGTTAAAATTATGACAGGAGTTCTCCATCCCACCTGTGGAGAGCTCCATATCCGTGGAAAGAAAGTTACTTCCCGAGACTACAATGTAAAAAAAGCCCACAGTTATGGTATAGAAACTGTATATCAAGATAAATCGTTAGGAGAAAAACAAGCCTTATGGAGGAATTTTTTTATTGGACGGCAAATAACGAATAGATTTGGCTTCATCAACATTAAAAAGGAAAAAGAAATTGCCAACAACATCATTATGGATATGATTGGATTCCGAGGTGTTGGTATTGGTGTTGATTCCAAAGTGAGCAAGCTTTCAGGTGGGGAACGACAAGGAATTGCCATTGGGCGGGCAATGCATTTTGATGCCGATTTAATCATTCTTGATGAGCCAACGGTTTCTTTGTCGGTTAAAGAAGTCAAAAAAGTTCTTCAATTTGTTGAGAAAATTCGAGTCTCTGGTCGAGCTTGTGTTTATATATCCCACAACATCGGACATGTTTACGATATCTCCGACCGTTTTGTAATTATTGATCGGGGAATGGTGGTAGCTAACTTCTCCAAAGAAGAGATGTCTTTAGAAAAATTAGATGAATTTCTATTACGATTCGCATCTAAAAAGAGGGGAGACGAATAGGAGCTATGATTAAAACTGAGAAAAAGGGTTTATTAGCCATAGAAGGTTTTCCAGTCATGCTGGTTTTTGTGGTTATAATTTTAGCTTTTATGAAGACCGCACCTAATGCTTTTCTAAGGCCAACCATATATATGTCTTTTTTAACCTATAATGCTCCTACTCTAGTTTTAGCTGCCGGATTGACTCTGATTATCACTGCTGGTGAAATTGATCTTTCTTTTCCATCGGTTATTGCTTTTTGTGGAATGGTGTTTGCCTATCTTTTTCACATCACCGGAATGATTTTTATTCCTTTTTTAGCAGCTTTAGCAGCCGGAGCCTTTATTGGTTATATGAATGGTTTGATCCTTACCAAGGTTGGGATTCCTTCAATAATGACAACTTTGGGGACCAACTTCTTTTGGACGGGTTTAACCATTTTAATTTCAGGAGGAGTTTCTCTCAACGTCAATCCAATAAAAGGTTCTCTTCTTCATGCCTTGTTGGTTGGTAGAATTGGGGATCTATTTCCTGCTCAAGCCATTTGGTCCATTGGTTTGACAATTTTTGTTTGGTATTTATTGAATCGTCATACTTTTGGGGAAAGTATTATGTTTATTGGAGACAACGTCAATGTCGCTCGGGTCATGGGAGTCAATGTTGATTCAACCAAAATTAAGGTTTTTACTTTAATGGGTTTAATGGGTGGTTTTGCAGCCTGCTTGCTCACATTTGAAATGACTAATTTTTGGACGAATCAAGGAAGTGGTTTCTTGCTCCCAGTCATGGCAGCTGTTTTTATTGGAGGAACATCAATTACTGGTGGAGAAGGCCGGGTAATCGGCACCTTGTTTGGTATGTTTATTGTAGGTTCTCTTGAGACTGGGGTTACAGCTTCTGGTGTAGGTGGATTCTGGACTCGTTTGACCACCGGACTCATTATGCTTGGTTCTATTGCCTTGAATATTGTACTTGATCGGACCAACGGAAAGCGACTTTGTTTTTTTGATAATTTAAAGAATTCAGTTTTTACTAAAGGATTAAAGAAAGAATAAATTTATTGAAGGAATTGAAAATAGGTTATTGAATTATTTGATAGAAAGGAGGGAAAAGCTTTCAAATAAAATTAGGAATATCTCCGATTATTTTTTAAGTTCTAAGTACAATATTATTAAGGAGGAATAGGAAATGAAAAAAATTTCATTTATTCTCATCGTTGCATTGATATTCTTAACTTTTACTCTACCACTCTATGCCCAAGATAAACTTTTAGGGGAAGGAATGGTTATTTACTGCCAAATGGGAGGAGCTGAAGGTGCTGTTGCCACTATACAGAGAACTTTAGGAGCGCGTGAAGCTGCTAAAGCTTTGGGTGTCAAATTAATCGAACAGTATTCTCAGTGGCAACCAGAAAAAATGGTTCAACAATTTAAGGAAGCCATTGCTGCTCAACCCGATGGGATTGTTATTATGGGACATCCAGGTTCGGCGGCAATGTGGGATTTGGCAAGAGAAGCTGATAGTAAAGGAATTATTGTTACCGTGAACAATACCCCGCTTCCTGATATCCAGGAAGAGTTTTTAGCAAAAGGGTTTGGATATTCTGGTGTTGATTTGTTTGCGGGTGGATATTTAACTGGTCAAGCGATGGTAAAAGCTGGCTTAAAACCAGGAGATAAAGCCATTGTATATGGTCTTTTCTCACAGCCATTCCGTGGACAAAGCGAAGAAGGAATGGCAGTAGCCCTTGAAGATGCCGGAATCATTGTTGATCGCCAAGAAATTTCTCCTGAAGCTGATGCTGATGCCTCGACAGCCATACCAATATTAACCGGATATTTTCAAGCCAATCCGGATTGCAAGGCAATTGGGACCCAACATGGGGCAATCACTGGAATTTTGGTTAATCTGCTGAGGGATAATTTGAAAAAACAACCAGGTGAAATTATTTCTGCCGGTATCGATTTATCACCAGCTACCATTGAAGGACTTAAAACTGGATACATTAGTGCGGTTCTGGATCAACAACTCTATTTGCAAGGGTTTATCCCCATTGTTCAAGTCGTTTTGACTAAAAAGTATAAAATCACCGGTTTTAATATTAACACCGGAGCTGGAACTGTAACTCCGGAAACTATCGGTGAATTGGAAGAGCTTATTAACGCTGGATATCGTTGATGAATTTAAAAACCCTCTCCTATATTTTAGGAGAGGGTTTTTAAATAAGCTAGAATGCTTATTGATTAAATAAACAAACTATGCTTGACATTTATAATGGCCCTGGTTATAATTCGTAAATATTAATCGGCTTAGAACGGGATGAGTAGTTGAGGAAGAAGGAATAGAGAACCGGGTAAGGTGGAAGCCGGTCCTTCAGAACTCGGTGAACATGGTCCGGGAGCCGTTACGGTGAAAGAAGAGTAGCCGGAACCGTCTAATCGGCGTTATTCGATTGCCATCTGATGTTTAAGATGGGGAATGAGTTGGATAGTCATAGACTATCAGAATTAAGGGTGGTACCGCGGATGAACCCCCGCCCCTTGGGCGGGGGTTTTTTATTTTTAAAATAGGGGGTGCATATCATGGCTGTTGCTTTGAGGTCTTATCAAGAAATAAACGAAAAGATTAAAAAAGGAAAAGCAGTTGTTGTCACTGCTGAAGAGGTTATTGAATTAGTTGATAAAAAAGGAATCGAGAAAACCGCTCGAGAAATTGATGTTGTAACCACTGGGACCTTTGGCGCGATGTGTTCTTCAGGTGCTATGATTAACACCGGTCATACCAAACCAAGGATGAAGATCAACGAAGCTTACTTAAATGGAGTAATGGCTTATGGAGGCTTAGCAGCTGTTGACCTTTATATCGGAGCAACACAGGTTGCCAAAGATGATCCATTGAATAAAATCTATCCCGGAGAATTCAAGTATGGGGGAGGTCATGTCATTCAAGATTTAGTTGCCGGTAAAGATATATTATTAGAAGCATACGGTTATGGAACCGATGAATATCCTCGTAAAAAATTAATAACCTGGATTAATATTAAAGATTTAAATCAAGCCTATCTCTTTAATCCCCGTAATGCATATCAAAATTACAATGTTGCCGTGAATTGCTCCGACAAAATAATCTACACTTATCTTGGAGTACTTCTTCCCCATTTGGGGAATGCTGGCTTTTCATCTGCTGGTCAGTTAAGTCCATTGTTGAATGATCCTCATTATCGAACTATTGGTGTCGGGACCAAGATATTTTTAGGTGGTGGCGTTGGTTATGTTGCTTGGCAGGGGACTCAACATGACCCTGGAGTGGAAAGAAACGATAAGGGAATACCAAAAGGGGGTGCGGGCACCTTGGCAGTAATTGGAGACATGAAAGGCATGGACCCTAATTGGCTTTGGGGGTTAAGTGTCAGAGGTTATGGATGTTCTCTTGCTGTTGGATTGGGAGTTCCCATCCCCATACTTGATGAAGAAACTCTCCAGTTTTGCGCAGTTCGAGATCAAGACATTGAAGCGCCGATCATTGATTATAGTAATGCTTATCCGAATGGAACTGGCGAAGTTTTGGGATATGTAAATTATGCGGAATTAAGAAGTGGTAAAATACATCACGCAGGGAAGGAAATACCAACCTCACCAATTTCCAGTTACTCTCGTGCTCGTGAAATCTGTTCATTTTTGAAAAAATGGATTCAAGATGGAGATTTCATTTTAACCCAACCAACACTTGCTCTTCCTAATACAGAATCAGATGTTCATTTTAGAAATCTTACCGAAAGACCTTTTACTAATAATGCCAATGGGATTAGGAGGTAAGTCAAATGGTATCGACTAAGAAGGTGGTTTTACATTTTCCCCGAGAAGCGGCCGAGAGACCGGTGGTATGTGATTTGGCACTTCGGTTTGGATTAACTTTTAACATTCTTCGTGCCTCTATTTCTCCGCATCATGAAGGACTTATGGTTTTGGAGATCATCGGTGAAAATACTAAAAATGAGGAAGGTCTCAAGTATCTTCAGGAGAAAGGAGTAGAAATTCAACCTTTAAGCCAGGATATTAAGAAAAACGATCAACGTTGCATCGACTGTGGTTCTTGCTTGGGAGTTTGCCCAACTTCTGCTCTTTATATGGACAAGACATCTTATCGGGTAATATTTGAAGAATCGAAATGCATTGCTTGTGAGCTTTGCGTTTTGGCTTGTCCTACCCGTGCGATGGAGGCTTTATTTTAATCTATGACCGAATATGTGGAGCGGTTTTATCGTAAGACCATAAAACCCTCTGATTTAATATCTTTTGCAGTAAAGATAAACGAAAGCGATCTCATGATCTATGCTCAATGCGATTTAAGTCAACTCTCTTATTCTCTTTTAGATAAAGAGCGAAGGAACTTAGAGGCTTATATTCGCTATAATTCACAGTTTCGAAAGTCTTTAATTCCGATATTAATCGATGATTTTGCTCCTCCTATATGTAAAAATATGGCAGATGCCGCAAAAAGGGCAGGAGTTGGACCGATGGCTGCGGTGGCTGGAGCGGTGAATGATCGACTGGCAAACGGACTCTTATCAAAAACGACAGAATTGATTATCGAAAACGGAGGAGATCTGTTAATCCATTCTTTAAGAGAACGAGTCATCGCTATTTATGCTGGAGAAAATTCTCCCTTCAATTCCCAAATCGGTTTATTGATTTCACCGGGGAAAACTTTCGGAGTGGCAACATCTTCTGGGAAAATTGGCCATTCTTTAAGTTTTGGAGAAGCTGATGCAGTTACTATTGTTGCTCATTCATCAGCAGTAGCAGATGCTTGGGCGACAAGTGTTGGTAACTTAATTCATTCAAAAAAAGATATTGAGAAAGTATTAAAACATTGTGAAAATATTCAAGAAATCGTTGGAGTTGTTATTATTTTTCAGGATGTTTTAGGTATTCGGGGTGATCTACAGCTAGTACATCTTTAATGTTTTGAAGAAGATAAATTAATTGCAGTTTGTTGTTCTTAAGGATTTTAAGACTTCTCCATTAAAGTTACCTCCTGACTATTCTTTATGCTCCCTAATCTGATGTCTTTTCCCTCGACTTGGTTTTTGCTAATATGAATAACAATGATGAGTAGTAATATGATAAACTCATTTAAGCAGGAATTGAACTTTTTTAAAGAAAGAGGGAGGGTTTGATGAATACAAATTTTGAGCTACAACCCGAACAGCTCCGATGGCACTGTGAGCCAGAAAGCCTTGGTTTTGAATATACCTCAGAACTATGTTCTTATAATGAGTTTATTGGACAGGAAAGAGCGATCCGGTCGATTGAATTTGGTCTGGATTTAGAGAGACCTGGATATAATTTATTTTTAACAGGTTTTACAGGGACAGGAAGAGTTGGAGCTATCAAATATTGTATTGCGAAAAAAATCAAAGACCAGCAAACCGAGGGCATCCTCCCCCAGATTTTTGATTGGTGTTATATATTTAACTTTGATAGCCCAGATCGACCTCGAGTGTTAAAAATTTCTGCCGGAGAAGGTAAAAAACTATCAACCCGCTTAGAAAATCTTTTAAAGAGTATTAAAGAAATCCTTCCCAAGGCTTTTGCCGGTGAAGAATACAAAAATCAGAAGCAAATTTTAATTGATGAGGAGCAAAGAAAAAATCGACAAATCGTTCAGGAATTGGAACGGATGGCTCTCCAGGAAAATTTTGCTTTTCGAATGACTTCCATGGGACCAATCTTGGTTCCTTTGGCTGATGGAAAACCGATGACGCAAGAGCAATATATTGCTTTATCTGAAACTGAAAAAGAAACCATAGAAGAAAGACGGCGATCGCTATTAAATGAAATTAATAATTATTTCGAGAAAATACATGAGTTAGAAATTGAGCTTAAAAATAAAATTTCCGAACTAGATAATCGTATTGCTGACTTCTCCATAACTCCCCTTTTTAAAGAATGTATCCAACCTTATGAAGACCAACCGGATATTGTACAATTTCTTGATTTTTTAAAGAAGTATACCCTGTCTTATCTTCAGTCTTTTCGGGATTCTCAAGAAACATCTACGGTTCCACAACTTCTCCCCTTTCAAAAATTACAGGATCCTTTTTTACCTTTTAAAATCAATATTTTGGTTGATAATTCCGACCGAGGTGAGCCTCCCGTCATTTTTGAGTCCCACCCTAACTGGACAAACTTGTTTGGCCGAATTGAACGAAAGGCAATGATGGGAACTTATTATAGCGACCATACTATGCTTAAGCCGGGATCTCTTCATTTGGCAAACAGTGGGTATCTCATCATGTATTTCCGCGATCTGATTATGAACCCTGGTGTATGGGAAGGCTTGAAAAGAGCATTAAAAAACCATGAGATTAAAATCGAGGATCCTTGGGAGCAATTTGGATTGGTTGCACCGCAAGGGCTAACTCCTGAACCTCTTCCATTTAGTGTAAAAGTAATTTTGGTTGGAGATGATATGGTTTACCGATTGCTTACCCTATTTGACGAAGACTTTAAAGATTTGTTTAAAGTGAAAGCCGATTTTGACTTTCAATTAGAAAAAAATAATGATGTTATTCACTCTTTTGCTTGTTATGTAAAAAAAGTCTGTGAGAATGAAAATCTCCTTCCTTTTGAAAATTCGGGAGTTGCCCGTCTTTTAGAAGATGCCACTCGAAGAGTTTCTCATAAAGATAAGTTAGTATCCCAGTTTGGTTATATTAAAGATATTGTAGTTGAATCTGATCATTGGGCAAGACAAGAACATTCCGAAAAAGTAACAGGAGACCATGTAGAACGAGCCTTAAAGGAGAGAAAAAACCGCCATAATCAAATCGAGGATAAAATTCAAGAATTGATCGATCAGGAGATAGTATTGATCGATATTCAAAATGAAATTATTGGCCAGATTAACGGACTATCAGTTTATGAGTTAGGCGATTATAGTTTTGGAAAACCTTCCAGAATAACCGTTAAAACCTATTTAGGCCGACAAGGTATTATAAACATTGAACGAGAATCACGAATGAGTGGAAAAATATATGATAAAGGAATACTAATCATAAGTGGGTATTTAGGTCATACTTTTGCTCAAGATAAGCCACTTTCAATATCAGCCAGTATCTGTTTTGAACAGTCCTATGAAGGGGTTGAAGGAGACAGTGCTTCTTTGGCAGAAACTTGTGCTATCCTTTCAAGTCTCGGTGAAATTCCAATTCGACAAAATATTGCGGTAACAGGATCTATTAATCAAAAAGGTGAAGTTCAAGCTATTGGGGGAGTGAACCAAAAAATTGAAGGATTTTTTCAATTATGCAAAAACCGAGGGTTGACTTCGAAGCAGGGAGTGATTATTCCTGCCAGTAATATTCAAAACCTAATGTTAGACGATGAAATTGTTCAAGCAGTTCGGGATGGTCTATTCCATATTTATGCGGTGAAAAGTGTTGATGAAGCTTTAGAAATTCTTACCGGAATGAAATCGGGAAAACTTCTTGATGATGGAACCTATGAATCTGGGACAATTAAAGCTCGAGTTGATGAAAAAATTAGGGTTGCCAATGAAATATTGAAAAAGATTTCTGAAATAAAAGAGAACGGGATAAAAGATATATCGAATAAAACTGATCAATAAGTCACCTGCAAGAAAACCAAAATCATGGTTTTAATTTGCCAAGATTAGAAAAAATCTAATCGGCTAATTTTTCCTCAGATATAAAAAATAGATGCTGGCCGATCAAATCCTTAAAATGGAAAGTTTAGTATTGAGTTCCCGTTGTTCACACTCGGTAAGGCCAAGGGTGATGATTCATTCGTTCTTTACCTATCACTGTTTTTTAACCAATTCTTTTTTTGATAATAAAAAATTATCACTAAAATAATTATCATACCGAGAATAAAAAGGAGAAGAATTCTTTGGTTGGAAATATATTGAGAAAAATATCCCAAGAATTTATTTCCATTGACGGTTAGAGAATTTTCAGAAATAGTTGCATCGATGATTCCATTTTTTTCAAAAATAACCAAATTACCCGAGATGCTCGAAAAAGTGGTTTTGAGGTTAAAGTATTTTTTAAAATGGTTATCAGCAACCGATTTTGGACCGGAAGTTGTAAAAAGCATCACCGGGATATGATTCTGGTAAAAAAATGCCAAGCAACTAATTGGTTCGTTCAGGGTGGTAGTGAGGTGCGTTTGGTCTTGAATTGCATCCTTTACAACCATTTTTCCAGATTCAAAGAAAACCGGAGAGAAAAGGTAATTTGGAATAGTTTCTGGACTAACAATAATGAGGAGAAAATTTTCTTTCTGATGAGCCTCAATCGGTATGGGGTTTGATAAAAAAGATGAGAAGAATTGATAGATAAACTGACCGAAGGGGATCGTTATATTATAAATAGCAGCAGGTATTTTTTGGAGAAGGTTAAGATTACGGAAATTTGATGATGATAAAGCGAGCTCGATCTGCTTTGGTAATTGTATGAAGTTTGCCCAATGGTAATCCCAAATATCAGGGTAAAAATTTGGGTCCCAATCGATAGTCATGGAAGACGGGCCTAAGAGATTATTCAACTGGGTTTCCCCAAAAATGATTTCTACTGGAATCAGCCTTGAATTATAAAGCTGAATTGAAGAGAGAATATCAGCAGCGATTTGTAAAGTATTTTCATCGAGTTCAGAAGGAAGCACTATTTTCATTTTGTTGTCAAGTACAGTAGGGATCCTTTTCCAAACGGAAAAAATAGCAGATTGAGAACTACTTTTAACCTGGAAATAGGAATCTTCAGAAATAAAACCCTCAAAGGGCATTTTCCCCGGTCGGTAATCCTCTTTATTGGGAAAATAACTTAACCCAAGAGTTATGGTATTAACTGGCTTAAGAAAATAAGCCGGAAGATAGAGATCAATGGGAAATAAATGGCCGCTACTCTTGTCATTAAGACGTTGGGAGTAAACCAACTGAGAGTTTATTGACAACTTAAAAAAGGCTTCTCCTTTAAAATCTGAGGGGAGTGGAGTATGGTTGAAAAAAAGACGAAGATTTAATGAAGTTGGATGATGAGAAATGTCAGAAAAATAAAAGCGCAAGTTTTTTTCCATATTACCAAATCCCTTAAACTTGAAAGAAGAATATCCTAAATCAAAGAAAGTTGTTCTAAAAAATCGGGGAGATATTTTATCTTCAGTGACATATGAAGTTTTTCCGCCTTTACCGATCAGGAACTGGTGAAGTTCAGATGATATTGTTTTTATTCCTTCAAAGGTTAGAAAAAGTTTTCTTCCATAAAGCTGATAATCACTAACTGAATTTTCTATAAGATATATTTGGTAATTGTGTTTTGAATCTTTCGAACTCAGTTGAGAAGGAGCAATTAACGTTTGGATTCGAAAAGGTTGTTCCCGGTGAATTTTATGAAGAAAAGCATATAAGGTGAAATAGGATTGAAGAATTCGATCAGACCAAGGTCGCGGAGGAAGAACCAGAGTTATCGCTTCCTTGATACTTTGTAGGAAGTCATCAATGGTTTGGGGGATCCAATCGGTTTTCATTTTGAAAGTTATAAAACTTTCTTTTTTGACGATAATCCAGAGATTTCCAGAAGAAATATCCTCACCCAGATGGCTACTAATAAAAAGAGTCGGTTGAATTTCAATTTTTATGAGTTGATTGTTGGGCTTTAAGGCGGTTTCAGGAATTGGAATATCAAGATAGGCAACCTGATCGGGTTGTATTTGAATGTCTTTTAAAAGTTGGGTATACGCTAATTGTTCATTAATGAAAAGGGACACTCGGCTTTCTGGATTGAGCACTTCTGAAAACCAAATTTTTAAAGCCAGGCGAGTTTCTTCCCAATTTACTCCTTTAAAGTAGGGTAAAAAAAAGCTATAAGACGGTTGATATCCTTCTAATCGAATATCGTTTTCCTGCTCGACGAAATCGGATATATTCCAAACTATAGCATTTGGTATTTGAGCAAAAGCTAAATTGGTGATTGGAAGGACAAGCAAAAATAAACTTATAAATAAAAAAGCACCAAAAAAAACAATACGTCGATCATTTTTAAACCACATTGAGTTCCCCCTCCACCTATAAAAGATATCCCTTTTATAAGTTTAAAATAAATCATTTGTTGATACAAGTGATTCTTGAATGGCAGTGACGATTGATTGGAGAAGGAATAATAAGCGAAAAGACCGGGATTAGTGATCAGATATATGTTTTTAGAAATAAATTGGTCAGAATAAAAAAATATTAAGAAAATTAGACAACCAAGCAAAAAATTGTCTTTATATTTTTAGTTTGACCTTACTTGACAAATAAGAAAATAAGTGATTAAATACGATAGTCTAAGATGGTAAAATTTTGAAGGTCACGACCATGGCAAGGCAGAAGGAAGATGAAATCAATAAGGATGGTGATATGAAAATGAACAACCAGAAGGAGGAACCAAAGGTCATCAATGAAAATGAGACATTAGGTTGTGATGAGATTTCTATAGAAGAATTGAAAAATACTTGCGAAGAATACCGAAATACCGCTGAAGAATATAAAAAGAAATCCGAAGAGTATTTGAAAAACTTAAAATCGCTAAAGGCAGAGTTTGAAAACTATCGAAAAAGAGAAACACAGTATCGGGAAAGTTTTATCAAATCATCAAATAGAGATTTAATACTTAAACTCCTTCCGGTAATGGATGATATGGATAATGCCATTCTTGAAAGTAAAAAAAATGAGGTGCATCAGTCTTATATAGAAGGAGCTGAGCTAATCTACCGCAAACTTTTAAATATTTTGGAAAAAGAAGGAGTTCGACAGATAACCACCTTGGGTGAGAAATTTGATCCAAAATATCATGAGGCAATGATGACAATATCATCCCCTGATTATGAGGATTATGCAATTGTTGATGAGTTAAGAAAAGGATATGTGTTGAATGAAGAAGTTTTACGTGCAGCCCAGGTATCGGTTAATCGTTGGGATAAAAACGAGAAAGAAAGGTAAAGGAGGCAAACACTATGGCAAAAGTAATCGGTATTGATTTGGGAACAACCAATTCTGTTGCGGCTTATATGGAGGGTGGTCAACCAACCATTATACCTAATAAAGAAGGATCTCGCTTAACACCCTCAATCGTTGCGTTTACAAAAAATGGTGAAATACTGGTTGGTCAACTAGCAAAAAGACAAGCAATAACCAATCCAAAGAATACCATTTATTCTATAAAGCGTTTAATGGGTAGACGTTATGATGATCCAGAAGTTGAAAAGGCGCGAAAAGTACTTCCCTATGAAATTGTACCAGGAAAGCATGGGGAAGCTGCTGTAAAAGTCGGAGATCGAGCATACACTCCTCCCGAAATATCAGCCATGATATTAAAGAAAATGAAAGAAGATGCCGAGGAATTCTTAGGAGAAAAAATAACCGAAGCGGTTATCACCGTGCCGGCATATTTTAATGATAACCAGCGCCAGGCAACCAAGGATGCCGGTAAAATTGCCGGGCTTGAGGTAAAAAGAATCATCAACGAACCAACCGCGGCTTCTTTGGCTTATGGTTTGGGAAAAGGAAAAGAAGAAGTCATAGCAGTATATGATTTAGGCGGCGGAACTTTTGATATTTCAATTCTTGAAATTGGTGAAGGAGTATTTGAAGTAAAATCCACCTCCGGAGATACATTTCTTGGTGGTGACGATTTTGACAGGAGAGTAATGGATTACATTATTGAAGAATTCCGAAAAGACCAAGGTATTGATCTTCGAGGAGATCAAATGGCGCTTCAGCGTTTAAAAGAAGCGGCAGAAAAAGCCAAAATTGAATTATCCGGTTCGCTCCAGACCGAGGTGAATTTACCCTTTATCACTGCTGATGCTTCCGGGCCTCGTCACTTAGTAATGACTTTAACCAGAGCAAAATTAGAGCAATTAACCGCAGATCTTATTGAACGTACTTTTGAACCTTGCGAAAGGGCGATGAAAGATGCTGGTCTGAAGGCAGAAGAAATTGATTCAGTTATTCTGGTTGGTGGTATGACCCGAATGCCAAAAGTAGAAGAAGTCGTTAAAAAAATATTTCAGAAAGAACCAAAACGCGGAGTTAACCCCGATGAGGTTGTTTCTGATGGGGCAGCAATCCAAGCTGGAGTTCTAAAGGGAGAAGTGAAAGACGTCCTTCTATTAGACGTTACCCCACTTTCATTGGGAATAGAAACGTTGGGAGGAGTTTTTACCCGTATCATTGATCGGAATACGACCGTACCGGTTTCGAAGAGTCAGGTCTTTACCACAGCTGCTGATAATCAAACAACAGTTGAGATTCAGGTACTTCAGGGAGAAAGGCCGTTGGCAAAAGATAACAATTCTCTAGGAAGATTCCAGCTTTCTGGAATTCCGTCGGCACCACGGGGAATTCCTCAGGTTGAGGTCAAGTTTGATATCGATGCCGATGGAATTCTTCATGTATCGGCTAAAGACTTGGCGACCAATAAAGAACAAGCCATTACCATAAAGGCTTCTAGTGGTTTATCGAAGGATGATATTGATCGTATGTTGCGAGAGTCAGAACTTCATGCCGAAGAAGACAAGAAAAAGAGAGAAGAAATTGAATTAAAGAACCAAGCAGAGAACCTAATCTATTCGGTAGAAAAAACCTTAGGAGAATCAGAAAGTAAGTTGTCGCCTGAAACGAAGAGTAAAGCAGAAGCTGCTTTGAATAATCTCAAGGAAGCCATGAAAGGTGATGACGTCGCTGATATTCGACGCAAAATTGATGAACTCCAATCAACGTCTCATGCTTTAGCTCAAGAGCTTTATCGACAGACCTCCAGCCAACCGGGTCCAGGTGAAGCAGCGGGAGCCAAAGCTGAAACAGGTTCGGACTCGAATAAGGAAAATGATAATGTCGTTGATGCCGATTATAAAGTTGTTGACGATGATCAGAAATAAATGATGGAAAATCCTTAGGTCAATAATAGCTTGGCCTAAGGATTTTCTTTTATTCAATTTCCCCATTGAACTTCAATACCGTTAATTATTTGAACTTCTTTGATTTTTTTACAAAATTGATATAAAGTAATCGTATTCTTCTCCGACTAATCTTGAAATATATAAAGGTGATTTGAGCATGAAAAGGGATTATTACGAAGTTTTAGGAGTGAATCGTAACGCCTCCTTAGAAGAGATTAAGAAGTCCTATCGAAAACTGGCAAGGCAGTACCATCCTGATGCTAACCCTGGGAATAAAGATACGATTGAAAAATTTAAAGAAATCAATGAAGCCTATCAAGTTCTTTCTGATTCGGAAAAGCGAGCTACATATGACCGTTTTGGCCATGCCGCATTTGACTCACGTGCTCAAGCCGGTTATGGTGGAGCTGGTTTCGGACAAGATTTTGATCCCTTTGGAGATTTTGGCAGTTTTGGTGACATTTTTGATATGTTTTTTGGAAGCTCTACCGGATCGCGGAGAAGAGAATCAGCGTCCCGTCCAACCAAGGGGGCAAGTGTCAACATTGATGTTACGCTTGAATTTGAAGAGGCTGCTTTTGGCGTCGAGAAAGAAATTGAATATTCAAGAGTAGAAATCTGTAAGGAGTGCCAGGGAGTTGGGGGGAAAAAGAAAGTCGCCTGTCCTCATTGTCGAGGCACTGGAGAAATTAAACATACCCAAACCTCAATTTTTGGCTCAATAGTGACTTCTCGTGTTTGTAATTTTTGTCGTGGAAAAGGCTATATTGCTGAAGATACTTGTCAGAAATGTCATGGTTCAGGAAAGATGAAAACGACCCGGAAACTCAAGTTAAAATTTCCAGCTGGGGTTGATAGTGGTTATCGACTTCGGGTATCTGGGGAAGGAGAGGCCGGGGATAATGATGGTCCAGCTGGAGATTTGTATGTCTCAATAACAGTGAAACCACATAAAATTTTAGATAGAAAAGGAAAAAATCTCTTCTTCGATGCCGAGGTGACTTATACCCAGTTAGTTTTAGGGGATGAAATCGAGGTTCCTACTATACAAGGAATGGAGAAAATTAAAATATCACCAGGAACAGACGCTCATTCGGTTTTAAAATTAAGAGGAAAAGGTTTGGTCGATCCCAGTAATGGCTCACGGGGAGACCAATTTATTCAGCTCAAGCTCAGCATACCAAGACGGTTAACTGGTGAATATAAAAAATTGATGGAGCAATTAGCCGAACTCGAAGGTCAGGAAAAAAACAAAAAAACTGGTGGTATTTTTGAACGAATCAAAGAAGCTTTTACCAGCACTGAAGGCTAGAAAATTAGAATGAGTCGATTTTATTACCATCCAGAAATAAACCAATCAACCGTCATTGCTCTTAGCTGCGAAGAAAGTCTTCATCTCAAAGCGAATCGAATTCTTCCTGAAACCAAGATTCTGTTGTCAGATGGATTAGGGAATTTATATTCAGGAATTTTTAAAGGATTTGTTTCACAAATCGCCCAAGTCGAAGTGATTGGAAAGGTAATAAAAGAAGACAAAGCTTATAAAGCTTATCAGCTTTGGGTATGGCAACCTCTTCTAAAAAATTGGTCTCGCTTGGATTGGCTCATAGAAAAACTGGTCGAAATTGGTGTTACTGGTATTGGAGTTTTTTATAGTGAGCGATGTGTGCGTGAACACATTTCTTCAACACGAAAAGACCGTTGGAGAAAGATTATAATCGAAGCAGCAAAACAATCAGGAAGAACTTGTTTTCCTGTTCTAAAGGTGATGACGAATTGGTCTGATTTTTTCGATCAATGCCGAAACAATAACCTGAGTACTATTGTTGGTGATTTGAGTGTCTCGGAAACGATTTCGGACTTTTTAAAAAAACAAAATTTATCTTCTTTACAGATTATTGTTGGCCCGGAAGGTGATTTTAGTAAAGGAGAAAAAGAACAACTCCAATCTCTTCCCAAAGTTCATTTTTTAAGGTTATCCAGCCAAATTCTCCGAAGTGAAACAGCTGCTTTATATGCCAGCATAGTGAGTATGGCAAACTTGGAGTCAAAACATGAAAATTGCTATTAAAACTCTTGGATGTAAAGTAAATCAATCGGAAAGCGATGTACTAGCTGCATTACTAAAAAATGAAGGTATTTCTTTGGTTCCTTTTGAGGATCAAGCAGATTGGTATATTATCAATAGCTGTGCTGTGACCAAGATGTCGGAAAAAAAAACTCGTCAATGGATCGGCCGAGCCCTAAGGAATAACGAAAAATCACAAGTTATTCTGATTGGCTGCTATAGTCCTTTGTATATTCGCCAATTTCCACTTCCCCAGCCTCGTCTTCAGGTTATTGATTCTCCAGAAAAGATCAAAAAGGTAATGGAAATACTCAATTTACCTTGGGATGAATCGTTCTCAGCAAAAGTCATACCGGAAACCGAGCGGGCTCGGGTCTGGTTAAAAATTGAGGATGGATGTGATCATTTCTGCAATTATTGTATTGTACCCCACCTCCGTGGTTCTGTTCGAAGCGAAGAACCGGAAAAAATAATTCGCCAAGCAACTCATTTAGAAAGAAAAGGTGTTCAAGAAATTGTTTTGTGTGGCATTAACTTAGGAATGTATGGTTTAGGAAATGACCACGCTAGCTTGATTGAATTGCTGGAAGAGTTGACAAGGTCAACCAATACCATTCGCTATCGTTTAAGTTCTATTGAGCCATTTCTGATTGATAAAAAGTTTTTGGATCGATATTTTTCTTTAACCCCCCGAGTGTGCCCGCATTTTCATATTCCTCTTCAAAGCGGGAGCGATGAGGTTTTATTAAAGATGGGAAGGGGATATACCACTCAATTTTATAGAGACTTGATAGAATTGATTCGAAAATATGATAACAATGTAGCAATTAGTACTGACATTATTGTAGGATTTCCCGGAGAATCGGAAAGGCTGTTTGCCGAAACCACTAAATTTTGTCAGGAAATCGGTTTTTCCCGTGCTCATGTTTTTGTATATTCTCCACGTCCTTTCACTCCTGCTGCCCAGTGGGATAAGGCTGAAGGTGTACCTTTCCAAGCCAAAAAGGAACGAGAAGCAGGTTTATTAAAAATTATTTTCGACAGCCAAATTAAATATTATCGGTCTTTTATTGGAAGAATATTATCAGTATTAGTTGAGACAACCACTGATAACCGCGAAGTAACTGGTTATTCTGAAAACTATATACCAGTTCGAGGTGATGGGATTATTGCTTCCGATTATGGAAAGGTTCTTCCTGTCTGCATACATGGAGAAAAGAATAGAATTTTATTAGGAGAAGCCATTTAAAACCAATATACCGTAAATTCCCATTGAAAAATCATTTTATATTCAATAAAATAGAGAGAAAATTGGAGAAGGAAAGATAAAATGGCAGCTAAGAAAAAGGCAAAGACGGTAAAAGGAACCAAGTCAAAACTTTCTGTAATCGAATCCCCTGAAAGAACGCTCCCACTTTTAGAAAAATTCCTTCAATATGGTTTATTGTTGATTGTGCTTTTATCTCCTTATTACCGGGGCTTATATTTTGATTACGAAAGATATCCCTTCTTTTTGGCAGTTTTCATTGTTGCTATTATTTATTTTTTATATCAGATAGTTTATCAAAGAAAAGTAATTACTATAAAAACTCCCATCGAATATTTTTTTCTTTTTACTGTATTACTATATGGTCTCAGCATTTTATGGGCTGCGGACCAAGGGATGGCTTTTCGTGAGTTTTTTAGTAGTATAGTTTATTTCATCTTTTTTCTTTTAGTCACGCATTTATTCCTGACCAAGCAATCAAAAAAAATTTTTTTAATTGCATTTAATATTAATGCTGTCTTCCTGGTTTTAATTGGATTTTTCTATCGATTTGGATGGGTTAATCCCCTGTCTCGACCATTGGGGATGAGCATGAAAGATCTTTTTTTGACTGCATCAGGTCGATTGCATTCATCTATGCAATACCCGAATACCTTTGCTGCTTATCTCGCAATGGCGATAATAACCTTGATTATTTTACACTTGTTGGAAGAAAAACCGATTTATATCAGTTTGTGGGGATTTATTCTATTTTTTCTTCAAACTGGATTATATTTTACCTATTCCCGGGGAGCTTTGTTGGTATTTATCATAACCTCGGTGGTTCTATTCCTTTTATTGAAAAGGAAAGAAAAGATTAAGTATCTCCTGGTTCTCATGGCTGCATTTGTCTGGACAATACTCTTTACTCCGCGTTTGGAAAATTTTTTATTCAACAATTTACCCGGTCAGTTTTTTGGTTTTCTCTTATTAGGAAGCCTTGTCCAAGCTTTTAGTGTCTATTTGCTTTCCTTTCTATGGAAAAAGTTGGTTAACCTATCAAAACCATCAATTCGTACCTCCTATTTTACAGTTGGGATTGGAGTTGCCCTCGTTCTCGTTATTTTAATTGTTTTGGGGCTGAAGCCGGCCTTCTTAGGTGATCGTTTTCGGCAAATAACTCTCAATACTATCATCTCGCAGGAAAGATGGATTTTTTATGGTGATGGTTTAAAAATATTTCAAGCCCGACCAATAGCTGGTTGGGGAGGAGGAGGATGGGAAGCACGTTACTTGGCCTATCAATCCTATCCCTATTTTAGCGAAAACAGTCACAATTATTTTCTTCAAGTAATGATTGAAATCGGCATTATTGGTTTGTTAGCAACAATTGGGTTAATAATAGGCCTTTTTTATCAAATTTATCGTTTTAAAAAGGCGAATAAAGACGGTTGGAACAATCTTTTGATTTTAGGACTGGGAGCAGCGGTTTTTTTGGGATTTTTTCATGGATTCATTGATGTTGATTTTGCTCTTGGTTCTTTTTATTTTGGTATTTTGGCGTTTATCGCTTTCATAAATCAAATAACTCGCTCTCAACAAATCACCATCAACAATCGACATTTATTTGAATTGAAAATACCTACTTGGGTGTTGTTTTCCGGAGTTATTTTTTTAATGATTTTTTCCTTTTTTTTGATTTCGGGTGATCGAGCGAAAATTAGAGGTGGGTATTTTGCATCTCATGGAGATCTTAATCAAGCTATTCAATATCATCAAAAAGCAGCCAGTTCGATTCCTTTCAATTCCCAAAGCCATTACTTTTTAAGTACTTATTACCGGCAATTGTTTAATACCCAAAAGCAAACTGATCTGAGAATAAAAAGTGAATATCACAACGAAAAAGCCACCAGCTATTCTCCGTTTAATTTTCGATTTCAAGAAAATAAAGCGGTTTTAAAGATTGAGAGAGGAGACTTTGAAACTGGATTGAATGAATTTGAAAAAGCCATATATTTGGCACCCTTTATATCAACAACCTACGAACGCTACCTCCAAACCTGCCTATCAGTTGCTGATTATTACCTTATGCGATCTGAAAAAAACAAAGCTATTCATTATTTAGAAGAGGGTTTGCGCATTGATGATATATATACGGCTTTTTTAGAAGGTTCATTAAGACCAAAAAAGAAAACCACCGCTTATAATAAGATTCTAAATGAATTAAAAAATAAACTCCAGGAAATTATGGAATGACCTCAATCACCGAAAAGCTTTCGTTTTTTTTGGTACTGTTCGTGGTAATTCTATCTCCTTATTACCGGGGCATCTATCCAGATTACTACAAGCTCCCCTTTTTGACCCTCATTTTTTTAGCTTTTCTCATTCATCTTCTGGTGAGGATAAAAAAGAAAGAAAGTCTTTTTCAATTAAATATGCCAGAAATGCTTTTTTTCTTATTAGCAGTAGTATACCTGGTGACGATTATCGTGGCTTCCAGTGGATATTCTTCTATAATTACTTTTATAAGCTATATAGCCTGGGCATTTCTTTTTTGGTTAATGTTTGAGCTGTTCCAAAAGAAATCCCTCAAAATGTTCTTAATTCAAATAATGGTCGGTAGTGCTGGCGTATTATCACTATTGGGTATCTTTGATGCCTTTCACCTCATTCCAGAAAGATTTCAAAATTTTTTAGGGATGAGTTTTTGGGGTTTATACTTTTCTGGTAGACTTGCCACTACCTTTCAATATCAAAACACCTCGGCTTCTTTTTTTGCTGCTTGTTTGTTCTTAGGAATCTTGATTTACCTTCAAGAAAAAATTTTGTGGAAGAAGTTAATCAATGGTGTTCTTTTATATTTGATTTTCTTCGGTTTTCTTTTTGCTTTTTCGAGAGGGGCAAATCTAGTTTTTTTAATTACACTTCCATTTCTTTTTATTTTAATCAGAAAAAAAGTATATATTATTTCGGTTATTTTAACTTTATCTTCACTATTTTTGCCATTCATTTTTTTACAGATAGAACTGGATAGGTATTTATCTCAAGCTCTTCCTTTCCATTTTTTAATTATGTTTTTGATTGGATTAGGTTCCTTCTTTTTTTTAAGCTTTTTATTTTTGCCTGGTCAACAAATTTCCTTGATAAATAAAATCAATAAAAAACTCCTTTTTTTTCTAATTTTATTAATAATCTTGGGGATAGAGAGCTATTTTGTTTTTTTTGTTCAATTCGATACAAAGAACTTCACTTTTATTCGAGGATTTGGAGAAAAGGGGAGAGATATCAGCTTTGAAACAAAAAATGTTATTTTGAGGTTTACTTTTTACCGAGATGCTCTCAAGATGATTCAAAAAAAGCCTCTTTTGGGTTGGGGTGGCGGAGGTTGGGCAACGAGGTATTTCTCCTTTCAATCTCATACCTATTACACCAAATTTCCTCATTCCTTTTATTTAAATACCTTAGTTGAATCAGGAGTCTTGGGATTGGCTTCCCTTTTATTTTTACTTTTTTACTCACTGCGCATTTGTGTCATTCATTGTTATCAAGACCAATTTAACTCAATAAATCCTTTCATAGGTGCCGGAGTCTTTTTTATTTTTTTACATAGCAGTATAGATTTAAATTTTGCCATGGGTGCTTATCAGGTTTTTGCTTGGACGCTCCTTGCTCTTTTGTTGAATTCCTACTCTTTACAAAAATTAAAGCTTTCTATTCCCTTGATAATTCCCTTTTTCATTGCACTTTTATTCTTTGTGATAAGTATTTTTTATGGGAATGCCGAGTATTATTATCAAATAGGGAATGAGTATCGAGCTGATAATGATTTCGTTCATTCGGCTCAAGCCTGGGAAGCTACCGTTCGACTCAACCCATGGCACGACAACGCCTTTCATCAACTAAGCAATTTATCTTCCGAATTTTATTTACAAACCAAAAAAGAAGAATTTTTACAGCTGGCACTGAAGAAAAACCAAAAAGCTTTAAATATTGAACCTAATAATTATGAGTACTATCGGCACAGAGCAGATCTTTTTCTTTTAAAAGGAGAACTCGATGAAGCTTGGAGAGATTATAGGTATTCTATGGAACTTGCCCCAATGGTTTTAGGTAATTACGAAAAGATACTTTTTGCTTTTTTGAATATGATTCGCTCTCAACAGAACACCAGGGATCCAAAAATTTTTAATCAAATAAAAAGATATACTGATTCTGTTTATAATTTTTATATGGAAAATCAATCAAAATCATCTCAATTCAATCCTCCAAGTGAAGCTTTGGATTCTTTAAAAAAGGATATTGAAGATATATTGGGAGGTGAAAACGTTAGAAGTTCAATAACCGAAGATTGAGAGTATAAAAAGACTTTATTATTGAATGAATGAAATGATAGGAGTGATTTCACATTGAATAATGGTAAACAAGACCAATTACTAAAGTATATCCCCTTATTTTTGCTTATCTTTATTTTGATTCCTGGATGCTTTTTAGCTTCAAATCCCGACCAACCAATTCCCACCCCTGAATCTTCTGTTGATCCGTCTCCAACTCCTTATGTATCTCCGAACGCTATAGATTTTACTCTCTTCGATCTGGATGGGAACGTATATTCCTTAAATGAATATCGTGGGAAGCCTGTTTTGGTCGCCTTTTTTGGTTATTTATGCCCCCATTGCCGAAATGAAATGCCTCGAATTCAAAATCTTTATAACAAATACAAAGAGAGTCAAAACCTGGTCGTTTTAGGGGTAGGAGTTTCAAGCTCGATTGCACAGTTACGTGAATTCCAATCACAATATGGCTTAACCTTTCCTATTCTTGACGATTTTAGCCGGAATGTTTATCATAGGTTTTTCAGCATGGGAATACCAGCCATAGTACTGATTAATAAATCTGGTGAGGTTGCTTATTCCTATAATCAATCTGAGTTGTCGGAAACTGATATTGAAAACCTTTTAAATTCTTATATTTTTTAATTGAACACATAGAATGCAACCCAGATAACAGGATTCACTGGGTTGCATTCTATTTATAAAAAATCTTCAACATATTCTTCTAAGAGACCAGCTTCATCAAGGATGTCTAAAATGGTAATTCGGCTCCTCACAAAGCGGGAGAAAAGGAAAGAGTCTTTCACTAAGGATCGCGAAAAACCTAATTCTTCAAAAGTCGATGGAGTTTTCGATCGATTTAAAGCTTGTTCAATATCAGGTATAGCAAAAAGTTTTTCTGATATCATTTGTCGCAACTGATTGGAAAATCCAGGTTTTTTATAAGAATCGGTAAAAACCATTGGGGATGTCATTTTTTGAGTTGCTTCTTTTTCAACTAAAGGATAGAGAGAGCCGAATTTTTCCTGTAAGATTTTCTTGTTTACCCGAAGTGGATGGGGAGAAGCAATCTTTTCCCAATCGACGGTGTCAATTTCTTTTAGAAATCGCTGATACATTTTGTGAATATAAAAAGTTGCAACTCCAACTCGTAAACCATGAAGAGAAGTATTTTCTCCACGAGAAAGGCTAACCATTTCTAAATAATGAGCGATGAGATGCTCAGCACCAGAAGCTGGTCGGGAATCACCAACCAATGCCATGCTAAATCCTGAGTTGAGAAGAGCGATGGACAAAGCTCTGACGGCTTCTGGCTTTCGTTGAGGGATTTGATCAGCAGATTCCCACAAAATATGAAGAGCTTCCTTGACCAAGTCCCAGGAGTAGTGACAAATATATTCATCTTGAAGTTGATTTCGTAGTACCCAGTCAGAGTTTGCCGTGGTTTTCCCAATTAAATCAGAAAAACCCGACTGGAGAAGTTCTAAAGGAGCTTTTACTAAAACATCGAGATCCATAAAAATTGCTTTGGGGGGAGTCGCTTCAAAAGTAATTTTGTATCCATTCACTAACATGGGAGCGCCAAGAGAAGGATATCCATCCATGGATGCTGCGGTACCAACCACCACATAAGGAATATGAGAACGATGGGCAACGAATTTAACCAAGTCATTAATAACACCTGAGCCGACAGCAATCATAAAGTCTGGTTGGTATTTTAAGCCAGTTCCAACCTGATGGCGGGTATCTTCGTCGGGCTCTAAGTATTGACTCGAAGAGTTATGAGAGAGTAAGAGGGGAATAGCCTTATACTTTTCTTGATTTAAAATTGTTTCAACTTTTTGTCCTGCTGCTTGGTAAGTATTTTCGTCAAAAACGATCAAGCATTTCTTCCCCAAATGAAGCTGGTTCAGCACAAGTGGTATCTGCTCCAAAAGTGAGTGATCAACGATGGTTTTTTGAGTTAAAATATGGTGGGTTTTACCACAAGAACAAGGAATTTCTGCAGCTTTCTGAAAATAAAAAAGTTCATCCATAGTTTTCTCTCTTTCTGATTTTTTTATAGTTGCTGATAGAGTAAAAATAGTAATTTCATTTTGATAACAATATACTCTTTGATATTTAATGTATTCAATAGGGCAGTTGCTTTTAAATAACTGGGTTTTAATCAAGGTTAAAAGAAAAAGAATTTCATTGACCCTGAAAAAATGATAAGATTAAAACATTGAATTATTATCTTAGGTTTATTTTGATAGGTCAAGGAGGATGTTTTATGTCTCTCAATCAAGATTTTTGGAAAAAAGCTCTCACTGAATCATATGCTGCTATTGAAAAACTCACTGGTGTTTTTTTGGTTACTCAGGGGAAAGAAAGGAAACCGAACATAATGACCATTGGATGGATGCAGGGAGGAATTATTTGGGGTCGGCCTATTATATCTGTATTGGTGAGGCCTTCTCGTTTTTCATATATTCATATTGAGGAAAATCCCTTTTTTACGGTTTGTGTTCCTACTGAGAATATGAAAAAAGAAATAAACTGGTGCGGGAGTGCCTCAGGTGCAACAGTTGATAAATTTAAAAGTACTGCTTTTACTCCTATTTATAATGAAAACTTCTCAGTTCCAGTCATTAAGGAATGCCCTATTTATTTTGAGTGCAGAATAGTTCAAAAAACCAAAGTTATAGAAACAAATTTTATTCCTGAAATCATTCATGAGTATTATTCTTCTGGAGATTTTCATTCAGTCTATTATGGAGAAATAGTAAGGGTTAAAATTTAAATTCTTTTTTCCGTGGAGAGGTAATGAACTAAGCTCAAAAAGAGATAGAATTTTCTCATAACTTTCACGGCAAGAATTATTGGTGCCCAGCTAAAATATTTTTTATTTTTTAATAACGGTATTTTTAAGAATAGTGTATAATATCATTCGGGTTTTTTCCAACAAGAGAAAAGGCCGCTTTGTTTACTGAGAATATTTAATATCGTTTCTATTTTGGAAAAAGGAATAACATACTACAGCTCTTAGTAAACACCAATAGAAGCAGTGGGATAATATGATCTCCATTGGGGAATGACAATACTTGTGTTATAACCCCTCCCATAATAAAGGAGGAAACAATTGAAAATATTATTAATAGCGCCAGAGTCTAAAAGGGCGTCGAAAAAAAAGGCAATTCTTGTTCCTTTTCCGCAAGCAAGTCTTACCATAATAGCTGGTTTAACCCCAAAAGAACATTCGGTTACTATCATCGATGAAAGACTGCATGAAATAGATTATGATGGTGATTATGATTTGATTGGCATAACTGTCATGACAGCAACTTCAATTCATGCTTATCAGATTGCCGATGAGTTTCGTAAAAGAAATAAAAAAGTTGTATTAGGTGGGATTCATCCTTCCTTTCTTCCTGATGAAGCGATCCAACATGCCGATTGCGTGGTTATCGGTGAAGCTGAAAACTTATGGAAAATAGTTTTAGATGATTTTCAGAAAGGTCAAATAAAAAAGTTTTATAAGAGCGAAGAACTCCCTTGTTTGACCGACCTTCCCCCAGCACGTTTAGATTTGCTTGGGAAAGGATACTTGCTTAAAAATGTTTTTCAAACAACCCGCGGATGTCCTCACAATTGTGGTTTTTGCTCGGTTTCTACATTTAATGGAAGGCGTTACCGACACCGACCAGTTGAAAAAATAATCGAAGAAGTGAGCCGATGTCGCTCGAGGATGATTGGTTTTTTAGACGACAACATTGTTGGGAATCCAAAATACTCTAAAGAACTTTTTCGTGCTTTAATTCCTTTAAAGAAAAAATGGGTGAGTCAGGGAACTGTTAAGATGGCGGAGGACGAAGAATTAATTAGCCTTGCCCAAAAATGCGGATGTATAAGTCTATTTGTTGGATTCGAATCGGTTAACGAAATGAATTTAGAAGAGATGCATAAGCAGTTTAATCCTATAGAAAAATACCAAAAATTAATTGATAATTTCCACCGGCATCATATTATGGTGGTAGGTTCCTTTGTTTTTGGTTTTGACAATGATGACTTGTCGGTTTTTGATGATACTCTGAAATTTATTGAAGATACCAAAATTGACTTTGCTACCTTCAATATCCTCACTCCTCTGCCTGGAACAGAGGTTTATGAAAAGTTTAAAAACTCCGACCGAATCTTTTCCCACGATTGGACCAATTATGATTTTTCTCATGTCGTTTATCAACCAGCTAAAATGACCCCGCAAGAGCTCCAATTTGGCCATAATGAATTATATCGAAAATTTTACACTCTTCCAAAAATAATAAAGCGAGCTTTTTGGAATTGGAGATACCTTGGTTACTTTTTACCGGCCAGTCTCTATTATAACTGGGTGTCAAGAAATCCGCATCAATTACCCAATTTGCATGATTAAGTCAGTTTTATTTGATCTTGATGGAACTTTAATTTTCGCCGAAAAAGCTATTATTAAGGGAATTCAAAAATGTTTTATGATGTATGAGTTAAATCCACCTGAAGAAGAAAAGATTCGGAAAACAATTGGCCTTCCACTGGCGGAATCTTTTACAGTTTTACAATTCTCCAACCCTGAAGAAGGCGCCAACCTATATCGGGAATTTTTTTTAGAGCAGCCTGAAGATATTATTATTAATCCTGAATCCTATAAACTCTTAGATCACTTGGTGAAAAGGAATATCCAGATTGGGATAGTTACTAATCGAAAGTTAGCAAAAAAATTGATTGACAAACTTCCCTTTCCCGTGCCATTTGATATTGTTATTGACCTTTCTTTGGGAATCCAGCCTAAGCCGTCACCAGAGGGTGTTTTATACGCTATAACTCAATTAAAAGTCTCTCCGCAAGAAGTTATTTTTGTTGGTGATACTCATTATGATATAATCGCAGGAAAATCTGCTGGGGTTAGCGTAGTGGGGTATTCTCAGGGAATACACGAAAGAGAAATCCTAAAAGAATTTCACCCTGATTGGATGATTGATTCTCTCAATGAAATTTTTACTATTCTTGAGAGGGCATGATTGAGAAGCTCATTCCTGATGCTCAAAATAAGCAATAAATCTAAACAGGAATTATATTTATTTCCTATTTTCGTATAAAAATAAAAAAGAAAGGGTATGATAATTTTTCAGCATATAAAAAAAGCGTTTAGAATTGCAACAACTCCTTGTTGCTCCCTTATTTAGTTCGTTTTATTCACATTTATTTGTTGAGATAAAGATCTTGACAAGCATGTTATATTAGTCGGAGGGTGTTTTGGATAAATGAAAACGCTATTAGCTCTGGAAGATGGTCGGTGTTTTTGGGGACACTCTTTTGGATCAACCGGAGAGGCGTTTGGTGAAATTGTATTTAACACCAGCATGACCGGTTATCAAGAGATATTAACAGATCCTTCTTATTGTGGCCAAATTGTTACCATGACTTACCCTTTAATTGGAAACTACGGTTTAAACTCAGAAGATGGAGAATCCTCGCAACCTCAGTTAGAAGCTTTCATTGTAAGAGAAAAAAGTCCTTTGTATAGCAATTGGAGAGCTGAAGAAAGTTTGGACGATTTTTTACTCCGTTACCGGATTATTGGAATGGAAAGGGTGGATACCCGAGCAATCACCCGCCACATCCGAGAAAAGGGAGCTTTGAAAGCAGTCATCTCTACCGAAGACCTCAATCAAGATTCACTGGTTCAAAAAGCCATACAAGGACCTCCCTTGGTTGGTGTTGACCTGGCTAAAGAAGTTACGACCGAAGAACCTTATTACTGGCAATCAGAAGGTAATTACACCATAGCAGTGATAGATTTTGGTGTTAAATACAATATATTGAGGCAATTAGCCGCTCGTGGTTGTCGAGTGAAAGTTTATCCAGCTAAAACAACTGCTCATCAACTCATTAAAGACAACCCAGATGGTGTTCTTCTGTCCAATGGTCCAGGAGACCCGGCAGCTCTTCATTATGCTGTTGAATTCGTTCAGGAACTACTTGGGAAATTACCGGTATTTGGAATCTGTTTAGGCCATCAAATCATTGGTCAAGCTTTGGGTGGCAAAACCTATAAGCTCAAGTTTGGTCACCACGGCGGAAATCATCCTGTGAAAGATCTTATGGATGAAAAAGTCTATATTACTACTCAAAATCACAGCTTTGTGGTGGATATCAATACACTTCCTATGTCTGATCTTAAAATAACCCACATCAATCTCAACGATAATACATTAGCAGGGATAAAACATTGCAAATACCCTCTCTTTTCCGTTCAATTTCATCCAGAAGCAGCACCGGGTTCTCATGATACAACATATCTTTTTGATCAATTTGTCAAGATGATGGAGGAATATTGTGCCAAGAAATAATGATATTCATCGAATCTGCATCGTTGGTTCTGGTCCGATCACCATCGGTCAAGCATGTGAGTTTGACTATTCCGGCACTCAGGGCTGTAAAGCCCTAAAGAGTGATGGATATGAAATAATCTTGATTAATAGTAATCCGGCAACAATTATGACTGATCCAGAAATGGCTGATCGAACCTATATTGAACCACTTATCCCCGAAGTGATAGAGAAAATTATTGCCCGGGAAAAACCTGATGCCTTTTTACCCACTTTGGGTGGGCAAACCGCTTTGAACCTCACTGTTCAATTGGAAAACCAAGGAATTTTTAAAAAATATGGCCTGAAAGTACTGGGAGCTTCTCCAGAAGCCATTAGTAAAGCGGAAGATAGAGAGTTATTCAAGAAAGCGATGTTACGGGTCGGGATTGATGTTCCACAAAGCGACCGAGCTTATTCTCTTGATGAAGCAAAAGAAGTTGCTAATAGAATTGGATTCCCTTTAGTTATTCGACCAAGTTTCACTCTTGGGGGAACGGGGGGATCGATCGCTTATAATATTGAAGAATTCGAAAATCTCGCACAACAAGCTTTAGAAAGCAGCATCATTCGAGAAATATTAATTGAAGAGTCAGTTATTGGTTGGAAAGAAATTGAATTGGAGGTAATGCGTGATTCCAAAGATAATGTCGTAGTTATTTGTTCAATTGAAAATTTTGATCCCATGGGAATACACACTGGAGATAGCATTACCATTGCACCGGCTCAAACGCTTACTGATAAAGAATATCAACATCTTCGTGATTTATCCATACGTGCCATTCGAGAAATTGGAGTGGCGAGTGGAGGGTGTAATATACAATTTGCTCTGGATCCCTCCGATGGGAAAACGGTTATAATCGAAATGAATCCCCGAGTTTCGAGAAGCTCGGCCTTAGCTTCTAAGGCAACGGGATTCCCAATAGCTAAAATAGCTGCAAAATTAGCTGTTGGGTATACTTTAGATGAAATACCCAATGATATTACCCGCAAAACTCCAGCCTGTTTTGAACCAGCTATCGATTATTGCGTCGTGAAAATACCACGGTTTACCTTTGAGAAATTTCCCGACACTGAACCAGTATTGGGAATATCCATGAAAAGTGTTGGTGAAACCATGGCGATTGGAAGAAACTTCAAGGAAGCTCTTCAAAAAGGTCTTCGATCACTGGAAATTGGGAAATGCGGGTTGGAAGACCTTAAAAGCTGGAATACCCTTACCACTGAAAAAAAGCACTTTCTCCTTCGAGAAAAACTTCAAAAACCCAATCCCGATCGATTATTCTTTTTGAAAATGGCACTTAAGGAAGATGTTTCTCTGGAAGAGATTTATGCTCTCAGCTCTATTGACCCTTGGTTTATAAGACAGATAGATGAGATAATCGAAATGGAAAAAAGTTTGGAAGGCTTAAGCTCTTGGGAAAACATCGATCCTGAACACTTGAGAAGGGCGAAAGAATTCGGATTCTCTGACCGTCAATTGGCTGCCATTTGGAAAGAGTCAGAGTGGACTATGCGGGATTTTCGGTTAAAAAATGACATCAAAGCGGTATATAAGCAAGTTGATACCTGTGCTGCAGAATTTGAAGCTGAAACTCCTTATTATTATTCAACTTACGAAGAAGAATGTGAAGCCAACCCGAGTTCCCGAAATAAAGTAGTAATTCTGGGGGCAGGACCCAATCGTATTGGTCAGGGTATTGAGTTTGACTATTGTTGTGTTCATGCTACCTGGGGTTTGCGAGACCTTGGATACGAAACCATAATGGTTAACAGTAATCCGGAGACGGTTAGTACTGATTATGATACCAGCGATAAGCTATATTTTGAGCCAGTTTTCTTGGAAGATGTATTAAATATCATTGATAAGGAAAAACCCATTGGAGTGATTGTTCAGTTAGGCGGGCAAACTCCTTTGAACTTAGCGAAGGATCTGGAAAAAGCCGGAGTTCCAATTTTAGGGACATCTCCTGAAAGCATAGATATCGCCGAAGACCGGGATCGCTTTAAAATTTTAGTAGAGCGATTAGGCTTAATTCAACCCAAGAATGGAGTATCAGTATCTTTCGAAGGTGCCCGAGAAGTCGCTTCCCAAATTGGTTTTCCGGTTATGGTGCGTCCGTCATATGTTTTAGGTGGGCGAGCTATGAAGGTGGTTTATAGTGAAAGTGAACTTTTTGAATTTATGAATCAAGCCGTGGAGATTTCACCGGGTCATCCGGTTTTAATCGATAAATTTTTGGAAGATGCAATAGAAGTAGATGTGGATGCCATCTGTGATGGAGAGACGACCGTTGTTGCCGGTATTATGGAACATATTGAAGAAGCCGGAGTACATTCGGGAGATAGTGCCTGTGTTATCCCTCCCTATTCTCTGAGTGATGAAATTGTTGATCAAATTAAAAAATTTACTCAAGCTCTAGCTCGGGAATTGAATGTTGTTGGACTTATGAATGTACAATATGCGGTAAAAGAAGATACGGTTTATGTGTTAGAGGTTAATCCACGAGCTTCAAGAACAGTACCTTTTGTGAGTAAGGCGACAGGAATTCCCTTTGCCCGGTTAGCATCACAGGTGATGGTCGGTCGAAAATTATCGGAAATTGGTTTGAATCGTGAAATTGAAATCCGACATTTTGCTGTTAAAGAGGCAGTATTTCCTTTTAATCGGTTTCCTGGCGTTGATCCAATATTAGGTCCTGAAATGCGTTCCACAGGCGAAGTGATGGGTATAGATACTGATTTTGGAATGGCTTTCGCCAAGTCACAAATCGGAAACCAATCTCAACTTCCTCATGCCGGAAGGGTTTTCATTAGTGTGAAAAATCAAGATAAAAGAGGGGTTATTTATATAGCCAAAAAACTGGTTGATTTGGGATTTCAAATTGTTGCCACCAAAGGAACTGCTAAAGTATTAATGAATAACGGTATTACAGTTGAAATTGTTAAAAAGGTTGGAGAAGGCCGTCCCAACGTGGTGGATTTTATTAAAAACCAAAAAATTGACTTGATTATCAATACCCCCTCGGGAGGACGAACTCAGGTGGAAAGTAGTTTTATTCGAAAGGAAGCTGTGATAAAAAACATCACCTATGTCACCACGCTTTCGGGAGCCGAAGCCACGGTTTATGCTATTGAGCGGCTTAAAAAATTTCCCATTCGAGTTCGTTCTATTCAGGAGTATCATCAGGAAATATTAAAAACCCTATCAGTATAGATTAGCAATTTAAATTAAAAAGAATCCTTATTTACAAAAACCTTAATCGATTCATTTTTATTGGGTATGCTGTTTTTTTGAAGAAGGGTAACTGTAAAAATTTCCTCTGATTATGGTAAACTGGTTTTATCTATTTGAGGAGGTGTGGTGTGAAAACCTTTGGAATCATTGGGTGTTTTCTCCTTATAATTGGTTGCTTTTCTCTCTCGGTTTCAGCCCTTTCGATAAGAGGAGATGTTTTATGGAATGACCAGCCTTTATCTTTTTTGCTCATTGCAGAAGATTCCCGTTATGTATTAAAGATAGAAAATCAGCAGGATCAACTTTTGAGAGTTTTAGCTGATATGGAGGCTGAAGAATTATTTATAATTGATGATATGATGGAAGAGTATGCTTCGGTTCAGTCAAAGCAATTAATTTCCATTGTATCTTTGTTGGCTTTGGGAAAAGTCATTGGTGTAGAAGAAAGCTGGTTACAAGGAGAGCAGGTGAATTTTTATCAAACCGGTGAGAAAAAGGAATACGACCCCTTTGGTGAATGCCTTCAGCTTCGAGTGAATGATACCATCACTGGGATGTATTGGTCCTTCCAATTGGATAATCTATTCCTCCCAATTATAACTCCCATGCTTGAGAAGCTCATTCATGATGGTATCCACTTTCCTTTTTGGGAGTCAGTTGTCAAAATGAAAGGTTTTATCGTAGTGAACCAAAAGGACCAAAAAACTATTTATCGATTAATTGAAGTTGGGGATGTTCCTCTTGAATGGCAAAAAGAAGCTCAACATGGTGACTATGAGCAGAAAGAATGGATGGATTTTCTATCGCCATTTAAAGGGGGGAATTAAGCCAATTCTCTGAATACTGAAAGGGAGGAGAAATAACATGCCAGATATTACCATTACCATAGGAGGCGAAGCGGGGCAGGGTGTTCAAACTATAGGTGAGGTATTATCACGGATTCTCATCCGCAATGGATTTTATGTTTTTTCGATTCAGGATTATCATTCCCGTATTCGAGGTGGGCATAATTCAGTTCAAGTTCGCTTTTCTGATCAACCGATTCAAGCCATTGGTACTGATACGGATCTTTTAGTGTGTCTCAATCATGAAACTCAAGAAATCCACCAAACTGCATTAAAAAAAGATGGGATAATGATAGGTACGATATCAAGCCCACCTTCACCCTCTTTACCTTCTTCAATGGTTTCAATTCATTTTAACGAAATGGCAAAAGAGCTGGGAAATCGAATTTTTGCCAATATTATAGCAGTAGGTGCTTTAATCGAGATTTTAGGGATCGATGAAAAAATTGCTGAGTTGTATCTGGAGGAAATTTTCCAAAAAAAAGGAAAGGATATCATTCGGCTCAATAAAGAAGCACTTGCCTTGGGACAAAAGGAGATCCGAAAACACCAAATCTCTCGAAAGTTTTTAGATAAAAGAAATGGGAGCCAGAATCCTGGAAAACTTTTTATTGTAGGAGGAAATGAAGCTTTAGGTCTAGGTGCGATCCTGGCAGGATGCACTTTTTATAGTGCTTATCCCATGACACCATCAACTGGAGTTATGAATTTTATATCATCACGATCTAAAAAATACGGCATAATTGTCGAACAAGCTGAAGATGAAATTGCGGCGATTAATATGGCCATAGGCGCATCCTATACTGGTGCAAAGGCTATGACGGCCACTTCAGGGGGTGGCTTTTGTTTGATGGTGGAAGGTTTAGGGTTAGCGGCGATGACCGAAACTCCAATAGTTATTTTAGATGGTATGCGCCCCGGTCCTTCAACTGGTTTGCCGACCCGGACCTCCCAGGGTGATCTTGAATTTGTCCTCTCGGCATCACATGATGAGTTTCCTCGATTTGTATTTGCTCCCCGAGATCCCCAAGATGCTATCGATACAATGATTCGTGCTTTTAATCTATCCGATCACTTTCAAGTTCCGGTTATAATTCTTTCCGATCAATACTTAGCTGATAGTAACTGGACTTTTTCTCAAATAAAAGTGAACGAGAAACCCAAAAATACACAAACTGTAATCGGTGACCAAAACTACCAAAGGTATGTTCTGGCTGAATCTGGAATCTCTCCACGAGCCCTTCCTGGAATGAGCGAAGCTTTGGTTGTTGCCGATAGTGATGAACATGATGAAATTGGTCATTTAACTGAGGATTTAGAACTAAGAGTTCAAATGCATCAGAAGAGAATGAAAAAAATTGAGAAAATGAGAGAAAAAACCCGGCCACCGGTTTATAAAGCCGGTAAAACCGCCACTATTGTCGGATGGGGTTCAACTTACGGAGTGTTGTATGAAGCAAGAGAGAAACTGGTAAATTTAGGAGTAGATGTCGGGTTGCTTCATTTTAACGATATTTATCCTTTATCAAAAGATATCCTCACTTTTATAAAATCAGTTCCCCAACCGGTTGTTATAGAGGGAAATTACCAAGGTCAACTGGCAAGGTTATTGGAAAGAGAAACGAAAATTCCCTTTAGTCTTCGTATTAACCGTTATGATGGAAGGCCCTTTTTTGTGAACGAGTTGATGAATCAAATTCGGGAGGTGCTTTCATAATGTTTTCTTTTCGAAATCAGCTTGAAATTGCTTGGTGTCCAGGTTGTGGAAATTTTAACTTACTTACTGCTCTTTCTGAAGCGTTGGTGGAGCTTGGTTTAAAACCAAGTCAAGTGGTGCTGGTCTCGGGAATTGGACAAGCAGCAAAAGCCCCCCATTACATTCAAGCCAATGTTTTTAACGGTCTTCATGGACGCTCGATCCCAGTTGCTTTTGGTATTCAATCAGTAAATCCTGAGCTTACCGTTATTGCTGAATCCGGTGATGGGTGCATGTATGGCGAAGGTGGCAACCATCTTATCCATGCTATTCGAAGAAATCCAAATATTACAGTTATTGTTCATGATAATCAGGTCTATGGCTTGACCAAGGGACAAGCCTCTCCAACTTCTGAAGCTGGGTTTGTCAGCAAAACCCAACCTCTAGGAACAGTATCGGAGTCTTTCCACCCCTTAGCTTTGGCTGTTTCTCAAAATGCTAGCTTTGTCGCTCGTGGTTTTGCCGGCGACAAAGAAGAGTTAAAGTCAATTTTCAAACAAGCCATTCAGTGGAAGGGGTTTTCTTTGGTGGACGTTCTTCAGCCATGTGTCACTTTTAATCGTATCAATACTTTTGGATGGTATAAAAGTCGAGTGTATTCTCTTCCCGAAGATTATGATCCTGAAGATCAAGTCGGCGCATTCAAAATATCTCTGGAGTGGGGAGATAAGATTCCTACGGGTATTATCTATCGTCATTCCAAACCGATATTTTCAGATCTGGTTTTTGAAAAGTTGGGTCGAAAAGAATTTCTTAACCCAACAAGGAATTACCAGTCAATTTTTGAAGATGAAAAACATGGGTTTGAGTAAAAAGCAGGTCCTTCCTACGGGGAGATAGGAATCTCCCCGTAATTATTTTTTCTTAATGAAGAGCAGATAGGCACTTAATAACTGTAACTGGAATACAGGTCCTTTTAATAACATCAACCGTAACACTTCCTAAGAATATACTGGCGAGTCCAGTTCTTCCATGAGTTCCCATAATAATCATGTCAACCTGGCTTTCTTCAGCAAACTTTACAATCTCTTCGGCAGGTTCTCCAACAAGAACTTCTAAAATTGGTTTTTTTCCCAGCTGGCATCCAGATGAGTTTTTATTGTATTCTTGCTGCATATCGTTTTGGATGGCTTGGATAACATTTTCCCAGGGATTTCCAGGTTCTGAAGTGAGTGCATTCACTTCACCCAAAGTCAGAATATGAGCTAAAGTAAGTTGGGCATCGAAAACCTTACAAAAGAAAGCCGCATTTTGAATTGCCAGATCAGAAAATGGAGAAAAATCAGTTGGTACCAAAATGTGAGAGATTTTCAAATAATGTTCCCTCCCTCTTTTTTTCAACAGATTAACCTTTACCCAGAGAAAAAGCAAGATATTTCTCCTGGGAAGTGGATAAAAATATGCTAAAATGACAAGCAAAATAGAGCCGGTGATAATGGTACTGGAGGGAGAGGTATTGAAAAACTATTGGAATATCTTTCGACTTAAAATGCATCTTCGCTCCCTTATTGGAGAAAAAGATCAGGGATTTCTAAGTCTTGGAAAAAAAGCGTTCCAACTGATACATGACAAGGAATTGGAAAGAGAAGATTTAAAAGAAAATGTACAGGAGATTCTTTCCATTGAAGATGAAATCGATCAGGTTCGGGAAGCACTCCACCGGGAAATGGGACAACCACCTCGCAAGCAATGCCAGTCCTGTGGGAAATATATCGATACCTATGCACGATATTGTCCCCATTGTGGAAATATTCAAGAAAGGAGTAAGTCAGAATGATAGAACGTTACAGTCGACATCAAATGAGTAAAATTTGGGACGAAGAACACCGGGTTCAAGTTTGGTTAAAAGTTGAAATGTTGGCTTTGGAAGCTTGGGTTAAACTGGGATTATTGACCAAGGATGAATATAAAAAGATTACCGATCAGGTTACTCTTTCTCTTGATCGTATGAAAGCGATTGAAAGTATCACCCGCCACGATGTCATTGCTTTTCTTAGCAGTTTAACCGAAAAATGCGGCTTAGAATCCCGTTTTATTCATTTTGGCATGACGTCATCCGATATGTTGGATACTGCTCAGGCATTTCTTATGAAAGAAGCAGCTGATTTACTTCTTGAAGACTGCCGAAAAGCTCTCCAATCCATCAAACAAAAAGCCATAAAGTATCGAAGCACGCTTATGGTGGGTCGAACTCATGGAATTCATGCCGAACCAACCACCTTTGGGCTAAAAATGGCCATGTGGTATGCCGAAATGCGAAGGAATTACCATCGATTAATCGAAGCTCGCGAAAATATAAGAGTTGGAAAAATTTCTGGAGCAGTAGGGAACTATGCGAATATCCCTCCCCTTGTAGAACAATATGTTTGTGAAAAATTGGGTTTAAAACCGGCAGAAGTATCTACCCAGATTATCCAAAGAGACCGTTATGCCGAATTTGTTTGGGCAATGGCAATGATTGGAACATCCCTAGAAAAGTTTGCTTTGGAGCTGAGAAGCTTGCAAAGAACCGAAATACGAGAGGTTGAAGAAGGTTTTTCTTCCGGTCAAAAAGGGTCGTCGGCCATGCCTCATAAAAAAAATCCTATCACCGGAGAACAAATATGTGGACTAAGTAGGGTTTTAAGAGGCAATCTGGTGGTTGCCATGGAGAACATTCCGCTTTGGCATGAACGGGATATTTCTCATTCTTCAGCTGAACGTATTATTATTCCTGATTGTTGTATACTTTGTGATTATTTACTTATTACCTTTTGTCGATTAATGGATAATTTACGAATTTTTCCTGAGAATATGCAAAAGAATTTAGAATCCAATCGTGGCTTAGTTTTTTCAGAACGAATTCTCCTTGAATTAATTAAGAGAGGTTTAAGTCGGGAAGATGCCTATAAAATTGTTCAAAGCTCGGCGTTGACCACTTGGGAAGATCCCAATACCTCATTTCAGGATGTTTTACTTCAGGATGATGAGCTGAAGAAGTATCTTTCCAAAGAAGAAATCAAAAAGCTTTTTGACTACCAGCATTTTCTTCACTCAGTCGATTATATTTTTGAAAATACTGGTTTAAATGAGGAGGATCAAGGGTGATAGAAGGATGGACTTATAAAAAAGCTGGTGTAAATGTTGATTTAGCCAATACGACAGTTGAAAAAATAAAAAATTTGGTGAAATCTACCCGAAGGTCTGAGGTAATTGCCGATATCGGCGGTTTTTCTGGTATTTTTTGTATGGGAGAAACAGGTAAAAACCGTCCTTGTTTGGTTGCCAGTACCGATGGTGTTGGGACCAAGCTAAAGATTGCTATTCATCTAGGGATACACGATTCGATCGGAATCGATCTGGTTGCTATGTGTGTAAACGATATTCTTTGTACTGGTGCCGAACCTTGGTTTTTCCTCGATTATTTTGCTTGTGGAAAATTACGTTCTGAAATTCTGGAAAAAGTTATTTCGGGAGTTGTCAAGGGGTGTCAATTGGCTGGATGTGCATTATTGGGAGGAGAAACTGCTGAAATGCCAGGAATGTACCAGGATAATGATTATGATTTAGCTGGTTTTGTAGTCGGGTCAGTTTTAGAAAAAAGAATTATCGACGGACGTAATATTCAAAAAGGTGATGGAGTTATTGCTTTGGCCTCATCAGGGCTTCATAGTAATGGATTTTCTTTGGTTAGGAAGGTTTTAGATTGGAACCATGTTCAATACGATCATGTGATTGGTGACCTTGACTTAGCCCAAGAATTATTAATGCCAACCCGAATTTATGTAAAGAGCATTTTGAAACTGCTTCAGGAAGTACCGGTCCGGGGAATTGCCCATATTACCGGGGGTGGAGTCGTGGAAAATGTTCCCCGTATTCTTCCTCAACACCATGGAATATTGCTCTTCAAGAATGAGATTCACATCCCTGAAATCTTTTCCTTTATACAGAAAATTGGAAAAATACCAGAAACCGAAATGTGGCGAACCTTTAATATGGGTATAGGGATGATTATTATTGTTGAAAAATCTGAAGTTGACAAAACACTCAATTTACTTACCAAAAATGGTGAAAATGCCTATCTGATTGGAGAAGTCGTCTCAGAACAAGAAGGGGTGAAATGGAGTGAATGAAAAAAATATTGTTGTTTTGGTTTCGGGAAGAGGAACCAATCTTCAAGCAATCATCGATGCGACTCAATCCGGTTATATTCCCGGAAAAATTTCTTTAGTGATCAGCGACTGTCCTGATGCCTTGGCTTTGATAAGGGCTCAAAAAGCGAATATTCCAACTTTAATTCTCGATTTTAAGAGTTTTTCTGGAAAAAAAGTTTATGAAGATGAACTTTTAAGAGTCCTAAAAAAGGAAAATCCATCAGTCATCTGTCTGGCTGGTTATATGCGAATCGTTGGGAAGACCGTTATTTCTCAATTTTATCATCGAATCCTTAATATCCATCCTTCTCTCTTACCAGCCTTTCCTGGTTTAGATGCTCAAAAACAAGCCCTAGAATATGGAGTGAAAGTGAGTGGATGTACAGTTCACTTTGTAGACGAAGGGATGGACACCGGCCCAATTATTCTCCAAGCTCCGGTTCTAGTCAAAGAAACTGACACGGTAGAAACGCTTTCTCAGTCAATTCTTGAGAAAGAACATGAAATCTATTGTCAAGCGATTAAGATGCTATTGGAAGAGAAGCTCATGATACAGGGAAGAACGGTTAGGGTAAAGGGGGGAATTAAATGAAAGTCATGTTAATTGGAAGTGGGGGAAGAGAACACTGCATTGTCTGGAAAATTAAACAAAATCAGGAAGTAAAGGAATTATATTGCATACCAGGAAATGGGGGCATAAGTTCTCTGGGAGTATGCAATACCTTGAATACTTTACAGGATATGGTTCAGTTTGCCAAAGAAAAGGAGATAAACCTTACCCTGGTTGGTCCCGAAGCTCCACTGGCTAAAGGATTGGTTGACCTCTTTCAATCAGCGAAATTAGCAATTGTAGGTCCTAACCAGGATGCGGCACGACTTGAATCAAGTAAGGTGTATGCCAAGCAATTTATGAAAAAAAATAAAATTCCAACTGCTCAATTTGAAGTTTTTAATCGTTCTGATTCGGCTATTACCTACCTTAAATCTGGTTTAAATTTCCCTTTGGTCATTAAGGCTGATGGGTTAGCGGCCGGGAAAGGAGTTTTTATTGTTGAAGATGAAGAAGAAGCCGAAGACGTTGTTGTTGATTTGATGGTTAATAAAATATTTGGGGATGCCGGGAACCAGATTATTGTAGAAGAATGTCTTGAAGGAGAAGAAGCGACAATTATGTTTCTTTTCGATGGAAAGTCCTATTGTATCCTTCCTTCTTCCCAGGACCATAAAAGAATTGGAGACAGCGATGTAGGACCTAACACCGGGGGGATGGGTGCTTATTCTCCAGCACCACTGGTCACCGATCAAATATTGAAAAAAATTGAAGTAAATATCATTCATCCTTTTATTGAAGGAATTCAGCAAGAAAAATTGGATTATCGGGGAGTTGTCTATCTGGGTTTGATGATAACCCATCATTCGGATATTCATGTTTTGGAATTTAATGTTCGTTTGGGAGATCCAGAAACCCAAGTTGTTTTACCTCGGCTTAGAAACGATTGGTTAGATTTAAGTTTAGCTCTTTATCAGGGTTCACTTTCCAAGGTCAAGCTTGAAGTAGATGCTCAAAAACTTTTGGGAGTGGTATTAACCAGTCGCGGTTATCCGGGGAATTATGAAATCGGGAAGAGAATTGATGGTTTAGAAGATTTTCCCAATGAACCGCAGGGAAAGGTTCTGGTTTTTCATGCCGGAACCCAGATAAAGGACAATCAAATTGTTACAACTGGGGGGAGAGTGTTAAATGTATGTGCTTTTGGCGATACTCTTAAAAAGGCAGCTTACAATGCTTATTTAGCAATTGGGAAAATCAGCTTCGAAAATATGTATTATCGTCGGGATATTGGATACCGTGCTTTTCATCGGGAGGGATAACTATGTCGGTTTATGTGGTTATTGGAAGTAAACATGATTTCAGCTACGCCCTGAAATGTATTGAGCTTCTTGATAAGTTTGGAATTCAGCATCGACTTTTTATCGCTTCTGCCCATCGGACTCCAGAAAAAATTGATGAAATATTACATTTGGTAAAAGAGAACCATATTCAGGTTCTTATTGCCATGGCTGGATATGCGGCTCATCTTCCCGGGGTTTTGGCTGCCCGTGCACTATGTCCGGTTATTGGAGTCCCACTGGATTCTTCCTCGCTTTTAGGACTGGATGCTTTATTTTCCATCGTTCAAATGCCGGCTGGCATACCCTGTGCCTGTGTGGGAATCGGAGAAAGTGGAGCTAAGAATGCAGCTATCTTGGCAGCTGAGATTTTAGCCCTTCAAAATTCTCAATTACAAGAGAGAATAAAAGCTTATCGAGAAGAAATGAAAGAAGCGGTTATTCAGGCTAATCGGGAAATAGCCCCTTGATTTCATGAAAAAACAATAAAAAAAGCCTCCCCTTTCAAAGGGGAGGCTTTTTTTATTTAGACTTTTGCTTTTTCTTTATGAGATTTTGGAGCTGGTGTTTCTTTTAGTTTTTCCAGGTACTCTTTTCTTTCAGTTTTATAATCTTTGTAATAGATGGTTCCTTTGTAGTTTTCTTCCCAGTATGGGTCAGATAATTCTTTAAAAGCTTGAGAATACTTATCGATATCATCTTTCAGTTCTTTGATGAGACTGTCAGCACCTTCATGGCTGGGTCGTGCTCCGTATTTTTCTACAACATCTCGAAGGACTTGAGGAACATCGATCAACATGCAAGGACGCATTAAATTATTGTCATACGGTTGATTTTCTTGAATCGCCCGGAAGAAGGGTGAAGAAAAGACCTCTTTCAAACTTTTATCCTTGATATTGTCAACAGTAAAGTGACAAAATACGCAAGGTTCAACATCGCCAGCATTGTTGATATGGAAATATCGTCGACCACCGGCTATACAACCCCCAACATATGGTCCGTCATTCCAAAAATCACCGATGAAAATTGGCTTGTCGTATCGTAGATGGTGAACTTGATTACGGATGTGAAGACGTTGCTCAGGTGTTGGCATGAGATTCATGTCTGGTTTTTTTCCAATCGGGACATAGGTAAAGTACCAGCCAAAACTCACCCCTTTGTTGATCAAGCCATCCATAAATTCGTCACTGCAAACCAATTCGGTATTGTTTCGGGTGGCAGTAATGGAAAATCCAAAGAGTGCTCCTTCGTCACGAAGAGCTTCCATGGCATTCATGATTTTCTTGTAAGTTCCTTTGCCGCGTCGAGCATCGGTTTCAGCTTCATAACCCTCAACACTAATAGCTGGATAAACATTACCCATTTGAGCTAAACGCTTTGCCATGTCTCGATCAATAAGGGTTCCATTGGTGTAAACTTGGAAGGAGAGTTCGCTGTGTTTTTCCATTAGATCAATTTGTTCTTTACGGAGAAAAGGTTCTCCACCAGAAATGGTGAGGAAATTCATGCCCAATTCATTAGCCTCAGTAAAAATTCTGTCAAGGACTTCTATTGGCATATCGCTTTCTTTGCGATATTCGCCGGCATAACATCCATAACAGTTGAGGTTACAACGCATGCTTGGGCTTACTACAAAAAACATGGGTACTTGACAGCCTAATTCCTTTTCAATTTTTTGTCTTTTAGGAACTCCTAAAAGAATGCTTTTGCAGATGAGATTTTCAATTAGCTTCCGTCTCACGTTAGGATGAATTTCTTGAAGCACTCGCCGTGCCAGCACTATCTGAGGTCTTTTTTCCTCAAACATCTGACGAAGTCCACGAATCTGGTCACGATAAAACTCAATCGGTGTAAGTTTTTCGGCTAGATAGGTTAAACGGATAATAGATTCGTCGGAGGAGTTTCGTAAAGAACCGACCATTGCTTTGACAACCTGTTCTGCAGTAAAAGCTTTTATGGAATCAAAATAACCCATATTATGAACCTCCTTCATACGACGTGTTTATTCTATAGAACATATAAAACCACCCCTTATGGAGTATAGTAAGTAACCGATATAACAAGTATACTCTTCAGAACCTATCGTTTTCAAAATCGTTCTTATCATTTCATGCGTTCCCGTATACTCTTTTTACGTAATTTCGGATAGGAAAGTTTTAAGTTACGAGTTTCATAGGTACTTAAAAGCATAATTATAAAATAAATTAAAGAAAAACTAAATACTTTACACTTCTATATTATAGCAAAAAAATTAAATTTCAACCTTGGATGCTATGACGAATTAAATCATAATTCCTTTTGACTTCTTTAATATCTTCCCAGGTAAGGTAACGGGGAGAACCCCTAGAACGATCGTTATAACGGAGGAGAAAACTGGGATGAAACATGGGAAATATTTTTTTGCCACCTCTCCATTCCTGCCAGACGCCGCGAATTTTGCTAATCGGATTTTTGGTATTGAGAAGGTAGCTGGTTGGAACACTGCCTAAGGTGATGATAAAAGTCGGGTTGATAATAGCTATTTGTGCTTCCAAATAAGGGAAGCAGGCATCTATTTCCTGAGATTCTGGATTTCGATTTCCTGGTGGACGGCATTTTACCATGTTAGCAATAAATACCTCTTCCCGAGTAATTTTAACCGATTGTAAAATTTGGGTCAGGAGCTTCCCGGCTCTTCCAACAAAGGGACTTCCCGTTCGATCCTCTTCTTCTCCAGGACCTTCACCAATAAACATGATAATTGCATCAGGATTTCCTTCACCAAATACAGTATGGTTTCGGTTATTAGCTAAGGGGCATAAATGACAACTATTAACTTCCTGGCGAATTTCATCTAAAAGCTGTTCTTTTTTTGATTTTTGGTATGACATCTTTCACTATCCTACGGCATAGATTAAAAAAACCTCTCAAAGATCATCAGATGATTTTTGAAAAAATTTCTAAGAACTTATCTTAGTTATAGTATATTGATACGGTTTTTTTTACAAATTTGCTTTGGAAAAAAAGAAATTTTGTGGTTTCTTTCGAATTATTTTGTGATGAGACCGGCTAGGTATGAAGCAAGCTGCCTTCCGTAGGGCTTCAGCATTAAAGAGAAACCATAAGTAAAGGTCTGCAAAAGTTCGTTCTTTAAATTTGTCCATAATTCCACTTTTTTTGATTTTTTCAATAGCTGGAGAATAACAATTCTGATACCATTGTTGAACGGCAACTTCCCAAGGTATTTTATTTTGGCATTGATCTCGAGTAATTTGGTTGTTTGGACAGTCAGAACATTGAAAACATTGAATTAATTTGAGTATTTCTCGGTACCCTCCGGGAAGAGTAATTTGGATATTTTGCAAACCGGTTTTCTCCCGAAACATTTTTTCTTCTAACTTTAAAAAATAATTATCAGGGGATGACGAATTAAAGTGAACATTTGGGATGTTGATTTCTATGACTTCAGCATCGATATAAAGTTGTCCGGCATTTTTGGCTACTGAAACCCGATTATGGCCGTCTCGGATAAAATAATAATCACCGATTTTATAGAGAGAGATAACCGGTAGGGATTCATGTTGTTCATAATAGGAACGAATATTCGTCCACTTTCTCCGGTTGAACTTGTTTAGTGGCAAAAACGCTCGGTCAAAGTCTTCAAAACGGTTTTCACTCCCGATTATCTTATCGATCTCAACAGTTTTCACACCCAGATGATGTTCTTCACCAGTTCCTATGATTTCTTTAATTTGGTTTAAAGGAAGTAAACGATTTTTGTGATTTTTTAAGGATCCAAGAATTTTTTTAAAGAACCCTTTTCGATAGAGATGATCAAATTCTCGATTCGATTCCGCTGATCGAAAAATCTCTGGCATCTTTACCCCTTCCAAAATCTATAATACGATAATTATAACAATTTATTACTATAGTTTGATAAAGAGGATCTTGATAGCTTTGATTCCGGTCATATAAATGAGTATGTCCATGAAGGTGGTATCTTGGGTGAAATTTTTTAATCATATGATTAAATACCTTAAAACCTTTATGAACCGGATCATCACTTTCATGAATTCCACTGGGAGGAGAATGAGTGACCAAAATGTCAAGATAATGGTGATAACGCATTTTTGCCCAATACAACTGAGGTAGTAGAGAAAGGTATTTATGATACATGTCTCTTTGGGTATATTGGTGAATATTCCCATTATACCATAGGGATCCTTCCAAGCCGGCGAGAAGGATCCCTTGAAAATTTATAACTTTTCCATCTAAATTATAACCACCTGCCAAGCTTTTTTTCCCGGCAGAAGGATCATGGTTTCCATGAACAAAGAATAAAGGGACATTGAGATTGCTGACTATGAAATCCAGATAATGCTCGGGAAGATCTCCACAGGAGATAATGCAACTCACATTATGAAAACGCTCCCGACAGAGGTTACTATAGATTCGTGGGTCAATATGGTCGCTCACGGCTAAGATTTTCATCCCGTTAATTATACCTAAAGGATTTATTTTTGATAAGTAATATTGGTTTTTAAACAACTCAGTATGAATTTTATTCCTAAATATTAGTTGCTTGCCAAGAGAGAAGATAATAAAAAAAAGAACCAACTTTCCTTGAAGGTTTCTAGATCTTTAATTTGTTTTAAATGAAAAAAATGAAAAAATATCATAAGAGGGAATGATATCCTTAATGATATAATGCTGATTGAAATCTTGTGGGAAGGAACTGTGAAGTTCGAATGGACGAAAAACATCATTATGGGGTAGTTGACAATCTTGATAAACTGTTTTTAGTTTTACCAGAACATATTCTGAAGGCCCTTGAGGAAAAGGAAAACTCTGACGAATTGATAGAAATCGTTATGGACTTAGGCCGTTCTCCTGAAGCACGGTTTACCAATGGTTTCAGTATTCTTATTGAAAGTCCTGTTGAAAGAAGTGATATTGAATTTACTTTAGGCAGAGTTGGCATGTTTACCCGTGATAACCGAGCTGGAATCGAGAGGACTCTTCACCGAATATCATGTATCCGAAATCGGGTAGGAAATGTAGTCGGTCTTACCATGCGGGTGGGGCGAGCTGTATATGGTACTATTGATATTGTTCGAGACATAATTGTATCAGGGAAAAATATCTTATTTTTAGGTCCTCCAGGGGTTGGCAAGACCACCAAACTTCGAGAGGTGGCTCGGGTGTTGAGCGATGAATTTCAAAAAAGAGTCATCGTTGTTGACACCTCAAATGAGATAGCTGGTGACGGTGATATTCCTCATCCAGCTATTGGACGGGCACGGCGGATGCAAGTACCGTCGCCAGAAAGACAACATGATGTCATGATTGAAGCGGTGGAAAACCACATGCCGGAGGTTATTATAGTTGATGAAATCGGACGGGAAGAAGAAGCTCGGGCATGTCGAACCATTGCTGAAAGAGGAGTCCAATTGATTGCAACCGCTCACGGTAATTCCTTACGAAACCTTTTGTTAAACCCGACGCTTACCGACTTGGTGGGTGGTATTCAATCGGTTATTCTCAGTGATGAGGAATCGAGAAGGCGTGGAACCCAAAAAGCCGTATTAGAGCGGAAGGCAATCCCGACATTTGATATTGTTGTTGAACTCAGGGATCGGGATACTTTAGGAATCTATCGAAACACTGCCGAAGCAGTAGATGTCATTTTAAGAAACTATGACCCTCGTCCAGAAGTAAGGAAAAAAACCAAAGATGGTTCAATCGAAGTTCTTAAAGAAATCGAGGAATTCGAAACCGTCGAGGAAGTATACAGCTTATCCGATTGGAATCAGCCGAAATATCCAGAAGGTAAAATGCTACGAGTATTTCTATTTGCTGTGAGTCGAAACTACATGGAAAGAGCTATTACCCAGCTTAAGGCAACTCTTGAAGTTGTTGAAGATATAAATGATGCCGATATCGTTTTAACCCTGAAAAGTCGTTATCGTAAAAAAACCAATCGGCTTCGAGAAGCTGAAAATCGAGGCATGCCGGTTCATGTTATTCGTAGCAATACCTATAGTCAGGTGCTCCGTTTTGTTAAAGATTTATTTGGTTTGTCCGATAGCTATGAAAAATCAGGAGAAACCGGTTTGATAGAAGCTGAGAAGGCCGCAAGGCAAGTCCTGAGAGAAAGTGAACCAATAGAACTTACTCCTCGGAATGCTTTTGTCCGAAGACTTCAACATAAAATCGCCGAAAGATATAATTTGTTTTCGCAGAGCATTGGTGAGGAACCTTTTCGCAGGGTAACCATCTATCCAAGAAATCTGGATGATACTTGATGAGACAATTTCCGGGATTGTTTATAACCTTTGAAGGAATCGAAGGAACAGGAAAGTCAACCCATGCTAAGCGCCTCTTTGCCTATTTAGAAGAAAAGGAGTATCGAGTTCTGTTCACTGCTGAACCAGGTGGAACAGATGTTGGTGATCAAATTCGATCAATCCTTCTTCACCCTCAAACTGGAGAAGTTGATCCCGTAACCGAGCTTTTTCTTTTTGAAGCCTCGCGTCGGGAACACGTCTTACAGGTTATTCAGCCAGCATTACAAACCGGAAGAATTGTTCTCTGTGTACGGTTTTGTGATTCAACCATTGCCTACCAAGGATATGGGAGAGGTTTGTCGGTTGAGATGATTCAATATCTCAACCGTTTAGCTACCAATGGTCTGGCGCCTGATTTAACCCTTCTCCTTGATATTGACCCCGAGGAAGGGCTAAGACGATCTTTTCATCATACCTCTCCGCAAGAGCTGCGATTTGAAGAGGAATTCATTAAGAAAAAGGATATTTTAGATTCCATTCGGAAAGGTTTTTTTAAAATTGCCAAGGAGGAACCAAATCGATTTCAGATGATATCTACTGTTGAATCAAAAGACGTTGTCTTTGAGAAGATAAAAAATTGTGTGTTAGCAGCTATTCAAGACAAAAAAAGGAGGAATGAGCTATGAGGCCAACCTCTTTGTTGATATGTGTTGTTCGGGATCAAGATGCTTTGAAGCTGGTCGATATCCTAAGAGAAAAGCAAATATCTTTCACCAAGCTGGCTTCTACTGGTGGATTTTTGCGAGAAGGAAACACAACACTCTTGATAGGTATCCACGAAGCAAAAAAAAATGAGGTTATTGAATTGATTCGCAGTCAGTGCGAACGCAGGGAAGAATATGTTGAATCTGCCATTCCGGTTAATGAACCAATTGGACCTTATGTACCACAACAGGTAAAAGTTATTCGAGGAGGAGGAGTATTGTTCGAAGTTCCCATCGAACGTTACGAAAGGTTTTAATGCGATGAGTTGGTCAGAGATCTGTGGGCACTCATTACAAAAGCAATTTTTTCAGCGAGTTTATCAGAATCAATCCCAAAGCCATTCATACCTCTTTTCTGGACCGGAGGGAATTGGAAAAAAGACTTTTGCTTTTGAAATTGCCCGGTTGTTTAACTGTGAGCATCCATCAATTGATGGATCCTGTGGAATATGCCAGAATTGCCGTTTAATCAATGCTGGAACCCATCCCGATGTAATTTTGCTTTCTCCTCGGGAAAGTAAAATTTTAGTGGAGGATGTGCGAGATTTTATTTTTCGTTTGGGATTGCAAAGAGTCTATGGGAAATTCCGGATTGGAATTGTTGAGTCAACTGAATTATTTAGTAAAGAAGAAATACAAAATTGTCTTTTAAAAACAGTCGAAGAACCTCCAGAGAATAGTATAATAATTCTTCTTACTTCCCAGGTTCAAGTTTTATTACCAACTCTCCTATCTCGATGTCAAAGGATCCATTTTCAGTTATTAGATCAAGAAATTATAAAAGAGTTTATCCAGAAAAAATATAATCTTACCGACCAAAAAGCTGATTCTATTGCTGAGCAATCAATGGGTCGTCTTCGGAATGCATTTGATTTATTAGAAGGGAACCAATCCCTCACAGAGAAATCATTTTTTTTGTGGGATTGGATTACTGGTGAAAATGAAATTTTTTCTCTTGGTTCCTGGTTTGTTGAGAACAAAGATAAAACGATCGAAATCTTTTCGCAATTAGAGTGGTATTTAAGAGATATTATGATTTTTCAATTCATGGGAAGAGATAGCGAGCGAATCCTCAGCTATTCTGGTTATAAAAAGCGGATTCTTGACGATTCAAATCGGTTATCACCAAAAATTATTTCTGGTTTTATCCTTGCAATTGAACAATTAGAGAAGGATCTGAAGAGCAATCTCAATTATGATACCACATTGTTGCATTTTCTTTTAATGGTAAGGGAGGAATTGAATAGTGCCCCGTGTTGTCGGAATCAAATTTGAACATAATTTAAAAATGTATTTTTTTGAAGCAAGAAATCTTGATTTACACTATAGCCAGAAGTGTGTAGTTGAGACGGTTTTAGGTTTGGAAATGGGTGAAGTGGTAAAAAGACCATTTATTTGTGAAAATATAAAAAATAACCTCAAACCAGTTATTCGGCCAGCTCAGGATATTGATATTTTGCAGCTGAAAAGTAACCGAGAAAAGGAAAAAATTGCCTTTGAAATAGCGAATCAAAAAATCAAAGAACACCAGCTTTCTATGAAATTGTTAAGAGCCCATTATACCCTGGATAGGGGAAGATTAACTTTTTATTTTGGATCTGAGGAACGAATTGATTTCCGCAATTTAGTCAAAGATTTAGCGGCCATTTTCCGAACTCGAATTGAACTTCGTCAGATGGGAGTTCGAGATGAAGCCGGGATGATTGGAGGATGTGGAATGTGTGGTCGTGAATTATGCTGCAGTACATTTCTTATCAATTTTGAACCCATATCGATTAAAATGGCTAAAGAGCAGAATTTAGCTCTCAATTCGGCAAAAATTTCCGGAGTTTGTGGTCGGTTAATGTGTTGCTTGTCTTTTGAGTATTCTCAATATAAAAAATTGATTTACCAACTTCCCAAAAAAGGGAGTAAAATTTTAACTTCCCAAGGATTAGCTAAGATTCTTGAAATAGATATTTTTAAGGATATGATTCGCTTGGAACTTGAAAACGGGAAAGAGATATGTATTAATGAAGAAGAATACAATCGTTTTTTCCTTTAGTTTTTTTCTGGTCGGGGTTTGAAGGATAAAAGGTGGTGGGAAAACCGTGGGAGAAGCGCAGGTTCAAAAAGCAGCTTGGTATCAAGGTTTAACAGTGGAGCAAGAAAAAATCTGGTTTGAAGAACAAATACGACAATGCGAAAAAGACATTACTCGATTTGCCTGTCATATTACAGGTAATATGGAAAAGGCCAAGGATATAATACAAGAAGCTTTTCTAAGAGCTTATAAGTATCGTCATAGTTATAACGACAAGTATCCCTTTCGAAATTGGCTTTATGCCATCCTTTTAAATATTCACCGACATAATTGTAAAAAAGAAAAGCTTATTAAGACTATTATTCCTTGGAAAAATTCCGATGATGAAGAGCAGGATACCTGGGATTTTATTGAAAGTGAAGAAGAAGGTCCTGAAGCGAGAACCTTAAAAAAGCAACTGGTAGTTGATATTGAAAAAGCTATTCAAAAACTTCCCTTGAAAATGAGAGAAGTAATCGTTTTGTGTGACATGGTTGGATATTCTTATGAAGAAGCCAGTGAAGTTGTTCATTGTCCATTGGGGACAATTCGGTCGAGACTCCATCGAGCCCGTCGTCAAGTTCAAAAGGAACTGGAAATTAAGTATGGGGAAGATTTACTCACTTCTTGGAGCTGAGAATTATGGAATGTGAACGGATAAGAAAATTACTTTCAGCTTATCTTGATGGTGAGCTGTCCAAAGAAGAACGCAGAGAAGTGCGAAAGCACCTTTTTGTCTGTTCTCAGTGTGAATTGGAATTCAAAAAAATGCGAAATATGAAAGGATTGATTATCCAATTTGGGCAATCTTTTGAACCGAAAGTCGACTATGAGATTCATTATGATACCCTTCAATCTCAAGCCAATGGACGCCGATTGAAAGAGGTTCTCCTTTTTTCAGTTTTGGCTTGTATTATTTTCCTCCTTTTTGTTTTTTTCCTCCCTATTTATAAAAACATTATGCCAGGATCAAACGCTGATGCATCGATTGGGGAGATACATCGTAATCTTACTGGTGACAGCTATGACGTACCTAAGAATTCAGGGAGAGTCGTGGTTAATTTTCTAAAACAAGTTTCGAATGACTGGGAATGAAAAGATCAACTCTATTTCTTGTGTTTAATGTTCTTCTTCTCGTTTCTTTTTTGGCTACCTATACCTCTCAAGCTCGTATTTTGAGTCCTGAAGAAGGCCGACTTTTTTTAAAGCGTATTATCCAGAATAGTACTGCCCATAGTTATTGGGGAATTTGGAAACTTTCCGATTATACCGATGAAAATGAGAGTATCTTCTATGAGGTGGCTTACATTCCCCGTTTTGGCTTTGGTTGGATAAATCTTGATAATCCTCATCATTATATAATTGGTGATGGCACTTATCGCTTTATTTACGATGAAGAAAAACAAATAATTACAGCTGTGTATCCCGGCTTTGATCTTCCTTTCCTTCCTCTGGGAGAAGATAATATTGATATATTGGTTTCAAATTATTTGATCAACGTTGACGAAAATGTCGTGATGATCATTTCTCGTGAAAATAAACAGGTGGTGAAATCTTTTCTTTTAGACGAAAGACAAGCGCTTATCAGCCAAACGTATTATTCTAAAGATGGACAGGTGATAAAACGTGGAGAATATGTTTATCGCATTGACCATCCCAATGATGATCGAATATGGAAAATATTCCAAATAATGGATCAAGTCGTTCAAAAGAAAAATAATTTCCCAGAGGTTCTTTTTAATCGGGAACGAATGTTGATTCCTCGTTTATTGCCTCCTGGTTATTCTTTGCGCCGATCCTATCTTGTGGAAGGTGATCAGGGAAAGATGTACCAAATGGTATATAGCGATGGAATAAATTTTTTTTCTCTCTTTCAAACTCTTTTATCTCCCCATTCAAAGTTCTCTAGCCGAATTCGAAAATTCACTATTAAGAAAGATGGAGAACTTACTACTCTAATCGGAGAAATAATGGGAAGACAAGTTTTTTTAGTTGGAAACTTGAGTCATGAAATTTTAAGTGAGATATTTGATTCAATTGCTGATGAAGGGAGATAATGATATGAATAAAAAAATGAAGTTAATATTTTTGTTATCCTTTAGCGTTTTTATCCTTTTTTCATTAACTAGCTGGGCTCAAGCTGTCAATTCAATCATGCCTGAAGAAACCAACCTGGTAGCTGATATAGTAGAAAAAGTCGGAGCCTCAGTGGTTTATGTTGATACGTTATCTTTTAAGACCTATCGGAATCCTTTTGCACCCTTTTTTAATGACCCCTTTTTTCGAGATTTTTTTGATTTTTTCCCACAGCAAGAAGAAAGGAGAATTCCTCAAAAAGGTTTAGGCTCAGGTTTTATCTTCCGATCCGATGGATATATTCTCACCAATGAACATGTTATTCAAGGGGCCGAACAAATCAAGGTTACCCTTAAGGACGGCCGGAAATATGATGGAAAGATAATAGGTTCTGATCCATTAACCGATATTGCTATTATAAAAGTGGATGCAACCGATCTTCCAGCCCTTCCTTTGGGTGATTCAGATCGAGCTCGAGTAGGAGAGTGGGTGATCGCTATTGGAAATCCTTATGGATTGTCGCATACAGTTACGGTAGGCGTTTTGAGTGCAAAAGGGAGACCAGTATACTCTGGAGACTCGGGAAGAGAATATGAGAATTTTTTACAAACAGATGCTGCCATTAACCCTGGAAATAGTGGAGGACCACTATTGAATATCAAAGGGGAAGTCATCGGGATCAATACCGCTATTCTTCCTTATGCCCAGGGGGTTGGATTCGCTATTCCTATTAATATGGCAAAAAATTTATTGGATCCTTTAATTGAAACCGGTAAAATCGTTCGTTCTTGGACTGGGATTTATCTGCAGGATATCACTTCTGATATGATTCAACAATTCGGTTTAAATGAACCAAAGGGTGCGTTAATTGCCGATGTTGTTCCAAATAGTCCAGCTTCGAAAGCAGGAATTCAACGTGGAGATGTTATTTTAAAAGTTGATGATCGAGAAATTATTGATGCTGCGGCATTTCATACCAAAATTCGAGATAAAAAACCTGGCACTCAAATAATGTTATCTGTTTGGAGAGACAACCGAAGCAAAGTAATTTCGTTAATCTTGGAAGAGTTGGTCACCGAAGGAGGAGCTGTCTCGACTACATCTTCTAACCTTGAGTTCGGTTTTGACGTTGAAGAAATTACTCCAGAATTAATTAGGAAATATAATTTAAAAACAAGATCTGGAGTGGTGATCACTCAAATAGACTCGCAAGAAATTATCGAAACCGGTTATTTACAAGAAGGAGATGTCATTCTTCAAATCGATCGTCAGACTATCAGAAACCTTCAGGATTGGAATGCTATTTTGCCAATGATAGAACCTGGTGATAACGTAATTCTTTTGGTAAGTCGAAGAGGACGAACTTTTTTTGTACCCGTAGAAGTAAAAAGTTCGAGCTTATTTATCCCATGAAGGAAATTTCAGAGTGGGGCAAATTCTTTATTTGCCCCACTCCCATTGGAAACTTAGGAGACATTACCTATCGTACCGTTTCGATATTCCATCAGGTAGATCTTATTGCCTGTGAGGATACAAGGGTATCTAGAAAGCTTTTACAACGCTATTCAATTCAAAAACCTTTGTTTTCCTATCATGCCCATAATTACCAATCTGCAATTCAAAAGATCCTTACCCACCTTAAAAGAAGGGAAAACGTCGCTTTGATTACCGATGCAGGAATGCCAGGAATTCAAGATCCAGGAATGGAAATTGTGAATCAACTGATTCACAATCATATTAACTTTGAAGTGTTGCCTGGCGCATCGGCAGTCTTACCAGCAGTAGTTTACTCAGGGTTTTCATTCAATGGTTATCTTTTTTTAGGTTTTCTTCCCAAGTCAGGGATTGAAAGAAAAAAAAGGCTGGAGCAGCTGCTTTTTTCTCCTCAAGCCGTTGTTTTATATGAGTCACCCAAAAGAATCCTGACTACACTTCAAGAAATTCAAAATCTGGTTGGAGAGGAAAGAAAAGCAGTTTTCTGCCGTGAATTAACAAAAATTCATCAAGAAATTATAAGAGGTACTCTAAAAGAAATAATTGATACATTAATTCAGAGAAAAACCGTTAAAGGTGAAATAGTATTGGTGTTGGAAGGGGTATCAATTGGCGAAGAAAGAGTTTTACCTTTGGTTCAGAACTGTTTAAAACAACTCTTATTTACTGGTCATTCTGAAAAAGATGCTGTAGAATTGACCAGTGCTATTTTTGGGCTCAAGAAAAATAGATTAAAACTCGAAATCAAACACCAAAAAAATCTTTTTGGTGAAAAGAAAGAGAAAAGCATTTTTTAAGATTAAAATTCAAAATATTGATTGAAAAGGCATACCTTGGAGCGAACTTTAATACCTCTTTATAAACATTACAGAATTGATTTTATTCTCAAAAATTGGTTTAATGAATTCGGTACAGGAGGTGTTTCCAATTAAAGCGCACCGCGAATCTGCCGGAATTATTCTGTTTTTGGTCGCCCTTTCTTCCCTTTTATTTTTAATTGGCATTATCGTTGTACTCTTTATTGAAGGATTACCCACCTTTCGTGAAGTTTCGCTATCGCAATTTCTTTTTGGAAACCGATGGTACCCAACATCAGAGCCCCCTCGCTTAGGAATTCTTCCCTTAATTCTTGGGTCTCTTTGGGTAACAATTGGAGCGTTAATTTTTGCAATTCCTTTAGGTCTTTTTTCAGCAATATTTCTTGCCGAACTTTGTCCAAAAAAGCTGAGAGAAATCTTAAAACCAATTATTGAAATGTTAGCAGGTATTCCTTCGGTAGTTTATGGTTTTTTTGGAATGGTTATTCTCAGTCCACTTTTAAAAGATCTTTTTTCTCTTCCTACTGGTCTGACTGCTTTTACTGCCTCGATCATTTTAGGGATAATGGCTATTCCCTCTATTGTAAGTACTGCTGAAGATGCAATCAGCATGGTCCCTAAGAGTTATCGTGAAGCTTCATTTTCAGTTGGGGCGACTCATTGGGAAACCATAAGGAAAGTTGTTATACCCGCTTCTTATTCAGGTTTAGGAGCGGCAGTGATTCTCGGTGCCGGACGAATTATTGGTGAAACCATGACAGTATTAATGATTGCCGGTGGAGCAGCAGTTATACCAACCAGTTTTTTCCAACCAGTCCGTACCATGACAGCAACTATTGCAGCCGAGATGGGAGAAGCGCCAGTAGGTAGTATTCACTACCATTCTTTGTTTGCTATTGCCATTATTTTGTTTCTCATCACTTTTCTTTTGAATATTTTTGTTGATCGTTTAGCTCAAAAATACCATACCCAGGTGAGATAGAGTGGATATTCGCTTGAAAATGAAGTATATATCACAAAAGATCTGGTTCTTTGTCTTCTTCCTTTCCATAATTATTATTTGTTTTGCCTTGGGTTTTATCATTTATTTTTTAGTAGCTCGAGGGTATAAAGTTATTAATTGGGAATTTCTCACCGCTTTACCTTCTCGAGGAATGACCGAAGGAGGAATTCTTCCGGCAATAGTTGGGACACTTTATCTCATAATTGGTAGCATCCTTGTTTCTCTTCCCCTTGGAGTTTTTTCAGCGGTGTATTTAGGAGAATATGCTAAACCGTCGACAACAGTTACTTTGCTTCGGTTAGCGATTCATTGTTTAGCCGGTGTTCCTTCGGTAGTTTTTGGTTTATTTGGTTTGGGAATATTTGTTAAATTTTTTGGATTTGGGGTTTCTCTTCTTTCCGGATCACTTACCTTGGGAATAATGGCTCTACCGATTGTCATTACTTCGGTCGAAGAGGCGTTAAAGACTGTCCCTCTTTCCTTTCGTGAGGCTTCCCTCGCTCTTGGTGCAACCAAATGGGTGACAATCCGGAGAGTTGTTCTTCCAGCTGCACTTCCCGGTATTTTAACCGGTTTAATTCTCTCAGTTGGAAGGGTCGCTGGCGAAACCGCCCCAATATTATTTACAGCTGCAGCTTTTTATGCCCGAGGCCTTCCTCGATCAATTTTTGATCGGGTTTTAGCTCTTCCCTATCATATTTACGGTTTAATGACCGAAGGTACTCGCCCAGAAAAACAGATACCGATTGCCTATGGCACTGCCTTAGTCCTTCTCATAATGGTTCTCTTGGTTAACTTTATTGCCATCTATCTCAGGCGGCGATCAAGATCAGCTCGAAAGTGGTGAAAACATGGAAAGGGATGAAAGCAAATTAAAAGTTTTAAATTTTAATTCTCATTTCGGGGAGAAGCAAATACTATATGATATCAGCCTTGGAATACCAGATAATCGAGTAACGGCGATAATTGGTCCCTCGGGATGTGGTAAATCAACTTTATTGCGCAGCATTAACCGTATGAACGACTTTATAGAAAATTTTTCAATATCTGGTGAAATTATTTTTGAGAATCAGAATATATATGGAGAAGAAGTTGATCCGGTTGAACTCCGACAGAAAATTGGAATGGTTTTTCAAAGACCGAACCCTTTCCCGAAAAGCATTTTTGAAAACATTGCTTATGGGCTTCGAGTTCAAGGTTGGAAAGACCGCCATGCCATTGCTGAACAGGTGGAAAAAAGTTTACGGGCAGCCGCTCTATGGGATGAAGTGAAAGACCGTTTAAATTCATTGGCATTTGATCTTTCGGGAGGACAACAACAGCGGCTTTGCATCGCAAGAGCTATTGCGGTTGAACCAGAAATACTACTCATGGACGAACCGGCTTCAGCTTTGGATCCAATTGCGACAGCTCGAATTGAAGAGCTCATTAAAGATCTCAAGGAGAAATATACTATTGTGATTGTTACTCATAATATGCAAGAAGCTGCTCGTACCTCGGATTATACTGCTTTTCTCTTGTTGGGACGATTGATTGAATATGGGTTGACTGATCAAATTTTTACCAACCCCCAAAAGAAAGAAACCGAAGAATATCTGACTGGTCGATTCGGTTGATAATGAGGTGAATTATATGAAGTTCCGATTCTTTTCCTGGTTGTTGGGAATATCTCTGGTTTTTTCTCTGGGAATTTTTTCTGTATACGCCCAAGAAGCGACAAGTATAGCCATTTTTCCCTTTTCAATGAGAGATGAGGTCGATGGATATTTCGGTTATTATCTTCGAGACCTCATTAAAGATGCTTTTGATGGTATCGAACAGGTTGAAGTCATCGATAACATCATGATTGATGAAATCTTGCGGGAAGCGAAAATTCCACGAGATGTAATCCTCGTTCAATCTATGGCTCAAGTTTTAGGAAAAAGAATCGGGGGAGATTATATACTGAGTGGAGCATATCGGATTCGTCAACTGGGAGATAAAGAACGTTTGGTTGTGAGTGTACGGCTTTTTGATTTGAGAAAAGAAGCCATGATTGATTTAAAAAGTAATGTTTTTGAAGTGAATAATCCCGATGAGTTTCGACAGCTCATTGTCCCTGAAGTCTTAAAATCGCTTAATATTGATTTTGCTGAGCCTGTTGAATCGTTTCTTTATGACCCCCAATTGATTTTTCCTCTCTATCGTGCAGTTGATAAAATGGATGAGGCTCTTCGGACGTACGGAAGTGCCCAATTTCCTGATAAACCACTCTGGAAAGAGGCTTTTGCCGAAGCGCAGGAAACCATTGATACCGTTCCGAATTACTTGGAGAGTTACTATTATCTCGCCTATATGTATCAAAAAACGGGATGGTTGGCGAAAGAAGTCGAGACCATGATGAAGTATGTTGAACTCCTTGAAGGTTCAGGAAGGGAAAAAAATTCAATACAAAGAGCGACTCGAGCTTATTTAAGACTGGCTAATTCTTACCTTTCTCAAAAGAAATATGAGATGGCCGAGGAGAGCATTAACCAGGCTTTACAAATAAACCCAGAAATCGCTGAAGCTTATTTTCTTTTAGGCAAAATTGCTTATGACCAAGGAAAATCTGCTCAGGCACAAGAATATTGGAATAAAGCCTACTTCTTGGATCCATCTCTTAAGGAAGCCCAATATTTTGCTGGAGAAGCTGGGAAAGCAGCAGTTTATGGGAAGGATGCCTATGAATCCTACCGAACTGGTTATACCTATTATGCCAATGGTGATCTTAAAACGGCGGAAGGATACTTTCGGAACGCTGCTCAACTAAATCCGAATATGAAGGAAGCCCAATATTGGTTGGGAAGAACCCTTTACGATTTGGGTAAATTAGCCGACGCTGAAGTGACTTGGAGGAAGGTTATTGAAATTGATCCCTTTGACAGCCAGGCAAAACGCTTCTTAGAAAGAACGATTCAAGAAAAACAATATGGGAGGAATGCCCTGAGCCAATTCCGTCAAGGCTTTGACCTCTATCAAGAAGCGAAATACGCTGAAGCAATTCCCTGCTTTGAAAAAGCCGTTCAGGAAAGTCCTCGTTTCCCCGAAGCTCATGAATATTTAGCTCGATCTTATTATCTGTTGGGGCAAAAAGATAAATACTTAAGAGAAAGAGAAAAAAGTCTGAATCTCATTGAACAACCGACTGATAAAGCCTGGCAATATTATTTGGTTGGGTATGAGCTTTTCTCTTGGAATGAAAAAGAAAAGGCGATTGATTACTTGCAAAAAGCGGTTGAAGTGGATACCAGTTTATCGGAAGCCCATCTTTTATTGGGCGAGATATATGGGAGTATGAATCAATGGAAACAAGCTGCTTTTCATTATGGCCAAGCTAGTTCTATCCCTGAAAAGAATACTGAAGAGGATCAATCCTCGGTATTGTGGGGAGCAAGTGTCTCATATATTCAATTGGGTGAGTGGGCCAAAGCGTATGAATACCTAAATGAACTGGTGAAGAAATACCCTTATGCCGATTTTATTGAAGAAGCAGAGTCATTACGGATTGAAGCGATGGTGAAAATGGGTCAATATCGCGATGCCCGAGTCGGTGTGCAACAATTTCAGTTGCGTTTTCCATCAGGGCGCTTTCGAGAAAGAGTGCAATTTTATAATGCATTTAGCTTTTATCAAGAGAAACAGTGGAAAGAAGCTGCTCAAGCTTTAGAATCATTCCATAAAAATTATCCTCAGAGTCAATATCGGAAAGAAGCCTTAGAGGCTCTGGGTTATTCTTATCGAAACTTGGGACAAGAAGAAAAGGCTCGGAGTTATTTTTCTCAAATCGAAGGACAGGAAAACACCTTTTTGGTAGCTGATACCTTTTATCGAGAAAAAAAATGGCAGCAAGCTCTATCGTCCTTTTTAGAATACCTTAAGACCACTCCTCAAGGTCAGTATGTTCAGGAAGCAAGATTAAAAGTGGCATCATGTTACTTAGAAACCAACCAGGTTGAATTGGCCGAGAAATTAGTAGATGAGATAACCAGTTCGTTAGATGCTAAGTTTCAACTGGACTACCTCCGGCTTACCATAAAGTTGGCTTATAAAAAAGGGAATTGGCAGAAGGTGGTCGAAGGAGTTGATCAACTAGAAAAGCAGTCTGGGTCTCTCGATGAGGAATATTTATACCTATTAGCTTGGTCTCAGGTAAAATTAGGAAAGGAATCTGAAGCTAGACAGCTTTTGGAAATAGCCGGTTTGAATCCCGATGAGATTCTTTCCGATTCGGAAATTGAAAAAATAAGCGATATTATGGACGTTCTCCGATCAGGTGATTATCCTTCGGCGATATCACAACTGAAAGAACTCTTGACCGAAGGTGTGAACAGTGAGAATAGTGCTGCCGTTCACTTTTTGTATGGAAAAGCTTTGTATCTCAATGGAGATTTTAATGAAGCCACCCAATACTTAAAAGAAGCGGTTGCTATAGAAAGCAAGGACTATAGGGAAGAAGCTTGCTTTTATTTAGGTGATATCGCCTATAAGAACGAGAATTGGTTGGAGGCTGCTCAATGGTATCAAAAGTTAAACATCCAGGATAATCTTGACCTTCTCTGGCGATTGGCAACTTCACTAGATAAATCGGGGGAAAAGGATCAAGCTCTTGATATTTATAAAAAACTGAAAGGTGATAATGCGTATTCTGAACGAGCTGGTATTATAGTTTTGGACACTTTATACGATCAAAAAAAATATCAGGATTTTTTAAAGGAAGCTACAGAATATTTAAGGGATCATCCTAGTTCGGTCCAAAACGAAGAAATAATATATATGACCGCGTGGTCGGCTTATTATTTAGGGAATGTCCCTGAAGCTTTGGAACGGATCTCTCTTTATCAGGATAAATACCCTCAAGGGGGATATTTCGATGAATTAGAGTCGTTGGCAGTCGATCTCATGATCGTACAAAAAAATTATCAAGATGTTCTAAACAAGTTATTTAGCTTAGAAAACAAACTCAAGGGAGAAAAATTGGAGTATACTTGGTATCGGATTGGAAGCGTCTATTTGAAATTAGAAGAATATGACCGGGCAGCTTTCTATTTTGAAAAATTATTAGGAAATGTGAATGGGAATTACTATACCCGTGGTGGATATTTGATGGGTGTTTGTCTTGAGTATTTAGAACAACCCGAGACCGCCTTGACGTTTTATCACCAGGTTGTTAATAGCGGATTAGAAGACGAATGGGTTGAAAATTCACAGAAACGAATCAGTCTATTGACTGAGGATTAAACTGGGGATACACTTATGCTGATTCTTTCTCTACAATGCAGGAGGTTTCATTGATGCAGATATTTACTGTGATTGGCAAGGGCGGATTAATCATGTATCCGATCGTGGCCTCATCGATTATTTTCTTAGCGGTGTTTATCGAGAGGTGGTATGTTTTACGACATTCAAAAGAGAGAGTAAAAAGATATTTGCGGTCATTGAGAAAAGCTATTAATCAGAGAGACTTGCGGACCGTTATCGACATTAGTCAGAAAAATCCTGGTCCAGCATCACGGATAATCATGGCAGGTATAAAAAAATATCTAAATGGTGTTCCACGGGAAGCAAAAGAAGCAATGGAAACTGTGGCAATGCAAGAGTTTCCTTATTTTGAAAAGCGTTTAGGAGTGTTATCGACTATTGCGAGCATTGCCCCGTTGTTAGGGTTACTTGGAACGGTTACTGGAATGATTCGAACTTTTAATGTTATAGCCTCGATTGGGGTAGGAAAACCGACGGAAATGGCTGGAGGTATTTCTGAAGCATTGATAACCACCGCTGCTGGATTGTCAATCGCTATTCCGACAGTCATTGGTCACTATTACCTTTCCCAGATTGCCGAAAACATTATGAACGATATTGAAAAAGCCAGTTCAGAAGTTCTAGATATTATTGAGGAACTGAGAATCAATAATGGAAACGAAGGAGTAGAATTCGAAAAAGCCAAGAACCCAGAAGGAGTTGAGGAGAATGTTCCGATTTCGACAAAAGAAACAGAGGCGCCAGCCTGAGATTAACCTCACTCCAATGATCGATGTGGTGCTCCAATTAATAATATTTTTTATCGTAACCACCACGTTTATCAGTATTGAAAGTGGGGCCAAAGTGAATCTTCCCTCGGCAGATTTTTCCAAAATTGAGGAAGCCAAGACCATCACCGTAACTATAACTGAAAACAATATGCTTTATGTCAATGGTGCTCTGGTTGATGCCAAAGAGCTTCCTTCGTCGGTCGTAGTGGCTTTACGTAATGAGCCAGAGGCAACGGTTATCGTTGAGGCAGATAAGCAAGTTTTGCATGGTAAAGTTGTGTCAGTCATGGATGTTCTTAAAAAAGCCGGAGCCGAGAAAATAGCCATTGCCACTCAACCGACCAAAGAAGAGTAGTCATGAATAAATTTTTCATTAATGAAAAAAAGGTTTGGACTTTTTCTCTTACCTTATCAGTAATTATTAATCTGGTAATATTGGCTGCAATATCTATCTATTGGTTATCGATAAAATACGAACCCCCTCTTCAAGACGAACCTATGGTGATTCAGGTTTTAGAAATACCGTCCTCTCGTAAGCCTGTAACAGTTGCTCCTGCTGAAGAAGCCAATATAGCTGAATTAAATCCTTTGAAGGACATTCAAAATCAAGATGTTAACAGTGAACCTCAGATACAAAGTGAAATAGCAACTGATGTTCAGCAAAAAAAGGAACAGGTTACCATTCCAAAACCACCTGTTGACCTCCCTGATTCAGAAATGATTTCCGAATCAGGATCACCTTCAGGAGCAAAATTGGTGAATCCAGGAGAAAATATCGATGTGCCAGAGGATTTAAAGTGGCAGGGGGTTGAAGCTGAAAATACACTGAAAGCCCAATTCGAAAGATCTGGCCAATCAACCCGTTTAGCTCGTTTAGCAGAAGAGGGGGTAGAAAGGATAGAAAGTACAGTTGGTGAAACACTGGCTACCGGTGAATTAGCTGTGCCAACTGGTCAGGTTGACAAAAAATCTCCCTTTTCTAAACGGCCGATTTCGGTCATCATTGAAAATGCACCCGCAGCACGTCCCCAAGCAGGACTTAGTAAAGCTGATGTTGTCTATGAAATTATGGCCGAAGGTGGAATTACCCGATTCTTAGCTATTTATAACGAAGGCGTAGCGGATAATGTTGGTCCAGTTAGAAGTGCACGTCCTTATTTTGTGATGAAAGCGGCTGAACACAATGCCATATTTGCTCATGCCGGTGGGAGTGTTGAAGCGTATGTCTATATGAAGGAAATGAACATTGATACCATCGATGAGTTTAAATTCTTTCAGGCTTTCTGGAGAAGTAAAGATCGGAAAGCTCCACATAATCTCTACACTTCTATAGCCAATCTCAGAAATCAAGCTCAGCGGTTAGGTTACAATAAACCGGTAAAAGGAGGAGGGGGATTTCAAGTCCGGACACCCCAAGAAGCTTTAGGAACCGAGGATGCTCCCCAAGTAGAAATCTTGTATGCTGGAGATTATCGAGTGAAATATACTTGGGATGCTTCTCAAAAAGTGTATCGAAGGTTTATCAATGGAAATCCCCACGTCGACTCTCTGAACGGTCAGCAAATTATAACTCCCAATATTATCATTCAAATTACTGAACAGAAAGTGAAAGATGAGGAAGGTCGAATAGAAATTACTTTTGTTGGGAGAGGAACTGGATGGATTTTATTAGATGGGAAAGCGGCTGCAATAAGTTGGGAAAAGAATTCTCTGGGAGAAAAAACCAACTTTTTTTATGCTGACGGAAGAGAGTTAAAAATTAATCCCGGAGCCCTTTGGATAGAAGTGGTCAGTACCCAGAATAAGGTGGCGATGTAATGCACAGTGTATTATTTCGAATTGGTCAATTTCCAGTTTATGCTTATGGCTTTTTTTTGGGGGTAGCTTTTTTAGTGGGCATTTATTATGCCTCGCGACGAGCTCCTGGTTATGGAGTTTCTCCCGATTCAGTTGTTGAAGTCAGTGTACTCTGTATTTTTGGAGCTATCTTTGGATCCCGTTTAGTTTTTGTTTTACTCAACTGGGATATTTATCGCGATAACCTCATTCATATCTTTTTAATCCGTGAAGGTGGTCTGACCTTCTACGGTGGTATTTTTGGAGCAATATTTTTAGCAATCCCATATATTATACATAAAAAATATTCTTTACCGGCTTTATTTGATATTTGTACTCCGGCTATCGCTCTGGGTTATTCCATTGCGCGGATTGGTTGTTTTCTTAATGGTTGTTGTTATGGTCGGGTTTGTTCCTACACCAGCTTTCCCCTTGGAGTTCATTTCCCTGCTTTGGAAGGGTGGAGGTATCCAACTCAACTCTATTCAGCTGGATACTCTCTCCTAATCCTCTATTTTTTACTCAAACTGGAGAAGAAAAAGGTTTTTCGCGGAGAGCTCTTTTTTGATTATCTTTGGATGTATGGGATCGCTCGTTTTTTAATCGAATATTTACGTGATGAACCCTTTTCGGTTTGGGGAGTTATGACAGCAGCTCAATTTGCCTGTTTGTTGATAATTATAATTGCTCTTATTCTGCGAGAGATATTGAGAAAGCATGCTACCCAACGATCTCAGGAACGTTCTTGAAGCGTATCTCCAGTTTTTGTATTGGGAAAAAAGACTTTCTGATAATACTATTCAATCCTATGAACAGGATTTGGAGCAGTTAGTTGGTTTTTTGGAAAAAAAAGACATAGTATCTTTTTCTCAACTTGATCAAGATATGGTTGAAAAATTCCTACGATATGAAGCCAAACGCGAAATAGCTCCAGCTTCTCTTGCTAGGAAAATTTCTGCCCTTCGTACCTTTTTTCAATATTTGATCCGTGAGAAAATTATGCCTGAAAATTGTGCTAAACTCATCGATTCTCCTCGTTTTCAAAGAAAAATACCCGATATTTTAGACGAAAGTGAGATCGAATCCTTATTAAATGCTCCAGATTTGGCCAAGCCAATTGGAATTCGGGACCGAGCAATTTTGGAGTTATTGTACGCAAGCGGATTGAGGGTAAGTGAATTAACCGCTCTAGAATTTTCACATTTGGATTTGGAAAATTTTATGTTACGGCTTTGGGGAAAAGGGTTTAAAGAGAGGATGGTGCCTTTTGGCGAGGAAGCCGGTGAAGCGTTAAATCGATATTTTCAGCAAGCAAGAGAACAAATATTAAAGGGAAAACGGAGTCGGTCGGTTTTTGTCGGAGCTTCCGGTAAACCTTTAACCCGACAAAACATTTGGGTAATGATAAAGAAATACGCACGAAAAGCTGGAATTGAAAAAACCATAACTCCTCATACTCTTCGGCACACCTTTGCAACCCATTTGTTGGAAAACGGAGCTGATTTGAGAGTTGTACAGGAGTTTTTGGGACATTCTGACATCGTGACGACTCAAATATATACCCATATTAGTAAAAAAATTCTTCGAGAAGCATATGCCCGTTCATTTCCAAGAAAATAATAAACAAATTGTTTTTTAAAAAAATGATTACTATAGGGTTTGCTTTTTACCAATTCGGACAATTATAATTTTGAAGGGGTGTTTTTATGGAGAATTTACGTTTAAAAATTGAAGAAAGTGCTCGTTTCATTCAAGAAAGAATTGATTTTTCACCTGGAATAGGCATTATCTTAGGTACTGGTTTAGGAGCTCTTGCTGATGACATTGAAATTGATCGAGTTGTACCCTATGATGAAATTCCCTGGTTTCCAGTTTCCACAGTTGAAAGTCATCATGGGAATTTTATTATCGGTGAATTAGCGGGAAAAAAGATCGTTGCCATGCAGGGAAGATTTCATTATTATGAAGGATATTCGATGAAACAAATTACTTTCCCGGTTCGGGTTATGCAAGAACTGGGAATTCAGATATTAATTGTCAGCAATGCCGCTGGTGGAATGAATCGAAACATGAAACGCAGCGATTTAATGATTATTTGTGATCATATTAACCTTTTAGGCGACAATCCACTTCGTGGCGAAAATGATCCGGAGTTGGGACCACGATTTTTGGATATGTCAAATACTTATGACCCTGAACTCATTCAATTGGCTCAACAAATCGCCCTTGAGAAAGGGATATATGTTATGAAAGGCGTCTATGCTGCTCTTGCTGGGCCAAATTTCGAAACTCCTGCTGAATATCGTTTTTTGATCTCGATTGGTGCTGATGCGGTTGGGATGTCAACAGTACCCGAAGTCCTGGTAGCTCGTCATGCTGGAATGAAAGTTTTTGGAGTATCTTGTATAACCGATCTGGCGATTGATGGGGTTATAGAACCGGTATCCCACGAAGTGGTCATCCAGGCAGCCAACGAAGCTCAACCAAAGCTTAAGCTTCTCATTCGAGAATTAGTGGGCAGAATAGACTTAGTATGAATTCGCAGTTATGGATTGCTCTTTTGAGCTTTTCACCCATTTCAGAAATTAGAGGGTCTTTGCTTTATTGGGTATCTAATCCGGTGATTCCATTCTGGCAAGCTCTTCTTATTTCAATTTTATTCAATCTTCTTCCATTTTTTTTGGTCATGTTTTTTCTTAATGCTATCTTATCAGTATTTTTACGTTTTCAATGGTTTCAATCCCTTTGGAATAGATTGGTGATCAGTACTCGAAAGAAATTTCAAAAATATGAAAAATGGGAACAGATCGGTTTGACTTTATTTATCGGAGTTCCACTTCCTATTACCGGAGTATGGACGGGTTCTTTAATTTGTTTTTTAATGGGCTGGCCAATAAAAAAATCCCTTCCCTTTGTTTTGTTGGGTTTAGGAATTGCTTCTACTATCGTGAGTGTGATTGTGCTTTCGGGTAGGAGTCTGTTCACTCTTTTTTAATTATTTCTACTCATGGTTTATGGAGAAATCACAGAGTATGAGGATATATTCAGGAAACACATCTAAGGATTTGATAAATCAAACCCTTACAAAAGATATTAAAACATATGGAAAAAATTGTTTGTGTCTGGTTAATAAAACGGTATGTAATAAATGAAAAAGAATCAATAACCTATGGAGATGAAAAATGTTCAAAACTATTGAGTGGAAGAATAACCAAGTTGTATTTCTTGATCAAAGGCAGCTCCCCTTAGAAGAAAATCTCATCGAAACCAATGATTTTCGTGTTATTGCTGATGCTATTTCGGCTCTTGGTTTGAGAGGAGCCCCTTTGATTGGAGTAGGAGCAGCCTATGGTATTGCTTTGGGGGCTCAGGAGGCTTTGAGCGGCCATAGGGATCAATATTTTTCCTTTTTAGAATCTGTTGACCAAACCTTACGATCCACTCGACCAACCGCTGTAAACTTATTCTGGGCTTTGGATCGAATGAAAAAGATTTGGAAGGATGCAGAAATGCAAGGAATATCACCTCATGATTGTACTGAAAAACTTCTTGAAGAAGCTATTAAAATACATAATGAAGATATTCAAACCAATCAAAGTATTGCACAAAAAGGATCTTCTCTCATTCAGGATAAAGATGCCATATTAACCCATTGTAATGCTGGAGCGTTAGCCTGCAGTGCCTGGGGAACAGCGTTAGGAATAGTATACTGGGCAGCTCTTCAAGAAGGGAAAAAGCTGACAGTATATGCCGATGAAACCCGACCACTTCTTCAGGGAGCGCGCCTTACCACTTTTGAACTTTTGAAAAATCATATTCCGGTCACGCTTATTACTGATAATATGGCTGGTTATCTTATGGCTCGGGGACAGATTCATAAAATTATCGTGGGAGCCGATCGTATAGCGGTCAATGGAGATACAGCCAATAAAATCGGAACCTATTCATTAGCGGTTTTAGCATCTTATCACAATATTCCTTTTTATGTTGCCGCTCCATTATCAACGATTGATATCCACATTACCTCTGGAGAGGTCATACCTATTGAAGAGAGAAAACCAGATGAGGTTTTTTATTTTGGAGAAAAACGAATAGCACCCCAAGGTATTGAAGTATGGAACCCGGCTTTTGATGTGACGCCACACCAACTGATTCGGGCTATTATTACCGAGAAGGGGATTCTTTATCCTCCTTTTGTTGAAAAACTCACCCTTTTGAAACAAGATGAGTAGAAATGATATGTATCTATCCTGGAAATACCATCTTATAAATTCCCCCATTGAGGGGGGATAAAGGGGGGTGTGCCTTTAATCGGTCATCCTGAGCCCTCGCTTTTTGAGGGCGTGAGGATCTCATCTTTTAAGTTTTTTCTTCATAAATACTTTAAATGATGAGATTCTTACGTCGTCCGGCAAAAACACCGGACTCCTCAAAATGACTAAGTGGATGGTAGAGATTGCCACCTCGCTGCGTTCCCCGCAATGACGGATTTAGATAGGTATTTTCATCCTCATCTGGTGCTACTAAGAAGCATGAAGGTCTATCCTGAAAATACCAGAACGTTTTTTAAGGTAATTCTTTTAGAGCAACTCACCAGGATTTCACTCTGTTCTGGGCTTTCACCCTCATCCTCACCTTCTCCCATCAAGGGAGAAGGAACTCTGAATTCTTTTGTTCTTTTTTCCCTCGCCCCTTGGTGGGAGAGGGCCAGGGTGAGGGGGCAACTTATTTTCATCCTCATCTGGTGCTACTAAGAAGCATGAAGGTCTATCCTGTAAACACAAGGTATGATAAATCAAACCCCTGCAAAAGAATGTTTTTGCCTAAGGGTGTAACTTATTGCACTGGATTAATCGTGACCTGCCAAGGCATGTTGAATCTTGTCCTTCATATCCATCTGGTGCCACGAAAGTTGCATGAGTTTCTATTCCGTCAAAACTTTATCTTCATAATGAAAAAGTAAGTTTTTCCAGTGAATTATTCTCAAAAGGAATAAAAAAGATATTCATTTGTTTTGTTATCTGTTATAATGTTCCCTCGAGAATCATAAAGATTTTGATGAAGTAACCGGTTTTCAACTTCCAGTTCTTCTGTCAAGTCCCCTTTTTTGAGTCTCAAAAAAAAGAACGAATGGATCGTCATTTCAAACATAGTGATAATTACATATTGGGAATGTATGGTGGCATTGAATGTCCAATGGGTGTACCTCCTCAAATCGATGGATCGGATCTCATCGGAAAAAATGTCAATGGGTGATTTTGATCGCGATCTTTTCGATTTAAAAAAAGGAGGTCAATCTATTGACCGAAAAAATAACTTTTAAACAATTTCCACTTCGTCAGGAAATTCTCTGTGCTTTGAAGAAGAAAAAATTTGATAATCCGAGTCCGGTTCAGATACAAGTGATGAATGAAACCAATATTATGGATGAAGATCTCATCGTCCAAGCCAAAACCGGATCAGGAAAAACCTTGGCTTTTGGAATTCCACTCCTCAATACCATTGAACAGATTCCAACCCAGCCGGTGATTCTAATTCTCTCTCCAACTCGGGAATTAGCCATTCAAACAGCTCAGGAGCTGAAATGGTTAGGGAGTGAGATGACTATAAAGGTAGCAACTTTGGTTGGTGGAATGGATATCGAAAATCAACGCCGAGAATTATTAAATGGACCTGCCTTGGTAGTTGGAACTCCCGGACGAGTATTGGATCATATTCGAAGAGGTCACTATCGTACTGAAGAAATTCAGACCATTGTTCTTGATGAAGGCGATCACATGTTAGATTTGGGATTTCGTGAAGAGTTGGAAGCAATTTTTGAATCACATGAAAATGTTGACCGAATCTGGTTATTCTCTGCAACCATGCCAAAACAGGTTCGTGAACTCTCAAAAAATTATCTGACTCATCCCAAGTGGATTTCATTAGACCAAGACCTTACCGCTCACCAGGATATTAAGCATCGGGTTTATTTAGTTCCATATCAACATCGCTTAGAAAGTTTGGTTAATGTGTTACTTTGGGAAGGACCAGAAAAAGCGCTGATCTTTTGTTCAACCCGCCAAGAAACCATAGAATGTGCTACTTTTTTAACTGAAGCTGGGTTTTCAGCTAAAGCACTCCATGGTGATATGACCCAAAGAGAAAGAAATTCTTCTCTCAATTCATTTCGAGTGGGAATAACGACCTGTTTAGTGGCAACCGACGTTGCTGCCAGAGGTTTGGATATCGATATGGTAAGTCATGTTATTCAGCTGGGACTCCCCGGAGACTTGAATAATTATGTTCATCGAAGTGGACGGACTGGGAGAGCGGGTCATTCGGGATTAAGCATCGCTTTGCTTTCTAATCGCGAAGCATCCCATTTTCGTAATATGTTTTCAAGAAGCTCACTTAAAGTAGAATGGAAGCCGCTTCCCGATCAAGCAGAGATCCAACTGAAAAATCAGCAACGGATTGAGTACAAACTCACCGATAGCAATATGGCGGTAGAACCTCACATTCAGCAATGGGCAGAGAAACTGATAGCTAAAGAAGACCCGGTTGATTTGGTGGCAAAGCTTTTACAGTGGAATAGCAAGGGAAATAATCTGGGCTATTCTTTAAAATTGTTTCTTGATGAAGATAAACGAATCGAGCGAGAAAGAAAGTCTCGGTTCCTTCAAGATGGAAAAAACCATCAGAAAAAAAACCGGGAAAAGAAAGGCTATTCAGCTTTTGCGAAGGGAGGTACTATTCGTCTATCGACCGGTACGACCAACGGTTGGGAAGTAGGTAAACTGCTGGGAACCCTTTGTCGAATTTTAGGAATAAGCCGTCAAGAGATTGGGAATATTCGATTACGAGAAGACTATGCCAATGTCGAGCTTTCCCAGAAAGCTTTACAACTATTTCAGGAAAAGAAACCAAAATTCGTCGAAGAATATCTGATTAATCATATGAGTTCTACCAAACGTTCCTCGCCAATGAGAAGCTCAATTATTTCAAATTAGCCATTTCAATAATGGGTAATGAATGAAAAATGGTGTTATCCGGTGTGGGAGATTTTCCCGCGGGTGGATTTCATCTGAAACCGAAAGCGCCACCCTCACGGTTTCGAAAAGCGAAACCGTGAGGGTTTCATCTTTTAATTCTTTTTCAAAAATGCTTCCTGAATGAAATCGACACATTTTTTCCCTCTCCCCTGGTGGGAGCAAATTAAGGTAAGGGAAACCTACAAATCTTTCTCAAGATCGTTTTAAAACACCAAACCTGGATCTGAATCTTAGGTTTCACCCGTATCTTGAATATTTCACCTCAAGGGAGAAAAAACTCTGATTCCATTCAATGACGGTATTCGATAGGTATTTTCATTTTCACCTGGTACTTTGACATTTTGTAAGAGTCTAACCAGTTTAGGACTATTTCCCTTTAAATTGTTTTAAATCGTTCAAAAACATTTTTTTATTGGTTATAAGATGAATCATTCCTAAAATAAACATAATAATCCCAAGAGTGGGATGGATGCGGGAAGCAAAGCTCCACAACCCTGGATTGTTCATGATTCCAAGCATGGCTAACCATAATATAATACCGCTAATCACCATAATAAAAATGAGAATAAGCATGCCCAATGCCACTAAACCTCGAATTTGCATAGTTAATTTGTTCACCATTTTCCTCCTTTATCTCCTGCGGGTTTGGGAAAAAGAGAATGATGCTTTTTAATAAAAAATGAAAAGTTTTATAAAGCGCTAAATTCTTTTCTTTCATTATAATATAATGAAGAGAAAGAACCGGGACAATTCTTTAGATCTTTTTTTTAAAGAACGAATGTCCTAGGTGATAAGGAGAATTCTCAATCAGGATAAAATAATTTTCTCAACAAACATAACTCTTAATTGAATCGGAGGGATAACGGTGAATCAATATATTTTAGTGCTTGATTGTGGTGCAACAACGCTCCGGGCAGTAGCTGTTGGGATGAAAGGAGAAATACTGGCCATCTCGGCTCTACCCAACGTTCCCCGATTACAAAGTGGATGTGAAGAATGCCTTATCTGGGATATAGATGAAATTTGGAATAAGTTTTTACAGGTTATTCCAAAGGTCAGGTCTCAAGTTGATGGAAAGATAGAAGCAGTCACTGTTACCACCTTCGGAGCTGATGGAACCACGGTAAAAAAGGATGGCACCTTAACTTATCCGGTCATATCCTGGCAATGTTCACGAACATCCGGATGGGCAAAAAGGATAGCAAGCTTAATATCCCCTCGAGAAATTTTCCGACTCACCGGCTATCAAATTATTCCCTTCAATACTATTATTAAGTTATTGTGGATGAGAGAAAACGTTCCAGAAGCACTCGACCAGGCTGATTCCTACATGATGATGCCTGGTTTGTTAAGTTATAAACTTTGTGGTGAAATGTCTTTTGATTATCCCTCAGCATCGACAACTATGATGATTGATATTCGAACTAAAAAATGGTCGGATCGTTTGTTGTCTTTGGTTGGCTTGGATGAAACATTTTTTCCACCTTTTACTCCAAGTGGAGGTGTAATCGGTCAAGTAACAGAAAAAGTTCATTCTGAAACCGGGATTCCCAAGGGAACACCAGTGATAGCTGCTGGTCATGATACTCAATTTGCTTTGATTGGATCAATGGCTGACCAAAGTGAGATGGTTTTGAGTTCTGGAACCTGGGAAATTGCAGCCATACGGATTCCAGAATATCATGACTCAGAAAGAGCCTTTGAAACTGGTATTATGACCGAATTTGATGCTATTGATGATCTTTGGAATCCTCAAATGCTGATGATGGCAGGTGGTGTGGTAGAGTGGGTGCGACGAAATTTTTATGCGGACATCAAAGATCGATCGGACATCTATTCATTGATGATTGATAGCGGGAGGGAAGTTGAACCCGGAAGTGGAAGAGTAATAGTGATTCCTTCCTTTATGCCCTCTGGTCCGAATAAGCCTTATGAAACCCAAGGAACGATTTTAGGGTTAGGATTAACTACTGATCGTTCGCAAGTGTATCGCGCCGCCTTGGAAGGATTATCCTTTCAACTAAAGCAAGCAGTAAAGGCATTTTTTGAGACCTTTGGATTTGAGCCAACAGCCCTAAGAGTAGTTGGAGGAGGCTCAAAAAACCACCTTTGGAATCAGATACGAGCAGATGTCTTAGGGATACCGGTTATTACGATTTCCTGTGAAGAGGGAACGGTTTTAGGAGCAGCCCTTTTTGCTATGGTTGGTTCCGATGCAGCTCGATCCATAGAAGAAGCCAAAAATATGGTTGAAATAACGACTCGGGTTTGGGAACCTTCGGAAAATTGGCCACGATATCAAAAGTTATATGAAGAGTATGAAAAGCTTCCTCTTTTCTTAGCTTCTCATTACCGAAATAAGATTTGAATCTCTTGACAATTAACAATATCAAGTTAGAATAAATCATTGAGAAAATACTTCTTCAGGGTAGGGTAAGGGAGAAATTCCCAATTCCTAACCGGCGGTGATGGTTAATCCTAAGCCCGCGAACCCTTTTTGGGTTGATCCGGTGAAAATCCGGAGCCGACGGTATAGTCCGGATGGGAGAAGAAGCCTATAGTGAGCCCATAAGCCCTGAAGGCGCAATGCTTTCAGGGCTTATTAATTTCTGGAGAAAGATAAATCGAGGAGGTTTCTTGGTATGAAGTGTCGTAATTTGGTTTATACTGGAGCATTTTCTGCTCTTTCCATTGTTTTGAGCTATTTAATCCACTTTCCCCTCATTCCTTCGGCACCCTTTTTACTGTATGACCCTGGTGATGTACCCATATTGATTATGGGCCTTAAATTCAGTCCTGGGATTGGAGTAATTATGACTGCAATTGTTTCAGTTCTATTTGCGGTTTTAACCGGCCAAGGAGGCCCCTGGGGGGTTCTCATGCATTTTATTGCGACTGGTGTATATGTATTGGTTGCTAGTTTGATTTACCGAAGGCATAGAAATCTTTCTTCAGCGGTAAAAGGTTTGATTATTGCTCCTTTGGTGATGACCGGGGTTATGGTGATAGCCAATCTTTTCGTTACGCCTCTGTACTTAGGAGTAACCAGAGAAATGGTTGTTGGCATGCTGCTTCCTGCTATTATACCCTTTAACCTTCTCAAGGGTGCTATTAACGGAATCATAACTTTCTTACTCTATAAAAAAGTCAGTAACTTTCTTGAAGTCGGTAATCAGTGTGTTTCAAAACCCAATGCTGTCGGGCAATAATTTTGTTTTTATAAATGAATATTTTCGAGGGTCAGTAAACGTAATTTCCAATTCAGCCCGTAACCGAATCCTCCTAAAGAGTTTTTGGCGATAACCCGGTGACAGGGGATAATCAGAGGAATTGGATTGCGGTGTAGCGCTTGTCCAACTGCCCGATAAGCTCGTTTCTGCGATGAAAGTTGTGCAACTTGTTGATAAGTCTTTACTTCACCCCAAGGAATATTTTTGGTGATATCCAATATCTGGCGTGTGTAATTAGGAAATTGGTTGATAATAATCGGCTCGGAAAACGCAACTTTTTCACCGGAAAAATAAGCATTAACCTTATCGGAAAGATCAAGCCAAGGCAATTTAGTTTCAAGTATGAATGAATCGTGGTGAGGGAGATGGTAGGACTGAAGATATTGGAAAGCTTCTTCAAGGGTTGGTTGAGGAAGAACAAATGCAGCCAGCAGGTCGTTTTGCCAGCCAATAATTGCCGTTCCCAATGGTGTGGATAGAAAGGAATAAAAAAAGGAATTTGATTTTCTCATAAAGTTACACCTTTCCTATTTTCTTTTCAAATTAGTCTTCGGACGGGGAAGTTTTATGGTTTATTTTGAAAAAAGTGCCGTTTGCCTCTTTACAAGATTGAAAATTGCCGTATAATTTTGTGATATATCATTAATATATCGTAAAAATCCGAAGAAGGGAACAAGTAGTTTCTTTTTACAAACTAAAGAGAGCCGGGAGAAGGGCTGGAATCCTGGTGTTTGTGATGAGATGAATGGAACCTGGAGGAGTGAAGCTGGTCGAAGAATGAGATTAAAGCTTCATCGCGTGCTGCGTTAAAGGTTTAAAGCTGGAGCCTCTTGCTCAATGAGGGTGGTACCGCGGGTCATATATCCCTCCCGTCCCTGTGTCGGGAGGGATTTTTTTTTAAAAGGAGGTACGATATGAGAAAGATTCTTTTTTTATCCTTGTTAGTTTTGTTGTCAATTGGTTTGGTTCTCCCAGCAACAGCTGCTGAACCAGTAAAAATTGGGATCATGCAGATTGTTGACCATCCGGCTTTAAATGCAACCCGAGATGGTGTAAGAGATGCTCTTCAAGAAGTCTATGGATACGTTCCCGATCAAGATATCATCTATGATATGCAATCGGCTCAAGGCGATGTCGCAACTGCAAACACCATAGCGCGCAAATTTGTTTCCGATCGGGTTGATGTTATTGTTTCAATTGCCACCCCCACTTCACAGGCTGCAGCCAATGCATCGAAAGAAATCCCAATTGTTTTTTCTGCTGTAACTGATCCAGTCAGTGCTGGTTTGGTTAAGGACCTACAACAGCCAGGCGGAAATGTCACCGGTGTATCGGATATGACACCGGTTGATAGGCAAGTCGAAATGTTAAAATATTTATTTCCTGATGCCAAAAATTTAGGAACCGTTTATAATGCTGGTGAGGTTAATTCGGTAGTAACCAATGATTTAGCAAAAATTGCCTGTGAAAAAAATGAAATGTCACTCATCGAGGCAACAGTTTCAACATCGGCTGATGTGGCTATTGCCACCCAATCATTAGTTGGCAAAGTCGATGCGATTTATGTTTCTACCGACAATACGGTGGTTAGTGCCTTAGAAACGGTTATTAAAGTTTGTGAGGATAAAAAAATACCGTTAATCTTGGCTGACCCAACTACTTTAGAAAAGGGAGCTACTTTGGCCTTAGGTTTTGATTATTATCTGCACGGTCGTCAAACCGGTGATATGGTAGCTCGAATTCTTAAGGGAGAAAAACCATCGGATATACCAGTAGAGTTTGCCAATAAACTGGTTTTAATGGTAAATAGTAAAAATTTGGAAATACTTGGTATTCAGGTTGATGATTTTAAGGCTCTTTTAGAAAAATATGTTGAAGACATGAGATCTCAAAATGTAGAAGTCACTTTGGAAGTCAAATAAAATAAACGAATTCAATTATAGCCCCATGATTATTATATCACGGGGCTATAGTTACCATTTTTTTAGATGCAATCTTGAATGAATGAAAAGCGGGTGAAGTGATTGTACGACTATTTTGTTTTTAGTGTGCAGGAAGGATTGTTATACGGTATTCTTGCCTTAGGTGTGTATATAACTTTTCGTTGCTTGAACTTTCCTGATCTAACGGTAGATGGGAGTTTTCCATTAGGAGCGGCAGTATTTGCTTCATTGGTTTATCGAGGATTTGGCCCGATAGAAAGCATGATCGCCGCTTTTATTGCCGGAGCCTTAGCCGGTTTGTTCACTGGGGTGTTACATACTTTTTCGAAAATTCCAGCTCTTTTATCGGGAATTCTTACCATGACCTGTTTATATTCTATTAATTTAAGGATTATGGGACGTCCTAATATATCACTTTCTGAAAACCTAGGACATCGAACGGTTTTTACTATGCTGAGAGATTCTTTCAATGGTATACCAGAAAGCTATCTTCGGCTCTTTTTTTTAATTGGACTCATTGTTCTTATAAAAATATTATTAGATCTTTTTTTGCAAACCGAAATTGGTTTAGCTATCCGGGCTACTGGCGATAATGAAACTCTGGTTGAGGCTCAAGGGGTCAATCCCGACCGTATCAAGTTGGTAGGAATTTCTCTATCCAATGCTCTAGTGGCATTTGCTGGTGCTATGTTTGCCCAGTATCAAGGTTTTGTCGATATCAATATGGGAATCGGTATGGTGGTTTTGGGTCTGGCTTCGGTAATCGTTGGAGAAGTTCTTCTAAGAGGAAGAATTATTTTAGTAATTACTCTTCAGGTTATTATTGGAGCGGTTGTTTATCGATTAGCTACCGCAATTGCTTTGAACTATGGGTACAATATTGGTTTTAAACCCTATGATTTGAAGCTTTTTACCGGTCTTTTAGTTATTATTATTCTCTCTTTTCCGGTAATAAAAGAGAAGTTTAGGAGAGTGAAATAGTGTTACAACTGGATCATATAGATAAAGTGTTTTTTAGAAATACTCCTGATGAAAGATGGGCTTTGAGAAACCTTTCCTGTACTGTACAACCTGATGAGTTTGTCACTATTGTAGGGAGTAATGGTGCTGGAAAAACCACCTTATTAAACATTATCAGCGGTAACCACTTTCCCGACCGGGGAAAGGTGGTTGTTGAAAGCCAAGATGTAACCTCCCTTCCGGCTTTTCGTCGGGCTCGTTTTATCGGTAGAGTCTTCCAAAATACCACTCAGGGGACAGCGGCATCATTGACCATTGAAGAGAATTTTGCTATTGCCTACGCCAAAGGAAGAACCAGAGGGCTCCGTTTAGCAATTTCAGAACATTTGAGAAAAAAAATTCGAGAGAAATTAGCTGAGGTTGGTTTAGGATTGGAAAACCGCCTTCGAGATCGAGTGGGACTTTTATCAGGTGGTCAACGGCAAGCTCTGGCACTGCTTATGGCGACTATTGGGAATCCAAAAATTTTACTTTTAGATGAGCATACCGCCAACCTTGATCCAAAAACTGCTGGGAAAATCATGAATCTAACCAACCTTCTTATTCGAGATGATCATCTGACGGCGTTTATGATTACCCATGACTTAGGAGATGCTCTGAACTTTGGGACTCGAACCCTTCTTATGGATGATGGCGAAATTGTTTTAGACATCTCAGGAGAAGAAAGAAAGAAGATGACCATCGAAGAACTTTTAGAGCGATTTAGTGAACGCCGCCGTAAAAAATTCGCTAACGATCGCGTGTTACTTTCAACCGAAACCAAGGAAAGTTAAAGTTAGAATGAACAATAGATTACCAATGGTGTAGATAAACTCTCCGGCCATTTTTATAGCACCAGATAAGGATAAAAGTAGCTATCGAAATTCGTCATTGCGAGGAGTTCAAACGTTTTTTGGTTGAACGACGTGGCAATCTCATTTAGCAATTCTTCCATTCTGAGGAGCGAATTTTGCGACGTGAGAATTCCATTTTTTAAATAGTTATGAAGAAAGAACCTAAAAGATGAGATCCTCACGGCTTCGAAAAGCGAAGCCTCAGGATGACCGATTAAAGGCACACCCCCCTTTATCCCCCCTCAATGGGGGAATTTATAAGATGGTTTTTTCGGGATAGAAAGATAGACATGGCAAGAGGTGTTTTATAAAAAAGATCAGTATTGAATAAAATTGGTAGATGTAAAAATTGCAGTTCGAGAATTTGTTCTCAACACAAGATATTGAAAAGAGAGTTTATAAAAAATATAAAACGAAATTAAGGATATTGGTTTTAGAAAAAGCCAATAAAAAAACACCGGAGGTGATTACCATGGAAGAGGCAAACCGAATATACCTGAGCGATAAGGAGATGCCGACCATCTGGTATAATATCATTCCAGATTTACCGCGGCCTCTTGATCCACCGTTGCATCCAGGTACCAAAGAACCGGTTACTCTTCAAGATTTGGAACCAATTTTTCCACCGAGCCTCATACAACAAGAAGTCAGCAACCAGCGTTTTATTGATATCCCTGGTGAAGTGCTGGATATCTATCGCCTCTGGCGTCCCTCACCCTTGTATCGTGCTCGACGATTGGAAAAAGCTTTACAAACACCGGCTCGTATCTATTATAAATATGAAGGTGATAGCCCGGTTGGGAGTCACAAGCCAAATACTGCAGTTGCGCAGGCGTATTATAACAAAAAAGATGGGACCAAACGTTTGACAACTGAAACTGGTGCTGGACAGTGGGGTTCAGCTCTTTCTATGGCTTGCCATTATTTTAATATGGAATGCACGGTTTATATGGTAAAGGTGAGCTACCAACAGAAACCTTACCGACGGGTTTTAATGCAAACCTGGGGTGCCAATGTTTTTGCCAGCCCCAGTGACAATACCAAAGCTGGGAAAAACATTTTAGAGAAATCACCTGATTCGTTGGGAAGTTTGGGGATTGCCATTAGTGAAGCAATAGAAGATGCGGTAACGACCCCCCATTCCAAATATAGTCTGGGAAGTGTACTCAATCACGTGCTTTTACATCAAACTATAATTGGAGAAGAGGCGAAACTTCAACTGGAGAAGGTTGGAGAAAAATATCCAGATATTATTATTGGATGCGTAGGAGGAGGGAGTAATTTTGGCGGACTCCTTTTCCCTTTTATGCGGGATAAAATCAGTGGAGAGAAAAATTTCCGAGCAATAGCTGTCGAACCAAAATCGTGCTCATCCTTTCTAAAAGGAAAATATGAATACGACTTGGGTGATGTAGCTGGAATGACTCCCTATTTAAAAATGTACACCCTTGGTCATGATTTCATTCCACCGGGAATTCATGCCGGTGGATTACGATATCATGGGATGGCCCCCTTGTTGAGCTTATTATATAATTCCGGTTTAATCGAAGCTCAATCGTATAAGCAAACTGATATTTTTGATGCTTCTATGGTATTCATGCAATCGGAAGCAATTTTACCAGCTCCGGAAAGTGCACATGCAATAAAATCAGCCATAGAAGAAGCGAAGAAATGCAAAGAAACTGGAGAAGAGAAGGTTATCCTCTTTAATCTCAGTGGAAACGGGTATCTTGATTTAGGAGCCTATGATGTTTATATTAATGAGGGTCTCCCCGAGGTAAATCATGATTCGTAAGAAGTAATGAATCAAATGCCTCTAGTGGTCAAACCACTGGAGGCATTTTTTTTCAATTGCTGTAAATTGGAGCAATACAATGAATAAAAACATCCTTTTAGTCAATCCTTGGATTTATGATTTTACCGCTTATGACCTATGGATGAAACCATTGGGATTGCTTTATCTGGCATCCCATTTGAAGAACTCTGGTTATAGGGTGTCCCTCCTTGATTGTATGGATCGTTATCATCCTTTCATGCCTCCACCTGACCATCCAGGACCGAAGCGGCTCAGGAGCATGGGTTGTGGTGGATATTATCGGGAAAATATTCCTAAACCAATTCAATTTTTTTCGATTCCTCGTTATTGGTCACGGTTTGGAATCCCTTGGGAAAGAGTTAAGCAACAGCTCAAGGAAATGAAACCCCCAGAATGGGTTTTTATCACTGGTACCATGACCTATTGGTATCCCGGACAAATTGCTTTTTTAAAGTGTGTTCGTCAAATATGGAATAATACTCGAGTTATTATTGGTGGTTGGTATCCTACCCTCTGCTTGGAACATGCTCGTCAATGGGGATTCGACCGGATTGTTGAAGGTGTCGATCCATTGCAGGTTATCAAACAACTTTGCTCAGATTTTAAGGAATTATCTTCAATTGAAAATTATCAGCATTTTTTTTCGGTGAAGCCAGCTTTTGATCTTTATAAAAAACTGAATTATACGATTGTTTTGACTTCTATCGGTTGTCCATTTCGCTGCACCTATTGTGCTTCAGGGAGGTACTTTCCAGAATTTTGGCGGCGACCCTGGAAGCAGGTCCTCGATGAAATTATTTACGATTACCAGAATTATGGGGTTCAAGACCTAGCTTTTTATGATGATGCATTGCTTTATCGAGCCGAAGAAAGCTTTCTACCCCTTCTTCGAGCATTGCAGAAAGAACGACTTCCCCTTCGTTTTCATCTCCCCAATTCCATCCATGCCCGGTATGTAACTCCTGAAATTGCTAAACTCATGAGAAAATGTAATTTTAAAACCATTCGAATCAGCCTTGAATTTTCCGATGCCAGCAGCCAAAAAAACACTGGAAATAAGGTAGATAACTCCATTTTTGAGAAAGCCATTCAATCTTTTATTCAAGCCGGTTATGCTCCTGAAGAACTGGAAGTCTATCTTCTTTTTGGACTCCCTGGGTTGAAGGAGAAGGACTATGAGTTTTCGATTGAATATGTTACTGATTTAGGTTTAAGACCTCGTCTGTCCCTATTCTCACCACTTCCTGGTACACCCGATTTCGAGCGGGTAAATACGCTTCAAATCAAAGATGAACCGTTGTTACAAAATAAAATAGCCTATCTTTATCTATCTGAACAAAATGAATTGTATGAGGCGTTGCAAAGGAAAATATCTAAATATACTTTTTTCCATAAATGTGACAAATAAACCAACGAATAATATTAATAATTTAATTAATTAGATAAAATAACTTTCTTAAATTCAAGGAATGAGATTCTGTTCTCATGGGTTTGATAAAAAGGGAAGAAATGTTGGAGGTGTAAGTATGAAAATTCAATGGTTTGGTCATTCTTTTTTTATGGTCACATCCCAAGGTGGGCAAAAAATAGTGTTTGACCCTTTTGATCAAAGTGTTGGTTACCCACTTCCTCAGGTATCGGCAAATACCGTTTGTGTCAGCCACTCCCATTATGATCACAATAATGTTCAAATTATTGGAGGTAATCCAGAAATTATTCAAAAAGCGGGTATATACGTTCGTGATGGTTTTAAAATACAAGGCTTTCAAACCTATCATGATCATAAAAAGGGGAAAGAGAGAGGCGAAAACGTTGTATATCGGCTGGAAATAGATGGTTTATCATTAATACATGCTGGTGACATGGGCATGTTGCCGAGTTTGGAGGTTGTTGAATCGTGGAAACCACTGGATATTCTCTTGGTTCCAGTTGGAGGAATCTACACGATTAATGGACATGAAGCTCAAACCCTGGTAGAAAATTTAAAACCAAGAGTGGTTATTCCCATGCATTATCGGACCCCTTTGCTCAAATTCGAACTGCAACCGGTTGAAAATTTTACCTATCGTTTTTTTGAAGTAAAAACACTTTTGAAAACCCAGATCGAAATTAATCGAGAAAGTCTTCCTGAACCAACTGAGATTTGGATATTTCCAATACCAAAATAAAGAAGGGAATTTCCAAAATTAAATAAAAGTAAAAAGAAATTGTGTTATAATGATAGGCTTGTTTGGAAAGCATTGATACTCTTTTTTATAATAAGAATTTCTTAAAGGAAAAAAGAGCTTTGATCTTTAAAAACGTTATTTCACAAGAACTTAAAAGAAAGAATAAATAGGAGTATATAAATGGTAACAATTGCTATATGTGTAGGAAGTTCGTGCCATTTAAAGGGAGCTTATGATATTATTCACCAATGTGAAGAAACCATAAGCAAACTTGGTTTACGGGATCAGGTTGAGTTAAAGGGCACGTTTTGTTTAGGGAAATGCAGTCAAGAGGGGGTAACCATAGTCATAGACGATGAAATTGAAACCGGTGTTACTCCCGACAATTTTCAACGTATTTTTAAAGAAAAGGTCATGGTAAAGGTTAAGGAGGATTAGTTGGTTGAATATACTTTCAACAATTAAAACCAGTTGCCGAGACTGTTATAAATGTGTGCGTCATTGTCCCGTTAAAGCTATTCGCTTTAGTATGGGGCACGCCGAAATTATTGACGAACGTTGCATCAAGGATGGTCGGTGTGTTTTAGTTTGTCCCCAGCATGCCAAGGTTATAAGAAATGATGTAGAAGTAGTCAAAAATTACTTTGAGAATAAAGAATTTGTTATTGCCAGCTTAGCGCCTTCTTTTGTGCCAACTTTTCCAGATATTATGCCTGGTCAGCTATTTAATGCTTTAAAAGCTTTAGGATTTACTGTTGTTCGTGAAACAGCGGAAGCTGCGGAATTGGTTGCTTTGGAACATGCTCGATTAGTAAAAGAAGGAAACAAAGCAATTATTACCAGTTCCTGCCCAGCGATAAACGCTCTCATATATAAGTATTATCCTCAGCACATTTCTTACTTAGCTCCAATAGTTTCTCCAATGGTTGCCCATGCTCGACTTCTTAAAAAAGAATTTGAAGGTCAACACCCTCGGGTGGTTTTTATTGGACCTTGTATTGCTAAAAAAGCCGAGAGAGAGGAAAGCGAAATAATCGATGAAGTTGATGTCGCTTTAACTTTTGATGAATTGAAAGAGTGGCTCATTCAGGAGAATATCGATATCAATCAATTTCCCATAGAGAGCGAGGACCTCTCTTCGGTTCAATGGGCAAGGGCTTTCCCGGTTGAAGGAGGTTTGCTCAAAACCGGAGAATTTGATACCGGAATTCTGTCTCAGGAATCAGTTGTTATCACCGGAATCGAAAGATGTCAACGGTTTTTGGATGACTTTGAAAAAGAAAAAGAAGGTTTAAAAATGGTTGAAATGATGAGCTGTGAAGGGGGATGTATCGATGGACCTCTTCTCAAATCACCCCTTTCTCTTTATCAAAGAAGAAAAAAAATTATTGAGTTTTCCCAACAAGGTACAAATTCGGGTAAGGCAAAAAAAACACTCGAAATCCCATCACTCAGGCGCGAATTTAATCCCCATCCCATTCTTCAACCACAACCAACGGAAGAAGAACTGAGAAAGATATTAACCTTGACCGGTAAATTTACCCCTCAAGATGAGCTCAATTGTGGAGCGTGTGGTTACGATACCTGTCGAGAAAAGGCGGTTGCTGTTTATCAAGGCTTAGCCGAAGCTGAAATGTGTATTCCCTATATGAGAGCTCGTGCTGAATCTTTTTCGAGTTTTTTAATTGCGGTGACACCAAATGGAATCATTTTAGTTGATGAAAACCTGAGAATTGTTGACATGAATCCTGCCCTACGTCAGATCTTCGACCTTAAAGGACGTTTAATGGTTGGAAAGACGCTAGATGAGTTTATTGATCCTTCGTTTTTTGTTGAGGTCCTCAGAACTAAAAAAGCAATTAGTCAAGAAATCCATTATCCACAACATAATAATGTTTATGTAAAGCTTTCGGTTTTTTACCTGGAAAAGTCAGGACTTCTTATGGGGGTGTTTGTAGATTTAACCAAACAAAAAGACCAAGAACAAATGATGGAAGAAATCCGTGGAAAAACCTTAGAAAAAGCTCAACAGGTTATTACTAATCAGATGTTGGTTGCTCAAGAAATTGCTAGTCTTTTAGGTGAGACAACCGCTGAAACTAAATCCTTGCTCAGCAAGCTCATGAAAATTCTTCGAGGAGAAAATGTCGAGGAATGAACGAGATATTTGTTGAAGTCGCTCAAGCTCAGATATCAAAATGGGGCGAAGAATTATGTGGGGATAGTGTTCGCATCGAGAAAGACGATCTTTCCACTATTGTTTCCCTCTCTGATGGGTTAGGGAGCGGAGTTAAAGCTAGCATTCTATCGACACTGACTACACGAATTATTGTTTCCATGCTTCAACGGAATTCACCCTTAGACGAAGTAGTGGAAACATTAGCCGAAACTTTACCGGTGTGCAAGGTGAGAAAAATTGCTTATTCTACTTTTTCAGTCATCCAGGTTTTTCAAAACGGCGAAGCCTATATCGCTGAATTTGATAGCCCACCAATCTTCTGGATTCGAAGCGGGCGAGTGATGCATATCGAACGGAAGGAAAGAAAAATTGGGAATCGGGTTATTCACGAATCAAACATGAAACTTCAAAAAAATGACTGGTTAGTGGTGGTTAGCGACGGAGTAGTGCACGCCGGTATCGGTGGGATCTGGAACTTAGGCTGGAGATGGGATAAAATTGCCTCTTTTCTTGAAAGCAGTGTGAACGAACACATCGATGCCGATTCTTTGTCAAGAAAAGTGATCGAAACGACAGAGAGTCTCTATAAAGGAATGCCCGGAGACGATGCGACCTGTGTAGTAGCAAAAATTCGTCTCCCCAGAAAAATAATTTTATGGGCAGGCCCTCCAGAAGATCCAAAAACTGACCAGCTGATTACCCAAAAATTTCTTTCCTTTCCCGGGAAAAAAGTACTTTCTGGCGGAACAACCGGAAATATCGTCTCCCGTTATTTAGGGAAGCCAATAGATGTGGATTTAAATTCCATGAAAGAAGATATCCCTCCAGTAGGCATATTAGAAGGAGTAGACCTCCTCACCGAGGGAATTTTAACTTTAGCCAGCGTTCGCCGCCATCTTAAACAAGGTGCAAGGGATATCGATGTTCTCTATAAACAGGACGGCGCCAGCCGATTATTGCATTTATTATTAGAATCAGATGAGATTCTTATCTATACTGGAATGGCTATTAATCCAGCTCATCAGAATCCAAAGCTATCAGGAGAGCTGTCATTAAAAGCTCGAATTTTAGAAGAGATAACTGAGGAGTTGGTAAAATTAGGAAAAGAGGTTAATTTGGAGTATTTTTAAATTTAGATTGATATATAAACGAAGAAGATTATTTCGTAACTCGGTGGGTTACGATGACCGTATATCCGGAGGTGAATGTCATTGGAAATGGAGAATCAAGAATTGACCTTAAGTCGTCAGTTCGAAAAAGTAAATGCTATTCTAGAAAAACACGATAGAAATGAATCACATTTAATTTCTATCCTTCAGGAAATTCAAGCCGATTATCGGTATCTTCCTGAAGAAATATTGACTTATGTAGCAACTGCCCTGGGAGTGTCTCCAGCTTATGTATACGGAGTTGCTACCTTCTATGCTCAATTTTCTTTAAAACCGAAAGGGAAGCATATGATACGGGTATGTGATGGGACTGCATGCCATGTAAAAGGATCAATCAATGTTTTAAAAACTGTCAAAGAACAATTAGGATTAAAAGAAAACGAAGAAACAACTCCCGACCTTCTTTTTACAGTTGAAACCGTCGCCTGTATCGGAGCTTGTGCTCTCGCACCGGCTATGATGATCGATGAAGAGGTTTACGGGATGTTAAACGAAGAAAAGACTCGCGAAATTATTGAAGGATTGATCGAAGAAAACAAGGGAGGAATGGTCCATGCCATTCAAGACTAAAGAAGAACTGGAAAATCACATTCAAGAATTAAAAAGGGAACCAGTTACCGCCCAGATTTTAGTCTGCGGTGGATTAGGATGCTTAGCCAAAGGAGCAGATGCGGTTTATAAAAGGTTTCAAGAATTGATTGAAAAAAACCAGCTCTCGGCTACAGTGAAAAAAACCGCTGATAATCACCAACCATCGCTTAAAGAGACCGGATGTATGGGATTGTGTGAAGCTGGCCCCTTGGTAAGGATTGAACCGAAGGGAATACTTTATCTGAGAGTAAAACCAGAAGATGTTGATCGAATAGTTGAGGAAACTTTGAAGAACAACCAAGTAGTTGATGACCTGGTATATCAGGAAGAAACCAACCAGGAAATCCGGAAATGGCCATTGATGAAAGACGTTCCCTTCTACCGGAAACAAATGAAAATTGTCCTCCGTAATTGTGGTTCAATCGATCCTGAAGAGCTTGATGATTATTTGGTTCATGACGGTTACTTGGCGTTAGCAAAAGTCGTTACGACCATGAGCCCCGACGATGTCATTGGAGAGATTTTAAAATCCGGGCTGCGGGGACGGGGAGGCGGAGGTTTCCCGACTGGGCGGAAATGGCAGTTTGCTCGTTTATCTAAGGCTGATCGGAAATTTATCGTGTGCAATGGTGATGAAGGAGATCCCGGTGCTTTTATGGACCGCAGTGTTATGGAAGGCGATCCTCATACCGTTATCGAAGGAATGGCTATTGCCGGTTACGCTTTTGGAGCTCAAGAAGGATATATTTATGTTCGGGCGGAGTATCCCTTAGCGGTAAAAAGATTGAAAAAAGCCATAGCCGATGCTCGAGAAGCTGGATTAATAGGGAAAAATCTTTTTGGGACTTCCTTTTCCTTTGACCTTATTATTAAAGAAGGTGCCGGTGCTTTTGTCTGTGGCGAAGAAACCGCTTTATTGGCTTCTATTGAAGGAAAACGGGGCATGCCCAACCCGAGGCCGCCTTTTCCTGCCAATAAAGGTCTTTGGGGATATCCTACTGTTATTAATAATGTTGAAACCTTGGCTAATGTTCCCATTATCATTTTAAAAGGAGCCGATTGGTTCCGTTCTTTTGGAACAGTCACCAGCCCTGGAACGAAAACTTTTGCCCTTTCCGGAAAAATCCGAAATACTGGATTAGCAGAAGTACCTATGGGTATCAGCCTCCGCGAGCTCATTTTTGATGTTGGAGGAGGCGTACAAGACAATGGAAAATTTAAAGCGGTTCAAATCGGAGGACCCTCAGGTGGATGTCTGACTGAGCAACATTTAGACCTCACTGTGGATTATGATTCGCTCTGTTCTGCCGGTGCCATTATGGGTTCTGGTGGGTTGGTCACCATGGATGAAAATACCTGTATTGTTGAGTTAGCACGTTATTTCCTTCATTTTACTCAAAATGAATCCTGTGGAAAGTGTGTTCCCTGTCGAGAAGGGACCAAGCATATGTTAAATATACTTCAGAAAATAGTTGAAGCTCGTGCCAAGGGTGAAGATCTGGATTTACTGATTGAAACAGCTGAAGTCGTGCGCGATGCGTCACTCTGTGGCTTGGGAAAGACTGCTCCTAATCCGGTCCTGACCACTCTCCGCTATTTTAAAGACGAATATCTCGATCATGTGTATAATCATGTTTGCGTTGCCCATGTTTGCAATGCTATGAAAGAATACCGGATCGATCCGGAAAAATGCCGGGCATGTGGAAAATGTGCCCGAGTATGTCCGGTCAAGTGTATTTCCGGACGACCGAAAGTCCCGTATATAATCGATCAAGAAGCCTGTATTAAGTGCGGTTCATGCTTCGAAGCTTGCCCCTTTGATGCGGTATTGGTTGAATGGAGGTCAAAGAACCATGAGTCATGAAAATCTTAAAAAATCAGTGATAATTGATGGTCAAGAAATTGAATTAAGTGGCGAGAAAAACATTCTCGAGGTAGCTCGCAAAGCAGATATCGATATTCCAACCTTTTGCTATTTATCTGATTTAAGTGTTTATGGTGCTTGCCGGATGTGCTTGGTTGAGGTTGAAGGACGAGGGATTATGCCATCTTGCTCGACTCCGCCTGAACCAGGAATGGTAATTAAAACCAATACCCAAAGAATTCTCAAAGCTCGTAAAATGGTTTTAGAACTCCTTTTAGCCAATCATAAACGTGATTGTACCACCTGTGAACGAAATCTAAACTGCCGACTACAGGAGCTCTCCGCTCGTTTGGATATAACCGAGGTCCCCTTTGGCGAAAGGACCGATGACCTTCCGTTGGATACCTCTTCCTTCTCTTTGGTTCGTGACCCGAATAAATGCATTCTTTGTGGTGATTGTGTTCGAACCTGTAAAGAAATTGAAGGGATTGGAATCTACGATTTTACCCAGCGAGGTTCAAGGTCGCTGGTGGAGCCGGCCTTTGGAAAAAATCTCAATGAAGTAGAGTGTGTTTATTGTGGTCAGTGTTCCGTTCGTTGTCCAACCGCGGCTTTAATTGTAAAGTCTGAAGTTAATAAAGCCTGGGAAGCAGTTTTGGATCCAGAGAAATTTGTTGTAGCTCAGATTGCTCCAGCAGTTCGAGTGGCAGTTGGAGAAGCTTTTGGACTGGAACCGGGGGAGATCAGTACTGGGAAAATTGCTGCTGCCTTGAAAAAAATTGGATTTGATCGAGTATTTGATACAGCATTCAGTGCCGATTTGACCACCGTTGAAGAAGCAGAGGAATTCTTCAAACGTTTGACCAAAGGTGGCCCATTTCCTCATTTCACCTCGTGTTGCCCCTCCTGGGTGGTTTATGCAGAAAGGAATTACCCTTTCTATTTAAATAACTTATCCAGTGCCAGATCTCCACAACAGATGTTTGGAGCAGTGATCAAGAATTTTGTAGCCAAAGTTGAAAACAAAACCTTGGATGAAATCGTTTCTGTTTCCATTATGCCTTGCACAGCGAAGAAATTTGAGGCTCGTCGACCTGAGTTTCAAACCGAGGGAAAACCGGACGTTGATATTGTCATGACCGCTCAGGAAATCATCAAAATGATCAAGTCGGCCAACATTGATTTCAAAGAGCTGGATCCGGTTCCATTTGATGTTCCACTGGGTTTGGGTACTGGTGCGGGTGTCATCTTTGGAGTGACTGGAGGAGTTTCCGAAGCGGTACTCCGTTATGCTTACGAAAGATTAACCGGAAAAGAACTCAAAAATGTTGAATTTAATGGAGTTCGAGGATTCGATAGTTTGCGTGAAGTCGAAGTTGACTTTGACGGTCGGACGGTAAAGGTAGCTGTGGTTCATGGTTTAGCGAATTTGCAACGATTAGTAAAAGAGATACGAGAAGGAAAGCGCTATTACGATCTGGTTGAAGTTATGAATTGCCCGGGAGGATGTATTGGTGGTGGTGGTATGCCATTAGCACACCCCAACCGCGAACTGACGCTTCGTAAAAGAGCCCAGGGTCTCTATAATGCTGACCGGATGAGTACGATTCGTAAAGCTCAGGATAATCCATCGTTGAAATATCTTTATGAAAAATGGTTAGAAAAACCCAATAGTGAGGAGGCCGAAAAAGTCCTCCACACCAGTTATCATTCACGTCGAAGAATCAGCCAAGAGTTTATTCGAATTCAAGAAGCCAAAGAATCCCAGAAAATTGACATTGCTGTGTGCGTTGGAACAAGTTGCTACTTGAAAGGCTCCTATAACCTTCTCCAGCGGTTGCTTGAATTAGCTAAGGAGCATGACCTCCAAGACCGAGTGAGTATAGGTGCTACTTTCTGTTTGGAAAAATGTTCTCTTGGTCCCAATATTCGGATTAACGATGAAGTTATTTCAGGAGTAACCGAACAAAACGTAAAAGAAATATTTGAAAACCATGTACTAGCTAAAATTTAAGCTTTTTTTGGCGAATCCGTTGACTGATGAATGGGATTCTCCTATAATAAAGGTCGTCTTCGAAGAAGTTTGGGGCTGTAGCTCAGTTGGGAGAGCGCCTCCTTGGCGTGGAGGAGGCCAGGGGTTCAACTCCCCTCAGCTCCACCAGCATATTAAAGCTCGTCCCTTCGGGACGGGCTTTTTTCCATATAGGGGGTAAGCAGTTTGCGAGAGAATTATGATTTTGACGCAATTGAGCTAGAATGGCAAAAAAAATGGTCAGATAATCACCTCTTTCAGGTTGAAACCAACCCCGATCGAAAAAAATACTATGTTTTAGAAATGTTTCCTTATCCTTCTGGTGACCCTCATATGGGTCACGTTAAGAATTATGTTATTGGAGATGTCGTAGCACGGTATTTTACTCGTCAAGGTTTTAATGTTCTCCACCCAATGGGTTATGACTCATTTGGTTTGCCAGCGGAAAATGCTGCTATTAAAAACAACATTCATCCATCAATTTGGACCCATGATAAAATCGATAAAATGCGTAAAGTTTTAAAGCGAATTGGTATCAGTTATGATTGGAGAAGAGAAGTCATAACCTGTGAACCAGAATACTATAAATTTACTCAGTGGTTTTTCCTGCAATTTTATAAAAATCATTTAGCATATAAAAAAGCCGGTCAAGTGAACTGGTGTCCATCTTGTTCTACGGTTCTTGCCAACGAACAGGTCGTGGAAGGAAACTGTGAACGTTGTGGAACTCCGGTTATTCGGAAAATGCTGAGTCAATGGTATTTAAAAATCACCAAATATGCCGAGGCTTTACTGAATGATATCGACACTCTAGGAGAATGGCCGGAACGAGTCCTCACCATGCAGAGGAATTGGATTGGTCGAAGCGAAGGGGCCTATATAGATTTTTCTATTTCGGGTTTAAACAAGCCAATAAGAGTATTTACCACACGACCTGATACCATCTTTGGTGTGACCTTTTTTGTCTTAGCTCCAGAACATCCTTTGGTTGACGAACTGGTTGCCGGAACTTCCTATCAGGATAAAGTCAAGAAATTTCGGGAAAAAATTTCTCGAAAAAGCGATATTAACCGTATGTCGGAAACCTTAGACAAAGAAGGGATATATATTGGAAAGGAAATTCTGAATCCCCTCAATGGAGAGGAAATTCCGATTTGGATTGCCGACTATGTACTCCTTGAGTATGGTACAGGTGCAGTTATGGCAGTTCCTGCTCATGATGAGAGGGATTATCAGTTTGCCGTAAAATACAATTTACCTATTCGCCAAGTGATCCAACCACTTCAATCAGATAGCAACGAGAAATGTTATGCTGGTTCTGGATTAATGGTTAATTCAGGAGATTTCAGTGGTTTGCCTTCCGAAGATGGAAAAAGAAAAATAATTTCCTATATAGAAAAGGAAGGAATTGGCAAGGGGGCGGTTTCCTATCGGTTAAGAGACTGGTTAATTTCTCGACAGAGATATTGGGGAGCTCCTATTCCTATTGTCTACTGTGATCGTTGTGGTGAAGTCCCGGTTCCAGAAAAAGACCTTCCTGTACTTCTTCCTCAAAACGTTGACTTCCAGCCGGGTGGTCCTTCTCCATTAGCGAGGTGTGCCGAGTTTGTCAATACTGTATGTCCTATTTGTGGTGAGCCGGCGAAAAGAGAAACTGATACCATGGATACCTTCATGTGTTCTTCATGGTATTTTCTCCGCTATTGTTCTCCTTGGACTGACCAAGAACCTTTTAAAAGAAAAGATGTTGATTATTGGATGCCAGTCAATCAGTATATTGGCGGGGTAGAACATGCCATTCTTCATCTTCTTTATTCCCGTTTTTTTATAAAGGTATTAAAAGACCTGAAGATTATCAATTTTTCCGAGCCTTTTATCAATTTATTTGCCCAGGGAATGGTTACCAAGGGCGGAGTTAAAATGTCAAAATCCAAGGGAAATGTGGTGAGTCCCCGGGAAATTATTCAAAAATATGGAGCGGATACCATTCGGGTCTTTATCCTTTTTGCTGGGCCTCCGGAACTGGATATGGAATGGTCAGATCGTGGTGTTGAAGGAGCCCATCGTTTTCTCAACCGAGTATGGAGAACGGTAACTGAAGTTATTCGGTGTGAAGAAGACCAACAGGTAGAACCTAATCAGGAGAGAATGAAAGCTTTGGAACGAATGATTCACCGGACGATTTTAAAAGTGGACACCGATATTCGTGAACGTTTCCACTTTAATACGGCGATCAGTTCATTAATGGAATTGATGAATGAAATTATCGATTCTCAGCGTATCTTTTCTGAAAAAGGGATTCATCCTCAAGAAAAGGAAATTTTATTTGAAGCGGCTAAAACTCTGGTATCACTGCTTAATCCCTTTGTTCCTCACTTAACCGAAGAACTCTGGAGAGCCTTAGGAGAAAGTTCCTTTTTGTCAGTTTCAGAATGGATGACACACGATGAAGAGAAACTGGTCGAAAATCAGGTTGAAATTGTTATTCAGATCAACGGAAAAGTAAGAAGTAAAGTTACCGTACCTGCTGGGACTGATGAAAAAGATGTTTTACAATTCGCCCTGAAAGATGAAAGAGTTCAGACTTGGATGGATCAAAAAGCTCTGGTTAAGCATATTTTTGTTCCAGATAAGTTATTGAATCTGGTGGTTCGATAAAGCGTTTCTCTTGAATAGAATCCTATTTCCATTTTTAAATAATTGATTATAATATTAATTATTGTATGTATGGTGAACTAAATATTTAATATAGAATAAAGTTAAAACAATTATTTAAATAAAGGGATAAGATCTAGAGTCTCAAATTTATTGCAATCAAAAAAAGAACAATGTTATTCTCTCGTCAAGAAAGAATCGTTTTTGTAGTTCTATCGTTAATATTGGTGTTTAGTATCAGTTTTTTATTTTATAAAACCCGGGTTGTTTCGGCAACGGGTGCGGATTCGAGCGATAAGAGACCAGAGAGCTATATTGTCCAAATCGCCGGCGAAGTACTCAAACCGGGAGTATATCAAGTAGAAGAGGGTACCCGACTTTACCAGCTCATTGAGCTTTCTGGCGGGGTCACTCCTCAAGCTGATATTTCAAGTTTAAATTTAGCAGCACCGGTTCATGATGGACTCCGTATTAATATACCAGCTCAGAATTCCATTCAAGGTGACCTTGATAGGTTTCAATTTTCTTTTTCTGAACAAATTCCATTGTCTGAAGAAACTGATAGTGATTTGGTTGTTCAGATCAACACTGCCTCCCTTGAGGAACTCAAAAGGCTTCCCGGAATTGGTGATGTAATTGCCCAGAGAATAATTGAATATCGAAAAACCTATGGTCCCTTTCGATCGGTTGATGACCTTATAAATGTGAAAGGGATTGGCGCCAAGAAACTTCAAGATATAAAAAATTCGATTCGCAATTAATAACTTCCAGCCAAGGATTGTGATACAAACCTATAAATAGTACTTTTTACGCCGGAGCTTCGTCCTTTTCTTTGTAAGAAACCTCTCGGATATTGACATCAACTTTGTTGACGGTCATTCCGGTTTTGTTTTCTATAACTTTTTTCACTTCTCGTTGCACATTTTTTGCTACATCGATGAGGACGGTATCAATATCAATAACTACGGAAATTTCTAAGCTAACGGTTTTTTCTTTGATGTCTACCTTTACCCCTTTGTTAATTTCTCTTTTTCCCATTATGGTACTCAAAGAAGCCGATGGAATACCTGCCATGCCGGTAATACCGGCAATTTTCATTGTAGTTATGCCGGCAAGGGTTGCAATAATGTCCGGTGCAATATTAATTTCGCCAATAGCCTCCGTTCCGGTGGGAATCGGTTGTTGTGGAGAATTATCCATGAGTTGATTTTTTTCTTCGTTCATGGTTGAAACCCCCAATCTGATATAATGTCATTATTATAATATCATTACCTTCCTATTTTTAGGAAGCAAATAAGATTTATCATCATTGTAAGGTTATATTAAACCAACGGTTTTGTTGTTTAAATTAAAAATTATAAAATGTGGGTTTATTAAGAACTCGAATTTTTATATACTCAGTTTTAAATAATCATTTAGACTAAAAATCGGGTGGAAGCCTTCTTTTCTGAGGTTTCATTGACACTCCATAGTGAATATCCTATAATTTTTTTACTTTGGATTTTAAAGGGAGGAATTTTGGTGACAGAAATAAAAGTAAGTCAGAACGAAAGCATTGATGAAGCATTAAGACGTTTTAAAAGAAAATGTCAAAGAAATGGGATAATTTCTGAGATAAAAAAACGAGAGCATTATGAGAAGCCCAGTGAAAAGAAAAGAAAAAAAGCCCAGGCTGCGGCTCGGAGGAAAAAAAGAAGATGATCAAAGAACAGCTGGTTGAGGATATGAAAAAAGCAATGAAAGAAAAAGACTTCACCCGGCTTGATACAATTCGTCTGGTCTTGGCCGAAATAAAAAACGAAGAAATTGAAAAACGCGAGCCTTTAAATGAAGATGAATTGGTTCGGGTACTTAAAAAAGGCGTAAAAAAACTAGAGGATTCTATAGGTTATTTTGAAAAAGGAAATCGGCCGGAACTGATACAAAAAGCAAAATTAGAAATGTCTATCCTCCAGGAATTTATACCACCTCAATTAACCGTCGAGGAGATTGAATCTTTGGTTGATGAGGTAATGGTGGCTTTGTCAGATAAGAAATCCTTTGGCTTAATTATGAAAGAGGTTATGTCCAGGGCAGCCAATCGAGCAGATGGCTCCCAGGTATCGGCTATTGTTAAACAAAAGTTGAATGAGGGATGATAAGCTCATTTGTCTATAAATGCGAAGCACAAACAAATTGAATATCGTCTTGATTGTTTTGAGATTTCAGATATAAAGAAACTTTTTGGATATTTAGATAAAAATCTTCGGTTAATCGAAGATATATTTCAGGTCAATATCGATCTGACACCAGAATCCCTAATAGTTGGGGAGAAGAAAGATGATACTAGTTTGACTCAGGTGAAAACCTTTCTTGATGAGCTGGCAACTTTTTTAAAGGAAGGACATGATTTGACGGGCGATGATATACAAAAAATGGGAGCTACCATTAAGGAAGGTAGAGAAATGTGGTGGAAGAAAGATTATAGTCAGGGAATTATTACCACCGCTTACCATAAAATCATTCATCCCCGAACCGCTGGGCAAGTGAATTATGTCCGAGCAGTGAAAGAAAAGGAACTCATTTTTTGTATTGGACCAGCGGGAACAGGTAAAACTTATTTAGCCATGGCAATGGCTTGCGCTGCTCTTCAAAAAAAAGAAGTGAGCCGGATTGTTTTAGTGCGGCCGGCGGTTGAAGCTGGTGAAAGTCTAGGATATCTCCCCGGGGACCTCCGAGAAAAAATCGAACCTTATCTTCGTCCGCTTTATGATGCTTTATATGAAATGCTCTCTCCCGAGCGTTTTCAAAAATATATTGAAAAAGATGTTATAGAAGTAGCTCCATTAGCCTATATGAGAGGGAGAACTTTAAATGATTCTTTTATTGTGCTTGATGAAGCTCAAAATACTACTCCAGAACAAATGAAAATGTTTTTAACTCGTATGGGTTTTGGTTCCAAAGTGGTTGTTACTGGGGATATAACTCAAGTGGACCTCCCATCTGGAAAAAATTCTGGTCTTATGGTAATACAGAAAATCCTCGCCGATGTTTCTGGTGTCGAGTTTATCTATTTAACCGAAAAGGATGTGATACGGCATCAACTCGTCCAGAAGATCATCCAAGCCTATGAAAAATTCGAAAAGAACCTTCCAACTCAAGAAGAAAGTACTTGATTTTTTTTCTCCCGTTTTTATTCGTCTCCAAGCAATTCTGACTTTCCAATTTTGGAATTATCCCTTGTATGGACTGGGTTTGTTTTTCGTCCTCTGGATCTCTTATTCAATGGGGGGTGTAGTACTCAGCGAAGGCCAAATTGCACCAAGAGATATCTTTGCCAGAAAAACCATTGAAATTGTTGACGTCAAAGCGACTGAAGAACAAAAAGACACTTTACTGGCCGATTTAGTGCCAATTTTTCGAATTGATGAGGGCATTACCCAAGACCTAAAAAAAGAATACACAACCTTTTTTAAAGAATTGGAAGTCATTCGCGACACCGTTTCTACTCAGTCACTTTCTTTTGAAATGAAGGAGGAATTTTTTCGAAAGTGGAAAATTACTCCTGGAGTTTTCGAGTGGTTTGTTGCAACGCCTCGAGAAAAGTATGACAAGATAAAAGAGGTTTTTTTATTAAATATGGAGAAAAACCTCGGTCAACCCATACGTGAAGGAGAAGTTGAACAAAAAATATTAGAGAGTTATTCAGCCTATGAAAGAATGGATTTAGAAATCGATGAAATTCGAGTCTTGAATTTATTAACCTCCCGTTTTTTGAAACCAAATGCAAGAATAGATATAGCTGAAACCGAGAAACAGCGAGAACAAGCTATAAAAAAAGTCGAACCAGTCAAACGGTATATCCAAAAAGGTCAAATTTTAGTCAAAAAAGGAACCGCTGTTACTCATGCAGACTTAGAGGGCCTGCGTGCTTTGGGATTAGTTAGCGAGCAATATGAATCTTACTTATTAGTAGCTCTAGGAATTCTGATTATTTTTACTTTAGTTTTTGAATATTCTTTTATTAAGAAATTTGCAACTGAAATCATCCAGAGGAATTCACTTCTATTAATTCGAATCCTAACAGCAATCGGAGTTATCGCTCTCAATGCTTTATCTCTCCGCTTTTCCTGGTATTTGATATTATTGGCTGCAGTTCCATTTATTCTCTATACTTTGATGGGGAGGAACCTGGCTTTATGCGAGTCGCTCATTCTTTTCCCCCTTTTAATGTGGGGTGAACGGGCTGATTTTATGAGGAGCTTCTATATCTTTATGAATCTCTTCTTACCGCTGTTTTTATTGGATAAAACTATTAAACGTCGCGATTTGGTAAAAACCGGTTTTTGGATAGCCCTGGCAAACATACTGATGGTAATAATATTTGGTTTACAAGAGGGAAATACTCCTACAGAGTTTCTCGTTAATTCTGTTTATGGATTTGGGGGAGCCATCATAGCCTCGACTGCAGCGTTAGGTGGGATATCTTTGTTTGAGACCACCTTCCATGTTGCCACGGATTTTCGTCTTTTGGAATTAGTTAACCCCACTCATCCATTGCTTAAGCGCTTGATGATGGAGGCCCCTGGTACTTATAGTCACAGCCTTATGATGGCTAATCTTGCTGAAGCTGCTGCCGATGCTATTGGAGCCAACCCACTATTGGCTCGAGCTGGAGCATATTACCATGATATTGGTAAAATTAAGCGACCCTATTTTTTTATCGAAAATCAGATGAATGAAAATATCCATAACCGCCTTTCCCCCCATCTGAGTACGTTGGTTATTCAAAACCACCTTAAAGATGGATTGGAAATAGCTCGGAAATACCATTTACCAGTTGAGATTCAAAATATTATTCAAAGCCACCATGGGAATACCGTAATGAGGTATTTTTATGATAAGGCAATCAAACAGAAGAAAGACGACGTAACCGATACCGAGTTTCGTTATCCAGGACCCCTTCCAAAAGCCAAGGAAGAAGTCCTCATTTTTTTAGCTGATAGCGTTGAAGCTGCTATCCGGAGCGCAAATAATCTTAATTCCAGCCGCTTGGAAGCAATAGTAAACGGAATAATTCAAAATTATCTCAAAGATGGGCAATTGGATGATACACCGCTTACTATGAGGGATATTCATAAAATTTCTGATGCCTTTGTAATGATATTAAGCGGGATGTTTCATGCCAGGGTTCCTTATCCGGAAAATACCGTGAATGGAGAGGACAAAGGCAACAAATGAGATGGAAATAGAATGAGCAAAGGCATATCATATTTATCGATAAATTAAAAGGAGTCGATAATGGCTACTGTTGTTGTGAGTCGTTCAACAAAAGAAAGTACGCTATCCCGCTCAGTATTAGAAAAAATTGTCAACTATGTTTGTGCAGAAGAGAATCGGGAAATTCTCGGAAAATTGAGTATCGCCTTTATAAGTCTTGATGAAATACGGGCACTGAAAAAAGAATTTTTTCATCAAAATATCGATACTGATGTCATATCTTTTTTTTATGGAACGGAAGAACCCGACGAAGTATGGGGAGAGATTATTATTTGTCCGGAAAAGGCAAGAGAATATGCTCATACCTATGGGACTAAATATGAAAATGAACAAAAGCTTCTCCTTATACACGGTCTTTTACATTTATTAGGTTACGATGACAGTGACGCGGATAAAAAACGAATCATGGAAACCAGACAAAATAATCTACTTGAACAATTTCTTATTACTGAAAAACGTGAGCGGTTAGTAACATCAGCCCAAAAAGCACAACATTTTGCCTATGCTCCTTATTCGCTCTTCCCAGTCGGTGCGGCTTTGGAAACCTGTGATGGCAAGGTGATTCAGGGAGGAAACATCGAAAACGCTTCTCTGGGGTTGTCGGTTTGTGCAGAAAGAGTTGCTCTTTTTAAGGCAGTATCTATGGGATATGCTACCTTCACACGACTGGCAGTCGTTTCATCCGGCCAAGACTATTGCCTTCCTTGCGGTGCCTGTCGGCAAGTTTTGTATGAGTTTGCACCTTATCTTGAAATAGTGGCTGCCCGACATGACGGTGATTATCAAATTTACACCTTGGATGAACTCTTGCCCCACCCTTTTCAGTTTAAACCCGAAAAAGGGGAATAGGCCATGGAAGATCAGATCGGTTTTCGTTCTGGCTTTGTAACCATTTGGGGAAGGCCAAATGTTGGAAAATCTACCCTTCTCAACAGCCTTTTAAAATATAAAATCACCATTGTCAGCGATAAGCCTCAAACCACACGTAAAAATATAAAGGGAATTTTAAATCGACCCGATTGCCAAATCGTTTTTATCGATACTCCAGGATTTCATATCCCAGCTGACCCTCTTGGAGAATTTCTTTCCAATCAATGGAAAAGTTCGCTTCCCGATGCCGATTGTTTACTCTATATAACCACCCCCGGTGTTTCAATTGATACCGATAGAACCTATCTAAAAGAGATTCGAGATTTTCACCATCCAATTCTATTGGTCGTGAATAAAATTGATTTATTTAAGAAAGAAACAATACAAAAAACCATTCAGGAATTTTCCCAGCATTTTTCATTTTACGATATTTTTGAGGTTTCAGCTTTAAAAGGTGTTGGGTTGGAGCAATTAATCCAAAAAGTCCTAAATCTCCTTCCTTTCGGACCACCCTATTTTGATAAGGAACAAATTTCTGATGTATATGAGAGAGATATTGTTGCAGAAATTATTCGTGAAAAAGTTTGGCATAATATTCACCAAGAAATCCCTTATGGAGTGGAAGTGCGAGTTGAGGAATTTAAAGAGAAAGAGGATTTGGTTTCCATTCGAGCTATAATTTATGTTGAGAAGGATTCCCACCGAAAAATTATTATCGGGGGGAAGGGAAGTATGATTAAAAGAATTGGTTCCGAAGCTAGAAAGGACCTGGAGGAATTTTTTAGAAAAAAAGTGTTTTTGGATTTATGGGTTAAAACTCAGTTGAACTGGAGAAAAAAACCTGATGTTCTCAGAAGATGGGGTTATACATTCTTATGATGAAAACTGGTCGTTACTGGAAAGATCAAGGAATTGTTTTAAAAAGTATAAATTATGGTGAATTAGATAGAATTGTTACCCTTTTTACTCGAAAAAAGGGGAAGATTAGCGCTATAGCCAAAGGAGCCAGGAAAGTAGGGAACCGATTTGGCCCGGCTCTTGACTGCCCAGCAATTTCGAATTTTATGTTTTATGATGGTCGGGGAATGCCGGTTCTTTCTCAGGCAGATATTGTGGATTGTTATCGAGGAATTGGCAAGAAAACCAATCAGTGGGTTTTTGCCAATTATCTTTTGTATGTCATTGACCGTTGTTATGAGCCTGAAGAATCCGATGAGAGGATTTTTGAAACCGTTCTATTTTATCTTGATTTATCGATGAAGTGCGAGAACTTTAATATTTTCACTTTAAAATTTCGTATCGATTTGATTCGATATTTGGGATTTTTCCCTCGGATACGAGCTTGTGCAGTTTGCGGGAATCCTTTCAAGAAAATTCCTCCTGGATGGAGTTCAGCATCCGGCGGCGTGATTTGTGAAAAATGCTCGTCTTCGATACCTGATCTTCATTATTTACCCCCTGATATGATGGTTCTCTTGGGCAAGTTAATGACCTTTTCCTGTGCTTCGTGTCTATCGATTCAACTGAGAGAAAACCAGTTTGCCTATCTCGATCGACTGGTATCCGAGTATCTCACTTACCATGTTGAAAAAAAAATTACCGAATGGAAAGTATTTCTCGAACGTTTTCAAGAAGTAAGTTGACACCCATAATGGCAACTGATATATTAATTCCTTGGTGTGTTTTGGGGTAGGTGATGATACTATATACTTTCAAGATATAATTTTAACCCTCAGTCAATTTTGGAAAAAAAACGGCTGCATTATACAACAACCATATGATATTGAAGTTGGTGCCGGAACCATGAACCCGGCAACCTTTCTCAGGGTGATTGGACCAGAACCCTGGGGTGTGGCTTATTGCGAACCTTCACGACGGCCAGCGGACGGACGTTATGGAGAAAATCCAAACCGACTTTATCAGCACTATCAATATCAGGTAATCATCAAACCGTCACCATCCGATATTCAGAATATTTATCTCAACAGTTTATATGAGTTAGGCATTAATCCAGCTGAACACGATATCCGTTTTGTTGAAGATAACTGGGAATCTCCCACTCTAGGAGCCTGGGGCTTAGGATGGGAAGTGTGGTTGGATGGGATGGAAATCACCCAATTTACCTATTTCCAACAAGCTGGAGGCTTAGATCTTAAACCAATATCAGTGGAAATTACCTATGGTTTAGAACGAATCACCATGTATTTACAAGAAAAAGAGAATGTTTTTGATATTCAATGGAATGAAACCCTCACTTATGGTGACGTTCGTTGGCAGGAAGAACGAGAACACTCGATTTATAGCTTTGAACATAACGGAACTGATATTCTTTTTAAGCTTTTTGAGTCCTATGAAAAGGAAGCTCAGCGGCTCTTGGAAAAAGAACTGGTTATGCCAGCTTATGATTATATATTGAAATGCTCTCATACTTTTAATCTTCTTGACTCCCGGGGTGGAATCAGCGTTCTGGAAAGAAGTCAGTATATGGGGAGAATTCGACAACTTGCCAACCAGTGTGCCCGTCTTTATTTCCAACAAAGAGAGAAAATGGGTTTTCCCTGGTTAAAAAAGTCAAATTAGGTGAAGGTTAATCATGACGAAAACAAGAGATTTCCTTTTAGAAATTGGAGTTGAAGAGCTGCCTTCTAGTTTAATCTCGTCGATATTTGAGGAAACCAAAAGTCGGTTTATCGAAAAATTGAAGGAATCACGGCTCCATTATGAGGATTTGTATTTAGTCGGTACTCCTCGAAGAATTGCCCTTATTATTAAAGAGCTACAAGAACGCCAAGAGCCTTTGATTTTGGAAGTAAAGGGACCGGCAGCTAAGGTTGGCTTTTCTCCTGATGGAGAAGCTTTACAACCTGCTCTGGCATTTGCACGGGCTCAAGGCATAGACCCTCAAAGCCTTTTCATAAAAGAAACCGAGCGGGGGAAATATGTTTTTGGAAAAAAAATAAGAGATGGGCAACCATCCAGGGATGTATTGATCCAACTCTGTCCGGTTGTTTTACGTTCTTTAAACTTTCCTCGTTCCATGCTTTGGGGAGAGGGAGACTATCGTTTTGTTCGCCCCATTCGTTGGTTGGTAGCAATATTTGGAGAAGATGAAATTCCACTCTCGGTGGCTAGCGTTTCTACTTCTCGTTTCACCCACGGACATCGATTTTTATCAAAAAACTCTCAAGCTTTAAATAAAGCAGCCGATTATTTTACAACATTGGAAAGTCTCAAAGTTATAGTTGATCCGATTCAAAGAAGGACAATGATTGAGGAAGCATTGGATAGAGAAGTGAAAAAGATTGATGGTCATTGGTTGAGAGATGAGGACCTCATAAATGAAGTTACCTTTTTAGTCGAATATCCCGATGCAGCTTTGGGAAATTTTAATGAAAAATATTTACAACTTCCAGCTTGCGTTCTCACCACGGTGATGAAACATCACCAAAAATATTTTGCCTGTGTTGATGATGAGGGAAAATTGCTTTCCCGGTTTTTAGTGGTTTTGAATCGACCGGCTTTTGGATGTGAGAAAATTATTCATGGAAATGAGAGAGTATTAAAAGCTCGACTCGAAGATGCTTTGTTCTTTTTTACCGAAGACCAGAAAAAAAAATTAGAACAGAGAACCAAGTCTTTAAAAGGAATAGTTTTTCAAGAAGGATTAGGAACCATGTGGGAAAAAACCCTCCGATTAAAATATTTAGTTGAACGATTGGGTGCTTGTTTCCCAGGCAATGAAAATTCTCTCTCCCACTTAGAGCGAGCTGCTCTTTTAGCAAAAACCGATTTAACCTGTGAAATGGTTAAAGAATTACCGGAGTTACAGGGACACATGGGAAAGGTTTATGCTCAATTAGACGGTGAAAATGAGGAAGTCGCTACAGCTATTAAAGAGCAATACCTCCCCTCCCCGGGACAGGAAGACTACCCGGAAACTTTCACCGGGTGCATTCTTTCCCTTGCTGATAAAATGGATAATATAGTTTCCAGTTTTTCTTTGGGGAGAGTACCAAGCGGTTCAACTGATCCTTTTGGATTAAGAAGACAAGCTCAGGGGATTCTTAATATTTTATTAAACCGTCGTTGGTATTCAAACTTGCGAGACTGGATTAGTTGGAACTTAACAATTTTAAAAGAACAAGGGTTTGTGAATCCCGATCCCTCGGTGACCAATGATATTATTCAATTTATCATTGGTCGATTTCGTTTTTATTTGTTAGAAACAGGAATAAATTACTCAATCATCAATGCAGTAATAAGTGTATCTTGTGATGATGTCTATGATATTTACCTGCGGATTCATGCACTTCAAAAATTATTCGATAATGAAAGGAAATTTTTTGAAGATATTATTACCGGGTATTCTCGAGCCAACAACATCACCAAAAATTTTCAAGAGCTTTCCTTAGTAGATACCAATCTCTTTGAAGAAGAAGTAGAACACCAACTTTACAAAACACTACAAAGCATAGAAAAAGAATTTTATCCGGCAATCCAACGAGGCGATTATATTTATGCTTGTGAGTCTTTTTCAGCTGTTGTCCCAGTACTCAACAACTTTTTTGACGATGTATTGGTTATGACCGAATCTGAATCAGTACGCAATAATCGCCTGTCGATGTTAAAAAATATTGTTGAACTCTGGCAACCCATAGCCGATCTTTCTCAGATCGTTATTGAGGAGGGATCCAGGTGAGTTCCGAATTAAGTGATTTTATGACCAGTGATGATTTCAGTATATTTGTGGTTTCTGATGGAACGGGCAAGACTGCCTATTTGGCAGTACAAGCAGCACTTGCTCAGTTTGATCTCCCTCGAGTTAAAATTTTACGATTTGATCATGTAAAAAATAAAGAAGAAATCTTTAGTATACTCGACATGACACGCCCTCATAAGGATTTGGTGATTTATACTCTGGTCAATGATGATTTTGTTCAAGCGCTGGTTACCGAATCACTTCATCGCCGAATTTTAGTATTGGATTTGTTGAGCCCAATTGTTAATTCTATACGAAAACTGTCCACTCGATCCCCACGGGGAGAGCCGGGTTTGCTTCATAGCTCCGATGGAGAATCAGTGGCAATTACTGAAGCGGTAGAATATGCATTGGCGGAAAGTACTGGAGTAAGCTTTTCTCGTCTGAATGAGGCACAGGTCATCATCCTTACCGTTTGGTTCCCCCACCGTGACGATTGCGTAATGCAATTGGCAAAAAAGGGAATAAAATGTGGTTTTATGATGTTGAACCCTGATCTTCCTCTTCCCCAAAACTTGAAAGATGTTTTGGGGAAAGACCAGGGGAAAGTAATTATTGGCTTTATCATGGAACCTGGTTTTTTACAAAAGGTCCGCAATGAACGCATTATGAACCTGGGTTTGAATTACATGGAATACAAATCCAATCAAGAGGTTGTTCATCAAGAAATTGAATTTGCACGAGACATATATAAGAAGTTAAACTGTCCAGTGATTGATATCACCAGTTTAAATAGTAAAGATATAATCAATCAGATTTTGCTTAAAATTCAAAAGCAAAGGGAGGAAGCAGAATGAAGAAGTACGTTTATTTTTTTGGTGAAGGCGATGCATCAATGAAGATGCTTTTGGGCGGAAAAGGTGCCAATCTTGCTGAAATGACCAGAATAGGTCTCCCCGTCCCTCCAGGATTTACCATTAACACTGAAGCTTGCCATCATTATTACAAAAACAACGAAACTTGGCCCGAAGGACTTGAAGAAGAGGTAAAAAAGAACTTAGTTGAACTGGAAAAGAAGTCGCAAAAAAAATTTGGAGATCCAGTAAACCCGCTATTGGTTTCTGTTCGCTCTGGTGCTCCGGCATCCATGCCAGGCATGATGGATACGGTTTTAAATTTGGGTTTGAATGAAAGCTCTCTCCAGGGCCTAATAAAGCTAACTGGTAATGAGCGGTTTGCCCTCGATTGTTACCGACGTTTTATCCAAATGTTTGGTGATGTGGTTATGGGGGTCGACCACGATAAATACGAAGAAATTCTCAGTGATGTTAAAAAACAGGTTGGTGCCAGGCTTGATACCGACCTCACTGCTGAAAACCTAAAAGTTGTTATTTCACGGTATAAAGAACTGTATAAAAAGGTGACCGGTGAAGATTTCCCTCAAGAGCCGTTTAATCAGTTAAAAAAATCCATCAATGCTGTTTTCAGTTCTTGGAATAACAAAAGAGCGATTACCTACCGAAAGATAAATAAAATTCCAGAAAGCTGGGGAACCGCAGTCAACGTTCAAATGATGGCTTTTGGGAACATGGGCAATGATTCGGGAACCGGTGTTGGTTTTACTCGCAATCCGTCAACCGGTATAAAAGAGTTTTATGGAGAATACTTGGTTAACGCTCAGGGTGAAGATGTGGTAGCCGGTATTCGAACTCCGAAAGCAATTAAGGATATGGGACAGGATCTTCCGGCGGCCTTTGAAGATCTGAAGAAGATTTACTCTATACTTGAAGAACATTATCGGGATATGCAGGATTTTGAGTTTACCATTGAAAAAGGAAAGCTTTATATGCTTCAAACCCGAACCGGGAAACGAACCACTCAGGCAGCCATTAAAATAGCTGTAGACATGGTGAGTGAAGGATTAATTGACAAGAAAACAGCTGTAAAACGAATTGATCCAGCTTCTCTCAATCAACTCCTTCATCCACAGATTGACCGTAGTGTTTCATTGAAAGTTATTGCCAAAGGACTTCCGGCTTCTCCTGGTGCAGCTAGTGGAAAGGTTTATTTTGATGCTGATGATGCCGAACGGGTAGCCAACGAAGGAACCAAAGTTATCTTGGTTCGTCCTGAGACCACCCCTGATGACATCCACGGTGTTGTTGCTGCTCAGGGAGTTTTAACCAGCCGAGGTGGAATGACCAGTCACGCTGCAGTGGTGGCCCGAGGAATGGGAAAACCCTGTGTTGCCGGCTGTGAAGCGGTAGCTATCGATCTTGATAAAAAGCAATTCCAAGTCAACTCTTTGGTCGTCAAAGAAGGAGACTTTATCAGCATCGATGGTGGGAAAGGCGAAGTTATTTTGGGACAAGCTAAAACCATTCCGCCGCAACTTTCCGATGATTTCCAAAAGCTTTTAGGTTGGGCTGATAGTATTCGAAAGCTGGGTGTTCGTGCTAATGCCGATACGCCAAATGATGCTCGTAAAGCAATTGAATTCGGTGCCGAAGGTATTGGTTTGTGCCGGACCGAGCATATGTTCATGGCACCCGATCGTTTACCAGCAGTGCAAGAAATGATCATGGCTCAGAATGTAGAAGAACGGAAAAAAGCCTTGGCAAAAATAGAACCAATGCAAAAAGGTGATTTTAAAGAAATTTTTAAGGTTATGGAAGGAAAACCGGTGACCGTCCGCTTAATCGATCCTCCACTCCACGAGTTCCTCCCCAAATTGGAGGACTTGCTGGTTGAAGTAACCACTTTACGGGTGAAGGGAATCAGTGGTCCTGAATTAGAGGAAAAAGAGAAAATGCTCAAGATCGTTCGTGGACTTCATGAAACCAACCCGATGTTAGGTCTCCGTGGTTGCCGATTGGGAATTGTATACCCAGAAATTGTCGAGATGCAGGTCCGGGCAATTATCGATGCAGCCTGTGAGCTGGATAAAGAAGGAGTGAAAGTCCTTCCAGAAATTATGATTCCATTGGTAGGCCACCAGAACGAGATTAAAATTCAAAAAGAAATTTTGGAAAAAATTGCTAAAGAAACTCTAGATCGACATCAATCGAAAGTTCAGTATAAATTTGGAACCATGATTGAAATCCCTCGAGCAGCAATAGTTGCCGATCAGATTGCTGAATACGCCGAATTTTTCTCCTTTGGAACCAACGATTTAACCCAGATGACGTTTGGGTACAGCCGTGATGACGCTGAAGGCAAATTCCTTTTCTTCTATGAAGAAAATGGTATTCTGCCTGAGGATCCTTTTCAATCCATCGATCTTGATGGAGTTGGTGAATTAATGAAAATGGGTGTTCAGAAAGGAAGACAAGTCCGACCGGATCTCAAATGCGGGATCTGCGGTGAACATGGTGGAGATCCGAATTCGGTTATATTCTGCCACACCATTGGATTAAACTATGTCAGCTGTTCACCTTTCCGAGTTCCTTTGGCTCGTTTGGCGGCCGCTCATGCGGTAATCGAAGATGAGGGAAAGGTTAGGGATACTTCTAAGTTCGATAAATAAGCACTTTTATTGAACCGAAATAAACCGGACTGGTCTATACCAGTCCGGTTTTTCAGGTGATCGCTTGGAAATTACTACAATAAAAAAATTTTGGGAAAAATGGGAAGCTCAGACCCTCTCACCACTGGCAACCTTAAGTACCAAGAGCCGAGGGCGCGAGCGTCCCGAAAATGAGTGTGAATTGCGGAATTGCTTTCAAAGAGATCGTGACCGAATTATCCACAGCAAGTCATTTCGACGACTCAAACATAAAAGTCAGGTTTTTTTAAGTCCGGAAGGTGATCATTATCGGACCCGGCTTACTCACACCCTGGAAGTATCTCAAATTTCTCGAACTATTGCTCGAGGGTTACGGTTAAATGAGGACCTCACCGAGGCGATCAGTCTTGGTCATGATCTGGGTCATACTCCTTTTGGACATGCTGGCGAGGAAGCCCTCCAGGAAATTCGTCCAGGGGGTTTTAAACACAATGAACAGAGTTTGCGAGTTGTTGAATTTATCGAAAGAGATGGAAAGGGTCTTAATTTGACCTGGGAGGTGAGAGATGGTATTCTTCGGCATTCCAAGACCAGGGATTTGAATATGGAGAAAGTTTCAAAAGAAAATTTACCCCATACTTTGGAAGGCCAAGTAGTGAGATGGTCAGATATGATAGCTTATGTCAATCACGATATCGATGATGCGATAAGGGCTGGTGTTATCACTCAGTGTGACCTTCCCCAGGATTGTTTAGAAATTTTGGGGGAAACCCACCGAGAAAGAATTAATCGAATGGTGAAAGATGTTATTCTTAATAGCGTTGATAATTCTTCGGTAACCATGAGCGCTCCAGTTCGAAATGCCACCCAGAAATTACGAAACTTTTTATTTGAAACCGTATATTTTGGTGAATATCAAAAGGTTGAAAGAGAAAAAGCGAAACGATTAATAAAAGAGCTTTATCAATTCTTTTTAGAAAATTTAAAAGTCCTTGAAAAGGAATATCGGATTAATTTATATTACCAAGATGTCAATTTAATCGTATGCGATTTTATCTCCGGGATGACCGATCGCTATGCTATGGCCATCTACCGGAAGTATTTTATTCCATTTTCCTGGCCGCAGGAAGGAATGGGAAAAGAAATCAACTGAATGAATTGGAATTCAGAAGGGAGGATTATATTGTGGGATTAGCAGTATTTGCTACTATAGCTGGTTTAATAGCGGTTATATATGCAGTTTATTTAGTTATGAAAATTAATGCCTTTGATGCTGGTAACGAAAAAATGAAAGAGATTTCTCATGCTGTTCAAGAAGGGGCTATGGCCTTTCTTAAAAGAGAATACTTCTTTTTGATATTTTTTGTTATCGGTATGTTTATCCTCCTCACCTTTACCCGAGGAATTGTTGAGGCCATTTGTTACCTTTGTGGGTCGATTTGTTCGGTATTAGCCGGTTTTGTGGGAATGAGGGTTTCAACCAAAAGCAATGCCCGAACTACCCAGGCTGCCACACAAGGAATAAGCCAGGCACTTAAAGTAGCTTTTTCGTCAGGCACGGTTATGGGGATGTGTGTAGCTGGTTTTGGGCTCTTGGGCTTGGGAATTCTCTATCTGATCATTCGAGATGCTAATATAATCAACGGATTTGCCTTAGGTGCCAGCTCAATCGCTCTTTTTGCCAGAGTAGGCGGAGGGATTTATACTAAAGCAGCTGATGTAGGTGCCGACTTGGTGGGAAAGGTTGAAGCAGGTATTCCTGAAGATGACCCTCGCAATCCAGCAGTTATAGCTGATAATGTCGGAGATAATGTCGGAGACGTGGCCGGCATGGGTGCCGATTTGTTTGAATCCTACGTTGGTTCGATCATTGCTGCCATGGTTTTGGGAGTATTTGCTTTCCCCGGAACTTTAGGTGGAGTGATGTACCCACTGGTTTTAGCCGGTGCTGGAACTCTGGCTTCAATTTTTGGAACATTGTTTGTAAGCTCAAAAGACGAAAAAGGTTTGGCAGCAGCACTGAATCGTGGCACCTATATCAGTGGTGCCCTGGTTATCGTTATCAGCTTGATTGCCTCACTTTTGATCTTTAAGACAACTGGACCCTTCGTGGCGACGATTGCAGGTTTGATTGCAGGGATTGTTATCGGATTGACATCTCAATACTACACTGCCAGCGATTACAAGCCAGTTAAGGAATTAGCCGAAAACTCTAAAACCGGTCCGGCAACTGTGATCATCAATGGTTTAGCCCTTGGCATGGAAAGCACTCTTCTCCCCACGTTATTGGTTTGTGCAGCCATCATGGTGGCTTTTTGGGCAGCTGGAATTTATGGGATAGCTATTGCTGGAATCGGAATGTTATCGATTACAGCTATTATTGTTGCGGTTGATGCCTATGGACCGGTTGCCGACAATGCTGGTGGAATTGCTGAAATGGCTGAACTGGATCCCAAGGTAAGAAAGATTACCGATTCACTCGATTCACTCGGGAATACAACTGCTGCTATTGGGAAAGGATTTGCAGTTGCATCGGCAGCTTTAACTGCCCTAGGATTATTCGTAGCCTATTCCCAAACCGTTAAGCTCAGTGTGATTGACATCCTTAATCCCCGAACGGTAGTCGGGCTTTTCATTGGCGGTATGTTGCCCTTCCTGTTCTCGTCGATGGCAATGAAAGCAGTTGGTGCTGCGGCATTTAAGATGGTTGAGGAAGTTCGTCGGCAGTTCCGAGAAATCAAGGGATTGATGGAAGGGAAAGCCAAACCTGATTATGCCCGTTGCGTCGATATTAGTACTAGGGGTGCTATTACCAAGATGATTGTTCCAGGATTGATGGCTGTTTTAGTCCCTCTCTTTGTAGGAATTGCATTGGGAAAAGAAGCCTTGGGTGGACTTCTGGCTGGTGCCATTGTTACCGGTTTAATGCTGGCGATTATGATGGCAAATGCTGGTGGTGCCTGGGATAATGCCAAAAAATTTATCGAAAGTGGTTTCTTAGGAGGCAAAGGAACTTCTGCTCATTCGGCAGCAGTGGTCGGCGATACGGTTGGAGATCCTTTCAAGGATACTGCTGGTCCATCGCTGAATATTTTGATCAAATTAATGACCATTGTGGCACTGGTTTTTGCCCCGCTCTTTTTGAGATAGGATGCTCTTCAATATTTTAATAAAAAGAATAGCTCGGGGTTAATTATCAATACCCCCGGGCTATTATAATTTTCTATCCTGAAAATACCATCTTATAAATTCCCCCATTGAGGGGGGATAAAGGGGGGTGTGCCTTTAATCGGTCATCCTGAGCCCTCGCTTTTTGAGGGCGTGAGGATCTCATCTTTTAAGTTTTTTCTTCATAAATACTTTAAATGATGAGATTCTTACGTCGTCCGGTAAAAACACCGGACTCCTCAGAATGACTAAGTGGATGGTAGAGATTGCCACGTCGCACAAGACGCTCCTCGCAATGACGGATTTAGATAGGTATTTTCATCCTCATCTGGTGCTGCAAAGCAGCATGACGGTCTATCCTGAGAATTCATATCCATTTCTTTATTCTCTTCATAGTGGAAGAGGTTTAAATGAGGAGAAATAATATTCTTCTAAAGAGGGACCTTTTAAAATCTGAGAGGAATATTGGTTTATAATAAATTTATTAAATTTTAAAGAGGTTTATCTTTGGCAATTCAAGACCAAACTTTAGAAGAAATAAAAAACCGTATTGATATCGTTGAGCTCATCTCCAACTATGTAGATTTAAAACCAGCCGGGAAAAATTATCGAGGACTCTGCCCTTTTCACGAAGAAAAAACGCCTTCTTTTATCGTTTCACCAGAAAAAGGAATTTTCCATTGCTTTGGTTGTGGTGTTGGAGGGAGTATTTTTAATTTTATCATGAAAGTGGAAAATCTATCCTTTCGGGATGCGGTGATTCATTTATCACAGAAAGCGGGTATTGAACTACCTACCTCAAGACGGGATATACAGAACAAGGAATATCGACAAAAAGGAAAAATAATACAGTTAAATCAAGTCGTTCAAAAATTTTATTATGATTCACTCCTTCATTCTGAAGATCCGTTGGCAAAAACATCAAGGCATTATCTCTTTCAAAAAAGAGGTATTAAACCGTCAACAGCTGAACAATTCGGACTGGGTTATTCGCCGGCAGATGGAAAGGCGATTATCGAGTATTTATACCAACAAGGATTTAACGGGAACGATTTTATCCAGGCAGGGATAGGAAACGTCATTAGAAAAGGAGAATTATACGATCGATTCCGAGGACGAATAACCTTTTCGCTTCATGACAGCAACGGAGAGATTGTAGGCTTTGCTGGAAGAACCCTCCTTGAAAACGAGCATCCTAAATATATCAATTGTTCTGAAAGCCCGGTTTTTTCTAAAGGGAACAATTTATACGGTTTATTTGCCACGAAAAACGACATACGAAAAACCAAGACGGCCATATTAGTTGAAGGATACATGGATTTTCTATCTCTTTTCGAGAACCAGGTAACCAATTGCTTGGCATCGATGGGGACAGCCTTAACGGCTCATCAGGCAACTCTCATCAGAAGGTTCGCTGAAGAGGTTGTTATCTGTTATGATTCAGATAATGCTGGAAGAGTAGCAACTTTCCGTGGAATTGATATTTTAACCAAAAAGGGATTATCGGTAAAAATTGCAGTGCTCCCTGCACCTTATGATCCCGATTCCTATCTTCGCAAGAAAGGGAAGGGAGCATTTTTAAAAATTTTGGAACAAAAAAAACCGATTTTTGATTATCAATTGGAATTATTATTGCATGAATATGGTTCTAAATCATTAGAATCACAAATACATATCATTCGCGGCCTTCTTCCTTCCATCAATGCTATGACTGATTCCATTGAAAGGTCATTAAAAATACGTTCTTTGGCTCAGTACTTAAAAATTCCTGAATCTTTAATTTATAATGTTTTAAAGGGAACTCGAGAAAGCGAGAAAAAAATAAAACTCTTTAAAACAGCTCAGAAAGACGCTATTTACGGAGCAATAAAGGCAGAAAAAATATTAGTGAAATTTCTAATGGAAGAGCCAACCGTTAGAAGTATAATTTGTGACCAGGTTCCAGCTGAGTATTTTTCTATTCCAGAACACCGGAGAATCTATCAGGTGATTTTAAATAATTTGGATGAGAATTTTTCTCTTTCTGACCTGATTAACGTATTTTCTGGAGATGAATTGATGTCATCATGTATTTCAGCCATAGGTTCAATGGAAACCGAATGTCACGAAATGAATGAGGAATTGATTCAAAGTTTGATAAAAACTCTTAAATGGGCTGAATTAAGAAGAGAACGATCAATACTGGCTGGAGAATTAGCCCAACAAGCCGATTATGAATCAAAATTATTGATTGGAAAACGGATAGAAGAAATAGATAAGGAAATACAGAGATTAAAATCTTGTTCTTAATTATTCCTTGAAAAGGAAGGGGTAGATTATAATTTGGGTAATAAGATTTCTGAAAGGAATATATTGTGATACAATCTCTATATTTTGCAACTCAATAATTTGAGAGAGGGTGATTTATTGATTAGCAATAATGAAAATCAAGCCTCTCATACTTTAACCGCTGAATTTTCAAATCTTATTGAAAGCGGAAAAAAGAAAGGCTTCATCACTTTTAAAGAATTAAATGATGTTATTGGTGACGATGCGGTCAACATTGATAAGCTTGATGATCTCTATACTGTGTTGTCTGATCAAGGTATCGAAGTTTCTGACGAAGAGGAAGCAGGGAAAGAGGATCAAATAGTCGCCAGCACCGAAGATCTTAAGCTGGAAGGAATTAAAGGTATCGGTGTAGACGATCCGGTAAAAATGTATTTAAAAGAAATTGGTCAGGTCCCATTGCTTACTCCTGAAAAAGAAGTCGAGTTAGCAAAAAGAGTTGAAAAAGAAGACTCCATTGCTAAAAATGAATTGATTGAAGCAAATCTTCGCTTGGTGGTGAGTATCGCCAAGAGATATGTTGGTCGAGGAATGCTATTCCTGGATCTCATTCAAGAGGGAAATTTGGGACTAATTCGTGCGGTGGAGAAGTTTGACTATCGTAAGGGATATAAATTTAGTACTTATGCCACTTGGTGGATTCGTCAAGCAATTACTAGGGCTATCGCCGACCAAGCTCGTACTATTCGAATTCCAGTTCATATGGTTGAAACCATCAACAAATTGGTGCGCATTTCCCGTCAACTTCTTCAGGAATTGGGTCGAGAGCCGGCACCCGAAGAGATCGCCCAAAAAATGGGTATTCAGGTCGATAAGGTTAGAGAAATTTTAAAAACTGCTCAGGAACCGCTTTCCTTGGAAACTCCCATTGGGGAAGAAGAAGATAGCCATCTGGGTGATTTTATTGAAGATCAGGGAGTGATGGCACCACCCAAAGCGGCTTCCTATACACTCTTAAAGGAACAACTTGACGACGTGCTCAATACTTTAACCGACCGGGAACGAAAAGTCCTGAAGCTGCGTTTCGGCTTACAAGATGGAAGACCTCATACTCTTGAAGAGGTGGGGCAGATTTTTGGAGTTACCCGGGAACGGATCCGGCAAATTGAGGCCAAAGCCCTCCGTAAACTTCGTCATCCAAGTCGGAGCAGAAAATTACGCGATTATCTTGACGAGGCGGAATAAACCGTATATAATCCTTATCGTTGAATATTCCTCGGTAGCTCAACGGTGGAGCATCCGGCTGTTAACCGGAGGGTTGCAGGTTCGAATCCTGCCCGGGGAGCCAGATTATAAAAGCCGCCTTATAAGGCGGCTTTTTTTGTTGTGAGATCAATCTAAAATATATATTTATTAAAATAATATAAATAAAAAATGATATCTTGACAACGGTTTTGCTGTTGGATAAACTTGATTTTAGTTAATATTCTCTTGATAAGGGCCTTTGGTGTGGACTAAGAAGATTTTAATGGTTAGAATTAATGTTAAGTTGATGCTAGGTGGTAAACTTTTTAATGACCAATAAGGAAACCATCAAAGAGCCGGACATTAGGTTTATTTTCTTCTTTTTAACAGTTATTATTTTAGCTCTTATAACTGGAGGATATTTATATTATCACTATAATATACAAGCTGTTCAGGCTGAAAAAGAAATTGAACTCAAAGCCATAGCCGAACTAAAAGTTGAACAAATCCAGACTTGGCGAAACGAACGCCTTATCGATGCCTCCATGAATTCTTCAGGAATTCTCCGCATAGAAATCCTGCGATGGCTCAGGTCTCCCAATGATCAGGATTTAAAAAAACTCCTTGCTAATCACTGGCAAGATCTCCAAGATAATGCCAAATACCAAAATGTTCTTCTCATTTCACCTGCTGGACAAATTTTGCTTTCCCTTGATCCCGATATTGTTGAATTGGAAACCGATGCTATACAGCTGGTTAATCGAGCCATCGCAACTGGTCATGTTGTATTCGGGGATTTTTATCGGTGTATACAAAACGAAAGAATTCATTTAGATTTGACAGTTCCCGTACTTGATGATAATGAAACTCCCTTGGCAGCTCTCCTACTCCGTACTGACCCCGATAATTTTCTTTATCCTTTTATACAAACCTGGCCAACTCCAAGTGAGAGCGCAGAAACCCTTATTTTTAGACAGAACGGTCAGGAGATCGTATTCCTCAATCAACTTCGCCATCAACCTGATTCCGCGCTTAACACTTGTATTCCACTTACAGAAACTGATAATTCAACAGTTCAAGGGATAATGGGGAAAACCGGAATCATTCGTGGTAAAGATTATCGAGGAGAAGAAGTTGTTTCCTATATTCAACCAATACCTGATACTGACTGGTTTATGGAAGCTAAAATCAATATTGATGAAATATTTTCTGAGGCTCAGACCCGAGGAGGCTATATCCTTTTACTGTTTTCGCTTTTTGTAGCAATGGTGATTCTCCTTGCCATCCTGTTAATGAATCGCCGAAAAAGTAGAATATACCGAGAACTTTACCTTACCGAACAACAATTATCACAGTCCAAGGCAATTATAGCTGCCAGTAGTGATGCAGTATTGGTAATAGACCCGATTACGAATCGATATTTAGAGGTGAATGATACAGCGTGTGCCCGACTGGGTTACACCCGTGAGGAATTATTACACATGACTGTTCAAGATATAAACCCGGCTTTTCTCAGGGAAGAGTTCCCCCAATTTTTGCAAAAAGTTCACGAAAAGGGGAATCTATTAATTGAAACTTTTTATCAAAAAAAGGACGGGACAACTATCCCAGTCGAGGTCAATGTTCGTTCTATCCAGGTGGATGGAAACGAATATTTAGTTTCTACAGCCCGAGATGTAACCGAACGAAACCGCATAGAGAGGGAACTCTGGGAAGCCACCCAACGTCTTGATATGATTTTGGCTGCTACCAAAACCAATATTGACATTATTGATCATGACTATAATCTCATTTATGTGGATAAGCATTGGCAGAATATTTACGGTGACTTTATTGATCGAAAATGCTATGATTATTTTCTTGGATTAGAGGAACCCTGCGATTATTGTATTATTCATGATGTTTTACAAACCAAGCAACCAGTTGTTTTAGAAAGAATACTCACGAAAGAAAATGACCGGGTTATTGAAGTTCATACTATACCAATAAAGGATATATCGGGAAAATGGGTTGTAGCCAAATTTAATATTGATATCACCAAACGCAAGCAAGCGGAAAAAGCGCTTAGAGAAAGTGAAGAAAAGTTTCGTCTTCTGGTGCAATCCACCAACGATATTATCTTTACCTTAGATACTCAGCAGCGACATACCAGTGTTTATGGACAATGGTTAGTACAAGGTGGGTTGAGTGAAGATAAGTTTTTAGGAAAAACCGCTGCTGAATTTTTTGGTGAGGAAGCTGCAAAAATCCATACACAATCCAATCTACTTGCTCTTCAAGGTGAATTTGTTAAATATGAATGGTCAGCAAAATTAGAAGGGGAAGAGCGTTTTTACCAAACTTCACTTTCTCCAATGAAAAATAGTGAGGGAAAAGTATTCGGTTTGGTCGGTATTGGTCGTGATATTACTGCCCTAAAAAAGGCAGAGAAAGCTCAACGTGATATTGAAGCTCAGTTCCAAAAAGTGGTTGAGGGTGCACCTGATGCAATCTTCATAGAAACGGTCAATCAATTTAGCTATCTCAATCCGGCAGCTTGTAAACTTTTTGGAGCCAAGTCTCCTGATGAGCTATTAGGTAAACCGTTATTGGATCGGATTCATCCTATAGCAAGAGAGCGATCTAAACAACGTATTCATCTTTTAAATATTGAAAAACAATCAGTTCCCTTAATTGAGCAAATTTATCTTCGTTTGGACGGCAGTGAAGTTCCAGTGGAAGTAACGGCGGTTCCCATTTTCTATCAAGGGAAAGACGGGGCTCTGGTGTTTGTTCGAGATATTACCAAGCGGAAAAAAGCCGAGGAAGAACGTTCAAAGCTCGCCGAACGCTTACAGGTTTCTGAGAAGATGGAGATTATTGGAAGTTTAGCTGGTGGGATTGCTCATGATTTCAATAACCTGCTATCGGTAATCACTGGGTATACCGATTTAATTTTATCCAGAAATTGTAAAGATGATTCAATACGTGAAAATTTAACCGAAGTTCGAAAGGCTACCGAAAGGGCGACAGCGCTCACTCAGCAATTACTCACCCTTAGCCGTAAACAGGTTGTCAATCCCGGACAAATTAGTCTCAATCAAATTATTGTTGGGATGGAAAAGATGGTGAGGCAAGTTATTGGAGAAAATATTGGACTGATGCAAATTCTCTCTCCCGACCTGTGGCTAACCTTGGCTGATCCCAACCAATTAGAACAGGTCATTATGAATTTAGTTGTTAATGCCCGTGATGCAATGCCCAATGGAGGAAAACTCATTATTGAAACTTCAAACGTTGAGCTTGATGAAAAATACGTATCCCAGCATATTGATGTCCTCCCTGGGCAATATGTCATGCTCAGCATCTCTGATACGGGAAGCGGTATGGATGAACAAACCAAGTTGAAAATATTCGAACCATTTTTTACTACTAAAACCAAAGGGACCGGCCTTGGGCTTTCCACGGTTTATGGTATTGTTAAACAAAATAAAGGACATGTCTGGGTTTACAGCGAACCGGGAGAAGGAACTACTTTTAAAATTTATTTAAGGCGGGAAACTCTTCAAAAAATCATTCATAAACCCACAGTACCAGTGGAGAGCAAAAATCCAAGAGGGACTGAAACCGTTCTGGTTGTGGATGATGAACAATCAGTTCGAAATCTAGTGAAGAAAATTCTGAGTAATGTCGGTTATACCGTATTATCAGCAGCAAGTGGTTCAGAAGCTCTTAAAATATTGAATCAGGATGAAAGACGAGTACAATTGGTGCTTACCGATATCGTTATGCCTGAGATGAGTGGTGAAAAATTTTCCCAACATCTTTTAAAGCTATTCCCTCATATCAAAGTCATCTTTATGTCGGGTTTTGCCGATAGTGCCGTACAAAATAATGAGATTGATCATGATCAGGTAATCTCAATATCGGTAAACCCTTCAGTGCCGCCGATCTTACTCATAAAGTGAGGGAAGTGTTAGATGGTGTCATACCTTCAAAAATTGAAAAAAATGAGAAGATGATAATAACTCATAAAACCAGAAATAACAGAGTTATTCCTCTAAAAAAATTACAGCTTCTTCCGATAAAAATCTATAAAGATCTGCGACAAGCTACATTAGCCGCACGATACGACGATTTAGTTCAAATCATTGAGAAAATCCATTCCATAGATACCAATTTAGCCGAAATACTTTATCAATTAGTTGATGAATATAATTACGATGGAATTTTAGATTTAATCGATGAAAAAGGAGGGGGAGAAAAGTCAGATGGTTGAAATGAATGTTGGGAATGTTTTGGTGGTTGATGATGCCCACGATAATCTTCGACTGCTCAGTACTCTCTTAAAACGGGGCGGACTGGTACCAAGACCAGTTGACAGCGGTAAAAAGGCTTTTGAAGTAGCAGTTGTTGACCCTCCTGATTTAGTTCTTTTAGATATCCAGATGCCGGAGATGTCGGGGTTTGAGGTGTGCCAACGATTTATGCAAGATGAACGGCTCCAGAATATCCCTATTATTTTTATTAGTGGATAACAAGGAACTGATGATAAAGTGAAGGCTTTTCAAGCTGGAGGGGTTGATTATGTTTCCAAACCCTTCCAAGAACAAGAAGTTTTGGCACGGGTTTGGGCTCATATACACCTTAAAAAACTCCGAGAAGAGCTGGTTTATCACAATAAACAATTGGAAGAAATTGTCACAAAACAGGTTGAAATTATTACTGCATCTCAAATGGCAACCATTTTTGCCCTGGCAAAGTTGGCAGAATCGCGGGACAAGGGAACCGGTCAGCACTTTGAGAGGGTCCGCATTTTTACTAAAAAACTTGCCCTTCAAATGCGGGAAATGGGATTATATGAGGATATTTTAACTCCATCTTTTATAGACAACCTTTATCAAGCTGCCTGTCTTCATGACATTGGGAAAGTAGGAGTACCTGATGCCATTTTATTAAAACCTGGGAAAGTGACCCCAGTAGAATATGAAGAAATCAAAAAGCACAGCATTTATGGCGCCGATACTTTGGCTGAGGTTTTAAAATATTTTCCCGAGAATCAATTTTTACAAATGGGTGTCGAACTAGCTCGATATCATCATGAGAAATGGGATGGAACTGGTTATCCCGAAGGTCTGGTTGGGAAGGATATACCACTAAGTGCTCGGATAATTGCTCTGGCTGACTACTACGATGCTTTGACTTCAATCCGTTGCTATCGAGAGGCTTTTAGCCATGAAGAAACAATTCAAATGATTTATCGAGAAAGTGGGAGACATTTTGACCCCGATGTGGTTAAGGCTTTTCGACTTCTTGACAAGGAATTTAAACGTATTCGTCAGGAAATACAGGATTAATACAATCCTCGATATTCTTGTGTTCTACCCTGAAAATACCATCTTATAAATTCCCCCATTGAGGGGGGATAAAGGGGGGTGTGCCTTTAATCGGTCATCCTGAGCCCTCGCTTTTTGAGGGCGTGAGGATCTCATCTTTTAAGTTTTTTCTTCATAAATACTTTAAATGATGAGATTCTTACGTCGTCCGGCAAAAACACCGGACTCCTCAGAATGACTAAGTGGATGGTAGAGATTGCCACGTCGCACAAGACGCTCCTCGCAATGACCGAGCAGGAAAAAAACTCAAATCCCCCTAACCCCCTTTGCTAAAGGGGGAAACGATTCCTGGGAAGGCATTTTCATCCTCATGTGGTGCTGCATAAGCAGCATGAAGGTATATCCTGAAAACCAACTAACGCTTAAAAATGCCGTCATCCTGAGCCCTCGCTTTTTGAGGGCGTGAGGATCTCATCTTTTCATTATTATAAAAAAATACTAAATGAGATTGCCACGTCGCTGCGCTCCTCGCAATGACGGAGCAGGGGGATGAGATTGCCACGTCGCACAGGACGTTCCTCGCAATCAGACTGTGTCACAATTATTCTGTAAATTTTTTACCACCACTTAGGTTAATATTTTACAGTAATATTGGGAATAGATAACCAAAAAACTGAAGATAAATAGAATATATCTTCCACTTTCAAACTCTTCTTGGTGTATGAAAGAGATTATGACACAGCCTGAATGACGGAGCAGAATACAAACCCCTCATACCCCTTTTCTAAAGGGGGAAATTGATCGGCATATTCATTCATTATCATCAAATGATGTAACATGGCATGAAAATAAATCATGAAAATATACGGGCGTGATAAATCAAGACAGTACAAAAGAATTTAAAATGTAGGGGTTTGATTTATTGCGCCCGATTAATGTAGCGACATGCCATGGCATGTCGAATCTGGGCTTTCACCCTCATCTTCACCTTCTCCCATCAAGGGAGAAGGAACTCTGAATTCTTTTGTTCTTTTTTCCTCGCCCCTTAGTGGGAGACGGTCCAGAGTGAGGAGGGGCAACTATTTTCATTGTCATTAGGTTCCATATATGGCATAAAGATAAATTATGTGGTATGAAGTTAGTTATAATAAGAAAAATATTTTTAAGGGAGGTGTAACATGAGAGGAAAATTTAAGTTTCAAGACGATTTTATTTACAAAATGCCAGCTCATTTTGGAGGATCGCCCTTTTATCCAATAAGAGCAGTGTATGGAGATATGTTAGGTGTCTCCGTCCAATATGAAACCGACCAAAAAGCGTTACTCCAATACATACCCGAAGATTTTGAACTTCGAGAACCGATAGTAAGCGTCCAGTATACCAACTGTCGAGATGTGGTTTGGATGGCGGGGGGCGAATATCGGCTGATACAAGTTTCTGCTCCGGTTACATATATGGGGAATTCTGAAGGGCTTTCTGGTGATTATGCCCTGGTGGTATGGGAAAATAAAACTTGCCCCATCATCGGAGGGCGAGAGGAGGATGGTGTTCCCAAGATTTTTGCTGACATCGCCAACGAACGTCGTGTCGAAAATCATTGGTTTACAAATGCCAGTTATGAAAGCTGCACTTTTCTTAAAATTGATTTTAATCAACAGGATGAAGTATCGTCAAAAGATATTGAGAAACTAAACGAAAATCCCAAAGTCAACCTATTTGGCTGGCGTTATTTACCCAATCTTGGAAAGGGAGGAGCGACTTTGAGTCACGCTACCCTTTACCCGCAGGAAATGAACATAAAACAAGCTTGGTTCGGTGAAGGTAGTCTCCAATGGACGACGCTGACCCCGGAGCAACATCCTTTACAGAGTCATATCATCAAGGCTTTGGCAGATTTGCCAATAGTGAAGTATACCAACGCTATGATGTTAAAGTGCTCAGCCAGTCTCAACGTAGGCGATTCGAAAATTCTACCCTAAAGGAGGGAGAAACATGAGCGAATATTTTGAAAATAAAGTAGCAGTGGTCACCGGAGCGGCATCAGGTATCGGTTTGGGACTCACCGAACATTTGCTGGCAAGAGGAGCAAAGGCAGTATTCATGGGTGATGTGAACGAAGAGAATCTCGTCAAAGAATCCGGACGTTTAAACCAAAAATACCCCGGAAAAGTCAGCCCTCAACTCACCGATGTAACCAAGCTGGAGCAAGTTGAGAAACTGATTCATGCTGCTAAAGCCTTTGATGGTCATCTTGATTTTGTGTTCAACAACGCTGGAGTGGGTATCACAATTCCAACGGAAAAAGTGACCTTTGAAATCTGGAAATTTGTTATAGATTTAAATTTCATGGGTATTGTCTATGGTACCTATACGGCGATACCCATCATGCGGGAGCAGGGGTTTGGACACATCGTTAACACTGCTTCTATTACCGGGAGAATACCGGTTCCTTACCAAGCGGTTTATGCTGCAAGCAAAAGCGCAGTGATATCCATGACCGAGAGCTTGCAATATGAGTTGGAAGAGGAAGGATTAAATTTTAGTGTTTTTTGTCCCGGGAACGTCAGAACAGCTATTTTTGGAAACACGACACCGCCACCAGATTCAATTAGTGTTGACGAAGCGGTGGACTATATTTTTCAGGAACTCGAAAAAAAATCGATAGTCATAGTCTTTCCTCAACAAATGCGAGATTTTGATAGACTTTATAGGGAAAGTCGCCCGGAATTTGAAAAGAAAATTCGTAATTTAGCTGCCGAACGCCGAGAGAATTATCGAACCAAGGGCACCTACTATTAGGTTGGGTAAACAGACATGCCTATAAATCGGATATTCAACAAGGCAGATCTTCCCCTGGAAGTGGCGATTCTGTTGATTGCCGGTTTGATGATGCTGGTTACTGGAATATTGCTTTTTCCAGTGTCGACCGGAGCACTTCCTTATTATGAAAATGGATTGTACGGATTGCTCCTGTTCATCTTTGCCTTGCAAATAGTGACCTTGGGGAAAACCCCCTTTGGTGATATGAGCCGATCAAAACCTTTAATTGTTATTGGTGTGGTTATAGCGGCAATCGGCATCGTGACCTGTTTTATTCCTGACCTTTTAAGCCAAATACCCCGCATCCTCCTTTTTATTTGCTTTGCTCCGGGAGGTTTTCTCCTACTTCTTCAGATGTTTCTTTCCCAAGAAAAACTCCGTACTTGGGTAAAGTATGGAGGCATTTTTAAACACCTTATTGTTGGATGCGGAGCTGTCTATGTGTTATCAATATTGATTGGTTTCCTTATTTTAGTGCAAAGCTTGCTCACCACTACGATGACCGCTGTGGTTGGTTTGATTTTTGGAATAGCTATTATTTATCTGGCTTTGGTTCTTCAGAAAATCTACCTGACTTATCCGGAAGCGGAAAACACCAACTTGGGGACAGTTGAACTTTCTATTGATAAAATGATGCTTTTGATAACTGGTGTTTTCATGCTGCTTTTGGGAATACTACTGATACCAGTCAATTTAGGTCAACTTCCTTTCTCGGGGAGCGCCCAACTGGGGTTGCTAATGGTCATTTTTTCTATCCAAATGCTGGCATTAGGTAGCACCCCCATTGGTCCTTTTCCCCGGAGCTGGTTGATGATAATATTTGGGCTTTTATTTGCAGCATTGGGAATTATATCCAGTATCATTCCAGGAATTCTGGTGAAACCGTTGACAATTCTTATCGGAGTATTGAATATTCTCGGTGGTTTTATAACCTTAGTGAAAACACTATTACCTCGGCTAAAAAAAACACAAAAGTCAGGTGGTCAAGTTACTCCAATCTTACAGAAGCTATTTGTTACTCAATTAATTATGGGTTTTCTATCGATTCTATTCGGATCATCTATGCTGGCTTCTCGTCTCCTTCCGGGGCTAGTTGTTGGTGTGGTTCTATTTGCCAACGGATGTGTTCTTATGTATTTGATGTCAATTCTTCTGACTTTGGATAAGATGATCAGCCAAAAAGCAGACATGAGAGATCCGTCATCCTGAGGCTTCGTTTTTCGAAGCCGTGAGGATCTCATCTTTTAATTTTTTCTCCTTAATAAATGCTTTAAAGGATGAGATTCTCACGTCGTCCAGTAAAAGTTACCGGACTCCTCAGAATGAAGGAGATGGTGGGTGAGATTGCCAGGTCGCTGTATCCCTGGTAAAGAAGATTTAACTAATATTTTCATTATCATCAGGCAAACCAAGTAGCAAGAGTGTTTTTTAAAACTAATAGTCTTGATACATTAAAACTCTATAAAAATTTATAATCATTGGAGCGTATTATTGCACCCACTTAATGTAGAGGCATGCCATGGCATGCCGAATTTTGGTCTTTCACCCTCATCTGGTGCTACCAAATAATATTGGAGTCAATTCTTATCAGCATGAATAGCAAAATATTAAACATTGAGAAGGAGGAGGTAAGATGAAAAATTTTTCTGAATTAGACTTAGAAAATCTGGTTATTGATACTCCCATAGGGAAGAAAAAGATTGATTTAGAAGGTTCACCAGTTTCCGGAGTCAGAATGGAAGTCTCAAAAGCCTATGCCGAGATTCCTGTATTATTACAAAAAGTTATCGACCAAAACGATCAAAATGCTTGGCAGGAAATAACTAATAAGATTGACTACATTTATTCCAATCTCGATTTTTCCTTGGGTAAACTGGACAAGGAAACTGGCTTTGGCAAGGAAGTTCAGTCGCAGATAAAACATGGAAAGAGATTATTATTCAAACCCAATATTGTCGCCCCTTTAGTCATCGATCCGACCACCCATGGTGAAAGGTACCGCAGCTATCATAGCTACTGAATGGTCCTTGATTGCTGCTTTGATGCGGTGGTTCCACGATAAGCTCAATATTCACTACTACCAAATGGCATTAGGAGAAGCCTCAACATCAACTTTTCTCGTTGCCGAACTATTTGGGAAGACATTTGGACAAACGATGACCACTGAGGCATTATTTGAAGGAAAAATCTTTGATATATATGGTGGCTGGGGGTTTTATTTTGTCAGAAAGTATCTTGCCGACCGTCATCCTTCTTCTCATCAAGACGACCCCATGAAGGGATTTGAGGACAGTGTTACCGGAAATTATCTCCCACCAGGACAAGCCAAAGATAAGTTAATGGTCTATGATTTAAATAAAATCCATAATGACCCATCGAGAGGAAGAACAGTCGTTGTTCCCAATGGTGCCAATTTCAAAGAGATCACTCTTCATAAAGTAATCATAGGAGGTGATCTAGATAATGCTGAAGACCTGCGAAATTATCCTGGCTGTGTTTTAGTTAATGTACCCAAGCACAAGATCCATGCTCAAGACCTTTTAACCAACGCCATTAAAAACCTGGGCATCGGTCTTTATCCAACCCTCTGTGCCTTTGAGGGTGACAAAAACGCTGAGACCTGGAAATATTCCTATCCAGCTCAAACTTTGCCAACCTATAAAGGAAAATTACCTCATTGTCCTTGGATGCTCAAAATTGATGAAAAGACCAATCTGCCGGTGAAGGATAAAAACGGTGAATACATTGCCATTAAGACAGCCGGTATGCCTGGAACTCAATCGGATGTCATGATGATGCCAGTCTTTGGTCGATTTATGGGAAGGCTTTTCAGTATGCAGATAAAGCTTTCAACTCAGGTGGGTATACCGGAAACCGTGATGAAGGGACAACCGATCCAAACGCATTAACCAAATATTATGCTGCTCTTTCCAAGGGAGCGAAGCCTCTACAGTTCACTTTTTATGTACCAGTTGGCTATGGAAAGCTAAGTAACCATCCATTACCAAATGTGGAAGAAACGACTGATCCTCAAAAGATTTTTACCGCTCATTTTAATGGTGGTCAGGAAGTCTGGTAGTCACCAATCAGCAATTTGAGCTGAAGTCATTTGTTTATTGGCTGGATAATTTAAAACACTCAAAAGCGCCTGTTTTCATTGATTCCCCGGGGGCTTTTTATATTATCACCGCTCAGGATAACTCATCATTATAATTCCTTCTTCCTTGATGGGAGAAGGTCAGGATGAGGGTGATTATTTTTACTCCTCACAACTCACCACTCGTTTTCACCGTTTTTCCAAAATTGAATCTCATCCTAAATAAAAGTAGCCCGGTTTCGACCGGCAGCTTTTGACATATAGAGAGCTTTATCGGCCTTTTGAATGAGTTCTTCCAGTGATTCCTTTTTATCTCCATCCCAGAAGGTAGCACCAATGCTGATGGTCACTTTCACTTTTTGTTCACAGGCAATGATTTCTTCCTGACATACAGTCATAAGAAGGCGTTGAGTTACCATTTGAGCTTTTTCCTTATCCAACTCAGGGAAGAGAATGATAAACTCTTCTCCGCCTATTCGACCGAAAATGTCATTTTCTCTCAATTGTGATGAAATATTTTTCACCAATTGAATGAGAACCGTATCTCCTCCCTCGTGTCCTAAATTATCGTTGACTAATTTAAAATGATCAATATCTAGATAGGCAATAGTCAAAGGTCTGCCATAGCGTTTTGCCCGTTTAAGTTCGGTCTTAGCAAGATTCATCCATTTCCTTCGATTCCAAATACCAGTTAACCAATCTTTTTCAGCATATTCGTGTAATTTTTGAAGCAGTTTATATTGTTCTGTAAATTCTCGAATATATAAAGCCATTCCAATCTTTTTGTTTTGTTTATTTTTAATTGAAATCTTTCTTGCTTCATAAAATAGAACGGCATCATCTTTTTGAATTGAAAGTGGATTATATCTCGAGATGTTTTCTGTTGAGAGATAGGGTTTTAATTCTGGGACTAAAGTGGGCAAATGGTGTCCAATGTTTTCTTGGATAAGATTAGGAAATATATGATGCGCTGCAACGTTAAAATCAAGAATTCTTCCTTGAGGGTCAGTTACCGCCACTCCATCCTGCATGCTTTCAAATACTTGCTCTCGGGCAATGGGAGAGATGTTGAGAAATGCTAATCGGGTAATGGCGATACTCAAGATAAATCCATTAATGGATATAATCAAGGGGCCGATATCTAAGCTCCAGGGGATTACCTTTAAAATATAAATAAGATAATTGACAAGACATACAATTACCGCAATGACCATAGCAAGAGCTCGTTTCCGAAGAATAGCTGTGGTTTGAAAAAAGTGATGTAAACATAGAATGAAGCTTAGCAGAAATGAAACGATAAACCATAGGATGTTAAGGATGTAAAAGATACCCCTTCCTAAAGCAGCGGTTGGAAAAAGACCGCGATAATCGACTTCGATAGAAGAGTAGTAAAGATGGTGGAAATTGTTGGTTAAGACCACAATGAGAAAAAAAAGAGATACTCCAACAAGAACAACGAGAATCACAGGTTTATGGGTTTTAAAGCTTCCAGTGAACTCAATGCTTAACCAGAGAAAAGATCCGGCTATAAAAGAAAGTCCAAAATATTCCACACGAAGCCATAAAAAAAACCACTCAGGGTCGGCTTTCATGATTTCAAAAGCATATCCAAAGGCATAAATACCTGAAAAAAGAAGCAGAAACCCCAAAGGTCGTGCATGGGGCGTGAATCGAGAAAACCAGAAAGATAAGAAACTCAAAGTAATGGCAAGAGTGGCAGTAACAAGACAGACAATACTGAAAAGGTAATTATATTCGATCAATATTATTCGCCCTCATTCTAATCTCATAATTCTTAAACATTTTACCCAAAGGGAATTTAAAGTAAATACTCAGCTCAGGCAAATTTTTTCTTTTGAATAATTTTTCATAGAAAACCAGTCAAGATCAAACATCAAGACCATAACTTTAAGGGATTTAATCAGTCTTTCTAAGGAGCGTATTATGCAACACGAGAATCTCTCCCTTACCAAATCCCCAATTCCACAGACTAATATTCATTCAAGAATCAAGACTAGAACTCCAGGAATTCTCTGTGGAACTGAGAAAAGACACAAAATGATTTCCTCATGTCCTCATAAAACGAGGGTCCAGGGTTATGGTTGTCTTAGGGAAAAGAAGTTAATAAAGAATAATCTTATGAGATTGCCACGTCACTCCGTTCCTCGCAATGACGGATTGTGTTGATGAGAAGAGCAGATCCTGAGGGTCAGGTCTTGATTCTTGAATTTTAAAAAAGCTATGGAGTTGGGGAATTGGGAAAAAGGCTTAAGGATGAGATCCTCACGCGGTTAGGCACATCCTGAGGGTCTATCATACAATTTTGAGAGGATAACTATCATACAATTTTGAGAGGATAACGAGGCATCCCCGGATAAAATATGCTATGCTATTTGAGACGGGGGTGTGGCTGTTGGGGTTCGTTATCCAGGAAACTGGGTTCACTCGACTCTGAAATGCCGCCCTCGTTTTTTTATTGTCCCGTAACATCTGCTGGGATGGTGCCGGTCGTGTGACTGTGGCTCTGTTAATAGACGCGATGTGGGACAATAAAGAATACATCCTCAATATATCAAGCTTGGAGGCTCCGCTCATGAACGAACACCTTCTGGTTGGCATCGATGTTGGATGTCATTCACATCAGGTTGCCATTGCAGAATCAAATGGCACACATCTTTAAAGAATTTGGGATTTCTCATAATGCCAGTGGTTTTAACTCTCTTTTTTCTGAAATTAATCATTATGAATCAACTTTGAAATGTCCAGTCATAATCGGAATGGAAGGGTTTAATGGGTATGCTCGACCTCTTGATCAATTGATTCAACAGAAAGGCTATATCCTGTATAACATCAATAATTTAAAACTGGCTCGATTCAAAGAGCTGTTCTTAAGGTCCTGCAAAAACTGATGTGATTGTGCCCTAAAAGATTGTCGAGTTCATGCGGATTGCTCCTTCTTTCCAAGGAGAGCGTTGAGCCATCACTCAAAATCAAACCAGGAAACGGAGTGAATCAGACCCTCAAACGGCTCACTCGACGACGTCGACAGTTGGTGAATGAAAAGATCAGCATCCAGAATCGAATGCAAGGCTCTCCTTGCAATCAGTCGCTCCGGGGTTAGTTGATTTGGTGAAAAATGTTGATAGTCGCTGGTATCTCCATTTTCTCACCTGCCGTCCTTCACTGCGAAGTCTCGCTACCATGCGGAAAGAGAGTCTCCTCAAGATTAAAGGAGTCGGGAAAAAGTATGCTGCAGTAATCGCTTCCTGGCAAAAAGAAGCTCATTTTTCTATTGATGTTGACTTGGTCAGTTCCATGATCATTGAGGATGCCAAACGCATACTAGCGCTTATGGAAGCCATTGCAACCATTGAAAACGAATTCGAGCCTCTCTGCGAACAATCAGATCTGGCTAGAACCATCGGAAGTATTCCTGGTTTTGGACCAATTTCTTCAGCTGAACTAGCTGGTGAAATTGACGATCTCAGTCGTTTTCCGCAAGATATGAGCTTAGCTTTGTACCTAGGAATGGCACCACTTGATAATAGTTCAGGGAAAAAAGAAGGCTGTAAAGTTGCCAAATCAGTGAATACTCGAACTAAAGCAGCAATGATGGTTGCGGTGGCTCATCATTCTTGGCAAGTCGAAGAATCAAAGCGATACTATGAGAAAAAACGATTAGAAGGGAAAAAGCATAATCAGGCTATCCGATCACTGGGGAGACATCTGGTGAGGGTTATTTGGTCACTCATAAAAGAAAAGCGCTTCTATGAAATCCGAGAAGAAAACGAGAGAAATATTTTAAAAATGGCTTGAAATTTGTAGTGGGATGTTCAGGTCTTGATTCTTGAATTTTAAAAAAGCTATGGAGTTGGGGAATTGGGAAAAAGGCTTAAGGATGAGATCCTCACGCGGTTAGGCACCGCTCAGGATGACACCTACGGTGTCAGATGAGATATACACAACTTCAGAGAATGAGGCGGAGAGTATTAGTGAAATGCGCTGAGGGGGCGAGGGGGCGAAAAAGAAGAAGGAGAACGAGCTAAGGATGACGCTTTAGGAGTCAGATGAAATCCTTGTGGCTTCAAAAAGCGAATCCTTGAGAAGGGCAATACTGTTCTGTTATTTCTTATCTCTGAATGGAAGAATGATTGTTACTTACAGTTCAATCCTCTCATTATCAATAGAAAAAACAAAAATATGATAGAATAAACGAAAGATGTGTATTTGAAGGATTTAAAGAAGTGCTTATTGAATATATAGAAAAAGTCCTTAACTAAGCTCACTATGGTATTATTGAAGATGAAGAGCCATTTTATGGGGAAGTTAAAGAACTACCTGGGATATAGGCTTCAGGCAATACTTTAGAGGAATACCGCAAAAACCTCAGAGATACTATTGAGGGATGGATAATCTTGAGTATAAAAAAAGAACTTCCTATTCCAAAACTGGGAAATATCAGCATTGATATTGAAGCCGAGATCAGTATTCATTCATGAAGTTAATAAAAAATATTTAATTTTAAGTTTTAGTTATTATTTTCGATATCAAAGTTGTTTCCATTTGAGATAGGGTTGAGAATAATTAATAAGGAGAATGTAATACTATGGAAAATGATCTTTGGCGAGATCATATCGTTATCAACCCAAAGGTAATGATGGGTAAACCCGTAATTCGTGGTACTCGCCTAACCGTCCAATTTATCTTAGGTCTTCTTGCTCATGGTACAACGATAAATGAGATCATTGAGGAATATCCAAGCTTAACCAAAGAGGATATTTTTGCCTGCTTATTCTTTGCTTCCAAAGCTTTGGAAACAACTGAATTTATTCCTATTCAATTAGAGGTTGGATGAGTGCGTTTTCTTCTGGATGAATGCGTTGGTCCTGTTGTAGCCCGATGGCTTCAAAATCTAAACCATGATGTGATTTCAATATATGATACCAACCGAGGCATAGCTGATCAGCAGGTACTTCAAAAGGCGGTTCGTGAAAAACGGATTCTGATAACCAATGATAAAGATTTTGGAGATATGGTAATTCGTAAAAAGAAAAAGCATTGTGGTATTATTTTACTTCGCTTAGAAGATGAAAGGTCATCTAATAAAGTAGCTGTTCTTACAAATTTGTTTGAAAAATATAGTGACGATCTTTCTGATGCTTTTGTAGTGGTTAGTGAAAGTGGAGTTCGTATCATAAAGAATAAATAAATCCCTTCTTATCCGCGAATTTTAATCTTTTATACTAACCCTTATTTTTTAGATTCCTAGTATAAATAATAACTTCTTGGTTTGATATTTATGAAGATTCTTTGGAGTTACAAATCTTAGGCGTCCTGGTGGTTAATTCTTGATTCTGGAATTTTAAAAAAACAGTGATACCTGGGAATTAGGGAAAGAAAATAGCTAAAAGATGAGATCCTCACGCGGGAAGGCACCGCTCAGGATGACACCTAAGGTGTCAGATGAGATCCTCACGACCTCAAAGAATGAGGGGGAGAGGGCGAGAGGGGGCGAGGGGGGCGAAAAAGAAGAAGGAGATTGGGCTCTGGATGACGCTTTGGGCGTAAGAAGAGATTTTCAGGAGGAAAGAACCATAATGGACGAGGGATTTAAAACAATCTCTATTTGTAAACATCTTTACGGTTTCGGATATAGATTATCATTACATTTTTTATATTACTGTTTACTTCATATATAATACGATAATCTCCAATTCTTAATCGATAAAGGTTTACAGAACCAGTTATCTTCCGAACTCGAGGTGGAAGTGGATTTTTTGATAAGCTATCAATAACCTCAATGATCCGATTAATAAGTTTATGGGGAATGTTTTTGAGATCTTTTTCAGCAGACTTTTTCCATAAAATTTTATATAAGACCATTGTTTTTCAAGTTTTTATATACTTCATCGTGAGATAGAATTGATTCGTCTCTCCTTTCGGCTACTACAGCTAAATCATGAAGGTCTTCCAATAATTCATTATATTCACCAATTGGTAAAATAATGGCTTTCTTTTTACCATGATCGTCAACAATAAATTGTTTTATGACCTCTTTCGATTTCATGTTTTCCTCCAAGATCAAATGTTTTTTCTAATTTATATTTTATCATAGACCTTTGCAAATACTGGGGACAGGTCTTGATTCTTGAATATTTAAAGCTATGGAATTGGGGAATTAGGAAAAGGACTAAAGGATGAGTCCTCACGCGGTAAAGCACCGCTCAGGATGACACCTACGGTGTCAGATGAGATCCTCACGACCTCAGAGAATGAGGGGGAGAGAGGGCGAGTATTAGCGTAATGTGCTGAGGGGGGCGAGGGGGAGAAAAAGAAGAAGAAGAAGGTAATAAATTACAGAATGACATGCCCCCTGTCTATTGAAAGTCGGCTTTCTGGCGGAGGATATACAATCGTTTCTTCGGGAAGGGTTAAAGTATAAGGGGGATTTCGGTCGCAGGCGGAATAGGCTTCCAGAGTACAGTGTAAATAAATCCGGTTAGGCTTTTTGAACGATGCAGTTTCTCCCTTCTGCTTTGGCTTCATACAGAGCTTCATCCACTTTCCTCAATAATTCGTCAATGTTGGATATCTCCTCGCTGTACGCTGCCACACCAATACTTGCGGTGAACGTTATCTTCTTACCCTGGTAAAGGACGGTACTTTTTTCCACATTTTGCCTTAGTCTTTCAGCTAAAAGAGCTCCATTTTTAAGATCTGTGTTGGGAAGGATAATTCCAAACTCTTCACCACCCATGCGTCCCGGCATATCTGAATCACGCAAGCTGCTTTTTAATACGGACGCAAACTGTCTTAAAGCCGCATCTCTCGCGGAATGACCCAGCGTATCATTGATATGCTTGAAGTTATCCAGATCCAAGAACATAACGGAAAAGGATTGTTTATAGCGATGTGCACGTTCCATTTCTCGTTCGAGGGATTGCATAAAAACCCTGCGATTTGGAAGGCCGGTCAATTCATCGGTCGCGGCCAGCTCGTGCAACCTTTGGTTGATTGTTTCCAGTTCAGCGGTGCGTTCTTCAATGATGATCCGTTGTTCAAATTCATGCTGTTTCATTTGGAAGGTTAATCTCATAAAAACCAAAACCAAGATGACTGCGATGGATGAATTCGCTATGTTCCTCACCATGAGGTAGGTATCAGAGTTTCCAAGAATGGAGGCTATAACAAAAACCGAATGAGTTGTAGCGAGAAATATGAATGAGTGCTTTGGGCTCAATAGGACAAACAATCCCACGGCAAAGACAGGCAATATGTAGATTATGAGATCTTTGACATAATAGAAAAGAGCAGTAAAACCGAGCGCCGTTACAATCAGAAAGCAGTAAGAAAGGACAAAAGCCATCTGCCAATGGATCGAATCATTGAGCCTCTTCTTCTTTGCCAGCGCTGTCATTCCCCAGTACAGCAACGAACATCCAATTGCTGATAGGTGAATGAAAAAGAGCACGGGGTATTGGTCGAAGACCACGTCAAAAAGTAAAAGAGCGGCAAAAATCGCAATAAGAAATTTTATAATAAGCTGAATGCGAAAGTAATTTATTGCCCAAACTTCCTTGACAAAAAGGTCATGAAAACGATATGTCGAACTCTTTTTTTTGTGACTGGTGTCTCGTTGGTCATGAGTATTTGTGTACACGGTAATAGACAATTCCTCCGGCTTCTCTGTCGAATTAATGAAAAAAAACCTCCGACAATCTTTAGCTTCGAATCCTTTTCCAAGACGGTCTTTTCGAGACAGATTTCCCATTTCAAGACAGAAAAAAAGACTTAATTTTGCTTTATTATAACACTCAAATTTTCCTTTATAAATTAAAAGACCATTCTAATGGTAGGTAGCATGAGATCATTCGTAAAAATGTGAATAACGAATTATTAGAGTTTAGTCTTACCTCATTCATTTATAAAAAGCTGTGGAATTGAGGAATAAACTAATGAGGCTTGGTCTTGATTCTTGAGTTTTCAAGTTGAAGAAATGGCTCATTCTCGATTAAAGTTATCTTATTCTTTTACTGCCCCTAAGGTAAGACCGCTGATAATAAACTTTTGAATGAGTATGCCTAGAATAACTATTGGAGTTGCTTGCAAAATGCCAATGGCAAGAATTTGGCCCCAATAAACGTGTTTGTCGGTCCAGAAAGTCATAACTGATACTGGCAGAGTATAGCTATCTAAACCGGCTAAAGTTAAAGCATAGAGAAATTCATTCCAGGAAGTGATAACACAGAAGAGCACAGCCGATGCTATGCCATTAACCGACAAAGGGATAACAACTCTCCAAAAAAGTTTCCCAATTGAACACCCATCAATTAAAGCAGCTTCTTCGATTTCTCTTGGTAAGCCTTCAAAAAAAGTTGTCATCATCCAGATAATAAATGGGATATTAAAAGTACTATAAACTAAAATAAGTGAAGTTCTGGTTTGGAGGAGACCAAGCTGTTTCATGAAAAGATAATAGGGAACAACGGCTGCAATTGGGGGAAGCATAAGCTGACTCAGTAACCAAAAAGATATGTCTTTTTTCCGTCGAATTTTAAACCTGGCCAGAGCAAAAGCGGCAGGAATACCAAGTACCATGGAAAAAAGAACGCTTATGGTAGTAACAGAAAAGCTATTACGAAAATACATCCCAATTGGTCGAGTCTTAAACAAATTAACATATTGACTCAATGTGAACTTAGAAAATATCTTTGGAGGATAACTCCAGGCATCCTGGTCAAAGCGAAATGATGTAGCAGCCATCCAAATTACCGGAAACAAATAAATCAATAAAATAGCTATCGCTGATATGGTTATTAAATAAGTTTTTGATCGGTCACCTTTCATTTTAATTCACCTCCTGGTTTTAATGAGGGGAATAACCAAGTAAAGGAAGCCATGGCAAGGATGGAAATAACAGCCAGGATAAGAAAGGCAAGAGCAGATGCTTCGCCGATCATCATATATTGAAAACCTTTTAGATAGAGTTTGTGCATCAAAACATCTGTAGCGGTGCCTGGTCCGCCTTTGGTAATGATTCGAAAGCTTTCAAACACTCGGAAGCTAAAGATAAAACGCATAATAAAGGCTAAAGCAATGAAAGGTCGCATCAGAGGAAGCTTAACATTCCAAAATAATTGTGATGTTGTTGCTCCATCGACCCGAGCAGCTTCGAGTATGCTAGCTGGTAGGGTTTGTAATCCCGCGAGAGTAATAAGTGCTATAAAAGGTGACCATTGCCATATTTCAACCAAGCTGATTGAGTATAAAGCAATCCCAGGCTTTTGAATCCAACCGATATCATTAACACCAAACATGCTTGCTATATAAGTTAGAACCCCATAACTCGGATGATACATCATTCTCCAAACCGTAGCTACGACTGCCGGAGCTATCATCATAGGAACGATAAAAAGAGAACGGAAAAGTTTTGGCCAAAGCAGATATTTGTTATTTAAAAAGAATCCGAGACCCAAACCAATTAACATTTGCATTGCGATTGAAATAACAAAAAACCGAACGGTAATAAAAAAAGAAAAACGCATTTCACTACTGGTAAGAATGTCAATATAATTCTTTAATCCTACGAAAACCGGTGGTTTTGGGGATGCTAAATACCAGTAGTGAAAACTCGTATAAAGAGAATATAGAAAAGGGTAAATGACGATAACAAAGAGAACAATTAGTGCCGGTAAAAGAAGAAAATAGGGAGTTAAATTGGGTTTCATTTTAATCATACGAAATATTTCACCCCTTTCTGCTCCTAACTAATAGAGTATCAGGCGGGGAAAAGACTTCCCCGCCTTCCTTTTCATTTCTATTTATAGCCGTGTTTCTTGAGAAGATCTTCAATGTCTTTTTGTGCTTTAGCTAATGCATCTTTTGCAGATAGCTGGCCGGTCAATGCTTCGTTGATAGCGGTTCCTAATAAAACATGGTATTCAGCTTCTGGTATAAGAATTTGACCGCCTTGATAGGTTTCAGCATATTTTCGAATATTTTTAAATTCTTGATAAACAACGTCAACCCAAGGAACTACTGCTTTTACTTCTGGATCCTGGGCAACATCTATACGGATGGGGGTTGCAATGGATACGTCAAGTGATTTTTTGGTTACTTCAGGTCCACATGCCCATCGCAAAAAGGTATATGCTGAATCAAGATCTTTAGAATTTTTGTTAATGGAAAGTGCCCATCCACCCAAAAGTGGGTATTTTCCTGGGATAGACGCGTAAGCAGTTTTTTCTGCAAAGGGATTCTTAGCTGGGTCAGCTACATCACCGGCAAAGGCATCCCAGTTTTCCATCATGGCTATCTCTCCATTGGTAAAATGAGCAACTTGTTCTGGGAAATAGTTGGTTCCAAAACCTGGGGCTGAGTACTGAGCAGACTCTACAAATGCTTCAAGTGCTTTTAATGCTTCAGGTGTGTTCAGAGTTACATTCCAGTCTTCATCAAAAACACTTCCTCCATATCCCCACAACCAAGGCAACCATAAGCTTATAGCTCCATCTCCTCTTTCTCCAGCAGTTGATATACCATATTTGACAGGAGATTCTGGGTTAAAGGATTGAGTGAAGAATTTTGCTATTTCATTAAATTCATCCCAGGTTTCAGGAATTTTCTTTCCGTATTGTTCAAAAAGATCGCTTCGATAAAAGAGGATGGTAGTGGTTAACATGATTGGATATCCATAATATTTTCCCTCATATAAACCATAAGCATCGAGAACTGCCTTATCGAAACCGGCTAAATATTCGGGATCCTCTTTTGACATATATTCATCGAGTTCTAACAAGTTGCCAGTTTGGACATATTCGGCAATCCAAGGGTTATCAACCATCAGGAGATCATAATTATTGGTACCGGAAACAAGATCTAATATACCTTTTGTGTGTGTATCCTCGTAGCCAACAATTTCAACTTTAACCTTGATACCAGTTTCTTTTTCAAAATCATCCTGAAGAGTTTCCATAACATCGGCAAGGGGTGAACCAGTAAGAAGAACACTGATCTCTTTTTCTTGCGATACCGCAACAAATGAAAGTGTGAGTATTGCCAACGAAATTAAACAAACGAGTAAATACTTTTTCATTTTTTTCCTCCTTTTATTCGAGGGCAAAGCTTATTTATTTAAGTTTTGCCCTTTATTTTTCGTAATTGATCAAATGACTTAATAAATTTTACCTGCTTCACATTTAAGTGGAAGGTCAACAGTTAAACACTTGGTATTGCCTTCGTGGTCAATAATAAATGGATTTTCAATTCGAAGACCCAGATGATTTTTATCAAGGCTTTTGAATGAACGGCCAAATATTCCTAAATCAAGCATAAAAGCAATTCCTTTGGGGAAATTCCAGGTTGAATGCTGTGTAGCGGCACCTTTTCCTTCCATGGCTTCAGTCCAACCGATACCATGGACTAAGCTGTATAAGGGGGATAAACCCTGGGGATCAAGAATTGAGCGAACTGTACGATCGACTTCGCTTGCAGGTTGACCATAAGCAATAGCTTCAATCCCTTTTTCGTATGCATTTATCGCAATATTAATAAACTCTAACTGGTCTGGATGGGCTTTTCCGGCGATAACTGTTCTTCCCATGCAAGAGGCAAGACCGTCATATCTGGCACTGACCGTCAGGTCAATCATGTCTCCTTCTTCGATAACTTTGTTCGAAGCTCTTCCAATGACATTTGGTGATCTCCAACCAGAGCATACAATGGTACTAATACCTACTCGGTCAGCTCCCATTGCTTTCATTACATAATCAGCACAGGCAGCTACTTCCAATTCTCTCATGCCGGGACGAATAGCGGCAATCATCGCTTTCATGGCATAGGTGGAAATTCGAGCAGCAATACTCATCATTTCCAGTTCTTGAGGGCTTTTCTGATATCGGTAATCCAAAAGAATATCGCTGGCATCAATTATTTCAGCATTGGGAATTTTTTTAAGAAGATGAAAAATTTCTAATGGAAGGATACTTGGCAGTGTGAGAATGCCAATTTTTTTTGGTTCAATTCCTGCTGCTTCAATGAGTATTTTACTTAATGGCATAAATTCATATCCAGGGTAATCTTCTTCTGGTATTTTGAACTCCAATACATTGATGAAAGTGCCAGCCATCATAGTTTCTTTTGCATAAGCTTCACCTTCAGGTCCACCCAAAACAAATAATCCTTTTACCCCAATTACGGCTGCCGTTGGTTCGATTTGAGGATCATAACCAGTTAACCAACCAGTATCGCCTGGTCGCAGTTCATTCCCAAAAGCTATGCCAACATCAATTCCGCGATTGTTCAATATGTCTTGGAGAGTCTTTATCCGGGATTCGTATTCTGACTTGGTTATTTTTCTTTCGAGATCAATAGGTTCAAGATTTTTAACAAAAGAACAAACATCGAAAGTCATACATGAAACCTCCTTTTTTATATTTTAAAAGAATTGTTAGCTAAGATTGCGTTTATTATTTACTTAGTTAAAGTTGAATTAATATAATAACCACATGATTTGCGAATGATTAAGCGAGGCGAAATAGCAATCTGATGATTTCCACTATAGTTATCTTCAATTAGTCCTAAAAGCATCTGAAGCGCAGTTCGACCGAGCTCAGCAACTTCAATTTTCACTGTTGTTAAGGGCGGATCAAAATATTCCATGAACGGCATCCCGTCCATTCCCACAATGGCAATATCTTCGGGAACGGAAAGTCCATAGTCTTTTATGGCTTTAATGGAACCAATTGCCATTTCATCATTAACAACAAAAACTCCTCGGGGTGGTCGATTTATTTTGAGCAATTTTATCATCGCATCATAACCTGACCCTAGATCTCCATTACCCTTTGCTAAAAAATTTGGATCGGTTCGTATTTCAGATTCTAAAAGAGCTTGAAAATAACCCATTTCACATTCACGATTAAATGCATGTTCAGAAATACCGATAAAACCGATCGATTCATACCCAAGAGATAAAAGATGCTTTGTGCCAAGATAGGCTCCCAAACGGTCATTGTTATTGACAGCATAAGATTGAAGATTGTCGAAATGATTATCAATAAGGACAACTGGGATATTTTTTATAGTAAGTTTTGCCAATATATCTTCACTAACTACATTTACAATCAATACTCCGTCTGCATCACGATTATCAATAATTCGTTGAAGCGCACCAGTTTGATGTTTTTTTGATTCTTTGGCAAAGGTCAGATTGTAATTGGCTGCATCGGCCACTTCAAATATTCCGTTAACTACAATAGAATTAAATATTTGCAAAGAACTGTAATCTCTGGTTTCAATGCTTAAAATAACGCCGATGTTTTGAGTTCTTCCAGAAACTAAACCCCGAGCGGTAAGATTTGGCTGATAATCCATTGATTGAGCTATATGAAGAATTTTTTCGCGGGTTTTCTTTGAAACCGAAGAGCAATCGCGAAGTGCACGCGAAACGGTACTTGGAGAAAGATTTAATACTTTGGCAATATCCTTTATTGTAGCTCTCATTTTACACTCCACAAACCAGGATTAACTAAATATAACAAACGTTTGCTATCCTGTCAAATTACCTCTTTGTTTAATTTTTTAAAATATTTTTTTTATAAATAAATCAAATATTATAATAATAACAAACGTTTGCTATAAACTCCTGATGTCCGATCTCGATTCTTGATTTTTAAAAGGTTGTCGAGATATCAAGATGGAAAATTTAAAACGCTAAGGAGAGGAAGAAGTCAAGGGAAAATTAGTTAAGGATGAGAATTGAAATAGAAAAAGTGGCAAGGTGGAGAGAAGGGAGATTTAAAAAAGTTAAAAAAATTGAATCCCTCTCAGGTTCCCCTTAGCCTAAGGGATAAAAAACAATAAAGATGATGCATAGAGATTGCCACGTTGAGCTCCTCATAATGGTGGATCAAAATCAATTCTTCCTTTATGCTCTTCCCTGAGAGTTTGATCTTGATTCTTGAATTTTGTTACAAGAAATTAAAAAAGCGGCTGATAGTTAAGGTGAAATTTTACTACTAAAAATATCAGTCGCTTTTTTAATGTTCAACCTTCAAGATTTATTATCAATCATAAAATATGGTGACGATCTTTCTTTGAAATACGTGAGGTTTATTCCAGCCCCAAGAAATCAAAAGGTTCGGTTTCGACAAACAATTGAGCGGTATCTCCAGCATAGAAATGTTCCGGAGAGATAACCAGCTTCCGAACCGGTGCCGAAGGTGAGAAATCGATCTTATCCAGTTGAACCCAGAAAATATTGGGAGTCAAAGTAGATTCAAAGTAATATACCTTGTTTTTTTGGTCGGCGACTGTTCTCCATAGAGTTGAAGAAATGTTTGGTTTATCAGGGGTACTGATACCAAAAGGTACCGACACATTCCGAATCACGCTAAATACCGAAGCTACTGCTACCTGAATGTCGGCGGTTTTGGGAATGGCATTGATATAGAACCAAGCCCGGGCAAATCGATCGGCAGCTCGACTGGTACCAGGGAGCACAACCATCCCGCCAATTTCCTTCCAATACTCATTCAGAGCGAGCTGCTGCTGATATGTCGGAGAATTGGTCATGACCAGATACGAAGAATCATGGTGAATAACCAATTTACCGTCAACATATTCAAAGATAGCACTATCACCTAAAGAATCGGAAACGGCCAAGTGAACGGTCGCTAATTTATCAAGACCTGGCATGTCGGCGGTAACTAGAATAAATTCTTCTCTGGACAAAGCTTCCACGGTTTCCTCAACTGTAGCAAAAGAATCTAATACGTATTGAGCCCATGCTGCTAAGCATAAACCCGGTTTTTGACCATCCCACTCAGGGTATACCGATTCGGCTAACCACAGCACGTTGGCTACTAAGCCTTCCTCATTCATACCATCGGTAGTGGAGATATCGTATCCAGTTGCAATAACACTCCCATACTTAGAAGTCCATTTAAAAGAATTGGGTCCCACTCTTCCTTCTTGTTCCATTTCTCTTGGGAAGATCCAGAGATTGGTTCCAATGTCTTCTGTCCAATCCATAGTCCGGCCGGTGATTACCGTTCCTTCCAGTCCATGGTAGAGCACTCTGCTGCAGGCATTGGCTGAGGGATTGGCTAATAATAAAATCATTAAAAAGAATATTACTAACAATAACAACCGATTTTTACTTTTCATGATAGCCTCCTAATAAATTTGTGATTAGTGAGGAATGAAAGGTGGATGTTACAATTATACCCCAATTCTCATTTTCTTCCTTTTGATTCCTAACTTTTTAAAAGATAGGATTTTCACGTCGCACAATAAGCTCCTTAGAATAACAAATTAAGCAATGTGATTGCCATGTCGTCCAACCAAAGAACAGTTAAGCTACTTGTAGTGAAGTTTTTAATAAAAAGTATTTTTAATCATCATATGGCGCCACAACATGGTATGAGGATCTATCCAGGAATCAACGAAATTTCATTAATGTTCTTAAATTAAATCATTTATAAGTTTGATAAAGAAAAATCAGCTTTTCTATATTAATTTTTAATCAAGAAAGACCGATATATTATGAAATAACGAGATGCAAACAGGAGGATCCCAAGTTGAAGAGATTTATGGTGGTAATAATTGTTATTTGTACGCTGTATTTATTAACAGTCAATTTACTGGCAGATGAACAGCAGGATAAATTTCAGGCACCAGAGTCAGAAGATTTTAGCAGTCTGACTTGGAGCGAAGCATTTGATAAACTCCATACCAAGTTTTCTCGTGAATATGGGTTTATGGACTGGAAGAAGATTGATTGGCCAGCTCTTTATAACCAATTCAAACCCCGAATAAACCAATCCCAGGAATCGAATGATTTCACAGCTTATTACCTCACCTTAAGAGAATATGTCCATTCTATTCCTGATGGGCATGTTCATATGAATTCTTTATCGGAAATTGATAACCGTTATATTGGAGGTGGTTTCGGATTTTCGATTGTGAAATTAACCGATGGAAAGATAGTGGTTATTTGGATTGATGAAAGCAGTGAGGCTTATACTCAAAGGATGAGGACAGGAGCAGAATTGGTAGAATGGAATGGTTGTCCGGTTCAAGCAGTTTTGAATGAAGTGTCAACCATTTTTTACAACAACTCGGCTACCGACGAGGATAGTATGAACCAAAGGGTGAGATATCTCACCCGGGCTCCAATTGGTACCAAACTATCTCTTTCGTTCAAAAATTTGAATGATGAAAAAATAATCAAGGCAAAACTGGTTGCTTATGATGATCATGGTGAATCTTTAAAAAAGACCTATCCTGCAACGATGGTTTCCGATGGATTAAGAGAATTGATCTTGGGGGTAGAGAATCCCCAGAATCCACCAGAATCGATGGTAGAGAAGAAAATGCTGGATGGAAATATTGGCTATTTAAAGATCTGGGGTTTGCTCGATGCTGATTTAACGGATTCAGGTGAAATTGTTTCAACATTGGGCTTATTTAAAGTAGCTATTGAGGAATTTAATCAAAAGAAGGTTAAAGGCTTAATAATCGATATCCGTAATAATGTAGGTGGTTTAGATTCGATGGTAGCGGATATGTTGGCTTCATTTTATACCGAAAAAACCTTTTATGAATACCAAAGTTGCTACAATGTTCTTTCCGGCTCCTGGGAAATACGTCCTGATGAAACACGAGAAGTTAATCCTGCTGATCCGGGTTTATACATCGAACCAGACGAACCCTTCTTCGGTGGTCCCATAGTGGTAATTATTAATTCAAAATGTATCAGCTCAGGGGAAGGCTTGGCGATGGGAATTACAAATTTACCCAATGGTGAAGCACTGGGCTTTTACGGAACCAATGGATCGTTTGGTTTGGTGGGGAGTGGGGCACAAATGCCCGGAGGAATTGAAATTCGTTGGCCTTATGGACAATCTCTCGATAAAGATCGGCAAGTACAGATAGACAGCCGTGGTGGAATTGGTGGAGTTGTTCCTTCGATTCGCATCCCGATGACTCTCGAGAATGCCTTACGCATAGCTCAAGGTGAAGATGTAGAGTTGGAACAGGCTATTGAATTTATTAAGAATTTATAATTATCAACAACCCAATCCGTTATTTTGAAGATTCTACGAATTAAAGGCACACCTCCTCAACAGGTGAATTCATTTGAGGATATTTTCAGGATAAACCATCATGCTGCATAACATCGCCAAATAACAATGAAAATATTTATATACCGATCAATTTCCCCCTTTAGTAAAAGGGGGTTAGGGGGATTTGAATTTTTGGAAACCAATCGAATACCTCTAATCTCCCTTTGTCCAAAGGGAGAGGAATTAATAAAAATTGAACTCATGAGATTGCCACGTCACTTCGTTCCTCGCAACGACGAGTCAGAGTTCCTTCTTTCTTGATGGGAGAAGGTTAGGATGAGAGCGAAAGCCCACGATGAGGTTCTGGTTAGTTGCTCTAAAAGAATTACCTTAAAAAACGTTCCGGTATTTTCAGGATATAAAATAATAAAGTTGCCAAAATTTCAAGATAAAAATTTTGGAGGCAATGATTGATATCCCATAATACTTGCAGCTTGGCTAATTGATTGCATTCCTTCGAGTATCAGTTGCTTGGATGTACCATGTGCTAGAAGTTTGCCGTGGATATCCTTAATTGTCGCCTCAGATAAACAAATGCTACGCCCGACCTTGATCTGTTTCCCTTCCACGACTAACTTTCCTTCTTTGGCAGAAGATAAATTGTCCACCTTAAGGTCGATGGTGATCAAACTTATATTTTCTCTTAAGTCACAATAAACTGCACAGAATGTAGCAGTATCTATCAGGGAAGCATATACTCCACCATGTGCTCCTCCGAAAGGATTGAGATGCTTCTTTCCCAGATCAACCTCAACCTTACAATAGCCTGATTGTAATTCACTGACTTTTATTGATAGGAGTTTTAAGTAAGGGCTCTGATTAATTATGTCCAGAATAACTTTTATGTGTTCAGGATTTATGGTTTTCATATCCAATTCGAGTCTCCTAGAATAGCCTTCTATTCATGTTTATTTATGGAATTATTCACTCGTCCTCATCAATAGGTACATAAACAGTCCTTTTATCTACTCCAATAACCATACTTGTTTCAACAAAGCTGATCGAAGCATTCTGCATTAATGAATCGATGATAAAATTCCTATAACTTATCATATCCTTTGCCACAATTTTAAGTAAATAATCATGGCTCCCTGTAAGGGTGTAACATTCTTGAATCTGTGGGTATTTATGAACATCTTCTAAAAATGAATGTATGGTTTTTCTGTTAAGAGGCGATAAATTGATAAAAACAAAGGCAAGGACTTCCATTCCTAATTTTTTTTCATCAACTATAGTGGCAAATTTTTTTATAATACCGGTTTCAATCAAGTTCTTTTTTCTTGCCAAACATGCTGATGGCGAAAGTCCAATTTTTTTTGATAAATTAAGATTTGATATTGAAGCATCTTCCTGTAATTCTCTTAGGATTGCTTTATCAATATGATCAAAAATTGTTGACATAACTCATTTCTCTTCCTTTATAGAAATAAATTCTGTATTATTGGCATATTACCATTATATATTCTGTATGTAAATATAATTTAAGTAGATAATTCTGAATATTCTATAAATAGAAAATTTAATTAATAATAATTGTTTGATTTTATGACTTTATTCATTTACAGATCTCATACGATCTTTTTAAATAATAAAATTATGACTGGATAAAATTATATAAATTATTGTTTGGTCTTAGATTGGTCAAGAAGGCAGATTTTCGTGTGATCCAAATTCCAAAGCTATTCAATACTTAGGATGTTTTTTAGTAAGCTAATAATGGAGGTTTGCCTTATTTCAGCAATTTTGATGAGTGAAGTTTTAATGAGTGGAACTGGAGAGAACTATATTCTAAATATCGAACAACCATGAGGTAGTTTTCTTTCATTAATTAGAGGGGTGGATATCTTTATGGTCTGTTTGATTTTGTAATTTGTTGGAAGTGGAATAAAAGAGAGTAAAAAAAAGACCACGGACTCTAACGAACCTTTTTGCCTTCATCTCACTGGGAAGGTTATTGTTATAAGCTTCCTCAGTGTTTCAGGATCAGACTTCCATTTTTCCTCTCGGAAAAACTTCGAACCTTTTTCCTTGCGGTTAAAAGTTCTTTGTTCTAATCCTCCGGTCTTAGAGTTCCTCAGAATCCGTGGTAGTTATTATATTAAATGATGCATCCTCTTTTGTCAAATTTTAGTAGTATGATGAAATGGTAATCGTTGAGCGATTTAAAAATTGGAGGGTGGGAATTTTACTCCTAATAAAAGGGAAATTGAAAACAGAATTATTTTTAGGAAATTTGGGAAATTTCTCTTTTCTTTTTTTTAAAATGAGAACAATGATCTAGATTAAAAGCGTTATCTGGTTTGACCTATCCAACATTTGAAAGAACAGCGACATGGACTACATTTTTATCTGTATATTTAAGAATCAATTCTTTGGTAATCTGGTTATTCAAAGGCAATGAAAAAGAAGAAAGACATAATCACCAGGAGGAGGAAATCATGAATTGTCAAGATATTGAAAAAATTGGAAAGATTCAAAGCGATCGAAAAACTGCCAATGAATTTTATTCAAAAAATTCAGAAGTGTATCGGTCATTTGTAAGCATGGAAAGAAAAACCTATTCGAATGGAGAACTGGAAAAAAGGTACAAAGAGATGATCGCTATTGGGATTTCGATCATCATTAACTGCGAATCGTGCCTGGAGTGGCATATCAAAGAAGCTTTGCGGTCTGGAGCATCGGAAAAACAGATCATTGAAGCCATTGAAGTCGGAATCGAGATGGGTGGAGGACCAGCAACAGTTTCTGCCCGATTTGCCATGAAGGTTTTGAAGTATTACCAGCAGAAAGCATAATTTTATGATGATTTAAAATAGTTATCAAGGAATTTTTCAAAAAGGAGAGTAGATTCTATAAAAACTAAACAATTTTTTTTTTAGCTTATAGTCACGATTGATTAAAAAATAGATATTATGCTGTTGTCATTTTTAGCTTAAAATCAGCATTATTGCTAATGGATTGGAATAGTTTATGAAATACTTCAATTAAATGAGGAGTAATTATTAATGGATATTAAAAAAGAAAAATTGAACTTGATATCATGTCTGAATTCAACTACCCTATGGGTTAAACTAATTTAAAAAAGCGATGAATCAAAAGGAGCGGATTATGATTGATATCCATCTTCACCCTCTTTTTATAAATGAGTTAGACAAAACAATTGATGAATGGAGAAGAATTAAAACAGTATTTTTGACTGAAAGTCAGATATTATCACCACCAATGCAACCTATCCGAGCGGTTCTCTCTAAATTGGATGCAGCTAATATCCAAAAAGCTGTTCTTCTTCCCATTGACTGCCGTCGTTCCCGAGGAGTTTCAATTCTTGGTAATCAAGATATCCAAAAGATTTGTTTGTTATCCAATCGCTTTGTAGGGTTTGCATCGATTGATCCTCTTGATTCTCATGGTCTTGATTATCTCGAAGATGCTCATGCTATAGGTTTGCGAGGCTTAAAGCTGGATCCAGGGTTACAGCTCTTTGCAGTAAAAGATATTATTCAACATCCTATGTGGAAATTCATTGAAAAGTGGAGATGGCCGGTCATGCTTCATGTTGGATATTCTTTCGTTCCTCATGTGAGTATGTATAGCTGTACTGTCAAGGATGTTGAAATGCTGGTAGATACCAATCCAAAAATCAACTTTATTGCCGCCCACTGGGGCTATCCTAACTCTTTGGAATTATGTCTTACCGCAATAAAATATCCAAATCTTTTTATTGATACTTCAGCTTTTTATTTTGATTCACCAACGAAATTTCACCGTGACCTTTTCGAAAAAATTATTCCCCTTTCGGTGGTGGAGAAAAGCCTCCGTCATCAGATTTGTTTTGGGTCAAATGCTCCCAAAGTCTATATTCAAGATATGAAGTTAGCAATTGAAGAGCTTCCATTATCAGACAAGACAAAATTGGCAATATTTCAATCCAATACTGAGAAATTATTGAATCAACGATAGGAGGGGAGAAATGAACACCATCATCAAACATTTTAATATCGAAACGCATAAACCCATTGAAATAATCAATATTACTTCCTTGATTTTGGGTTTTCAAAAAGAAGCCGGTATTCAAGATGGAATGATATACATAATGACCCGACATACCACGACAGCGCTATTAGTTACTGAGGGCTTAAGCTGTATCGAAGAAGATATTCTTGGTAATCTTGATCGGCTTTTCCCCAAGCAACTAGATTATCATCATCACCGGTATCTTCCCGATGATGGGTGTGTTGGATATAACGCAGAAGCTCATTTAAAGAGCATTTTTACTGGTTATTTTTTATATTTTCCAGTGGAAAACCATCTCATTTTGAAAGGGACACGCCAAACTATTTATCTAGTTGAGTTGTATGGTCCAGCGTCTCGTGAAATTATAATCCAAGGTTGGATTAGTTAAGGAAATTGATTGTACTATAATTTTTTAAATCGACTCAGACTCCAGAAAAAGCGCTGAACCCACCGTCAACTGGAACGACAATGCCTGTAACAAAACTTGAAGCAGGTGATAGGAGCCATAAAACAGTGCTTAAGAGGTCCTCGGGAACCCCAAACCGACCACAGGGGGTATGGGAAAGGATTGCTTCTCCTCGAGGAGCTAGAGTACCATCTGCTTTATATAAAAGGTAGTAGTTTTGGTTGGTAACAAAAAAGCCAGGCGCTAAAGCATTTACCCGTACTTTCGGTGTATAATTTTGGGCGATATGGACCGCTAACCATTGAGTAAAGTTGCTTACGGCTGCTTTCGCTGCCGAATAACCAATAGTGCGAGTTAATGGTCGAAAAGAAGTCATAGAAGAGAAATTAATGATATTTCCACCATGGGGATTTTCAATCATCAATTGGGCGAAAACTTGGGACGGTATAATAGACCCCCCGAAGAGGTTCAGACTGACCACCTTTTGGAGAGCTTCGAGGGGAAGATCAAAAAAGGAGCAGTCTGGAGAAACTGTAGCATCTTTCATGTTGCCTCCAGCAGCATTGAAAAGAGCATCAATGTTGCCAAATTTTTGAATCACTTTTTGGGATACTTCTTGAATCTGCTGTTTATTCAAAGCATCCATTGGATAACCGGTAACTTGGATATTTTCCTTCCGGAATTTATCAAGAACATCATCAAGAGGGGCAATATCGGTAAGTATTATTTTGGCACCCAGCTTGCCTAATTCATAGGATAATGTTGATGCTAAAATTCCAGCTCCTCCTGTAAAAAAAAAGACTTTATCTTTTAACGAAAACATTTTTTCAACCATTGATTCCATTTTATTTATCCTCCGTATTCATTCTTACTTTTTCCCATCAAGGGAAAAGAAATTATTGTAATATGTTATCTTTCGGTTTAGCATTTAGATGCAATAGAATTTTATTTATTAATGTTTAATAAAAAATTTTCTAAATGAGATTCTCACGTCGCACAATCAGGCTGTGTCACAATCCCTTTCGTACACCAAGAATAGCTTGAAAGTGGAGGACACAGTACATTTATCTTCAGTTTTTGGTTATCTATTCTCAATATTACTGTAAAATATTAACATAAGTAGGGGTAAATAATTTACAGAATAATTGTGACACAGCTTGAATGCGCTCCTCGGAATGTCGGAACGGCTGGATGAGATTGCCACGTCATCCAGCCAAAGAACGGTTGGATTCCTCGCAATGACGGAGCAGTAAAAAATTCAAATCCCCCTAACCCCCTTTTCTAAAGGGGGAAATTGATCGGTATATACCTATTTTCATCCTCATCTGGTGCTGCTAAGCAGCATGAGGGTCTACCCTGAAAACCCACGGGCATGATAAATCAAGCCCCTACAAAAGATTTTCACCCTCATCCTTACCTTCTCCCATCAAGGGAGAAGGAAATTAAGTGATGCCTTATCCTTAACGGTGCTTTTCTGCGTGAGGATCTCATCTTTTAATAATATTTCTTTTTCGTTTTTTAACCACCCATTACGCTTTGCTGATCTTTAATGCTTCAAGATAGAATTGAACTGTTTCCTGTTCAAAACACACAAAACGGACCAAAAGTGGATATTTTTCAAGAAACTTCTTGACTTCTCTTACAGCTATTCCAGCAGCTCGCTTTTTGGGAAAACCATAGACTCCGGTTGAGATAGCTGGAAAAGAAATACTTTGAATAGAATGCTCTTTGGCTATTTTAAGACTGTTTTTGTAACACGAAGCGAGGAGCTCATCTTCCTGGGCATTACCACCTCTCCAAACCGGGCCTACGGTATGAATGATATATTTCGCTATCAATTGATATCCCTTGGTGATCTTTGCCTCTCCCGGTGGACATCCTCCCAGAGTGCGACATTCTTCCTTAAGCTTAGGTCCGGCTTTCCGGTGAATAGCTCCGTCCACTCCGCCTCCTCCCAAGAGGGTAGAATTAGCAGCATTGACAATCGCATCGGTTTCTTCTTCGGTAATATCACCCAAAACGATTTGAATATTTCCCTCAGAGTAAAGGGCGTTGAGAGACATGATTGGCCTCCTTTACTGGTTATTCACACTCACTTACAAAAATGAGGTTCACTCTTTTTGTTTTATTATAACAGCCTCCAATCGAGTTTTTTCAAAAAAAAGAAAAGGCTATTGACAGGAACCAACCTATCCCTTTTTTTAGCTATACTAGTATATGCCTATCAGATTTTAGGAGATAATAAAGATTAGCATTCACCTTCATCTACTTTTTACCGAAATACAATGAATTGTCTTTTCCGGCCACCTGGAGTGGTTTTTTTATAGCTTAGAAATCTTTTTTCATTTTTATCTATCTCTATCATACAACTCGCTTTTACACTTGTTAGAAGGTGTAAAATAAAAAAGAGGAGAAAATAGAAAAAAGATTGTATTCAGGGAAAACCACAAAAAGTAACGAAGCGAATATTGAAAATGAAAATGAGTCGTTATTCTGAGAAAAATATTTATAAGTCTCGAGGTTATTTTTATCGCAAACTCTGATTTTCCCAAAAGAATGTATCTCTGAACGAACTGAGATGAATTATTTGTTGTGAACCATATAAAGAGAGAATAAAAATGATCAAGAATGAATGTAAAGTTGTCTATAAAAATGGGATCGGATATGTGTTAAAGGATGGCAAGGAATTGAAGTGGAGCCCATGGCTGGGCGATTTGTTTGCAATGTTTTATGATACAACAATGGAAAAATCGGTGTTTCCTCATAAATTTAATGCATCGTATAAAAAGCATATACAACTTCTCCAGAATAAGTTAAAAGACATTCATCATTACACTATTTTAGAATTAGCAGCCGGAAGCGGGAATCTTGCTGATATCCTCCCTCATGATAATATTTACGTAGGAATAGATATTAGTGCCCGATTACTCCGAATTGCACTACAGAAATAAAAAAATGGAAGGAGATGAACATATGACGGTCCTCGTAGATAAAAATCGGTGTGTTGGTTGTGGAATATGTACGAGTATATGCTCCGATGGTATACGGTTAGACATTATAAAAGGATATGCTCTCATTGTTGATGGGAATTCTGAATGCATGGATAAAGCGAGGCGTGCCTGTCCTCAAGAAGCAATAACCGAAATAAATGAAAAACTGAAATTTGCCATTGGAACAGATGATAAAAAAACAGTGAAACCCGATGACCATGTAGGAATGTCGGCTTTTTTCCACATTTTTGAATATTCCGATGGAGAGATGATTTTTAAAGAAAAAAGAGAGAATCCGAAATATAAATCCGACGAAACAAGAATTCACGGTGATCCCGGGAAAGCGAAGGCGACTGCTTCGGTTTTGCAAGATGTAGATGTATTAATTGGAAAAATGATGGGTCCCAATATTGTTCGTTTAAAAAAACAATTTGTTTGTGTGATTGTGAGAGAAAAAGAGATTTCTCATGTTATCGATATCATAAAAGAAAACATATGCACAGTATTGCATGAGAAGAATAAGAGCGATAGCAACGAAAGAAGAGGGATATTGTTAAAATGAAAGAGAAATCAATTTCACTTTTGTAAGGAGAGATAAGTGGTTATTGAAATGAAGTTAAAGCCCATTGGTGTCATTCGAACACCGTATCTCGAAACGGCGCCATATCAACCGGTTCATGATGATTTTGGCGAATTTCGAGTTATTTTATTAAAAGAGTATTCGAAGGGGCTCAAGGATCTTGATCGTTTTCGATATATATATGTGATTTACTATCTACACCGTCTGCAACGCAGCATTTCCTTGATAGAAAAACCATCTTGGGCGCAAGGCGTTGAAGTAGGATTGTTTGCCAGCAGATCCCCAGTTCGACCGAATCCAATTGGAATAAGTATTGTTCGGATTAAAAAAATAAAAGAGAATGTGATTTTCACCAGCGGGTTGGATGTGATTGACAACACCCCATTGTTAGATATCAAACCGTATATAAAGGATTTAGATTCCAAGGATGATGCAAATTCAGGGTGGATCGACTCCCTTAAAAATAGCAAAAAGCACCTTCTCCTTCATATCCGAGGAATTCCACATGACTTTTAATTCATTCCTGCTTGTTCAATTCCTCTAAATTTACATTTTACTGCTTCGTAAATTCATCTCTTTATTTTACTCGAATCTACTTATTGACGGTAATTTTATGAATAAGTATGGTCGCTTGATTGAGGCTCGGAATGCATTATAATGGATTTAATTTTTAAGTATATGAAGAAAATAATGGGTATGCGGTGGGGGACGATGAAGAAAATATTAATTCTGATGATTGAAGTGGGGAGTGGTCACAAAATACCAGCCCTAGCTGTCAAAGATGCCATTGAGGAAATCGCTACTCATCGATTCCGGATTAAAGTGGTGGATTTCGCCAAAGAGTCAGGAGCAAATAAGGTAGATCACTTTCTTAAAAGCTCTTGGGACTTAGCCCTCGCCCATCCGGTTATGACCTTAGCCATTAACCGGGCCATTGATGTCTTTTATCCCATTACCACTAGTCGGAATCTCCTTTCTTCCCTTTTTCGGGATTTTGTACTCAAAGGGATGAACTACATCCGACAATTCAACCCCGATATTGTCTATTCCACTCACTTCTTTTGCAGTACGATTGCAGCGACGGCAAGAAAACGGCATCATCTTTCGTTTAAGGTGGTAACCACAATGACTGACCCATTATTGGTCATCACATGTGGATTGATAATCACCTCGATTGTATCCTGGCAGCCAACCCAATTGCTGCTGAATACCTCTTCAGAGGTGGAATGAAAAAGGATAGGGTGAGAATAGTCCCTTTCCCTATCCATACTCGTTTTTTTAAAGAAACTAAAAATAAAGAGGAAATCAAAGAACAATTTCGATTGAACGAAAATAAATTAACCCTTTTATTCAGTGCTGGTGGACAAGGAATAGGAAAAACTGAAGAGTATATCAAAGCCATTTACCGCCGTGATCTGCCGGTTAACATTATTGCCGTATGTGGAAAAAACCAGAACCTTTTCCAATCCTTGTCTTTTTTGAAGAATCAAGCGGATACTCACACCAATTTGACGGTGCTGGGGTATGTGGACTATATGAATGTTCTTTTATCCATCGCCGATTTATTTGTTTCTAAGGCAGGACCAGCTGCTGTTTTTGAATCTTTGGCTTGTGGTTGCCCAATAATTTTTACCCATTGGGTGGGGTATAACGAGAAGGGAAATTTGGATTTTTGCATAAAATGTGAGGTAGGGTGGTTCGCCCCCAACAGTGAAAAATTTCTCCAGCTTTTGGCAAAAATCATGGATCAAGAAGACTTACTCATTCGTTACCAAATGAATATCGAGAATTTAAAAGCAACACCGTTTATTGGTCAGCTTTCTGAAGGTGCATAACAAACAGCAGAGTTTGTCCTTTCTCGATTAGAAGATTCTGTGAATGGTGAAAAAAACTGGGAAAGAGAGGAGCAGAATTGGTGACTGAGAAAAAGAAAGAGAAGCGCTTTGTTACGAGAGGATACCGTCGTGATGGAAGATGGTTAAGAGATATCCACCCTCTACATCGTTTGGAACCATTCGTCATGCGGACCAGAAACGAATCCTGCATCTACTTTAGAGAGAAACTCGATATAACCCATACCCTGGATTACCTCCAAAAAAGAAACCAGGATGTATCTCCAAAAGAGAAAATCACCCTCTTTCATGTTCTCTTGGCAGCCATGGTGCGAACAGCCGTTTTAAAGCCTGGCTTGAACCGTTTTATTGCTGGTAAGCGTATTTACCAACGGAATGAGCTGCAAATATCCTATATGGTGAAACAGGAAAAAACTGAAGCCGCACCAATGTTAGCGATCAAAGAAACCTTTGAACCGACAGATACTTTGGATCGGGTTGTGGAAAAAGTCCAAGCATCCGTCGAGCGAGCCCGATTGGAGAAGAGTGCCGATAGTGAGAGTTTGGTTAAAACATTTTCCAAAATGCCCAGCTGGCTTATTTCATCCATTATCGCTGTTCTTCGTTGGTTGGATACCTTTGACCTTGTCCCAGAATCAATGACCCGCTCAGATCCCTTTTATGCCAGTGCTTTTGTAGCAAATATTGGGAGCATAGGGGTTAATGCTCCCTATCATCATTTATATGAGTGGGGGAACGTATCCCTCTTTGTTGTTTTAGGAAAGTATGCTGAAGAGTTGAAAATAAATTTAGAAGGTAAATTGAATAAAAAAACTTGTGTCGAAATCACCTTCACAGTTGATGAACGAATCAACGATGGGTTTTATTTAGCACGAGCTTTACAAACTTTCAAGCGACTTATGGAAAATCCGGAAAAATTGACAGAACCATTGGAAGGAGGAACCGAAAGTGATGCATGAAATTCATCAAAGCATGGTCGAGCGATTGTCGGTCACGGTTGAAAACTATCCTGATTTACCTGCTCTTGATTATTATGGGAGTAAGATATCTTACCGTCGATTATTTGAAACCATCAAGAGAATGGCAACGATCTGGAAAAATCTGGGAATCGAACCAGGTCATCGGGTCATCCTTTGTCTTCCCAATATTCCTGAAGTAGTTATCGCTCTCTATTCCTTAAACATGATTGGGGCAGTGGCTTGTATTGTACATCCTTTATCGACTTCAAAAGAAATGGCTTTTTACATAAAAGATACTCAGAGCAAATGGGTCATAACCCTAGACATGCTTTATGGTAACTTTAAAAAAGCAGTTGAGGAGAGTCGGGTTGAAAAAACCATTCTTACCACGGTTTCTGGGAAACTCCCTCCCTTACTTCGGCTCCTCTTTTTTTTCAGACAGGGACGTAAAAACCCTGTTTACCGGGGGAATCATTTGATTTATTGGAAAACCTTTGGGAAAAAACTCCCACCACCTGTTGAAGAATTTTACCACTTTTCTTCCGACCAACCCGCCGTCATCCTTTTTAGTGGTGGAACGACGGGAACACCAAAAGGAGTTCTCCTCTCGAACGGAAATATGAATGCCCTGGCAGACCAAGTAATCGCTCAGGTTGATCCTCATCCGGGGAGAGAATCAATTTTGTGCATCTTGCCCCTTTTTCACGGGTTTGGACTTGGTATTTGCTTACATTCTGTTCTAATCGGTGGAGGCCGGTGTGTTCTTATTCCTCGTTTTAGCAAAAAGGAATTTATCGATGGTGTCATTAAATATAAGCCTACTTATATTGCTGGAGTACCTACCCACTACGAAGCTTTAGTCAGCAGCGAAAAAACAAAAAGAATTCATTTTTCTTTTCTTAAAGGAGCATTTTGTGGGGGAGATAACGTTCCCCATCCTCTCATTCAACGGTTTAATAAATTTGTGCAAAGCCATGGAGGAACGGTCTGTTTGAGAGAGGGGTACGGCTTAACAGAGTGCGTAACCGCGTGCTCGATCATGCCAGAAAATCTCTATAAGAAGGGGAGTGTGGGTTTGCCTCTCCCTGGTAATCGCTTCAAGATTGTTCGGCCTCATAGCACGGAGGAGGTACCGGTGGGAGAAGAAGGAGAGATTTGCGTCAATGGACCAACGGTCATGCTCGGATACAATAACCGTCCCGAGGAGACTGCCCGAGTGTTATTAAAACATGATGATGGTCTTATCTGGCTTTCTACCGGAGATTTGGGAAAGCTCGATCAAGATGGGTTTTTATACTTCACAGGGAGAATGAAAAGAATTATCAAATGCTCAGGTTATGCTGTTTACCCGTCCCAAGTTGAGAATGTCATTAACAGCCATCCACAAGTTGCTGCATCATGCGTCATTGGTATTCCTGACGAGTACACAATGAGTCGAGTCAAGGCGTTTGTCGTTTTACGGGAGACAGTTCAATCCCGGGAGGCGTTGGCTGAAGAGATAAAACAGTATGTAGCTGAGCACCTTATTAAATGGTCAGTTCCTACTGAGATTGCCTTCCTAGATAAACTGCCAGTTACCCGAATGGGAAAACTAGACTATCGGACTTTAGAAGCCTTGGAACAAGGCGAAGCGATTATTTGATTTTTTTATCAAAGGATTTATTTTCCACCCATTGAAAAATTTATTAGAAGATGGGAATAGGTCAGGATGGAGATATTATATAACTTTTTCCTATAAGACGAGGATTTTTAAAAAATGAAATGTGTTGAGAAATTTGATTTCTGCATGGATACAGTTATTTATCAGAAAATATATGGAAAAAACTCAGAAGTGGCTATTGATGAAGCAACGAGGAAAATCCAATACTTAGAGTGTTTGCTTAGTTTTTTCCAAGAAGAAAGCGATATTTATCAAATAAATTCAAAGGCAGGGAAAGATTGGGTAAAAGTAAACCAAGATACCATAGAAATCTTGAAAATGGCAGTTAAAATATCGGAATTAAGTGCTGGTGTTTTTGATGTGACAACCGGAGTTTTGAATGATTATTGGCGCCATTTAAAAAAAAATCAAAGAAAACCAGATAAAAACCAAATTGATGATTTAATGAGGTTGATTAACTACCGTGATATTTTAATTAATCCAGAAGAAAAGTTAGTGAAGCTCTCACGGTTCAATCAAAAAATTGACCTAGGGGGAATAGGGAAAGGATATGCTGGGGAGAAGGTTATCGATGTTTATAAAGATTATTCAATCCAATCGGGATTTATTAATTTAGGAGGAAATGTAGTAACTATTGGGAAACCCCATTGGAATAGAAATTGGATTATTGGTATTCGTGATCCCTTTTCAGAGGATGGGGGGATATTTGGGAATCTAAAGGTAGAAGATCAAGCAGTCGTAACTTCAGGGGGATATGAGAGATATTATGAAATTAATGGTTTCAAGTATCACCATATTCTTGATCCTCGAAACGGTTTTCCCGCTCGGTTAGAATGGCAAAGCGTTACCGTGGTTGCAGAAAGTTCTTCCTTGGCAGATGCCCTTTCCACTGCTATTTTTATTATGAGTCAAAAAGAGCTCGTTGGTTTTTTAGAGAATTTTCCATCTTTAGGTGTGATTTTGGTTGCTCATCCTGGAGAAATAGTAGTCAGTAAAAATTTGAAAGAAATTTTTCAAAAAATCAATCAAAAAATGTCTATAATATATATTAATTGAGTATTTTATAAAATTAAGGAGGGAAAATCATCATGAGTATTTTAGCAATTGTTCTTATCATTGTGGCTGTCATTGTGGTAATTTTATTCATTTTTGCCTCAGCTGGTTTAAAAAAAGTCGGAAAGCTTAATATCGGAAAGATAGATCTTGCTAAATTGGATGATGGAGTCTATCCAGGTGGATTTAAGGGATATCGGTGGTCGAATCAGGTAGAGGTAACAGTGAAAAATCACCAAATTACCGGAATAAAAATTATCAAAGATGTTGTCTTTGGATCGGGAGATATTTCCAAAAAAATCTTCGATCAGATTATTCAAAAGCAATCATTGCAGATAGATACAGTATCAAGCGCAACAGTGACCAACAAAGCCTACCTTAAAGCAATAGAAAACGCATTAATGAAAGGGAAATAGTGGAGTTGGGAAATTGTAATTCTTAAATTCCTATTTGTAAAGGCTTAATTTATTTAATCCATTGCCATGTTGCTACACTAAATAAAGATCGGGTTCAATTAATTGCCACCCTTCAATTTTTAAAATCTTTTTGAGGGGCGTGATTTATCATGCCCATTCCAAATCCGTCATTGCGAGGAGGCTAACCGTTTTTTGGTTAGACGACGTGGCAATCTCATTTAGAAAAATGTTTTTAAAGAAAAAGATAAAGATTGATAGTGAGAGATTCTCACGTCGCATAATTCGCTCCTCAGAATGTTCTGTGTTAATTGTCAAGTCAAAACTACTTCAAGATTACTTTTTAGTTTTAGGTAATGAGGATCATAAGGACAACCACTTTTTAATACTGCAAAGGCCTGTCTTAAGAGCTTATTGGCGACTGCTATGAGAGCGACTTTCTTCGGTTTTCCTTTCGCAAGGAGTCGCTGATAGAGTTCCCGACATTGAGCATTAGACCGTGAAGCCGAAAGAGCCGCAAGATAGAGAAGCCTACGGAGATAGCCGTTCCCCTTTTTACTCAGCCAGGCTTTGCCTTTGTCTTTTCCAGATTGAGAGATCTGGGGAGCAAGGCCTAAGAAACTGGCCACTTCTTTCCCTCGAGAGAAGCGATCCATCTTTTGGAGGAGTCCTAAAAGAGCAGTCGCCGAGCATTTCCCGATTCCTTTGATACTCAGGAGCAGTTGGTATTCTTTCGGAGCATACTGGGAAACCAGTCGTTTTGCTTCGGCTTCGAGGGTTTTGATCGCTTTTTCGATCTCTTCCAGCTGTTTTTGATAGATATCCCTCACCACTGGGTTGATCTCGTTATGGCAGGTGAATGCTTCTCGGTAATTCTTCAAGTTGGTTCTTTCTTTTTTGAGTTGGTCTAGACCTTTTAAGACTTGAGTTATTTCTTCAGCCATGCTCTCTTTGGGAGCAAAGAGAGTGACCTCCTGATAAAAACCAAATTGGGCAATCAACCGAGCATCTTTCCTATCAGTCTTGGCTCTTTTTAAGAGCATCTCGGCATATTTTTTGATGATGAAGGGATTGACGACGGCAACGGAGTAACCTTTCTTATAGAGGGTAGTGGCGAGTTTGAGATGATACGCTCCAGTTGCTTCCATGACAAAAAGAGTGTGAGAGGGATCACTTTTTGGGATGCTTTTCTGAACCTCTTTCAGGAACGACTTTTCTTGGTTGGGAAAGGAAAAATCAAAAAAAGTTGTTCCATCAAAGCGACTGGCTTGCACTGAGTCTTTCGCAATATCCATGCCCACTACTTGTTGGTACTTCATGTTTTTTATCTCCCTTTTCTTTTGGTTGGTATTTTGATCTATTCTTCCTTGGACTTTCATCGTTTTTTTATTCAGGCTTTAGTTGCCTCATGTTCTGTAAAGTCTTGGGGAAGAGAAGAAGGTGGTGGACAACATTCTGAACGGTTTTTTAACCAATGACGAAAATGTCCTTTTTCCACCTTCTTTTTTCTTTTATAAAACATTTTAGTAATTATTTGGTATTTTTGGTATAGGAATCAATATACGATGACGAAGTGGAATTGCCCTCCTTGGAGGGGTGCCCGCTTTCGCGGCGGGGAGGGTGCCTTTCAATTTGTCATTATGAGGAGGTTGGTTGAATTTTACCAACCAACCTAAGAATCTCATTTTTTAATATATTTCATAAAAGACAAAAAGATGAAAAGATGAGATACTCACGCGGGAAGGCACCGCTCAGGATGACAGAATTTTTTAAATCCTTTGTAGGGGCTTGATTTATCATGCTCTTTGCTTTTCAGGATAGACACCCATGCTGCATAGCAGCACCAGATGAGGATGAAAATACCTATCTAAATCCGTCATTGCGAGGAGCGTCTTATGCGACGTGGCAATCTCTACCATCCACTTAGTCATTCTGAGGAGTCCGGTGTTTTTGCCGGACGACGTAAGAATCTCATCATTTAAAGTATTTATGAAGAAAAAACTTAAAAGATGAGATCCTCACGCCCTCAAAAAGCGAGGGCTCAGGATGACCGATTAAAGGCACACCCCCCTTTATCCCCCCTCAATGGGGGAATTTATAAGATGGTATTTTCAGGATAGACCTTCATGCTGTTTATTAGCACTAGATGAGGATAGAATTATACACGTTCCCTGATATACATCACTTGTCACAGTATTCAAAGAACGAAATGATTAAGCCTTCATGAGAAAGAAACTGCTTAAAATAATGATATTTTAACTCCAACACTAAAAATAACAGAATAATTCCTGTATTGATGGGTATAATTTATCAGTTAGAATAGGATGCCAATTATTTTCAACCAATTATGTTAAAATAATTTAAATAAGTATATAGGAGGGCTAAGTAAGTTATGAAACACAAAGGAATTTTTTTCATCACATTAATTTTATTGGTATTTTTGTGTTCGATTATGGTTGGTGCCAAGGTGACTCTAAGTGCTCTTTTTATGAAACAAGCTGGTTATCAAGAAAGTGAAATGATTGAAATGACGGAAGAATTTATGAAACGAAATCCAGACATAGAAATCAATTTAAATTTTGTATCCTACGAAGAACTCCACGATAAAATTGCGGTGGCTGCTGCGAGTGAATCAGGAGCATATGATGTTATTATTACCGACTGTGTTTGGCCGGCGGAATTTGCTGAGGCAGGTTGGATACTCGATGTAACTGATCGATTATCAGATGAAGATAGAGCTGATATTTTCCCAACTGTTTTGAGTTCGGTAACCTATAAAGGGAAATTATATGGAATGCCATGGCTCAATGATTGGGAATATTTCTTTTATAACAAGAAAATGTTGAATGAAGTAGGTGCTGCAGTCCCAACCATGTGGCCAGAAGTGGTTGAAACTTCCCAAAAAATGAAAAACAATGGAATAGTAGAATATCCAGTTATTGAGTTTTGGGGGCAGGGTGAGTCAGTCGCCATCAAATATCTAACTTATCTTCATGCCATGGGGGGGAATGTTTTTGACGAGAGCAGTATGCCGATTATGAACCAGGGGAAAGGCTTAGAGGCCTTGGAGTATATGGTTGATAATTTAAATGCCGGAATATATAATCCTGCTTCAATCGAAAGCTTTGCTGAAGAAGTACGTCGAGTATATTCAGCAGGCCAGGCGGCATTTGCTACTAATTGGATTTATATGTACAGTTTGTCCAACGATCCCCAAGAATCACAAATTGCCGGTGATTCGGAAATAGGATTAATTCCTGGTTTCCCCGATGGGAACAAAAGTGCTTCCTGTAACGGTGGGATGGGGTTAAGTATTGTGAATACGTGCCCGAATCCAGACGAAGCTTGGAACTACATAACTTTCATGTGCAGTCGAGAAATTCAAAAGAAATACAGTGCGAGTGCACTTCCTATCTGGATATCCTTGTATGATGATCCTGAATTGATTGCTCTTCAACCCAAAACTGTCCCCGTTGCAAAAGAACAAATACAATACGTGTATGATCGTCCACAAATTCCATGGTATTCCCAATTTTCCCAGTTGTTAGCTGAAGAATTACAGGCGGCTATAACTGGGGTCAAAACTCCTCAACAGGCTCTCGATGATGCCGTAGCTCGGACACAAGAAATTCAGGAAAGATATTAATCTATATAAAGCAATGTACGCAGTAGGGATTTTAACTCCTACTGCGTACATTGCAAACTGAGATAATCATGAAATCAAACCAATATAATCGAAGAGAAGTTCGATTTGCTTGGCTATTAATCATTCCCGCTTTTATTTTTATTGGAATTATCATTTTTTATCCAATGGTTATGGCTTTCTATACCAGCCTCCATCAGGTTGACTTAACTCGAAAAGCCCAGGGCACCCCTTTTATTGGTTTTAAAAATTATATTGATATATTGAAAAGCAGTGGTTTTTGGGCTTCAATCAACCGTACTGTATATTTCACCGTGGTATCTATTGCCATTGAAATGGTTATTGGTTTTTTAATCGCTCTTCTTCTAAACCAAAAATTTTGGGCAAGAGGTATTCTCCGCAGTTTATTGTTGATACCGTGGGCGCTTCCGATTACCGTTGATGCCATTATGTGGAAATGGATATTCAACGCCAACTACGGTGCATTTAATGCTTTCCTCTGTTTATTGTCTTATGATAAACCCAGTAGTATGATGTTTTAGACCCATCGAGTGCACCAAATAAATCCACTAGGTGCATACGTTAACTCCATAGCTATATATGACGGTTTAAATGAACCACAATAGCTATAAGCCCACTTTTCCGAATCATGAGTTTTACTGTTCTGAGAATAGTACTCTTTGATGGGTAGTTTGAAGGAACAAGATTAAGATTTCTATAGAACACCAGATGCCGAGGCTGTGGAGAGCGTGAACAACGTGTTTTGGTCGTCCACGAAGCGGAGGGTTGTCCACAAGAGGTCGGTACTATCCATCAGCCTCTTTAACCGGCAGACATAAATACACTCTTAATTACTTAGTTCTGGCTCAATTTTTAATCCCATGTCGTTCCCTCATTGACACTTTGCCGTCAATAAGGATGGTATAGGAATCATGGACAATACGATCAAGAATGGCATCTGCTAGTGTATCTTCGCCGATCTTTTCATGCCACCCACGTGGAGCAAATTGGGTGCAAAAAATAGTAGAAGCATTCTGATGTCTTGCTTCAACGATCTCAAGGAGATCCATTGCCTGGGTGTCTTTAAGTGGAGTTAAGAGCCATTCATCCAAAATGAGTAAGCCAACCTTTTTGTACTTCTTCATCACCATCTGATAGACACCTTCACCTCGAGCCACTGCCAGTTCATCCAGAAGATCCGGTAGTCGGATATACTTAACGGTATAATAGTTGCGACAAGCCGCCATACCAAAAGCACAGGCAACATAAGATTTCCCGTTTCCAGAGGCACCCATGATGATGAGGTTGCGTTTCTCCTGGATGTAAGCGCACCCAGATAGCCGTAGGATTTGTGCCTTATCTAGTTTCCTGTCGGCATGGTATTCAATATCTTCAATGCTAGCCTGAGGATAGCGGAAATCTGCTTTTTTAATGAGATGGAGCAGTTTATTGCTTCTGCGTTTAGCCCATTCCACATCAACAAGAATACCAACCCGTTCTTCAAACGATAGCTCCTGATATTTCTCATCAGACAGTTGGCGTTTGAAAGCATCCGCCATAGCGGAGAGTCGCATGTCATGCAGCTTGTTCATGGTCGTAGAATTAATCATTGTCTTTTCCTCCATAGTAGCCGGCACCCCGGACAAATCCGTAGATGTTGGGATTGTCTTTTGTCGCTTTTTGTCGATCTGATTGGACTGATATTCTATCCTGACCGGTTTTGAGGATGGTCTGGATGATTTTGAAACTCGGACTGGGCGTGTAACAAAGTGCCCGCTGGCACGCTTCTTCAAAGCGGGATAAAGAATACTTGTCAGCGAGTTTCATAAGCGATGTACAAGAACGGTAACCTTGTTTCTCAACTCTTGATGCTGACAAAAGAGCATTCACCACAATGACGGCATGAGGTCCAATGGAAGCAGCCCAATTCCTAAAATGATCAGCATTTACAGCCAGGTACTGTTTATGTTTCTCTGGCATGTGATCCGGTACCGTGACAATCTGGCCTTCCTGACCGCGAATCCGAATATGGGAAGCAATGCGATGATTGTGGTAAAAAACTTCAACAGTTTTGCTGGTTATACGTACCTCCACTTGATGCCGGATGTACTCATAGGGCACTGAGTAGTGATTTTTATCCACAATTATGTGATAATCGTACTGTACGGACGCCGTTGACCAGGTGGCAAGCTCGTATGGGGAAGTAGGCAAAGGCAAAAGCAGTGCTTTTTCCTCTTCTAGGAAGGCGCTTTTCCTGCTTCCCGGCTTCTTTTGAAAAGGTTTCTGGTTGAATTCTTCCAGCTTAAGACGGATGGCGCTATTCAGTTCGTGTAATGAAAAGAACTGTTGGTTTCGCAAAGAGGCAATGATCCAGGTGGAAATAATACCCACCGTACTTTCGGCATGGGGCTTGTCTTTGGGGCGCCTGACTCGGGCTGGAATGACTGCTGTCCCGTAATGCTCGGCCATTTCTTGATAGGTTCTATTAATCTTGGGATCTGGTCGAGAGGCTTTATCTACACTGGTTTTTAAATTGTCTGGCACGAGGATTCTGGCCACTCCACCAAAGTATTTGAACGCATGAACATGAGCATTGACCCAGCTTTCCATATCCATTGACAGGAAGGCTTCTACATAGGCATACTGGCTGCAAGATAGGCTCGCTACGAAGATATAGGCTGGAATAAGTTCACCGGTTAGATTATCAACAATAAAACCAGTCTTTCCAGCCCAGTCCACTTCCAGCATTTCACCGGGTTTGCGCTTAATGCGCATAGTGGCTTTGGTGGTATTGGCATACTTATGATAATACCGACAGAATTGGCTGTACATGAGTGGGATTTCACCATTGAAGCGGCATTGTTCATGGTACTCATGCCACAACAAACTTAAGGTGACACCACTTTTGGCCATTTCTTTATGAACATATTCGCAATCCGGTATTTTTCGATTGGACTGACTCCTTTTTTCCGGAAAAAGGAGTTCCTGAAGATCTGCATCCGACATGTTTTTATCGAAAGGCCATGAAATCTCATGCCTTTCTGCCCGTTCAACCACATTACGGATTGTGGTCCGTGAGCACTGGCAACTGGCAGCAATGCCACGTTGACTCACACCTTGGCTGTGAAGCCGAAGAATTTCTCGATACTTGATCATTTATTTGATCAGCCTCCTAATGAAGATTTACACTTTACAGTGTATTTCCTCATTATATGTCAGGTGGATCTCTCCATGACCAAGGTGGGCCTATTTGATACTCATGGTGGACCTTTTTGAGTATACGAGTGGGTCTATCCCAAAATATTACTCACCTCAAACAAATTGGTTTGATTGATTCTTACCGAGGTTGGTTAACTCGTCCCTGGAGTGCTATGCATTGTGTTATTGTTGCCGATGTATGGAAGATTACTCCACTTGTTGCACTATTGCTTTTGGCAGGATTGCAAACCATACCTCGAGAAATGTATGAAGCTGCAACCGTTGATGGAGCAAGTCGGTGGAGAAGTCTTTTTTCGATCACCTTGCCTCTATTGAAATCGACGATTATTGTCGTCTTAGTCATGCGTAGCTTGGATGCCTTTCGGGTTTTCGATATCGTTTACATTATGACTTCAGGCGGACCAGCCAATGCCACCAAGGTTATTTCCTTTATGACATATCAAGAAGCCTTTAAATTTTTAAATTTTGGTCGTGGTTCTGCACTGGCTTATCTCATTACTTTAATAATCGCTCTTTTGGCTTATGTTTATACCATTAACATTGGAAAACAGATTGAATATTAGTGGTGAATATTCGTTGTATTCTTTCAGCTCGAATTCTATTTCAGGAGTAGACGGATGGGTGTAAAAAAACAAAAAATTTTTCGGATAATCGGTGTCACCCTTGGATCAATCATACTCGTGATTGGTTTGTTAACCCCCTTAGTATGGCTGTTAATTTCGAGTGTTGCTGATTTAAAAGATTTGCTAAAAATTCCATTGCAATGGATACCTGAAAATATTTCCTTTGAAAGATATGCAAAGATACTTTTTTCCCAAGGTTCGGAAAGTGAATTCCGGATAACAATGATGAATAGCTTTGTGATAGCTTCTGCAGTTACCATTATTTGTGTTTCAATTGGCTCGCTCTCGGCTTATGCTTTTTCACGACTCAAATTTCCTGGGAAAGATAAAATTTTATTTGTACTTCTCTTTTCCTACATGCTTCCGCCAGTGGCTATTATTATCCCTATCTATCAAATATTTAGCCGATATAGTTTGCTCGATACGAAAACCGCTTTAATTCTCGTTTATTCTGCAATCATCACCCCTTTCGTGATTTGGATAATGCGGACTTATTTCGATAGCATCCCACGGGATTTGGAAGATGCAGCAAAAATTGATGGATGCACCTATTTAGGCATGTTATTCCGGATTATGATTCCTCTTTCGGCACCGGGGATTGTGGCTACTCTTCTTTTAGCGTTTTTAATGTCTTGGGAAGAGTTTTTTATGGCTTTAATCATGACCTCATCAGCTGCATCAAAAACCATTCCCATATCAATCGCCGAATTTTCCGGCCGTCATTCAATTGACTTTGGGATGATGGCTACCGGTGGTATATTAGCAGCTATTCCACCGGTTATTATTGCTTTGATTTTCCAAAAATACATCGTCGGCGGTTTACTATCCGGAGCAGTTAAGGGGTAAAGAAATATTTATTGAAATAACCATAAAAAAAGCCTGGCTGCAATAGCAACCAGGCTTAGAATAATATGAACTTTTTATTCTTCAGCAGCTTCTTTTTTGATTTCGATAGATTCTAAAATTGCTTGAATCTTTTCATCGGTTTCGTGTTCTGGGCCCATTATACCGATTGAGATTTTCTCGCCACCCAATAAAGCCGTATAGAGAGATTGATGAGTTCCCGAATAATCAAAGGTGCTTTTGAGGAATTGGAATCCTAACATTTCAACCACAACTGGCTCTGACCCTTTGAATTGTTCAACAAAAATTTTCATGGAGCTTTTCCAGTCAGCATCGGTCAAATTATATCCTTCTTTTTTTAGCTCCACCATGTAGGTTGCCATGCGGTTGAAGATTTGGACTGCACCATTTTCATAAACGATAAATTGCCAAGTATCCGGTACTAAAAATTTGAAATTATCAGTTTCTTGAATCTGGTCTTCGGCATAAACAAATCCCACTAAAAGCACGCCAATCACTACGGTTAATAATGCAATGTTGATTCCTTTTCTCCTCATGGTTTATCCTCCTTTTTTTAAAAGCCGTTTAATAAAATAATATCTGATAAATGCGATTATTTATACACTAAATGAGAAATTTAATAGAATTGAGAAATTATTTTTCAGGGATTTCTTTAAGAGTACTGGATACCATGGAAATTATTTTTTCCACTTCTTCTCTTTGAACCGAGAGATTCCACCGGAAAGCTATAGCTAAAGAATCACCATTGGAAAGAGGAACTAAATAGAACTCCATCATTCCATCATGGGGAATTACCATGTCCAAAACTTGACCAGTAATAGTGTTTTCCAGAAATGAACGATCCATAGTTTCGAGAGGTGGTTCGGTAGTTCCCAAAAAGACAACTTTTACATACTCAATAACATCTTCATTGGTATTCCCCAGATCTTCTTTCATGTTTTTTGGCACAGCTACCAAAGTTATTTCAATCTGTACAGTTTTGAAGTCGGCGTTAGGAGGATTCAACAATGAAACCGCATCCAAGCCAACTTCAACCGGCTGGGAGAACTCGACCGGACTTTTGAAAGCCACTTTCCACCAGTTGTATGAGAAATTCTCTAAACCATAAGCCGATGTTCCTAAAATGAGTACTGTTATGATACCGATCAAAAATATCAGTTTTGTATTCATGCTATTAAGCCTCCTTGAGTGGTACTGTTTTTGAATATTGTTTTCACTGAATCTGGATATTGTTTTGCCTATTCCATTGGTTTGATGAAGGATCGAGTTCTATTCTAAAAATCCCGGAAAGATTTTATAGGTAACTTATATAAAGCAACTCACCAGGATCTCATTCTAGGCTTCCACCCTCATCCTCACCTTCTCCCATCAAGGGAGAAGGAACTTTAAGTCGTCATTGCGAAACCTGGTTTTTTGAGGTCGTGGCAATCTCTTCAGTCATCTTTTATTATGTGTGGAATTGTGGAATTGGTATAAATGAGATGCTTATCATGTCCGGTAAAACGCTACCTTCCTCAGAATGAAAGAATGGCTCAATGAGATTGCCACGACGCATAGGACGCTCCTTGCAATGACGGATTTAGATAGGTTTTTTCATCCTCATCTGATGCCACGAAAGTGGCATGACGGTCTATCCTGAAAACCCACGGGCATGTCGAATCAGGCCCCTACAAAAGAATATGATATGTGGGTGCGACAATTTATTGCGCCCGATTGATGTAGCGACATGCCATAGCATTTCGAATCTTGGGCTTTTACCCTCATCTGGTGCCACAACACAACTGACATGGGGGGTTCATAGAGCCAGAGAAAACCCTTCAATTATTATATGGTTTTTTTATCTTTTTGCTATTTTTTCAGAGATTATTTGAGGATTTTTTAGGATAAAAACGTTATTCAATGAAACCCAATATGCATAATTACTTTCCCAATAATCCGGATTTCTTGAATTCCCGGTTGAACAACGATAGGGGGGAAAGCTGGATTAGAGGCTTGCAGAATAACGGTACTATTTTGAAAAAAAATCCTCTTGATAGTAAAACCTTCATCTTCAATATAAGCGATGACTATATCACCACTACGGGCTTCCAGATCGGGAGAAAAAAGGACCCGATCACCATTGCGGATACCATCGCCCTGCATACTATCTCCTTTAGCATGGATGAGGTAAGCACGGATACCATCCAGAGAGGACTCCGATACTGGAAAGGGGAGAAGGCTTTTTTTGAAAACCTCGTATCCTTCGACGCATTCTTCCAACTCACCACCGGGCTTCCCGCAGGGAATCGAGTTCCCCAGCACCGGTACCATAACTTCGCCTTCATCAAGAGTAAAGAAATCTTTCCCAACCAAACCTAACTGCAAGAAGAGCTCACGCTCTGGAACTCCCAAGACCTGGTTAATCTTCCGGAGGTTGGTTAGATCCGGCTCAAACTCTCCACTCAACCAGCGAGAAACCGTTGCTGGGGAAACACCAGCTTGTTCGGCCAGTTTCCTCTGGGTCAATCCCAGTTTTTTTAGTTTTTCCGATAACCATAAATTGAATTTCATAGCACCATTATTTTACAAAAATAATTGCGTAAACGCAACTCATACCTCTTGACAAAACGCCAACGCACCAGTTAAATTGTTGAGTACAGTAAATACAAAATTATAAAATTGATATAACGCAACAAAAAGGAGATGCGATCTGCCTTGAAATTTACCGGTTTTGCCAACCCATCAGAACAGTTTGCCGAGAAGCGATTGGATTTGAACACTCTGCTTGTCCGGCACCCAGCCGCCACTTTTCTTTTGCGGGCGAAAGGAGAAGACAGCAAGAATCTCGGTATTTGCTCGGGTGACATCCTGGTGGTTGACCGGTCAATCCAACCCGGAGATAACGCCCTGGTGGTAGCAGCGGTAGAAGGAACGTTGCGATTGTCACGGATAAGAGCAAAGAATGGAAAATTGCTCCTTCCCATTGCTGGAGAAGCTCGGGTGGTCGGCGTGGTGACCGCTGTTATTCACTTTCCAGGGTAAAATTATGAAAAGCATTGTAGCCTTGGCCGATTGTAATTCTTTTTATGCCTCCTGTGAGCGGGCCATGCGACCGGACCTCGACGGGTGTCCAATCGTGGTTCTTTCCAACAACGATACCATGGTGGTGGCAGCTTCGGCGGAGGCGAAAGCAATGGGAATCGATCTGGGAGTGCCGCTTTTTAAAATTCAACCTTTGATCAAAAAGCATGGCATTGCGGTTTTTTCTTCCAATTATACTCTTTACGCTGATCTTTCCGAACGGGTGATGGAAACCATGGCCCGCTTTGTCATGCGCTATGAGGTTTATTCTATTGACGAAGCCTTTCTAAGTTTATCGGAATTTGCCGATCTTGACCTTACCCATTACGGGAAAACCATCCGGGAAGCAGTAAAAAGAGAAGTGGGCATTCCGGTGTCGGTGGGAATCGCCGGTACTAAGACCCTTTCCAAAGTAGCAACCAAGGTGGCCAAGAAACTCCCCAATGGGGTATATGATATTCGGGGCAACGAAAAGGCTATTTTGGAAAAGTTTCCAGTTGAAGATGTCTGGGGTATCGGATGGCAGTACACCAAACTTCTTCATCGCTGGGGAGTTTCTACCGCTCTTGACTTCACTCGTCTTCCGGAAAGATGGGTACAGAAACACATGACGGTGGATGGCCTTCGAACCCAAATGGAACTTAAAGGTATTCCCTGCCTGCCGTTGCAGGAAATACGACCGACCCGGAAGCAGATGGTCGTATCCCGAGGTTTTGGAAAAGTAGTCGGAGTCCGGGAGGAATTGGAAGAAGCTTTGTGTGACTATGCAACTTTGGCTGCCTGGAAGTTGCGCCGAGAAGGATTGGCTGCTAAGACCATAAGCATATTCATCATGACCAGCCCTTTTCGCTCCGGTCCTCAATATGCCAATATTACTACCGCCAGATTCCCAGAGGCTACCAACTCCACAGTGGCTTTTATTCGAATAATACGGGCAATCCTCCCTCGAATTTATCGTTCGGGATACGCCTACCGAAAGGCCGGGGTTATCCTTCCTGAACTTTGTAATGAAAAATTGATCCAAGGAAACCTTTTTGTTTCTTTCTTAGAACGAAAAGAGCAGCGGTTGCTACAGGCGATCGACAAAATCAACGACCGATGGGGGCGGGAGGTGGTCCATTTTGGAGCAGTAGGACTAGTACAACCCTGGGCAATGCGCCGGGAAAGGCTTTCTCCCTGCTTTACCACCAACTGGGGAGAGCTTCCGGTGGCTTATGTGTCGTGAGAAACTCCGACTCACTGCCAGCTTTGACAGGCGTTTTTCATTTTTGTACAGGTGTGGGTGAAATCAAAGAATCCGACGAAGTGATTTTGAGAGTCGACTACCGGAAGAAATTGTTTTCCCGATAGAAACATCTTTTTCAAAGCTTGTTCAAAACTCATCGAAATCAGAAGGACTTCTCCAGCTGGTTGAAGTTGATGAAGATCAACCGAAGTTACCGAAGTATATCCTAAAATATTTTTTTCTCCCTCAAGCACCGGAATCAAGTTCCATCCTAGGTCTTGGGCGTTTTGGATAGCAGTTTTGATCTCTTGTGACGTCGATTCTTTGGTTAGAAAAGGAACCTCTTTGATCAAAGCTTCTTCTATTGAAAGCAACCGCAGACTGTTGAAAAATCCATTTGAACCCATAAATTCTTCTACAAAGGGATTAGCCGGAAAAAAGAGAAGTTGATTGGGGGTGCCCACCTGGACGATATTTCCAGATTGCATGATGGCAATTTGATCGGAGAGCTTTACGGCTTCCCTTAGGTCATGAGTGACGAAAACAATGGTTTTTTTCACTCTTTTTTGCAACTGTAAAAGTTCATTTTGCAATTGTTCACGAGTGATTTCATCTATGGCACCGAAGGGTTCATCCATCAGAATTAGAGGAGGGTTGGCTGCCAATGCTCGGGCAACTCCGATCCGTTGTTGCTGACCACCACTTAATTCCCGAGGATATCTTTTTAGATAACTTTCATCCAGACCAACCAAGAAGATGAGCTCTTCAGCTCGATGAGCCCAAGTTTCTTTGTGAGCCCCACAAATTTTTAAAACAAAACCAATATTTTCTTCAATGGTGAGGTGAGGAAAGAGCCCGATTTGCTGGATAACATAACCAATGTTCCGCCGGAGCTCGATGGGGTTTAAAATAGCGATATTTTGACCTTGAAGAAAAATTTCCCCGGCAGTTGGCTCAATGAGACGATTGATCATTTTAAGTATACTAGTTTTTCCGCAGCCGGAAGGTCCAATCAAGGAAAAGATTTTTCCTGCTGGAATTTCTAAATTGATCCCTGCGACTGCGGTTTTATTATTTGGATATTGTTTGGTGATGTTTTTGAGTTGTATCATGATTTATTTTTTTGTCAACATATTTTATTCCAACAATCCCTGGTTGGCTAAAAACTCCCTGGCTACTAATTGGGGATCTTTCTTTTCTTCATCAACCTGGTAGTTCATATCAATCATCAGGTTTTCATCGATCAAACCTGCTAATTTCCTTAGAGATTCTCCGACTTCTGGATGAAGTTCAAGAACAGCTTTTCTCACTACCGGTGCTGCTAAGTAAGAGGGGAAAAAGTTTTTGTCGTCCTGAAGAATAACCATATCGTACCGTTTCAGTAACCCATCAGTAGAAAAAGCGTTGATAACATCAACTTCACCGGAAAGGATTGCCGGGTATTTGAGGGCAATAGCCATTTGTCTGGTGTTTTTAAAGTTGAACCCATAGGTTTCGACTAAATTATCAAATCCGTCTTTTCTTTCAAAAAAGTCTGGCTCAGCTCCAAAATTTAATTGGTTGGAAACTTTTGCCAGGTCGGAATAGGTTTTGATATTGAGCTTATCGGCTAAATCAGCTTTTATTGCCAAGGTGAAGGTATCGTTGAACCCAAAAGGTGGAAGCCAGATTAACGGAAACTGTTCTTCGTACTCAGCTTTTACCAGATTAAAAAGTTCCTGAGGATCGGGAACTATATTTTCCTTTTTAAGAACATCTTGCCAGGAAGTTCCGGTATATTCGGGATAAATATCAATATCTCCTTGAAGAATTGCCGGATGGAGGATTGAGGTTGTTCCTCCCTCGATATTTTTATATTCTATGTCTAAATCGGTGTCGTGCTGTAAAAGAAGAACCATGATTTCGGTAAGAATATATGATTCGGTAAAGGGTTTACTGGCTAAAACTACGATATCAGAGGCATTTCCCTCAGCATTTAAAACCAGACCTCCCAGTATTAACAAAAGCAGAGTGAAAGTGATCATTTTTAAAAATTTTATTTTCATCGAACCAACCTCCTTATACTTTGATTTTTTGTAACAGTTTCTTTTCAATAAAACCTAAGATTCCATCGGCACCTACTGCCAAAACTGCGACCAAAATACTCCCAGCAACGGTTAATTGAGTATTATAGGTTGTGATTCCTCGAAAAATGAGGACTCCCAATCCCCCGGCACCGATAAATGCGGCGATGGTGGCAACCGATATAGTCATTACCACGACGGTTCGAAGGCCGGCGATGATGACCGGAAGCGCCAATGGAAGCTCAATATTCAATAAAAGTTGTCTGGGCGTACTTCCCATGCCACGAGCTGCTTCGATAACTGACCGATCAACACCGGTTATACCAACATAGGTATTCCTTACTAAAGGAAGTAAACCATAGATGAAAAGGGCAAAAAGAGTTGGTCGGCTTCCGATTCCCAATATGGGAATCATAAACCCAAATAAGGCCAAAACCGGAATAGTATAGAGAATACCGGTGATATATATAATTGGTGTTGCCATTTTGGGATGTCGGCTGATTAAAATACCAAGCGGTATGCCAACTAAGGCAATAAATAGCACCGCTGTCAAAGAAATACCGATGTGTTGGAGGAGCGTTTCATAGATAAGTGTTTTTCTTTCTGCCATTAATCGAAAAACGCTTAAAATAAAGTCCATGTCGGATTTCTCCCCAAAATAAATAAAAAAGATGGTTGTAAAAAAGTAAAATTATCTTTTTATAGAATAAACAACTTCATTTTGAATTTATTTCTTTCTATCGGTAATAATATTCTTTTTTCTTGCAAACCCATTTGCGGGTTTGTTGAATTAAGCCTTTACAAAAAATATTTAAAAGAATTGAGAAGCGCAATTTTTTTGTATCCAAAAGAGTATTTGGAGAAGGATACGTTATAATATGAACCAATCATTCAAACCGAAATTTGAGAATTAACGATAAAGATTACTTTAGCTAATAAAGGAGAGCTGTATATGGAGCAACGAATAATAGAGAATATCCCTTTTAAAGTGGATCGAGGTAACCTATTCGAAACCTATCATGTTGAAGAGGGAAGTGACGATTCAAAACGAATTGACCAGTTAATCACCGAAGCCGAAAAGATTGCTAAGCCGAAAGCAATATATAAACTTTCAACCATTGATGAAAAAACTGAAAACACCGTAATTATAGACCAAACGAAGTTTACCAGCCGAGTGCTTCGGGTAAATTTGGATGAAGTTCATCGAACGTTTCCTTTTATTGTAACCTGTGGCATTGAGCTTGAAGAATGGTCATTGAAAATAATCGACATGATGGAGCAGTTTTGGGTGGACTCCATTAAAGAGCAAGCTGCCTTGCAAGCGTATCAAACAGTTCAGATCGAACTCGAAGATCGCTATCGATTGGGGATGACCTCGACTATGAATCCAGGATCTTTAGAGGATTGGCCGATGAAGGAGCAAGTACCACTATTTTCGCTATTTGGAGATCCTAAAAAACTTATCGGAGTTACATTAACCGATAGTTTTTTAATGGTTCCAATAAAATCGGTTTCCGGGATTATTTTCCCAACCAATAGCAAATTTGAAAGTTGTCAACTTTGTCCCAGAAAAAATTGTCCGGGAAGGAGAGCTCCTTATGATCCCGAGCTTGGTGAATCAAAATACCATTTTAACCACGGTTAAATGAAGCTTGAAATTCAAAAATAAAATCGACGGTGGAGTGAATTCCACGGAAAAAGTCATTTATAGAAAAATGCTCATTGGGTGAATGAACTCCATCGTCAGGGCTTCCCCAACCATTCATACAGATCGAATCGGGAACGAGATATCTTTTAAATAGATTGGCTACTCCTACCGAACCACCGCCTCGGATGAGAACCGGAGAACGACCAAAATGGTTCTTGATAGCTTGGTTAAAAGCAGTAAAGATCGGCTTGTGAGGATCAGTTATAATCGGTTCGATTCCAGGAAGAACCTCAACATGATAATCGATATCGGGAGGAACTATAGATTTGAGATGTTCTAAAAGAAGAGTAGCTGTCTTCGAAGGGGTTTGATTAGGAACCAGACGGAAACTAAATTTTGCGCTACAACGAGCAGGAATAATGGTTTTTGAGCCAGATCCGGTATACCCTCCCCAAATTCCACAGATGTCAAAAGTAGGTCGAACGGTCATACTTTCCAAAGGAGTATAGTTCATTTCCTGTTGAAAAGCACGAATACCCAGCTCTTTTTTTATGCTTTCTTCCTGAAAAGGAAGTTGGGCCATTTGGTCTCGTTCCCAAGGTTCTGGTTCTTGGACATCTTGGTAAAAGCCTGGAATGGTGATTTGCCCCTGATCATTTTTGAGCTGGCTGAGAATTTTAATCAGGGAGAAGGCAGGGTTAGGAACCCCACCGCCAAACTGCCCAGAATGCACGTCAAAGACAGGTCCAGTGCAAGTGATTTCAAAGTAAGCTAAACCCCTTAAACCATAGACCAAAGCTGGAACTCCTCGAGCAAATTGACCGGCATCCATAATAAGAATCGAGTCAGCTTGAAAGAGTTCTCTCTGAGAAGATAGCAACTCCTCAAAATGAGCGCTCCCAATTTCTTCTTCTCCCTCAATAACAATTTTATAATTACCAGGAAGTGAGCCGGTTTTTGAGTAAATGATTTCCATGGCTTTTAAGAAGGAAAAAAACTGTCCCTTGTCATCATCAGCACCCCGAGCATAGATCATATCTCCTTTAGTAGTGGGATCGAATGGAGGGGTATGCCATTGTTCTAAGGGATCGACTGGCTGAACATCATAATGGCCATAAATAAGCAGCACAGGTTGATTTGGATAGGGGCAATGTTCAGCAAAAACTACCGGTGCTCCCGAGGTGTGAAGGATTCGAGACTGTAACCCGATATTCTGACAATATTGAACCAACCATTGTGCGGCATGATGGAGATCATCTTTATGGTCGGGATTGGCGCTGATAGTTGGCATGCGGAGAAGCTCAAAAAAATGATCGAGAACAGACTGACGATTTTCTTCAATAGTTTGATGGATTGCTGATAAGTTCATTTTTTATCCCCTTTCGGTTGGTGTATATGCTATTAATGCTTTTATTGTAGCAGATATTAAATGTGAAAAGACACGGACTTGTATCTTAAGAAGACTGAGGGGGCAAGGAGCATCCTATACGACGTGGCAATCTCATTGAGCCATTCTTTCATCCTGAGGAGGGTGGCGTTTTTTACCGAACATGGTGAGCATCTCATTTATTCCATTTCCACAATTCCACACATAATAAAAGATGATTCAAGAGATTGCCACGACCTCAAAAAATGAGGCCTCGCAATGACGACTCAAAGTTCCTTCTCCCTTGATGGGAGAAGGTGAGGATGAGGGTAAAAACCAAGATTCGACATGCCATGGCATGTCGCTACGTTAATCGAACGCAATTTATTGCGCTCCTCCAATTTTTAATTCTTTGGTAGGAGCTTGATTGATCATACCCGTGTATTTTCAGGATAGAAACTTAAAGGTTGAAAGGGCAATAGCTATTGAATTATAATAACCATCTATGTCTTTTTTAAAAGCTTTTCTTTTTTCTGAGGAGGACTACAAAACAATGAATAAAAAAAATAAAAATAATGTCAAGATACCTCGTCTACCAATGGAAAGTTTCTTTCGAAACCCGGAGAAAACGGCTTTTAAGCTCTCTCCAAATGGGAAATATCTATCTTACCTTCAACCTTGGGAAAATAGATTAAATATTTATGTAGAACGAATCGACGATGGCTCGGTTGTCCAAATAACTCAGGTTACCGAACGTGACATTGCCGGGTATTTTTGGGCGAATAATTCACGGATTACTTATTTAAAAGATACCGGTGGCGATGAAGATTTTAAATTATTTGCAGTGAATATTGATGGAACCGATTTGAAAGAATTAACGCCATTTCCTGGGGTTCGTACTGAATTAATTGATGATTTAAAAGATAACGAGAAAGAAATTCTTGTTGGTCTTAACAAAAGGAATCCTCAATTTTTTGATGCCTATCGAGTCAATGTTTATACTGGAGAAATGAATCTCATTGCCGAGAATCCAGGAAATATATCCGGTTGGATGACCGATCATGAAGGTCAACTTCGAGTCGCAGTGACAACCGATGGGGTGAATACCAGCCTTCTCTATCGGGATCAGGAAAATCAACCATTTCGGGCCTTAATTACCACTAATTTCCGCGATACCATTGCCCCGCTTCAATTCACCTATGATAATCAACGATTGTATGTTTCATCTAATTTGAGTCGAGATAAGCAAGCCATTTATGAGTATGACCCTCAGCTGAGGAAAGAAGTAAGACTGATATATGAAAATTCAGAAGTGGATGTTTCGGTTCTTTTAACATCGGATAAAAATAAAAGAATAACCGGTGTAGCTTATGTAACCAATAAACTGCATTATCACTTTTTCGATCGAGAACGGGAAGAAATCCAGCAATTTCTTGAGAAAAAACTGCCTGGATATGAAGTCTCAATAGCCAGCATGAATCGGGAAGAAGATAAGATCCTGGTTAGAACTTATAGCGATAAATCACGAGGTGCTTACTATTACTATGATCTCCATAATGGAGAATTCAAAAAAATAGTTGAAGTGAGTCCCTGGCTAAAGGAAGAATATTTAGCTGATATGAAGCCAATAACCTTCACCGCCAGAGATGGTATGGTTATTCATGGATATCTGACTCTCCCTCGAACTGATGATTCCAAAGACTTACCAGTTGTCGTAAATCCCCATGGAGGTCCTTGGGCAAGAGATGTCTGGGGTTTTAATCCGGAAGTCCAGTTTTTAGCCAATCGCGGCTATGCGGTTTTCCAAGTTAATTTTCGTGGATCAACTGGATATGGGAGGAAATTTTGGGAAGCCGGTTTTAAACAATGGGGTAGAAAAATGCAGGATGACATTACTGATGGAGTGAATTGGTTGATTCAAAAAGGAATTGCTAATGCTAAGCGGGTTGCCATTTATGGAGGTTCTTATGGTGGATATGCCGTATTGGCTGGTTTAACCTTTACTCCCGATTTGTATGCAGCTGGAATTGATTATGTCGGAGTTTCTAATATTTTTACTCTTTTGGAGACCATTCCTCCCTATTGGGAACAGGGACGTCAAATGCTTTACGAAATGATTGGCGATCCGAAAAAAGATCGTGATTTACTCCAATCAGTATCACCAGTGTTCCATGCTGATAAAATTCGGGTTCCTTTGCTAGTTGCTCAGGGAGCGAACGATCCTCGAGTTAAAAAAGCTGAATCGGATCAAATTGTTGAAGCCCTTCGGCAAAGAGAAGTTGACGTAAAATATATTGTTAAAGAAAATGAAGGTCATGGTTTTCGCAATGAAGAAAACCGGTTTGATTTTTACCGAGAGATGGAACAATTTTTAGCCAAACACTTGGATGGAATGATATGTTAGTAAAATGGTTATATTACTTAAAATGTAAAAAGGAGTGTGTTGAAGATGAAAACAATAATCAAGCTCCTTTGGTTGGCTTTAGTTTTTATCGTTCCGTTAGGAAGTTTTTCATCAGCTTGGTCTCAAAATCAAACCCAATTAGAAGATTTTCAGCTCAATGACTTTACACTAAGGACATTGGATGGTCAAGAAATTACTTTAAGTAAATTAACTGGAAAACCAGTCATGGTTACCTTTTTCTTGACAACCTGTTCTCACTGCCAAGCTGAAAGTGCAGCTCTGAATGTGGTTTATAATAAATATCATGAATCAAAGGAATTCCAGCTCATTGCAATTGCACCGCGAATGGATAGCAGAGAGAATTTGGTGAAGTTCATTGATGAATACCAAATCACTTACCCAATTCTTCATGATCAAGAGAATCAGGTGATAAAACTTTATGGGGTGATTGCAGTTCCCCATAATATTTTTATAGATCGAGAGGGAAGGGTGAAAAGAGTCATAACCGGAGGAGTTGATCTGGTGACTTTAGAAGAATCTCTTGAGGAATTATGGTAAAAAAAATGCGGATACCAACAAACCTATTTGCATATTAGCTATAAAACGGGAACTCCTCATCTCCACCCCTCCCATAACAACTTTAGAGATTATCCCGCAAGAAGCAAATGCAAAAAATCAGTTTCTCGGTATCCGCACAATTTATATTATACCATATTTTTATTTTTTCAATAATACAAAAAAATATTTTTTAAATGCTAATAATAGGTTTAAAAGTAGCTTGATTTATTTCGATCTACCAATAAAGCACCATGCCCTCTCATACCGAAACTCACGTTTTGATCCTTAAATACACTTTAATCTTTTATTTAAAAAATGCTGATGATGGGCAGCACATTTGATTGTCAATAAGCGGGGTGACCTTAAGCACTTCTTGCTTTAATATTTCTCCTTTAATGCTGATTTGATTGATTTTAACTGGAACTTTAGCACCAGATTGCAGGAGAGCATTTTGAACCATTGGAATTAATCCGCGACAACAAGGAACTTCCATATAGACAATATTTAACTCTTTTATTCTGTTCTGTCGAAAGATCTGAGCTAATTTGTCTTCATAAAGATCTACATTATCAAGTTTTGGGCATCCGATTAATAATACTTTTCCGGTTAAAAATTTTTCATGAAAAGCCGGATAAGTAAAAGGAACACAATCTGCGGCTATGACTAAACTGGCATTTTTTAAATAGGGTGCTTCGGTTGGAACCAACGTTAGTTGTACCGGCCAGTTTTCCAAAAGAGATTGGCGTTCTTTAACAGGTAAGGAGTTTACAGGGTTTTTTTGTTGAAATGAATTCCCCTTTAATGATTGAGCCATAGTTCCAGGACATCCACAAGCGGGGAGAGGTTCAGGCTGGGAAGGAGGTTGAGGTTGGAAACTTTCGTCAAAGGGTTCGGCAATTCTTTCTTCTATTTGTAAAGCGCCGGTTGGGCATTCACCAATACAAGCCCCTAAGCCGTCGCAATAGCTGTCTTTAACTAAGCGAGCTTTTCCATCAGTAATTTGAATAGCCCCTTCAGCACAGGCTAAGACACATTGACCGCATCCGTTGCATTTTTCTTTATCTATTTTAATAATATTCCTTCGAATGGTATTTCTTCCATCTACCATGGTTATCACCTCTTGCTACCATTTAAATTGGATATTTATTCAATTTTTCTATTTAGGTATAATAGTACCAGAATATATATATTTGTCAATATTAAATTTTTGACTCTCGTCCTCACCTTTCCCATCGAGGGAGAAGGAGCTCTAACTCATTACTTACTGGAGTTGGGACCAGCGGACTTTCCAGGGTATGAGCACGGAATCAATGGTATAGATGTTTCCATTAATGGTTTCATAAGCATCACGAAGAAATTCTGCGTTTATTTCACTTAATCCTGGAGCATCATTTATTGCTAACAAAACCTTAGGGTCTTCTTTACTTTTCATCAAAAACATAGTTGATCCACTTAAGAGCGTTTTTAAGGTGAGTTTACTTCCTGGGAGATCTCGCCAGGTGATTCGATAAGGAACCAGATGATAGGTGAGAATAGCAGCAAGTATGGAGCGATTTTCCGGATTAAAAAGTGCTTCAAAGGTTTTTTTAGATAAATTTTTAAAAGCATCATTGTTTGGAGCAAAAATAGTTATATCGTTCGCTTCTTTCAGAGAATTGAAAAGGCCAGCCTTATCGATGAGTTGCAGTAAAATGGTAAAATTTTCATCGGTAGCTAAAACATCAACCATATTGGTTTCAATCCTTTGAGTAGATGGGTTAAATCTACGGTTACGGCTAAAGGCTAAAGGAGAAGCGAACGAGAAATGAATCAAGAGGATTAACACGATAAAAATTAACGAAATTGGAGAATATCTTTGTTTGGTCATAAATTCTAATCCTCCACAGCATTTGATATTATATTATTCCTATTCAGCATATTCGAAAAGGTTCGTTTCGAAATGAATGAATAATTAGGTTAAAATGTAACTCGATAATCTACTGAAAACCGGGAGGAAAGACCGTTGAGCGATCATATCAAAAAAATAGCCGTAGAACTGAGTATAGATGAAAAACAAGTGAGCGCGGTTGTTGAACTTCTCAATCAAGATGCCACTATTCCCTTCATTGCCCGTTATCGAAAAGAAGTAACCGGCAGTTTAGATGAAGTAGTCATAACTGAAATACGAAACCGAATGGACCGTCTTCTGTTATTAGAAAAAAGAAGAGAGGCTATATTGAGTGCTATGGAAGAAAGAGGGCAGCTTACCGATGAGATTCGTGAAAATATGGAAGCTGCCGAAACCCTTACCGAATTAGAAGACCTCTATTTGCCCTTTCGACCGAAGCGACGAACTCGAGCAACTATTGCCCGGGAAAAAGGCTTGGAGCCTTTAGCTGAAATTCTCCTTAAACAGGAAGAGGAAAACCCTGCTGGAATTGCAGAAAGATTTCTGGATAAGGAGAAAGGTGTCACCTCGGTCGAAGAAGCCTTGAACGGAGCTAAAGATATAGTTGCAGAGCGGATTAATGAAGAACAAGAAGCGCGAAAAGCGCTCCGAGAATTATTTCTTACTCAAGGGATTATTCGCTCCCATGTGATAAAAGGAAAAGAGAACGAAGGAATAAAATATAAAGATTATTTTAATTGGGAAGAATCCATAAAAAGCATACCCTCGCATCGACTTTTGGCAATCCGGCGCGGTGAGAAAGAGATGTTTTTATCTCTTCGGATCCTTCCTCCGGAAGACATTGCTCTATCGCTCTTGGAGTCCTTTTTTGTTAAAGGAATCAATCCTTCTTCATTAATTGTAAAAGAAGCCTGTCAAGATTGTTATAAAAGACTGATGGCTCCATCATTAGAAAATGATGCCCGGTTAATCAGCAAAGAAAGAGCTGATCGAGTAGCCATTGAAGTCTTTTCTGAAAATCTTCGTCAATTGTTGTTATTTCCGCCACTTGGGCAAAAAAGGATTTTAGCTATTGATCCAGGGTTTCGAACCGGTTGTAAGATGGTGTGTCTCGATAACCAGGGGAATTTATTGCAACATGATACCATCTATCCCCATCCTCCTCAGGAAGACATTGAATCCGCTGGAAAACTGGTTTTAAAGCGGTGCCTGGAATTTAATATCGAATGTATTGCGGTCGGGAATGGAACAGCCGGGAGAGAGACCGAAGCTTTTCTGCACAGTATAGAAGGATTATCACAAATTCCAATTGTTATGGTCAACGAAAGCGGTGCCTCGGTTTATTCTGCATCTGAGGTTGCTCGAAAGGAATTTCCTGACCAGGATGTGACGGTGAGAGGAGCAGTATCAATTGGCAGACGGTTAATGGATCCTTTAGCCGAATTAGTTAAAATTGATCCAAAATCAATTGGTGTGGGACAATACCAACATGATGTTGATCAGGCTGAGCTTAAAAAATCTTTAGATGATGTTGTCATGAGTTGTGTAAATAGTGTTGGGGTGGAAGTGAATACCGCCAGCAAAGAGCTACTGAGTTATGTATCTGGACTTGGTCCCCAATTAGCCCAAGCAATAGTTGATTATCGGAGCCAAAATGGTCCTTTTCGTTCCCGAGAACAGTTAAAAAAGGTTCCTCGCTTGGGTCCTAAGGCATTTGAGCAATCAGCAGGATTCTTGCGAATTCGAAATGGAGAGAATCCTCTTGATGCCAGTGCTGTTCACCCAGAGAGTTACTACATCGTTGAGCAAATGGCTACTGATTTGGGGGTTTCAATAACCGAGTTGATTGGGAAAAGCGATCTTGCTGAAAAAGTTAATCTCAATAATTATGTAAATGATATGGTTGGACTTCCAACCCTGCAGGACATCCTTGCTGAGCTTTCTAAACCAGGACGGGATCCAAGGCAGCATTTTGAGTTTTTTCAGTTTGCCCATGGTATAAATTCTATTGAAGATCTTGAAATAGAAATGAAGCTTCCTGGTGTGGTAACCAACATTACTGCCTTTGGAGTTTTTGTAGATATTGGAGTTCATCAGGATGGTTTGGTTCATATTAGTCAGTTATCCCAGAAATATGTTAAAAATCCAGCCGAGGTGGTGAAAGTTCATCAAAAAGTGATGGTTAGAGTTATTGGGATAGACCAACAGAGGAAAAGAATCAGTTTATCAATGAAAGATTCTTGATGATCCTATTGGTCAATGATAAAATCAAAGAAAGTCATTTAAAGGATAATATGGATTGTTGAAAAAAACTACCTCCAATTCTTTTTTAACTATCGCATCTTTCGTAGGAATGATGACAATAGGAATGACATACGGATCGTTAGGGGCTTTACTGGTTCCGATTGCTCAGTTTTTCCATACTAAGTTGATCTCAGTAGGATATCCTATGGTGTTTTTTTCTCTGGGATTTTTAGTGGGAACCCTGTTGGTCTCAGTAGCCTGGCAGATTCGACGGGCTCGTTTGTTTTTAACTTTTTTTTCTTCAATCAATATTTTTGCCTTATTGTTTATTTATGCGATCCATCCCAATCTTAATGTGGTATTAATTTTCTTGTTGATATCCGGAATGGCATCGGCTGTCATACATTCGGGATTAGATTCCTTTTTTGCAGAAATATATCCAAAGAATCGAGCGAAAATGCTCAACATTTTACATGTATTTTTTGGGTTGGGTGGTTTCTTAGGTCCATTTGTTATCAGCTTGATTTTATCAGCGAACATTTCCTGGTACCTCATTTTTTTGCTCATGGCTTTGTTATCGATTCCTTTGCCGCTTCTTTATTCCCGGAAATCACCATATCAAAATTTGGAATTTGTTCCAATGGAAAAAGAAGCTCCCCGTTCAGCAGCTAAAACAATTTTTTTTAAGCCTTTATTTTGGATTACCATGGGATCAATGTTCTTTTATGTAGCAACCGAAACCGCTATGACCTCCTGGACTTCAGTTTTTCTAACCGAGGTACGGCAATTTTATCCAGCAGTAGGGAGCTTTGGCGTCTCCTTAGTTTGGTTGACAATAATTTTAGGTCGGGTTTTCTTTTCTCGATACCTTAAATTTCACAATCTTTCGTTTTTTTTAATTATCTCATCACTTTTGAATATTTTTTTTATTTTTATGTTTTTTTTCCTGAAACAGATTGAAATGGAGTTTCTATTTCTAATCATCAGCGGACTATTGCTTTCCTTTATGTACCCTGGTTTGTTAGCTCAAGGGGGTGATCTGTTTCCGTATCAGATAGGATATGTAATAGGAGCGATGGGAGCCAGTGGCACGATTGGTTCAATCATTACTCCCTGGATTTTAGGACCTTTATCTGAAAAATTTTCTATGGCTCGAATTGTTTTCTTGCTTCCGGTTTTAAGTTTGATTACTGCCTTATTCTTGATAACAATACATCGTTTTCGCTACTCAACTTATAATTCTGCAATAAATCCTCAGATTGGCCAGTAGCCAAGATACTTGTAAAAGAGAAAATTCTCTTTGAGAAAGGATCAATTGTGCCAAATAAGTAATACATTACATTTGATTTTTTAAGAAAAAGGAGAAAAGATTAGAATGCAATTCATGAATTTATTTAAAATTATTTGAAGAAGCCTTCGTTTTCCATTGACAAACGGGTTTTTAGGTGATACTATCCTTGCACAGCTTGCAAAAGCTAATACATGTTTCAATTTTTGGAGGTTTAAGTTTAAATGGCAACTGGTAAAGTGAAATGGTTTAATGCATCAAAAGGTTATGGTTTTATTGAGTCTGATCAGGGTGGGGACGTTTTTGTTCATTACTCAGCGATCGAAGGTAATGGTTTTCGTACTCTTGAACAGGGACAGACGGTAGAATTTGAGGTTCAACAAGGGGCAAAAGGACCGCAGGCAGCAAAAGTTAAAAGAATATAACTGAGTGTATAATATTAATTTGCCCGAAAAGCCCTGGAGTTTCTCCAGGGCTTTTTTGTTTGGTGAAGCATAGAAAAAATACATTCACAATAAACTGTATATTGGATCCGCATGTCACTTGTTGGCAGTAGATAAGTAGGAAAAAATAGAGCTGCCCCCGCATCTGAATCCTCTCCCACCAAGGGATAGGGAAGAAGGAAAAATGAAAAAAGAAGGAGATGAGAGTGAAAATTTCATCAATTCAACTGGAAACTAGCGACAACTGGCGTGTGGTCAGAAGGTTTTTCCCATCCCCGCGGTTCTTTATCAATATAGCAATCGATGGCAGATTTGGCTAATAAAGGGGTACAGAGGATATGGTCAAGCCGCCAACCGATATTGAGACGAAAAGAATTTCTTTCCCGATAATCCCAAAAGGAATATTCACCTGGTTGTGAGTTAAATTGACGAAAAAGATCGATCAAGCCCCAATTGACGGTATTGTAATAAATTTTACGAACATCTTCATGGAAACAAACATGATTCTTTTTTTCCTCAGGGTTGGCTACATCAGCAGCAGTTGGGGCGACGTTCATGTCACCAACCCAAACCAAAGGATCTTCAAGAGAGAAGTCATTTTTTAACCAATTATGTATTCTTTGGAAAAATCTCATCTTATATTGATAGTCAAGATGATCAATTGATTTTCCTTGAGGGATATAAGAATTCAAAAGGAAAAATTGAGGGGTTTGAATCAGGAGTAAACGGGTATCGGCAAGGGGATCCTCATCATCTTTAAAACCAAAATGAACTTTGATTGGTTCAAAACGAGTTGCTACTGCAACTCCATTGTATGCTTTTTGTCCTCGATAGATAATTTGATATCCAAGGTCATGAAAAAAGCTCACCGGGAAGAGTTCATCGGTTACTTTCGTCTCCTGTAAAGCTAATAGATCTACAGGATTTTTATGAAGCCATTGTTCTAATATTGAAAGACGGGAACGAACTGAATTTACGTTAAAAGTAGCAATTTGGATTGATTTCATAAGCCCTCCTTTTAAATTTTTTATTTATTCTTCTTCTTTGGTATTGAGTCGATCCATTTCTTCAGCTATGGTTTCCCATTTTTGCATGAGGATGGTGAGTTCTTGGTTAATTTCTTTAAGTTCTTTCATTAATGTTTGAACTTTTCCTGAATCAGTTAATATTGATGGATCACATAAGAAAGATTCATTCTCGGATTTTTTCTTTTCAAGTTGCGAGATGGCATTTTCAATCGGTAATAAACGACTTTGGATTTCTCTTTTTTTCCGGGAAAGGAAGTTTCTGGCTTCAGCTTCAATCCGTCGAATTTCCCGTTTTTTAGATTGAGCTGTCTTTTCTTTTCCCGACTGGTCTGAGTCATCAGAGGAGAGAGCTTGTCGTTGCTCTCTTTTTTCGTTGTAATAAGAATAATTCCCGGGATATTCGTAAATTTTACCGTCTCGAATTTCGATAACTCGCTCAACTAAATTGTCAAGAAAATATCGATCATGGGAAACGATGAGGACAGTTCCGCTGTATTCCATTAAGGCTTTCTGAAAAAGCTCGTTGGTACTCATATCCAGATGGTTGGTCGGTTCATCAAGAATTAAAAAATTGGTTTCGTTCATGAGAATTTTTACTAAAGTTAACCGTGCTTTTTCTCCCCCAGATAAAACCGGAATCGGTTTATAAATATCATCTCCGGAAAAAAGAAAAGCTCCCAAGAGGTTTCTTTTTTCGACATCAAGCATTTTAGAAGGGATTGAACTGATTTCTTCCCAAATAGTATGAGAATAATTGAGATTTTGAGCACTTTCTTGAGAAAAGAAAGCAATTTTTACTCTGTCACCGTAAGTAATTTGACCGGAGGTAGGAGATTCGATACCTGATATTATTCTGGTGAGGGTTGATTTTCCAGCTCCATTCACCCCAGCAAGGGCTACTTTTTCTTCCCGATAAAGAGAAAAATTGATATTGTTAAAAACAAAACGACCATCAAATTGTTTGGATAAATTTTCGACTTTAAGAACTTCCAAACTGCTTCTTCCACCGGGAGGAAAGTGGATTGACACTGGTTTGGCTTCTTTCTCAATTTCGACCAGATCGAACCTTTCTAACATTTTAATTCGACTTTGAACTTGGGCTGCTTTAGTCGCTTTATAACGAAATCGTTCAATATAGGCTTCGGTCTTTTCGATTTTTTTTCGCTGAGTTTCAGCTTCTTTTTCAATGAGTAAACGTTTTTGATCTTTTTCTTTTAAATAGAAGGAATAATTCCCATGATAGAGGTTCAATTTTCCATTAAAAATTTCAAAGGTTAATTGGGTAATTTTATCTAAAAAACGCCGATCATGGGAAATGGTAACCAGCGTGCCCGGATAATCCTCGAGATACTTTTCCAGCCACTCCATATTTTCAGTATCAAGATGATTGGTTGGTTCATCAAGTAACATGATATCAGGATTCGAAAGAAGAATTGAAGCTAAGAGTATTTTCATCTTCCAACCGCCGGAAAACTCGGTACACAACTTATCGTAGTCTTTTCCTTCAAAACCTAAACCATGCAGAACTTTTTTGGATTTTGCTTCAAACGAGTATCCATCGAGGATTGAGAAGAGGTGCGAAGCTTCCTCATATTTTTTTAAAAGATTTTTATATTGTTCAGATTGAGGATCGGTTAAAGACATTTTATACTCACAAGACTTGAGGGTAGTTTCAATAACTTTTAAACCAGTAGCATTTTTTAAAAAGTCAATGATGTTGATTGGTTCTAATTCCACTAAATCCTGAGGAAGATACCCAATTGTTTTATTTTTAGGAATTTCTACCAAGCCGCGATCGGGAGTTAGTTTCCCAAGAATAATATGGAAAAGAGTTGTTTTGCCGGTGCCATTATTGCCAACCAAGCCAATACGGTTTTTTTCATTGATCGAAAAAGAAAGACCATTAAATAGTGGCTTTCCGTTAAAGCCGAGATAAATATCTTGGAGTTGTATCATCTCTCGCAATTCCCTATGACCATGATAAAATAACAAATACTCATTATATCAACTATTTGACTTAATGCCCAAAGTGAACTCAGTATAATAAAATAAATTACATTCTCTCTATTTACCGTAGGAGCTTAATTTATCAAGCCCATTTGAATTAATCGAGGAAAATTTATGAAAAATTTCTTACCAACCACTAAAAGCGAAATGAAAACCCGAGGATGGGATGAACTGGATTTTATCCTGGTTTCAGGAGATGCCTATGTTGATCATCCCTCCTTTGGAGCGGCTATAATATCCCGTTATTTGGAGAGCCGCGGCTATCGGGTGGGGCTATTGCCTCAACCTCGCTGGCAGGATACTCGTGATTTCATCAGCTTAGGTAAGCCGCATTTAGCTTTTTTGGTCACTGCCGGAAATCTCGATTCGATGGTGAATCATTATACCGTAGCAAAAAGAAAAAGATCTAAAGACGATTATTCACCGGCGGGAAAAACCGGCTTTCGACCGGATCGGGCAACTATCGTCTATTCTCAGAAAATCCGCGAAGCCTATGGAGATATTCCGATCATATTGGGAGGCATCGAAGCCAGCCTGCGACGTTTAGCCCATTATGATTACTGGGATAATCGGTTACGACCTTCACTACTTCTTGATTCTGGTGCTGATCTAATCGTTTACGGCATGGGAGAAAAGGCGATCGAGGAAATTGCCGAGGCTTTACAGGGTGGATTGGATATCAAGGATATAATCTACGTCAATGGAACAGTTTTTAAAACCAATAACCTTCAATATGCTTATCAACCCATTATTCTCCCATCTTATCAGGAAATCAAAATATCAAAAGAAAAATTTGCTGAAAGTTATATCATTCAATATCATAATCATAATGCGTTTCAAGGGAAAGTTTTAGTTGAACCGACCGATAACCTCTATATCGTTCAAAATCCACCGTCCGTGCCTCTTACTCAGAAAGAAATTGATGAAATTTACTCGTTTCCATATATGCGAACGTATCATCCTCGTTATGAAAAATTGGGAGGAATACCGGCAATCAAGGAGGTACGATTTAGTGTAACTAGCCACCGAGGTTGTTTTGGAGGATGTAGTTTTTGTTCGTTGAGTTCTCACCAGGGGAGAATTATCCAATCTCGAAGCCAGGAATCTATTCTGAAAGAAGTCGAAGAACTCACCCACCTTCCCGATTTCAAAGGATATATCCATGACGTAGGAGGACCAACTGCTAATTTTTTTCATCCCGCCTGTCAAAAACAGCATGATCAAGGAGTCTGCGAAAAGCGTCAATGTTTATTTCCTCGTCCCTGCAGTCAATTAATTGCTGATCATCACGATTTTCTTGAACTGCTAAAAAAGATACGTCAGATTCCTGGGATAAAAAAGGTTTTTATCAGATCTGGTATTCGGTTTGATTATCTTCTGGCTGATCAACATGATACTTTTTTTGAAGAATTGTGTATTCATCACGTAAGTGGACAGCTCAAAGTTGCCCCAGAACATGTTTCAAACCAAGTCCTGGAAAAAATGGGGAAACCAGGTAAAGAAGTCTATGATCAATTTGTTAAAAAATATTTTGAGATCAATAAAAAGCATCATCTCAAACACTATTTGGTTCCGTATTTTATGTCCAGCCATCCTGGGTCTGACCTTAAAACCGCCATCGAATTAGCTGAATATGTCCGAAATATGGGGTATAATCCCGAACAGGTTCAAGATTTCTATCCCACCCCCGGAACTCTTTCCACTGCCATGTATTACACTGAGCTCGATCCGCGTACCATGAAAAAGCTTTATGTTCCTAAATCACCCCACGAAAAAGCTCTGCAACGTGCCCTCATTCAGTACCGCCGCCCTGAAAATCACCGCTTGGTCAAAGAGGCTCTTCTCAAAGCCGGCCGATCTGATCTGATCGGTTATGGGAAGAAATGTCTCATTCGACCAAAAGCAAAAATATATTGAAAGTAACTCAATTAAAGGATTATCCAAAGGTACTTCAAATTATCTTTATTTGTGCTCGCTAAAATAGCCTTGGTTAAAGAAAAAGAAAGTAGAAATCATCAAAATAGAGATTGCTCCGTCGTCCAACCAAAAATCGATTGGACTCCTCGTGGTGACGAATTTAGAAAGGGCATGATAAATCAAGCCCCTACAGAAAAATTTAAAATGTTGAGACAAAAGTTATTGCATCCGATTAACGTAGCGACCTGCCATGGCATGTCGAATCTTGGGTTTCATCCTCATCCTGACCTTCTCCCATCAAGGGAGAAGGAACTCTGATTCGTCATTGCGAGGAACGGAGTGACGTGGCAATCTCTTGAGCTTAATCTTTTTTATTCTTCTCCCTTTGGATAATGGGAGAAGGTTTGGGATTCGATTGGTTTCCAAAAACTCAAATCCCCCTTACCCCCTTTTCTAAAGGTGAAGATTGAATCTTATCTTGAAAACCCATTTGCGGGCATGATAAATCAAGCCCCTACAAAAGAATATTTTTATGTAGGGGCGACAATTCATTGCGCCCGTTCTTTATTTAATGTAGCGACATGCCATGGCATGTCGAATCTTGGGTTTTCTTCCTCATATTGTTTAATTAATTGATATAAAGGTTTATCTTGTAAATGCAGGAATAAGTGAAAAGTGATTAAATAAGAATGAAAAAGGCACACCCCCCTTAAATCCCCCCTCAATGGGGGAATAAACTCAACAATTCCTCTCCTTGGAGGGGTGCCGCTTTAAGGCGGGGAGGGTGTTTTTTTCTTTTTACTTGTTATCCTGAGATCAGATAAAGAAAAATGAATAAAAGATGAGATTCTCACGTCGTCCGGTATAAAAAACACCGGACTCCTCAGAATGACAAAAAGAAATCCTCCCTCATTCCCCCTTTCCCTTACTTGTGGCATAATATAATTTTGTGCAAGGTAGCAATTTATATAGTGTGAGGTGTTTCATGAGGGCTCCAGAATATGCAGTTGGAAAAATCACCGTTGGACAGTTGGTCGATTTGATGGCAAAAAATTTAGGAGAAAGAGATGCTTTAGTCTATCACTCTACCGGCATTCGATTAACTTATCAGCAGTTTAAAGAAAGATGCGATCAAGTTGCCAAAGGGTTCATGGCGTTAGGCCTTAAGAAAGGATCCAATATTGCCATCTGGGCAAATAATGCAGTTGAATGGGTATTGACTCAGTTTGGGAGTGCCAAGATGGGAGGAATTTTAGTAACAGTCAATACGCAATATCGATCCTTTGAGCTGGAATATCTCTTGAAACAATCAGATTCATCGACATTGGTTTTGGTTGATGGAGTCCACCAACCGAGAGATTATTTTGATATGGTTTATCAGCTTTGTCCAGAATTGAAAACTTGTCAACCAGGCCAGTTAAAATCGGAAAAATTTCCATTTTTAAAAAATGTTATTGTCATTGGAGAAGAACGAATGCCGGGAATGTTCCGGTTTGATGATTTATATGAGTTATCGCGACAAATATCGGATGAGGAATTTCAGAAGAGACAGGCAGAAATTACCCCAGATGATGTAGTGAATATGCAATATACTTCAGGGACGACTGGATTCCCCAAGGGAGTTATGCTGACCCATACCAACGTCATTGGTAATGCCAAAAGTCAAGCAGATTGTCTCAATTTTACTCCAGAAGACAAGCTTTGCATTACTGTACCCTTTTTTCATTGCTTTGGATGTGTCATGGGAACTATGTTGTGTGTCTCCTCGGGAGCAACTATGGTTCCAGTGGAAAGTTTTCGAGCTCGAAGGGTTTTGGAAGCCATTCAAGATGTTCAATGTACAGCAGTTCATGGCGTTCCTACTATGTTTATTGCTGAATTGGAAGAAATGAAAAAAACCAAATTCGATCTTACTTCATTGAGAACTGGAATCATGGCCGGGTCACCCTGTCCAACCGAGGTTATGAAAGCAGTCGTTGAAGAAATGAATATGAGAGAAATCTGCATTACTTATGGTTTAACTGAATCTTCACCAGGAATTACTATGACTCGTACAACCGACCCCTTGGAATTAAGGGTGAGTACAGTAGGTCGACTGCTTCCCGGAGTCGAAGTGAAGCTCATTGATCCTATTACCGGTGAAAAGGTAGGGCTTAATCAACCTGGGGAACTCTGTACTCGAGGGTATCACGTCATGAAGGGTTATTACAATATGCCTGAGGAGACTCAAAAAGTTATCGAACCTGATGGATGGCTTCATTCCGGCGATATCGCTACAGTCGATGAAAATGGATATTATCGAATAACCGGTCGTTTAAAGGATATGATTATTCGAGGTGGTGAAAATATTTATCCCCGAGAAATTGAGGAGTATCTCTACCTCCACCCAAAAGTTAAAGATGTCCAAGTTGTTGGAGTCCCCAGCCGCTATTATGGCGAAGAAGTGGTGGCTTTTGTCCAATTAAAACCTGGCGAAGAATTGACTGAAATAGAAGCTAAGGATTTTTGTTGGGATCGCATATCAAGGTATAAGATCCCTTCCTATTTCTTTTTTGTTGAAAATTTTCCAACCACAGCCAGTGGAAAAATTCAAAAGTTTAAGCTTCGTCAACAAGCCGTAAAGTTGTTAGGTTTAGAAGAGGAACGAGAAATAAAATTTCTCACCAAAAAGAATATCGAACTCGATATTAACGGAAAAGACTGGCAACGCATTCGAACCTTTATGGAAAAAGAAATATTGCCGGTTGGAGTAGATATTGAGGTATTGGATCGTGCAAACTTAGCGCTCCAAGAATTTTATCAAAAAGTTACTGAGTTACATTTAGCAAAAGCCAATATTGAAGTTATGTTAATAATAGATAAAAATTCCTTGGACGTCGGCATTCGATACGAAGGAGAGCTTCTGGAATTTCCCTTGGAGAAGCCTTCAGAAAATCAACCTTCTTTATTATCGGGTTACTTTATTCGGCAGCTTACTGATAGATTACGAGAAGAAAGACGAGCTGGTTCAGCCCGTATTCATTTTTATTTCATTCGCCGACAACATCAGGAGACATAAAATGTTCCTATCATTCTGTTGGTTTTCTTTGTTCGGACATATTTTTCTCGATTCCCATTTCTTGAGTAGCTTTTTTAAGAACTGCTGCTGATGATCGAAAGGCAGCTTGTTCTTTCTCGTTCATATTTAATTCGATGATTTTTAAAATTCCTTCTCGGCCTAAAACGACCGGCATCGATAAACACACATCAGTTACTCCTAAATAGCCTTCTATCAAAGTGCTCACCGGGAGGATTCGACCCGAATCGTTAAATATGGCTTCGATCAACGTGCTGGTTGCCAGAGCGATAGCGTGGTTGGTATATCCTTTGTGTCGGTAAACCAACATTCCTCCGTCTTTGGCTTCTTCAAAAACTTCGGTAAGATTTTTCAGCGGGCAGGTTTTTCGACAGACGGGTAAAGAATGCTCCATTCCCATTCCACCAAAATCAGCAAGGCTCAGAACCGGGAATTCACTATCACCGTGCTCACCTAAAATGTAAGCATGAATGTCCTCGGAGTGGATGCCACTATAAAGTCCAAGTAAAGAACGGAAACGGCCACTATCGATCAAAGTGCCGGTTCCCATGACTCGGGAAGGAGGAAAATTCGATAAACGTATGGTGTAATAGGTCATAATATCTACCGGATTAGTTATAATAATGAAAATTGCTTCAGGGCTGAGTTGGGAAAGTTGAGGAATGAGATTTCGGAAAAGAGCAGCGTTACCAACCCCCAAATCTAAACGGTTTTTCATGTTAGTCATAGGAACTGATGCTGAAACGACAATGATATCCGAATGACTGGTTGCTTCAATCGGTCCGGCATAGATTTCAATAGGATGGGCAAAGGAGCTGGCATGAATAAGGTCATAAGCTTCTCCTTGGGCTCGATGGTTGTTTTCACCGACTAAAACCAATTCTTGTGCTAAGCCCTTCATGAGAATGGTTAATGCCAGCGTTGATCCGACCCTTCCAACTCCAACCAGAGAAATTTTTTGTTTTTTTTGGTTCATGAGTCACTCTCCTATCTTTAGCAATAGTGATGAATAATCATTTTACCCTCATCCTGACTTTCTTCCATCAAGGGAAAAGGAATTATATTGATACATCATCCCGAGCTCTCAGTACGTTAGAGCGAGAGAGTCTATCTTTCAAACAAAGAGCTGATGACAAAAAGAAATTATTTTTGTATTCTATTCATGTAAAATACTAATATAGGAGTACTCTTTTTGGTAGCGGAAGAGAAAAATGATATTATTTAATAAAATGCATTTTCCATATATTTAGATCTTGATTGTTTGAGATTGCTGATAAAGTATACCATTTCTTAGGTTTATCGTTCTGCCAGGTTAATTGGGAAGGTGAGGTGGCAATAAGATGAGGCTGTATCGGATTGAACAAATCCAAAGTATAAAGAATTTTGAAAATCAAAGAAAAACAACTGAATTCCAAGTTTGGAAACTCCTAATCAGTATTGCCATCTGTCTAGGAGTGGTTTATGTTGCAGGTAGGTATGCAGCTGAATCTATTTCAACCTGGTATGAAACTTTAAGAAAACCCTCCTTTATTACTATTCCTATAGAGTTAGTTGGTCTAATCTTGATCGTTCTCTTTGCGATTATGGGAATTGCCCTTTACCTTATTTGGAGAAAAAGTAAAATTGATTCAAGTGTTACATCTGCTCAAATTATTTTTTTTGTTCAACTTTCTTTGAGTTTTCTCTGGATTTATGTTTTCTTTGGCTTAAAGTACCCCTTGGGTGGAATTTTTATAATAATTCTTCTCTGGATTTTTGTTCTCTTAACCTCCATTAAGTTTTTTCTAGTCGATCGACTTGCTGGATATCTCATGATACCTTATTTAATATGGGTAAGCTTTGCCAGTGTGTTAAATGCGTTTATTATTCGATTAAATTAGTAGGATCTTCAAAATGCTTCTTGATTCTTCAATTAAAAATGGTCAGATTTGGCATCTCACAGGTTACTTTTAATGGCGTTTTGATATACCTTATTGGTAAAAATAGCATGAATATTAAATTTGCATTAGCATGAAAAGGTTTTAGAAAGGGGGGAATTATGAAACTTAGCCCAAGAGAAAGGATTATTAGAGTTTTAAAGCACCAGGGGAATTTAGATCGTATTCCTTGGAGTCTCCATTTCGGAGCCAGTTCGGCTTTTACTCCTGGTTCCTATAAAAAGTTTAGTGAATATACCAAGATATCCGATGTCAACGACTACTATCAATTAGAGGTCAGAGTAGCTCACTCTGATGAAGAAGAACCACATTTCCATACTTCATCTTCAAATTTAGGTTTGAGAATGCTCTCTAATGGAGTTAAAGAAGACTATTTTGATCCTTCTCTCCCTCAAGGAACATCATTGACCCCATGGGGGGTTGGATTGATAGAATGGCCGGATAACCCCGGTTCAGAACAAATGGTTCACCCCTTAGCCAATAAGAATAATTTGAAATCAATCGAAGAATATCCGATACCGGGAATAGATCAGAATAGCTTTTCCATTGTTCAGAGAAGAGTCCAAGAGATAATGTCGAAGGGGTATATTTCATCAGCTTATTGTGGGAGTCTTTATGAATGGTCTCATTGGCTTCGGGGGATGGAGACTTTTATGATTGATCTGATGACTCGACCAGATTTTGCCCAGACGCTTTTGCGAAAAGTTGCTGAATTCACCGACAAATTCGCCCGTGCTCATGCAGAAGCTGGGGTTGAGATCCTTTGTTTTTATGATGATTATGGAATGCAAAGTTGCCTACAGATTAATCCCTCATTGTGGAGAAAGTTTATAAAGCCGGAATGGGAAAGAATTATTAGAGGCTTGCATTCAGATTATCCTGATCGGTACTTTTTCCTTCATTCCTGTGGGAATATCGAACAAATCATTCCTGACCTAATTCAGGTTGGGTTTGATATTCTTCATCCAATTCAACCAGAGTGCCAGAATTCAGAAAGAATTATCCGTCAATACGGAGATCGTATTAGTTTTTGGGGAACGATTAGCGTTCAGAATACTCTTCCTTTTGGGACCATAGATGATGTTGAAAAAGAAGTAAAATCTCGTATGGACTTGGCTCGATTAATTCCTTCTTTAATTGTTGCACCCTCCAATACTTTAGGTCAAGAAATTCCCGTACAAAATATTATTGCTTATATTAAAGCCTGTCAGAAGTATTGCCATATTAAGTGTTAAAATTGAGGAAAATAGCCTTACCGGTTGGTGGAACCAATTAAGGATGAAAATCCAATATTCGACATGCCATTGCATGTCGCTACATTAATTAAAGAATGGGTACAATACATTATGCCCCTCCAATTTTATATTCTTTTGTAGGGGCTTGATTTATCAAGCCCGTGAGTTTTCAGGAAAGATGTAAATAAATTATTTTCAATTAAAATCCTAAAAAAAGCATAATTTCTGTAAATGAATCATTAGAAATAAAAAAGGAGAGAAGAACATGGATATGCAACTTAAAAACAAAATTGCTTGCATTACCGGAGGAAGTGTTGGTATTGGTCTGGCAATTGCAAAAGAACTGGCAAGAGAAGGAACCCACTTGGCAATTTGTGCTCGTGATGAGGAACGACTCCAAGAAGTAGCCCATGAAATACGAAATGAATTTAGGGTTAAGGTGTTGGGAGTAAAAGCCGATGTATCCAAGATGAAAGATATTCAAAAATTTGCCACCGAGATCGAGAAATACTTTGGCGGTGTGGATATTTTAGTAAACAATGCTGGGACCGGCAGTGCGGAAAAAATTATGACTGCAACCGACGAAAAATGGTATTCTTATTGGGATTTACATGTCATGGCAGCAATACGTACTGCCCGTTTGTTGGTTCCCTTTATGAAAAAACGTGGAGGAGGAGCCATTGTTAATATTGCATCAGTTTGTGCGAAACAACCATTGGATTATGAACCAATTTATAATACGACAAAAGCAGCCTTGGTAATGCTTACAAAATGCCTGGCGAATGAGTTGGTTCATGATAACATCCATGTCAATGCAATTTGTCCGGGTCTCATTATCACTCCAGATTGGAAAAAAACGGCTACCATTTTAGGAAAGGATTTAGGAATCACCCCTGATGAATATCTTGATCGAATTGCGAAGGACTTAGCACCGATTTCCAGATTTGCTACTCCTGAAGAGTTAGCAAAGTTTATCGTTTTTATTTGCTCACCTCTCGCTGCTTATTGTATTGGTTCGTCTTATTATTTTGATGGAGGTTTTATCAAATCAATCCTGTAACCTCTATCAAATTAATTGTGCCTTTCATCAGTCATTCTAAACGGTACTTTCCTGCGTGAGGATCTCATCTGACACCGAAGATGTCATCCTGAGGCTTCGTATTGAGAAGCTGTGAGGATCTCATCTTTTATTTTTCTGTTAATAAAAATTTTAAATGATGAGATTGCCACGTCACTTCGTTCCTCGCAATGACGGGGAGGGCGGATGAGATTGCCACGTCACTTCGTTCCTCGCAATGACGGGGAGGGCGGATGAGATTGCCACGTCACAGGCTTGGATGGTTTTTCCAAGCGCACATTATAAATGCAAATTTTTATATCTCACGCCGTAGGCTGTTTTTCCTCGTAATGACGGTTTTAGATAGGTGTTTTCATTATCGTCTGATGCCGTTGTGTGGTATGAGGGTGTATTATGATACTGGAGAAAAATAATGAATCCAAAGCGAGTTCGCGTACTTCAAAATGGTCCAGATCAAAAAGGTCCAATCATTTATTGGATGTCCCGTGATCAGAGAGCTGAAGACAATTGGGCTCTTATCTATGGTTTTAATCAATCAGTCCGGAAAAAGGTTCCATTTGGAGTAGTCTTCTGCTTGGTTAATGATTTTCTCGGTGCAACTCGACGTCAATATGATTTTATGTTGAAAGGTTTACGGCGGGTGAGTGAAAAGCTCTTGGAATATGAAATCCCTTTTTTTCTTCTCAGAGGGGATCCAAGTTTGGAACTGCCAGATTTTATCAAAAATAATCAAGCTTCTTTATTGATTACCGACTTTGACCCGCTTCGAGAAAAAAGAAAATGGAAAGCTCAATTTATGGAGAAATCTCCTATTGAAATTCACGAAGTTGATACTCATAATATAGTACCAGCGTGGATTGCTTCTTCCAAACAAGAATACGGAGCCTATACGATTCGACCGAAAATAGCTCGATTATTACCTGAATTTCTTGATGAATATCCACTGATGCAAATGAATTCTTTACACCAATCGTGGCAAAAAAATTCAATCAATTGGGACGATTTGTATGGTAACTGTTCAGGAGACTCATCCATTCCTCCAGTAACCCAATTTATTTCCGGATCAAAAAGCGCTTTGCAACAGCTCCAGCAATTTATTGGAGAAAAACTGGAATCGTACGACACTCAGCGCAATGATCCTAACGCTGATGCTCAGTCGCATCTTTCATCCTTTCTCCATTTTGGTCAAATTTCTGCACAAAGAATTGCTTTGGAAGTTCAAAAAGCATCGGTTGCAAAGAATAAAAAGGCTGCCTTCTTAGAAGAAGTTATTATTAGACGAGAACTTTCAGATAATTATTGCTGGTATAATCTCAACTATGATAAATTTAATGGTTTTCCATCCTGGGCGCAGAAAACTCTCAACCAACATCGTAAAGATCAGAGAGAGTATCGATATTCATTAGAAGAATTTGAAAAGGGTCAAACTCACGATCAACTCTGGAATGCTGCTCAAAAAGAAATGGTTTATACAGGAAAGATGCATGGATATATGAGGATGTACTGGGCGAAGAAAATCTTAGAATGGTCGGAAACTCCAGAAATAGCTCTGCAGAATGCTATTTATTTAAATGACCGATTTGAGTTGGATGGTAGAGATCCAAATGGATACACTGGAATTGCTTGGAGCATTGGAGGCGTGCATGATCGTGCCTGGGGCGAAAGGCCGGTGTTTGGAAAAATCCGATACATGAGCTATCGGGGGAGTCGCTCTAAGTTTGATGTTGATCAATACATCTCTCAATATAAAAATTGGGAAGAGTCAGAGAGGAAAGATTGAGATGAAACAATTTACCAAGCCAATCGTGGTAGTGAGCAAATGTTTGGGCTTTGATTCTTGTCGATACAATGGGCAAATGATACCAGTTGATTTTATAGAGAAAATGAAACCCTATGTTCATTTTGTTCCGGTTTGCCCCGAGGTGGAAATTGGCTTAGGAATTCCACGCGATCCAATACGTATATTATCCGTAAATGGAGATTTAAGGCTGATGCAACCGATAACCGGCCATGATTATTCCGATAAAATGAAACATTTTGCCTTGGAATTTTTGCAGAGTTTACCCGATGTAGACGGATTCATTCTCAAAGGTCGATCTCCCTCTTGTGGCGTTAAAGATGTCAAGATCTATCAAAGTATTGATAAAGGTCCATCCATAGGAACAACTCGAGGCTTCTTTGGCGAGGCAGTTTTTAACGCTTTTCCTTTCTTACCAATTGAGGATGAGGGACGGTTATCCAATTTAAAAATTCGCGATCATTTTTATACATCCCTATTTGTTTTAGCAGATTTTCGCCAACTGCGTGGTCAACCGTCACGGCAACAACTGGTTCGGTTTCATACTGAGCTTAAGATGGTCCTTATGGCATATAATCAAAGTGAAATGAGAGTGATGGGGAGAATAGTTGCTCAAGTGAATAAAGAACCTATAAACGAAGTGTACAACGACTATCAATCCCACCTTTTAAAAGCACTTTTTCGTTCACCCAAGGCTCCCTCAATAATTAATGTTTTTATGCATGCTCTCGGATACTTTTCTACCCGGCTTCATTCGAATGAAAAGGCTTTTTTTCTCAACTCTTTGGAAAAATATCGGTCAGGTCGGAGTACCTTTGCAACTAATCTTCAGCTTCTTCGTTCCTGGGTTATTCGTTTTGATGAACCTTATTTAAAAGGTCAGCGTTTTTTTAATCCTTATCCCGAAGAGCTCATGGAATTAGTGGATTCTGGTAAGGGACGTGAATAGAGAGGGGAGATATCGTGGAAAGAGATGAAATCATGGGTATGGTTCGGGATATTCTCGATCAACTTCCTGACCATATTCGAGAAAATATTAAGAATTTGGAGTTTGTTATTGAGGATCGACCGAATTTTGAAATTAAACGCCGATTTCGTGGAGCAATGTTATTGGGACTTTATCAGGGGGTTCCTCTCCCCAAAAGAGGCCCAGGGTATACTTTTGTTCTTCCTGATCGGATATCGTTATTCTATGAGAACTTATTGAAAGTGGTCCGAGATGATGGAGAGTGGCCAAGAGTTTTAAAAGATGTCATTTTGCACGAAATTGGTCATTATTTTGGGTTTAATGAAATGGAAATACGGAAATTAATGGATGAGATGATACCAGAAACTGATAAGGGGATGGATTAAAAAATGGCTCAAGATGTAAATTGGTATTGGCAGCAGGTCAAGAAAATATTTTATGATGATGCTCATATGATTGATCATACCCAAAAAGTCTTGGAATATGCGGAACAAATTCTCTCTAACCAGCCAGGTATGAGCGAAGAAGAAAAAAGACGAACAAAGATTGCAGTTCTCCTTCACGATATAGGTATATTAGAAGCAGAGAAAAAACACGGTTCTCGATCAGGAAAATTTCAGCACATTGAAGGGCCACCTCTTGTTCGGGAAATAACCAAACAGGCCGAGGAGGAGCCAGAATTTTTAGAACGAGTGTCATATATAGTTGGGAATCACCACAATTTTTCCAAGGCGGATGGGATTGATTTTCAAATTCTGATAGAAGCTGATATGTTGGTTAATTTACAAAACGAAAAGATAAAGAAAAATAAACTCGAGGAATTTATAAATAAATTTTTTAAAACGAATAAGGGAAGAGAATTAGCTCAAAAAACTTATTTATAAAGATAACAAGTCTCAATTTTTTAAATTTTTTTCATATAATATAACTCTGGTTTGAAAACAGATATGTTATAATGATGCGTGATTTTTCAACACCATAAACAGGAGGAATGGCTCATGGCTTTAAAAATTGATGAAGAAGCTTGTATTGGTTGTGAATTATGTGTTCAAGTATGTCCCGATGTTTTTGAAATGAATGATGATGGAAAAAGCATCATTAAACCTGGAAGTGATGAAAATTTGGAATGTGTTGATGAAGCGATTGATTCCTGTCCTACAAGTGCCATAATCAAGGAATAAAATATTTAGCCCGGTAAATCTCCGGGCTTTTCTAAATTTTTTTAGAATTTTTGCTGTAGGGTCTTGATATTGAAGGATAATTTCTATAGAATAAACACTGCTTGTTCGATAAAGTAAAATAATTATGTGCGCCCTCATCGTCTAGCCTGGTAAGGACACCGCCCTTTCAAGGCGGCGACAGCGGTTCAAATCCGCTTGAGGGCGCCATTTTTTTATCGAAGAATGTTTTCATAACTTTTTTTTGCTTACCCTTCAGAGTGAAGCCCGCAATTCATACTTTTTTTGAACTCTCGATGCTATAATTCAGTAAGTCAGATCATGCTTTGTTTCAACACCAAATTTTAGATAAGGCTTATCGTTTTTTTTGGAAAGAAATAGGCAGAAAAATTTCTTCATTCTGATAAATCTTCCATGGTGGGATGAAGGAGTAAAATTTTTAATTGAAATGAATTAAAAAAAACCTTCTCCCTTGAAGAGGAAGGTGAGATGAGTGTGAAAACAAAGATTCGACATGCCATGGCATGTCGCTACATTATATGAAGATCGGGCGTAATTTATTGTGACCCTTCATTTTTTAATTCTTTTGTAGGGGCTTGATTTATCATGCCCATGGGTTTTCAGAATGGAAAAATTTATGATTTTGGAGGATTGAAATGAAAATTGGAATGTTTGGTCTTCCTTTAACTGGGAAAACAACCATATTTTCCCTATTAGCTGGAATTCCCTATGATAGTTCTTTTAAAACGGAAGCCGATGAAAAAATATCTCGGATTAAGGATGAGAGATTAGATATCTTGGCAAAAATGTATAATCCACAACGGATTGTTTATGCTTCTTTGGATTTTGTTGATATTCCAAGCTTTGATATGGCTGCTGATAAAAAGGAAAAAAACAAAATATTCCAGATGATTCAAAATGTTGATGCGCTCCTATTGGTAATCAGAGCTTTTCGGAACGACCAGGTTCCTTTCCCTTTGGGTGCCGAAACACCCCGACAACAATTAGAAGCCCTTCGAACCGAACTTATAATAAGGGATATGGAAGTTGTCGAAAATCGAATTCTTCGTTTGCAGGAGCAAAAAAGAAAGAAAAAGCCAACGCCTGAAGAAGAAAGGGAAGAAGTATTATTGGGTATGATTCAAAAAGAATTGGAAGATGGAAATTTTGCATCCCGTCTTCAATTGACCAATGAAGATAAAAAAGTATTAGGATCGCTGGCCTGTTTTACCTTAAAACCGATAATTACTGTCGTGAATGTCGATGATGAACACTTATCGAAAGATGTATTTCCGGGTAAACAATTAATTTTGGATGAATGTATCAAACAAAACTTTGCTTTTCTGATTATATCGGGAAAAATTGAATCGGAATTAATTGAGCTTGATGAAGAAGCAAGAAAAGAATTTATGACTGAACTCAATATTCAGAAAACTGGGATCGAACGTTTAGCAAAAGTCGTTTTTGATCATATAGGTTTTATTTCATTTTTTACTGTGGGGAAAGATGAAGTGCGCTCCTGGACCATTGAACGTGGAACGACTATGAAAATGGCGGCGGCAAAAATTCACACCGATTTAGCTCGAGGATTTATTAAAGCAGAAGTTATGAAATTTTCTGATCTGATTCGCTTGGAGACTGAAGAAAAGGTTAAACAAGCGGGATTGTGGAAGTTGGCCGGAAAAGAAGAAATTGTTGAAGATGCTGATATTATAACCATTCGATCTAGTCTCTAGTCAATCGAAAATGAATGGTTTTTTCTTTAAAATTTTTTTATTTTAAGGAGGCGGATTATTTCGATGGCGAAAAAGGTTGTATTCTTTTTTCTTCTTTTTTTCTTGAATCAAGCAAATTTTCCAAACAATTTATATGCCATTGAAAATCAAAATAAGTTAGAAGGTTGGACCACTTTTCGTGATGATTTTTTTGAAATATCATTTGCCTATCCTGAAAATTGGACGAATTATACATCACAGGAAAGAGGAGTGGTTTTAGTCCTCCCTGATGGCGTTGGGATGTTTACCTATCGTTATTCACCACTCTTTAACGAAAAAATGAGTTTAAATGAATTTATCTCACAAAACCGAGATAGTTTGGAAAAAGCCGGAGCTGAATTTGTAGAGGATGAATTAATAACTTTTTCCAACACTCCAGCATATAAGCTGATATATATTATGTCGGTTGGAAAAGATACTTTCAAATATCTCACCGTATGGTGTTTGCGTGAAGATAATATTTACATAACTACGTTCAGCCACCAATCTCAATTTTTTGACCAATACCGATTAGAAATTGATAAAGTTATTGACCATATGGTAATAATCAAAAATTAAATAAAAAAAGCCCTCTACCAATTAATTAGTAAGGGGCTTTTAGGAAAAATTATTTAAAATTCAATTAATTGGCTGGTTTTCCCTCTGGGGGGAGAATGACCATATCGACAAAATAGATAATCGCATTGGAAGCAGCTAAAGAGGTAATAACGCTGATCTTTTTATTCACTAAAATTGGTGGATTGGTAAAAAGAACATTCAGCAGATGTCCATTCAATGTTTTATAAGATTTTCCTTCACGGAAATCGTCAACAGAAAGACGGATTGGAATGACATGATAGGTTAAAATTTCGATTAATTTCTGCTTGTTCTCAGGTAACAATAGTCGATCAAGCTTCCCTTCGGGAAGATTAGCAAAAGCTTCGTTAGTTGGAGCAAAAATTGTGTATTGGCCATTATTCAGCTTATCGCCAAGACCAGCAGCCTCAACGGCGGCTACAAAGGTACTGAGTTCATCTGCCATTTTAGCTGTATCCATAGCATTTACATAGGTGGTAGTTTGGGCGAGAGCTATGCTTGAGAGGAGCATGAGAGATAAAGAAAATACTAGGCTGGCAAGGATAAATCTTTTTGTCGTCATTTTAATAACCCCTTTTATAGTATTAGCACTTTTTGATGTGTGCTTTGACTGAGTAACTATATCATCTTTTCAATAAATTTGTTACAAGTATTTATAAAATTTTTGAATTTAAAAAGCCGAGCGAAAATTTAAACGCTCGGCTTTTTATCTACCTTATAGGTTATTATTCTTTATTATTATTTACCCTTTTTACTTCTCTCAATTCAACAAATCAACCGAACACGCCTTCCAGGGAGTGAGAACAGTATCAATCACATAGATGTTTCCATTGGTGGCTTCAATCATGTTCTTGTCGGCGACGATTCCCTTGACTTCACACGACCCCGGAGCACCGTTCATGATGTTCACGGTTCCTTCTCCTCCCACTCGGAGATACAGAGGATAGTTATCAAACAGAGTCCGCAAGGTTAAGGTGTTCACTAAGTCTCGGGCATTGACTCGGAAAGGAACCACATGGTAGGAAAGAATCTGAACCAAGAGGTCTTGATTTTCCGGTTTCAGGAGTCCATCGACAAAACCAGCCGGTAAGGCAGCAAAGGCAGCATCATTGGGAGCAAACACCGTGATGTTTTGGGTATTGGCTAAGATATCAGCCAGACCTGCTGCTTGGGCAGCTGCTAAGAGAGTGGTAAAGATACCCGCCCCTTGGGCAGTATCAACGATATTCTTATCACTGGTGACGGTGACGATATCAGCACTGGATGCCACTCCACTCATGAAAGCGATCAAAAGAACTACACTTACGAGAAGAAAGGTTTTTCTACTCAGAATCATCGAGGTTAATCCGTTCATAGTCTTTCACTCCTTTAGTTTTCATTCAGTATCATTAGTAAATTACTAAACTTACTCATATTATATTCTCTTCTTTTTCTTTGTCAAGAGGCGAAAGAGTAAATTTTAAAAAATATTTTTAAAATCAGGGTTTGGATTTAAAAAGTAAATGACTTCTATCGTCACCTTTTTAAATTTGAGATATAATAGAAAAGAGGGGAAACCAGCAAAGACTTCTTTTGGTAATAAATTTAAAACATGACTTTTACTCCATAAAACCCTCAGCTTTCTACGAATTATTCTTTTATAAGTTAAACAGTTGCTATCAAGTATTTTGATTTAAACTAACCAACAAAAAAGAGGGATATCTATGAAAATGAAACTCATTGTTATCTGGATTTTCGTTATATTTTTTGTTATTAGTTCTCAATCGACCTTTAGTATGGATCAAAATCCTTCTTCTCCAATAAAAGAAACAGATCTAGCCGAAGAGAAGGCATCTTCAGCTCCCAGTAGTGATGAGAGTCGTCAAGCCGAGGTAAAAGATAGTTTATCGTGTTTTGATTTTCAATTTACTTGTGAATATGGAACTCCTGAAGAAGTTAAAGAAGCAATCAAGAATGGTTCCGATATCAACTGCCAAGATGAAGAATTGGGGTGGACTCCTTTAATGAGTGGGATGCTGAATGAATCTGCTCAGGGAATCGCCACTCTTTTAGTCGAAGCTGGTGCAAATGTAAATGTGACAAGCTGGTCGGGCATTAATGCTCTTATGTTGGCTGCTGAATCCAGTGAGAGCAGTTTGGTGAAATATTTACTGGATAACGGAGCTAAAGAGTATATTAATGATACCGAATCGGAATATGGTTTCACTCCTCTCATTTGGGCGGCCAAGAATAATGATACCAATGGTGGGGTGGTTATCCAAGTTTTGATCGATCATGGAGCAGATGTTAATATAAAAGATAAGAATGGATTTACAGCTATTCTATATGCAGCAATGCTAAACAGAAATGAGGATGTGATTCGCACCCTAATTCAGAATGGAGTTGATATCAATCAAATAGGACCCAAGAATGTGACGCCCTTGATGGGGGCTATAAGTATGAATTCCAATATAAATATTACTAAATTATTACTTGATTCGGGGGCCGATGTCTCCGTCATCAGCGAGGAGGGGAAAAAGGCAATTGATTATGCCCTGGAGTTAGAAAGATTTAAAGGAACTGAGATATTACGACAATTGGCTGAAATGAGTGGAGTAGAGATTGCACAGCCAATGGTTCCCCCCGATATAGAAACTGCACCTTCACCAAACGTAGATGTAACTGCCACTCCTTTACCTACAGGATTAATAACGCCGGAGATCACCCCTACTCCTGTTCCAACCCTAGTTCTTCCTTCTATGGTTTATGCCGATCCCTCGGGAAAATTCACCCTTAATTTCCCAACCGGCTTTACTTTTTCGACTTATGTCGCAGATAGAGATATGATTGGTGCAAACTACCGCACCCCCAATGAACAAGCTTATTTAGAGGTACGTAGTTTCCCATCTTCCCAAGACATGCAGTTTTACATCTCTCAACATATAACAGAAATGGCTTTACGGGGGGAAAGTTCGATTACCTCCAACGGTAAAACCGGAAATATCAAAATTTACTCGAGAAAAACTGAACAGGATGAGCTCCTCACCATTGTTACAACCTATCAGGGAATTGATATTGCATTAGTGGTTATTGATCTTCCAATTGCAGTTTATCAACCTTCCAGCCCCTGGTTATTAGAGCTTTTTAAAGGAATCAATTGGGAAGAGAAAACACCAATAATTGATGGTTCTTATTCTGATCCGGATCAAAAATTTTCTTTCAAACTTCCCGATGGAGTTCGGTTTCTCTATGCTTTTAAAGAAGATTTTTGCTTCAACCAGCCTTATCGATTCCTTCCAGAAGCTGATGGGATGGTAGGCAGCACACCTGATGGTGGTCAGGTTATGATTGCCAGTTTTTCAACTCCAGAAAAATACCAAGATTATCTCAAAGAATATGATCAGCGGGTTGAGACGGGGGAATACCAAGTTCACGGAACCAGCCAATTGGATGTCCAAGGGAGCCTGGCAAAGCTTACTCTTTATTCGTATTTAGCTCAGAATCAAAAACGTGCCGAACTTTTGGCGGTTTATGAAGGCACCTTAGTAGTTATATCGGTATGGTTGCCTGCTGACAATTATCAATCTGCTCAAACTTGGCTTTTATCTCTCTTTAAAAACCTAACCTGGAAAAAAGAAGAGACTTTGCCTTCATTTTCTCCATTAGCTCAACCAACACCAACCCCTCAAATTACGATAACTCCTCAACCAACTGAATCATTACAACCCACCACTTCTCCCCAAATGAGCTCGGATGACCTTTCTATTGAAGCTGCGGTTCATATTGAAAAAGGTGAATTCCAAAAAGCCATAGATCTTTTAAAACAGTCAATTGTTCTTCAACCGGATTTTGGTTTTGCCTATGGTCAACTGGCGTATTGTTATGTTCAGTTAAAGCTTTATCAAGAGGCAGTTGATGAATTATCCGATAAGCTCCTTCCTAAAAAAGAATATTCGACAGCTTATAATCTGGTGGGCTTTGCCTACGAAAACCTCGCTCGTTCGGATGAAGCGCTGGTTTTTTACCAAAAAGCTGTTGAATTGGATCCAAATTATGTTGATGCCTATAGCAACATGGGGTTTGTGCACTTTGACCAAGAACAATACCAAAAAGCCGTGGATTCCTTTAAAAAAGCTGCTGAATTAAAACCTAATGATCCGGTCATATTCAATAATCTGGGTTTTTCCTATGAAAAACTGGGACAATATGATGGAGCACTGCAAGCTTATCAGGAAGCCGTCCGCATCAAGCCAGATTACATAAAAGCTCATGCCAACATTGGATATCTATACTTTGACCAAGAACAATACCAAAAAGCCGTGGATGCTTTAAAAAAATCCCTTGAATTAGAACCCAGTGATCCTGCTATTCTCAATACCCTGGGTTTATCCTATGAAAATCTAAAACAATATGATAATGCTATTCAAGCCTATCAGGAAGCCATATCTATCAAGCCCGATTTTGTCAATGCTTACAATAATCTTGGAAATCTTTTTTTTGACCTGAGCCAATATCAAAATGCCCTTGATAGCTATAAAAAGTCTCTAATCATCGACTCAACCAATCCTTACAATTATTATAATCTCGGTCTCTGTTATGAAAATTTAAAACAATATGATAATGCTATTCAAGCCTATCAGGAAGCCATATCTATCAAGCCCGATTATGTCAATGCCCACACCAATCTCGGAGTTCTTTACTATAACCAGGATCAATCGGAAAAAGCCATAGAAGAGTATAAAAAATCTCTGGAATTAAAACCTGATAATCCTAATATTCATTATAATCTAGGCCTTGCCTATGAAGATCTTGAACTATATGAAAACGCTATACAAGCATTTCAAGAGTCCAACCGCATTAAGCCTAATGATTATGACACTTACAATAGTCTTGGTCGTATCTACAATCTAATGGAAAAATATCAGGAAGCTCTTGAATCCCTTCAGAAATCAATAGAGCTCAATCCTGAAAATCATTATGCCCATTATAATCTTGGCCTTGCCTATGAAGGCCTTGAACAGTATGAAAACGCAATCAAAGCTTACCAAGAAACTATTCACATCAAACCCGATTATATCTATGCCTATAATGACCTTGGTTATGTTTATTATTATCTTGATCGAAACCAAGAAGCAGTGGAGATATTGCAAAAAGCCATTAATATTAATCCAGAGGCTGCAACCCCTAATTATTATTTAGGCATTACTTATCTTCAGATGGGTGATAAAGACTCAGCCACAAAACAGTACGAAATTTTAAAGAAAATCGATCAGTCACTGGCTGAAAAGCTACTTAATAAGATTAATCAATAAATTCCTATTCTGATATGAGGAGGGGAGATTTTGATGAAAGTCAAAGAGTTTTTTCTTTTCATTCTTTGCTTATTTTTAATTGGGAATCCGTGGTTTGTTGCTTTTTCTTCAGCAGAAAATATTATTCAATTTCCATCGTTAGATTTACCAAGCCCAAGCCCGACTCCTATTTTACCTTTTCAAAACCAAACGCCCCAACCCACCATAACCGGTATTTTTCCGACTATGTCTCCTCCAATACCGACCCAAACTGGACCTCTTATTCCCACACCTCAGGTGGTGCAAACCCCTCAACCAGTTGAAATAAAACCGCAAATCGCCTGGGGCAAATTTAATGCTTATAAAGAATTTGGGACCGGTGATAAACTGCTTTTGGGGTTAGATGTTGATTATCCATTGAATTGGAAAGCTCAAGCTGATGTGTATAACCGGATCATTACTTTCAATGAAGATCCATCTGGTTTGGTTTCTTTTCTGGTTTTACCCGCTTGGCAAGGGAGCTGGATGGATGGATATGATTTCTTTAATTATATCTCTCAAGGACTTTACCAGAAGTTTACCAATCTTTCCTTATTGAACCAAGAATCAGGGTCGGTTCCCAACCAAGCCATTGGAGTCTATCCTACTTATTATAAGGCTGATTTACAAGGATTTATCCAAGAGAGAGAGATGTTTATTCATGTTGAAGTCGCAGTCCTTAGAATTGAAGTAACCGCCACCAGTAATTTGAGTTATGCTGGTTCAGTTATTTGTTATTCACCCCGTGAAGTTTACCAGGAAAAATTCCAAAACTATTTTGGCCGGATGATTCGATCGGTGGCGAAATCAATGGAAACTATTCCGACCCAAAATAAGCAAGGTGGATAGAATTTTTAAAAGAGGTGAAAACACTTGAAGGTACTCTTTTGGATCCAAAAAATTTTATGGGTGCTTCTCTTGATATTGGTTTTGAATCCAACTGAGATTATATTGGGACAAAATCTTTCATCTGATGAAGAGTATCTATCAATTATAGAAAAAATAAAAAAGGGAGAAGATACTGAGACAGATTATACCAAGCTTCGGATGCTTTACACTCAGACATCATTTTATCAACCGGAGTCAGCAGAACGAGATGAGAATATACTCAAAATGACTCAGGCTTGGATCGATAAACACGATAATGAGGCCATTGAGATAGGAAACCAACTTTTAGAAGGAGAATATCTTAACCCTTTTGTTCATGATTTATTCGCGAAAATTTATAAAGAAAGCGGGGAAGGAGATCCCTTATTTCATTTGTTGATGTTTATTAACATCATTACCTCTATTCAAGGAGATGGAAAAAGTTATGAGACTGCCTATCAGGTCATTTCAACTTGGGAAGAAAAAGCAATGATGACCTTTGTGCGGGTATCTCCGGTAGATCAAGTTTTTGAACCGACTCTTCATGATGGTCATTGCTATCATGTGATTCAGGTCAAAGCCGATGAAACCGGCGAAATAAGCGATCTTTATTTTAATATTGATATCCCATACCAAAAAGCCCAACAAACTGGTCCGGTTGTGACTGCGCCAGTTATCACCCCACCTACCCCCACCCCAGCTCTCCAACCCATCACCACCTATACCGATCCCACCGGTCAGTTTTCCATTCATTTTCCTGCTGGTTTTTCCCTTCTGGCTTCACAAACCAACCTTATACAATGTTTAACCCCCAACAATGGCAATCTCTATCTGATCATCTCTGATTATGCGAATACGATGAAAGCTTTTTCCGATGAGGTCCTAAACAGACCGGCGTCTTTCTCCGGGGAAAGCCAGTTCCAGGCTGGAAACCTATCGGGAAAAATTCAGCTCTATACTATGTCTGGATCTTTTCAGGTTCTGGATGGAAAAAGTTACGCCGTTCTCCTCGTCACCTATGCTGGGATAGACTATGGCCTGGTGGTGGTACTTCCAGCCGAATCATATTCAGCTGCTCAAAACTGGCTCTCCGCCCTGGTAACTGGGGTTCAATACCAGCCCGCCACCTCACCACCACCAGTGGTTTTAACTCCAACTGTAACTCCCACTTTCCAGGTTACAAACTCTCTGGAATATACTGTGCTCGATGGATTATTCCAAGTTTTACTTCCCGCTGGATCGAGTCAAGGAGGGAAGTGGCCAAATATTGCTGAATACCAAACTCCCAGTCAGGGGACTCTCTATATTCTCAGTGGGGACACTGCCGGAACTCTGAATCTTTTCCGTCAAGACTTGACCCAAAAACAGGGCAAGATGCTGAGTCAGCCGGTGCTTTTTCAAACCGATGAAGGTGTCCAAGGAAGGATGGAAATAAACACCATGGTAGGAAACTTTCAAGCAGCCGATGGGAAAGACTATATTAGTTTTCTGGTGAGCTATGAACGACCCGAAGGTGCCCTGGTGATTATTGTTCCCAACAACCTCTATACTGAAGCTCAGGGCTGGATTTCCCCCCTCATCACCGATGTGACGTTTCAGGCTATTCAACCAACCCCATCTCCCTTTCTAACACCGATGCCGACTGCAACCACAATGGTAACACCTCCTCCCTCTCCATCAGTTTCAACAACCACACTCCCATCCGAAACCTTACCACCTCTATCCGGTTTATAGGTTCTTGTTCAACGATATTTTTCTTGAATAGCTTTTTCATTTTTAATTTGTATGGCATAATAATGAAACTGGACAACCATTTATTTTGTAGCGGCAAATATTGAACGGCCGGAAAAAATTCGTCCTCACAAAATTAATTCTTTTATAGAGAAGTTGATAGGGGCAGACACACCGGTCTGCCCCTACAGAAAATATTGTTTTTATCCGAAAATATAAAAATTGATAAACGGAAACCCGAGGGGCGGATACATTGGTCCGCCCTTCGGAGAATAAAAAATAGTGAAAAATGATAATAATTTTATGAATAGACTGTCATGCCGATAAAAGGCATCCGATGAGGATGATAGTACCTATCTAAAACAGCTGTTGCGAGGAATGCAATCATTCTTTAATTAGACGACGTGACAATCTCATCAGCTCATTCCGTTATTTAGAGGAGTCCGGTGTTTTGAGAATCCCATTCACCCACTTCGTCATCGTATATTGATTCCTATACCAAAAATACCAAATAATTACTAAAATGTTTTATAAAAGAAAAAAGAAGGTGGAAAAAGGACATTTTCGTCATTGGTTAAAAAACCGTTCAGAATGTTGTCCACCACCTTCTTCTCTTCCCCAAGACTTTACAGAACATGAGGCAACTAAAGCCTGAATAAAAAAACGATGAAAGTCCAAGGAAGAATAGATCAAAATACCAACCAAAAGAAAAGGGAGATAAAAAACATGAAGTACCAACAAGTAGTGGGCATGGATATTGCGAAAGACTCAGTGCAAGCCAGTCGCTTTGATGGAACAACTTTTTTTGATTTTTCCTTTCCCAACCAAGAAAAGTCGTTCCTGAAAGAGGTTCAGAAAAGCATCCCAAAAAGTGATCCCTCTCACACTCTTTTTGTCATGGAAGCAACTGGAGCGTATCATCTCAAACTCGCCACTACCCTCTATAAGAAAGGTTACTCCGTTGCCGTCGTCAATCCCTTCATCATCAAAAAATATGCCGAGATGCTCTTAAAAAGAGCCAAGACTGATAGGAAAGATGCTCGGTTGATTGCCCAATTTGGTTTTTATCAGGAGGTCACTCTCTTTGCTCCCAAAGAGAGCATGGCTGAAGAAATAACTCAAGTCTTAAAAGGTCTAGACCAACTCAAAAAAGAAAGAACCAACTTGAAGAATTACCGAGAAGCATTCACCTGCCATAACGAGATCAACCCAGTGGTGAGGGATATCTATCAAAAACAGCTGGAAGAGATCGAAAAAGCGATCAAAACCCTCGAAGCCGAAGCAAAACGACTGGTTTCCCAGTATGCTCCGAAAGAATACCAACTGCTCCTGAGTATCAAAGGAATCGGGAAATGCTCGGCGACTGCTCTTTTAGGACTCCTCCAAAAGATGGATCGCTTCTCTCGAGGGAAAGAAGTGGCCAGTTTCTTAGGCCTTGCTCCCCAGATCTCTCAATCTGGAAAAGACAAAGGCAAAGCCTGGCTGAGTAAAAAGGGGAACGGCTATCTCCGTAGGCTTCTCTATCTTGCGGCTCTTTCGGCTTCACGGTCTAATGCTCAATGTCGGGAACTCTATCAGCGACTCCTTGCGAAAGGAAAACCGAAGAAAGTCGCTCTCATAGCAGTCGCCAATAAGCTCTTAAGACAGGCCTTTGCAGTATTAAAAAGTGGTTGTCCTTATGATCCTCATTACCTAAAACTAAAAAGTAATCTTGAAGTAGTTTTGACTTGACAATTAACACAGAACATTCTGAGGAGCGTCTTTTGCGACGTGAGAATCCCATCTTTTAAAATATTTATAAAGAATAAAGAATGAAAAGATGAGATCCTCACGCCCTCGAAAAGAGAGGGCTCAGGATGACGGATATGGTGTCAGATAAGATCCTCACGGCTTCTCAATACGAAGCTTCAGGATGACATGATTTTTTACTGGTTCCTGTATTTTCAGAATAAATCAAGAAATGAATAATTGGAAGGAAAGGAGAATTTTTTATGAACATTGAAGAACTTTCGGTTAAAACCATACGTATGCTGGCTTTGGATACCATTCAAAAAGCCAATTCTGGTCACCCTGGACTACCTTTGGGAGCAGCTCCAATGACCTATGCTATATTTAAAAAATTTCTATCCATCAACCCCAAAAATCCTTGCTGGGTGAATCGGGATCGTTTCGTTCTTTCCGCTGGTCATGGTTCGGCACTTTTATATGCAATGCTTTATTTATCTGGATTTGAAAAAATGACCCTGGAGGAGTTGAAATCTTTCCGCCAATGGGAGAGCAAAACTCCTGGGCATCCAGAATATGATTTAGAGTGTGGAATAGAAATTACGACTGGACCATTAGGACAGGGTTTTGCCACTGGAGTAGGGATGGCTATTGCGGAAAGTCATTTAGCTGCAACTTATAATCGCCCTGGATTTAACCTGGTTGACCACTATGTCTATGCTATCGTGAGTGATGGTGACCTCATGGAAGGAGTTGCTGCCGAAGCAGCCTCACTAGCTGGCCATCTCCAATTAGGGAAACTCATTTACCTTTATGATAATAACCATATTAGTTTAGCATCAGAAACTGGGCTTCATTATACCGAAGATGTAAGGAAAAAATTTGAAGCTTTTAATTGGCAAGTGTTAGAAGTTAAAGATGGCAATGATTTAGCTGCAATCGAAAAAGCCATTCAGGAAGCCAAAACCGAGAGCACCCATCCGAGTTTAATTATGGTTTCCACTCATATCGGGTTCGGAAGCCCAAAACAAGATAGTTTTGGGGTTCATGGTTCTCCCCTAAAGCCCGAGGAAGTGGTTGCTACCAAAAAGTTTTATGACTGGCCGGAAGATAAACCTTTTTTTGTACCCGAGGATGTCTTAAGTCATATGAGAGAAACCGTCAATAAAGGATCTCAGATAGAAAAGGAATGGGATGCTTTATTTGCTGAATATACCAAAAAGTATCCAGCTGAAGCTGAAGAATTTGAAAAAAGAGTGAAAGGAATCCTTTCCGAGAATTGGGCACAAAACATTCCTTCTTATTCTTCGGAAACAAAAAGCATTGCCACTCGTAGCGTTGGAGGAGAAGTCATGAATGCTATTGCTAAAAATTGCCCGTCTTTGATGGGTGGTTCAGCTGATTTGGATCCTTCTACCAACACTGTTCTTAAGGGAAAAGGGACCTTCCATCCACCAGTTCCTGGAGCAGAAAAAATGCAGGGAGTAGTCGCCGGTCCTTTTGGTTACTCTGGAAGAAACATAATGTTTGGTATTCGAGAGCATGCCATGGGAAGCATTCTTAACGGAATGGCACTTCATGGCGGTATTATTCCGTATGGTGCTACTTTCCTTACCTTTTCCGACTATATGCGACCGGCTATCCGTCTGGCAGCGCTTTCCAACCTCCATGTTATCTATGTATTTACCCACGACTCAATCGGTCTCGGCGAAGATGGACCAACCCATCAACCAGTAGAACAAATCAGCAGCTTAAGAACAGTTCCTAACTTAATGGTTATCCGTCCCGCTGATGCCAACGAAACCGCCCAAGCCTGGAAAATAGCGATTCGTGCCAAAAGTCCGGTAGCTTTAATTTTCTCCCGCCAGAAACTACCGGTGATCGATCAAACCAAGTACGCATCAGCTGAAGGAGTCACCCGGGGAGCTTATATTCTTTCTGATTGTGATTCTTCAGCTCCTGATCTTATTTTGATTGCATCCGGTTCTGAGGTTGGACTTGCTTTAAAAGCTTCCGAAAAAATGACAACTGAGGGAACCAAAGTTCGAGTGGTCAGTATGCCATCCTGGGAACTTTTTGAACAGCAATCGGAGGAATACCGTCATCAAGTGCTCCCACCATCGGTTAAGAAACGGATTTCAATTGAAGCTGGAGTTTCAATTGGATGGGAAAGATATGTTGGAGAACAGGGAGTTATTATTGGAGTGAATCGATATGGTGCATCGGCTCCAGGTGAATTAGTTATGGAGAAATTTGGTTTCTCAGTAGATAATATTATTCAGAAAGCTAAAAGCCTATAATCTTTTAAGCGGTATGAACTGTTGGCATGGGGAATAGATAAAAGAGCTTACCCCATGCCTCTTTTTTTATTTTAAGGAATTTTTATAAGAAGTCATCATCCGGCTAAAAAAGTCTTTATATTTTTGCTGATAAACTGAAGATGGAGCCCAATATATAACAGCATTACCTAAATTACTCTCGTAAAGCGAATATACCCAGGTTTCGATACACATTGTCATCTCGGTTCCTTGGAAATTTCCCTGTAGTTCATAACGAGCAATGGTTTCGTTCGCCCCATAGGAAGCTACCGCTTGATTGGTGATATTTTGCTCGTCCTTATTGATAACTCGAATATTAGAAACAGTTGAGGAAAGCATTTGGACAATGGCGGCAACATAATCGGTGGCATTGGAATACCTCACGTAGCTAATGATATAAAGCCTTAAAGATACTAAGCCACTGGCATCCTCATTCAAACTAACCATCCGGTTGAAGCTGTCGGGAATAACCTGCCAGTTTTCCGGATATTCGATTTGGCCTCTTCCCACCTGATCCATGGTACCGACTACGTCTTTAAGATTAAATTTTTTCCAGACTGCAGGGATTGGTTGTCCTTGGTTTTGAGTTTGGTTGGGGTCAAGGATCTGAATTTGGCCAGGTTGAGGTGTGCTTGGAATTGGAAGGGACGGTTGCTGAGAGGGAGTTACCGGTTGACTTTGGGAGAAATCAAGAGTTGGGAGCTGGCCGGGAGTTTGACCGGAAGAAGGGGTAGGTTGGCCAACACCGGGAAGATTGAGAATATTTTCACTATTTTGGGCTAATCCCAGTCCAGAAACCCAAGTTATCATGAAAGCAACGAAGATGACAAATCTTAATCTTTTCATATAATGGACTCCTCCTTTAGAGATGTATTACTTTCTCCTGAAAATCCAGTAATGAACGTAGTATTTTCAGTGACATTAAAACGCTTTCCCTTATTTCTTAATTTTCACTCCAGTGATAGCTGGCATGATCCAGGATTGGGCTGATTGATATTCTTCTGATGGGACGATTATAAGAAGGAGTACACCGGTTCCTGGATAGATTGCGCTCAGAAGAGCATAGTTTTTCTGATTCCGAGAATAAGTATAAGCCTTGACTATAGCATCATCATCTTCGACCTTGACTGCTACTTCCCATTGAAAAGGTTGACCAGCAACAATCTGGTTGACTTGCCCTTGAATATCAACCTCAGGTGGGTAATCAAACAAATATAACTCACCATTGTTTGGGGTTGAATAGCGGGTTCCATATTGAATATCCTGTAAAAAGTTTATTCCGTTTGGTGGCGTAAAGATCAGCTGAGATGTTTCATCGAGGGGTGTTGTAATCTGATTGGTAGTATACAAAGGAAAATCCAGACCCTGAGTGAAGGTTTGAGGGGTTTGGTCTCCGGAAGAAATTGATAATACTTTCTCCTGAAGAAATTGTGAAACTTCACTGACCAAGATATTCCCATCCCGATTATAGTCAGCATTCGATGTAAATCCATAGAGTTTCATGGCGGTTTTTTGGTCAGAAAGAATCGTGGTATCGCCGCTTAATGCATAGAGAAGAGAGAAGGTGAAATACCCAGATTTGGTAATTGCTGACTCATAAGCGCTTTCAGTTGCCGATGAAGCGGCAAAAACCACAACACCGATGTTTCTATATAAATTACGAACAGCCTGTTCTTGAGCAAGTACCCCTCGCTGGTAAATATCGACCGCTGCTCCGGAATGACAAGTGTCTAAAATGGTAATCTGTTTTCTGGCTTTGACCCGATAAAAGAATTCGGAAATGAGATTGGAGGTAACCATATCTTGATCGAGTTGATAAATAGATCGAGGTACAACAAAAACATCTTCCGGTAAAGCAAAAAAGAGGGGAGGTTCCCACCCCTCCTGACGGGAACCACCGTGCCCACCCCAGTAAAAAATGACTACATCCTGCTCTTGAGCTTGATTTATAATTTTATTCATCGACTCAACCACCTTAGCACGAGTGGCATCCTTATTAATAAGAAGAGTGGGAATGATTTCCTGATAAAGCAATCCTTTTTGAGCTAACAAAGTCTCAACAAACATTATGGCATCATACTGGGGAGCATACAGGTCATTGACTTGAGGATCTTTATAATCACTGACCCCAACTGCCAGGATATATAATTTCGGAAGGAGTTTTTCTTTTTTACAATGAACTAGAATTTCAGTCGGATTTGATTCGGTATGTTCTTGGTTTAAGGCTTTAATTTTTATCTGGTTATCACCTGCTATGAGTTTTAAATTGAGTGTTTGAGTTATTTTTTCCTGGTTCAGGTTTTCGGTTATCCGATTGAAAAGTTTTCCGTTCAGATAAATTAAAATTTCTTCGATTCCGCCACCCTGGTCGGTTATTTCAAAGGTAACAACAGCAGTATCTCCATCATAGGTTTGTTGGTTTTGAGGCGATAAAATTTTAACCAGAGGAGGTTTTTTGATGGATTCTATTTGTACCCGAGGATGGATTTGTTCTTCCGCAATGATTTCTTGATCGGTCATAGTTTTTTCTATAATTTGCTGGATAAGATAAGGGTGATAGAATTCCTCAAAAAAACGGGAAGCCGGATAAAATTCAGCTGCACTATCCTTTCCCTGGTTGAGATGCCATCCAATAAGCTCATCCGCTCCTTCGCTGGCATCGAAATATCCTTGAGGAGTCCAAATCGTCCACAGATTTTGATCGGGGAGCAAAAAAGCACCAAATAGTTCACGCCCATCTTTTAAACGGTACCAGTGGAGCGTGCCATCCCCATAAGCAGCGACTACCTTTAATCCGTCATGAGATATATTGACTCCCCAACAGGCTCCAGGAGTACGAAAATGCCATATTTCTTGCCCATTTCGATCCAAACAGCGGAGATACCATTCAGTTCCTAAGACTACCCATTGACCATCAGGTGAAATAGTCAAGCTTCGACATCTTTCATTAGGCTTGAGGACAACCGTTTTTCCATTTATACGAGGTGAATATTCGTTCCACCAGCCGGTAACCATAAGGCCAGGTGACTGGGTGAGTGGGGAGTAAGAATCGGTCATTGGCTGGCTGACATCGAGAAAGCGGCGTTCTAATATAGAGAAGCGAAAGGGTTTAGATGATTGATAAGGCAAAATTTCAATGGTTTTTCCATTTGAGCTGAGGGTGAAGTTCTCGACCGCCGCTCGAAAGTCAAGAAGCGGAGATTGATGATGAAATTCTTGTTTCCCTGAAGCATCAAGTTTTCCCCAGGCAGGATCGTTGGAGGTATAAATCAACCCACTAAAGTCAACGGTGGTTAGTGCCATCAGGGTATTGCCAGCAACGGGAATGGCAACCGCTGAGCCTCGACCGGCATCTGACCATCGGACCAAACTCACTCGATCTTGTAAGTGAAAACGTCCTCCTGCATAGAGGTAGAGTGACTCCCCATCACGTGACCAAGCAACTAAGGGAAGATTTCCGTTATTGATTTGGCTACAGTCAGGAGAGAAAAGGTGGGTGAGGTCAGGGATTGAATAAACATCTACTCGAGGGGAATCAAAAAAGCCGACAGCAGCTTGATTTCCTTCGGGTGAGAATGCCACGGTATGTGGCCGGTTTGATCCAGAAAGAACCAGTTTTTTTTCTAAATTTATTATTCCCTCTTGATCGATTTGATATAAGCGGATAGTTCCACCGAGACTCGTGGTCATGATTTGATTGCTTTTATTCCAATCGAGACCCAATGCGTCTTCTTCACCATAATCAAGGTCTTTTGAGGCGAGAGAATAATCTTCGGTATTATAAATCCGAAGTCCTGAACCTTCGGCACCAAGGGCGGCTAAAAATTTTCCGTCGGGAGAATATTGGATTTGGGTTATAGAAGCCGGAAATCCCGTCATAGTACCCAGCAGTATTCCGCTTTCACGGTCGAAAAACATCATGACTTCGGTTTCTTCCCATACTCCGGCAACACTTCCACAAGCAATAGTTTCGCCGTCTGGAGAAAGGGCAACTGAAGATATCTGACCGTCAATTCCATCGCCGATCGGTGGTCGAATGATCTTTAGCAACCGGCCAGTTTCCTGTTCCCAAATCCGGATGGTTTTATCATCGGAACCAGTAACTATAAAACGAGACCATTCTCTATCGATTGCAACACTATTTATGGCAGCGATATGCATATCGGTATTGATTTGGAAAATTGGTTTTTCAGGGGGTTCGGAGAAAAGTTTTTTAGCTATTTCGCGAGCAATCTCAGGATCAAGGTTTTTTAAAATGGAATATTCTTTTTGGGCGGATTCTAAGTCATTGTTGATTAAATAAGCAATAGCGAGATTGGCATGAAAAATATCACTATTCGGTTCAAGTCGGATCGATTCTTGGAAAGATTGAATGGCCTGGTTGGTTTCACCTGCCAGCAAGTAGGTTTGACCGAGTTTAGAGTATACCAAAGCCCAATCGGATTTTAAGTCCAGAGCGTTTTCGAAAGCATCAATAGCCTCTTGATATTTTCCCTGTTCATAAAAAGACTGACCCAAATCAAAAAAATCCTGAGCTTCATTCGCATAGATCGATAAAGAAATTGAGAGGAGAAGCAAGATAATCAGTGCTGAAATCAACCGATGAAACACATCAAACCACCCTCCTTAATAATAAAAAGACAATCACCCTTCCATTTTGGAAGGTTCTAAAGTCTTATCTTTCCATTCTATCCTGAAAATCTATATGAAAGCATGATAAATTAGGCTCCAACAAAAGATTATTAATTGTAGGAGCGCAATGTATTACGCCCGATGTTTATATAATGTAGCGACATGCCATGGCATGTCGAATCTTGGATTTTCATTCTCATCTGGTGCTACCAAACTGGTATGAAAGTCTATCCTGAAAATACCGAAATATTTTTAAGATAATTCTTTTAGAACAACTTACCAGGAGCCTTATCCTGGGCTTTCACCATCATCCTAACCTTCTCCTCATCAAGGGAGAAGGAAATATTAATTCTTTTGTTCTTTTTTTCCTTGCCCCTCCGTAGGAGAGAGGGGCAAGGGTGCAACTCATATTCATCCTCATCTAGTGTTGTTATGGAGCATGAGGATCTATGCTATAAGTCCATGAGCTTGATTTATTTTGTCCGCTATTTACCGAAATTGAATTCCAGTTATGGTAGGAATTATCCAAGCTTGTGAGGCATTATATTGATCAGCTGGAATAATGATGATCACCAGAACAGAAGTTCCAGGATAGGTTGAAATTATCATGGCATAATTGGTATTGTTTTGAGCAAAACTGTAAATTTTTACCTGAGCTTGACGATTCCCAGCGTTTAAAGTTGTTTCCGCCCGGAAGCTTTTCCCTCCAGCCAAACCCCCAACCGTGTTTTGGGCTTCCATTTCTGATGAGAAATTCATAACGTAAATTTCACCATTATTAGGACTGGTATAAACGACTCCATTCTGAATATCCTGTTTTTTTGAAGAGGCCGAAGGTAGAGGAACGCTAAAAGTATTGGATGGATGCTGATACCAATTTCCAGCTATCGGTTGTTGGGGAGTAGGAGAAGTATAGGTATCGATCGAAGGTAGAGAGGTATTTGGTGAAATTGGTTGAGATCCGGCAGAACCCTGGATAGAAACAGTGGAAAGAGCTTGAATAAAAATACTCTCAAGGTTGGGGAAATCACTCACTGTGCTATAAAAGAGGAATGAATAGGCATTATTCCCAAGGACAACGAGAATCGCCATAGCTTTAAGTTGTAGATTATCTACAGTAAAGAGAAAATCATGACGTAAAGCTTGAAGACCCAAAAAGCTGGTTTCAATAGTTTGTTGAGGAACATACCCATTGAAGTCAGGAGGCTTTAAATATGCTTCTTGAAGATAACTGAGATATCCTTTCGGGTCAAGGGGAGAAGGAAGTTTTTCAAGATTTATTAAATATTCAGCTATTACGATATTTTGTTGATTAACAAGTTGGTAATACCCAATTTCAGAAGGATCTTCAGTGGGTTGGGTAACCCATCCTGGTGGTGGATTAACGATTAAACTTTGGGGAGCAGAAGCAATGGTAGGCTGGGGAAGAGTTGTAATGGAAGGCGAAGGTGTAACTGGAGGCATTAATGATGGTTCGGGAATAGGAATCATCGCTGTTGGGGCAACGGGTGCTGCTGGAGTTGCAGTTGGATAAGAAGAAATTCCACTTATAGTTGCCTGTCCCAGTTTGGTTAAAACCTCAGTTCCCTGAAGATTTGGGTTGAGTTGGGCATACTGATATGCAACTGTTCCCTCCAGATTTTTAATAGTCGGATCCGCGCCGGCCATTAATAAAGCCTCAATAATTCTTGGTTCGGAGGTTAAACTGGCAGCATAGATGAGAGCGGTATCGCCTTTGTTGTTTTTGGCATTAATATCAATCCCTAAGCTAAGCAAATAATTTATCACATCAAGATTACTGTTGCCCATGGCTGCAATCATGAGGGCAGTGTTCCCATCTTTATCTCGAAGCCTTAAATCAACTTTTTGATCTTTGATCATAGTCTCAATTTCCTGTTTGGTTCCTGTGACTAAGGTGGCGATAAATAAATTATCTAGAAATTTTCCCGATTCTATAACAGAAGTTGGTTCTACTTGAGAGGTAGTTTCTGGAGTAAGGCTGCTTTCTTCATCAATTTCAACGGCTTTATCGTAAAATAGGTCAATATTAAAATAAAAATCACGGGTTTCTCCAGTTTCTGTATTTTTGGCAACCAGGAAATCGAACCTTTTCCCATCTTTTTCAACTAATGTTTGGGATTCTTGCTCAAACCCTAAAACGTCAAGAACATCATATTCTTCCCTAACCTCGATGACCGTCATAGCTGTTTCAGGGCTTTTTCCATCTCCAGATTGAATAATAGAATCGACTAAACCAAAAAAGACATCTTCGTGGAATTTTTGTTTTTGGGTATCACCTAATTTTCCATAGGCTTCAGAAAAAATATAATGGGTCATAATTCTTAAATAGTTCGTTTCTAGAATCGAGGTTCCTATTTCTAAGGCTTTATCATAGTTGCCGCTTTTATACTCTTGCCACATTTGATCCTCTTTTTCCTTAAGATCCTGCATTATTTTATAAGGATTATAGTTGGGAAGCTGAGCATAAAGGACTCGTAATTCTGCAAAATTGATACTGGTATCCCCATTTTTAAGACGATCGAGGAGAGTTTGATAGTAATTGGCTGGATTATCTTGAGTATTTCCCTGGTCAACAACAATAAGAAAAACTATACAAAAGATCAATAAAAAAGAATAATAATAAAAAAATCTGGATCGATAGGACATCATGATCCCTCCTTATAATCAATAATCACGGCTTTTTGAATTAAAAACATCTATAAATATTTTAATAATTGTATCATTCAATCTAATCAAAATCAGAACAAAAGAACTTTTTTTAGAAAAATTTTTGATAAATATTAATAGGAGAAACCATTATGTTACCTAGCAGCATCAAATAATAGTGAAAATCCAAGATACGACATGCCATGGCATGTCGCTACATTAATCAGGCACGATAAAGGCTGAGGACCGATGGGAGAATGGGGGTGAGGGTAAATAAAAAAAAGAATGAAAGGATAAAAGAAAAAATTACAAGATGAGATCCTCACAAGGAAAAGCACCACTCAGGACGACGCTTTTTAAAAATCTTTTGTAGGGGCTTGATTTATCATGCCCGTAAGTTATCAGAATAGACTTTCATGCAACTTTGGTGATACCAGATGAGGATGAAAATAGTTACCTCCTCACCCTGACCTTGTGTACGGAGAGGCGAGGAAAGAAAAGAGTGGCTCTCCTATCTGGGGAGAGGAAAAAAGAAATGGAGAAAGGTGACAAGTGGGGGCAAATCCCCACTTTAAATTTATTGCCTAAATTCTTATTCATTTAGAAACGAGAGTATTCCATTGGTGAGAAACCATCACTCGGTTAAACTCAAGCTTTGTTTTTCCACCTTAGAATAGCCATGACGATAAAACCAACCCCTAACCCCATCATAATTCCTGCCCAGGTATGTTTAAAAAGAATTCCCAACCCCATTCCAATAAAAAGGCATCCAGCAAAAGCAATACCGCTCAATGACCAATCATGGTTTTCATCAGTCATGAAAATCCCTCCTTAAATTTTTAAACTATATTATTCATTGAAATCAAAAAACTTTTGGCCAACATTAGGGTCCAACTTTTCCGCCTAAATGTTCTGACAAGAATCCTTCCATGGCTCGATAGAAATCAAACCGGTTCTCTTCGTTGGCAAACCCATGGCCTTCATTTTCTTTTACCATATATTGAACGCTGATTCCTCTTTTTTCCAAAGCAGCCACAATCTGATCCGACTCAGCTTTTTTTACTCGAGGATCGTTAGCACCCTGGGCAATAAAGAGTGGGGTTTTGATCCGATCGACTAAAAAGACTGGAGAAACCGATTCCAAGAGTTCTTTATCTTCCGCTGGGTGACCGATCATTTCGTAAAATTGCTGACGGAGTGGTTCCCAGTATGGTGGGATGGTTTCTAAAAGTGTAAAGATGTTAGAAACGCCAACGTAATCTATGGCAGCGGCGTATAAGTCTGGGGTGATCGTGATTCCGGCAAGTGCAGCGTAACCCCCATAGGAGCCACCGTAGATACCAATTCTCTTTGGATCGGCAATGCCCTGGTCGATAAGCCATTGAACTCCATCAGTTATATCATCCTGCATTTTTCTGCCCCATTGTTTAAAACCGGCTGTCCAAAATGTACGCCCATAGCCAGTGGAACCGCGGAAATTCATTTGTAGTAAAACATAACCTCGGTTGGCTAAAAATTGAACTTCGGCATTATATCCCCAACTGTCTCGATACCATGGACCACCGTGGGGATTGATCACTACCGGTAAATTTTTTGATTCAACACCCTTGGGGAGAGTGAGATATCCATGAATGGTTAAGCCATCTCGCGAAGGGTAAGAAATTGGTTCCATATCAGCCATATACTTTTCATCAATCCAGGGGCTGATATCGGCAATCTTTTGAAGTTTGCTGGTTTCGACATCATAGAGAAAGTAGGACCCCAATGATTTATCGCTATAGGTTCTTATTATAAAGCGATTTTCGTCTCGATTCACACTTGAGAGAGCCAATTCATATTCAGGGATTTTCTTGGTAAGGTCTTGAAAAATGGATTCAACTTCTTCATCAAAAAAATGATAATGGAGTTTATCAGTTAAATAGGTAACAGCAATCAGCTTTTTTTTCTTGTCTGATATTAACAATCCGCTTACATCAACATCGGTATTTTCATAAATGAGTTCGAGCTCTTTTTGAGTTTTAGGATCAAACACTATCAGAGCGGATTTATCGCGGCCTAAATTGGAAAAAGCATACAAACGTTGATTATCATAGGTAAAGGATACTGGAGTGAGTGTTTCTTTAAAATCAGTAGTCAAAATTGTTTGGAAGGGTTGTGACTCGTTATCTCGGTAAAGAATACTGGTGTTAACTCCATCACTGGTTATGGCGAGTCGCAGTAGGCCTTCATGATCGGTTAACCAGCCGATGATATTACCCGGGTTTTCGCCAATTAATTTCAATTCACCAGTTTCAATATTAATTCGATAGGCGTCGTAAAACCTTGGATCTCTCTTGTTGAGAGAAATAAGCATGTCTTGATCGTTGTCCCTTAAATCGTCAATTACACCGGCACGAACTCCCTCAAAGGGAGTTAAATCAACGGGATTTGAACCATCAATATTCACGGCATACAAATGAAAATTTTCTTCTCCAGCTTGATCACGAGCATAGACGATTCTTTCATTGCTTGCCCAAAAATATCCCACTAAATCTCGATCGGTAACTGACGTGACCCGCTTGGCTTCAGTTTCACCAAACTTTTGGATAAAAATATTTAACCGATTTTCCCAGGGAGCGAGAAAAGCGAAATATTCACCTTCAGGAGAAAGAAAATAACCAGCTTTCTCGGGATTACGGAAGAAATCTCGCAAGGGAATGAGTGATATTTCTTCTGAAGAAGCGTTTGCTAAATTTCCGAAGCTTACTAGAGAAAAGAAAATAAAAGCCAGTAATAAACAATTATAAGTATTTCTTTTCATTGTGAAAACACCTCAAATATAATTTAATTGGTTTGCAATTAAACTTTAAGAAAAATGTAGGTTCCCTTTCTATTTAATTTTCTGGTTTGAATGGTTGATAAAAATGATAATCTAATAAAGTCGATAACAATAAAGAAATCTGATTTCCATTATAATAGAATACATTATAGGTTGAAAGTGAATAAATCTTTGAGAAGGAAAAAGAATGATTGGAAAGAACTATAAAGTTTAAAAAATAGCATGAGGAAGGTTTTCTAAATTGCCGTTTGAAGTATTTCATTATAAACGTTTAAATGATGTCAAAGAATATCTTGGTCAATTAACTACTCAAGTAATCAATCCGATTATTATTGTTCCTTCTTTATCAGATAAAAGTGAATTTCGTGAAATGAGTCCTTTTGAAGAATCCAAAATTTTTCAATGGAACGACTTATATAATGAAATTCATACATTTTTAAAAAACCAGGTGAGTATGCCGCCGAAAAGGAAAGAAGTCGATCAGAGTATAAATTGGTTGTTGATTCATAAACTTTGGAAAGAATTGAATGAAAAAACTAAAACTATCGAGGTTCCGGAGGGATTACGAAGAATAGAAAGTGTCACTCATATTTTAGAAAGCATCCGTGAACTCCTCCGTGAAGAAGTGAGTTGGAGCGATTTCAATCGCTTTATGGGTTGTGATGATTGTTTTGATGATTCCCTTTGTAATCAAATCCAGGACCCGACCAGCTGGTTATGTTGGATTTACCGGAGATACCTTAAGGAATTTGAACAGTATCAACTCAGTGATAACCTTCAAATACCAGGTTTAACTGCCGATCTGATAAGAAAATCCTGGCAAAATGAAGAGTTAAAAAAGTGGATTAATAAAAATACTTTTATTTTTATTGGTTTTTTTCAATTCACTCCAGGGCAAAGGCAATTATTGCATAGTTTGAATTCGAACTCTGGTCAGGTTTACATTATCAAACCTTGGTGTGGAATCCCTCTATTTGATAAAGATTTTTCTGTGCAACCAGACCATTCTAATTATCCCCTACCGATAAATAATCCAGTTCCAATTGGTGAAATTGCTGCTGGAGATGCCCGCCATCAGTATGAAACCATTGCACGTGAGTTGGTTTTATGGTCGGCAGAGAAGGGTCAACTTTCCCGGTGGGGTCAATTCCCCGGTTGGGATGATATTGTGACGATCATTCCTCCCCAAAGAAGAAAAACTTTTCAAGAAGTTTTGCAGAAATACCAGATTCCCTTTCAATTCCTGCAAGGATTTTCAGCCAAGGAATCCCCTTTGTGGGGAATTCTCAAACGATTACGAAGTGCTGGTCAAAATAATTGGCCAGAAGAAGAAACTCTTCATCTTCTAACCGAACCATTATTAGGAGAAACGGATATTTCTGTCAAAGAGGCTTATCACCTATCACCTCGGGGAATTGAAGGATGGAGAGATTTCTTAAAAGATTCTCCCCAATCTTTATTGAAATTTGATCAGCTGGTCAAATCTTGGCGAACTATTGAATCCTGCAGAACACCACAAGAGGTTTATCACGTCCTTCACCGGATTTTTAACAAAACTTTCAATATTTCTATTAATGCCTCAAAACTTTCTGGGTTAGATCCTTCCCGAGATGAGTTGGTTGCTTTGCTAACAGCTTTTTTGATGGAAATTGAGCAAAAAGTTCTTTATTTTTCTGAAGATGAGACTTTGGCATCCTTTGTTCAGCAAATAAATTTTGCTTCAACTAATGAAGTTTATGGTTTTTTGGAGACATGGATTAATCACGCCACCCTCCGCCCACCACTTATCGAAAAGGGATCCTTGAGAGTGTATCTCAGTTCTCCCCCATCGTTGACCGAAGCACCAGTGGTGATAATTACTGATATAATTTCAGCTTTCTGGCCGGGAAGCTTTTTGAATACCCCTTTTTTGGAAGACGAACTGAAAAAAAAATGGAATCAAAATCCAGGATTAAATCAGGCCACTCTTCCTACCATACATCAAAAGAGAGATGAAAAACGAGCTTTATTTCGAAGACTCATTGCCACTGGATTCCAATATACCATTGTGACCTACCCATTACAGGACGAAGCAGGACGGCCAACATCACTTTCTCCTTATTATGATGAAATATTTACAGGTGATGATCCTTGGGCAGGAAAAGTGGTTTTCTTTAAACGACCATTGAGTGCTATCCTTCCTCAAGCCATTGAACCATATTTAAAACCGGTGGAAATCCCAGAGGATGTACCCTTGATTGCTCGTAGTCTTCCTTGGTTACCCAATCAAATTTCAGAGATACCTCCGATACCGATCAGCGAGTTGGACACCTGGGTAGAATGCCCTTTTTTGTTTTACCTCAAAAATTTCTATAAATTAACCGAACCGACTCCACCCGGTTTTGATCCCCGTCGAGGTGGAATAGTTTTGCATGAATTGTGGGGAAAAACGTGGGATACCTATTTAAAAGGAAAATCAACCAGTCTTCGGGAACTGGTGTTGTCGCTATGGCCGGAAATTGTCCAACGGGTTTATCCAGAGCTTTTGACGATTTTTACTAGCGATGAACTTCGCTTGAGGCTTGATGCTTTAAGATTGGCCGACTACCAGGAACATATGGAAAGTTTTATAAATCATTACCGTACCGAAGAAAAAAATGAATTTGTACTCCCGCCGTATGAAATAAACCAACTTTCTTTTACTGGTCGTTGCGACCGTCTGATTGGTTTAAAAGACGGATACTGGCTGATCGTAGATTATAAAAGTGGGAAATCAAATTATGCGAGAACATCGTTGCAGTTGGCTGGATACAGCCACGTTTTAACCAATAATGGATATCCTGTTGTTGGGTATGTTTATCTCTGTCATGGCGATGGAAAGGCAACCGGAGCGTTTGAAGGAACTTTCTTTGGCAATGAACTGAGAAAGTCGTTTTTGGGGTCGAGTCGCTCTGGTAAAGATTTAAGCGTCGAAATAGATCTTGCTCGACAAAAAATGAAGGAACTCTCCTTGGGTTTGGCAAGCGGTGATGTCCAACCAAATTATCATAGCCAAACTTGTAGTGGATGTTTTGGGAGATCACTTTGTCGAAGAGACGAGATGCGAAGTCGTGGAGGAGAAGATGAAGAGAGTTGAAAAAAAAGAATTCCTGGAGCTTATTGCCGATTCCCGACCAGCTCAACAGGAAGCAATCATGGCTGATGAAGATTTGGTGGTGGTGAATGCTGGCGCTGGCACCGGAAAAACCGAAACCTTAGCTCGCCGCTATGCCTGGTTGGTCACCACTGGACGAGCAAAATTCAATCAAATCCTGACTCTAACCTTTACCGAAAAAGCCGCCCTTGAAATGAGAGAGAGAATTCGAATGCGACTGCGGAACTGGTATAAGCAATTATCTAATCAGGGAAACTTTCAACATCTTTACGAAGCAATTGATAACCTCGATGAAGCTCCCATATCCACCATTCATTCTTTTTGCATGAGAATAATTCAAAAGGCAAGTTTGTATTTTAATATTGATCCAAATATCCGAGTCATTTCATCACCGGAAGAGTTCGGATTTTGGAATAATCTTCAAAATATTTTAAGTCGAAATGACTGGAATTGGTTTGATGAAAACGTTTCTGATCCGGTATGGCGAAGTCGTTTGTCGGTATTAAACCAAGAACCATTTTTTCTCCTTTTAAACCATGGTGGTGCTGATGGTTTAGTTCAGTTGGTCAATAGTCTTACCGACCTTTTTGGAAGTTGGGGAGAAAAACCTGAATGGCTTTGGCAGAAAGGTGAAAGAGTTGAAAGGGATTGGGAAGAAATCCAAGAAAGCCTCCTATCCTGGTATGCACCTGAATGGGACAAGGAATGGTCGTTTTGGATAGAGCAAATTTTGCCTTTAATAGGTTTACGCGGATCGAGTAAAGTCATTGATACCTTTATCGATTTTAATCTAAAGTGGCATAATCGACCAGACAAAAGACAACTTCCCTATTTTATGAGTGATTTAATTGATTCCCTCGCGGCCATTGCCAGGAGCTCAAGGAATGCAGTATATCTGAAAATCCAAGATCAGCTTTTACTTTCAAGGCCTTTCCAATCTATGATTGAATACCGAAATCAATTAAAAGAGAAGTACATTCGTCTCATTGATATCTTGTGTGGGAAGGGGGAATTAACCGAAGACCTTCGTTGTCGTCAATTACTCATACAATCATCAGCCATTTTCTGGCATATCTGGGAAGAATTTAAGAAGAAAAAAAGTGTGCTGTCCTTTAATGATATGATTGCCTATGCCGGTGAGGCAGTAAAAAGGTATCCCACTTTAACTGCACAATATTGCTCTATTATGGTTGATGAGTTTCAAGACACCGATCTCCTCCAGGAATCCTTGATTCGTAATATAGTCCAAAACAACCAAGCCTCACTCTTTGTTGTTGGGGATTTGAAGCAGTCCATATATCGTTTTCGCCATGCTGACCTGAGTATTTTCCATCAATATATTCAAGAAACTCAATATAATCCAGAGGGTGGAAGACATATCGTGCTTAGTGAAAGCTTTCGTAGTCGGGATGATTTGGTCAGCGAAATGAACAGTTTATTTAGTTTTATCTGGAAAGATGGATTAAGTCAAAAAATCCTTCATGAATATGAACCACTCCAAGTTCCCAATGAGCTCTCCTGGTGGGAAGAGCGCTCAACATCGGTATCGGCTCCTCATCTGCGGTTTCTCTTCCTAGGAAACACCGATCAACCGACCAAAGAAACCGAAAAACGCTGTCTTCTGACACGATACTTAGCAGATGAGGTCAATAATTTGGTAGGGAAAGCAATAGTTTGGGATAAAGCAGAAAAAAAAGCCCGCTTGTGTCAGTACCGAGATATTGTGATCTTGGTTCCCACTCGAACTTTTTATAAACCGCTCGAGCAAGTGTTACAAGATGAATTAAATATACCAGTTATTTTCGTTACCGATGTCAATTATTTTTCTCGAGGAGAAACCTTGGATGCCGTAGCCTATTTAAAAACCGTTGTTGATCCTCAGGATGACCTGGCTTTAGCTAACTATCTTTCTTCCCCCTTTTCCGGACTCAGTTTGGCTGAGGTACACGACTTGTTTGTCAATGCTGATAAATCATGTAAAAACGGTTGGTTGTGGAAAAATTTGCAGGAGCAATATCCAAATTTCTGCGAAAAGTTGATTGATTTGAACCAAAAGATGAAATTAACGGGTCCAGCTTCAATTTTGTCCGAGCTTTTAAAAGAATCCTCCCATTTAAAAGCAATCCCACGGTCTTTGCGAAGAAGAGTGGCAGTCAACCTCCGGCGGGCCATTGATTTAGCCCGAGAATATGAAAATACCATTGGAAACAGCGGATTGGGTTGCACCCGTTATTTACAAGATGCCATTTTGAAAGAAGTCAAAAGTGAGGAGGCCAATCCAGTAGGAGAAGAAGAAGATGTAGTAAGAGTGATGACTATTCACTCTGCGAAAGGTTTAGAATTTCCTGTCGTTGCTCTTTTTGGTTTGGAATATACTCCCTATCGACGCCCAAGGAACAAATTTCAATCCTCGCGTGAACTGGGAGCGATAACCAGGTATTTCCCGGATTATTGGGAGATGAATGGTCAACCACATGTGGAGAGTGATGTTGATTTTCCTTCTTTTTTTATCGAACAGCAACTCCAGCAAGCCGAGGAAGTTTCTGAACAACAGCGGTTATTTTACGTAGCTTGTACGCGGGCTCAAGATACTTTGATTTTATCGGGTGTTTGTCCGATCAGCAACGGAGAAATAGTTATCAAACCGAAAACCTGGTTGAGCTGGGTTTGGGATTGGATTGAAAAGGAAAGAAATGAGGATCCTCGACAATACCTAATCAAATTTTTCCCTGGCTACCAAGATTCTTTATTCATTTCCACTTCAAAGGCAAATGAAGAGATGGAGGGAGGGATGGAGCTTCCTCGGCAGCCTCTTCCTCGTTTACAACGCCTGACAGCAACCGCTTATGCCTTTTATCGGTTTTGTCCCCATGCCTATCGAATGAGATATCGGCAGGGGATCACTTTACCGTGGGAGCTTCCTTCTGATGATGAAAAAGGGGGAGCCGATCTGGGGAATATGGTTCATTGGATTCTGGCTCAATGGGATTTTAATGAACAAAGTCTGAATCATTGGTTGCCACTTCATCAGGATAAATTTCTGGAAATAAAATCGCAGCTTTCGATTGAGCTTCGACCTTTTTTGAATACCAACCAAGATTGGGAGAAAGTAAAAATTTGGTTAACCAATTTATCTCAAAGCCATCTGGGCTTATCTCTCCAAAAAAATTACAATGACCAAAAACTTGAGCGGGAAAAGCCTTTTGAAATCAAGATTAATGGAGGATTGGTATTGGCAGGGATACGAGATCTTTTGTGGAAGGATGAACAGGGAGTGCATATTATTGATTACAAAACCTCTTCGCCCGATGAGTCAGTATTTCCTCTTTATCGAGAACAAATGTACTTTTATGGCTTGGTAGCCCAAAAGCAATATCCTGGCCTTCCGATCCATCTTGGTTTATATTTCGTTCGAGAGAATTTATACCAGAAAATTCATGACTTACCGACGGAAGATAAGATGATGCTACAAGTGGGTGCGGTCGCTCAAAATGCCGCTTCTCAAGGAAGCTTTCAGCCAGCTATCGAAAAATGCCCATCATGCCCCTGGAAAAACCATTGCTCTTTTTATTCAACTAAAGAGTAAATTATTCTTAAATTGTGGTTTTTTATAAAGTTAAAACCTTATGTTTTTGAAGCATAAAATGACAATTCAAAATTCCTCTCTCTTGATGGGAGAAAATCAGGACGGAGGTAAAATCCAAGATTCTAATCCAAGTTTGATGTTAAGAAATTGGCCAAAGGGAAATATCGAAGTTTCCTCTCAACTTAATTTTGTCCCTTCTTATTTGGTTGTCCAGCCAACTAAGCCTTTAATATAGTATTTTTGTAAGAAAGCAAAGATAAATAGGGGAGCAATCATCGAGACAATTGACGCAGCAGTGAGAACTCCCCAGTCGACATGATATTGGCCTCTCATAAGAGGAATTCGTTGGGTTGCGAGAAGTTTGCCGGGGGTATAGACGAGGATAAGAGCCAGGAAAAAATCACTCCAAACCCACATAAATTGAAGAACAATCGAAGATATAAGTGCAGGCCAGGATATTGGAAGGATAATTCGAGAAAATACTACAAAATCCGAAGCTCCATCAATCTTGGCGGATTCTTCGATCTCAATGGGAAGAGTAATAAAGAAATTTCGAAGAAAGAAGATAATCCAAGGCATGCCCCAGGCTGAATGGATAAGAATTAATCCAGTGTAAGTATTCAGGAGGTTTAAATTTTTCATCAGCTGGAAAATTGGAATCGCAATCATTTGTTGGGGGAGAGCCATCAGTATAATCACTAGAATAAAAAGCGAGGTTAGCAAAGATAAACGAAAACGCGCAAAACCATAGGCTGCCAGTGAAGCGGCGAGGATGGGAATGAGTGTTGAGGGGAGAGCAACCAGCAAGGAATTAAAAGTACCCTGAGAGAGAGGGGCGGTAGGATGATTCCAAGCATTTATGTAATTCACCATCGAAGGGGTAAACGGTTTCAAATTCCACCAACCATAGATGACTTCTTGTAAGGGTCGAATTGAAGTCATGACAATTCCTAAAAAAGGAAGAATCCAAATGATGGATATCAAAATTGCTATAAAGTATTTTATTGTAGTGGTAATTTGATTTCTCTTCATCTTTCCTCCCCCAAGCTACTCTTAATTAAGGGAATAGTTACAAACAGGGTGAGTAACATCAGCAAGGTTGCGATAACTGAAGCATTTTGGAAATTGAATTGACGAAAGGCATAGAAATACATTTGTAGAGCCATAACATTAGAAGCTCCGCCAGGGCCACCCATAGTAGCTACATAAACTAAATCAAAAATTTTGAGTTCCCAGAGGATGGTCATAGTGATGACGACAACAGTCATTTGTTTTAAAAGTGGTATGGTTATTCTAAAGAAGATGACAAAAGGAGTAGCGCCATCTAAAGCAGCAGCTTCGTAGTATTCTTTGGGGATGTTTCCCAAGCCAGATGAATAGATAATCATGCTGAATCCGGTCCATAACCAGACAGAACCGAATATGAGCGAAAGAAGGGCAGTTTCTGGATAGGCTGTCCAGGTAAAAGCTTGGAATCCAAGAAGCTCCAGGATCGCATTGATAATACCCACCTCTTTTTCATAGATAAATCGTAAAATAACACCACCAATTACCATAGGGGTAACCATTCCTAAGAATATTGATGATTTAAATATATAGTTATACTTCAAATCTTTGAAAAGGACCGCCAAAACTAGACCTAAGAAAGTAGTAAGGGGGAGGTGGATTAAAATCCATAGAAAATTATGAGGGAGTGCCCCCAGGGGAAAACCCTGGGTAAATCCTTTCTGGTTAAAAACATCTTTGCTGGATAAAACCTTTTTATAGTTATCTAAAAAAACAAACTGATGGTCTTCTGAAGTAAAGCTCGTCCAAAGGGTATTTAAAACTGGATAGAGCAGGAATATGATCATTAAAATTAACGCAGGAAGAAAAAAAACTATTTGATGAAGAGTTGTTTTCAAGCTTTTTCGTCGTTTTCGACGATGGAAAAGATCCATAAATCCCTCCCGAAGTTAGAATGGGCAAGGAGTTAATTCTTCACTGAATTTTTTAGACAGAAATGAGGATGGTGACTTTGAGGGAATATGCTCACTGCACCATCCTCATTTCTGTATTCAGACTGAGGAAGAGCTTTTCTTTTAACGGACTTTTTTTAGAGCCCTTCATAGAATCATTGTTCAAACACCGATTCCAGTGTATCTAAGACATCATCTACTTGCTCGGGTTTAACCCAGAGGAGTTTCAACTGATCCCAGAATTTTGATTGGAATTCACCTCCAATGGTATCATCCAAATCAGGGAGAGCCATTTTCCCTTCGAGTATTTGAGCAACATTTCGATCTACTTCAGGATAAAACTCGATTGGTACATTTAGATAAGTTGCCAGGTGGCCTCCTTGCTGAACCTGAAGTTCTTGTCCTTGAGTTACCAAGAAGGCTAAAAGTTTTTTAGCGTTTTCTGGATTTTGGGTATAAGCAGGAATGAAAAGGTAATCTGGAGCGAAAACCAATCCCTGGGTTCCGGGGAGCGAGAAAACGCTAAGGTCAGATGGGTCGTCTACCATTCCAGTGATCCAACTTCCCATAAAGAACAAACCATAATCACCATTCCACCATTTTTCCAAAACCATCGTCCATTCAGAAGGCTCACCAAAGTAATTTTCCTTGAGAAGAACAGCAAGCCTATTTTCAAAGATTTCTTTAACTTTTGCATCATTCCAATGAATAGAATGGTTGATAAGATTATGGAAAAGCTCGGTACCGCCAAAGGCAACTATAAAGTGCTCGGTTATATCAGATAGAGGCCAACCTACTCCATTGCCACTGGCTATCGGAGCCGAAATACCCTCGATACCTTTCATTTTTTCTAAAAGTGCTTGGAAGTCTTCCCAATTATTTGGAACCGTCAGTTGATTTTTTTCGAAAAATGATTTTCGAAACCAGAAGCCAGGTTTTACCTTACCGGTATAGGCAGCTCCATAAAGCTTGCCGTCTACTTTTAATCCGTCCAAAGACCCTGGAATGAAGTCATCCTCAGTTATGACAGCTGAAATATCCATTATATGGCCTTTTTTAGCTTGGTCTTGAATGAACCAGCTCTGCATGAAAATAAGATCACCAAGAGTACTTTCGGCAGTAAATTGGGCGGGGAGAAGCGTGGAAAGGTCTTCAGCTCGGTAGGTCAGAAATTCAACTTTTATGCCAGTTTCTTCCTCAAAAGCTTTTAAAACCGGGAGAAAGGCATCCATTTCACCTCCAGACCAAGGACCAATAACGGTAAGAGAACTATCTTGAGAGTAAACCGGAAGTCCAATGAAAAGAATAGCCGAAAAAATTACCACAATCCAGGTTATAAATTTCATCTTTATCCCTCCTAATCAATAATACCCAAAAGAAATTGGGCAGATTATAAACGGCTTTAAGTCATTCCGAAAATACTAGTAGGTTTTAGAAGGGAATCGATATTAAAGAAAATAATGAGGTTAATGGCTAATTTACTGTTAGCTTAAAAACAGATTTTCTGTTGTGAATAATAACTCATTAAATCAAATTAACTTTGTTTTTTATAAAATTACGATAACAGATATATTCAATGTATCTATTCAATTTTTTTTATAATATCATTTGGATTAAAAAGGGTCAAGTTACTTTAGAAAAGACTTTCCTATGATTACTCAAAGTTGGTTAAGCCAGCTGAAAGTTAAAGAAATATGAGGCAATAATAGCTAAGATATAAGAAAGAAATTAACCAGTTGATTTTATCGAAAGTATGCGGCTTCAATTAAGACCTTTTTTTATCGATAAAAATCAATTAAAAGCTACAGGCTTGAGGATTAATTTCAAGAAGCTCTTTCTTTGTTATTCTCCAAAGTGAAACTCATAATTTTGACTTGATCAGCTTCTTGATGGTGAAGAACCCCTTTTAATTGACCATGATGCATGACCATAATCCGGTCACAAAGGGCGAGAACTTCAGGAAGCTCTGATGACAGGAGAATAATGGAAACGCCCATCTTGGAAAGGTCGTCTATAAGTTTGTATATTTCTGCTTTTGCTCCAACGTCGATTCCATGGGTTGGTTCATCCATAAACAATATTTTTGGTTGATGCATAAGCCAGCGAGCGATAATGGTTTTTTGTTGGTTTCCACCGCTGAGGTTTTTCGAAATTTGTTTCAAGCTAGGAGTTTTAATTGACAATAAATTAACATATTTATTAGAGATTTCTTTTGATTTCTTTTTATTTATAAACTGTAATGCACTGGATAGCTCTTTTAGGTGAACGATGGTCATGTTATCCTGCACCGATAATTTTAACAACATACCTTGTTCTTTACGATTTTCGGCTATCATACCCAAACCGAGTTTTATAGCATCCACTGGATGATTGATTTTAACCTCTTTTCCTTTAATTAATACCTTACCGGAAGCCTTCTTTTCCATACCGAAAATACTCTGGAGCAATTCAGTTCGTCCTGACCCAACTAAACCAGTTAAACCTAAAACTTCACCTTTGTAAAGTTTGAAACTGACGTTTTTTACTTGATCTGAAGCGGTTAAGTTTTGAACTTCTAAAATAACCTCTCGATCGGAGTAGTCTTGTATAAACTCTCGATGAGCTTTTTTTTCAAAATTACGACCGACCATAAGAGACACCATTTTTTCCAAGGTTGCATCTTCTTTCTGAAGTGTATTTATATAACTCCCATCTCGTAAAACGGTTATTCGGTCGGCAATTTCTAAAACTTCTTCAAGTTTATGGGTGATAAAAAGAATCGAAACACCTTCGTTTTTTAAAGATTTCATAATTTTTAGAAGAAGAGTTATTTCACCAGTAGTGAGTGATGAAGTCGGTTCGTCCATGATGAGGAGCTTGGCATTTAACGAAACTGCTTTAGCAATTTCAACTAATTGCATTTGAGATACGCTGAGATATTTCACCAAAACTCTCGGATCTATATTATCTACTCCAAGGCTTCTTAAGTATTTCCAACATTCTGAAACCATTTTTTTGCGATCGATAAAGCCAAAAGATTTGGTTAGCATTCTGCCTTGATAAATATTTTCAGCGACACTCATGTAACGAGACAATGAGAGCTCCTGATGGATCATAGCTATTCCGGTATGCTGGGCGTGTCTTGGATCCCTAAATTTGACAACGTTTCCTTCAAATTCGATGTGGCCTTCATCGGGATGATAGACACCCGAAAGGATATTCATCAAGGTAGATTTTCCTGCTCCATTTTCACCAATAATGGCATGAATTTCACCCTTTTTAATATCAAAACTAACATTATTTAGGGCAACAACTCCTGGGAATGCCTTGGTTACATTTACAATTTTACAAATGATTTCTTCACTCATTATGCGCTTCCTCCATTGTTGTTGAGTAACAAGGCGGTTTTTACCGCCTTGTTACTTTAATCAATATGATTCATTTATTGCGGGATCTTCTCGTTCACATTTTCTGGAGTAGCAACATCCCCTTCGAAAAAGTTAATTTCTTCTGGAACAATACCAGCGACGATCTGATTGAAAGCCGAAATCACTGGTGCATACCCTTGGTTGAAAGGATCCTGATCGAGGCAGGCAGTGACTTCACCCGACCGAATATAAGCAACAGTTTCTTCCATCCAGTCATGGCACACCAATTTCAATTTCCCAGTCAATCCAGCATCCTTAATGGCTTTGGCTGCTCCAAAAGGACCACCGGCAGTGACATAGATACCTTTCAAATCAGGATTAGAAGTAATCAAGTTCTGGGTAACGTTATAGGCTTCCTCAGCTTTATCTTGGTTTTCAAATTCTCCCACCAGAACCATCTTCTCGTTTTTGTCGATGACATCTCGAGCACCAGTTCTTCTCAATTCATGGCCCAACACATTAAAGGAGCCAGTTATGATGGCATATTTTCCTTCTCCATCCATGGCATCCATTAAGAGCTGACCGCACTTTTGACCACCGGCAAAACCGTCTTGGCCCCAGTAAGCGATTCTCTTTGACTCCATGCCGGGCTCAGTGTTAAAAGAGTATACTTTAACTCCGGCATCCATGGCTTTATCTACCACTGGTTGAAGAGCTTCGGAAAGACCGAAGAGGGTGACAGCATCATATTGGGCGGTAATGACATTCTGCATGGCATCTTCAAACTTTTTGGGATCAAAGTCTGGAACCGAGATCCAATCGACTCGGCAGTTCCGGTCTTTTAAAACTTCCTTGGCGAAGAGAGTCCCCTTCATAACTGCCATTCCAAAAGGATTGTTCTGCACCATAATAGTGGCAATGCGCAAGGGTTTTTCAGATACTTGGTCAACAGGTAATACATAGAGTGACGCACCGGCTGGAGCTTTGAGTTCAGCTGCCGGAACAAAGTCTGCAGCAAAAACGATTCCGGTAAACAATGAAGCACAGAAAATTCCAAGCAGTGCTATTAATAATAGCTTTGTTTTTGACATAATCTTACCTCCTCAAGGGTTTTTATATTTTAATAGCATAAGCTATTAAAACCAATGAAAATACGGTTAAGCTGTTCCTTTTCTTCTTAAGCTATCTATTGAAACAGCTCCAATTATTACTACTCCGATTACCACGGTTTGCCAGTAACCAGGAACAGCCAATAGGACAAAAGCATTTTTTAGAACTCCCATTAATGCTGCACCTACTATAACCCCCAAAGGATTTCCTTCTCCTCCGGACATACTAATACCACCAATAACCGCGGCAGCGATAACATCTAATTCATATCCATTCCCGTAAAAAGCATCTGCTCCTTCAAGCTGACCCATGAGAATAAGGCCACATATTCCGGCTAAAAAACCAGTTATGGTGAAAACCATGATTTTTACTTTTTCGACTTGGATACCGGAAAGTTTGGCAGCTTTTTCACTGTTACCTACTGCATAAACATTTCTCCCAGGAACAGTATTATTAGCAAATATGTAACCAATTGCTACGATTATTAGCATAACTAAAACCGAAACTGGTACATTTCGAATATAACCGCCTCCAAATACCGATATCCAAGTTGGATTATAGTGAATAGGAACTCCCATAGTAATGAGAAGCGAAAAACCTCTGGTTATACTCATCATACCCAAAGTTGCAACAAAAGCCGGAAGGCCTATTTTACTAACCAGTAAGCCATTGGATAAACCAACCACAGCACCCATTCCCAGAATTGCAATGAGCGTTAATAAAGGAGAGGCTCCGGATTTCGCAACCATAGCACCAAAACATGCAGTAAAACCTACTAAAGATCCCACCGAAAGGTCAATCCCACCAGTAATGATGATAAGAGCTTGTCCAACAGCCAATATGGCTATGAGTGAAAATTGTCGGAAAACATTTACGATGTTTCTTGCGGTTAAAAAGTACGGACTGGCAATGGATAGCCAAACGCAGATTGCTAATAGAGCAAACAAAACGCTAATTTCCGGTCTCCCCAATATAGCCTTGATATTATTATTGAATGAAGTATTTTTAGAACTCATAGTTCTCCCCTAGGTACATTAGATTTTTTATTTCATCAGATTATCTAAACTATGGTACAACAAAAAAATGGCATGATTATTAGACTTTAGTCCATTCTTTTGCGGAGCAACCAAGGAGCCCCGAATCGATATGGTAAAATGTTTGAGATTCAAAACATAATTCTGAGTAAGTCAATTAATTTTCATTGAAAATCTGGTTATTTTTTGATGTTTTATAGTGAGATGATCGTAAGATTGAAGAAGGGGACGAAAAAAGAGCACACCTATATATCGGGATAAAACTGAAGAAATTATGAATAGAGAAAACAGAAGCTTATTAGGAAAAACGAAGTTAAATAGAAAAATAGGACTTAAAAAAAATGAAACTAACCATTTTTTAGAAAGAGTATCAGGAAAATGATAACTCATCGTTGTTCTTTCAATGGTTTTGCTTCCCTTCAAGTAATTCACAAGAGATTCTTGCCCCCCTCAGAAGACCATTAATCAAACAACTTTTTAAAAAACTTTATATTACAATTTATAGATGAAGTAAGAAAGCTTTCTTTATTATAATTCCCGGAGTTAAAAAGTCAATCAGATAATGATGATTATTGTCCCGACTATCTTGCTATAGCTTCTAATTCACATTATTCTTGATAGAATATCTTAAACATTTTATTATTTTGAAATTTCTTAGAGGATGGAAAAATGGCTAAACATATCATTGTTTGGGATTTAGGAACCGGAGGAAACAAGGCTTCTTTATACGATGAAGAAGGGAACTGCCTGGCAGGAGTATTTGTTCCTTATGATACGATTTATCCTGCCCACGGGTGGCATGAACAAAAACCAAATGATTGGTGGAAAGCAATCGTTCAAAGCACCAGGCAATTACTAGATAAAACCAATGTTAAAAAGGAAGAAGTATACTGCTGCAGTATTTCAGGCCATAGTTTGGGCGCAGTTCCCTTAGATAAAAAGGGAAATCTATTGAGAGAACAGACGCCGATTTGGTCCGATGGTCGAGCAGTAAAACAAGCACAAAAATTTTTTGATGGTTTTGATGAAATAAGATGGTATTCGATAACCGGAAATGGTTTTCCACCCCAATTATATTCTTTGTTTAAAATATTGTGGTATAGGGATGAAGAGCTGGAAGTATTTAAAAAAATAGATAAAGTAATTGGAACGAAAGATTATATTAATTTTAAATTAACTGACAGAGTTACAACTGATTTTTCTTATGCTTCCGGATCGGGAGTGTATGACCTAAAAAATTGGAACTATTCCGAAGAACTTATAGAAGCCAGTGGGCTCTCTGCTTCAATTTTCCCCGAAATAGTTCAATCAACCGAAATTATCGGTCAAATTAGACCAGATCCAGCAGAAGAACTTGGTTTGCACTCCAGTGTTTATGTGGTATCGGGTGGGGTGGATAATTCTTGCATGGCCCTTGGTTCAAAAGCCTTTAAGGAAGGTAGAGCATATAATTCTTTGGGTTCTTCTTCCTGGATTGCCGTCTCTTCTCGTTATCCCTTACTCGATCCAATTGCCCGTCCCTATGTCTTTGCTCATGTCGTTCCTGGTTTTTTCGCTTCAGCTTTGGCGATTATTTCAGCAGGTTCAAGTTTCCGGTGGTTAAGAGATCACATTACCATTGATCTAAAAAACCAGGCTAATAATCAGGGGGTAGATGTTTATGAATTGATGACTGCAGAAGCTTCTCAATCGAAGGTTGGTTCTCACAAACTATTATTTAATCCCAGTCTAGGCGGTGGAATGCCTATTGATAAAAGTATCCATATTCGTGGGGCTTTTGTCGGAATTGATTTAGCCCATACCCGAGCTGATATGATTCGAGCAGCGATGGAAGGCATTGCTCTTGGGTTAAAATGTTGTCTGGATAAACTTGAAGAGATGACGAGTTTGAGCAATGAAATGTTATTGGTCGGTGGAGGGAGTAAGAGCAAGCTCTGGCGTCAAATCTATGCTGATGTATACAATATGAAAGTCAGTAAAACTAATATCGATGAACAGGCAGCGGCATTAGGGGCTGCTGCCTGTGCAGCAGTTGGAACTGGCTTATGGAAGAGTTTCGAGAGGATCGATGAATTGCATGATCTTGTAGAAAGTATTACTCCTATTCCCGAGAATGTAGAGAAGTACCAAAAGATTTATGAGGTATATAAGAGAGTTTCAAATAGTTTATCGGACATTGGCGATGAAATGGGAAAGCTGGTTATTTAGTTATAAATCATAAAAATCATAATTTAGAAAAGAGGCATTATTTTAAATGAAAATTCATCCGAAAGAATTGGTTAAAATGATTGATGTCAGTATGTTGCAGTCGGTGAATACTGAAACCGATATTCAATATTTAATTGAAAAGACTAAGAAATACCAATTTATTTGTGCTTTTGCTTTACCTTGTTACTCTCAAACTTTGGTGGAAGCTTTTAAAGATGAAGATATAATGGTTGGAGCACCAATAGGCTTCCCAACCGGAGCTGAGTTAACCAAAGTGAAGGTATTCCAAGCAAAAACTCTTTATGATATTGGATGTGACGAGTTTGACATGGTTATGAATGTCGGATGGCTTAAATCAAAACAGTTCGGAAAAGTAGCAAAGGATATTCAAGCCGTTTATCAAACAATAGTGGAAAAACCATTGAAAGTCATTGTCGAAGCTATGTATCTTACTGATGATGAGCTAACTGATGCCTGTAAAATTGTTATGAACAGTGGAGCTGAATTTATAAAAACCGGGACTGGTTGGGCATCGAAACCAACAGAAATTCGACACGTTGAAATAATGGCTAAAGCTATTCAAGGAAGAATAAAAATGAAAGCCGCTGGTGGTATTAGAGACTACGAAACTCTTTGTAAAATGCATGATATGGGTGTTTCACGATTTGGAGTAAGTTTGAGTTCGGGAATCAAGATTGTTGAAGAAGCGAATTCAGAGCAGTAATAATTTTATTTAAAAAAAATCCGGATGATTCTCTCTATTTATTAATAAACCGCGAACTCTTTTGAAATTTATTGCTTTTCCTTAATTTATAGTTACCACTATTAAAAGGGGTGAAAAAGATGATAATTCGAGAATTAGCTGCAACTGTTGTGAATGAGTTGAAACAGGTTTTTGAGAGATTAAATGAGGATGAAGTGGAAAAATTTACTCAAGCAATTGTTGATGCCAAACGGGTATTTTTGGTTGGTGGAGGGAGAGAAGGATTATCTTTAAGAGCTTTTGCTATGAGGTTAACCCATCTTGGCAAAATTGCTCACTGGATTTGGGATGATACAACACCGGCTATAGGTGAAAGAGATTTATTGGTTGCCACTTCTGGAGGCGGAAATGTTCCCCATATTCATCATATTGTTGTGGAATCAAAGAAAGCAGGAGCCAAAATTGCCATTGTAACTGGTAATCCCAGTCGAGAAACCCCCAAGCTGGCAGATCTTATTCTCATGGTTCCGGCTTCGGTTTATCGAGGAGGACTTAACACTGTTCCTTCCATTCAACCCATGGGATGTCTCTTTGAGCAGTCTCTTTATATAGTCTTTGATTTGATAGTCCTCATCCTTGCTGATAAGATGAAAGTTAGCCGAGAAGAAATGGAAAAACGTCATCGAAATGTTGAATAAAAAGTAAAATTGCTTTGATCAATGATTAGCGATCAGTGGAAAATTTCACTTTTATCATCCCCTGGTCTTGAAAGAAGGCAAGGTTAGGGGAGGTATTATTTTTCAAATAATTCAATCTATGGTATATTTTATTATATGATACGAAGGTTAAAGAGATTTTCTATTGATTTTTATGGTGAAGGATTTTCGTTCTTTTCAGTCATAGCTCACTATACCCTTTAATTATATCGTAGAAAAAACTGCTCATTTCTTTCGTGTTCATTCCAAACCAAGACTGAATGATAAGGAGGTAGAAAATGCCTCGATTAGTGATTATTTCTAACCGATTGCCGATTAGTATTCAGAAAAAACCTGGAGGTAGTATTGAATATCAAAGAAGCGCTGGGGGACTAGCCACCGGCCTTGGTTCTTTTTACAAAAATTATGAAAGTTTATGGATAGGCTGGCCAGGCATAGTCCGTGAAGGTTTAAAATTAGAAGAGACCAAACTGGTTAAGGATTCTTTAAAAGAAGAAAAATGTTACCCAGTCTTTATGGGAAGAAGAGATATTGATTGGTATTATAATGGATTCTGTAATCGAACCATTTGGCCTTTGTTCCATTACTTTCCTACATATGTAAAGTATGATAATGAATATTGGGAAACGTATAAAAAAGTCAACAAGATATTTTTCGATACCGTTGCGGACATTCTTCAGCCGGACGACTTGGTCTGGATTCATGACTATCAACTGATGCTTCTTCCTAATTTGATACGTGAAATGTATCCTGAAATCGTTATTGGCTTTTTTCTCCATATCCCATTCCCTTCTTATGAATTATTTCGCTTGCTTCCCTGGAGAAATGAAATATTAATGGGTTTTCTTGGGTCTAACTTAATTGGTTTTCATACCTATGACTATGCTCGGCATTTTCAATCCAGTGTTCGGCAATTATTGGGATTGGATTCTTTATTAGGACAAATTAATGTGAATGGAAGAATTGTAAAAGTGGATGCCTTTCCCATGGGTATTGATTATCATTTTTACTCGCAAGCGAGTAAAAATAAGGAAATTATTAATGAAAGTGATAAATTGAAAGAAAAATTTGGCAATCGTAAAATCGTTATTTCGGTTGACCGATTGGATTATACCAAAGGAATAATAAAACGATTAAAAGCCATTGATCTCTTTTTGGAAAAAAATCCTGAATATGAAAAGAAATTCACCTTGGTACTGGTGGTGGTTCCATCGAGAATCGGGACTAAGAATTACTTTCTTTTAAAAAAGCAAATTGATGAAATGGTTGGCTATATAAACGGAAAATATGGTTCAATTGATTGGATACCCATTTGGTATCTCTACCGGCAATTACCGCTCATGAATCTCACAGCTCTTTATAACATCGCTGATGTTGCATTGGTAACGCCATTGCGAGATGGTATGAACTTGGTTGCTAAAGAATATTTAGCGACGAAAGCTGAGAGGAAGGGGGTTTTAATTCTTAGTGAAATGGCCGGAGCAGCTCGAGAATTAGGAGAAGCCATTATCGTCAATCCAAACGATGTAGAAGCAATTGTTGAGGCCATAAAAAAAGCATTCTTGCTTTCTGCAGAAGAACAGGTTGAGATGAATCGAACCATGAACCACCGCTTGTCACGTTATACGATCGAAAAATGGGCGAAAGAATTTCTGGATAATTTAATCAAGGCAAGAGACACCCAGCTAGAATATTCGACAAAAAAACTGACTAAAACCATTCGAAATCGTATTCAGAATGAATATATCTCTGCTCACCAACGCCTATTGTTGTTAGATTATGACGGAACACTGGTTTCTTTTGCTGACGCTCCTCGAAAAGCGAAACCCGATGAAAAGCTCCTTCATTTATTGGAAAAATTGACCAGAGACCAAAGAAACCAGGTGGTGATAATCAGCGGGAGAAAGAAAGAAACCTTAGAATCCTGGTTTGATTTTTCCAGATTGATATTGGTTGCTGAACATGGCGCTTGGATTAAGAGAATCCCAGATGATTGGCAAACTATTGAACCTTTGTCGAACCAATGGAAAGAACAGATACGTCCACTTATGGAACATTATGTCGACTGGACACCCGGTTCATTTTTGGAAGAAAAAGACTTTTCATTGGTATGGCACTATCGGAAAGCTGATCCAAACTTAGCCGATGTTCGGACAAAAGAATTGGAAAATGCTTTGCTGGATTTGATTGCCAATCTTAATTTAGGAGTTTTAAGAGGGAACAAGATTGTCGAAGTTAAAAATGTGTCCATCAATAAAGGTCGAATAGCGAGCTTATTGTTAAACGATTATCCTTCTGATTTTATCCTGGCTATCGGTGATGATTATACCGATGAAGATATATTCACGATGTTACCTGAAACTGCCCATTCAATAAAAGTGGGAATTGGATCGACATATGCCAATTACAGCATTCAAACACCGGGAGATGTTCGGCAACTCCTTCTGGAAATAACGGAGGTGACTAAATGAAGAGATTAGAAGATTATCAAGAAATTGTAGGAGATGAAGTAATATTTCGAATTCATAACAAAATGACGAAATTGTATGGAAAACATGTCGTGCATGTCAACTCGACCTATCAGGGTGGTGGGGTGGCTGAAATGTTATCTTCTCTAGTCCCTTTGATGAATGATATTGGCCTTGATGCTGGATGGAGAATTTTACATGGGAACCCTGATTTTTTTGGAATTACTAAAAAATTTCATAATGCGCTTCAAGGTGACCCTCTTCACTTTACACACATTAAAAGGGATTTATATGTTAATAATAATGAAGATTTTTCACAGTTTACTCACCTTGATCATGATGCCTGCATTATTCACGACCCCCAACCTTTGCCCTTGGTTCGTTTTTATAAAAAAAGACAACCGTGGATTTGGAGATGTCATATTGATTTGACTGATCCCAATCAGCGTCTTTGGAATTTCCTTAAAAGTTTTATATTAAAGTATGACTTAGTAATTGTTTCGAATGAAAAGTATCTCAGAAAAGATCTTCCAGTTAAACAGATTATCATCCCACCAGCCATTGATCCCCTTTCACCAAAAAACAAACCACTCACTGAATATACCATCCAAAAAACTATGAAGAAATTTAGAGTTCCCCTCAATAAACCTATCATTACTCAAATTTCTCGTTTTGATAAATGGAAAGATCCTGAGGGAGTCATAGACATTTATCGAGAGGTCCGAAAGGCAATTGATTGCCGTCTGGTTTTGTGTGGAAGCATGGCTAGCGATGATCCCGAAGGATATAAGATTTATTCAAAAATTATGAAAAAACATGATGCTCTCATAAAAAAGCGAGAACTAATCCTGCTTACCACCGAAAACAGTATTCTGGTTAATGCCTTACAGAGACAAGCGAATGTGGTCATTCAAAAATCAACTCGCGAAGGTTTTGGACTGACTGTTACCGAAGCTCTTTGGAAAGGAAAACCGGTAATTGCTTCCAATATTGGAGGTATACCTTTACAGATTCAAGACGGAGAAAGTGGTTTTCTCATCGATCCTCAAGACAAAAAAGGAACTGTCGAGAAAGTCATTTCTCTCCTTAAAAACCCTGAAATGGGAATAGAAATGGGAGAAAAAGGGAAGGAACACGTACGAAAAAATTTTCTTATAGTCAGATTATTAGAAAATTATCTCGACCTCCTAGCTGAAGTAATCAAATAAAGAAAAGTACTTTTTCTTTAATCGTTTATTCGAATGAGTAGTGGTAGAGTTTTGGTGACGGTGGCTTGGAAGGCTCCTAAGAGCCAAATATCGTTTTCAACTTGTAGAAATTGAACTGGGCTTTCGTCATTTAAAGTTCCCAGGCATTTATTTTCCAAAATATTACCATCTCGGTCCAGTTGAATGACCCAGATATCCCAACCGCCTTGGTTATTAAGGATGTCTCCATCTTTTGATTCGGTCATTCCTGCTATCCAAATGGTTTCTTGTTCATCATATAAAACAGTTATTCCAATATCCCGATATTGGCCTCCCAGTCGCCGTAACCATTTTATATTTCCATCAATATGGTATTTTAAAATGATCAGATCACTCTTCCCTTTTGGAAGTCCCCAGTCGTTATTATCTGAGTCAGTTGTTCCAATTATTAAAAAATGATCATCATCAATTTTTTCGATATCATTTACTAGATCTGAGCCTGAACCATTCATGATGGTTTTTTCGTTGATCACTCGGCCGAAATTATTAAGCCCAACCATCTGTATATTCCATCTCTCACCAGGAAACCAGGTGTTATAGACCACGTAGAAAAGCTGGCCAATTTTTATCATTTGTCCCATAACATTATCTTGTTGATTACCAATTTCCGTGGTCCAAATATTCTCTCCGTTGAAACCAAGACAATCTAATCTTATCTGCCAATCATTCCTTGTCTTTAGTCCTTGCGATAGAGTAGTATGGGTTCCGCTTAGGAGAAGGATTTCTTTAGCCTGCTGATTGATTAGTAGACTATTATTAAAAGTCAAATCAATGTTTTTCAAAGTGGCAATGTTTAGAATTTCGCGGTCAAAATTGGTTGAGAGAGTTACAACTTGGGTATCGGGCAAGGGATTTTTTTCATCATTCATAGAGGGTGTGGATACGAAGATCAGCTTTCCCGGGTTCCAGTAAGCTGCTTTTGAAATGAGCCCAATGGTAGACTGATCAATCACTTTCTCTTCAATAAGCTCTCCATCCTTTGAAAAAAACCAAAAATGATTAAACCTTTTACCAATCTCATCTTCGGCAATCCCAATGAGGATAATTTTTTGCTCGGTTTCATCCCAAACTAAATTTACAGGAGTGATGCTGGGAAAGGATTGAGAAGATTGAATTGATAAGTATTTAGCAAAAGATAATGATGAAAATAAAAAAGGAATTAGAAAGCCTGTCAATACCATTCTAAAAAGTTTTCTTGGAAACATGAGACCTTCCTCCTGATAATTTATAACTAAGAATTTAATTCAATTTTGAGATGATAATAGCATATATGTAAAAAGTTAATTTTTTCTTGACAAATCAATTCATTCCTATATACTCTAAAGGTACACTGTATACTGTATACAAAGAATTATAATACAGGATACAGTAAAAAAACCAGTAAGGGGGGTTCGTAGTGAAATTAAAAGTTTTGTTCATGATATGTGTTTTAGTCTTTAGTTTGGTATTTGCTTCAACACTTCCAGTTTTTTCCCAAGAAAAAGAGCAGTATTACTGGATAGCCAGTGTTTCAACCCTTCCGCTTTTTTTAACCCATGATTATCCAGCGTTAAAGGAAGAAGCCGACCGGGTAGGTGCTGAGATTCATTTCATGGGACCGCAAAACATTGATATTGAAATGCAAAACAATGTCCTCCAGCAAGTCATGGCTAAAAATCCAGATGGAATACTTTTTATGCCTTTTGGAGAAGGTCACAATACCGTTATTGACCAGGTTTTAGCTCAGGGAGTGCCTCTGGTTTGCATTGACGGTGATGCACCAAATACCAACAGAATTTGTTATTCCGGAACCGACTGGGAAGAATTGGGAAGATTTCAGGCAAGACTCATGGCTGAACTCATTGGAGAAAAAGGGAAAGTAATGTTGAGTGCCGTTATTCCAAACGATAATACCTTAAAAGCACGGAACGGTATTGAGAAAGAAATGGAGAAATATCCAAACATTGAAATTGTTGGTCTCCAAAACGACCAAGGTTCAGTTATCGAAGCGGCCAGGCTCACTGCCGAAGCCATTCAAGCTAACCCAGAAATTAATGGATTCATTGGCATCAATGCCTCGAGTGGTCCGGGTATTGCCCGAGCTATTGAGGAAGCAGGAAAAGTTGGAGAAATCAAAGTGGTTTGCGTTGACAATACACCTGACATTATTGAAGCAGTTAAAAAGCAAACCATCCAAGCTGCCGTAGTTCAAAAGCGGGAAGCCTTCGAAATTTGGGGATTCCGAGTTCTTTATGAATACAATCACCCCAGCACACCAATCTTGCAGAAATATAAAGATATGGGTTTCCCCATGGTGCCGAAATTGATTATGACCGGTGTTTTGGTTATGACTCCCGATAATGTCGATCAAATGATTGATGTTTTGGATTACCAAGAACAAGTCTATAAGGATATGGGATTAATGTAAGAGGAAACAAAAGGGGCGAAACCTCTTTACGCCCCTTTTGTTTTAATTATTAAAATTTGAGGAGGGAAAACAGGAGAATGTTCCACGTTATTCCAAAGTCTTACCGAACCTTTCGTTTTTCATCACATTTTCAGCCAACTATAATTGTTTCACCGGGAGATTATCTTCTTTTTCATACTCAAGATGCTCATAATGGAACCATTGACATATCTCAACCATGGACTGATGTGCCTTTTCCTGAGCTTGATCAAGATAGTGGGAATCCGGTGACGGGGTTAGTTTCAGTTAAAAATGCGTTGATTGGAAAATTGCTTCGGGTAAAAATTTTACAAATCATTCCTGATCCGGTTGGGATATTGCCGGTGAGGTCATATATGGGAATAATGCGCAATGTGGTTTCAGACCGTTTAGCACGAACTGTAAAATACCAAGATAAAAAGATATGGATTTCTCAGGAATTAGCACTTCCCGCTCGACCAATGGTTGGAACCATTGGCATTGCGCCAGAAAAGGGTGAGATTCCGACTATTACAGCTGGTTCCCATGGTGGAAACATGGATGATAACTTGGTTGATGAACATGCTGAGGTTTTCTTTCCCATCCAACAGCAAGGGGCATTGCTCGGTTTAGGAGATGTACATGCTGCCATGGGAGAAGGTGAGCTCACTGGTGGAGGGGTCGATATTTCTGCCCAAGTATTAGTTCAAGTTGATGTTGTTGATTCTTTCTTTCCATCAAAAAACCCGGTTATCATAAGAAAAGGGATGGTTAGTACTCATGGGTTTGGTAAGGACTATTCAGAAGCGGCTAAGATAGCCTCAGAAGAAATGGCCCAACTTTTAATATACCAATTAAAATTATCCAAATATGAGGCAGTCCTCCTTATGGCAGCTCGGGGTGATTTAGGGCTTTGCCAGGCTTGCTTGTCCGATTCGTCAGCTACCGGAGTGAGAATGACTTTCCCAATCCTATGGTAAGAGGAGGTTTATCTTTGAAAGAAGCCATTTTAGAGATGAAGAGTATTACCAAGGCTTTTCCTGGCGTTATTGCTCTTGATTCAGTGAATTTTTCTGTATTTCCTGGGGAAATTCATGCTTTAGTTGGTAAGAATGGAGCCGGAAAAAGCACACTTATATCAATCATTTCCGGAGTATATGGTCCAGATAAGGGTGAATTATTTGTTGATGGATCGAAGGTTTCATATTCCCATTTGCATAATCTACCAATATCTACGGTATACCAGGAAAGTACTGTTTTTCCAAATCTATCAATTGCTGATAATGTTTTTGCCGGTGATGAACCTATCAATCATTTATCTTTAGTTTCAAATCAAACCAAAATTGGAGAAACTAAAAAGCTTTTAGAAATTTTCCAGTTGAATTTCGATCCTTTGACCTTGGTAACCCAACTCTCCCCAGCTGAAAAAAAATTAGTGGAAATTCTTCGAGCATTGCAAAAAAAGAGTCGAATTATGATTTTGGATGAACCAACTGCTGCGTTAACTTTGTCGGAAACCAAAAAACTTTTTCAACTCCTTCATAATTTAAAAAAATCTGAAATTGGAATTATCTATATTTCTCACCGCTTGGAAGAAATATTCGAAGTAGCCGATAGGGTTACAGTTCTTCGAGATGGAGTTTGGCAAGGAACTGAATATATCAATCAAATTGACATGCCACGTTTAATTACGATGATGGTAGGAAAAAAGAAGGAATTAATTGAGGAGGTAAAAAAAGACGAGGTAGAAGTTAGAACCAAGGGTGAAGTGCTTTGTGAAGTTAAAAATTTAACTCACTATTATCGAAAATTTAAAAATGTAAATTTTCAAGTTCGAAAAAACGAAATTTTAGGTTTAGCTGGTTTAATTGGAGCAGGAAAGACCGAATTGGCCAAAGCGATTTTTGGCCAAGAAAGATTGGAAACCGGGGAAATTGAACTTGAAGGGGAAAAGATTTCTATTCATAGCCCCTTAGATGCGATTCACTATGGAATTGTTTATATTACTGAAAACAGGAAAGAAGAAGGATTGTTTTTAGATACTTCAATTAAAAATAATATTGTTGCTCCGGATTTAACTACAGTAGCAAACAATCTGGGTTTTATAAGTGATCATAAGATTAATCAAATATCCAATCAGGTCATTCAGCAATTTAATATTAAAGCTTATGACGCCGATCAAATTACCAATACCTTAAGTGGTGGAAATCAACAGAAAGTCCTCCTGGGGTTATGGCTTCATCTCAAACCAAAAGTATTGTTGGTAGATGAACCGACTGTAGGAATTGACGTTGAATCAAAAACTGAAATTTACAAACTTCTCAGAAAAATAGCCGACTCTGGAGTGGCTGTTATCATGATATCTTCTGAAATTAAGGAGTTGCTGAATAACTCTGATCGAATCATCACCATGTATAAAGGAACCATCATTGAAGAATTTATTGCTTCACAAGTGAGTGAAAAGGAACTTCTGGCATCGATTTCCGGGATTTCCAATCGAGAATAGAGAAGGTATCTTTTAAAAGGGGGTTTATTATGTCCAATCGGATTAAGCAAGATGAAAATTCTCGTACTTCAAAAGAGAAAATGATACCAGAGCAGAAATCGTCGGGAACAAAGGGATCTTTCTCAATTCCTGAAGAATCGATTTTAACAAAACTTTTAACCCGACGAGAAATAATTCTCATCATCTGCATCGGAATTATAGTTATTTTTGTTCCATTCTTTAATAAGAACTTTTTAACCTTCTCAAATTTAAAGATATTGCTCCTTAGCAACTCAACGGTTGCAATTATGGCTCTTGGAATTGGTATGCTCCTTATAATGGGAGAAATTGATTTAAGTATTGGAGCCAATATGGCTTTGTCGGGAGTTTTGGCGGCTATTTTTATGCAAACCTATGGCTATAGTGTGCCAGTATCCATCGGAATTGCTTTGATTGCAACCCTTTTGGTAGGGTTAGTTAATGGACTTTTGGTTGTAAAGGTTGGTATTAATTTTCTGATTACAACCTTAGCTATCCAAGGCATTATTCGAGGAACCGTCATCATTTTGGCGGAAGGAGGAGTAGCTTTCCTTCCCCCGGCTTTTAATAAGATTGGCCAAAACACATTACTAGGATTTCAACTGCCGGTTTGGTTTATGTTTATACTAGTCTTATTTTTTGGTTTGATGGTTGCGAAACATCGATTTTTCCGTCAGCTCTATTTCATCGGTGGAAATATTAAGGCAGCTCGTTTGGTAGGAATATCCACTGACAAAACTCGGATGATTGTCTATCTTTTATCAAGCCTACTAGCTGGAATGGCGGGTATTCTCAATACTGCCCGTTTTGGTTCTGCTTTTCCTTCTGCAGGAACCGGTGCTGAGATGAGCTGTATTTCAGCAGCAGTGTTGGGAGGATGTAGTCTTTCCGGCGGACAAGGAAATATGTTCGGAGTATTTCTGGGTGTTATTTTTATTGGTCTTTTGTCCAATGTGTTAGTCATGTTGAATGTTTCAACCTATTGGCATCAGATTATTAATGGCATGGTTCTTATTGCTGCCATAACCTTTGATATTGTGATGCAGAAGGTTAGAAAAGAAAAACAAAGGAAAATGTTATTACAATAAAGTGTCGTCGAAAGTCGAAGGGAGACTTGTAACTTGGCGCTTATAAAAAAAGACCTTTTTGAAGAAGCTTATACCATCATTAAAGAAATGATCATGGAGGGAAATTTAAAACCGGGAGAAAGATTGGTTCAAGAGCAAATTGCCCGAAATTTGGGCATTAGCCGAACCCCAGTCATGCATGCATTAAGAATTCTTGAGACAGAAGGATTATTAACCGCAAACCCTCGAACCAAAGTGATGCAGGTTCGTGATCTCTCTCAGGAAGAATTGGTGACGATATTTGAAATACGATTATGTATTGAACCTTTAGCAACACGATATGCCTGTCAAGTTATTACTGATGAAGCTGTTGAAGAATTAGAAAAGAATTTTACCGCAGCATTTAAAAACAAGAATGAAAAAGAATATCGTCGTTTAGATAACAAATTACATACCTATATTTCAGAAATCTGTCCTAATCGCGACTTAAGAGACTTTACCATTCGATCCGGTTTAATTTCCAGATTTCTCATCAAGGGACTTATTCGTCCACCCCGGGAAACCTATTATGAGCATCTCCAAGTATTGGAAGCATTTCGTAAAAAGCAACCACAAGAAGCCGAAAAAGCAATGAGAGAACATATCAAAATTACTTTAGCTTATATTCAAAGAAGCGGAAAAGAAGAATAGTCGGGAAGTTCTTTTCTGAACTGAATATTAGAGGGGGTTTAATCATGACATTACAATTTGCAACTATTACAGGTTTTTTTGGACAACTCAAAGATCGTTTTAAATTTTACCATGAGACAAAAATTTTGGAAGAAAAGTTGAGCTTAATCAGCCAGGTGGAAGGAAATCAGGGAGTTGAACTGATCTATCCTTATGATTTTAAAGATAAATATCAGACTAAAACTCAGCTTGAAAAAAATAGATTAATTGGAGCAGCGGTTAATGTCGACATTAAAGGCGAGATGGTCTGGAATCAACGATCTCTTACTGCGCTCTCAGCAGAGACACGGAAGAAGGCTTTCGATTATATTGCTCAAGGAGCTGAAATGTCTCGTTTTTTGGGTGCAAATTTAGTCACTGTTTGTCCCCTTCAAGATGGTTATGACTATCACTTTGAAGTTAATTATGAAAGAAGTTGGCAGTATCTTATTGATGGATTAAAAGAAGTAGCCCAATCTTATCCCGATGTAAAAATAAGTATAGAGTATAAATTCCAAGAACCACTCTCCCATTATTTGGTGGGCACAGCTTTCAATGCTCTTTATGTTTGTCTCAAGGCTAATGTTCCTAACCTGGGCGTGACTCTCGATTTTGGACATGCCTTGCAGGCGGGAGAAAATCCGGCTGAAACCATGACAATCTTAGCACGAGAAAATAAACTGTTTCATGTCCATATTAATGATAATGATGGGAAGTGGGACTGGGACCTCATATCCGGGAGTAGGAATTTAATGTCCTATCTTGAATTTCTTTACATAATGAAAAAAATTGATTATCGAGGATGGATTGCTTTAGATGTCACTCCAAGACACCGTAATCCAATTGAAATATTTTCTACGAGCATTTATATCACCAAAAAATTAGCCAAGCTGGCTGAGAGGTTAGATGAATTTCCGCTCCAAGAATCGATGGAAAAGGATTCTCCCCAACTGATTATCAGAAAAATTTATGATGAACTTATTAAATGAAAGGATATCTTATGGACTGGCCAATAGTGGTTGGATTAGTGAATTATCAAGGATACGGTATTGATCAGGTTTTTAGAAATTTGTATGGTCTTGGTGCTGAGTATGTTGAAGTTGATTATATTAAAACACCCTTGGGAGTTGTCAATGAGTATGGCCTTACTCATTTAAACGAAAGCGATCTTCAAAAACCAAAGGATTTTTTTCAACTACTGAATCAGTATCAACTCAAAGCTCTCACCTTCAGTGGGCATGTAAAATTATCCATAGAAGAAGATGTGGAATTATTTCTCAAAAAAATGGAATTTGCCAAGAAAATTGGAGTGAAATACATTACCACTGGAGAAGGTCCAGCTGAAAAAAGACAAGAAATTTTTAAGCATATCCGGTGGATTGAAAAGAAAGCGCGAGAACTGGATTTATTGGTTTGTCTTGAAACCGAAATGTCCAATACCTTGATTACTCGAGGTACTGAAGGGATTCCGATTATTAATGAAATAGCCTCACCCTATATTAAAATGACTTATGACACTGGGAATATTTACTACGCTCAGAAAGGAAATATTGATATAATCGAAGATTTAAGGAGTGCTATTGATTACATCGAGGTCATTCATTTTAAAGATCCATATATTATTGATGGAACAATCCAGTTTGGTGAGATAGGAAAAGGAGAAATCAACTTTTTCGAGTTGGCAAAAATAATGAAGGCAAAGGGTCGGATAATACCGATCACTATTGAAATTCCCTATTTTTTCCAAAGTAATCAATGGGGTCCATTTGAAGTATCAGAAAAAATTCTTCCGATTGAGGATGTTAATCGTTTATTAAGCAAGTCAATAGGTTTTATTCAGGATCTATTTAAGGAGTAACCGATATGAAAATCAAAAAAAGCCATGAACTGAATGGAATACAAGTTTCTAAACCCTTTAGCAGAGAAGTCCGAGTGATATTTTCACCAGATGTTGATGAAGGGTGTGGATGTAATCTCATTCGAGCGACCATTTATCCTTTCAGCAAAACTGATTATCGTCCGAGGGATCGAGTTGAAATTGTCTTTATTGTATCGGGGAAGGGGATATTTGTTTGTAACGATAAGAAATATCCCATCGAGAGTGAAACAGCACTCTACATCGAAAAGGGCGATAAGATACAGATAATCAATACCGAAAGCCAAAATCTCAATCTGATTTCTTTCTATACCAACCCCTATAATTCCTATGACCTTTATCAAAAACTTCTTAGTGCTGCTGAAAGAGCTCAAAGAGAAGTTGATTAAATAAAACGTCTAGCGGCAGCTTCTTTATAAGTTCTACTTTAAGATGCCTCATTGAAAATTGAGTGTTCACTCTTTTTTTATTGCCAAGAAAAAACAGATGTTCCTATAATTTGTATAATTGCTATTCGTGGTGCAAAAAGATAACATTAAATAAAAAAGAATTGGTTCTTTTATATATAGATTGACATTGAAAATCGAAGAGGTTTTTATCTATGGAAATAATTGTATTGATAAAGCAAGTACCAGAAATTGGAGAGGCAAAGATTGATCCGAAGACTGGAACCTTGAATCGGAAAGGGATATCACTTACCATTAATCCAATTGATTTGAATGCCATTGAATTGGCTCTTCAGATAAAAGAAGAGCAAGGTGGCAAGATACGAGCAATAACTATGGGACCAGAATCAGCCGAGAAAGCTTTACGAGAAGCGTTAGCTCTAGGATGCGATGAGGCTTTTCTTCTCACCGGTCAGGAATTTGCAGCCTCCGACACTTATGCGACTGCTTATGCCTTAGCTCAATTAGTTACTTTTTTAAAACCTTGGGAAGTTATCATTACCGGAGAAAAAGCCATTGATGGTGATACTGGCCAGGTTGGCCCGGCTGTAGCATCGTTTTTAAATATTCCCATTCTCACCTATGCCATTCAGTGTCAATTGGTTAATCGCTCTCTTTTTTTAATCGAAAGAACCATTGAATCCGGAGTTCAAAGAATCACGTTACCTCCTCCTTTTTTGATTACCGTTACCAAAGGGATGAATGCCCCACGATTTCCCACACTGAGAGGAAAAATATTCGCCCGGCAACAAGAAATTCAAAAATTCAATGCTCAGTCTCTGGGCATTTCTGTTGATTCGATAGGGTTATCAGGTTCACCCACCCGAGTTGTGAAAGTTGAAAACTTTAAAATTGAACGAAAGGGAAAGATTTTAAAAGATATGGATCCAGTGCTTATGGCAGATCAATTGGTTCAGTTTTTAGTTGAACGAGGAGCTTGTAAATGAATCACCATTTGCTGATAATAGGTGAAATTCACCGAGGGAAAGTCGAACCGACTACATTTGAAATATTGGGAGCGGCACAACAACTTCGCAATAAAGGCGTTGAAAAGGTTGGCGTTTTTTTTGGATCTGGAAAGATTAATATAGAAGAATTACAAAAACCGCTTCAGTTTGGAGCAAATTATGTTTACGGGATTAAAAATCCTATATTCGATGAGTTAGCCTTTCACCAGTCAACTCAATTCATTATAAATGTGATTCAAAAATTTAAACCAACCATCATTCTGGCAGCAGCTACCACCCGGGGAACTACCCTCATGCCCTATCTAGCAGCCAAACTCCATACTGGCTTAACCGCCGATTGTACCGGTTTTGATATCGATTCCGAAGATGGATCACTATTGCAAATCCGACCGGCTATTGGTGGAAACATTATGGCAACTATAAAAACCAGAACCTTTCCCCAAATGGCGACAGTTCGTCCCAATACTTTTAAACCAATTCAGAGTGAATATCCTGATTCAACTCTTGTGATTGAGGAAGATAGTACAACCTACTCCAGTGGATTCATAAAAAATGAATTTATCGAGGAAGATCATAATCTTGATATTGCCAAAGCGAAAATCCTGTGTAGTGGTGGTCGGGGATTAAAAAATGCTACTAACTTTTCTCACCTTGAAGAATTAGCGCAATGTTTAAAAGGTTGCGTGGGTGGAAGTCGAGTGGCGGTAGAGCAAGGATGGACCTCTTTCCCCCATCAAGTAGGTTTGAGCGGGAAAACCGTATCACCTGAATTTTATCTTGCTTTTGGAATATCAGGAGCGATTCAGCATTTAGCTGGGATGCAAACCTCTCGTTATATCATCGCTATCAACCGGGACCCAGAAGCCCAAATCTTTCATCTTGCCGACTTTGGTATTGTTGGAGATGTATTGGAAATTCTCCCGCAAGTCATTCGAATATTAAAACAAAGGAAAAATAAATGAATCAGTTTAAACCGATCGATGATCGGGATATTCAATATTTTAAGACTATTATTGGTGAACAATTCGTTTCTGGAGATCCAGAAGTCCTTAAAAACTACTCAAAGGATGAGACTCCTGATGAAACCCTGCGATTGTTGCCCGAAGTGGTTATAAAACCAAAAACAACCGAAGAAATCCAACAAATAGCCCGGTATTGTTTTGAAAAAAATATAGCGATAACACCACGAGGAGCAGGCAGTGGACTTTCAGGGGGATCGATACCGGCTTATGGTGGTGCTGTCTTGTCTTTGGAAAGAATGAACCGGATTTTGGAAATCGATACTGAAAATTTGATGGTGGTTGTCGAACCAGGAGTTATAACCAATGACATTAACCGTCAGTTAAAAAGCTACAGTCTTTTTTACGCCGGCTATCCAATGAGTCTGGAAACTTGTCAGATCGGAGGAAATGTTGCCGAAAATGCTGGAGGTGGAAAGGCGGTTAAGTATGGTGTTACCGGTAATTATGTTCGAGGAGTGGAGTTTGTCACTGCAACGGGAGAAATGGTTCATTTCGGGGGGAAAGTTTATAAAGATGTTTCCTCTTATGATATCGTTCATCTCATGGTAGGATCAGAAGGAACACTTGGAATCATAACCAAAATTTATCTCAAGATTATTCCCCTTCCCAAGGAAAGAATTGTTTTGCTGGCTCCCTTTGATGATGTAAACCAAGCTTTGCGACTGCCAGTGATTTTACTGAAAGAAATGAAGATATTGCCCACTTCCCTGGAATTCATGAACCATGAAAGCTTATGTTTTGCTTATAAATATTGTAACCGCTCCTATCCCTTTCCAGATGCAAAATCACATGTATTGATTGAGATAGATGGAGATGATGAAGAGAGAGTATTTTCGCTATCGGAAAAAATAGGGAATCGCTTATTTGATGTGGGGGCGAAAGAAATCTATATGGCCGATAATTCGATTTTAATCGAAGAAATATGGAAAATGCGACGGGCAGTACCGGAAGCCATTCATCTTGCCCTCCCAGTGGAAATGAACGAGGATATATCACTTCCGATTCAAGAAATTGGTAACATTCTCCTTGTTATTGATGATTTGAGCCAACACTATCATTTATTTTCCCCGGTATATGGACATATTGGAGATGGGAATTTACACGTTACTTTGGCACCAAAACAAATTGAACACTGGAAGAAAGATGAGCCAATTATTCGCAAAATGTTTTATGAAAAAGTAAAAGAATTGGGAGGAGTTTTGAGTGGGGAACATGGAATTGGATTAAAAAGAAGAAACTATCTCTCTCAATTTTATTCGCCGGAAGAAATAAGGTTGATGAGAAATATTAAAAAAGCTTTTGATCCAAAAGGAATTCTTAACCCCGGGAAAATCTTCCCTGACCAGGAATAGCTCCTGATTTCTTCAATTAAATTAAAAAATTAATGGACATTCAGAGTTGACAGAATTTGGTCTCGGGATTATGCTTTATTTTCTTGGATAATTTTTTTATAAGGGAATATGACAAATTGAACTCAGAAGACTCCTTTAAAGGTCATAATTCCGGGAGGTAGATGCTTGGGCAAGCTGTTATCCTATTTAAAGCCTTATTGGAAGTTTGTGGTTTTGGCACCACTATTAATGGTAGTTGAAGTCATAGTCGACCTTCTTCAGCCAACTTTATTAGCAAAGATTGTGGATGTTGGGATTGCCGGTCAAGATTTAACCTTTGTTATGAGAACCGGCCTTTTAATGATTGGCATAGCCGTTATTGGTATGTTAGGAGGAGCGGGCTGTACAGTTGCGGCCAGTATTGCCAGTCAGAACTTTGGGACCGACCTTCGGTCTGACCTCTTCAAAAAAATCCAAAGCTTTTCTTATGCAGACCTTGAAAAGTTTAAGATTTCAACTTTAATTACCCGTCTTACCAATGATATAGCCCAAGTGCAAATGTTAGTCCTCATGTCATTAAGGATTATGGTAAGAGCTCCGCTTTTAGGTGTAGGGGGAATTATCATGGCTATCTCAATTAACGCTCGGTTAGCCATGATTCTCTTCGCATCTGTACCCGCACTTTTACTGATCCTATATTTTGTTATTCAAAAAAGTTTTCCTTTATTTACTACAGTTCAAAAGAAGTTGGATCGAGTAAATGCGGTAATGAGAGAGAATTTATCAGGTGTTCGTTTGATAAAAGTCTTTAATCGTTCAGATTACGAAAAAAAACGGTTTTCTGTAGCCAACAAAGAATTAATGAACACCACAATAAAAGCTTTTAAATTAGTCATATCAATAATGCCGGTTATGATGTTAATTATGAATTTAAGCTTGGTGGCAGTGATTTGGTTTGGTGGTATACAGGTCAGTGGTGGAACGATGAAAGTTGGAGAGATCATGGCTTTTATTAATTATTTTATGCAAATTCTTTTCTCGCTGATGATGGTGAGCGCAATATTTATATTCATAACTAGAGCAAATGCATCTGCAGAACGTATTCATGAGGTTTTATCCATTGTTCCCCAAATTCAGAACCCATCCCAACCTGACTCAACTCCAATAAAAAAGGGAATAGTTGAATTTGAAAAGGTTACCTTTCAATTTGGAGAAGACGGGGAAGAACCGGCTTTGAAAGATATTTCCTTTGTTGCTCAACCTGGGGAAACCATTGCTATATTAGGAAGAACTGGATCGGGGAAATCAACTCTTATGAACTTAATTCCTCGACTCTATGATGTAAATAAAGGAAGAGTTAAGATTGATGAAAGAGATGTCCGGGTTTTCGATTTCGAAACTTTAAGATCGTCTATTGGTATCGTTCCACAAGATACTATCCTTTTTTCCGGGACCATAAAAGAAAATATTAAATGGGGGAATCCCCAGGCATCTGATCAAGAAGTTATTGCTGCTGCAAAAATTGCCCAAGCCGATCAATTTATCATCCAATTTCCTGAAGGCTATAATACACTAATTAATCAAAGAGGGACTAACCTCTCTGGTGGCCAAAAACAACGAATTGCTATTGCCCGGGCGATTGTAAAGGAGCCGGCCATATTAATACTTGATGATAGTACCAGTGCTGTCGATTTGGCAACGGAAAAAAAGATCCTATCGGCTTTAAAGAAAACTTTGGTTGACACCACAATTTTTATTGTTGCCCAGAGAATTAGCACTGTTTTAGATGCCGATTGTATTTTACTTTTAGACAATGGGCAGATTGTTGGACAAGGAAATCATTCCCAGCTTATGATGAATAATTCTATCTACCAGGAGATATATCAATCTCAACTGGGAGAAGGGGTGACAATTTATGATTGATCCGAGAGCTTCAAAGCCTGGATTTTATTCAGGACCTCGACAACCAGGTCGCCCCATGAGTGGAATGGGAGGACATGGTCCTCATCAAATACCGGGACCGGTTTCAAAGCCAAAAGATACCAGGAAAACCATAAAGCAATTATGGATTTATTTAAAAGACCATCGTGTTACCCTTATCTTTATTTTTATATCGGTGGTAATATCTTCGCTATTGAATTTGATTGGACCTTATTTAATTGGGAAAGCCATTGATGATTTTATAATCCCAGGTGATTTTATAGGTTTAATGAGGATAGCTTTGATGATGGTTAGTATTTATGCCCTGGTTTCACTTTTTACCTATATACAAAATCGTCTTATGATTCAGATTGCCCAAAAAACAGTGTTTAACTTGAGAAAGAATTTGTTTTCCCGGCTACAGCATCTTCCGATAAAATTTTTTGATAACCACCTGCACGGGGATTTAATGAGTCGTTTAACTAATGATATTGATTTGATCAGTAATGCTCTCAGCTCAAGTATTGTACAGGTTTTTACCAGTATTATTTCTCTGATTGGTACAGTTATTATGATGCTCTGGCTCAGCCCTACGCTAACCATGGTTAGCGTAACTGTTGTTCCCTTAATGTTTTTATTCACCCGGATGATTGCCAGTCGAACTCGTGAATCCTTTCTTCAGCAACAATCACAATTAGGCGATTTGAATGGTTTAATTGAAGAGAATATTTCTGGGCAAAAGGTGGTGAAAATCTTTAATCGTGAAAGCCAAGAGATTGATGAATTTGAAAAACAAAATTCTGCCTTAAGAGGGATTGCTATCCGTGCTCAAATTTATTCAGGCATTCTCCCTCCCTTAATGAATTTGTTAAATAATTTTGGTTTTGCCGTTGTGGCAGGAGTAGGTGGATATATGGCAATTCGCCAAACCATAACCATAGGTATTATCGCTAGCTTTATAACCTATTCACGCCATTTTGCCCGTCCTTTGAATGAATTAGCCAATCAGTTTAATTTAATTCAATCGGGATTATCAAGTGCTGAACGAGTTTTTGAAGTTATGGATGAACCACCCGAAATGGCTGACTTGCCTAATGCTGCTGGGACTGAAGCTGTTCGGGGAGAGGTTGAGTTTAGCAAGGTGAGTTTCGGTTATAAACCGGAAGAACCAGTTTTAAAAAATATCAATTTCCATATTTTCCCTGGTCAAACTGTTGCTATAGTCGGGCCAACCGGAGCGGGAAAAACAACTATGGTTAATCTTTTAACTCGTTTTTACGACGTCGATTCCGGTACTATATTGATTGATGGGATTGATATTCGTAATATTAAGCGTTCTACTTTACGATCGTTGTTAGGTATTGTCTTGCAGGATACTTATCTTTTTGCCGAATCAGTAAGGGATAATATTCGCTATGGGTATCTTGAAGCCTCCGATGAAGAAATTGAAAATGTCGCACGTCTGGCTAACGCTGAACAGTTTATCCGACATTTACCAAACGGTTATGATACTATCCTGACTGAAGATGGGAGTGATCTCAGCCAGGGACAAAGACAGCTAATTGCCATTTCTCGAGTTTTGCTGGCAAATCCTTCAATTTTGATTTTGGATGAGGCTACCAGCAACATTGATACCCGAACGGAAAAATACGTTCAAAAAGCTATGCTTAATCTTATGAAGGGAAGAACCAGTTTGGTAATCGCTCACCGATTAAGTACTATACGAAATGCCGATTCGATTCTGGTTATCAATAAAGGAGAAATTGTTGAGCAGGGAAATCACCAACAATTATTGGATAAAAAAGGATTTTATTACGACTTGTATATGAGCCAGTTTAACTCCAAATCCATCCAAAACTTGGAGATTTAGTGCTTATTATAGTAATAATTATTTCATGGTATCATTTTTTTAATTATAGTATGCATGGAAAATGAGATGGATGTCTTTCGTTAGTAAAATTCTCAGGTATTAATTGATTGATTTTTTTCCCCTGAAAAGGGCACGAATAATTTTATTATTTAATTAATAATTGATATTATTTTTTATAGAAGAGACTTGCAATTTTTTTAAAAATATGTATCATGTATTGGTGAGGTTAGGTAAAGTATTTTATATGAAATCGTATTCATTCTAACCCTCATTCTAGTTTCCCCCTCAGGGGAGGAGAAGGCTTAGGTTAAAATGAGCTAGGGGTGAGCTTGTTCAAACCTGAGCCTCTCCCGTTCAGTAAAATCCGGATTTGTTTTTATTTCCTCAAAATACTTCTTAAATTAGTTCATAATTTTAATCCAAGAATTCAGGTCCAGTGTTTATTGTTTTAAAATTAAGCATAAGAAGGATATGCATGTATCTTCTTTATGCTGATCTTCTTTGGCAGAGTGGTGATGAAAAAAAATTGAAAAAGAGAGGATATTGAAGAAATTTTTCTATTCACCTCTTACAATCTTTATCACAAAGATTCTTTTATTAAGATGGCGGAACAAAAATATAAATATATTCTTTCTCAGGATCTTTATTATATTTTTTACAGTTTTTAATTGCATCATTTTGAGCTTTGGTACAAGCATCGATGGCTTTATCAAAAGGTACCGATTGGGGATCAATTTTTACCACAGCATAGGTCAAAAACTGACCAGGCGTGCTCGTTACTTTTTTGATATACGGTGATACTTCAATATCAAAAAGTTTTAAAGCGAAATGGACGATTTCTGATCCAATAATCCAGGACCCCATAATGAAACCCCCTAAAGGTTCAACAACGCTGATACCTGCATCGATAGCAGTTGCACAGGTGTTACGGGCGGCTTCTTTTTTGCTGAGTACATCGTCGGCTTGAGTGTAAAGGTAGAGATTATATCCAGTTTCAATGGTACCAGTGACCATCCCAATTACATTGAGAGAACCGCTTACGCTTTTGATTGGAATCCCTTTTACCCAGAAGCTTTTTTCTGGCATAACGAGATAAGAAGGTAAATACGCTCCAAGCCGGGTTTGAGCTGCGATTCCTGCTAATTTAAAAGCTTCACCAGATAATTCAAGACCTCCCTTAAAGATATAAACACTGACTCCCACCCAATCATCCTGGGAAGAACAGGCATAAATTTGGCTTCCACTGCTAATAAGAATAGTCCCAACTTTCGCTCCAGAGATGAAAGCCTTGAATTGGAGAGAATGGTGCATTTGACTGAGGAGCGATGATTGATTGAGTTCGGTTTCCTGTACAATCTCGGTTTTTTCCTTAACCCGTATCAGAGTTTCTTGTTGGAGAGTTTGGGTTTGAGTTGTGGTTTCTTTGGCAAGAATGGTTCCCGAGGATGTTTTTTGAGTTAAAAGAGTTTGAAGAGATTCAGTATTGGAAAAAGCCTCGTCTCCCGATTCAATCCAAGAGGTATCGACTTTGGTTTCGATGGGTTGAGCGCTGGCAATTTTTTGCCAAGAACTATAGATTTTTATTCCAGCTGAAATCACGTTTTTCACTTTTTTGAGGTTTTCGAGGAGAGGATCTGCTGATATATCAGATTGAGGAGCAACGCCTCCAAATCCACTTTCAGAAAGCAGAAAAGAGGTTTCTTCTCCGGAGATACTTTTTCCTTCCGACCACCACTGTCCGGGTAAATTCCAGGGAAGGTTTTGGAAAAGAAGAGAAAGTTCATACTGGTTTGGAGCAACCAAACAAACAACATCGACCTCATCCAGTGAACTTCCCTGGATCAAATTTTTAAGTTGAGGTTCTAACCCTGCTCTTTTCCATTGGTTACGCATTCCGATAGAATTGATACATCGGATGGCATAATTCACTCCGTCTATGGTTTGAAAATAGTCATAACAACCATAAGGTGAAGGCCAGCTATTTGCCGATGATGAAAGAGATGTTATGAGCTGTTCCAAAATCTGATCATTGAGAGGATGATTTGGTCGAGGTAAAAGGCGGGGGATCCATTCCTGAGTTGGACTGAGAGTCTCGACAATAACACCGGAAACTGTAATAGGAGAGTAAGGAGGATCTTGAATAATTGCCATAACTTGTTGATTATTGTCCAGAGTGATTGATTGAGTGGTCTTGGCTGGAAGCGGGAACGGTTCGAAAGTAATTTTGGAGCGAGATTTTTTAACCCAAAAAGGAGTGAGTTTTATAAACAATGAATTTCCAGGAGTTAATCGTTCACCTGGCAATTTGACTGAAGCATAGTAAAGGTGATTACCCTGAGGCTGAGCCAGGACCTGATCGGTATAGAGAACTGTATTCCAGGGAAGGATTGGTCCGGGTTTTAGAAGTGGACTCGATGAAGATACGGGGAGGTTTATCTGAATACTGTTTCCTGGAAATTGAATAACCTGATCGGAGTGGTAGACTTCCACTAACCAGCCTAATTGGGCAAACCCATCTCCCGGAGAAGAGGGGAGTTTGGTTTGGTCAGCATCTTCTTTAATACGCCATTGAAAAGTAAGGGTTCGGTCAAGAAAATCATCGCTTCCTGGAACTTCGACCATCATATAGCCACGGTGAATACCGGTTTCGGTAAATGTAACCACATCTATGGGTTCAACGTTGTTGATCAAACCTACTCCGCCCGCAGTCTTAGAATGATAATAAAAATCAACATATTCTTGATTTTTTTTGATAGCGAATTCGTACATTCCTAAAAATTCATCCCTCCAATTTAATTGAAGATTGCCTCCCTCAAAGGAAGTGATAGCGAATGGTGGCACACTTGGTTCGGTTTTCCCTGATGAAGGAGGTCTAAGATGAGGTTGGGCATGATCGTCAAAAGGGAGTTGGGGAATTTCAATGTCGATTACATTATTCCAATCATCTTGAAGCTGGCTTTGAATTGAATCCCAAGATGGAGCATCAAATTGGTTCTGGCTTTGTATAGAAAACTGCATATTTTGGGAAACAGGTAATATGGTAAAAATATTGAGTTCACCAGTTTGACCGGGAAACAACATTGAGTTAGCCAGCTCTTTATTGTGCTGAGCTGACGTGACTTCGCTTTCGATGATTCCTTCTCTTCCTAAATCGTGAAAAAGTTTGAATTTTTCGTCTGGGTCGTCATAGCAATAATAGGACCACCGGACTGTATGACTTCCCGGACCACCTATTCCGTAAAAGCAAAGCGGGAGAGCTTTCCCTAGCATGCTGGGATGGTAAATTTTATGCCAGCATTCCTGATAGGTCGTTCGCGGTGCTAAATCCTTCCCATCGATGACCCCATCTCCATCGGAATCGGGATGGTTTAAAAAGGTGGAGCAATAATCGTCGTTTTCGGCCAGTATTTCACGGATATCAGGCATCCAGTCTTGATCTTCATCTTTCATGACCAAAAGATTGAATTCAGCCTCCAAGAGGTTGCTTACTCCATGGTCGGCAATCACAATTTGGTCGCTGCGAGGGAGGGCACAGCGTACTGTTACTGATTGAGAGACAACATCAGGGCTTTGCCACAAAACGGTGTTTTGAGATTGAATATACGTGCCAGCGTCAAAGGAAATGTGAAGGAGGGCATGAGGAAGAGGACGAGGTTTCTCCGGATTGGTTACATCAACGACGTAAAAATGGAGTTCATGTTGAGAATCAGTAAAAAAGTAGGGGGTGACTAAGGTTTGAAGATCGGTCTGAATTTCAATATGGGAATATTGTCGAGGATTGGTTCCCAAGGCTAATTCTTCACTATTGCTAATTCCATCACCATCATCATCAAAGGCAACCTGGGCGATTGATTCGCTGGAATTTCCGGCAGTATCCCAGGCTACAACCCTGACTTCCACACCCGCATCCCGATAATCATTGGAGAGATACCAACTCGCTAAAATATCATCTTGAGGGTTTTGTTTTTCATTAAAAGGAGGAAGGGCTAAATTGACTTGATTCCAACCTCGTTCGCTCCCAGCTTTACGATACCACACTCCATAATGATCAAAGTTTTTCTCTTCAATATGTCCTTTGAGAGTATACTGGTCTTGGTCTATTGTAGCCATTCCCGATGAGAGGATGAATACTTTGGGAGGTATATTATCGATTTCGACTTGACCACGAGCCAGAATCACTTCTTGACCGATGGACCACTTTTCAATTCGGATTGGTAAAGGTTCGTTGTACGACCAATCGGATTCCATTATTTCAAGTTCATTCTCCTGCGCCAGGAGTCCAGGAATCATAAAAGACCAGCCGGGTTCCTGCCCCAATGACCATTGAAAGTTCCCTGACCGATCATAGGCAACCACCGACTGAAAATAAACCTTATAAAAAAAGTCTTTGCCAACGGCAAAAGGTGCTATGAGATCATCCTCGATATCGTAATTCATCCGGGGGACAATCCCATTTTTTTCATCTTCCAGATTTCGAGGAATAATGAGGCGTACCTTATCGGTTTTGAGATCCAATTCACAAAATGCAGGTTCAAAATCTCCTTTTTGGTTTTGGTGCATGACCTGAACATAGATACCATCTTCAGGAGCTGAAACAACAGGACCAAAGAATCCTGGTTTTTCTGCCCAGTGGTGAGATTCATGGGCGGTTTTCTCATGAGTTGTCGAATTCACTGCCAGTGATATGGTTTTTACCGCTTGACCTTGAGGGTCAAAAATCCAGATCTTCCCCGGGTAACCTTCGGAGAATATCATATTCTCCTCTTGATCAATGAACAAACCTCCCCAGCCACCCGATGGGGTTTCTTTTTTTAAGTCCAAAGGAATTATTTTTTTGAAAACACCTGTGGAAGAGAATAAAGCAACTTGCTTCATTCCTGGTAGATATATATCACCATTCGGACCAACATAAACTCCTTTTACTTGTTGTGATGTGTTGAAATAAGCCCATATCGGAAAGACCTGTTCGATTATTCCCTCGTTGTTCATGATCACACATCGTTCTAAGGCATTATCCAAAACGACCAAGCGATTTTGGTCAAGGCGAGCCATTCCTACTGGATTAAGGTAGGTGTCAGGCGGAGTTACAATTTCGGAGAGGATATGACCTTCTTGATCCATGATGACTATTCGATGGGAACCCTGCTGGTCGGTGACGTAGCAGATATCATCCTTGATGTTTAGGGAACGAATATAACTCAAATCTCCTGGTTGCCCCCAAGTATCAAGAACCTCGCCGAGGGGAGAAAGTTTGCAAAAAAGAAAAAAGGAGGAAGACGATTTTTCATCAGAAAATTCCAGAGGATGGAAAAATTGAGATGTTGCGATTAAGATTGAACCATCAGAGAAAATCCCTATTTCTCCCAACGCTGGGAGTGGAATGGGACCCCCACCATACAGGTTGGTGATCGTGTGGATAAGAACTCCTTCCGGCGAGAATATCTTAATCATCCCCGTTGGTATATTTTTTTGAAATTCCATCATGGAGACATAGAGATACCCATCTGGTCCAAAAGTAATATCGTATATTTCATTATGAAAAGACTGGTTTTCGACGACTGGTATTTCCCGAAGAAAGTGACCATGGTCGGAAAAGACCAGAATACTCCCCCAATCTTTACAGCTGATGAATATTTCTCCGCTGCTATGTACTGCTAATTTATCTTGATGATCGATTTTTATTTCAAGATCTTGAAAGCGACAGAGGATCATTTCCGACCGCTGGTCAGGATTAATTTTAAAAAGATATTTGGTATTGATTCCAATAATGTCTCCCTGGGGAGAATATGCCAACGCGGTGGTTGTTTTTTCTTTTCCCAAAAATCGGATAAAATCCCCAGTTGGACTCAAGATCTGTAAGGGGCAACCCTCACTGGCTAATACCAAGTTACCGTTATTGTCAACAACCAAGGCTTGGGGTTGGTGGATAATCGCTTTTTGTTCTTGGCTCAGATTTCCGGTTTGTCGGATTAACTGAACTGGGGTCGATACTTCGATATCGTAAACTTGAGAAGGAAGAGCTTCGTTACAAAGCCCATTCCACCGAGAACGATCGGAATCCATGTGTGCTATATTGGCTCCCTGATAACGATTAATATCTTTTGGTAATATCTTATCAATGAGTTTCCCTCCTGAATAAAAACGGATACTGAGTGGGATTTCTCGATTTAGTTTCCCTCCAATTTTGGTAATATCCTTTTTATCGGGGCTCCAAGCTGGCGAGAAAGGATTGGGATCGACGGATAAATCACTAAACATAAGAGTGGTATCAGCTGGTGCCGAGCGCCGAACAATGAGTTGGTAGTCTTGCAACCTTTCTCCCTCCGGTGATCGAGTAAAGATATGAATTGAATTGGTACCGACCTCCAAAGGAATGGGAGTGGAGGCAGTGCCACTGGAAACCGGGGTATCAGAGATCTCAATAGCGAGTTCAGGACAATTGGAAATTGGGGTAACGGCGATGGTCTCGGTTGCATATCCGACATTCACCTTATATAACTTGATCTCAGGATCGAAATGAGGTTGGAGATCCCCGTGGTCGAGGGTAAACCCGGTAAGTTGAGGATCAGGGCAGATTAGATTGAGTGAAAGCACATCCAAAGTATGGTTTTGATTACAGTTGTTGGTGACGGTAAGGGAGACGGAAAAATGTCCATAATGAGTATAACTATGAGTAATGGTTGGCTGATCAGAATGTTGGCTGTTCCCGTCACCAAAATTCCAGAAATAATCTAAAATGGTTGATTCCATGCCAGGATCAGATCCAGTGCCGTTGAATTCAACCTTAAGCGGGTTTTCATGAGACTGTTGAGAAGTGAGTGTCGCTGTTGGAGTTGGGCAGGGAATGGTTGTCGGGATCGGTGTTTCGGATGGTGTTGGTGAAGGAGTTTCAATTGGCGGTGGAGATGGGGTCTCGGTTGGACTCGGTTCGGTAACGGTTATGGTCGTTTCAGTTGTTTTAAATTTATGACAAGAGTTGGTTACTCTCAGTTGGACTTGATAGACCCCAGGTTCAGAAAAGGTATGGGTGGGATTGGCTTGGTTTGCCGGCAGGGAAAGGTCACCAAATGTCCATAAACAGCTTGAAATTGTTTCGCCTTCACCAGGATCTGATTGATTCGAATAAAAGTTGACGGTAAAGGGCGCATTCCCCGATAATGAAGGAGTGACAGTGATGCATGGAGAAGGATCAGGGCAGGGAGGAAGAACGGTAATTATTTGATAAAAAGACAGGCTTTTTTGATTATTGTTATTGGTAACCTGAAGCGAAACAGTAAAGGAACCGGGATTTGAGTAAGTATAAGTTGAACATGGATCACTGCCGGTACTAATCCAGTTGTCAGTTACCCTCTCGAATTTCCAATCGTATTGAGTGATATATGTCCCTCTACCAGGGCTTGAAGCGCTGGCATCAAAGGCAACGGTGAAGGGGGCAACTCCCGAGGAAGGAGTGGGGGTGAAAGAAGCCTGGGGAAGGATAGCATTATCTGATAAAGCGAGCGTTGAAAAACTTAGAATACTGGTTAAAATAAGGAAAATGAAGAATAATCCTTTCCACGGAAAAACCATTCGATACCCCTCCCTCATTCATAGAGACTAAAAAAATGAAAGATATTAAAATAATACCTTATCGAGTGGGAAAATACATCATTTTATTTTCTTTACCTTAAAATAAAAGGCACCCTCCTCGACATGGAGTTTCACTCCTCGAGGATGGGAATTGCCTAATTCATTCTTTAACATTTTTTAGATTATATTTTAACCGTTTTTTGTATTTGCAGGATAGACACTCATGCTGCTTTCGCAGCACCAGATGAGGATGAAAATATAAACTCAGAAACCAATCTCCCCCTATAAAAAAGGGGTAAGGGGGATTTGAATTTTTGGAAACCAAACGAATCCTAAAACATCTCCCTTTATCCAAAGGGAAAGGAATAAAAAAGATTGATCTCATGAGATTGCCACGTCACTTCGTTCCTCGCAATGACGACTAGAATTCCTTCTCCCTTGATGGGAGAAGGTGAGGATGAGGGTGAAAACCCAGAATGAGATCCTGGTGAGTTGCTCTAAAAGAATTCCCTTAAAAAATGTTCCGGTATTTTCAGGATAGAACATCTTGTTGCTTAGCAGTAACCAATGAAAAAAATGGGGAGGATATAAATTTAGAAATCGACATCTCATGGCATGTCGCTACCCTAAAAAATCTGGTTTGAGATCGTTTTAACCCTTAAGATGAAATCCTGTTGTAGTTGATGGATTGGTATTGACAAAAGACGAGTCATGTGGTCAAATATTCAAAATCGAGAATAGGTAAACGCTGGGAAAAGGAAGAGTAACCTCCGAATCATGCATCCAAAGAGATCCAGGATAAAGGGTGGGAGCCTGGTGTTGCAACGGGAGTGAATGGACCTTGGAGCGGCTCTGCGAAAGCGAAGGCGAGTAGGGTGAGAAGGGTCTTTCCCTTTAAAGGAAGCTGGGTATCGGAGTGATCCCGTACCTGAGAGAGTGAATGGCAAGATCTGCCATTAATAAGAGTGGTACCGCGAGTGAAAGCCCTCGTCTCTTGACGAGGGCTTTTTTTATTGCTGGTGATAGGTTGGAAGGCCAATATAATTAAAAAGAGGAAGTGAGAGCTATGCATGCCAAAGGATTTATAGGAGAATTCGGAGGACGGTTTGTCCCCGAAATTCTCATGTATCCCTTGAGTGAATTAGAAAAATCCTACGAATATTATTTGAATGACCGGTCATTTCACGAGGAACTTGGGTATTACTTATCCCGTTACGCCGGACGTCCCTCACCATTGTATTACGCCTCAAGGCTGAGTGAGTATTGTCAGGGACGGAAAATATATCTGAAACGAGAGGATCTCAATCATACTGGTTCCCACAAGATTAACAATACGCTGGGACAAGTATTGTTGGCAAAAAAGATGGGGAAAAAACGAATCATCGCTGAAACCGGAGCAGGCCAGCATGGAGTGGCAACTGCCACTGCCTGTGCCCTTCTTGGAATGGAATGCCAAGTATATATGGGAGCTGTTGATGTAGAAAGACAAAAACTTAATGTTTATCGCATGCAAATATTAGGAACTGAGGTTATACCGGTTAAGTCTGGTACTCAAACCTTAAAAGATGCGATTAATGAGGCGATGCGAGATTGGGTACAAAATGTAGATAATACCCACTATGTCATCGGGTCGGTAGTGGGACCGGATCCATATCCTCGCATGGTACGAGATTTTCAGTCAATTATTGGTGGTGAAGCTCGCCAACAGATTCTTGATGTTGAGAATCGACTTCCCGACAAAGTTATCGCCTGCGTTGGGGGAGGAAGTAATGCCATGGGAATTTTTCAAGGTTTTCATAAGGATCTCCAGGTTGAGCTCATTGGAGTAGAAGCTGGAGGTTTGGGATTAGAGACTGGAAAACACTCGGCAAGTATTGGGAAAGGCTCGAAAGGGATTCTCCACGGGAGTTTGAGTTACGTTCTTCAAGATCAATATGGACAAATCCTTGAAACACATTCAGTTGCAGCAGGCCTTGACTATCCAGGAGTTGGCCCGGAACATAGCTTTCTTTCGGTCAACGGACGAGCACGATATGCCGCAGTCACCGATTCAGAAGCAGTTGAAGCTTTCTTAGTTCTTTCCCATTTGGAAGGTATTATCCCAGCTCTGGAAAGCGCTCACGCAGTCGCATATGTGTTACAGATGGCTGCAAGTGTTCCGAAAAATTCAATTATTTTAATTTGTTTATCGGGACGGGGAGATAAAGACGTGGAAGAAGTTATTAAATATCAGGAAGGGATGAAAAAAAATGACTGATCGGTTAGCGGAAACATTAAACGTCAAGAAAATTGAAAAAAAGAAACTTTTCCTTCCTTATTTAACCTTTGGATATCCAAATATCCCGATATTTTTAGATTTATTGAAGATATGCCAGGATCAAGGTGTAGATGCTATTGAAATTGGTATTCCCCATTCTGACCCAGTTGCCGACGGTCCGATACTTCAAGAATCTTCCTATCATGCCTTGAAAAATGGAGTCACACCGAAGATGATTCCAGAGGTTCTCTCCAGTGTCCAGCTCAAGGTTCCTCTTATTGCAATGACTTACGGAAATATTGTTTTTCAGTATGGAATCGAGCGTTTTGGAAAGGATTATCACCAAGCTGGTTTTCAAGGTTTAATCGTAGCTGATTTCCCCTTGGAAACTTCCCGGATGCTTGATGACCTGAAAGAAATGCTTTCAGTTATCATCCTTGCTTCAACCAATACATTGGCTGAAAGACTACGAAAAATTGGGCAAGAAAGCTGTGGTTTCGTTTATATCGTTTCTGGAAAAGGAATCACCGGAAAAACCAATATCGACCTTGAACAAATCAAACCGGTGATTACTGGCTTGAGAAAAACAACCACAGTTCCTCTCCTCATCGGTTTTGGTGTCAATTCGCCTGAAATAGCCCGGGAATTAGCGATGATTGCCGATGGTGTGATAGTGGGGAGTGCAGTAGTCCGTTTTATTGCTCAACACATCGATGACCCTGAATTGATGTGCGGATTTGCCAGGTATCTATCCCAATATCGTCAGGCATTGGATCAAGTGAGTGTTATTTAGGATTTTAAAAGGGAGTTTAATCAAATACTCCTTTTAAAATAGAAGAATAGAAGGAAGGTGAAAGAAAAATGAAAAAATTATTATTCTCAATTTTAGTTTGTATTATTATTTTAGTTATTCCGTCGGCATTTGCTGAAGAAACAAAAACTGTAGCCATGCTAACTCCCTACTTGGCTTCAGTAACAACCAACCAGATGATTAAAACCTTCGAAAAAGAAGCAAAAGTCAGGGGATGGGATGTGGTTACTATAGACACCAAAGGTGATTTTGGAGCTCTGGCAAGCCGGATGGAAGATATGATCGCTCGGAAGGTTGATGCAATCGTATTGGGATCAGCAGATCCCAACCAACTTAAAGATCAAATAAAGAAGTCAAATGAGGCTGGTATCCCGGTTTTAGGAGCCGATGCCGGTTGGATTCCGGGAGTGACCTGTAATGTCACTTCTGACAACTATGTTATGTCGGAGATGATGACCACATTTTTGTTTAATGCAATCGATCGAAAAGGGAATATTGTGGTTTTCACTCACCGGCCTCACCACGGAGTGAGAAAAAGAACATTGATTTTGGATGCCATTTTAATTGAAAATCCGGATATTAAAGTCATCACTGAGCACCACGTTCAAGTTCCAGGTCCCATAGAAGATGCGCGAAAGGCAATGGAAAGCATCTTGATTGCCAACCCTCAACCTGGCTCCATTCAGGCTGTTTGGGCAGGGTGGGATGAACCAGCTATTGGGGCAACTCAGGCGATTATTGCTGCCGGCAGACAAAATGAAATTGTAGTCGCAGGTGTTGACGGAACCAGCCAAGCAATTGAGCTTATTGAGAAGGGGATACCTTTGATTGCCACCGTATCCCAGGATTTCGAAGGTATGATGGTGATCCTCGTTGAGCAGTTGGAACGAATTTTTAGCGGGAAGAACCCCATATCCATTGAAGTCTACACACCATCGAAGTTAATTTATATGGATTAAAAAGAGTAGAATGGGTCGAACATGGCATATCTTCTAGAACTCAAGGGAATAACCAAAAAATTTCCCGGGGTGGTTGCGCTCCAAGATGTCGATTATTCATTACAAAAAGGGGAGATTCATGCCTTAGTAGGGGAAAATGGAGCAGGAAAATCGACTTTAATAAAAATCATAACCGGTGCTCTCCAACCCGATGTTGGCTCTCTATTTTGGATAGGTCAGCCAGTATCTCTGGATTATCCTTGGCAAGCACGTCAGATTGGTATAGCTTTTATCCATCAAAATAGAAGCTTAATTCCCTTTTTTTCTGGATTTGAGAATATTTATCTTGGTCGACCCTATCCTCGAAAACGAACCGGTCTGGTTTATTGGAAAAAAATGAGGGAAGAGGTGAACGCAGTCATTTCCCAGTATCACCTATCGGTCAATTTGGACAAGCCAATCCAAGAACTACCAGCTGGCCAACAAACCATGGTCGAAATTGTCCGAACTCTTCTGGATAAAACCAATTTGATTGTATTGGATGAGCCCACGGCAACACTCACGAACGCCGAAACTCAGCTCTTATTTCAAGCCATCAGAACCCTAAAAGAGCAGGGAGTTGCATTTGTCTATGTTTCTCATCGTATTGATGAAATATTTGAAATTGCTGATTTTGTCACGGTTTTGCGAAATGGAAAGGTTGTAAAAACCCTCCCTATTCATGAAGCAAAAAAATCGGATATCATTTCTTTGATGGCTGGGGAAACAGTAATAAGCACATTCCCGCCACCTCCACCAATTGAATTTTCGCAAACTGTTTTATCGGTTCAATCGCTCACAGTTACACGGAAGCAAATGAAAAATATCAATTTCTCTCTCAGAAAAGGAGAAATATTGGGAATTTTTGGATTAATTGGCGCTGGGCAGAGTGAATTGATAGAAACATTGTTTGGGATGCATCATCCTTTTTCGGGTACCATTTTAGTAGATAGCGAAAAAGTAAACATAAAAAATTCCCGGTCTGCAATACAAAATGGAATTCTACTCGTTCCCGGAGATCGATTACTCCAGGGTCTGATTTTCCCCTTTAATGTGAGAGAAAATATCACTTTGCCCATGTTGTACCGGTTTCGAAAAAATAGGTATTTTCCAATTCCCAATCGAAGGAAAGAAATGAAGCTGGCCAAAGAAATGATTACCAATCTGAATATACGAACATCGGGAGTAGAACAGAATGTGGCTACACTGAGCGGGGGAAACCAGCAAAAGGTTGTCTTATCCAAGTGGATTGGATATGGTGCCAAGGTCTTATTGTGTAATGAACCGACTTGTGGTGTCGATGTTGTTTCGAGAAGAGAGATTTACCGTTTTCTCTATGATCTTGCCCGTAAGGGGACGGGAATTATTGTTTGTTCAGCGGACATTGAAGAAGTATTAGCAATTAGTCATCGGATAGGAGTTATGAGCCAAAGAGAGTTCGTTGGTATATTTCCTAATGAAAATATAACCAAAACAGAAATTTTATCACTATGCTGTTTAAGGAATGGAACAGAATGAGTAATAAAATTCTAAGACAATATGGAACTCTTATTGCTTTATTGGTGGTTGTGGTCATATTCTCAGTTTTAAAACCTGGAGCCTTTCCAACCTTTGCCAATTTGGTCAATATTACTCGTCAAATTTCACTTCTCACTATTATTTCGGTTGGGGCGACCATTGCCATGGTGGTTGCAGAATTTGATCTTTCTGTTGGAGCGGTAGCTAGTTTCGGTGGCGTCTTGGCTGCCGGGTTTGCTGTTCAAGGAATGAATATCGTTCTCTCAATACTCATTCCAATTGGGCTGTCGTTTTTATTCGGACTGGGAAATGGATATCTGATCACCCGCTTTCGGATATTTTCATTCATTGCGACCCTTTCAACAGGAACAGTGTTAGGAGGAATTACCTTTTGGTATACTGGAGGGGCAACTATTTTTGGTGGTATACCTGATTCTTTTCTGTGGCTCGGTCAAGCGAAAATCGGCTTTGTTCCGATTCCGACCATTCTGATGATAATAGTGGTGATTTTTTTCTGGTTTGTTTTTAGCTGGACGGAGTTCGGTCGCCGGTTATACGCAATTGGGGGGAACCCGGTGGCGTCTCGATTGAGTGGCGTTCATGTAAGTCGAGATAAAACTTATGCATTCGGGCTTTCTTCACTATTATCGGCTTTTACTGGAGTAATTTTGGCATCTCGGCTTGGTTCTGCCCATCCTACCGCCGGAAGCGGAATGCTTCTTCAGGCGTATGCTGCTGTTTTCCTAGGAATGACAGCATTTAAGGCTGGCATTCCTAACATCTGGGGCACCTTCATTGGGAGTCTGCTCATCGGGGTTGTTGCGAATGGATTGACTATGCTCCAGGTTCCCTATTTTCTTCAAGACATAGTGACCGGAATGATTGTGATTCTTGCGGTCATATTGCAGCATATCGATGAATGGAAGGGATAATTAACGAAATAAAAGCCATACCACTTTCATGACAGCAGATGAGGATGAAAATGACTTGTTTAATAAATTAGTTCTCTTTTAATACGGAGGGATAAATCGATTTAAAAGGAATTTTTATGCAGCTGTATTTTCAGGACAAACTCTCAAGCTGCTTCGCAAGATCTTTTGAATAGGAAAACTTGGAGAGTCTATCTTTTCGATATTTTAAATATTTTTATTTAACACCGTAGGTTGATTTTCTGTAAAAATTGTTAAGAAGGATGTTGATGCAATGAAATTGATTCCAAAACAACCCGGGGTTCTTGGAATAGATGTTGGGACCAGCGGGATGAAAATGGCTTTTTATGATTTTGAAGGGAATGAAATCCTTTCGACGAGAGAAGAATATCCAACTTATCATCCCCATCCAGGATGGATTGAGCAATCGCCGGAGGATTGGTGGAATGCGGTCATTCATGGGTTGGATACTTTTTGGAAGAGGAATTTAAATCCTCATCAAATTGCAGCAATTGGTTTGAGTGGCCAGATGGAAAACTGCTTACTTCTTGATCAATCTGGTAACCCCCTTCATCGAGTATTACTCTACTCCGATTCTCGTGCAATTCGAGAAGCCGATTTGATAAATAGAAAAATTGGGAAAAAAAGAATCTTACAAATTTTTGGAAATCGAATTGACCATGCCACGACGATAGCAAAACTACTCTGGATAAAAAGGAATCATCCAGAATGGTATCATTCAGCTGAAACAATGGTCTGTGGCGCAAAGGATTATATCATTTTCCGTTTAACTAACCATCTTGTAACCGACCCGACCAATGCTTCAACGACCGGTTCTATGAATATTCTTTCAGAACAGTGGGAAAAGTCTATAATAGAAGAAGTCGGTTTGCACAGTTCACTTTTCCCCGCTATCGTTTCGGCAACGGAGCAGGTTGGCGTCGTCAGTAAAGATGCATCTATACCAACCGGAATCACTACCGGGTGTCCGGTTTTTTGTGGGTTAGGGGATGCAGGGGCATCACAGGTAGGAGCGGGCGTGATCGGCTCCGATCGTATACATTGTTATCTGGGAACCACCGGCTGGGTTGCAATAATGAAACCTGAATACCATCTACCCCAATCTGAAGGACTTTTTGTTCTCAACGGCCCGGAGTTACGCCAATATTTATATATTGCACCATTGCTCAACGCCGGCCGTGCCTATGATTGGATTTTAAGGATTACAACGGGAGATAAGAAAAAAAAATATCATGAGATGGAACACCTTCTCTCTACTGTTCCTTGCGGATCGAATGGGGTATACTTTTTGCCCTATTTAGTAGGAGAACGGTGTCCCAATCGAGATTCAAATGCAACCGGTGTATTTTTTGGCCTCACAGATCAGACAACCGATCTTGAGATGATCCGAGCAACTTTAGAGGGAGTGACGTATGGAATTCGGCAGTCTCTTGAAATAACGATGGATTCGACTACACTGAATGAGATTGTTGTAATCGGTGGTGGAAGTCAGAGCAAACTTTGGTGTCAAATGATAGCCGATGTATGCGGAAGTAAGGTAACAGTTCCAATTAGAAGCACCGCAGGTCCTTGTTTTGGTGCTGCGCTTTGCGCTTTGGTGGGGATGAAGGTAAAGAGAGATTTTTCCGATATTGAACCTTTACGGACTCAAGGCCAACAATTTTATCCTCGAGAAAAGAACCGAGAGATATATCAAAACTTGTTTCAATTCTACACAAAACTGTATCCAACTTTGAAACCTTTATTTAAAAAAGAATAAAAATGACGAAGGATCGAGCAGATATGATGATCCATAAAAACTGAAAATAGTAACAACCAAAGCAATGAGCCATTATTATCTTAAAGAATCGTTAAATTTTACTCTTTCATATTAAAATAAATTCTAATTCTTGAGAATTAATACATTTCATGAAATTGACGATTATCTCCATAGAATTAGTGATATTTAATTATTATCCAAAGGAGAGGAGTTCGGTTTATTTGTATAATTTTATAATAATTCTAAAAAAAGGTTGATGGAAAAAATAAGTTGAGTTTTTGTAAGACCCCATGATGTATGCATATTAACAAACCTTTCGTATTAATAAAAAAAATAACAAAGTTACTTTTATTATGTTACTATTGGAAAAAAGGAGGGTTATAAATTGCGGTATTTTAAGGTTTTGATACCTATCATTATTCTTGTCTTGGCAATAATTGTTGAAGGAGGATGTTTTCAAAAACCAATATTTTCACCAAGTAAACCCATCATCAAAGGAAAAATTGTCAATCAGATTATTCATAAAATGGAAAAAAAGATGAGTGAACAAGCAGTAACCGACGCTATAATCAATGTAATTGATCCTAAAACGGGTTTTACTCTTGCTCGGTCAACAACTGATCAAAATGGTTTTTATTCTCTCCAAGTCCCATCGGGAGGACCTTATGTTGTTCAAGCCGAAAAAGAAAAATTAAGATTAACAAAAGTAATTCCAATACTGAAAGCTGGAGAAACCAAGATTATTCAATTAACCGATGCTCGAAATACTGCCTTGGTTTTAATATTTCAAGAATTAAAAAAAAGAGGTCAATATGCCGAAGATTTCGATGAGAATTGCTATTTAAATAACCAATATTTTTCTGATTTAGAGAGTTTGGTTAATGCCTCATTATTAAATAGTAAAGATCCAGCTAAAAATCAAATGGTTCAGAATTATATGCTCTTAGTTCTTTCCCAGTCTGGCTTAGACGCCCAAAACAATCTTGGGCAAACAGCTTCTCTTTATCCGGCTTACCGATCGGATAAAAAAAGTGGGTTTTCCACTCTTAAACTGCAATTAAATGATCAAGCTGCAGCCTATGCTATGGATTTCAGTGAGAACGATTCATCGACTCAAACCAATATTACCCTTACCGTACCCTATGGGACCGATGTTTCTAACCTGGTTGCGACATTCACGACTTCAGAAGGTGCAACGGTAAGGGTTGGAAGCGCAATCCAGGAGAGTGGAATAACTCCCAACGATTTCTCCCGACCGGTAGAATATGTGGTCACGGCTCAAGACGGTGTTTCTAAAAAGACTTATACTATTGCAGTGGTGGTTGCTCCCAATACCGAGTGTGAAATCACTGAAATGAAATTTTCCTCTTTGGATTCAGAGGTAGTTGGGATTATTAATGATAATAATATTACCCTTACCGTACCATACGGAACTGATGTTTCCAACCTGGTTGCGACTTTCACGACTTCAGAAGAGGCAACAGTCACAGTAGGAAACGTAGTCCAGGAGAGCGGAGTCACTCCCAACGATTTCACTAAACCAGTTGAATACTTAGTCACTGCCCAGGATGGGGTTAATAAAAAGAACCTTACTGTTACTGTGGATATCGCTCCCAATACTGAATGTGAGCTAATTACGTTTGGTTTTATTGACCCACCGGTTAAGGCGAAGGTGACTGATGAAGAAGGAGCGTTATCACGACCCTGATTGAATGACCTAAAAACGTACTTTGAATGAAAAGTCTATCCTGTATGTAAACCGCGACAGGATTTCAGCCTACGGCGTAAGATGAAAAAGAAAGAGAGTAAAAAAATAAAACTGATTAGGATAAGCCTTCCCCGTTTTCATTGTCATGTGGTGCTGCTATGAGACATGAGGGTCTATCCTGTAAATACCATCAAATATTTATTCGCCCATTGAGGGGGGGGTGTGCCTTTAATCGGTCATCCTGAGCCCTCGCTTTTTGAGGGCGTGAGGATCTCATCTTTTAAGTTTTTTCTTCATAAATACTTTAAATGATGAGATTCTTACGTCGTCCGGCAAAAACACCGGACTCCTCAGAATGACTAAGTGGATGGTAGAGATTGCCACGTCGCACAAGACGCTCCTCGCAATGACGGATTTAGATAGGTATTTTCATCCTCATCTGGTGCTGCAAAGCAGCATGACGGTCTATCCTGTAAATACCATCAAATATTTATTCGCCCATTGAGGGGGGATTCAGGGGGGGGTGTGCCTTTCATCAGTTTTCCTGAGTGATGCTTTCCCGCGTGCGGATCTCATCATTTCGGATTTTTCCTTAAAAATATTTAAAAGATGAGATTGCTCTCCTTTAATTTTGCAATTTGTTGAGAGACGATTTACTATGTTACTCTATTGGTTTGTGGGAATATGAATATTGAGAAAACACCTCAAAAAAATAAGTTTTTTTTAGCCAGTGACCGGATACAGGCCCTTACCGATGGAATCTTTGCCATCGCTATGACCCTCATGGTTTTGAGCATTGACCTTCCCAAGTCAGTGGATGAAATTGATCCCAATTCGTTGGGAAAATATCTACTCAGCCTGAAACCGGATTTTATCCATTATGCAATGAGTTTTATACTTTTAGCTCTTTTTTGGGTTGATCACCATCAACAATTCTATTACATTAAAAAAATTAATAGGAAAATCCTTTGGATCAATATATTTAATCTTCTTTTCGTAGCTTTATTTCCATTTTCCACCTCCTTAATGGGTGATTACCCCAATCAACCAGTAGCAGCCGTTTTTTTCATTTCAAACCTTTTGTTGATCAGTCTTTTTCTTTCCTGGAATTGGTCAGCAGCTACATCTCATTCCGACCTCGTTGACCCAAATCTGGATAAAACTATTATTGTTCGGGAAAAAAGGTATCGTCTTATTTTCATAGTTATATCTTTAGTATGTTTAGTTTTGGCGTTTGTGATACCCGAGTGGAGTACGATCCCTTACGTTTTTTCGTTTTTTTTCCATTTCTTCCTAAAAAACAAGAATCAAAAAAATTTGGAAGAGATTCAATAAAGAACTTCTCTTTGTACTGCGGAACTTACGAGAAATGGAATATGAAAACTTCTACTTGTAAACTCCACAGGATAGCAGCCTAAGGCGTACGATGAAAAAGATAAAAAACCAAACCTGATGCAATAAAAATGAACCTAATTTGTTAGCACCTAAAAAGAAGGGGGGAAATTATCCGAAAAAAATAAGGAGGGTTGAATATGAACAATACCTTTCGTGACAAAGTCGCTTTAATTACTGGTGGTGCTTCAGGAATCGGAAAAGCAACAGTATTAGCATTTGCCGAGGCTGGTGCTAAAGTTGTCATTGCCGATGTTTTAGAAAAAGAAGGAGAAGAAATAGCTCGATCTATCCAAGATAAAGCGAATGAAGCAGTTTTTATCAAGACAGATGTTTCGGATACCACTCAAGTTAGAAGTCTTATTGAAAAGACGATATCTCGTTTTCAGCGATTGGATTGTGCCTGTAATAACGCCGGAATTGAAGGGGAAAATGCTCTAACCGCTGAGAGTTCCGAAGAAAACTGGGATCGAGTGATTGCCATTAATTTGAAGGGAATCTGGTTGTGTATGAAACATGAGTTACAGGTTATGGTAAAAAATGGAGGAGGAGCTATCGTGAATATGGCATCAGTCGCTGGATTGGTTGGATTTCAAGGGCTTTCAGCGTATTGTGCTTCTAAGGGTGGAGTTATTTCTTTAACCCAAACAGCGGCCCTCGAGTATGCCCAACATGGCATTCGAATTAATGCGGTTTGTCCTGGAATTATCCGCACTGCGATGGTCGATCGGGTTATTGGCGGAGACCCAAAAAAAGAAGAACAATACACCGCCTTGGAACCCATAGGAAGGTTGGGAAAACCGGAAGAGATTGCTAAAGCTGTGCTATGGCTATGTTCGGATGAAGCATCCTTTGTTGTTGGACATCCTATGGTAATCGATGGAGGGTTTGTTGTTCAATAACCGAATGAAAGTATTTTTAAGTATTGATGCTATTAAGCAATAGGAGACAATCTCGCATTTGTTCACTTTTTTTGAGATTGTCTCCTAAAAAATAAGTTTTTATTCATTAAAGGAATCAAGCATATTTACGGATCAAAAAATCTCTTCATTCTCATTTACCACCATTTAAAATTAGACAATATATTTAAAAATGAATGATGTTACGAGAAAGAAGACCGATTACAGTGATAAATAGGAATATTGAAATCTGCCGAAAAAGTCCTGTAAGGTAAGTTAAGGCTGCTGATCTCAAAACCTATTGTACGCTTTCTTCCTCTTCTTTAACCATAATTTTACTCTTTTTAAGGAGGGAAATTGCCCTCTTACTAGCATTCAGCTCGACGGGGAGGGTGATAATAGTAAATACAACAAAGGCTCCGAGCATAAAAAGAGCTAAAATCCTAAAAATGGGAATTCCAAACCATAGGCCACCAATAAATACCAATGGGCTAAATTGGCTTAAAATACTTAAGCGCTTGGCCAGTTTATTGCGTATTTTAATATATCGATATCCTTCTGCATCCTGTAAGGCATGACCAACTTCATGGGCGACAACTCCTAAAGAGGTGATAGAATCGGATTCAGAAATACTTGCTGATAAGGTGATTTTTTTGGATTTAGGATTATAATGATCGATGAAGTATGCCGGAATTTCCTCGACTATGACATCCTTTAACTGGTTTTCATCTAGGAGTTGTCGAGCAATATTTTTTCATTTATGTTTTTATGGTTTTTTACTATCGGTATTGTTGAAGAATATTTTGGACACGAAATTGTGCATACCAACTGAATAAAATAGGGGTAATAAGAAGCAAGTGTAAAAGACTCATAGGAGATTCCCTCCCTTTATTGGTACGAGATAGTAAACAAATATACAGATTTATAAATCAGATCCACCCCGTCATTCCGCGATATTCCTCCTTTGAAAGGGAATTGTTTAGTCGTCATTGCGAGGAGCAAAGCGACGTGGCAATCTCTTAAGAATAATTTTTATTCTTTATTCTTTATTTTCCCTTTGGCGAAAGGGAGATGGTTCGGGATTCGATCTATTCCCATTGGAGCCAAATCCCCCTCACTCCCTTTTCTAAAGGGGGACATTGATTCCTGAATACATATTTCCATCCTTATCTGTTGATGGAAAGCAGCATGGTAGTCTATCCTGAAAAAGTTATTTATTACGCTTATTAAAAATTGATTCATAATAAAAGGAATATTAAAAAACTACAAAAACACATCGTTAAAATATCGTAAATTCGGAATGCATTCTTTCTATTCGAATGCATTCATTTTATTATTCTTTGTTTTTAAGTGAGCAAAAAGTTAATTGTCTCAACAAAAGAAAGAGATTCAAACTAGTGTACCATGTTGATAGATAAAAAAAATAACTTGAATTCATCAAATTTACTGAGCAAAGGTGCAAGAATAATGGAAGAAAAAAAACAATTAAAAGTTGTATTCGAACTTTTTTCAATTTTTTTGTACGTTTCGGTTTTTACCGTCGGTGGTGGCATTGCAATGGTTCCTTTATTAGAAAGGATTTTAGTGGATAAGAAAAAATACCTTAAATTGGAAGAATTTATGGAAATATATTCTATATCCCAAATTGTACCGGGTTCACTCATGATCTGTATGGCAACATACATTGGTTATAAGATTAGGAGGTTTTGGGGAGCCATTTTTTCTTGCATGGCAATTATCATACCACCGTTGGCCATAATAACCATGATTGCATTTTTTTATCAAAGTTTTATAGAAATTGCGCTAATTAAAAAATTGATGCTGGGTATTTTATGTGGTGTTGTTGGAGAAGTCGGTGGGATAATTTATAAAATGTTTAAAAGAATACGATTTAATTTAGTTAAAGTTTTGATTCTTTTCTTTTCAATTACCTTAATTTTTATTTTTAAAGTAAATCCTATTTATACCGTTTTAATTGCTGGAATTATGGGCATATTTTTATTAAGGAGCTAAAGACATGTTATTCAAAGTATTTTTAGAATTTTGTAAAATTGGTGTTATTGCTTTTGGAGGTGGAAATGCAATTTTCCCAATATTGCATAAAGAAATTGTGGAAGATCTGAATTGGATTTCAATGAAAGATTTTCTTTCCATGGTATCCATTGCTGAAACGACTCCCGGTCCAATTGGCATGAATCTTTCTACTTTTATAGGATACCGCTTGGAGGGATTTCCTGGAGCATTAGTGGCTACTCTGGGTTATAACTTTCTACCTTTTCTCATTATGTTTTTTCTTGCTATAACCCTTTTAAAAATTAAGGAAAACACAATTTATCAGCGGTTTTTAAGCGCTATAATGGTTGTTGTGCTTGTTCTCCTTATGCGCTCGATTTATCTTATAACAAGTAGTGGTTTTTTGGGCTTTCGTCCTTATTTGCTTGCCGTGGCTGCATTCTTTGTTTTTATGTTTTTTAAAAAATTAAATCCTATCTATTTACTTCTCATCTCGGGTTTAGTTGGAATGATAATCTTTTAAATGAGCACGTTTCGATACATTATGAGTATATAAAAATCGATGGAGATCCGGTTAAGAGCCAATAATAGTTCGACTTATTAAGAATGAAAAGGTATCATATTTTAGTAAACCACGGGCTCTGAGGAATTAATTCCTGGAGAACTGGGGAAAAGGACCGTCTTTTCAAAGAGGGCGTTCGAAGTTTTTCCAGGTGGAGAAAAGAAGTCCAATTCTGAAGCGTAGAGGATGTAAATGACATGATCAAAAACACCTCGGCGAGAAAAAGGAAGAGGTTTGTTAAAATCTGTTTTTTTGTGTTTCCGCAAGAATTGGTTCATTATGAACTCCTTTTTTTTGTATTATTTTGCCTGGAAATGTATTCATTAAAATTTCATTGCGTTCACTCTGTTATTTATAATTCGACGTGAAAAAACGAGGAGGAATTAATGTTAAAACAATAGCGTTTTTTTACTTTTTAAGATAACGTTGATTGTTTTTTTTAAATGTTTACCCCAAGCAATATAACCAACTCCATTAATTTTACCTTCGCCCACTCCATCACCACACATTAATACCATTACTCCTCAATCGGGACCGTCGGGTACGAAAATTACCATTGCCGGTTCAGAATTTGGTTCCTTACAAGAGCAAAGTCTCCTGATTTTTAAAAGAGGAGATGATAAAATTTTAAGGGTAAGATTATAATCTGGTCGGATAACACCATTATTACTCGTGTTCCTCAACTCATGAAAGATACCTATCGGGTTTTAGTTATAGTTAGTTATAGTGAATGGAATCCAAAGCGATGAGGTCGAGTTTAGGTTGCAGGTGCCAAGTTCTTGTCCGCAGTGTGCCAGGTGATAAATATCATAAACATTTATTATTTAAAATAAAATTGGCTTATCCTTTGACCGCACCGGCAGTCAATCCCTCAACCAGATATTTTTGGAGTATTAAGAAAACAATCAAGACCGGAAGCGTGGCAACTACGCTGGCAGCCATCATATCCTCCCAGCGAACGTCAAATTCGCCTACAAAAGAGAGAACTATTCCGGGAGGAAGAGTCCGCATAGCATCTTGAGACATGAGGGTGAGGGAAAACATAAACTCATCCCAGGCAGAGAGAAATGCAAAAATGCCAATGGCAACAACCCCAGGAGATACTAAAGGAATGACTACTCGCCAAAGAGCACTCATCCGACTACAGCCATCGATCAAGGCAGCTTCTTCAAGTTCTAAAGGAATTTTGTCGAAAAACCCTTTTATCATCCAGATACAGAAAGGCAATGAGAAGCTGGTGTAGGCAATAATCAAGCCGGTATAGGAATTTAAAAGTTTCAATCGCATAAACATGATATAAAAGGTGATTAAAAACATTGGAAGAGGAAACATTTGAGTTATCAGGATGCTGGTAAAAATACTTTTCCTTCCCCGCCGATGGAAACGAGAAAGTGCATATCCTGAAAAAATTGCTAATAGGATACAGAATATTACAGTAGCACCGCAAACTATGAGGCTATTTTTAAAATAAGTTAGAAAATTTACTCCTCCAGCCCCAGCTCGGGAGATAAAAATCCGTTGATAGGCAGCTGCGGTTGGATTGCGGGGAATCCAGCGTGGTGGTGTTTCAAAAAGATCATGATGATCTTTGAAAGAAGTCGATACCATCCAGGCAATTGGAAACAGAACAGCTATGAGCAAAATTATGATAACTAGGTACTGAGTGGTACTCGACAGGAGGCGGATGTTTCGGTAGCGCGACATGTCAATCTCCTTCCCCGAATTTTAAGGTTTTAATGTAGGATAGACTGAAAATCAACATAGCTATTAAAGACAAAGAACCCATGGCTGCTCCCATCCCCATATCATAATTTCGAAAAGCAGTTCGGTATATCTGAATCCCCATGGTTGTCGTCTGATATACTGGGCCTCCCTTGGTAAGAATCCAGATGATAGTAAAGTTTTGGAATTCCCAAATGATTTCCAGGATGGTTACGATGATGATTATTTCTTTGAGGCTAGGCAGAATTATATATCTCAGTCGCTGAAAAAAGGTTGCCCCATCAATAGTTGACGCTTCAAAAAGTTCCTTAGGAATAGTTTCGAGGCCGGCTAAAAGCATGAGCATAAAGAAGGGAAAATATTTCCAACTAGTGGCTAGAATTACCGAAGGTAACGCTAAGCTGGGATTAACCAGCCACGATTGGAATTGTCTGATTAATCCCAAATCTTTCAAAAGAAAGTTCAATATTCCATACTGGGGATTGAATATCCAAAGCCATAATAATGCTACAACTGTAGATGGAATGACCCAAGGGAGAAGAAACAGGCTGCGAAAGAGACTACGATTTCGAATCGGACCATAGAGCAGGAGAGCAATAAGGAAACCGAAGAAAAAAGAAACCCCGGTAGAACCAAGACAATAGAGAAAGGTTCGATAAAGGGATATCCAGAATATCCGATTTCCAAACAACAGCATCCGAAAGTTCTGAAGGCCATTAAAGACCACTCCTCGTGCAGGATCGGTTAGCCGGTAATAATGGAATCCAAGAATGATCCCATTAATCAGTGGGTAGCCTATGGTTAAGATTAAAATGGTAGCCGAAGGAAGTATCAGGAGAAAATAGAGCCTTTTATCGCTTCGTTTTTTTCCAATTAGCATTTTAAGTTCTTCTCCCAGTTCATTTACATTGAAAGTTCTATATCAATCTGACGGACAGCTTCATCCAGAGCACCTTGAACATCCCGACCCATTAAAACCACTTCTTGGACGGCTGCCATGACGATTTCTCCAACTCGACCCCAACGAGGTCCCCAGCCAAGCGGTTTTTTCATGTACTCGGTCTGGTTCAATACTTGTCGGACAAAAGGATCGTCCTTGTATATCGGATCGTTAAGGAGTGAAATCCGTGTGGGCATGAGACCGGTATCTTGGTAGTAGGTCTTGGTGATTTCAGGATCGCTGATGAGAAATTCCATATATTTCCAAGCTGCTTCTTTATTTTTACTATCTTTTGACAGGACCAGCATATGAGAACTTGGGTTTGAATATCCATAGGGAACATCATCAGGGATGGCTGAACCCTTAGGAATAGGAGCCAGCGCCCAGTCTTTATCGAATTCTTCTTCACGAGGATTCAATCCACGCAAAATTCCTCGAATCCAGGGTCCTTCCAGCATAAAACCGAGCTTTTCCTGAGCAAAAATGACTCGAATTTCTCTAATGCCAAGACCCGGATCCATGTATTTATTCTTTACCAGACTATTTACCCATTCCACGGCTTCGACTCCAGCAGCATTGTTGAGGATCACATTTCCTTCTTGGTCAAAAACCTCAGCTCCAAAATTCCATAACCAAGGATGTAAATAATCAGCTGAGAATGAATCTTTGGACATATTCAGTTCTATCCCTAAGATGTCATCTCCCAACCCGGATATTGCCGCAATAGCTTGATTGAAGTCATCCATGGTTGGAGGCGGTTGATCGGGATTGAACCCAGCTTTTTCTAAGAGTACTCGATTATAGCAGAGGAGATTTGGATTATCATTCCAAACTAAAGCATATTGATCTCCTTGCGCCTTCCCCAAATCAATAGAACTGGGGAAAAGATCTTTTGAAAGATCTTCGGAAAGATAACCACTTAAGGGCTCCAAGCCACCCATAGCTGCCAATTGTTCCAACCAGATAACATCCACGGTGGTAATGTCTGGTGGATTCCCTGCTGCTATCATAATGGCCAATTGGTCAGGCGTTTCTTCATAAGGGAGAGGGACGGTTTCAACGTCAATGTCTGGATTCATCTCTTCAAATTTCTTCTCCGCCTCCTGTAAAACGCTAATTCCCCCCGAAGTAACCTCTGCTGCCATCCAACTATGAAAAGTGACTGTGGATTTCGCAAAAGCGGGTATAGCAAGAGTGAAACTGAATATTAAAAGAACCACGGCTAATGCCCATCGACTTTTATACATGGCAATTCCCCTTTCGTATAGGTTTTTTATTACTCTTAACTTTTTTAATTTTTTACTCATTTTCCCTCCTTTCCTCAAAGGAATTGATGATTTGATCCATTTTGTAAACAATGTTCTGAGAAAGTACTTTTTTTGAAATTCGGGTTAAATATCTATCGATCTTTTGTTGAGCAGATAAAACAACATCGTTCATTCCAGAGTTCTGACAATTTTGATAATGGTCCAGGATAGAAATCGAGCTTTTCCAAAATTGACCACTTCTCAAGTGAGTGAGAGTAGAATCTTCAGTAAGGTAATTCCCTCGCTGACCAACTCGGCTTATTTCATTGAGATATATCATCTCCTGACTTACTTCCATACCCCTTAAAATTCGTTTGATTTGCCCAATGATTTCTGCGTCAAGTATGAGTTGTTCCAAGCTTATGGTAAGACCGGTAGCGAACATTCCAGCATTAACGATTAAATGATTACCAGCCAACGCTGAAATAAAAGCGCTGAGGGTTCTTTCCCAAGAGTTTTGCTCATCGTGAAAATGGGAATCAGAGTTGGGAGCTGTGGTATGAGAAGGGATGTGATAAAATGCAGCCATTTGGGCACCAGCAACTCTTAAAATATTAGTTTCAGGGGTACCGATAACTGCCATATTCGATCGCATATCATAAACCGTCCAGGAACTGGCATACATGACCGGTGTTTTTTCTCGTATCAGTTGTGAAAAAACAATACCTGAGAGGCACTCAGCATTATGCATGGTTAAAAGACCAGCTAAAGAATAAGGAGCGGAAGCTCCAGCAATTGGTTCGGGAAGAACGGCAAGAGGAATACCGCTCGAACATACCTCATACAAAGCTTCAATAGTCCCTTTTTCCCAAAAAAGTGGACTGGTGGGGGAAAGCTGGCTAATTAAGAAGGGGCGTTTAGAAACCTCCGGATTAATGGCTTTGGCCATTTGAATTATTGCTCGGTTTATAAAAGCACTTTCAGACGAATAAAAGAGAGGCTTGGTTGAATTGTTTAGAGCAGCCTTGACAGCATAGAGAAGAGTAGATTCAGCCGGTGTATCCTGTGGCATAACCGGAATACCTATCAGGTCAATTTCATCCAGCTGGTCAGCTATACAGACAAATTTTTCAACATCTTCAACCAAAGAATCTCTTCGTATTCCAGTTTGGTGATCAAGAAAAAAAACCGCATTGTGCCCGCAGGCAAAAAGAGGCTCCCCCTGTCCGATCCTTTTCCAAGATTTATCGTCCACAGCAAAGAGGGCGAAAGAAGATGGAACTTGTTTCAAACAAGAGTTTACCACCGATGAGGGTATCCGGACCACTCCCGAATTATGGTCGACCGGTAAGCCTTTCTCAGCTAAAAAACTTCGGACCATATCACTGAGTACAACCACACCCTCTTGCTCGAGTATTTCGAGAGTTGCATCGTGGATGAGGTGGATTTCTTCTTGAGATAATACTTCCGTTTGATTCAGTTTCAAGACGACTACCCTCCTTTATTATTATTTATATCATACATTCTGGCAAAATTTTCCCCAATTTTTTTAATTTTTAAAATAGATTTACCTTTCAACCATTTACAAGTATTTTAAATAGTAAAGATTGATAAAATGAACTTAAGAATTGATCACGAGCTATTCATCAAGAAAATACTCCCGGACTTTTTCTAATGATTTTTCATCAGACAGGGTTGGCCAATATTCGAGTCCAAAAAAACCATCATATCCGGTTTCCTGTATGGCTAAAAATATATTTCTATAATCTAATTCACCATAAAAATGTTCATGTCGTCCAGGAACACCGGCAGAATGGAAATGACCAATTAGTTCGATATTCTCTTGAATGGTTGAGATAATATTTCCTTCCATGATTTGCATATGATAAATATCGTAGAGCACTTTGATTGAAGGGCTATTGACCTGTCGAATGATATCAAAACCAAGTACTGATGAATCTAGGAAATACCCTTTATGATCGACTTTTGAATTTAAAACTTCTAAGCAAACCACGATTCCAGCTTTTTCAGCCAAACTGCTAATAGCTTTTAAATTTTTTATGATTTGATTCTTTTGAATTTCTATGGATTGTCCGTCATTTTCTCCGGTTAGAACAATAACTCTTTTAGAACCAATTAATTTGAGCAATTCGAGAGATTCGGAAAAGTGTTGAAGGTATATATTGGTGTCGGTGTGTAAACGGATATTTCCCCAGGGATCTTGCAGAGTACAGATGCCAATTTTAATGCCGGTTTTTTGGCAGTAATCGGCAATTCCCTTAAGATCCTTTCCGGATAAATCCCAAAATTCCACTGCGTTGTAACCGAGCCTATGGATGGACTGGATTTTTTCTAGATCAGTTTTTCCATTAAACAGCGGTTCAAAACAGACTGAAATCTCTACCATTTTAACTCCTCCTCGAGGATAAATTGATTTGATTTTGGTGAGGGTAACAATAATTTACCCTCACCAAAAAAAGGGACTAATTTCTATAATTTATTGATTCCAAATCCGAGGGTTGTGTCTTTTTAAAAAGGCGGAGGTTAACCCTTGGTTATTTCCTGTTAAACGTTGGAAGTAATCATCGATCGCAAAAAAGAGAGTGCACATGATTTCTTCATTTTTTCCCAGAGTCACAGTTTTTACCCGAGGTAGGAAAAGGACTGATCGTTGAAGTCTTTGGACTATCCTTTCTTGAAGAATTTCAGAAAATATTTCGGTTACCTTGCCTCCAAGGACCAAAAAATCTGGGTTGAGCATTGCAACCAAATTAACCGCTATTCCCTCGGCTTTTTCTAAAACCGGTTTTAAAATTGTTTCACAGTGGGAATTGCCCTTTAAAAAAGTATTGCGTAAAATCATAATTTCATCGCTTTCCGATTGCCTTTGATTCCCGGGAAAAGAGTTGGGACATTTTTCTCGAAAATCCTTAAGGATAGTATTTAAAGAGATTTCGCTTTCCAGGGGAGGTATATCATGAAGAGAAATGGGGCCCATTTCATCCACAGGGTTACAAACCATATAACCAACTTCTCCAGCGGCTCCTTGAGAGCCCCGATAGATTTTTCCATTTAGGAATAAACCAGCTCCAACTCCCCTTCCCAGGTGCAGATAGACTAAGCTGACATTTGGAACATCAGAACTCAGTATTCCTTCACCAAAAGCCATAGCGACTACCTTGTCAAAGACCAAAACCGGACAGGGAAATTCTCGAGAGAAAATTTCACGAATTTTTGCTCCTTCCCATTCAAAAAGGCTGGAAATTTTACCCATTTTATGGATAAGGTCTAATTCGGGATCGTAAATACCCGGGATTCCTATTCCCAAGGAAACCAATTGTGACCAGGACTTGTGATTTCTGATTAGAAATTCATTTAATATTTTTTTGAGAAACGCAGCTAACTCTATAGGGGTAGGGTATTTTTTGGTTATTATTTCTTCTTTATAAAGCAGTTGGCCAGAAAGATTAGATACGGCAAATTCGGTTATATTCCCGGGAACTAATCCTGCTACCAATTTGTTGTCGGGAACAAAAGAAAGAAGGATTGGTTTTCGCCCACCTCGAGAGATCCCCTCAGAATCCTCACGAATTATTCCTTCCTTTAAACATTCTCTAATAATGTGGGAAACGACTGCTGGGCTGACATCAGCTTTTTCAGCTAGATCAGCCCGACTAAGAAGTGAATGATTCAATAAAAAACTAAGGATTTTTCCTCGGTTTAAAAACTTCATATCCCGATGTTTCAAAGGATTACCTCACAAAAAAGAATTGAGGGAAAACTGTTAAGAATTTCATAAATAGGCTCGAGCAACTTTACGAATTGCCTCTACAGTAAGGTCACAATCTTCTTCACTCATTTGGGGCGGAATGTCAAGGTGAACAGAACGATCTAATAGAACCAAGGTTTGGGGACACATTTCTCGATTGTAATTGGGAACTGATCCTTGATGGTAGGGGCAGTTATATGGACAACCTTCGGGAGTTGGAGTCCATTTATTCATGATCATTTCCCAATGGGAGTAAATATGCCAGTCGGGGATCCCTTTATTGAAAATAGAACTGGCTTCAATACCTTCAGCCTTTAAAGCAGTGGCAAACTTTTCGGCTAATTGCCCGTTTTCTAAATAGAAAACCAATGAAACCCCTGTGTCCCCAGCTGGGTCATGAACGTACCTTAGCTCGATTCCTGGAATATCACTGATGCCATTTTTAATTCTGGATTTATTTTTGCGCATTCTGTTGAGTATGCCGTCAAGTTTGTGAAGCTGAGCAAGCATCACCGCACCGATGAGTTCGGACATCCGGAAATTAACTCCGGGGAAAAGTTCTCCCTGGTAACGAGCTGAAGCAAATCGCTTGGCTGGACCACCCGGTCTCCAACAAGCAGCAGTATCATGATAAGCTTGAGCACGATCAAAAAAGAGATCGTTTTCGGTGGTAACCATACCACCTTCACCAGCAGTGATAATTTTATGAAACTGGAAACTAAAGGCGTTGCAATCGCCAAAGCTCCCCAAATACTTTCCTTTATAGCTTCCCCCACAAGCTTGAGCAACATCTTCAACGACTTTAAGATTGTGTTTTTTTGTGATTGAGAGAATTCGCTCCATATTGCAGGGGACTCCGCGCATATGCACGGGAATTACTGCTTTGGTTTGTGGGGTGATTTTCTTTTCCAAATCAACGGGATCAATGGTGAGCGAATTGTCTACCTCAGCGATAACTGGAATCGCTTTTGCCGCTAATATTGCAGCACAGGAGGCAAAGAAAGTATATCCCGGGACAATCACTTCATCACCAGGACCAACACCGACTGCCACAAGAGCAGTGATTAGCGCTGAGGTGCAAGAATTCACCGCCAATGAGTGTTTGACTCCTATTTTGCCGGAAAATTCTTCTTCGAGCATTTTGACTCGAGATGGATATTCTCCAGGTCCGTAATAACGGAAAAGATATTTATTATCCAGAACTTCCAATACGGCTTGCTTTTCTTCTTCACCGATTTCCAAACCACCAGGAAACATAGGTATGGATGGAGTGGTTTTTACCGGTTTTCCACCTTCAATGGCAAGTTTTTCTTTGTCTGAGTTAGGTGACATAAATATTCCCTCCTATTTTAACTTCGTTTTTATTATAAAAAAATAAAGTTTAAAGTCAATAAATAAACAATGTTTATTTGTAGTCTATAAATATTTTTTTATAGCTATTTGGAATGGATTGGTTGCATGAAATGTAAAAAGAGAATAGATTTTGAAATTGTGGAATTAAGAAAAGATAAAATAGTGATTCGATATCTCGGATTTATTTAACTTAGGATTTAAAAAAATGTACTAAATAAAGTATCATATATTAGTATTTATTATAAAATTAAGGAGGAAATACTATGAACTTAAAGAAAATTTTTTGTTTTTTTATTCTCCTGTTTCTTGTTGTTGTTCTTCTTCTTGTGATATCTGGATGTTTACCACAATCGTTAGAGCCTTCACCGACTCCCTCCCCGACAACCACACCTTCTATCGGTTCAGAGCCCCATATTGAATCTATGTTTCCTCTTTCTGGTACACCTGGAACGAAATTAACGGTTTTGGGATCAGGATTTGGAACCTCTCAAGGTTCAAGCCAACTCATATTTAGAAGATGGAAGCAAACATCTATTGACTTAAACGTAATCACCTGGTCAGATACAAGTATTACTGCCGGCATTCCTCTGACAGCCGAAGGTATATACCAGCTTATTGTTTTAGTTAACGGTGTTGAAAGTAATGCACTTGAATTTAAGGTTTTTGAAGGAACAAATGCTTCACAACAGACAGTGCCATCATGTCCAAGTTGTGGAAGATAGAATAGATTTTTAAAATAATGCACGTTTTAAAATAAAAAGGAAAAAATAGCTTATTTAATCATTTATGTTTAGTATTGTATTGAATGGAAGAAAAAATGTTCTTCGAATGCTCTTAAATTTAAAGAGGGCAGATTATTGCTAAAAAAGAATAAACAAAGGAGGAAGAATTGAAGGGAAGGATAATAAAAAGAGGTCAAGGAAAAATAATTATGGAAGGAGACGAATTAACTGAGATTTATGCTTTTACCGATAAAATTGTTTTTTCCGTAGGTACTCTCCTTCCCGGTCAACGTGCCTGTTTAGGTTTTGGTCATAAAAATGCCGATGAAATCTGTTATGTGATCCAAGGGAAAATTGTGATTCATTTTCCCGATGAAGAGGAGTATCATTTATTGGAAACAGGTGATGCGATCTTGATTCCTCCGAGTGTATCTCATTATTCCATCAATGTGGGAGAAGAAAAATCGATCACGGTTTGGGCTGGTGCTGGACCAGATATGGAACATTTTCTAACTGAAGAAAAAGTTAAAACTTGAAGAGGAGAAAATAGATTTTTGGTTCAAATTTTCATTGACAATAAAAATATGGTGTGTTAATTTCATTTTATTATATGCAACACCGATCAAGGATTGTTGCGAAAAAGGAGGAAAAATATGCGGAATTTAGCTCGAGTATTTGTACTGGTCATGCTGGTTTTATTGGTTTTAAGCGCAACCGTGCTCGCCCAGGATAAGTTTGAAATCGTTATGGTTGCAAAGCATGAAGGAATTTCTTGGTTTGACGATATGCGAACTGGTGTTGAAGAATTTGGTAAGGATCATGAAGATGTCACTTCTTACCAAATTGCTCCAGAGGGTGGAGACCCTGCCAAACAGGTTCAAATGGTTGAGGACCTGATTGCCAAAGGTGTTGACGCCATACTGGTAGTTCCAAATGACCCGAAATCAATGATTCCGGTCATCAAAAAAGCCAAAGATGCTGGTATTATTGTAATCAGCCATGAAGCAGAAGAGCTGAAAGGGATTGTTGATTATGATATGGAAGCTTTCCGGAATGAAGATTTTGGCGTTTTAATGTTCGAAAGTCTTGGCCGAGAGATGAACTATGAAGGCGAATATGTTGGTATGGTTGGTGCCTTGACCATGCAAACCCACATGCAATGGTTCCAAGCCGGGCATGATTACGCAGCAGAGAAATATCCCAACATGAAATTCATCCTTCAAGAACCGGTTGAAGATTTTAACACTGAACAAACTGCTTATAATAAAGCAAGAGAATTGCTTCGTACCTATCCCAATATCAAAGGAATGTTTGGCTGTTCCGCTTCATCAACTATCATGCAAGCCCAAGCTGTTGAGGAACGTGGTTTGCAAGAACAGGTAGCTGTAGTCGGATTAACTCTTCCATCTATGAGTAAAACCTATCTGGAATCTGGTTCTCTCCGTCAAGCACAATGTTGGCGACCAGCTGATGCAGGTTATGTGTGCGCAATGATTGCTTATAAAGTTCTAAAAGGAGAACCACTTGAAACTGGTATTAGCCTTGGTAAAGAAGGATATGAGAGCGTGACCGTAGAAGATGGTATTATCTATGGCAACGCACCCCTGGTACTTACCAAGGAAAATGTGAATGATTTCCCCTTCTAAAAACTCCTTTTAATAATAATGAAAACTTATCCAAATCTATGCCCAGCTTCCTAAAGGCTGGGCATAGATTTGGATAAGCCTCTTAAGGCGGAAGAATCATGGGACCACAATTAATTTTAAAGCTAAGCAATATCAATAAAACTTTTCCTGGTGTGCAAGCTCTAAAAGGTGTTGACATGGATGTACACTATGGAGAAGTTCACTGTTTGGTAGGTGAAAACGGTTCGGGAAAGTCCACCTTAATCCGCATTATCTCTGGTGTTGAATCACCTGAAAGTGGAACAATAGAAATTAACGGAAATACCTACAAAAAACTGACCGTTCGACAAGCCATGCGTGAGGGAGTACAGGTTATCTATCAGGATCTTTCTCTCTTTCCTGATCTCTCTGTTGGAGAAAACATTGCTTTTAATTGGCTGGTAGAAAATTCACAGTGGTTTATTAACCAGAAAGAATACCTTCAAAGAGCGAATGAAGAACTCGAACGCCTTGATTCTAAGATTGATATGAAGGAACAAGTGAGCAATTTATCAATGAGCCAAAAACAAATTGTGGCGATTGCCCGGGCATTGGTTTTAGATGCTAAATTGCTTATATTTGATGAACCAACTACAGCTTTGACTAAAAAAGAAATTGATACACTATTAAAAACCATCGAAGAGCTGAAACAAAGAAATATTACCTCGATATTTGTCAGCCATAAATTAAACGAAGTATTTCGCATCGCTGATATCATAACAGTTTTGCGAGATGGAGAAAAAATCGGTGATTTCGCTGCCAATGAATTAGATGAGAACAAATTGGCATTCTATATGACAGGGCGGGAGATAATATATGAAACATTTGAACCAGACGTTAAAAATGGGAAGCGAATTATCGAATTAAGGGAATTAACTCGAAAACCCCATTTCAGTAATGTTAGCTTATCAGTCGATGAAGGAGAAATCGTTGGTATTACTGGACCTCTTGGTGCTGGACGAACCGAGCTGGCACTATCTCTTTTTGGTTTAAATCACCCGCAGTCAGGTGAAATATTATTCGAAGATAAACGGGTACATATTGGCAATCCGGCCAAAGCTCGTGAACTTGGAATTACCTTATTGCCCGAAGATAGGCACAGCCAAGGGCTTTTTAGAACCAAATCCATCACCGACAACCTAACAGCTGCAACCCTTGAACAATTGAAGCATTTTCTTGTAATTGATCAAACCAAGGCAAAAGAAGAAAGCAATAAAGTTTTCAATGAGCTTCGCATCAAAGCTTCTTCTATGGATACAATTGTTGAAACATTGTCTGGTGGAAACCAGCAACGAGTCGTGTTGGGAAAATGGCTGGCGACTAATCCAAAATTATTTATCCTTGATAGCCCAACGATTGGAATCGACGTTGGGTCTAAGTCGGAAATTTATGAAATAATCCATGAATTAGCCCGAAATCGAATGGCGATTATTATGATTTCTGATGAAATTCCCGAAATATACCATAACTGTAATCGTGTAATTGTCATGAGGGATGGGAAAATAACTGCAACTGTTAATACCAGTGATACCACCGAGGATGAACTTCGTAGCCTGGTGGAAGGAAGGTCTTAGGATGAATGGAAGAAGGTATCCAATCAGAGACTTAATGAAACGACAAGAATCGGTATTGTTTCTTATTCTGTTTGCCTATTGTGCATTTGTTAGTATAGTGAATCCGGCATTCTTAGCGCTGGATAATATTTTTGATATTATAAAAAGTAGTGCCGGAATGATGGTATTAGCTATGGGAGTATTAGTGGTATTAGTTTCTGGTGGAATTGATGTATCCTTCACGGCTATGGCCATCTTTAGTGGATACATTACTATACGAATTATGATAGCGTTCGGCATCGATAGTTTGTTTTTAGCTTATTTAGCTTCGGCTTTAATTGGTTTAATACTGGGTTTTTTAAACGGTATCATTATACATAAATTTAGATTAAAGCCCCTTATCGTTACTTTAGGAACACAAAATATTTTCATCGGGGCTTTATCGGTATTCTTTGGAACCAAATTCATTCCAGTTGGGCAGATGCCGAAATCTATTGTTCGATTCGGTACCAATTCCCTCTTATCCATTCCTCTATCGACTGGAGGAACAGCGAATCTCACTTTATTCCTCATTCCAGTTGCCTTGGTTGTATTTGTAACCTGGTTTATTTTAAATCGGACCATGTTAGGAAGAAGCGTATATGCTTTGGGAAGTAGCCCAGTTGCTGCACAAAGAGCTGGGTTAAATATCGCATCAATTCGTTATTTTGTTTATTCTTACATGGGTGTTTTGGCAGGAATTATGGGGATTATATACGCAGCTGAAGTTCGTTCACTAAATCCAATTTCCTTAGTAGGTGAAGAACTCACCATTATTGCTGCAACAGTCCTTGGTGGGGCTAAATTGACCGGCGGGAGAGGAACGGTTTTAGGGGCATTTTTTGGAGTGCTCATTATTTCTGTTTTAAATACAACTTTAATTCTTATCGGTCTTTCTTCTTCTTGGAACAATTTCTTTGTTGGAATCATCATTCTCCTCAGTGTTGGAATAACCGCTTATCGAAATAAAAAAGAGAGCGAAAAGAACCTGATCTTTCTGTGAGGAAAACACAAATGGTAAAAATATCCAAAGAAATGATCATCCTTTTTGTAATATTTGGGATTGTATTGGTTGGAATTGCATTTCTATTGGGAGGAAGTTTCTATAACAGTCGTAACTTTGTCTCGATGGGTTTTCAAATTCCTGAGTTTGGTTTTTTAGCTTTAGCCATGTCCTTGGCAATGCTAACTGGTGGGATTGACTTATCCATAATTGGGAATATGAACCTATCCGGAATTTTAGCTGCCCTAATCCTTACCAACCAAACCTTGCTTACCACAGCTGGAACGGTAGTAACAGTTGCTTTAGCAATATTAGTAGCACTCTTATTTGGTTTAATTTGTGGTGCTTTAAATGGGATACTTATTGGCTTTATAAGAATACCTGCAATGTTAGCAACCATAGGTACTATGTTGTTTTATACCGGTATTGGTATGGCAATTACCGGAGGACGAGGAGTGGTAGGCTTTCCAGAGGTTTTCATGTTGTTTGGGAATTCTCGATTTCTTGGATTACCAATTCCTTTACTCATCATGTTTATTGTTTTTGCCCTGATTGCCTTAGCTTTGGAACTCACCGTATGGGGACGAAGTGTTTATTTGACGGGAAATAACTATTTAGCAGCTCTTTTTTCCGGTATACGAACCAAGAAAACTGTTATTTTAACCTACATGATCGGCGGATTAATGTGCGGTTTCAGTGCCCTGATCCTTATATCGAGAGTGAATTCAGCACGGATTGGTTATGGAGATACCTATCTTCTCCAAGCAATTCTAGTTTCAGTGATGGGAGGAATCAATCCTGAGGGTGGTTCGGGGAAGGTATTAGGAGTATTAGTGAGTATTTTAATACTTCAATCACTTTCCAGCTCTTTTACCTTGTTTGCGATAACTCCCTATGCAAGAGGATTAATCTATGGTTTGATGCTTTTGATCATCATGATTGTCAATTATGTTTATGGAGAAGGATCTAAAAGATCATTAAGAAAAGCAAAAACAGAACAATAACAATGAAATATCGAGAAAAATATTCCAGTTAAGAGGGTATTGGAATATTCGAGATGTAATAAGGAGGAATCGTTATGCAAGATGGAGAATTAATTCAGATTGGGTATTTAGTAAAGGATTTAGAGGGCGCCGTAAAGTTTTACATGGAAACCTTGGATGTTGGCCCCTGGGAAATATATACTTTTGCTCCTCCAGTGCTTCGCGAATCAATGGTACGAGGGAAGCCCTCAAACCATGATTTTCGCATTGCTATAGCTTCACCAGGTCATATTCAGGTTGAACTCATTCAACCATTGACTGGTCGGAGCATTTATAATGAATACCTGGAGCAAAAAGGAGAGGGGTTGCATCACGTCAAGTACTATTATAAGGATTGTCAAAAAGCAATTCAGGAATTTGGGAAAAAAGGAATAACCGTAATTCAAAGCGGAAAGTTTGATGAAGATGAATATTATTACCTGGATACTTTAAAGTATTATGGAATGGTTATTGAAATCGGGAATGGGGGAAAGATCAGACCTCCTGAAAGAGTTATTTCAAAGTAAATTGATTTTAATTATCTGAATAAAATCCAAGGCTATTGGGTTATTATTTTGGTTGTAGGCTTCATAACAGGGTGCAAAGAAATTGCACCCTGTTTTTTATTTATTATTTTATTTAAATCTAATATTTAATTATAGAAGGGTTAAAAAGATGAAATCCTAACGAATTAATAAAATGAGGATTTAAATTAATGGTGATGATAATACTTATAAAAAATATTGATTTTGGTCTTAAGAAAATACCTCAACAATTGGCTCTGTAAGTACCGGCATAAATTTTATTTAATCTGACAATGAATGAACTGTAGGGTTTGTGTTTTCCAAATCAAACTAGACGATATAGAAGTGAACTGTATTGATTGCCTTTTCCGAGTATTTTCATTAGACTGATCACGAATTACTTGTTTATTATTATTCCTCTTTTTTGTTAAGTTCTTTGTTGTTTATTGAGCTTATCGATTGTTGTAACCTTTTAATAAATAAAAAGCTTCTCTCAACTTAATGCAAAGCAATAAACACCCAAAATTTAGTTAGGTTAAAATATTGAATTGTAAAGGGGAAAAGAGTATTTTTAAATTATTATGCATCATTCATCAAACTAATTATGGGATAAAATAAAATTGAAATTCATGAAAAAAAAGAACCCTAAGAATGAAAGGAAAAATAATAATGGAAAAAAATTGGATAAACAAAAAAGAATCATTTGAAGTAGTGGATGTAAGAAAATTAATGATTAACTTTTTACCCATTTTACTTAAAAAAGCCCAAAATATTCCCGTAGGGAAAGGACTTTGTATTATTCAGAGTTTTGAACCCATTCCACTTTACTCGGCTTTGGCGGATCTGGGATTTGATTATATTACAGAAAAAAAGTCCGAAAGGGAGTATCGGGTATATTTTTATAGATTAGAAGAAAGAGACGTCACCTATGAAACCGGAGCAGATATGCCTTTTAAGCCCACAGCGATCATTAATTACAAAAAAATTGATGATTTATTTGCCAGCCAGGTAGTAAATTTTTGGAAATATATTTGGGAAAAAGAAAACCCAGCTATTGATCTCAAAACAAAACTCCTTCTGTCTATGAGTAATGCAGTGGGTGGTTCACGTTTTAGACAGGCAACCCGAGAGCTCATCAAAGCCTATTCGTTAGGAACGACCACTGAAGAGCTGGATGAAATCTTTGCATTATTTGTTTGGAATCAGGGAATCGGCAATTTTTCGTCAGAAATCGGACCTTCAACTTTATTCGGAGCCTATCAACAGATTAAAAACAGTGAAAAAAAAGGTATGGAGAGAAAAAAGATCGTTGACTCTCTGCTTGAAATTTTTGGAGATCAAAATCCTGAAGTTAACACGTTATATGAAAAAAGAAAAAAATTATGTAAAAAGTGTTAAAATTTGAAAGAGAAGCAGGAAGCGAGATATGGATTGAAATTATAATAAAGGGGATGGGTTCATGAAGAAAAAAATAAAAAATAACGTATATTGGGTGGGAAAAGTTGATTGGGAACTGAGGAAATTCCATGGAGATGAATTTTCCACGAATCATGGTTCTACCTATAACTCCTATTTGATTCAAGAGGAAAAAAATGTTCTCATTGATACAGTTTGGATTCCTTTTGCCGAAGAATTTGTTAAGAATTTGGCACAAGAAATTGATTTAAATAAAATAGATTATATTATAGCGAATCATGGAGAAGTGGACCACAGTGGCGCCCTTCCAGCCCTCATGAAACACATTCCCAATACTCCCATTTATTGCACTGCGAATGCCGTGAAATCATTGAAGGGTCAGTACCATCAAGAATGGAATTTTCAGGTGGTAAAGACCGGGGATAAATTGAGTGTTGGCGGAGGAAAAGAGTTAGTATTCGTTGAAATGCCAATGCTCCATTGGCCGGATAGTATGGCAACTTACTTAACTAAAGATAATATCTTATTTAGCAACGATGCTTTTGGTCAGCATTTTGCCACTGACAAATTATATAACGACTTGGTGGATCAATGTGATTTATTTAAGGAAGCAATGAAGTATTATGCCAATATCTTGACCCCTTTTAGCCAAATTTTAAAGAAGAAATTAGCCGAAGTCATTTCATTGAACTTAACCATTGATATTATTGCAACCAGCCATGGGGTTATTTGGAGAGACAATCCCATGCAGATTGTCGAGAAGTATTCCCAGTGGGCAAATGATTATCAAGAAAATCAGATAACAATTATTTATGATACCATGTGGAATGGGACAAAAAAGCTTGCTGAGAGAATTTCTGAAGGAATTGGAATGGCTGATCCGGATGTTGAAGTAAAAGTTTTTAATCTGGCTAAAAACGATGACAATGATTTGATTACCGAAGTGTTTAAATCCAAGAAAGTTATTATTGGATCTCCAACAATAGGTAATAGTATTCTTCATTCTATTGCCGGTTTTATTTATTTGATGAAAGAAATGAAATTTAAAGGGAAAAAAGCAACATCTTTTGGTTGTTATGGCTGGAGCGGTGAATCAACGAAAATTATGAATGAAAGTTTGGCTAATGCTGGATTTGAAATTATTAATGAAGGCTTCAGGAACAATTGGAATCCCGATGAAAGGCAGCAAAACGAAGCTATAGAATTCGGGAAAAAGATTGCCAAAGCATAAAAAGGAGTGATAGCGATGGATAGTATTCAAGTAGTAGTTGCTGGACCCAAAAACGTTCCGTATTCCGGTGCATTGTATGCTGGAGATTTTATTTATGTTTCAGGACAGGTTCCTCTTGATGAATCAAAACAAGTAGTGGGAGAGGATATTGAGACACAAACAACTTTTGTTTTGGAAAAAATAGAAACCCTACTAGCAAAAGCTGGAGCAAATTTAAATCACATTGTGAAAACCACAGTTTTCTTGACAGATATGAAGAATTTTTCAAAGATGAATGAAGCTTATGGCAAGAAATTCAAAGATATCTATCCCTGCCGGAGCTGCATCGAAGTTGGGCAATTACCTGCGCCGGTTCTAATTGAGATCGAAGCCATTGCCTATTTTCCGAAAAAATAAAAAGATCTCTTAAAGCAAACTCTCCCTGAATAACTAAAATATCATCCTTATCTCCCCTTTGCTAAAGGGGAGATAAATTTGCGAATAAGTGACTTTTATCCTTATCTAATGCCACACAAGTGATGTAGGAGTTAATTATCGGTTTCTCGTTACCATTATTTTCCGCTCACTTATTAAGGTATTTATCTCCTTCCAATTCCATTTTTAAAGAGAAAAATTGGAGGAGATCTTTCAGGGTGATGACCCCTATCAATTGATCGTTCTCAACAACCATCAAGCGACTATTCCCGGTGCGATTCATTAAGGATAGCGCTTGAGTGGCATCAGCATCAGGATGGATGGTATTATCGATTGAACAAGATTTAGAGACTTCTCCAGCGGTTTGGGTGTTCCATTCTTCCTTGGGTATTTCTTTAATATCACGGGTAGTTAAGCATCCAACTAATTTACTATTCCGAACAACCGGAAACATTTTATAATTGTAACGGTAAATATAATCCTCAACCACATCTTTAAGGACAACAGCTTCTGAAATAGTAACTAGATCGGTTTTCATAAATCGGCGAACAGTTTCACCTTCTAAGGCTTTGGAGACCATGAGTCTTTGCATCGAAACCTGAGAGGCATTTTGAAGAAACATTCCAATTAAAAATAACCAAATGCCACCAATAAAGGACCCCCGAAAAATGCTAAAAACACCAAGGAAAATAAGAGTAAAACCGAATATTTCCCCCATTCGTGAAGCAATGCGAGTCGCCCAACGCAAATCTTTTTTTCTCCACCAGAGAATTGAGCGCAGAATTCGACCACCATCCAAAGGGAATGCAGGAATCAAGTTAAAACCAGCTAACGCCCAATTAATTATTCCTAAGTATCCAAAAACACCGGTAATTCCCATTGAGATTCCAAGTCTTTTTAGGATTAAATAGATACTGTAGAAAATCAAACCCAGGATAATACTAGTTACTGGACCAGCTAACGCCATATAGAATTCAGTTTTTGCATTAGCTGGTTCCTCGGTCATTTCGGCAACACCGCCAAACATAAACAGGGTAATCCCCCGAATTGGCAACCCGAAACGCCGGGCAACCAAGGAGTGAAATAGCTCATGAATGACAATCGAGACAAATAAACCGACTGCTCCAAATATACCCATCCACCAGTAAGTTATTGAAGATAAACCTTGATAATATTGGGGAAAGACTCCTAGTGATAACGACCAAATCATGAGAAAAAGGACGATTATCCAGCTAGGATCGATTTTTATTTCAAATCCGAATAATTTGATTATGGAGAGCGACTTACCAAACATATCAATCACCTCATTTAATTAGAGGTATTAGTAATAATTGACTTGCTCCAATATTTTCATTAGAAACCATAGCTGAGATAAAAAAAGGCTTGATTTGGAGTTTTTATTGTAGATGTTAATAGTATTTTTGCTTGATTGCTTCTTAGAGAAAAGTTAAATAGTGAGTTTTAAGATTATTGATCTATCCATTTAAAAAAACAACTTAAATGTGATAATTATTCCTTTATCATTAAGATGGATTGGTAAAAGTTAAAATGGTGAGACAAGAGGAAAAGATAAGTGGAAAAAAAATGTAAGATTAAAATTTTTATGGAGAATAATAAAAAATGAAAATCTCACAACCTTAATAAGCGAGGACTCAGGACGAGGTCATTATTAATTGTTCTTTTTTTAAAAAGTAAGAAATATAATCCCCATAGGCAATGAAAACACTGGGATTAAAGGAAGAACACTTTTATGGTTTTTTCATATCTATTCATTATCCAACAAATACCTTTAAACTTGTATTTTGTTGATATTCAAAATATATTCAGAATAGGCGAAAAGTGATACCATTAATCAAATATTAAAAAAAAGAGGGGAAATTTGTATGAAAAAATGGAAGAAATGGTTGCTTATAATCGGTATTATAATTGGTGTCTTTATTATTGGTATGTTTTATTATGCTATGGCTGGTATGCAAGAGATAAAGGAAATGGTAATAACTGATATTGATTTATCAGAAGTAAAAGATGGAGTATTCTCCGGTGAGTTTAGAGGAAATAGATGGTCTAATACTTTGGAGGTTACAGTTGAGGATCATAAAATAACCGATATAAAAGTTATTAAAGATTTTGGGATCTCAATACCTGGATTTTCACAAAAATTTATAGAGAGCCTAAAAGAAAAGCAAAGTTTAAATATTGATGCTATTTCTCAGGCGACCATCAACACTAAAGCGTATTTAAAGTCAATAGAAAACGCTCTCAAAAAAGGAATGGAATAGGTCAGACGCAATAATGACCGAGGGAGGAGAGGGGGTGAGAAAAAAAGAGAAACGGTAGAAGGAAAAGATGGGAATGAAAACCTAAAGGTCTTTACGGGTAAGAAAGGAGGAGGGAAAGATTGAGAAACCAATAATAATGGTTTCAGAATTAACTAAGATATATCGAACTGGATCAGTTGAGGTCATTGCTCTAAAAGATGTAAGTTTCCAAGTTAATAAAGATGAATTTATTGCGATAATGGGACCATCTGGTTCAGGAAAATCAACCTTAATGTATATTATTGGGTGTTTAGACCGAGCAACCAGAGGAAGTTATTATTTTGAAGGCCAGGAAGTATCCCGATTAAAAGAAAATACTTTAGCTATCATACGAAATAAAAAAATTGGATTCGTTTTTCAGACCTATAACCTGCTTCCACGTCTCAACGCTTTTCAGAATGTAGAACTCCCCTTAATCTATGCTGGAATCTCTGGTACTCAAAGGAAAAAAATTGTTAAAAATGCACTCATCCAAGTTGGGTTGGAAGACCGACTATTCCATCGTCCAAACCAACTTTCAGGAGGAGAATCTCAACGAGTGGGTATTGCTCGAGCATTGGTTAACGATCCAAGCATACTCTTGGCGGATGAACCAACTGGAAATCTTGATAGCAAAACCGGTGAAGAGGTAATGCAAATATTTCAGAACTTAAATGAGCAAGGTAAAACGATTCTTCTAGTTACCCACGAAAGAGAAATTGCACAACATACTAAGCGGATCCTTCACTTTCATGATGGAAGGTTAGTTGGAGATGAATTAGTCGAAAAACCGCTACAAGCCAGCGAACAACTAAAGCATATATCAACGTCGGTTCCCTAATGGGCGAAGATTTTTTGAATAAATACTACCTTACTTATTAGCGATTTAAAAAGGTGGCCATTCATAGTTTGGTGAAAGATAAGTATCTTGACCAAAATTGATGAAGGACAAGGGAACCGTGTGGGTAGTTTTCTGCACTATCGGTTGGTTAGGAGTAAGAGTATTTTGATATGAGCCTTGAGCTGAAAAATAGGAATCCTGTCGGTTTAAAAAGAAATACCACCCTAAGCCTGAAGCTATAAGGAAAACGATAATGCCAGTAATTAGCTGATAACCACTTTTTTTATTCCAAAGAAGAAGACCAATGATAGTCAAAAATGAAATCGGAAGAAACAGCAGCTGATTTTGAAAAAGAACAAAAGAGAGAAAGATGACGCTAATCATCCAGAAAATTCTTACCTTACCTTGAAAAAAGAGCAATCCGAGAAAGGGATAAATAAACCAGAGTTTAGAAAAAAACATCAGTAAATTATATAAAGATGTAGTCAAAAATTCTGGGAATGAATATATCAGGTTCATTGGAGAAGTATTGAGAAATAAAAAGGGATTACCGGAAAAAACCCAATTAAAAAAGAGAATAGTAATTAGGAAAAAAGATGGAGGGAAGAGTGATACCAGAAAAAGAGATACTTTTCTTGAGAGTGAATCGTGGAAAAATAACCATTGAAAAATAATAACCGGAATACAAAACCAGAGGAATGATAGATGAGTTAAAGTTCCCACACCAAGGCTTATGCCTGCGAGAAAGAAAAAGTAAATTGATTGGGTTTCGTGGTATTGAACGATATAAGCTATGACGATGACGATAAAAAGAGCGAGCAGAAAATATGATGGTGAGGAGATTGACAAAAGAAAAAAAGGAGAAGAAATAATCAAGAGAATAAAAAAAGGGGGAAGATTTTTATTAATAATAATTTTGGATAATAGCCAAACTGCAAAAGTTCCTATTACCGGAGGTATGAGGTTGGGAAAATAGCCAATCAAAGCAAAGAAGAAAGGCAAAAAGGGATAGGCAAGAAAGAGTATTTTCGGTTGTTCGGCTCCGGAAGAAAAGAAGATTTGTGCCCGGTTACTATAAAAATCGACTTCGGACGATATCAACCCTTTTTCTCGTGCTAAAAGAGTAAAGAAATAAAAGAGAAAAAAGCAGAATACATAGAAAATAATAGCAGGAATGGTTTTTTTATTCATCTTGTTTTTCCTCTAACTGTAACCCATGAATAGTTTTTTCCCAGAAGAAGGGACGAGTAAAGAGCTGGAAAATACCTTTCCAAGCAGCAATGCTAGTCAACCACCAATATAAAGGATTTAAAAGTGAATAAAAAATTAGCTTGTCAATACCTCTTCTGAAAACTGCCAACATGCTTAGATAAATCCCTAAAAAATTACCGATGATAAGGTTAAAAACTCCTAAGTATAAAATGGGTCCGGAAAAATAGCTTTGCAGAAATTCACCCCGATTGAAAAGCCAGATAAAAAAGAGAATCCACAAAATGAGAGAACATGCCTGCCCAAGAGTGGTTCCACCAATAAATACTTGGAGGGTAAACCATCCTTTCCAACCTGAATTTCGGATAACCTGGAGAGGATGGCGATTATGAACTAAAAAAGTTTGTAGGTACCCCTTCAGCCATCGTGAACGTTGTCGAATCCAATTTTTTATCTGGCTATTCGCTTCTTCAAAAGTTGTTGAAGGAAGAACTCCGACCCGATAGCCTCGATAGCTGGCTCTCATGCCTAAATCAGCATCTTCAGTAACATTATACGGATCCCATCCTCCTAATTCTCGTAGGATTTGGGTACGAAAATGATTGGATGTTCCTCCGAGAGGTATGGGTAAATGATTGATATAAAGACCTGGAAGGAGGTAATCAAACCAGTAGGAATATTCTAAAGTGAATAATCGAGTGAGGAAATTTTGGTTGGCATTATAGAAATTGAGAGCGTTTTGAAAACACATAATATCCGGGGATGATGAGCGAAAATAAGCTACCGATTTTTTTAGCTGATCTCTTTCTGGGATATCCTCTGCATCATATATAGTGAGAAATTCACCCCGTGCAAAAGCCAGCCCAAAATTGCAGGCTCGAGGTTTGGTTTTGGGTATTCCTTCGGGAACAATGACAAAGCGAACGTTGTAAGGTGGTTTTTCGGCTTTACAATGAATCAAGGTTTCATGATCATCTTCTTCGATAAGAAATATGACATCAAGTTTTTCAGGTGGATAATCAAGATTTCGGATAGCGGTTGTCAGTTGACGAATCACGCTTTGTGGTTCGTAGTAAAGAGGTAATAAAATGCTATAAATGGGAAGATCACCGGAACGAATCTGATCCTCATTTTTTTTGAATAACGAGCTTGTTGCGTCAAGCTTTGCTCCGGAAGAGCTCAGTACGAATCGAAATATTACATTCATTGCATAAAAAAGATTAGCTAAACCCAATAAAATTAGGACAGTTAATCGGGGGAGAGTAAAAATGCCAATAACAATGAGAGCACACAAAAATCCTAAGCCAATCCACTGAACAGGAGTAAAGACTCTTATTGCTGATTCCTCTGGAGAGCGATAAAAAAGACCGGAAGTTGCTTCTTGTAAAAATTTATCTTTAAAAAAGATGTGAGCCAGCCAATCTAATTCATAGAGCGTGATCAATTTAAAAACCAGTTTTTTTTCAGGAAACTTTTTCTCTAAAAAATGTTGAAGAGAAGAGTTTTTGGGGTTGGGAGTAAGGATTTCTAATTCATCCTGATTGTAGCGATAGGGGAAAAAGGAAAATTGAAAAAAGTCTTGGGAACTAAAAACCGAAAGCAGTTCCGGATCGATTTTTTGAGTAAGAAGTTTTAAATTTTCTCCAGCGTATTCAAAAGAACCTTGTTGGGTGATAACCTGATAGAGTTGGATAGGATTTACAAAACCAAGAGAAATAAGAATTTCTCCCAAAAGACTCCCGGTTTCCTTTTGGAGTTCAAGAGCCTGAGCTAACTGTTCTTTGGTTATTAAATTTTTTTCAAGTAATATTTCACCTATGGGTTTACTAATCATTTTTTTATTGGGGGTTGAGTCATTCTTGAGTAAAAAACCCCAAAAAAGACCCCTACCAGGATGAGAGAAAGAGTTAAGAGATAAATTCGAAAACGTTGATAGAAATTTCCACCTATAATATTTTCAAAGAATGTATGAAAATTGAGCCCACCTATTAGAAATTTAGAAGATTTTTGGACGAAATACTGGTTTTTCAAATAAAGGGTATCTGATTTATATAGGTGATGATATAATTCCAAGTTCTCAAAACCAAAACTAATAGTGGTTATGGTAACAATAAACAATACTACTAGAAAGAATGTTTTCATTATTTCTCCCTCCATGATAGTTTATCGGACAAATGGTGAATTTTATTATGTGTAACCGGGTTATGTTTTAGCAATTATCAGAAAATGAGTCGATAGATAGCTGGGAAGGATATAATATGATTATTCTTTCATGATGGTAAATGGAGATGATGATTATGCCGATTGCCCTTATAATGGCTGGTGGGAAAGGTGAGCGTCTCTGGCCGTTAAGTACCTCAAAAAAACCAAAACAATTTACAGCGTTAATGGACAAAACATTTTTTCAAATGACTGTTGACCGAGTTCTTCCTTTGGTGGGAGAAGACGGTATTTATGTGGTAACCCAGGAAAATTTTAAATCCGAAATCTTAAAGGAAGTTCCTTATTTATTAGAAAAAAATATCATCCTTGAACCAGTTGGGAGAAATACTGCTCCCTGTATTGGGTTAGGTGCACTCACAATAGCTCGTAAGAACCCCAATGAAGTCATGATTGTAATTCCATCTGATCACCTGATTTTCGATGAAGAAAGATTTCGTGAAGTTGTTCGTTTTGGTTGTGAAGTCGGGATGAAAGATTATCTGATTACTTTAGGAATAACACCAACTGAAGCCCACACTGGTTATGGTTATATCCATTATGGGGATGAAAAATTTTGCAAACAAGATATAAAAGCCTGTCAGGTGCTTGGATTTATTGAGAAGCCGGATATTAAAAAAGCAAATTACTATTTTTCCAATCCTACCTATCTGTGGAACAGTGGAATATTTATTTGGAAAGCTCAAACCATTTTAGAAGAAATAACAACCCATATGCCCAGTCTTTTTCAGGGACTTAACACCATTCAACACTATTGGGGAAGGCCAGAGTTAGAAACCGTGAAATCTCAGGTATTCAATACACTTCCATCGACTTCCATCGATTACGGTATTATGGAGAAATCAGAGAGAGTGTTGGTAATCCCAGCTACTTTCCAATGGAACGACATTGGATCTTGGTCGGCACTGGAAAAAGTATTTTCTCAGGATAAATCAAAAAATTTATCCATTGGTTCCTATTATGGATTACAGAGTCAAAATAATATTATCTATTCCCAAAAACCAATTATAACCTTTGGAGTTAATGATTTGATTATTGTTGAATCGGATTCTGCTGTTTTGGTGATGCACAAAAGTCTTGATCAAAAAATCAAAGAGTTAATACAGGAACTTAAAAACAACGACCAGTTCAAGCATCTTACCTAACTTTTTTTATTGGTTTAAAGCTAAATTATTTCACTTCGGTTAAAATCGTCTTCAATACGAACAATATCTTCTTCGGAGATACAATTACCGTTTTGAACTTCAATTATTTCCAGGAGTTCATCGCCGCGATTTTCCATTCGGTGGAAGGTCTGCATGGGAATATAGGTACTCTGATTCGGATCTAAAATGAAGGTTTGATCTCCAACGGTGACCAATGCTACTCCTTTGACTACCAACCAGTATTCATTGCGATGGTAATGCATTTGTAAGCTTAAACGGTAACCAGGATAAACAACAATTTTTTTAACCTTGTAGTGAGGTCCCTGGTCGATAATGGCATAATATCCCCAGGGTTTTTCGATTTGAGTCGGTTCTTTTTGTGCAGAATCTTCAGAAAATTCATTTTTATTTCTTAGGTTTACTTCATTTTCAAGACAAACTGATAAATTACTTTTTTCGTTTGCTTTTAGATAAATCGGAGTAGAAGGTGTTGATTTTTTTTCAGGTATAAAGAGGCCATTTGATAAAAAGTGATCAGTTTCAACCTCATCTAAGCTTTTTTTGTCAAATTGCTGGCTTATATCACTCTTTGAAGTTGGAGATTTACTATCTTTACGAGCCATTTTATAAATCCTCCTATGGAAAACTTTCCTATGGAAATGGTTCGTATTTTACAAGTCATCATTTCGTTTTTTAGGTGGATTTTGGCGGCTCGACTGCCATGGCATATAAACGCTTTAGGCTCTTAGCTTTGCGCCTTTTCCTTTAGGAAAGTTTGCCTTTTCAGGTACCCATACTTTTTCATATATTATCGGCAAAAAAGAAATTTCCTTTAGAATAGAATTAATATATTTAATAAGTTAGACAAAAAATAAATATACTATTTGAATCAGAAAATTTATCGAATAAATAGCCATGCTACTTGATGGTAGCAGATGAGGATAAAATACTTATCTAAAAGCGTCAAAGTGAGGAGCGCATCGATACATCTATAAAAAACTACTTTCTACTATGTATACGATGAGATTTTCTTAATCGCTGACTGGCAAAAAATTCTAAAACCTCTTGCCAGGAATTGCTTTCTTCAATTGAGATGGTATCTTTATTTGCTTGATAATCAAATTTTTGAATGAAGGATTTAAGATTTTCGTCTATATTTTTTAGACTTTTAAGAGTCTGTTCCCTAAGTTCCGATGAAATTGAAGGAGTAAGTTGTAATTCATTTTGGTGAATGATACAAACGAAGGTATATTTTCCCCAGACATTTTTAAAATCCTTCCAATGCTTTTGAAGAATATTTTCAAGATGATGGATTTTATCTTTCCAAAGATTGCAGAGTGGACAATTTTTTAGGGTGGGATGGTTTTCATTTTTTAAATAGGTATTGAGCAAATCCTCATAGACAATACTCATACCCAAAATTGATGGTCGAGTATCGAAAACCCTTCGTAAATGATCCTGACAAAAACCTCCTTGATCGCGGAGTTTTTGACGGATCTCTGGATCGGTGACAAATTCATAGAATAATCCATCTAAAGATTGTTCTTCAAAAGTTTTTTTATAACTGCAAATTGGACAACCATTTTCTGAGAAGAGTTCCAGTAAATCGTAATAAGTTTTATCCACGCTTCATCTCCTTGTAACAAATAAGCTCCATTTCGGGATGTTATCACAAATTTATTAAAGGAGAAAGAAATGAACCCAGCTGTGAACATAATTATTTGCAAATAGGAACCTGTTATTGTGAACCGGAGCAATTTAAGGTTGACTCAAGTGTCGATAAGAATGACAGTTTTATAATAAAAGGTGAGAAGGTTATCGTTAACATAGATGATTATACTTATTGGATTGATATTTCCAATCAATTCTATTTATTGAAGTTCCTCGAAATATTCAAAAGAATCAATCAAATCTAAGTAAACTCCATCAAAACCAGCTTTGAGTATTTTATCAAGATAAGCATCTGGATTTCCAAAAATTATTTGCTGCCAATTTTTATCCCAGTAACGAATTTTATAATTTCCACTCCAATCTGGGTTTTCTTCTTCTAACCAAGGTGGAGGATTGATATCCCATTCTTTTTGCCAATAATAGCGATAATTTTCTGCTTCTCCAATTGAGAGATAGGATAGGACTAAACGCTTACCACCATTCATTTTTTCTTTTAAATGGTCAATATCTTCATGGGTAAACATTTCATCCTTTGAAAAAAAGGCATCAATTATGAATAGGTCGTAATTGGTGCGAGAAAGAGCTTCAATCATTTCTTCGGTATTAGAAAAGCTTGAAGGATTAATGAAATAGAGAAAATTCTTGGCATGAATTATTTTTTCAATATTTTCGGAGTTTGCACGATAGGGCACCGAAGAGTTATCCGGAATAATATTGAGTTCTCGGCTTTCAGCAGGGAAACTAATAAATTGCTGTAAATTGTTACTTTCAAGGGAGTTCTTGATGTTGAAAGGCTCTGAGCAATAATCGGTAACTAAGACTGCTTTACCCAAAACTCGAATTTTATTCAAGAAACCAAGCCAATTTGAAGTTATGATTTCCGGTGTATGTTCATCATCGCCAAGAAAACCAAAATATAATTCTTCTTGGCCAACCCCATCTATTGCTGAGAGGTATTTGGAGATCAGCACACCTTCCGGTTCGCCATTACTAGTAAGAAGGCTAAGTCCATTCTGAGGAACAATTATAAAATAGGGATGAAATAGATGAGAATATCGGGAAATTACCTGGATAAAATGTCGCATCTCATCTCGATAAAAAAAAGAATCACTATCAGAAAGGTTTTGGTTTATCAAATCTTGGCAATAGGTTACTCCCGATAGTACGATAATAAAAAGGAGAATAGTATAAGCAATCTGATTTAAAAAGAATATTTTTCGCATTGCTTATTTTCATTGATAATTATTTAAACGAATTTTAAGAATTTTCTAAATCACCTCGATTTTAATATTGACCGGTCCACCGATATTTGATCCATCAAAAATAATATATGTATAGGTTCCAGATTGGGTGAGAATAAGTTCAGAGATATTGACACCATTTAATGAACTACCCAAGTCTGGCGTATAGATACTCGTCATCCCATCTGGATATTCAAGGGAACCGTAAGGTTCCATCATTGAGCTTGAACCGGTTAAGGTGATTCGAATTCTTTGCCCGTTATTGGCAAGAAATGTTACTTCTGCAAAACCACCACCTGCTCCTATCGTTCTATTCGTATTGACTATAGTTGATGGGAGTTGTTGACCAGCTGGTAGGGGGGGTGGATTGAGTGAAAGGGTATTGATATTGCAACCAACGGCTATTGACAGAACGAAAAACAAGGTAAAAAAAGACAACCACAGAATGAATTTTCTCATCTTTTTCCCTCCTTAACTAAAATATATAGATTTATTATATTACTTCATATTTTTTTAGTATATCTAAAAATGGGAGAGGAAGTTGAAAATTTACCGGGATAATACAGTAATAAAAAAATTACTTCCTCATCATGGCTTTCACCCCATTTTTCTTTTTTTCTCTCTCCTGGTGAAAGAGGAACTCTTTATTCCGTCATCCTGAGGAATCGTTTTTAATCCGTGAGGATCTCATCTTTAACAAATTGTGGATTTGAAGAATTGGAAAAGATGAGACTCTCTCTCGCCTTAGTTGGTAAAATTCTACCGACCTCCTTTGAATAACAAATTGGCTAAATGAGATTGCCACGTTGTCCAACCGAAGAACGGTTGAACTCCTCGCAATGACGGATTTAGATATAGATTTTCTTCCTCATCTAGTCTTATAAAATACTACCAGGTTTAATCCGGAAAAAGGTTATAATTACTTTATGTTATTATTAACTGATAACCGGAAAGTTGACCAAAATTAAATGATTTTTTTCATCGAAAAGTGCAATGTTTTTATTAAGTTATTCTTTGCTAAATTGAATCGAAAAGCTATCATATATAAAATAGTTAATAAGAATATTTAATTATGTTTGAAAAAAACGAGATAAAGGAATATTATTAAATGAAAATTGCTTTATTGAGTATGAAAGAAAAACTTATTTTTCGAGAGACAATGAGAATATTCCACTATTCTATAATGTTGATACTGATTGTTTTATCCCTTTCTTTATCTGCTTATTCTGCTGAAAAACCTGTGGTTTTTTGGATTCCACTTAAGGATATTCCTGACTTTGGAGCCGTTGAATGGGGGTTGGCCAGCTTTGCTAAGAGATCTCTTTCCGAGGCTGAAAAACAGGGTGCTGAAATCGTCGTTTTCGAAATTGATACTTTCGGGGGACGGGTTGATGCTATGCTCTTTATGAAAGACCTGATCATGCAAGCTCCAATGAAAACCGTGGCTTTTATTAACTCAAAAGCCTGGTCGGCGGGTGTCTTTTTGGCACTGGCTAGTGAAGTGATTATTATGGTACCGGATGGAAGCATGGGAGCCGCTGAACCGAGAACCGGCCAGGAGACGGCAGAAACCCCGCCTGATCCCAAAACTGTTTCAGCAATTCGGGGGCAAATTGAAGCTTTAGCAGAAGCTCGTAATCGCGACCCTCAGCTATTCGCTGCAATGGTGGATCGAAACGTAGAAATAGCTGGTTTAAAAGAGAAGGGGGAATTGTTAACCCTGACGGCAACAACTGCCTTAGAAAGAGGAGCTGCCGATCATCTAGCTCAAAACCAGCAAGAAGTGTTTAAGGCATTGGGATTAGAAGATCCGGTTGTTGTTACACCATCTCCTTCCTGGTCGGAAACTTTAGCTCGGATTTTAACCCATCCCACGATTATTCCAATTTTACTCCTTATTGCTTTTGGAGGAATTTTTCTTGAAATAATGACACCTGGGTTTGGATTCCCGGGTATAGCCGGTATTATTGCTTTGCTTCTCTTTTTTGGAGGGAGATATTTTGCCGGTCTCGCCGGATGGGAGCCTTTAATGCTTTTTGTGGTTGGGATACTCTTATTAGCCTTGGAATTATTAGTCATTCCGGGCTTTGGTATAACGGGCATTACTGGTATTGGTGCTTTAGTGATTTCTCTCTATATGGTTTTAAGGACTACCAGCATTCTATTCTGGGAAATTGCTTTTAGCCAATTACTATTTTATATCGCTATAATGGGAGGAATCTTTTTAATCCTCCTTTTCTTTTTACCCAATAATCCCATTTGGAAAAAACTGGGGTTACATAAAAAAGAGAAAGAAAAGGAAATTCCCGAAGAAAAAATTTTAAATTACCAGAGCCTGATTGGGAAGAAGGGAGTCACTAAGTCTGTACTCCGGCCTTCGGGTATAGTGGAAATTGATGGCAAGCGATATGACGTGGTTACTCGTGGTGAATTTATCGAACTGGGCAAAGTGGTAACTGTTGACGAAGTGCAAGGGAACCGGATCATAGTCCAAATTAAGAGAGAGGTGTAAATATATGGATATTACCGGATACTTGGTACCGGCAATCATTATATTGATTCTGGTTATTGTATTTTTTTCACTGGTTCCATTGGGACTTTGGATATCAGCCTTAGCGGCTGGGGTGAAAATTAGCATTCTTAACTTAATCGGTATGAGACTGAGGCGTGTTCCTCCCGCGAGCATTATACTACCATTTATTAAAGCAACCAAAGCTGATATAAAGCTTGATGCCGAGTTGTTGGAAGCTCATTATTTAGCTGGAGGGAATGTTGACAGAGTAGTTATTTCAATGATTGCAGCCGAGAGAGCAGGCATACCGCTTTCATTTCAAAGAACCTGTGCCATTGACCTAGCTGGAAGGAATGTTTTAGAGGCGGTTCAGTTGAGTGTTCTCCCTAAAGTTATTGAAACACCGGAAGTTGCAGCAGTTGCCAAAGATGGAATAGAGCTTATTGTAAAGGCTCGAGTTACTGTCCGTACTAATATTGATCGTTTGATTGGTGGAGCAACCGAAGAGACTATAATCGCTCGGGTTGGAGAGGGCATTGTAACCACCATTGGATCATCGCTTACTCACAAAGCAGTGTTAGAAAATCCAGATTCTATTTCTAAAACCGTTTTAGAAAAAGGTTTGGATGCTGGTACAGCTTTTGAAATTCTCTCTATAGATATTGCTGATATTGATGTTGGAGAAAACATTGGAGCCCGTTTACAAACTGACCAAGCTGAAGCCGATAAGAGAGTTGCTCAAGCCAAAGCCGAGGAAAGGAGAGCCATGGCTATTGCCAAAGAACAGGAGATGTTAGCTTATACCCAGGAAATGAGGGCAAAAGTTGTTGAAGCTGAAGCCGAGGTTCCCAAAGCGTTGTCACATAGTCTGCGAGAGGGAAAGTTTGGATTTATGGATTATTATTCCCTTCAAAACTTACAGGCAGATACCAAAATGAGGGAAAAACTGGGTAAAAAGGAGGATAAGGGAAAACGTGAGTGATTGGAATTATAAGAATGAAAACCCCTTCGCCGATGATTTGGGAAACGATTCATTTGAACAAGTCATTGAGGAAAATTTTGATTCCTTTTACCTTTTTCATGAGGTTTTTTCGAAACCAGCTTGCTATCGAATGAATCCACTGCTGGCTTTATATCCTTGGAAACCCCAGACATTGAGAATGTTTTATAAGTAGTCAAATGGAATCTTTAGAGTGATTTGGAATTAAAATAAGGATATGTTTTAAAAAGATCCTCATATCAATTTAAATCAATGAGGATCTTTTTAATTGTTTAATTAACCTTAAAGAAGTAAGGAAGGAATTTCACAAAGAAATAGGACAAAATCAAAGGTGGGATGGAAAGAAGGATAACCGATGCGCAAATTTGTCCCCAAGGAACTTCCATTCCAACCACCGCAAAAGCAGCTGAAGCAACCGGCATAGTCACTGCACGTTGAGAAGTAATGACAAAGGCTAGGAAGAATTCATTCCACAAAAGAATAAAGATAAAGATACACATACCCAAGATGCTGGGAATTGCTAAAGGTAAAGCTATGCGAGAAAAGACTTGAAATTGGGTACATCCTTCTAAGTGAGCAGCTTCCTCGCATTCAACGGGCACCTGCTTGAAACATTCAATTGTTAACCAGATCATGGTGCTAATTGCAATGGTCAGATATGTAAATATGACTGCTGGCATGCTGTCCAGAAGCCTTAACCGCATCCAAATCAAGAAAAAAGGGAGGGCAACCGCGACCGGAGGCATGAATCTTAAAGACAGGATAAAAAAGCGAAGATCGGCACTTCTTTTAAACTTTATCCGAGCAAAAATGTATCCAACGGGAACCCCAAAAATAAAACCCAAGAGAAGCGATATGGGAACTATGATAAGACTGTTACGGAGACCGTGCATAAGAGTTGGCATTTGAAGAACTCTTTTATAGTTATCCATTACTGGAGTAAAGATTAACTTAGGAGGATAACTAATGATATCAACCCTTGACTTAAACGAAGACAAAAACATCCAGAGAATCGGGGCTAAAGCAATGATTAGAACGATAATTATGATAATTTTATAGAAAATATTCTTTCCATTTAATCGTGCCATCTGACTAGCCCCCTCCATACGATAGTAATCAAAACAATGGTGATCACCAGCATAACAATTGACATTGAAGAGGCGTAAGAGACCCGACCTGCTGAACCAATTCCCTGCCAATAAGCATACATATCCAAAGTTTCGGTAGCAATACCAGGACCACCTGCAGTTAGCACAAATATGAAATCAAACGAACGGAGGGATTCCATCATTTTAATAAAAAAGATTGAGAGAAAGGGCGGAATAATCACCGGGAAGATAATGAAGCGATAGAGTTGCCACCTTTTGGCTCCATCGAGTGAGCCAGCTTCGACAATTTCCTTGGGAATATCTTGTAAAAGAATAATGGTTAAAGCCGCAATCAAAAAGGACCACTGCCAGATGTCGATAGCCGCTACTGAGTAAAGAGCATAGGTGGGATTTTCTAAGAAGCCAATAGGTCCGATTCTAAAAAAGCTTAAGAAGTAATTAATGATTCCAATTGATGACGAATACATTAATCGCCACATATAAGCTGCCCCCACACGGGGAAGCAGGGCAGGAATAATAAAGATAAAGAGACAGATGGTTCTAAAACCACCTTTTGCATTATCGTTTATTAGAGGAGCTAACAATCCGGCACCAAAAAAAACCGAAAATCCAACAGTAATAACCGACCAAAACAAAGAAATACGGAGAGAATTGAGAAAACGCCCATCAGTGAAGAGTTGTATATAATTTTTCAATCCGACGAATCGAATTGGGCGGGAATTTCTTAGGTCCCAATTTTGCAGTGAATAATAAAAAGCGTTGAGCAGTGGATAGAAGGCTAAAAAAAACAGAATAATAAAAGTTGGAATCATAAACACTAAAAAAAATTGTTTTTTGGTCACTATTGAGCCCCCTTCTTGTCATGCGGTTTAAATAAATAGGGAATAATCTTATTATTGATTTTTTAAAAAGTGAGAAAGGGGGTTTCAGAGAACCCCCTTTCTCACGGAAAAACAACTATTTTCCTAAGACTTCTTTTGCATAAGAAACTGCATCATCCAAAGCAGCCTGAATATCATATGATTGACCGGCATAAGCTTTAGTGAAGAGTTCTTCGAGCTTGACACCCAGATAATCACCAATTTCTGGCCATTCCGGTATTTGTAGTATGCACATTTGTTGAATTTTCATCATCTCAACCTGGGCTTCAACAAATTCTGCCGGATAGGCAGCGGCAAATTCGGGGCTGGCAAAAGTTGATTTACGTGCGTTGGTGAGACCAGAACCTGCTACAACCTTCCGAATTTCATTTTCTTTACTGGTAAACCAACCTATGAACTTTCCGGCAGCAACTTTTAGTTCTTCAGTTGGACAACCTGCAACAGAAATTCCCAAACCATGAACCGCAGTATTGGAGATGGCACCCATGGGACCGGCGACTGGTTTTGAGTAGCCTACTTTGTCGTACACAACCGATCCTTTGGGATCCATAGTGTAATCCATTTTTAGGTTGGCATATTCAACAATTGCAACCTTTCCGGCATTGAAGTTATCCATTGCATCCGACCAGGAAAGGGTAGGACTAGGGCTGTGTTTAATGAGTTCAATATAATACTCAACTGCTTTTACGGCTTCTGGCGAATTAAAAACTGGGACTCCATTTTCATCAAGATACTGACCGCCAAACATCTTGAGATAGGGGCTAAATCTCCAGACGTTCATTCCCGACCCACGAAGTCCACGGACGGCGGTTCCGTATAGCTCAGGAGGATTATGGAAGTGTTTGACAACTTCTAAGTACTCATCGAGGGTTTGTGGGACGGCAATCCCATCTCTTTCAAAGAGATCTTTCCGATAAAACATAACATTTCCTTCAAATGTCATTGGAGCACCGTAGGTTATATCATTGAAAGTTAGAACAGCTACTAGTGGTTCGGAAAAATCAGCGAAATCATTTTCTTCGGGGTAATAATCTTTAATGGGGACTAACCAGTTGTTGACTGCAAACTCGGCGACATTGGCTTCATCCATGTAATACACCTGATATTGACCAGCTTTGGTTGAGGCATCAAGACGGGATTTTGATCTTCGTTCTAATTCAGCAAAATAATGAAACACAACATCGATATTTTCTTTTTCTTCAAATTCTGGGAGGTATTGCTCAAGAAGTTCCCATTCTCGCCGGGGTTGGGTGAGAACGTTGATGGTAATTTTATTCTGTGCAGAAGCTAAACCGGGGATAAACAATAAACTCATAGTTATTGTGATTAATAAGAGTACAAATAGTGATTTTTTCATTCTTTCAGCCTCCTTAATTATTTATAAATGATAAAAATGCTACTTTGAGAAATTTGTCACTATCACCTCCTAAAACAGAATTTAAATCATTATAACTAATATACACGACCAATAATGAAAAAACATCGAAATCTCAAAATATATCAATTATTCACTCAATGGTTTTAAATAGTATTTTTATTTTTTTAATTAAATTAAATAATTTATTATTAAAGAATCAAAAATATAAAAAAAATCAAATAAAAATACTATAAATATCCTTCATCCCTTAGAATGTCGGCTACCCAGGAGGCGGCCATAGCTACAACTGTGGTACATTTGTCGAGGTGAGCTCCAGCTTCTTCGAACTCTTTTCGAACTTCTTTTGATTTTAAACAAAAGGATTTTCCGAAGATTTGTTTGTGAATGTCAGCACAAATCACGCTTCCATAGGTTTCAATAAATTTATCATGGAGTTTTTGCGCCATTTCATAGGCTTTGTACTGGGTTTCTTTATCACCATCAATGTCTAATTTTTCAAGTCGCCTTCCGACGTAGCTTCCCATTATCATTGTGCCCCCTGAATAACCACCACAGGGACCGTCGCCAGTAATCGCCATGCCTCCGGAAAAACCACTCGCTGATTGGAAGAGAGAAGGATTTGATTTTCCGACATACTTAAAGAAAGCGGCAATGAGGCATTGAGCACACCCTCGATATTCCTTTTCGTACTCAAACCCAATTTCGTAAAGTTGTTTTTTTACTTTTATTCTGGATAAATCTTCATTTACATTTTTTGTTTCACTGAGTTTTTGATAATGATCGGAAATCAATTGAATCAATTCAACTTCCCGATCAAGCTGGCAAAACTCTCGAATGGCCTCTTTTATCGAGTGATTTTTTAAGTATTCCTGAATGGTTCGTGATGCTTGATCTTCTTCTGAAACAAAAAGAAAGGCAGCAGCAACGGCTTTCGCCAGAAAATAGGGCATAATGCCATTTCGGATGCACATGAGAGCAGGTCCGATAAGCCGATCTTCTTTTTTCAGCTTTCGAATGGGATCGGCTCCTACCCGGTTAATTTTATCTTTTAACATGGGGTTTGCCATATTTTTTAGAACTCGGTTATTCCATTCCTTCATTTCCTCATCAGAATAACCAAACTCTTTTTGTAGCGCTCGGCTTGATTCGTTGAGTGCTTCGACTGCCATTTGTTGAATTGCTTGATCTTGAATGGATTCAATAATATATTGATATTCTTTTTGCTCTCCCAGGTAGGCATACACAGCGTGAATGGTATTATAGGTATACATTTTTCTCTTTTCCTCGTGCGACATATTGGTGGTGTAAACAAAGCTTTTAAATTGGGGTGGTTCTCCCTTGAATGACTTTCTATCCAAGGTAAGTTCCGGGTATCCATTGGTTAAAACGGTTAGCGCATCCTTTTCTTTCATTTCTGGAGTGGGCTCAATTCCCATTCGGATAATTAAGGTATCTACCAACCCAATATATTGGTAAAAATATTCCCTTCCGGCTTTAGAAAGCTCTTTAAAAAGATATTTTTTGAATTGCTCTGAGGGCTGAAAGGTATTTGTGCTCATGAGAATATCAAGAGGACGATTAATTTTATTCATAGATCGTTTTTCAATAATTAAAGCAATGTCTTTGGCGATCTGTTCGAAAGCTGATGGGAAGACAACCAGTGATAAAATCGAACGTTCATTTATTTTTTGGAAAATTTGGTCTTTTTCGCTGATATGAAAAGCCTGAAAATCTTTAATAATGACTTCTTCTTTTTCTTCAAGACTGGGGAGGTTTACTATAGTGTATTGCTTTTGGGAATTTAATTGCTTTATTAACTCCCAATTGGAATCGACAAAGGTTAAGTTGTATCCTGCCTTAAAAAATAAATCTGCGATAAATCCTCGACCAATCTTTCCTGCTCCCCAAATGATAATATTTTTTGCTTGATTTGACATATTCGTTATCCTTTCTTAGGTTTTTAACTTAGAGACATATTGTTTCGAAAAAAAATATGGTTTTTTTGAAGTAGTGTTGTCAATATTTTCGGTTATTCATTGAAAATGGAAAAAATGCTTTTTTAGAAGTTTTTTCCCATCCAAAACTGATATTAAATGAAAGAAAACAGTTGACTTATAGTTTTATTGAGTGTTTTATATTCATGGTATTTTTCATTATACACTTTATTCATTTCTCTATTTGGAGAAAATTCCTGATATTCTAAATTTCGATTGACAGCATCAATACCTTCTTCGAAATTTGTAAATATACCGACTCCGATACCGGAAAGAATAGCTGCTCCTAAACAGCCGGCTTCCACATTTTTTGAAGATAATATTGTTTTACCGGTAATATCCGCTTTTAATTGAAGCCAAAAGTTTGATCGTGACGCTCCGCCCACCGATTTCATTTTATGAATTGTAGTTCCTGATATAGATTCCATCAGTTCGAGATTGATCCTCATTTCGTAAGTTATCCCTTCGAGAACAGACCGTGCTATGTCATTTTTGTTCGTTGCTAAAGTCAAACCATAAAAAACACCTTTCGCGTTTGGGTTCATAGTTGGATTTCCACTCCCTGATAAATAGGGAATGAAATAAAGATTTTTAGGATGGCTTGGCATGTTCGCTTCAATCACTTGATAAACATTCTCTTGAGAGTCTTTTGTTTGATCATTATTTGTTTGGAAAAAATTGTCTTTAAACCATTGATAGGCAGCACCAGCAGTTAAAACTTGAGAAAAAGAGCAGTAGGTATTGGGATAGCAATGGTTATAACAGCAAATTTTTGCATTGAACATGGTCTCATTGAGGTGAGGTTGTGAAAATGGGACAAGAATGACTTCAATGGTACCAGTTGTGTCCAAGGCCGAACCTTCAGAAACGACACCCATACCAATTGCTCCACAAGGTTGATCATGCCCTCCGCAGATAATTTGGGTTTTTTCTGAAAGAGCAGTTTCTTTGGCAACTTTTTTACTGAGATGGCCAATGGAGATGCCCGAAGGACAGGGTCGAGAAAGCTGATCTTCCCGTACAGAGCAAAGGTTTAAGATTTTCTCATTCCAGGATTTTTGATGTAAATCGAAAAACAGAGTTCTTGCCGCGCTTGAATAGCTAATTGTATAATCTGCCCCCAAACGAGACGCAATAAAATCTTCATAACATAAAAACTTTACTGTTTTATCAAATATTCGAGGATAATGATTCTTTAACCATAATATCTTACAGGCTGAGTAGGTTGAATGAATCGGCATACCGGTTGTTTTAAAGACCCATTTTTCTCCGAGTTTTTCACTCAAAAAGGTTGTTTCACGCGCAGACCTGGTATCGAAAGCCAGAAGGCTGTTATGTAAGGGAACCAATTGGTGATCAAAGGGAGTAACTGTATCTCCCATGGCGGAAATGCTGATTGCTTTTATATTCCGTTTGTTATCCAGAGAGGCGAGTTCATTTAAGATTGAGACTATAGCTTCCCAAACCTGGTTAGGAGTAAGTTCAAAGTGGCTTTTACTTTTTGAGGAAACCGCATATCCTCGATAGGACTTACCAATAACCTGGCCTCGATTTGATAGCAGAATACCTTTTGCCGAAGAAGTGCCAATGTCTAATCCGATAACACTCATACCATTCACAACTTTCATTTTAATTGAAAAAACAACGAGACTTCACTGGAGAATCTCGTCTTTTCTATTTTATCATCGAATTTTAAAATGGGATTAACCTTGCTTGAGAAAGATGGGAATATTTTCTATCCTGGGAATCCCATCAAATACATTCCACCATTGAGGAGTGATTCAGGGGTGTGTGCCTTTCAATAGTCGCCCTGAGCGATGCTTTACCGCGTAAGGATCTCATCTGACACTGAAGGTATCATCCTGAGGATTCGTATTGAGAAGCCGTGAGGACCTCATCTTTACGTCTTTTTCTCGCCCTCTCCCCCTCGCACCTTTGCCACCTCTGCTTTTTCATTGCTATCTGGTGCCGCGAATAAGCAAGAAAATCTGTTCTGTAAATACAATGAAAGAGGATGGTAGGAATAAATTCTTTCTGTGTTAAGGAATTGTGTAAATCACTGAAAAGGAGCTGTTAATGGCTATTGGGTTTGTTTAAGAACGGAATAAATGGAAGGATTCCCGGTAAAAATGAGAATCCTTCCATTTAAAACAAAACGTATTTATAGAAATTTATTGATGGGTAGGTGGTGGAGGGCTATAGGGTGGAAGAGGGCTGGGTGTTGGAGTTGGATAGACTTCGGTACATTTAATCGTTACTGAAAAACAGGCGGTTTCTTTTTGATAGGTTGCATCTTTGGGAGTAAATTCCCATGACCCAACTAAAGGGATATCATTAGCTGAAGTCTCAATGTCAGTAACATCTAAAAAAGTGACAGTAGAATCAAGGTCAGTTTTTTTCAAGCTCCATTTATTCCAAAAACTTCCATCAGTACAAGGGAGTGTTTTGATGAGATTAACAATTATACTTGTACTGGTTGTGACCGGCGATACATCAACGACCCATACACCGGTTTCCGGGCTTCCCTTAGCTATTAAGGTTTGGGTTTCACCACCAGCGACAACGTGAACTGTCACTTTTTTTTCAAAATTGCAATTACCCTCGACAGTTAAGGTATAATCGGTGGTGGCTAGAGGACTCACATTTTGAGAACCAGATAAGGCTGTAAATGGTCCATAAGATGTTCCGAATTCAGAGGTAATTTTTATTGAGGTTACATCGCTTGAAACATTCCAGTATAGAACGGCTGTTTCGCCGGGACAGATAAGGACTTCGGACGGACATTCGTTAATCTCATTTGGGGATGGTGCTCCGATAAGAGTGGCAGCACAAAACCGAGCCCATGTTGTACATACTTCAGGAGTGCAGCTATTCATAAGGAAAGTGAAACCAACAAGGGAAACGACGAAAATGATTAAAATTAAAATTTTTATGAAATGATATAATTTAAAACTCAAGACCTTTCCCCCCTTTAAAAAATCAAACTACTTATATATTTAAATACGAAAAAAATGGAATAGGGTTAACAGGGGGGTCAAGAGGGGGAAAAAAAGACCACGGAATCTAACGAACCTTCCTACCTTCATCTCACCAAGGAAATTATATGGCCACTCAACTCCCTCAGTGTTTCAGAACCGGACTTCCTTCTCTCCTGGTAGAGAGGTTTCGAACACTCACTTTCGCAAGGGAGGTTCTTTTTTCCAATTCTCCGGTTCTCCGATTCCTCAGAATCCGTGGTGTTAATATATTATCTTTAACTTATAAAAATGTCAAATTGTAGATGATTAAAAAAACCTTGATTATAGCCATTTATTAATGGATAAAATCCTTAAAACCCTTCCTTGACCAGCAAAACGCAATTCAAAACAAAAAACTTTAGTTCCCTTTCCTCTTGGCCTATTTGCTTCTCTTTTAAGTTTCAGGATACCTTCTTTCCGGCTCGCGAATTTTTCCATTGTTACCAATTTCGTAAATTGTTCCTAAGGATGCTTCGGTATCAAGATAATAAAATTCGTCCTCATCGAATTTTCCACTTTGAATGACTTCAATACCCTTTTTCTTAAACTCTACAAGGGCTTTATGACAATCCTCATAAAATAATTTTATATGGTGTAGACCTTCGCCTTTTTTCTCCAAAAACTCATCGTAGACACTGCGACCGGTTAATGGCTGCATGAGTTCAATTTGAATGCTTCCAGCCCAAGTAACGGCAAGGAGATATTTGTGGTTAGAAGGTTTCCCCCTTACCATAGAATCTCGGACATCTGGAGGTCCAAAGGTGTAAATATCCCAAGGACCAATATGAAAAGCTTCCCAAAAATATTTCATCGCAGCATCAAGATCTTTTACTACATGAGCAACTTGGATGACATCGCCATCTTTCATACTTTTTACCTCCCTTTCATTGAAAATATCAGTATAATATTAATATGTTGCCTCTATCTATTGAGCCAATTAATGGCTGGAAATCGCTTTTTTTCGAGATTTGGATTTTTCATTAAAGTAATTTATTGCAAGGACTGCAATGATAATAAAACCCCACATAGCTCTGATGAAAAAAGGATCCATACGTAATAAATTAACCCCACTGGAAATAACTTGCAGAATAACCACCGAAACGACCATACCAGACACCTTACCGACTCCTCCAGAAGGATCTACACCACCCAAGAAGCAGGCAAGGATAGAAACCAGGAGATAGGACTCAACATAGTTGGCTTTTACCGAGTTGAGCTGGCCAATCATGATGAAGGCAGTAATAGCTGAAAAAAGAGACGAGAGCAAGAATCCCTTAAGAATAATGGATTTGGTATCGATATTTGAAAATTTAGCTGCTGTATAATTGGAACCTAACATATACAGACTGTAACCAAAAGTTGTTTTATCCAAAATAATGTATAAGATAAAAGTAAAAATAACAAATATATAAAATGGTATTGGGATTCCGAGGAATAAACCATTTCCTATGGTAATCAGAGACTTAGGGAAACCGGTTAGAGTATATCCCTTGGTGAGAACAATATTTACTCCATTTAAAAGGGTCATAGTGCCGAGCGTTGCTAACATATCGGGTACCCTTAAATAACCGGTTAAAAAACCACTCAAAAGACCAGCACCCATAGCGGCAAGAATACCCATAGTCATTGAAATGATGACCAACAAACCTGATGCTTCTGTTGGGTTCCCTCCGGTGAGGTGGCGAAGAGCCAGAGCTGTGATTATTCCAGTGATTTAACTATTTGATAATTTGTTTTCACATAGTCTTATCAGTAAATTTAAGCGATTCAATAAAGTGTTTTTCAATTGGCAAAAAAGAATTCCAGAGTGAGTCCTTAGCTGCTAAAAAAATGAGCAGATTTTCTTGTTCAGCGTTGACTTTTTCAAAAAAGTAAAAACGAGCCCGAACCTTGTTTTGAACGTAATGCCCTTCAATAAATTGAGCCATTTTGTTATCAATAATAAGACTATTTTCGTGATCAATAATTAAGTCCTCTTTTACTGGATCAAGAGAGCTTACTTTCATTACCGAAATAATACCATCAGGCAGGTTGGGATCTTCGCCGACATACCATCCACCAAGATTCATATTATCAGTTTCCGTGGATTTCCAGTGTTGAGGAATTTCAAAGGTAAAGTTTCCTCTTTGGACAGATATCCATTCACCAATCTCAAAGGGATTTAATTTATCATTATGGGATGGAGATACAGATACTGTAAACATCGATTGAATTTCTTCATCGCTAAGCACTCGATTGTAAACTCTCACTTCGTCGATGAGTCCATCGAAGAATTCAGAAAAGTCGGCTGGATTATCTCCTAAGGTAAAAGTATTGTTGCTAATCACACCGGTTACACCAGTGGTTCCGTAGGAGATTTTTTCTCCATTTTTATAAAAAATAACATCGGTTGGGGTAAACACGACTGCAAGAAACTGCCATTGGTCCAAATCAACACTTTGTCCGGTTGCCCAGTCAGAACCGCCGATAAAAACGCTCCATCCATCGTTTTCAATCAGGAGCGAACGATCATATCCGCCATCGTCATGAGACCAAATCTGTCTGCGTCCATTACCAGAACGGGGATACACCCAGCAAGTAATCGACAATATTGGTATTTTTTCCGGGTTGATGTCAAGAGGTGTTATAACTGTACTGTCTATTCCATTGAAATCATATGCCTTTCCAAATTTCCCCAGAACGATTTTAGTAGAAGTTGAGAATCCATGATTTCCCGAGCCACTCATATCTTGGGAATCATTATCGAAAGGGAGATAAAGAACCATACCGGTTTCCGGAGAAAGTGAACCAATTGGTGGGGAAGGGGGTAATATCGGAGATTCTTGATCAATCACAGTAAAGGGATCGCTGATTGCCAGTCGGGTATACCCATCGTTAATAAAAAAGCGAGCATCATATTCTCCGGGTTCGGAAGGAACCTCAAAAGTGAGTGAACCCTCTTTTTTCCCGTCGGTATATTGCCAGGTTAGATAATCCCTATCAGAGGCATCTTTTTTGTATAAACCAATCCAATCTCTTTCATTAGTCGAAGCATTGAAGAAAGACACAGTTATAGTCTGGCCAGGCTTAAATACTTTATTGTTTAGCGACAAGCTGGGTTGGGGAAGAACTATTTTAAAGGACACCGAGGCAATTTCTTTACCATTGGAATCGGAGTCGTGCATACGAAAATCGTATTCTCCTGGTTCAGAAGGTGCAGTAAAGACCATTTCTCCTTGTGTTTGTCCAGATAAATATTGATAGGTTAAATCATTTTGATCGTTAACATTTTCATCACCATGTGGAATGTCGGAGGGAATGATTCCAATCCAAGCGCTGGATTCAAGTCCAGGAGGAGCAAAAAATAGGAGTTTAATTTCTTCGCCAGGGGAGAAGCTATCTTTTTCTAACTGAAGTTTAGTATGAACAGTTGATTTTTTAACCAAGAAAACAGCGCTTTTACCAAGTAAAGTCATCCCGTCATTTTCAAATATACGAACGTTGTATTCTCCTTCCTCTTCGGGAGCAGAAAGAGTTATGGTTCCAGAAGTTTTCCCATCTAAATATTTCCAGGTGAGGTAATCCCGATCGGAAGCAGAATTTTTGTAAAGACCAATCCAGTCCTTTGGATTGCCAGGTACTCCTCTAAATTCGATGTTGAATTCGGTAGCGGGGTAAACCGGTTGTTTTGGTATATTGATAGTCACACCTGTTTCAGGGATGGTAATTTTTATTGATTCTAAGATTTGGTTGAAAACCGGTTCGGCTTCTGACCATAGAAAATTGCGACTACCAGCTATGAAACCATAGGTTTTCTCAGTATGTAAAGGATTTTTCGAAAGTAATAGCCATATTTTTATGTTTGAGTCTGGAATCTGTCCTTCTATGAAACGAAATGGAACTTCGTTTATTATTTTCTCACTTTCCCGTTCTATGGTCATATAATTTAATTGATTTTCGATATCGGCTGTATTGATAATTCCAAAAGCAATATCTGGATCAGAAGGGTCTCCCTGGTACCAACCAACCATTTCTTCGTCGGGGGGCATTGGTTGCCAGTTTTTGGGAATTGTTAAAGTTGTAAAATCAATAGTCACCTCTTCCCAACCGCTGACCTCAACTTTTATTTTTTTGGCTTCAAAAATTTCACTTTTACCTAGTAATTTCATGCCATCATTAGCAAAACCCCGGAATTGATAAGCTCCTTCTTCTGCGACGGGATTGAAAATGAGAGAGCCCTTGTTTAAGCCGTTTAGATATTGCCATTCAAGGTAATCCCGGTCGGACGCATCAGCTTTATATAGCCCAATCCAGTCTTTGGGGTTTACTAAATCTGAACTAAACTCAATGGTAATTGGTTCACCAGGACGAACCGGTAAAGATTCCACATTTATTAACAGATTTTGTTCACTTTCTTGGGCGAAAAGAAAGGAACTGATGAAAAGCATGGTCATCAAGAACAAAAAGAGGATAAACGATTTGAAAAACCATCGTGATGAATACATTCGATTTCCCTCCCTCAGGTTTTTTTGAGATATAAATCGGATTTCAGGAACTAAGACTTTGATATACTATTTCTATTATAATAGTTGAGAGTAAAAAAAAGTAACCCACTCCGATAATTTTTTCTCATTAATTTAAAAATACGATAAAATTGAAAAGAGAAGATTTGGTAGATTACCAATTATTTAAGTAAAATAGTTCAAAATTAACCTATCTTGGGGGAATATAAATTGATTAACATACCAGTATTTCAAATCGATGCCTTTACCGATAAACCTTTTATTGGGAATCCAGCTGCAGTGTGTTTGTTGATGGAAGAAAAAAGTGATGAATGGATGCTGAATGTGGCTCGAGAAATGAATTGTTCTGAAACAGCATTTTTGCTCAATAAAGAAATGGGAATATCGTTGAGATGGTTTAGTCCCAAAACTGAAGTCGGTTTGTGTGGCCATGCAACCTTAGCCAGTGCCCATGTTCTCTGGGAAAAAGGGATTGTCCCCAGAAATGAGGAAATTTTATTTTTCACCAAGGGAGGTTTATTAACGGCTCAATATAAAGAGGGTTGGATAGAGCTTAATTTTCCAGCCATTGAAGAAAAAAAAGTGCTTCCTTCAGAAATATTGCTTGATGCCCTAAAAGTACCGGTCCTTTATGTTGGAAAAAGTAAATACGATTACTTGGTGGAAATTGAGACCGAAGAGATATTAAAAGACATGAACCCAGATTTTGAAACGTTAAAAATAGCAGTACCTCGAGGAGTTATCGTTACTTGTCAATCGGATCGACCAAAATATGATTTTATTTCTCGGTTTTTTGTTCCTTCTTTGGGAATCAATGAAGACCCGGTAACCGGATCGGCTCATTGTGTATTAGGCCCTTACTGGCAGAAAAAGCTCAATAAGTCCGAACTAATCGCCTACCAAGCTTCAGAGAGAGGTGGGGTTATCAAAGTCAAAATTGATGATGATCGGGTTTATATCAGTGGTAAAGCGGTTACCATTACTGATGGAGTTCTCTTGGTGTAGCTTTCAAAAAAAGATTTGACTAGGTGCTATTTTGAAAAAATAAGTTTTTCACAGCATCAAACGACGTAACTATAGAATAAGGATATTTTTCCTTATCACTGTATTTTTCTTAATCTTGGTCCTTTCACTGATCATTGATCTCTAAGTATTTCTTCATACTCAGGAACGCTATCTCTGCTAACCAGAGCCAGAATACCTCCTATAATAAATAAAACTCCTGGAACGATAAAACCGACTAAGAGAAAAACATATCCAGCAATGGCGGAAATAAGAAGAAAAACTCCTGCTAATTGATGCCGTTTCTTCACGTTTATTCCAGCAATTAAGCCAATAATGGCAAAGACCAGAGCACCGATTCCTCTTGCAACGACCATATCCCCAAATAAGGGTAAGAGACGATGAATATTCATAGGAACCTCAACTTCGTTAGGCATTATAGTTCCTACAAATTGCATGGCAATTCCGGCTATTATAACCACCGCAGAAAATATCATTCCTAAAATGCCACCAACTATTCCTAAAATTGTGGCAGTATTCCTCATGCAATGAACCTCCTAATCATTTCTTGGTATAGAGTTTAACTGATTAGAGCTTTTCTTTAAATAGGAAAAGGAAAAGGTAATAAATATTATTTGACTTTGAACTATCAGATGAGATCCCCATATCCTCGAAAAACGAAAGCTCAAGATAACTTTAGTATTTATATCAAACTAAATCTTCATTAAAGCAAATCCATTTTTATTACCTTTTTATCAATTCAAGATCTTCGAATAGATTTAAAAAGAAAAATTAACACTATTAAAATTCTTAAAAATGACGATATTCGTATAAAATAGAAGATAGTTTTCTGTTATTAAAAGGAGAGTTTTAATAGTGAAAACAAGTTATTCTAACATTTCCTCTTTTTTGGCTTAATTATTATGCTTTAACTATTACAATATTGATTAATTTATTCCTTATTCCTAGTTCAGCAAAAAGATAAATTATAAACTCGGTTTTAGCTTTGAGGTGAGGAGGAACATTTAAAATGATTTTTGGTGCTTGTTTCATAAACAAAAAAATTTGGTTGATCTTTCTTATTTGTGGATTTCTCATTGTATATTTCGGATTGAGGGCTATAAATCCAAGCTGTATGGCATTAGCAAACCCGGAGAACGATACAAAAGTCACCTATCATACTTTGTTGATCAATAATAATGAAGAAATCACCTATTCGGCAACGGTTGGTTTCATCCCGATTATTGACCAAAAAAACCAAACCGAGCAAGCTCGAATTTTTTATATTGCCTATAACCGACAAGGAATTGAAAATTTGGAAAAACGTGCAGTTACTTTTGCCTTTAACGGAGGACCGGGAGCGGCATCAATGATGCTTCATCTAGGAGCTTTAGGTCCACGAGTAGTGGAAAAAAGTGCTGATGGAACCAGGTTGATAGCTCCACCTTTTCGATTGGTTGATAATCCTAATACTCTAATAGATATTACTGATCTGGTTTTTATCGATCCAGTAGGGACTGGCTATAGTCGGGTAACTGATGGAACTGATCCAACCCAGTTTTGGGGAGTTAATGAAGATATACATTGTGTTGCTCAATTCATCCAATTGTACTTGAATAAAAACGGGAGGAGCACATCACCGGTTTTTATAGCTGGGGAAAGCTATGGTGGAGTTCGAGGAGCAGGACTAGCTAAAGTTCTTCAAGATATTGGAGTATACCCATCAGGTTTGATATTCATATCACCGGTTTTTGATTTAGGAACGATTCAGTGGAGTTCATTAGACGATCGTGCTTTAGCGCTCACCATTCCTACTTATGCAGCCGCTGCCTGGTATCATAAAAAAATTGATCCAGATTACCAGGGAGATTTGGATTTGGTGTTGCGAGAAGTCAGAGCTTGGGTTGAAGACCATTATTTAAAGGCACTCTGGAAGGGAAGTGCTATGAATGAAGAAGAGAGAGATAAAATTGTTGAAAAATTAAGTCAATATACTGGTATTGCCGAGGATTTCATTCGGGAAAAAAATTTAAGAGTCTATGAAGATGATTTTGCTTCCGAGTTGCTCAACAATGCTGGTTTAGCACTGGGTATTTATGATATCAGGGTAACCTTTCCTGGAGACTATACCGATGAAGATGATCCTAGTTACTTTTTGATAGGCGGTCCTTTTAAGTCTTGCATGGCCAATTATCTTAAAGATGATCTTCAATTCGAAAGCAACCTTTCCTATCTTTCTGGTTCAGCAGAAGTGTATGAAAAATGGAATTGGGAATCGGGGCGTCCAGCATCAAAGTATGAGGGAACAGTTAGCCTCGGGTATCCAGATATAAGTGATCAATTATCCAAATCAATGCACCGTAGTGATTTTTTGAAGGTTTTTATTGCCAGTGGGATATATGATTTGGAATGTCCATATGATTCTGTTCTTTACAGCGTAAATCACCTTGACCTTCCAGCCGAACGACGGGACAATATTACCCATCGAGTCTATATGGGGGGCCATATGCTCTATACCAATCCAGAAGCCCATGCCCAATTAAAAAAGGATTTACATGAATTCTATAAGGATATCCTTGGAGAGTGAAATATATGGTTCTGAAAAAAAATGGTGTGAAGCCCTCTGAAAAAATTAAAATCTATACCTTGGTTGATAACACAGCCGGTTACGGTTTTCAGGGAGAATGGGGGCTTAGTTTTTATATAGAAGCTCAAGGACATAAAATTCTATTTGATACCGGAATGACCTCTCTGGCCTCCGAAAATGCTCGACTAGCAAAAATCGATCTTTCATCGATCGATACTTTGGTTCTGAGTCATGGGCATAATGACCATACAGGAGGTTTAGCTGATTTCTTGAAATATACTGGGGATGTTCCAGTTATTTCTCACCCGGATATTTGGACCAAAAAATATGTCCAAGAAAACCAAAATTCTTTAGATTATATTGGAATTCCGGTTTGTCGAGAAGAATTAGAGAGCAGAGGAGCACAATTTCATCTAACTACAAAAACTTTTGAAATATGTCAATCCATCATAACCACCGGTGAAGTAGAGCTCAACAATCCTTATGAAAAAATTGATGGTGATTTATTGGTGAAAACCGCTGGAGAATTTTATTGTGATCCAATGATGGATGATTTGTCTTTAATTATCCAAACCGATCGAGGTTTAGTGGTTATTACTGGTTGTGCTCATCGGGGAATCGTGAACACACTCCAGCACGCTCAAAAAATTACCGGGGATCAGCGAATTTTATTTGCTATCGGAGGATTCCATCTCTACCAGGCTTCTCAAGAACGGTTGGATTGGACGGTTCAAACCCTGCTTTCTATGGGTATCCAAAAAGTGAGTCCCTGCCATTGTACTGGATTCCATGCCATGGCTCAGATTTATCAAAATATGCCCAAACAGTATCAACCGATTTACGCTGGATCAGTTATTGAATTAGAAACCGGGCTTGGTAACGGGTGAGATCCCCCCCCCTCAATGGGGGATTTCATTTGATGGTATTTTCAGGATAGATCCTCATGCCACTTGTGTGGCACCAGATGAGAATGAAAATACTTACCCAGGAATCGTTTCCCCCTTTAGAAAAGGGGGTTAGGGGGATTTGAGTTTTTGGAAACCAATCGAATCCCAAACCCTCTCCCTTTATCCAAAGGGAGAAGAATAAAAAAGATTAAGCTCAAGAGATTGCCACGTCACTCCGTTCCTCGCAATGACGAATCAGAGTTCCTTCTCCCTTGATGGGAGAAGGTGAGGATGAGGATGAAAACAAAGATTCGACATGCCATGGCATGTCGCTACATTAATCGGGTGCAATAAATTGTGTCCCTCCATTTTATATTCTTTGATAGGGACTTGATTTATCATACCTATGTATTTTCAGGATAAAAAGGAACAATAAATATAAATTATTCAATAAAATATTTAAAATAAACCAGGAAAGGAGGGAAATAAAATGAAATTGAAATGGGCATTTTTGATAGAAGTATTTTTGGTAGTCTTTATGGTTGCTTCTTTTTCCATTCCAGTTTTTTCCTACAACAACGATAACCAAGCCCGAACAATGGAGGGCGGACCCCATCGAGCCATTAATTATTATGCCATTCAGTCATTTTTAAATAATAGAAGAAGCGATTCCATCTTTAACAAGTACGATTTTACCAACGGAAGTGATTTAGCCGGGATCACGGTCATTCAACCTGGTGATTGGAAAGATGACATTCTTGAAGGGGAAAGAGAAGGAAAATGGTATCAATGGGTGGTAGAAGGTGGCTATACCGCCGATGAGCCGGAAAGGTACATGTCACTCCGTCATTTTTATGACCCATTAGGTGTTAATCAAGGAGCAAACTATCTCACCGATCATGTCAATGAATTTATGACGTCAATTATTATGGGAACCAATCCCAAAATAGATGCAAAATGGTGGGGAGCATTGTATTCGCCCTATTCGATTGATGAGGGGAAGGAATTTATGATTTTGGCTTTTTCGTCGGCGAATTTGCCGGTAAAGGAAAAACTGTTCGCAGCTGCTTGGAGGTCATTGGGTGAAACCATGCATTTATTAGCCGATATGACAGTTCCTGCTCATGTTCGTAATGATTCCCATCCTGGCGTTGAATGGACGCAGTATATCACCGATAAATATCGGGCCGATCCTTATGAAGAATTTGTTGATCAAAAGGTTGTTGAAAATTGCTTGGGTTCTCCTGATTCAGAGTTGGTTGAGGTAATTAACCAAATTCCCAAAAATGAAGATGGTTTCTTGAATGTTTTAAGTCTGTTTGATTGTGTGGCAACTTACACCAATCGAAATTACTTTTCACTTGATACCATAGCGGGTATTGAAAAAGCGCTAGGTCAAGCAATAACCAACAGTAATGGTATGCCAGAATACCCATCGCCACGTTTGGAGGACTTGGAAACTGATGGGGAAGGGTATTATTACCGAAATGACTATTTTGGGAAAGTCTATTTAGTTCGAATGCTTTATCAGGAAAAGTTTTCGTTATTTGGTAAATTAAGCCTAATTCCAAAACCTGAAATTGATGATCAATGTTCTTTAAGCCAAGCCCAGCGTTTAATACCGGCAGCTATTTATGCCAACGAGAAATTAGTAGAATGGTTTATTCCAAGAATTGAAGTTATAATTGATTCTTTTATTCTCAATGAAGCAGGAACAGATGGAAGAGAAGGTATCATCAAGGGTCGAGTCGTTCATAGTCCATCAGGTATGTATGATCAACCCCTTTTGTTTACCATGCCGACCGATGGAATGATTAGTATGGAGATAAATGGAGAAATCTTCGAAATTCAACCGGGAGCAATTTCAATTCAAAAAGGAGTCATAGAGGGAAAGGTTCAATCGGTACCTGCCGGAACAATCAAAGATTTAAGCTTATTGGTGGATATCGGTGGGATTCTCGTTTCATCGTCAGATCTGAAAATCTATAATCTTCAGATGCATCCTGAGAAATTAGATGGTTTGAGTAAAAAGAAATATGGCTTTTACGTGCAATCGGATAATCCTCCTTCCTGGGTGAGCTATATTTGGGATTTTGGTGATGGAAGGGTCGAAGAAACCAGTGGCACATCATTAACCCACACTTATGAATCAGAGGGAGAATATCAGATTCGAGTTCAGATGAAAGATTCCAATACTGGAAAGGTTTTAGCTATCACTCATGGAAAAGCATATATTTCTCGTCAAGAAGAATCTCCAGAGGAAGTTGTAGTCGTTACGCCTAAACCAACAATAATAGCTGAGCCAACCCCAATCGAAGTGATTCCTTCCCCGGTTGTTACCCAAACACCAGCTCCAACTCCTAATGAAGAAGCACACCGACAACAGGTTCTTACCGAATACCGATCAATTTATCCTGGTTATTTATCCTGGTTTCATAAAATCGGTCGTGTTGAGGTTGTTGCCAATGCCGATGAAGTTGGATCCGATCTCTATCGGGTAGCTTATATACTATGGCAGATTATCGAAGATGGGCCCAGAAAAGGCGAAGAATACAAGGCAGTTGAACTTGATTTGAATTTTAATTTAGGCCAGCTGGAGGCTGATTTGGGGCTGATGAAGAAAAATTTAGGATTAGAAGAATAAATTTGTTTAGTTCGTGAGGTTTTTTAGCAGCAAAAGATGAGGGTAATAAAAGACCGAGGGGGAGAGTGGGAGAAGGTCATGTCTTTTTCGTCATTTTGTGGAGCGTATTGTCCGACGTGAGAATCTCATCCTTTAATGTATTTATGAAGAAAAGACCTAAAAGATGAGATCCTCACGCGCAAAATTGTGCAGTACCATATGAGGATGAAAAAAAGATTCGACATGTCATGGCATGTCGCTACCTTAATCGGGTGCAATAAATTGCACCCCTACATTTTAAATTATTTTGTAGGGGCTTGATTTATCAAGCCCGCAAGTGGATTTACAGGTTAGATATTTATTTCATTTTACGATAATGGAATCTGTGGTGCAAGGGCTCGATAGGGTATGCCTTCTCGTGGTTTGGCCATCCAAGGCGCAACGGTTTCTTTCCATCTCAAGTAATGGGGAGTCTGTTTATGGGCTGCAGCAGCTTCTAAAGAATCATAAGCCTCATAGAGGAGAAATTGAATCGGATCATTATTGCTTTGCAGGACATCAAAACGAAGATTACCTGGTTCTTTGGCTGAATAATTATGGTTTTCCAAGCTCGCTTGTATGAAATCATTCACATTTTCCGGCTTCACCCAGACATATACGCAGGTCACATACATAATTCAACCTCCATCTATTCATAAATTTTAAACAATATTCATCAACTTGTTTTAGGAAATCCCTGACCACCTGGAGGTATTCCTCGGTCTTTTCTAAGTGGTGACTGTGTGATGTGCTTTAAAAAATGACCGGCCGTTCATTTCCGATAAGTGCAACGGGTTCTAAATAATCATGAGGAAAACCGGGACCTCCATGAAGAGCGAGCAGTGGAATTCCTTGGCTTTCAGCCCCACTGATTTGATACCAGACTTTTTTCCCTCGACTAGTGATAAAACCTTCCTGGGAAGAAAGGCCATTGATGGAAGAAATGCGATTTTTGTTCATCAAAAAAACCTCGAATGGAAAGGAATTGATTATAAATCAATTTCTAAAATTATAAACAATTTTAAGGAATCGTCAAAATATATCATTAGCTTTTTTAGATTCTCTATGCATTGATTGGAAACAATTGAAAAGTTTTGGAGATATTTTAAAGAGCTGTTTGTTGAATGGAGAAAAGGATGCCTTAGCTCTGGAAAAAATCGAGCAAGAAAGATTTTTATAGAAGGTTTTTAGTCTTATAAAAGAAATGATGTCTTTGTAAATAGCAATCCCTCTCTGAGCAATACAAACGATTGTAATATATAACCCTAATAAAATGGCACTCAAATAATCATTTATATTAAAAAATAGTTGACACAAGACAAACGTTTGTTATACTGATGGCATGGAGGGAACAAGATGCCGACAACTATAAAAGATATTGCGAAATATTTAGGTATTTCACCAGGGACGGTTTCCCGAGCTCTTCAAAGAAGCGCTAGAGTTTCAAAAGAAACCATCCAAAAAGTAGAAGAAGCAGCCAAAAAGTTGAAATATCGGCCAAACATAACTGCTCAAAGGTTAGTATCAGGAAGAACTCACAATATTGGAGTTATTTTAAGTAAAGATATCCGCGAGTATACCTCAGTTCAATTATTTAACTCAATCATCCTCAATGGTATTTTGGAAGTTGCTGAAGCTCATAATTATAATCTTAATTTTGCCATAGACTCTCAAGGCAAAAAGCAAGGGGCTTTATTCCGAATTTTACAAAACCACGATGTTGATGGGGTATTAATCATCAATGTTGTGAGTGAAGATATCATTGCTACCCTTCGGACTAGCGGGATACCTGTTGTTTTAATTGATAATCATTTTGATAACCACTCGGAATTCGCTGTGAATAATGACGATCGCTATGGCGCTTATATTGCAACCAAGCATTTGATAACTTTAGGGTACCCATCAGTGGGAATGATGGGGATTACTGAAGAAGCATTTCATCGGGAATGTCTATCCGGATATATGCAAGCCCTTACTGAATATGGGTTAAGAGTAGAACCATATTTTATTCAAAAAGGAACTGGAAGTATGGAATCCACTTATGAATTAACACGAAAAATGATTAAAAACAACCATCTCCCCAAAGCCTTTTTTGTTGTAACCGATGAAATGGCGATTGGTGTTATACGGGGTCTTATTGACTCTGGATTAAGTGTTCCACAAGATGTTGCTGTGGTTGGTATGGATGATATCCCACTGCTTGATTATGTAGACCCTCCTTTGACCACGGTGAGAATTTATATAGCAGAAATGGGCAGAACCGCAGTAGGGATGCTTCTTGATTTAATTCGGGGACAATATCATGGAAAAAACCAAATTGCCATCCAACCGAAGTTAGTTATTCGTAAAACATGTGGGGCAAAATAGCGGTTTATTATGCTACTACGTATTTAAAAAAAACAAAAAGTCAAGCGAATGCTAAGCAGCTAAAAGATTAGGGGAAAGGAAATAAAAGTGGTATTGAAACTCTTGGCTAAGAGCCGGTTACTGGCTTTATAAACAAGGGTGATAGATTTAAAAAATTAAATTATTAAAAACGACTCAGTAAGACATTAACAATTGGGAGGATAAAAAATGGGATTTAACTTAGAAAGTTTTATTGCACAATGTCAGCCAATTGATCTTTCGGTTCACATCCCTCGACAAGAATTTGAAGACCGAGTTGAAAGAATCCGAGCCGAAATGAAAAAACGCCAGGTTGATGTTGCAATTGCTTTTGGCAATGAATTAAGGCCTGGTGATACCGGCTGGATTACTAATTATGATCCACAAATTGAACCAACTGCTGTTGTGATTGGTCTCCAGAAGGTTTTTGTTTTAGGTGGTCCAGAAGGGAAACTTTATGCAGAACAATCTATGCAAGTTGGAGAATTTCGTTGTCTCCAGGAACTTAAAATCCCCGAAGAAGACTATCCAGGTTTTGATTTTTTTACACTTAATGAAATCTTCAATGAAGCATCTAGTTTTCCACCAAAATCTGTAGGTTTACTAACCTGTTTGGATATCATCACTCAGGCTTTTTATGAGCTTATTATTAATACTCCCGTTCAAAAAGTTGATATGACCGATTTTCTACTCAAAGCTCGATATTTTAAAAGTAAAAATGAACTAAAGTGTATGCGGGCAGCTTCGCAAATTGCAACTTATGCTATGCAGGCAATGATTCAATCCATAAAACCAGGTAAACGAGAGTTGGAGATAGCAGCCGTTGGAGAATTTGTGATGAAGCATTTTGGAGCCGACCGCATTGGGGTATCAACCATTGTTGCCTCTGGGGAGAGGGCTTCTTCGGTTTTAGGAAGGGCTTCGAATCGGATTATTAAAGAAGGAGAAATGATTTTATTCTCGATAAGCCCTCGTTATGAAGGAATGGCATCTTGTGTGGGTCGATCGGTCATTGTGGGAGAGCCAAACACCAACCAGAAAGAGATATTTCAACATGTTCATCATGCGTATCAGCTTTCTATTGAAAGAATTCAATATAACGCACCCGCCCGAGATGCAGATTTGGTGGCACGGAATTATTTAAAACAATATGACTTAGAGCCCCTTTATAGCCAGATTCATAATATTGGATGGACAGAAGCTATGGAAGGGTATGGGGCGGCAACTCAATATTCAGAGTTCTTATTCCCCAAAGGAATTGCTCTGCAGTTAGATATCGGAATATTTGCAAAACCATTTAAAAGCCTTAAGGCCGAAACTGTAGGAATAAGATTGGAGGATCCTCTCTGTATTACCCATGAGGGCATTACTGAAAATATGACAACTTTACTGCCCGATGTTCAAGAGTTAGTTAAATTTTAAAAAAAAGGAGGCGATACCAAAAATTACTTGTAGAAAAGGTAGCGAGATGGGGAGAGTAAGTCACCCCCACAAAGTTGTTACTCTCCCATTTACCCCGCACTCCCTCTTTTCTGTTATTTGGGTATAGAAAAGAGGGAGTTGAACCATAAAAAAATTGATGGTTGATTGGAAGGGGGAAGTGTTGTTTGGGAGAGTGAAACCAGATCAAATTAAAAATTTTAGGGAGGGTTGTTATGGACAGCTTAAAAATATTTCGTTCAATTATGATGTTCACTATAGTTTTGCTTATGATAATAGTACTATTTTTACCTGCTTTTGCACAAAAAACGACCATTGAATATGCAGTTTGGGGTCAACCTTATGAAGTCGAAATGGAGCAAAAATATCTTGACCTTTTTATGAAAAAAAATCCGGATATTCAAGTAAACCTCACAACCGCACCATTTGGGCCACATCATGAGAAACTTTTAGTTCGAATTGCCGGTGGAAACGCTCCCGATGTATTTGTTTTATCTGAATTAGCCGTAACACAATATATTCAGCGCAAACTTCTTGCAAATCTCGATGAATACATTAAAAGAGACAACATTGATCTATCTCAATTTTATGATGCCTGTCTTGCTTATGTCGATTCCGATGGTGAACCTTATGCTATTGGAAGAAGAGGTGGGAGTATTTATGGGTTGCCCACATGGAATAGTCCCTGTCTCATAAGTGTCAATTTAGACATGATGGGTGAAGCCGGTTTAACTGTAAATGAGGACTGGGATTGGGATATTTTTCTTGATTACTGTAAAAAGTTGACTTTGGATAAAAATGGAGATGGAAAAAGTGACCAATTTGGAACTCAAAATATCCTGGCCTGGCAGCCAGCAGCGTGGTCCTTTGTAGCCAGTAATGGTGGAAAATGGTTTAACGATGACGAAACCGAATCGACCTTAACTTCTCCTGAAACTATGGAAGCTTATAAGTTCTTAGCTGATATGAGCTTAGTCCACCACGTTGCTCCTACCAACCGCGAAAGGAAAGGTTGGGCTTTAGCTGAAGAATTTGTTGGTAAAAATGTTGCCAGTGCATGGAGCCATCCTTGGGGATTGGAAGCTTGGAGCGCCGCTGATTTTGAATGGACTCCGGTTCTCCCGCCGATGAAAAATGGAAACCGGGCTCTTGAGTTTGAAACTTGTACTATTGGAATGTTTTCGAATACCAAGCATCCCGAAGAAGCCTGGGAATTGGTGAAATTTTTAGGAACCGATCCTGAATGTCTACAAATTATGCTTGACTACAATGTAGCTCCAGCTATTAAGTCTTGGGCGGATAAGGTAAGCGATCCCAAAATGAAGAAATTCATTGAATCCATGGCTTATGGGGTCGCACCTCAATTTATTGCTCAGTGGCCAGAAGTTGAAGAAATATTAAATTCTGAGCTCGATTTGGTATCAGAAGAGTTAGCCACTGTTGAAGAAGCCCTCGAAGCTGCTCAGAGCAAAATTAACGCCTTACTTCAGGAGTAATTGGATAATGAAATTGGTGTCAGTTTTAAAAAAGGGAAAATTCTAATTTTAAGCTGTATTAATTTCCCTAAGGGACAGAGTGCTGGAGATGTTCTTAATCTCCAGCACTTAAAAAAAGATAAGGATGGATCGGCTACATGTTATCAAGGGTTAGAATCAAGGAAAACCTCTGGGGTTATTTGTTTATTATGCCCTGGCTTATTGGGTTTATTCTCCTATGGGGAGGACCGGTAGTAAGTTCATTTATTATCAGTCTTTACAACTGGTCAATTCTCGATCCACCCAAGTGGTTAGGATTAAGAAACTATGAAAGATTGGTTACCGATCAGTTATTTTGGCAATCTTTAAAGGTTACCGGAATTTATATCATCATCGTTGTCCCGGCCTTATTATTTTTAAGCTTATTTGCTGCTATGTTACTAAATAATAAACTTCGTGGGGTCCGACTTTTCCGCACCATCTACTATACTCCAGTGGTTGTCTCGGGAGTAGTGCTGGCAGTAGCCTGGCTCTGGCTTCTTAACCCAAATTATGGTTTTGTGAATTATTTCCTACGTACAGTATTTGGAATTGAAGGACCCCGCTGGTTAAATAGTTCTTTTTGGGCGCTCCCATCGGTAATCACAGTGAGTTTATGGCGAATTGGAACTACTATGGTTATTTTTCTTGCTGGTATACAGGAAATTCCTGCCCAACTTTATGAAGCAGCGGATATCGATGGTGCAAAATGGTTAGCTAAATTTCGATACATTACCTTGCCCATGCTTTCTCCGGTAATCCTATTTAATGTGTTTATGTTAATTATCGAATCATTTCAAGTATTTACACCAGTGTACGTAATGACCGAAGGAGGACCTCACTATGCAACTCTGATGTATGTTTTATACCTCTATAACAATGCTTTTGGTTTTCTCAAAATGGGTTATGCATCAGCGTTAGCTTGGGTTTTCTTCATGATTATGATGGTATTTACCATTATTTTGTTGAAATCATCCAGCCGATGGGTATTTTATCAGGGAGGAGAGAAGTAATATGACAAAAAAACCACCTCAAGTTCAACTCGGTTATTCAAAACCTTCTCTTACTCGAATTTTTTTGTATATCATTATGATTGCTGGCGGAGTAGTGCTTATTTTTCCTATTGTTTGGATGGTGATCACCGCTTTAAAGGGATCAGAAAGCCTGACTGCCTATCCACCAAACCTCTTTCCTTGGCCAATGATGTGGAGAAATTTCATCGATGGTTTAAAAATTCTTCCCTTTGCAACCTTTTATAAAAATTCTCTGATTATTACCACCAGTTGTATGGTTGGAGATGTTTTAACTTCGGCTCTGGTGGCTTATGGTTTCAGTCGTTTTAAATTCTATGGCCGTGAAGTGTTGTTTATTCTGGTTCTTTCGACTATGCTGCTTCCTTTGCAGGTAACTATTGTTCCACGGTTTATCCTTTTTCGAAAATTTGGTTGGGTGGATAATTTTTGGCCAATCATAATTCCAGCTTTTTTGGGAGGAAGTGGGTTTTATATATTTCTTCTTCGGCAATTTTTCTTGGGGATTCCCAATGAAATTGCCGATGCGGCTAAAATTGACGGGTGCGGTCCTTTGGGGATTTTTTGTAGGATATACCTTCCACTTTCTAAACCGGCTTTGGCAACCATCGCCATATTTTCCTTTATGTATAATTGGAATGACTTCTTTGTCCCCCTGGTTTTTTTAAACTCTAAAGAAAAATACACTGTACAACTGGGTTTAAATCTATTTATGGACCAATATAATGTTAATTGGAGTTACCTGATGTCTAACGCTATTTTAGCAACGCTCCCCTGTTTTATCATATTCTTTTTTGCCCAGAGGTTTTTCATTCAGGGAATTGCAATGTCCGGTGTAAAGGAATAACGATAATTGATCGAGAAATGAGGAGGAGACTGATACCATGGAAAAAAATAAAAAATGGATATGGGTTTGCTGCCAACACCCAATGCCACTTTTGGTTCAAGATCAGGGAATACCTGATGTTTTAGAAAGAATTCCACCCTGGGGTGATCCGGATTTACCCAGTTATATAAAAAAATTCAAAGAAGTATTTGACTCTTTAGATAAATTTCCTCATCTTCGTATTGACTTCGAAATATCGGGAAGAGAACTTGAAGATGTAGCTGAATGTGATCCAGCCCTAATAACACGCATGAAGGAACTTATTAAAGCTGGAAAACTCGGTTTTGTGGGTGGAGACTATTCCCAATCTCACTGTCATGTTTATGGGTCAGAATCCAGTATACGACAAATCCAATATGGGAAAGAGGTCTTTCGGAAATTGTTAGAGTATGAAATTGATATTTTCTTCCATCAGGAAACCGGTTTACATGATCAACTTCCCCAACTCCTCAATTCCTTTGGGTATTCAATTGCAGTTCCACCCCGTTTTCCCTATGTTATTCGTTTTGTAGAGAATAAATCTCCAGAAATAACTGTCCATTATGGAGTTGTTGAGTATGTCAATGGTGAAGATTTTACTCATTGGAAAGGTTTGGATGGGTCGGTCATCCCACTCTATCTCTCCATGCCAGCTCCTAGTGAATCGAAGGAAATATATGATGTCTTCGATCGGTATAGTCGTCCCAATAGCAGGAAAAGAAGAACCGGAGGTGCATCACCCTTTGAGTCATTCATGGAAAGGGAGAAGCAGAAAGACCCAGTCAACGTACCAACACTTTTAATTGAAAATCCTGACATGAAAAGGTTGGACGATGGATATTACTTGGAAAGAGATAACACTGGTGAATTTTCCTTACTTGGATCAGCTCTCCATCAACGCTTGCAATCCTCATCGATAACCTCGGCAGCCCACCTTTATGCCTATTGGTCGTATATTGAAGGAGTTTGGGCAGAAGAAATGTCTCGAAATAATAAAAAAGCTGAAATAGCAGCACTTCAAGCTGAAGCTTTGAATGCTATGAATTGGATTTTAAATGGTACTTCGGAAAAACCTGAACAATTTGATGAAATTTGGAAAATGATTCTTTCCTCTCAACACCATGATGTATATTGGATTGAAACCACTGATTTAAAGAGAAAATCTCTCTCATGGTTGGATGAGGCTATAAAAAGTTCAGAAATGATCTCCCATGATGTAGAATCAGAATTAGCCAATCAAATTGATACCAGCTGGATATCATCGGGGAAAGCCTTGGTTCTCTATAGTACTCTTTCTCGAACTCGCAAATTGGCAGAAAAGTTTTTTCTCCAATTTGAAAAAGGAGAGTATTCTTCGTTTCATCTTTACAATTCTAAAGGAGAAAAACAAGAGTTTCAGTTAGTTGAAAAAGAAACCTGGGAAGATGGAAGTATAAAGAAATGCGATGTCCTTTTCCAACCTGATATACCAGGTTTTGGATACCAAACCTATATGATTCAAGCTTGTGATTCTAATCCATCAGATCCCATTGAGATTGAACTTTCCTTTTATAACTACGAGAATGATTTTTATTCGATTAAAATTTTAGGTGATGGAACCATCTCTTCCTTACAGGAAAAGAAAAGCGGAGTAGAGCTTATAAATCCGGAAAAATATTATGGAAATGAAGTACGGGGGCAGCTTAGCGATGGTGATTGGGTTACCAATCGCTCATCGAGTTCCAGTGTTCGATTGATAAAAGGAGACTTGGCTGATATCTTATTCACTCAAGGTCAAATTGGACCAATAATGTCGCAATTAAAAATTTATCTTTATCGTGATTTGCCGGTAATTGACTTTAATCTATCCCTCGATTTTGGAAATGAGGGACTGAGTCTGGGTGATTTCTGGGATGATACGATGAAGTTGAACCTCTATTGGCCGATTAATACCAACCAGCATATCTGGTACGATATCCCCTTTGGAACAAGAACGGGAAGACCTGGTCGACCATTATATTGTATTGACTGGATTGATATAGGAAATGAAAAAGCTGGATTGAGCTATTTCAATCGGGGAACGACCAAACACCGAATAGAAGACGGGGTTTTGATGAATTGTTTGGCTTGGGGTGGAAATAATTTTTCCAACCGCAATCCTGGTCTTTGGGAAAATGTAGAACGATATGATATTCGTTTATATGGAAAACACAACATTCAGTATTCGATTCTTGCTCATTCCAGAGATTGGAAAACCGCCAATAGCTATAAGTGGGTGGAAAAATTAAGTCATCCCATCCACGCGAAGCTTACCGGAAAACATCCTGGTGTATTCCCAAATAGCTTATCGATTTATGAAAATAATAACCCGGAACTGATTCTAACTTCAATCCGCCGAGGAGAGAAACCTCAGGAAATTGTGGCTCGGGGCTTTGAGAACCAAGGAAAAACCATATTAGTTCAGTCTGGCTTTCTGACGGAAAATGACCAGAGAATTCAATACCATTCACTGAATGGAAAGAATATTCAATCGGTTTCACCCTACCAAATATTTGAAATCACACTTAAAAAAGGAAATCGAGATTTAGGAGGCTAAAAATGCCAAAGATTATTCTTGATACCGACATAGGGTCCGATGTTGATGATGCCATGGCTCTGCTTTTTGCTCTTCACTCCCCAGAATTGGATATAAAAGGGGTGACCACCGTTTATGGTGATGTTCGTCTGCGAGCAGAAATAGCTTTAAAACTTATTGATTTGGATGGAAAGAAAGGAATTCCAGTTGCTGTTGGTTCGGAATTTTCCTTGCTTCGAGAAAGAAATATTTGGAGAGATGGTATTGAGGGGAAGGGGATAATTACCGGAGAAGAGACCGATCTCATCCCAATCAATGAATCGGCAGCGGATTTTATCATACGGATGGTCCATGAAAATCCTGGAGAAATTGTTTTAGTTGCGGTTGGGCCTTTAACAAATCTCGCGGTTGCCTTAATTAATGATCCAACTATAATTCCAAAGATAAAAGAGATCATTTTTATTGGTGGGATGGCTCGGGTTGGTGACAATAGCTTGGACGTGCCGGCTATAGAATACAATGTTCGTTGTGATCCCGAAGCTGCAAGATTAGTCTTTCGTTCGGGTATTCCAATAGTTATGCTAGGCATGGATGTAACCCGAAGAAATGCAACTTTTATCGATAGTAAAGATTTAAAGAAAATAAAAGAGGTTGGAGCTCCAGTTCATCTTATGGCGGTAACCCTGCTTGAGATTTATTGGGATTATCTTCAGAAAGATGGGAGTTGGATGCACGATGCCCTGGCTCTGGCTTTTACCATTGATCGCTCATTAGTTAAAACCAGAAAATTATTTGTAGAAATCGAAACCAAGGGAATTTGTACAACTGGTCTCACCCTGGTGACCGACCAAAAAGATAGAAGCAATGTTGAGGTTGGGGTTTCACTTGATGAGAAACGATTTCTTCCATTTTTTTTGGAACGGATCTGTCGTCAAACTTAAAAAATATAAAAGTCAGTAAATTGGGAAATTCCCCTTTTGTCTCTCTTTGCTAAGGGGGAAGATTGAATTCTAAGTAAATATTATCATCCTCATCTGTTGTTAGGAAGGTGGTTTGGAAGACTATCAAGTAGATACATCTAATGGCTGGATAAATCAAACCACAAAGAATGATTAAAAATTTAGTGGTGCAATAAATTGCGTCCATATTTAATGTAGCGACATGCCACGGCATGTCGAATCTTGGGTTTTCATCCTCATCTGGTGCAGCTATGCAGCATGAAGGTCTTTCCTGATAATCAAAAAAGCGCATGGTATAATGACCAAGAAATAACTGAAAGGAAAGGAGAGATTGATCTGTCTCAAACCATATTTTTAAAAAATAGAGTGGCTATAGTAACAGGTGCCAGTCGGGGAATAGGAAGGTCAATAGTCAAATCCTTAGCCGATGAAGGAGTTCACTTGGCACTGGTTGCACGTTCGCTGGAAAAGATGAAAACCCTAGAACAAGAAATCCAAACCAAAAGGATAAAAGTTCGCATTTTTCCGGTTGATATTGCTGACCCAGATGTTCCCGAAGAAGTTGTTAAAGAAACCATCGAGGAATTTGGAAGATTGGATTTTCTTATCAACAACGCGGGGATAGCTCTCTCCAAACCCGTGGTTGAAACTACCGTCGAGGAATGGGATCGACAAATGATGGTCAACGCTCGAGCTCCCTTTTTATTCTCTCGAGAAGTTATTCCTTTTTTAAAAAAATCTGATATACCATCAATAATAAATATTTCCTCGGTGGTTGGCTATAAAGGATACGTTCTTCAGGGAGCCTATACAGCATCAAAGCATGCTCTCATGGGAATGACCAAGGTGTTAGCCCAGGAAGTGCACCAGGATGGTATTCGAGTCTATGTGATAGCTCCAGGAGGAGTCGATACCGATTTGGCTTGGAATATGAGACCAGATCTCGATCGATCTATTCTCATCTCACCTCAAGAAATTACCGACCTAATTCTCTATCTCCTTAAACACCGAGGAAACGCTATGATTGATGAGATCAATGTTCGTCGGGTTACCAACCAGCCCTGGAAGTGAAGAGAAGGTCGAATTCTGGAAAAATTTTTAATACTCGGGGAATTAACCCCTGAACATAGGCAATAAAAACGCCGTAATTAGTGATTGCCACTCCCGATTCCCGAGCAGAATGAAGACGATACAGCATTTCCTTATGATTGATCATGCATCCTCCGCAGTGTATAATTAGCCGATATTCATTGATGTTTTCCGGAAAGTCATTACCAGCGGTAATATCAACTTCAATACCAAAGCCAACTCTTTGTCGAAGCCAGCGGGGTATTTTCAATCGTCCAATATCATCAGCCTGAGGATGGTGGGTACAAGCTTCAGCTATCAGAACTTTGTCCATCGGCTTGAGAGAGTCAATCACCTGAACTCCTTCAACCAGAGTGGTTAAGTCTCCTTTGTTTCGAGCGAATAAAATCGAAAAACTGGTCAAAGGTTGATCAGGAGGGAGGACAGCGGCTACTTTGTGAAAAACCTGAGAATCGGTGACCACCAAACGAGGGGGATATTTTTGCTTATTCAAAATTTCGGCTAATTCACTTTCTTTGGCAATGATGGCTGAAGCTCCGGCATCTAATATTTCACGTATGGTTTGGACCTGGGGGAGGATCAGCCGCCCCTTGGGAGCACCGAGGTCAATCGGGACAACTAAAAGTACTACGTCTTTAGGCTGAATTAAATCTTTGATCAAGGGTTTTTCTTCATACTGACGTTTTAGGATTTCAACCAATGAATTTTTTAATAATTCGATGCCTTTTCCGGTTTGAGCATCGATTTGAAAAAGAGGGATCTGAAACTGATCGAGTTCTGAATTCTGGAGAGTTTTCCCATTGGTTTTGTTTTGAACCCCAATGGTGAAAATTTTGTTTTCTTTGAGCAAGGCGATCAGTTCTTTTTCAAAGAAAAAATCTCCCCCCTGGTTATCCCAAACCAATATAGCGATATCACAACGGCGAAGAATTTCCAATGATTTCTTTTTTCTTAATTCACCTAAAAACCCTTGGTCATCCAATCCAGCAGTATCGATAAAAACTACCGGTCCAAAAGGTAAGAATTCAATAGATTTGAAAACCGGATCGGTAGTGGTTCCTGGCTCACTGGAAACAATGGCAACTTCTTGATTGGTCAGAGCATTGATCAGTGATGATTTGCCGACGTTTCTCCGGCCAAAAATACCGATATGGGGTCGAAGGCTTCGTGGAGTTCCGTTCATAACTTAACCTCCAATTATTTCTATCCTGTAAATACTGAAATGAGTAATAAATGATTAAAAAAATAAGAAAGGCATACCTCCCTTAAATCTCTCCTTGATGGAGGAATAAATACAACAATTCCTCTCCTTGGAGGGGTGCCGCTTTCGCGGCAAGGAGGGTGCTTTTGGTTTTTTTGGTTACCCTGAGATAATGAGAAAGTAACAAAAAAATTTTGCTAAATGAGATTGCCACGTCACTCCGTTCCTCGCAATGACGGAGCAGTAAAAACTCAAATCCCTCTTACCCCCTTTGCTAAAGGGGGAAATGATCGACATATAATTTTTTCATTGTCAACTGGTGCTACTAAGCAGCATGAAGGTCTATCCTGAAAACCCACGGGCATGATAAATCAAGCCCCTACAAAAGAATATAAAATTGTAGGGGCATAATGTAATGTTCATGATTAATGTAGCGACATGCCATGGCATGTCGAATCTTGGGTTTTAATCCTCATTCTCAACTTCTCCCATCAAGGGAGAAGGAAAAAATGATCAGAAGGAAATTTTAAAAAATTGCATCGTCTCCGGTTAAAAATATAAATCTCGTTCGCCATTTTCGATGAGCCTTAGGCGTTCCTCGGTTAGTTTTCTCACTTGTAAATTGGGAATGGCTTCAAGATGTTCCTTGATAGTTAATTCACCAATTTTTTTAGTTTCTTCTGAAGCATAATCTTCTAAAAATTCCTTAAAAGTAAGGATGGCATTGGGCTGACACACATTTTGAATCTGTCCGGATTTTGCCAAAGGCATGAAACGATCTCCAGTTCGACCTTTACGGTAACAAGCGGTACAAAAGCTGGGAATATACCCCGATTGGCATACACTCCTTAGGACTTCATCAGGGCTGCGGTGGTCTTCTACTTGAAATTGAGGAGAATCCTGAATTATTCCAGCCCTTTCCTTTATTTGATCATATTCTTCCCGATACCCGCCAACACCGGTACAAGAACCAGCACTAAGCTGAGAAATCCCCAGCGAAGCTAACTCATCTCGAAAAGAGGCTTTTTCCCGGGTGGAAAGAATGATCCCGGTGTAGGGTACTGCCAGACGGAGCACGGCAATAATTTTGCGGAATTCATTGTCATTGACTAAATGCTGAGAGAGGAGTGAATCAACTCCCAAAGCTGGTCGTAAACGAGGTACCGAAATAGTGTGCGGGCCAACTCCGAAAATTTCTTCGAGATGAAGGGCATGCTGCAGCAACCCGAGAACTTCAAATTTATAATTATAAAGACCAAACAAAACTCCAGCACCAACATCATCGATGCCGGCTTCCATGGCTCGATCCAAAGCAGTGGCATGATAATCATAATCGCTTTTTGGTCCCTGAGGATGCATATATTGATAGGTTTCACGATGGTAAGTTTCCTGGAAAAGAATGTAGGTTCCAATTTTAGCTTCTTTCAATTTTCGGTAGTTATTGATGGTGGTGGCGGCGATATTGACGTTGATCCTTCGAATACTTCCTTTTCCCTCATTGACTCCATAAATGGTATGAATGGTTTCAAGAATATACTCCAAAGGACAGTTTACCAGATCTTCCCCGGCTTCCAAGGCTAATCTTTTGTGGCCCATGGATTCGAGAATTTTTACTTCTTCGACGACTTCTTCTTGACTTAAACGACGACGGTGAAACTCGTTGTCTTGTTGATACCCACAATATCGGCAATTATTAATGCAGTAATTACTAATATAAAGAGGAGCAAAAAAAACTAATCTTTTTCCGTAAATTTTTAACTTAATTTCTTTGGCAACATGATAAATTTCTTCTAGTATTGCTGGATCATCGGTTTGGAGGAGGATGGCGCATTCTTCAGGAGAAAGGCCTTGAGCCATTCGAGCTTTCTCGATGATATCCATAATTTCTTTTCGATGACGATTTTTCCCCTTTTCTAATAAATCCTCAATACTTTTTTCGTCAATAAAATCAGCTTTTTTTCTTTCATTGAGAACCAAAACCATGATAAGCCTCCTTTTTAGTTAAAGAATATTTTTTTATTTTTACCGCGTGGCCATAACTCATCGAAATAGTCCGATTCATTTCTTTCAAGAGTTTTTTCAGATTGTTCATGCTTTGTTTAGGATCTTCGATGATGTCGATTTTTTGAGGATAGATGGAATATTGATCGCGAACTGTTAGAGGCGTGAAATTAGGCATGATGACGTTTGCTCCCGATCCTAAAGCTAAGCGACGAGCATCATCATTTACCGTACTAATAGCGGTGGTAGCCGGAAGATGAATGGTTGGAAGAACGATTCGGGTAATAGCCAGAATTTTTAAGGTTTGTGAGAGAGAACCAGCCGAATAACATCCCAGTGGTGTGTCGGGATGGGGAAGAAAAGGCCCAATACCGGCCATTTCAACATTTAATTTTTTCATAAGGAGAACATCATCAATCAGTGATGTTAAAGTTTGGCCAGGAAGCCCAACCATATTTCCCGAGCCAATTTGATAGCCGAGATCCTTTAAATCCATCAAGCAATTGATTCGATCTTGAAGGTTTTTCCCCGGTCTTATTTTCTGGTAAAGAATTGGGTCGGCGGTTTCATGTTTTAATAAATAGCGGTCAGCCCCAGCATTCAGCCAGATTTGGTAACTCTGATGGGGGTGTTCTCCTAATGATAAGGTAATCGCTACGTCAAAATGCTTTTTAATGAATTCGATGACGTGTGCAATATCATAAGGTTGATAAAACCGGTCTTCTCCTGATTGAAGGACGATGGTTTTTAATCCGTATCTAACTGCTGTTTGGACCGATTGGTAAATTTCCTGATTGGTTAAGCGATACCGAGATATTTTGTGGTTTCCTGCCCGTAATCCACAGTAGAGACAATGACAGGAACAGTAATTGGAAAACTCAATAATCGCCCTGAGGTGAACTTCATCACCAACCTGCTTTTTACGAATTTGATTGGCGTATCTTAGAAGAGCAGGAAGTTCAAACTCGCCTAAATCAAACAGTTGTCGAAGAGATTCTTGATTAAAATTTCCCGGTTCTTTGGTTAGCATAGGCTGGTTATCTATTGCTTCTCTCACTCGTTTCCTCCTTTATCGAGTGACCAAGGTACTTTTAACTTTGATACCGGGAATTTGTCCCAAACGGCCGGTCAAAGCTCCAATTTCATCGGTACTTCCGTCAACAATAATGGAGATAATTGACAATGATCTCTCGTGATAGGGGAGCCCCATTCGACCGATAATGACTTCGTTAAATGTACTAAGAAGTGAGTTGACCTGAGGAACTTGTTGCCGGTCTTCGATAATGATACCAATGACACCAATCCGTTTTTCGGAAACCATATCTATCACCCCTGGAAACTTATCTTTGCTGATAACCTATGCCGGAGGAGGGATAGTTCGGTATCGTAAGAAGAAAAAAAGAGGCAAAAAAGGATTTATCCAATAAAAAAGCCTGTTTATTAATCAAACAGGCCAAATGGATTCAAGGTTAAACTTCGCTGCCCCTTGACCACAGGACCGTTCGCCCGTTTGCCTCAGGTATACGATATCTTTTCATCCCATCCGGTTAGAAAAACTTCCTTCCGGTCAGGTGTCTTAAATATACTACAAATTTGAAGAATTTTCAACAGATCGAGGATTTTAAGTGGATAATTAAAATTAAGAACCTTGTTTTACTTAAAAAAGATTGAGAAGTGAGTTGTATAGTAAAAAAATACACCATCGAACTCACCTTCTCCTTTTTATAGGAGAAGGTGAGAATGGAAATGAAAAAGCAACGAGAAACCGCTTTTTAAACTTCGTTACAAACCGGTTGGAATTTTTGAATGAGTGTATTGAGAGTCTTTTTTCTAATTAAGGCTTCGGCATCTGGCATTTTCAATTGGGTGATAAAGAGGTTTTTTTCTGATCCGGCTTGTTTTGTCCAGCAAGAATATTTTATGTGAGAGCGAAAGAAAGTTTGATCACTTAAATTTTCACATTCACCAAAAAAGAGCACCAGGTATGGCTTAGGTTTCACTTTAGGGTCATGAGCCAGTACTGCATAGATGCAGGGTTGTTTGGGTGGTTGCCATTTCCCAAAGGGGGTCGGCTCGTCAAAGATATGGTCACCAAATTGAATACTCATAATTTCCCTCCTTTAAGCTTGAACCACATCTTAACAGAAAAAATGGTTCTTTTTAGTTTTTTTTAATCTTTTGACTTCAAAGGTTTCAATAAAGAATAAATCGGTGTTGGTTAGGGAAAAATGGTTATGCAGTTCTTGAAGAAAAATAACTTTCACTCTGACTTCAATCATTTATGAAAGCGTTACTGCTTATTTAAAGGAATGAATTGAATATATTTTACTCTAAAATACCTTTCTGAACAAGAATTTAATTTCATCCCTAAAATAACAGCTTTAAATCATTTACGTAAAGATTTAAAAGATGATAAGCCAGGAAAATTTAACCAGCTTCCCTTACGAGGGAAGATACCTTCATTTATTTGCCTCACATCTTCTAAAGAATAAAAAGCCTGAGGATTAAATTGATTAATGAATTGAATAACCTCGCGAAGGTCCTTTCTTTTAATAATGACAAAAACAACTGTGACTGGTCCCTCGGATCCTTGACCGGAAATACAGGTTACTCCGATATTGCGATTTCGGAGTTGATCTAGGAGCAGTTTAATGTCTTTGTTGGTTATGATTCGGACAATAGTATGTCCCATCGCCAACCTTTCTTCGAACCACATTCCGACATAATTCCCGGCAGCAAAACCACTGGCATAAGCGAGAAAGTAGGAAACTTCGGTCAAATTCATCATTATCTGCCGAATAGCTAAAAGCCAAATTATAACTTCAAAAAAACCAACTATAGGAGCTATATTTTTTAAGCCCCGAGAAACCATAATAATTCGCAGTGTTCCTAAGGTTACATCCGCCATACGGGCTAAAAAAATAAGTGCCGGAAACAATATATAGTAAATAAATACCGAATCGTTCATTTTATTCCCTCCGAAAAAAGAAAAAGCTGTCTTTTGTATTATGATTAAGTATGAGAATTAGTTTTTTCTAATTTTATTTCTTTTTTATTATATGACATAATTTAAGAATTAAAAAATTTCCTGCAATTATAAAAAGATTTTGCAGAGGCTTGATTTATCATACCCGTTCTAAATCCGTCATTGCGAGGAGTCTGATCGTTTTTTGATTAGATGACGTGGCAATCTCATTTAGCCAATCTTTTTTGTCCTTTTCCAAGGATAAGCAATAAAAAAATTAAAAAATAAAGACACCCTCCCCGCTGCAAAGCTCCACCCTCCAAGGAGGGGAATTGTTATGTTCATTCCCTCATTAAAGGGGGGACTAAGGGGGGTGTGCATTTCTCATTTTTGTTTGATCACTTTTCACTGTTTCCGGTATTTTCAGGATAGACTCTAATACCACCATGTCATTTCTCATCGTAGTGTTTATCAATAATAAAAACCTATGGAACCGATAACCGAAAGGATTTATAATAAAATTATAAAAAAGAAACATAAATCCATATTTTGATATGGGGGAGATAGATGATGAATGCTTTAATAATTATCGATTTGCTGAATGATTTTATGCGACCCCAAGGGGCTTTATATATAGGTGATCATGTTCAACCGCTAATTCAATTTTGCCAAGAACTCATTAACCAGAAGAGAAAAGAAAACTACACTATTATTTATTCTTGTGATACACACTGGGAAAACGATGAGGAATTTTTACTTTTCCCACCTCATGCAATTCGAGGAAGTTGGGGACAAAAAATCATCGAAGAAGTAAAGCCACAAGAGGGAGAATTTATTATACCGAAACGGCGATTTAGCGCTTTTTTTGGCACTGAACTGGACTTGCTCCTTCGGGAAAAAAAGGTCGAAAAAGTAGAAATCGTTGGTGTTTTAACCAATATCTGTGTTCTTTATACCGCAGCCTGGGCGCAAATGCTCCATTATCAGGTTGCAGCTTATCGTCAGGGATTAACATCAAATGACTTGCAAGCACATGAATTTGCCTTAAAAGAAATGAAAAATACCTTAGGAATTGAAATACTTTAAAACAATTGAATAAAAGAAAGTTGCGAATACCATTATTTTATAAGGAGGAGCGGGTATTTGATAAATTTCAAATCCTACTTTTTTTTTGGAATCATCCTGGTATTTCTTGGATTCATGGTTTCAGTTGGATATGGAGCACAACCAATCACCCTTCTAACTGTTCGATATGGTTCTTATTCTGAAGAACAAAAAACCAGAGTGGCGTTTGATTTTTCAGCTGATCTTCCACATTTTAGCTACAATACTGATTTGGAAAAGGGTGAAATACAATTCATTTTTGAAAATACTCAGGCTGCTAAAGGAACGCTTAAAACCTTTCTCATTCAAGACGAAAGAGTTGATAATCTTTCTGTAAAAGAAACCGAAAAGGGTATTGAAGCTACTTTTGTTTTGAAGGTACCATGCGAAATAACCGAGGGGAATATACAAAAAACCACCTTATATTTTGACTTAACAAAAAATTTAACCTTAGCAGATAGTTCGACATCGTTATCGGAAGAACCAACTGGTTTTGGAAAAATAACCGGTAAAATTTATGACAATCTAAGCGGAAAAACAATTTCTGGAGTGAAGATCAGCATTGTTGATCAGAACCAGCAAACAATATCAAACGATAACGGTTCCTATTTTTTCCAAAATATTCCTGTGGGCAAAGCGATATTAGATTTTTCTCATCCCGAATATAATAATGAATCCAGAATGGTTGCTATTAGCGAAAATCAAGAAACCTATTTGAATATCGCTTTAAAACGAGTTGAAGGCCTTGCTTCGCCAACCCCAACAGCAAAGCCAATTTTGACAACTCCAGCACCAGATTCTATTCCTTCCACTCCCACGATTGACCTTTTTTATAATCAGGAAGCGTTAGAACTCTTTCAACTTGGAGAATATCATTTTCAATCCAATCATTTTGAAGAAGCAATCGATGCTTATCAAAAGGCAATCGAGCGTGAACCTACCTTTGCCGAAGCTTATTATAAGTTAGGGATTTCCTTGGGAAAGCTAGGGAAACCAAAGGATGGAATTTTAACTCTCGAAAAAGCACTTTCTTTAGATCCTTATAATGCTAGTGTTTATAACGCCTTAGGGGCAATGTATGGAATGCTACAGCTATATGACCAAGCTATAGAACAGTTTGAAAAAGCAGTTGATATTGATCCCCAATTATCTTTGGCATATAACAACATGGGAATCCTTTTTGGAAAACAAGGAGATCACAAACGAGCTCTGGAAGTATTAAAGCTGGCTGTTCAAATTGATCCTGAATCGGCTGAAAGCCAAGGGGCTTTGGGTGTTGCTTACGCTATGGCTGGGCAACCTCATAACGCTATTAAGCCACTGCAAGAAGCTGTTCGCATCGATCCCAATTATGCCAAAGCTCATTTTAATTTAGGGATTACCTATCTGTGGTTAGGGGATTTCCTTCGGGCAAAAGAACAGTATGAAATACTAAAAAAATTGAATACTGAGATGGCTCAAGATTTATTGATTGAGCTTCAATCTATGGAGGGAGCTATTGAGCAGTGAGGGTGAAGTTCGAACATGGAGGGGAATTGTTCAATATATTTTCCCAAAGAGGGGGGATTCAGGAGGGTGTGCCTTTTTCATTTTGTTTTAATCACTTTTCATTATTTTTAATTTTAGGATAGACCCTCATGATGCTTTAGCAGCACCAGATGAATATGAAAATAAGTTGTCCCCTCACCCTGACCCTCTCCCACGGAGGGGCGAGGGAAAAAAGAACAAAAAATTCAGAGTTCCTTCTCCCTTGATGGGAGAAGTTGAGGATGAGGGTGGATTTTTAAACTGTTCACGATTTACACTTCACAGTTCACGGTATTTTCAGGATAGACCCTCATGCTGCTTATGCAGCACCACATGAGGATGAAAATGCCTTCCCAGGAATCGTTTCCCCCCTTAGCAAAGGGGGTAAGGGGGATTTGAGTTTTTTTCCTGCTCGGTCATTGCGAGGAGCGTCTTGTGCGACGTGGCAATCTCTACCATCCACTTAGTCATTCTGAGGAGTCCGGTGTCTTCTGCCGGACGACGTCAGAATTTCATCCTTTAAAGTATTTATAAAGAAAAAAAAACTAAAAAGATGAGATCCTCACGCCCTCAAAAAGCGAGGGCTCAGGATGACCGATTAAAGGCACACCCCCCTTTATCCCCCCTCAATGGGGGAATTTATAAGATGGTATCTTCAGGATAGACCCTCATGCTGCTTATGCAGCACCACATGAGGATGAAAATGCCTTCCCAGGAATCGTTTCCCCCTTTAGCAAAGGGGGTAAGGGGGATTTGAGTTTTTTTCCTGCTCGGTCATTGCGAGGAGCGTCTTGTGCGACGTGGCAATCTCTACCATCCACTTAGTCATTCTGAGGAGTCCGGTGTCTTCTGCCGGACGACGTCAGAATTTCATCCTTTAAAGTATTTATGAAGAAAAAAAAACTAAAAAGATGAGATCCTCACGCCCTCGAAAAGCGAGGGATCAGGATGACGGAGGGGTTGGATGGAGATCCTCACGCCCTCAAAAAGCGAGGGCTCAGGATGACCGAGGGGTTGGATGGAGATCCTCACGCCCTCAAAAAGCGAGGGCTCAGGATGACCGATTAAAGGCACACCCCCCTAACCCCCCTCAATGGGGGAATTTATAAGATGGTATTTTCAGGATAGATCCTTATCCCAAATCAAAACTACAGATATTTCACTAATACTATATTTTTAAAGTGTATTGTAATGCGTGAGAATCTCATCTTTTCTTATTCCTTAATTCAAGACTTTAATTCAAAGCGATTTTGGTTTATGACTCGTAAGATACTGCTGGGTCCAAGGACAGGAGGCAATGCAGATTCCACAGACAGTTCCTTCAATTCCAACTGGTTTGGAAAGTTTAATAATAGTTTCTAAGCAAGTAAAGGCATTAAAGAAATTTTCACGGGGATGATTTATGTCCCAATTATTTCCTAATGGAGCATGGCCCGGACAACTATCAACGCATACCATACAATCACCACATTGACTTTTATTGTTAGGTTCTGCAGTCGGCAGGGGGCAATCAGTAAGCACCGAGGTAAGACGTATAGCACTTCCGTATTGCTTGGTGGTGAGGAGGGCTGATTTTCCAATCCAACCGAGACCGGCACGGGTAGCTATTGTTTTATGAGGCAAAAAAGTTGTTAGAGTTTTGCGATTGAAATTCTCAGTTGTCGGCTCGAGAGGAAATGATTTATATCCATGATTAAATAGTAATTTTGCGGCAAATTTTCCCAAATCGGAAAGAAAAAGATTCACTCTTTTGTATTCTTCGAAATAGTCTGCAGTAGGTCCATTGTTAATTTTTGCAATTATAGCTGGGTTCAGGGCAACTGCTATTGAAATAGCATAAGGAAATGATTTGGTAATATCAGGAGAAAGACCACTTAGATCAGCAAAACCAACCAGAGAAGCTCCTTCTTCTAAAAGTGACTGAGTTATTTTTTCAACGTTAAATTTCATTCATAATCGCTCCTGTTTGTTTTAATTAGACTTTGTTCTATTCCTTTTTTCCAATTATAACCTTTAAACTGATTCATTGGTTTAATTAATGAAGTCCTTCCATAAATTTTTTATTTCGGAAATCATTAATTAATTGGATATGGAGATGAGATTGAAAAGAAATATGTTATAGTAAACAAGAGAATAGCTTGTTATTTCGCACTTTTTAACCGGAAGTTGATGAAGTTTAATATTTCTTTTTCGGTAGGACATTGGTTTATTTTTTATGAGCAGTTCGTATATCAACTTGAAACCAAAGACAAAAAGGGGAAAAATCAATGAATGATATGACCTCAAGAGAGCGTTTTCGAAAAGCATTAAATCATCAAGAACCCGACCGTGTTCCCATCGATGTTGGTCAAGATTTTCATAATGGAATCCACGAAGTTGCCTATCGAAATCTTCTTGCCTATTTGGGAGAAGAGGATGATATCCGGTTATATGATCGGATTCAACATTTGGCGGTTTGTAAGAAAAGCATTTTAGAGAGGTTGCATGCTGATACCCGGTATGTATTTGCCAGTGCTCCTTCCAATTGGCAATTAAAAGTTCACGCTGACTCCTCTTGGGTTGATGAATGGGGAGTCGTACGAAAAAATGTTGGGCTATACGACGAGAGCATCCAGTGTCCTTTGGCAGGTGCATCAATTGACGAAATTAAAAATTACCAAATGCCTGATCCGGTTGATCCTACTCGTTTTGCTGGTTTGAAAGAAAGGGCGAAAGAACTTTACGAAGGAACCCAATATGCCATTATTGGCGGTAGCGCCGCTTCACTATTTTACCTTTCTTCCGAATTGATGGGTTTTCAGGAATACATGGAACGTTTGGCTCTCGAACCTCAAGTTATAGAAATCCTGGTGGATCGCATTTTAGAATGGGAAATACAGTTTTTTGAGAAGTACCTGGAGCAAGTTGGTAAATATGTCGAATTGGTTTGGATGGGCGACGATTGGGGAATGCAGTCAGGTCCGATAATGAACCCAAAAATATTTAAAAAAATATTTATGCCTCGTTATAAAGAATTTACTCATTTTGTAAAATCCAAAACCCAAGCAAAAATTGCTTTGCATTCATGCGGATCAGTCCTTTGGGCTATGGAAGACTTATATGAAGCTGGAATTGATGTCATTCACCCTTTGCAAGCGACTGCCTTTGATATGGGGGATCCGGAAAAAATCAAAAAGAGATTTGGCAATAAACTGGTTTTCTACTCCAACCTTTCCAATCAATCCATCATTCCCCATGGTACTCCCGAAGAAGTGACAAAAGAAGTCCGGGAAAAGATCAAAGTCTTAGCTCCAGGCGGGGGCTATATCATTTCCGGGGGTCACAATATTCAGGCAGACGTTCCGCCCCAAAACATCCTTGCCTTATTTGATACTGCCTATCAGGAAGGTCATTATCCGATCCAAATTTGAGATAAGGGCAATTAAAACCAATGTAAAGCTATACTGGAAATTATTCAAGCTATTAGTCACGAAAACTTGTTATAAATCTGAATAAATCAATAGGGAGGAGATAAGCCAATGAATGCACGGGAAAGACTCATCACCACCTTTCAGGGAAAAAAAGCCGATCGAGTGCCAGTTTCACCGTTTATTTTCTTAAATAATATATATGAAATGTTTCAATATAAACCGGATATTGACCATTTTCTTAGTCCTCAGGATTTTGATGTTGCAGAAAAATTTGTTGCCCATCATGACTACTTTGGTTTTGATGTGCTTTTTTCACCTGGACTATTATGGGACTCATATATTCCCGAAACCTCGGAAAATTGGGAGGTTACTATAACCAAGGAGGGTGATGCCGACTCTCAACTCCGAACCACCCTGGTCAAGACCCCTGAAGGAAATTTAACCCAGGTCATGCGCTTCAATCGGAGTTCAACCTACATGGTCGTATTAGCAGTTGAAAAATATATCATTGAGAATAAGCAGGATTTTGAAATATTTGCCAAATATGCTCCCCCAGCTCGGTTTATCGATTGCGAGTTGATCAGTAAAGCTCGAAAAGTGGTTAAGGATAAAGGTCTGGTTAACGTCGCAACTCATGGTGCTTTTAATACTCTGAATCAATTTCGAAAATTAGAAGACGTGATGATGGATCCGGTGGTAGATGAAGGGTTTTACCGAGCCATGATGGAATTTTTCCTGGACTGGAATATGGCTCATCTGCGGGAAGTCATTGCCGCTGGTTCCGATTCAGTCGAAATCGGTGGCAATTTAGCTACCAGCGGAGTGGGGCCTCGATTTTTCCAGGAATATGTCATGGAGTACGAAAACCGACTCTGTCGGCATATTCATGAAGCCGGAGCTTTTGTCGTGTACCACAACTGTGGAGATGCCCAAAAAATCATGCATTTATATAACGACCTGGATATCGATGTGTGGGGATATGTAACTACTCCTCCATTTGGAGATGTGAATCTTGATGATGCCTTACGGATTATTCGTCCCAATATGGCTCTTCGAGGAAATATCGATCAGGTTGAATTCCTACGTCAAGCATCACCCCAAGAAATAAAAGAAAAAGTCAAATGGCTGCTTGATAAAGTAAAACCACGAGGAAACTGGATTCTCTGTACCAGCGACTTTTTCTTCGATGAAACACCTTATGAAAATATCCAGGCTTTTGCTGATGCTGGTCTTGAATATGGAAAATATTGATCGAATCCAATCAACTAACCATCAAGAAAAGTGAAATGCTTTACATGCTTTGAATGGATTATCAATTTGTGACGAGTGGGGTTTAAGAGAATGGACAAACCGGTCTATAACAATTTTTATCACTATAACCGTAATTACGGTTGTCGGGTACAGGAAATAATTTGGAATGGCTTTAAAACTCTTATCATTGAAAACGAGAAGTTGCGAGTTAGTATTTTAGTTGATAAAGGGACGGATATTTTTGAACTGCTTTATAAGCCCATGGATATTGATTTTATGTGGCGGAGCCCACTTGAAGTAAACACCTTGAATCCAAATTTACCAACCAAGAGTTTCGATGTGGGAAATTATATGGATACGTATGAAGGCGGCTGGCAGGAAATCATCCCGAATATCAGCACCCCGAGCAATTACAAAGGGGCAGCGATGGGTTTTCATGGGGAATTGGTTTTATTGCCCTGGAAATATGAAGTTATTACCGATACACCCTATGAGGTAAAAGTTTTATTGAAAGTCAGAATGAAGAGGGCACCTTTATTAGTAAAAAAGTATATCACTCTCAAATCCAACGAATCCCTTCTGGAGTTCGAAGAGATCATTCAGAACGAAGCCGATGAGGAATACCAATTCATGTGGGGGCATCACCCAACCTATGGAATACCCTTCCTCGATGAAAATTGTGTTATTGATCTCCCTCAGGGTGTGATTGGTCAGGTTTATCAGGAGGATTTTTCTGGAACCAGTATTTTTCCAGCCAACAAAGAATTCACTTGGCCTTACCTGAAAGACTTGCGAGGAAATCAGGTAGACCTCAGCCGAACCATGACCCCGGAAATGAAGACGGCATTTAATATTTATATTAAAAATCTGAAAGATGGTTGGTATGGGATCACCAATCTATCCAAAGGGATTGGCATTGGTTTTCAATGGGATGTCAATATTTTTAAGTATCTGTTGATGTGGTCGGTCTATCGCGGTTTTTATGGATTCCCTTTTTATGGCAAAACCTACAACCTGGCTTTGGAACTCTATTCTGCCATTCCCGATGATTTGGATGAAGTTATCCGGCTCAATCGTGCACTGTGCCTGAAACCAGGTGATGAACTACACACCATTTTTCATACCATCGTTTATCAATCTTCATCCCGAATCCAAGGTTTTAACCAACAGCACCAACCGATTCTTCTTGACGAATAAATGCAGCTATTGTAGTATTTTGATTTGCATGGATGCCGGTGTAGCTCAGCAGGTAGAGCAGTTGATTCGTAATCAACAGGTCACCAGTTCGAATCTGGTCGCCGGCTCCAGAAGACTTATTTATAATCACCTCTAATCCGTATCCTGGATGAATTGCCAGGGAATACCAAATTTATCAATTAGCATTCCATAGCATTTGCTATAAAAGGTTTCTTGTAAATCCATCAAGATTCTTCCACCATTTTTCATCTTACTAAACAACGATTTAACCTCATCTAAATCTTTACTTCTAATGGTAAGAACAATGTTATCTCCTTGGTTGACTTGCATATCAGGAATTGTATCCATAAACATCACAACAGTGCCAAAAATTGTAAGGCTGGCATGCATGACTAAGTTTTTGGTTTCTTCGGTCACCGGCATTTGGGAATTAGGCGGAGCCTCTCCGTAGGTCATGATGTTTGGTTCTTCTAAATCAAAAATCTGAGCATAAAACTTTAATGCCTCTCGGCAGTTTCCGTTAAAATTAATAAAGACATCTAAAGGCATTTTCATTCCCACCTTTTAAATATGTTTATTTTTTTGTTCCCCAGGAAAAAATTACATCACAGGTGTTTTTAGAAATATTATTCTTCTGAAAATAGGTACGAACTTTCTCTGTTTCATTGCTCCTGAGCTCGGGAGGCAATCGATGATACCACCAAAGCCCAGATGTAGAAGCAAAAAAGTCAAATAATTTCCCTCCATTCTCAAATTCATCGATCCAGGTCAATCGCTTGGTTTGTATTTTATCTAAGTTTGCTTTTATAAGAAACATCCTCACCTTTTTTTCATCTCGCGGCCAATATTCAAAGCGATGAGTAAAATAGTAACGCTTATTCATTGATTTCACCAGTGCTTCGATAGGTTCTACAAGATGATCAGGACCATGTATGGATAGTGCAAGGGTGCCACCGGGACGAAGTATCCGAGCTAATTCGGAAATCGCTTCTTGCTGATTGGGGACCATCCCTAAAACCATATTACAAAAGACAATATCAAAGGAGGAATCACGAAAGGAGAGTTTCTCAATATCACCTTCATAAAAGGAGATTACATCATCAGGATATCCATTATCAATACTTTTTTTCTTGCACTTTTCTAACATTAACGGAGATATATCAACACAACTAATTTTCTTGGCGGCTTTTTCTAATACCATGAAAGAAAGAATCCCTGTCCCGCAACCAACATCGACAACTCTTTTTCCTTTACAGTCAATTTCTTGAAGGAGAATGTTTGCTATTTTCTCGTAATGAAAGGTTGATAATTCATCATATTGATGAATATAATCGGAGAATTTGCCATTATAGCCATCTTTCATTTTCTCTTTCATAGCTGAAGAATCCCGAGCATTCCCAGTTATCCAAGCAATAATGCCGCTCATCGTTGTCATAAGCCTTAAAGGGAATGCCATCTTACCAGTATAAAATAGGGTTGGCATTTTCCCCTCCTTAGGAGCATTTACTATCTATATAATGCTTACACTCAACAGTGGCAATGGAGTGCAGAAAGTTAATGATACCCTTTGAATTAATCCACATTGCCACCTATGACAATAAATTGGTTCAAACCGATAATGACTCACCCTTTATTCGCTATTTCAAAAGATGAATTAATAGAAACACCTATCGAGTTAACTGGGAACAGATTAACCCCTTATCGCGGACTCCTAGTTGGCCATGGTGTCGGGGTTGGAGGTGGATAGATATCAGTTTTTTCACAGCGAATAGTAGCTATGAAACAGGCAGATTTTTCTGAATAAGAAAAGGTACCACCAAGACCAACAGGGTCGAAGCGCCAACGTCCGGGGAGGTGAGTATTATTCGCTGAACCATCTCTTTCAGTGATATTAAAGAAGATAGGATAAGAACCATCCCAATTGGTTTTCTTACAGCTCCAATTTTCCCAGTATTGGGAAGCACCAGCACACTGAGCAGACCGGATTGCTTCTACAACTAAATTCTTAGACACGCTTTTGGGATTGATATCACAAAAGAATCCAATATCGATGTTTCCATTAGCTACAATGGTATAAGGTTCTGGACCTTTGATTACACGAACAGTAATTGATTTCGTAAAAGTGCATTTCCCTGAAAATGTCACTTTCCACTCTCCTGAAACGTGGGGCATCACGGTCGCATATCCTTCTGAAATGGGAAAGTCAAACACTTCTCCCCCGGGTCCAATGACATGGACATTGCTGGTTAAAGAAGCATCAGCTTTCCAAAACAACACGATTTCTTCTCCATCGCAAATAGTTAAATTATTGTGACAATCTTCGAGTCCGGCTTGAACCGAAGCGGGAGCATATTCTTTAATAACGGCGCAAAACTTGGTGTTATCAATAGAACAGGGGTCAATTTCTCCTGGGCAACCAGCTACTATGAGCATCAATCCACCAATAAACAAGCTGAGGATGGCAAAAAGGAATATTTTACTCCTTGTTGGACTCCTTTTCATTTCTTCCTCCTCCTTGAAAAAAAGATTTAATCAAAAGAGTATTTTTCTTGGCAGGTTAGAAACAGCATAGAAATTGCTGTGTGAGCTAAGTAAGAGTTTTTGAGTGTTTTTCATTATACTCTTTTTTTTATATTTTCAATAGATACCACCATAAGCAATGTTTTTAAGCTCATGCTCTCTTTTTTGAAGCTCGTTACGCTGTCAAAAAAAAGCATTAAACCCGTTGAAGAATAAAGAAGGCATAACCGTAACTTTCTTCGGAGCAGTGAAAAATTTTGATTTCCTTGATAATATCGGCAGCGAAGTCTCTTACCGATGAATCAGGGTGATCAAGCAAGTTTTTCGCTCGAGGTTCAAGAATATCGTAATAATCTTTTACCCAAGTTTCTTTGGGAAGAATAAATGTTTCAAGTACCTGATAACCGGCAGTTTCGGCAATTTCACAAATTTGTTTTATAGTATGCATATCCGGATAAACGGATAAAAAGAATTCCTTTACCGTATTGGGAATCTTATTATGAAGCCAAGATAATTCACTAACAACGACAAAGCCAGATGGATTTACTACTGATGCCCAACTTTTTAACGCATTGGAAAAGCCAATAGTATAGGCAGCTCCTTCCGACCAGAGGAGATCGATTTGCGGGAATATAGAAGGAATATCCTTCATGTCCATGCAGTGAGTCTGTATAAGATGATCGATTCCAACTTTCTGAGCGCATCGGGCTAATTCATTTAAAAAGGGTTGATGAGTATCGATAGCATGAATTAAAGCGTTAAGTTCTTTGGCCAGAATTAAGGTTTGGCGACCGGTCCCGCACCCAGCGTCAACAACAACTGAAAACTGTTGTGTCGGTAGGCGACGAAGAGCTCGCAAAGTATAAGCGTCATCTCCTGGCCCTTGCTTTTTCAGTCCTCCAAAAAAAAGATCAATAATCTCGGGAGTGAAGTTCATTATTTTGCCACCTTATAATATTTTTTATGATGAACACAAAAAATACTGTCTTCCTTCATCCATCTTTCTTTTTCATGTTCTATAAATTTTCGGATTCCAAATTCCTCAATAAATTGTAAATTTTCTAACATGCTCATTTGGTATTTGGTTCGGTATCTTTTATCCAAATTTTTCAATCTGGTACAGGGGAATTTTTCGCATTTACTTGAGCAGTATTTTAATTGTTTCTGTTGAAGAATCTCACAGTTTTTAATGATACATTTCCTACAGGAATTTAAGATATTTTCATCATTTTCCCGACAACCAAGGCATCTATTTTTTTCTCTCAAATAACCAATACATAGACTGCAATTCATCCCACAAGGAGCAATTAAGTTTGATTTCATAGAAGATCCTCTTTTTTAAAAATTATATTTATAATAACCTTTGGTTTTAAAATTGGAAAGCTGCTCTTGAGAGGTTTTCCAATGAGCAATAAATTAAATATTGCACCCCAATTCTTTATAAATCAAAAACCGAGTGATATAATTTTTTTTACTCAATAAGATTACCATCAGATAACTCACTCTTTTCCTACGATACTATCTTCCTTAAAAACCGATACAAATTTAATCAGGGAGGGTAAGGGAATGTTATTTGTCGTTTTAAGCAATTCAAAAAATGGGACCTGTAAGGAGAGAATAGCCCGTCGAATGCAGTGGAAAAATCCAGAAGGGACTAATTTGATAGCTGAATATTGGCTGACGACTGAATTTCCCAACGTAATCCAAATCGTTGAAACTGATAATGCTCAACTTTTATTGAGTGCCGTTGCTGAATGGGATGATGTATTTGATATCAGCATTTATCCGGCGATTACAGGAGAAGAAGGAATGAGGAATGCCCAAGAGATGATGAAAAATTTGTAATGTTAATGTTGAATGTGTAACATTACTTCCCCTGTAAGGAAACTAATTACAGGGGAAGTAAATGATGGTTTCTTTATCAAGATAATAAACAACAGGATATAATGAAAAGGGTCTGGTTTAAGTTGTGACAAATTGAGAGATACAAGGAGAGAGACGAAAATGCAAAAAATCGATCAAGCAGAAATACGCACTATCGACATCACAAGTACCATTATTCCGCCGGAAGAGCCATTTGGTCCTGATCAAATTTCCACTCGGGTTATAAACGAATCATTGATATATCCTTTAAAAAAATATCAGTCGGCCATTGATGATTCCACTTATTTAATGGTAACCCTCAAAAGTCATCTCGGTACTCACGTTGAATGTCCCAATCATTTGCTTCCAAATGGAAAAGACATTACAGAATTTCCTGTTGAAACCTGGTTTGGAAGAATGGTGTTTTTTAAATTTGATCTTCCCCCACAAACGCCTATTACCCGAAGCCACTTAATAGAAATGGACCAAGGAAGGTTAAAAGGAAAGGATATTGTTCTTCTCCATAGTACGGCAACCAAAAAAGATGAAGTCCCTCAATTAACTCCGGAAGTTGGACACTACTTTCTTGAGAAAAAGGTTAAAATGGTAGGGTTTGATACTTCAATCGGATTTGCCTTGCCGGCAAAGGGGAATACTCATGATATCTTGCTGGAGAACAACGTTCCCCTGCTTGAATGGGTTATCAACTTGGATAAGCTTCAACAGGATGTTTCCTATCTGATATCATTACCGGGATTGAAGGTAAAAGGCATGGATGCATCACCAGTTTGGGCGGTGGTGCTAGAAGGGATGGAAGTTAGGTAGCTTTTTCCAAATCGAGTAAATGCTCCAGTTGCCATTGACGTTCCTTGACGGTATTTGTATAAGCTTGGTTTAGATTGGAAGAATAGAACACAGCCTTAGCAGCATACGATGCAGCGTGGACTGCATGACTGGCAACATGAGCTGTTGAAGCTGCCTGACCGGCAGCGCGAGCAGCGAATTTAGCAGCTTGATTATTCGTTTCCCGTGCTGCAGCATGAGCGGCGAAGGCAGCTAGACGGACATCATGCACAGTAATTTCTCCACGAATCCAGGCTCGTCCTGCTTCGATGGTTTTTCGCGGTCGATTGTCATTAACATGAATATCTTCAAAATTTGGCAGGACTCGTTGAGCGCAATCGGTTGCCCAGATTACCAGGGTTTTATGGTTCTGGTTGTTCGCCAGCTTAAGAATCGACATTTTTAATTCCAAAATATCTTTAAATTTCATTTTTTTCATTTATAAAACCTTCTTTTGTAAAAACACGAGAATGTTCAAGAAGATTATTCTTCGCCTCATAGCTATTCTTCATTGTGAAATATTATAATTCATTCATGAAGCCTACCTTCCCAAGGGTATTATCTTTTTCTGTTTTACGTTGCAATTCGTGGAATAGAAACACCCAAGCTAACCCTCATTTGAGAAGGATTTACTTCAATTTTCTTATAAATCTATAGTTATCCGTTTGTTACTCTTAAGTAAAACTTGAACTTGAAAAAAGATTTGAGTATGTATTTGACATCAATCAACGCGGCTTTAATAGATACTTGGACAATATGTAAGGAATCTGGTTGAAAATATATTTTCCAGGTAAAATAATATAAAAAAATTATAAGAGTTTTTTGAAAAAGTTGGAGGGAATAGTGAAAATCACCGTCATCCATGGGCAGTCACACCGGGGAAGCAGTTATCATATTACACAACAGATTTTTGATAAAATTTCGAATACCAATAAAGAAATCTATGAATATTTTATGCCCAATGATACGCCAAGCTTTTGTGTAGGTTGTTATCAATGCATTATGAAAAGCGAATCCGCCTGTCCTCAGGCGGAAAAAGTACAAAACATTGTTGCTTCTATGGAAGCATCCGACCTCATCGTGATCAATTCTCCAACCTATTGTCTTGAAATGACTGGACAGTTGAAAACTTTTTTCGACCATCTTGGTTATATGTGGCTTTCTCATCGTCCCAAACCAGTAATGTTTCAGAAGATTGGTATTGCTATTTCAACAGCCGCCGGAGGTGGATCGAAGAAAGTGGCCAAATCTATAGCAAAACAGCTATTTTGGATGGGAGTTCCTAAAGTTTATCGGTTGAATAAAAATATAAAAGGTTCTACCTGGCAGACGATATCTAACAAAATGAAAGAGTCAATAGACAAGGAGACTACCAAGCTCTCCCGAAAAGTGGAGGCAAACATAGGGATAGTTCGTCCTGGGTTAGGGCTAAGATTTTTGTTTACCATAATGAGATCGATGCAAAAATCAAACAATTGGAATGAGGTTGATAAGAATTATTGGAAGGAAAATGGCTGGCTGGATAAGAAAAGGCCGTGGTAAGGAGAAAAAAATCAAATATTTATTGCCTTGTGTTTTTTAAATCATATATCGAAGCTTGATTTATTAAACCTTCAAATGGATTGACAGAATGGATGCCATGATGCAACCTATTTGCATAGCGACTCCTATTATCTCAGCTTATATCCCGGAAGATTTTTCATCAGTTCTTTTGCCATATCTTGCATATACGGATCGATATGAGAAAAGTATTTTCGCAATCCACTGCATAGGTAATTCAACCCGGTTTCACCATCAGGGGTTTTGAGAAAACGGTTTTTAGGGCATTCTCCCCGACAAGCAAAAAGATAAGGACACTTCCGACACCATTGGGGGAGGGATTTTTGTTTGGATAATCCGAAATTACTTTGATTGGTGGAGTACACCAAATGACTCAAGCCCTCAGTAATATGACCTAAACGGTATTCAGGATAAACAAAATGATCGCAAGAATAAATGCTTCCATCGGCTTCCAAAGCCAAAGCCTGCCCGCACGTTTCAGCAAAAACACAAAGCGAACTTTGCATCCCCATCCACTGACCTAATGCACATTCGAATAAAAAAACAAAAGCTTTTCCTATGTCTCGCTTATACCATTCATCAAAAACTCGGCACAAAAAATAGCCGTAGTCGTCTGCATCAACCGACCAATCGGTGACGAATGAATCGGGATACCCAGGTCGGGCTTCCATAGAATCATAATCAGGCAGGAGATTTTGGTCCCAGTGTTGAGGAGCAACGGTACGGAATTCTTTGGGTTCGACCAATGGGATAAACTGAATTCGGGTGGAACCGATCTCTTGTCTCAGGAATCGATACACATCCAAAGGGAACTTGGCATTCTTTCGGTGAACCACGGTAAGGGTATTGAAGGGTATTTCAAACTTCTTTAAAAGCTTGGCAGCTTTTACAATCTGTTGCCAGGTTGGCTGCTTGGAGGCATCAATCCGGTAGCAATCGTGGAGCGGTTGAGGTCCATCAATACTCAGGCCAACCAAAAAATTGTTTTCCTTTAAAAAACGACACCAATTTTCATCAATGAGTATACCGTTGGTTTGAAGGTCATTTTCAATTTTCTTCCCTGGAGGGCAGTATTTTTTCTGAAGGTTAATGGCTTTCTGAAAAAATTCAAGGCCAAGAAGAGTGGGTTCTCCTCCTTGCCAGGTAAAAACGACTTCAGGGACTTCCTGAGCATTGATGTATTGCCGGATATATTCCTCTAAATTATCGTCAGAAATTGCTTTGGTGCTTCCGATGAGATCCTTTTTACTTAAGTAAAAACAATATTCACAACGGAGATTACATTGGGCACCGATGGGCTTGGCCATAAGGTGAAAAGTTCGTTTTGGGGTTGGTGATAAGATGAATTTATAGGTTTGATTGGAGTTCACATAGCCTCCCATTTATCGGTAGATCTTTATACGATTCCTTGTTGCTCTTTGCAGTTATTATAATCTTAAATTATCAATTCTCACACAGGAGGGAGACGAATTCCCTCCTGTGATCGGAAAAAAGAAGGAAAGTATCTCCTCCTCAATCGCCTAATATATCTTTAGGAGGATATTTTTGGAAAGTAGCTAAATGACTTTTCATCGGTCCTAAAAATATATCCGAGTAAATGACCTTACGAAGAAAAAAGTTATGGTTTTCCTTTGGATCAAGATAGAGATTAAATGCTTTTCCAAAATAATAGTTCATAATGTATCCCGAAAATCCCCCCTGGAGACAATTATCCCGGTCATCATCGGATTCGGCTAACATCATGTACTTATATTCACCAACTCGTACTGCCGAAAAGTTTCTACCCAACCAGTAGTAAATATATTTACGATTGGATTGCCCGTTATTGGAGAGTAAGAAAGAGGTTTGGTCAATGCCGTCGATATAACGGTCGGTTGGCATCTGATCTTTGGCACCACTTAAAGCAAGAGAGGTGTTGAATAAATCGGCAAGGTCAAACAGCCCATCGGATATTCTCCCGGGCGAGATCATGTCTTTCCAATAAAATATACCCGGCACTCGCATTCCACCTTCCCAGGTCGATCCTTTCGCACCCCTAAAGGGGCTGAAGCCGCTATCCGGCCAGAGCTCCATTTCAGGGCCATTATCGGAAGTTATGAAAATTATGGTATTTTCCAACTGACCAGTTTCTTCCAGGGCACTTACCAGTCGTCCCAGGATATAGTCCAGCTCAATCATGACATCCTTGTAAGGATATTTAGCGGGAGATTTTCCCAAGAATTGAGGATTGGGGTAATTGTCGAAATGAGCGCCTCGGGTGCAGTGATAGAGGAAAAAGGGTTGGTCGCTATTTGCCATATTTTTAATAAATTCCACCGAGTAATCAGCCCATTTTTCGTCGAGGATCGAACAGGTAGGGATATCGATTTCGGCAATTGGTTCGACTTCACCGCCTTTTTTAGCGTGAACCCAGTTTTTCTCAAAGGCTAAATTTCTTATCATTTGAGTTCTTTCCGGGCTCAAAGCTACGTCCGGGTTGAAATAAGGATCACGCCATTCGGTATAGTAATCCGATACGCTTAAAAATCCATAAAAATCATCAAATCCCACATTTTGGGGTTGTGAACCTTTATTTTCTCCAACATGCCACTTCCCAACTGCCTGGGTCACATAACCAGCTTCACTCAGGATCTGAGGAAGGGTGATTTCTCCCTCTAATCCTCCGGTTTCATCTTTACCGCTTGGCCGTAAAATACCATGCCGCATAGGAAGACGCCCGGTGAGAATGGTAGCTCGAGTAGGAGAGGATGAAGGTTGAGCATAAGCAGAAGTCAATTGAAGACCTTCTCGGGCTAACCGATCCATATTGGGAGTCGGTGCTCCAGCCATAGCACCTCCGCCATATACCCCTAAATCTCCCCATCCCACATCATCCATAATGAAGAAAAGGATGTTTGGTTTTTTTCCAGTTTTTTCTTCAAAAGCGATCAGTTTATCAAGAGCCTCTTTTTCTTGGTCGGGATGAGGTATGACTGGTTCCAGATTTGGAGCGACTTGCACCGTTTTCTGAACCAAGGCATCTTCAAGGTCTGCTGCTGACGCCGACCCTACCAGCAGCAGACAACCGGCGGCACCAAAAAGTGAAGCGGCTGTTTTAAGACGAAAGGCTTTTTTTCTATCAAAATAATCATTGTTATTTGACGAAATACTGACCATGGTTCCCTCCTTAAAATGGTATGATTTAAATGCTTTTTAAATTTGATTCACGAATCAATAAAAAACTACACTCCTCTCATTATAATGGTTTATTGTTTAAATATATTGAGGAAAAATATATTCATAATTTGTATTATCGGTATAAATAAGTGTTTGATTAGGAATGATGCAGTCTCAAATTTGAATTTATCACTTGGAATAATTGGGTTAAAGAATATAAGTGTAAAAAATTTCCGAGCTTTTTAATGTTGAAATTGTGCTCAATTTAAAAAAATAATGTTAATTTAAAAGCTATTGAAGGGTATTTTTATTGATTTGGCAGTTATTATTAACTTTAAACATTTCTCAAACTCTAATAATTGAAAATTCAATGTTGATTTTTTGATATGTTCTTAAATAATATATTATTTGGAAAATGAAATTAAATTTTTAAAATACAAGAAGTAGAACGGTAAAGAAAAGAAGGGGAGAGAGCCAGATGAGTACCGAAATATTTTACTTTTCAGGGACGGGGAATTCTTTGTACGTTGCCAAGGAACTGCAAAAGCGTATTCCAGATACTCAACTTATTCCGATGGTAAAGCAATTATCTAAAGAGGTTATAAAAACTGAAGCAAAAGTTGTAGGCTTTGTCTTTCCGGTACATGCCATGACCCTCCCCATACCGGTGAGGAAATTTCTTAGAAAAATTGATCTGAAAACTAGCCAATATGTTTTTGCGGTTGCTACTCGGTTGGGCTTGGTATTCAATGATTTTAAAAAAGTTGACCAGCTATTGAAAAAGCAAAGAAAGCGATTGGATTCACATTTTCTGATTAATATGTATAGTAACGACGTAAAGTTTGAGAATTATCAAACGCCAACTCCACAAGAAATTCAAAAAATTGAGTCTAAGGTTAATGAACACTTGGATGCTATTGCTAAAGTTATCCTTAATCGAGAAAGAAGTCTTGAGAAAGATACTGATTATTTAATTGGCTTACCTTATAACCGGTTTTTTAATTTCTTCTTGGAACGGTTAGTGGTATTTGCCCATGGTTTTTCTGAGTATATCGGTGGGGTGAATTATTTTTACACAGATTCTCGTTGCAACGGTTGTGGAATATGCTCCCGAGTTTGCTTGTCTCAAAAAATCAGGATGATAGATAAAACCCCGGTATGGGATAAAAAAGTACTTTGCTACATGTGTTATGCTTGTGTCAATTTCTGTCCAAAACAGGCAGCTCAGATAAAAGGTATTCCGGGAGTTATCAAATCCTATTCTCAAGCCAATGGCCGGTATCCCCACCCTTATGCAACAGTCAAAGCCCTGGAAGATCAGAAATTAAGAGTATAAACCTACGACCTTTTCCGCAAAGAAGATAAAGAGGGATTTGAGTTTTTTACTGCTTCTTCATTGCGAGGAACCCGGCGATGTGGCAATTTCATCCAACTTCTCAGTTATCCTGAGGCTTCGTTTTATGAATCCGTGAGGATCTCATCTGACGCTGAAGGTGTCATCCTGAGGCTTCGTTTTTCGAAGCCGTGAGGATCTCATCTTTTGTTCATATTTCTTTTCCTTTTCTCGGGATAATCATTAAAGATATAAAAGCACCCTCCACGTTCGTAAAGCACCCCCCACGTAGGGAAATTGTTGAATTCATTCTTTATCTTTTTTTGTTTCATCACTTTTCATTTATTCTGGTCTTTCAGGATTGTAAGCGGTAAATTTTAACTCCTAAGAAAGGAACGAAAAAGAGAAATACCATTTTACAGAGATGATACAATAGATAGAGAAGTTTTTAATGCGTGAATAAAAGTTACTTTGAAATGAGGAGTAAAAAAATTGAACTACCAAAATCAACAAGATGATAGTAAAAAATTAGTTTGTGAGGAAAGAAAAGTCGAGAAAATATCCCTTCATTTATCTACTTTGGAAACACTTCGTGAAACTTGGTTTGCCCTTGGGTTTAAAAAGGGTGCAATGATAGGGAAAGAAGCCAGTGATGAAGAAATAAAGAGATGCTATCTTAAGATTCGTGGCACAGCAAAATGATTTATCTTTAAGTTAAATTTTTTATCTTCTAACGAATTCCAAGAATTCATTTTGAAATTCAGAAAAAGCAATATTAAAAATCTTCTTGAAAACTACATCATGATTGGTATTAGTAAAAAGCCCGGTCATATATTGGTGGAATTTTTCTTCTCCATATCTTTCTATCAAATAATCAACGATATAGGCAAATTCAGAATATAAAAAAGCGATCTTATTTTCCACATTCATTTGAATATCCTCTTCCTGGCTGGTTTTGTAAAACTGCGGAGGGAAATAATTACCCTCTCGGATTAATTCATAAACCTGACTTTTACTGGGATATATAGAAGTTCCCGTTTGTTCAGCAGTATACATGGCAATGCCTTCCATAAGCCATTTTGGATATCGAAAATCAGCGATTAATCCCATATTTTGATTCAAAAGAATATGGGAAAGTTCATGTTTGAGATATATTTCCAAGGAAATGACTCCTTTTTGCGCTTCATCAATTGCCCAAGGTGAAGCCATTAAACTTCTGTCTGGATAGGCAATGAACCGAGCATTGGTTCTCGCTCTTTTTAAATAGGAATTTTCATCGGAAAAAATAAATATTTTCGGCTTTTTTGAAAATCTGAGATCATGGGAAGACTCGACGATTTTAGGATAGGAATCAATAACCTGGTAATCTTGAAAGGTGCTACCGTTTTGAATATAGACAATAGTGTTTTCCTGTTCGTACTTTTGAAATCCAAAGGCCACAGGAGAGAAGGGAAATAGCCTTCCAAAGAGGAAGAGATAAAGGAGGACAAAAAAGACAGCAACTGGAATGATGATGTAGATATATTTCCGTTTCATTTTTATTTTCAGCCTCTTTTTTTTATATATTATTAGAAAATTATGAATTCGTTCTCTGCAAAACTACAATTCTTTATAAGCCGAATGTCAGCAACTCCTAATTACTGGATTTCGATTTACTTCATAGCGGAATTGCGGGTTTTTCCTATTTCCCTTCAATTCAAGATTTGCAGGATATTTGAAGGGAAAATCTTCATCTTTGTTGAGCAGGTTAGACCTTCATGCCACATTGTGGCACTAGATGAAGATGAAAATGATAGCCCCCCTCATTCAGACCCTCTCCCACTGAGGGGCGAGGGAAAAATTAGTTCCCCCCTTGAGCAAAGGGGGTCAGGGGGATTTGAGTTTTTTGGAAACCAATCGAATCCCTCTCGTTCTCCCTTTGTCCAAAGGGAGAGGAATAAAAAAGATTGAGCTCAAGAGATTGCCACGTCAATCCGTTCCTCGCAATGACGAATTAGAGTTCCTTCTCCCTTGATGGGAGAAGGTAAGGATGAGGGTGAAAGTCCTAATTAAAACCAGGCTTGGAATTTCATAATAATTCTTGGGGAAAAATTTGTGCCATTATTAGGTGTGACGAGGGAAATAAAATTATAGATTGTTGAGTCAGGTGAGAAGATATTATTCCTAAACACCTGACTCGGGTATTTTATAACGGTTTTACACCGACACAGATATCGACGATTGATTTCCCTTCGGGATGGGTTTTCGGATCGTTGTAATACATCTCAAAGCAAGGTCGATCATCGGGTTGGTAGCCACTCTCAGGAAGCCAAGTGCCGTAAACCCAATCCCAGGCTTCCTGGTATTCATCATCGCTTAACTCAAAACGAGCCATGGCATACTTGCCGGCAGGAAGAACCATCTTGCCGATTTCTCCGTCAACGACTGTGTCGGCGGGAACAGAGACACAAACACTAACCCGCAGTTTTGATTCATCGGTAATGTCCGGATTGTCGTGATAGATGATGATAGTTTTAGTATCGGGAAAGCGCAATAAATTGCGGGAGCCTGCCCACTGGAACAGCTTGTTAAAAAGCCCTTCAAAGAGCTGACCGTCGCCTTTGTATGGACCAACATAACGCACGTAAGCCAGCGTCATTTCCGGAAGCTCCTTTACTTCAACAACCCTATTCACATTTTCCATCAATTCATACCTCCATATCTGAGTATTGTCTGCATACTCAATATAGACGTTTGACGGAACACTTGCTTTTCCAGCATTGCGAAGCTGTTGTCCCTGCTTGCTATCTTCTTTTCCGAGATTGCTTTTGCTTATAGAAGCGGCATGGCTCTGATCACGCCAATTGGTCGCTGTACACCCAAAATACTGCTTAAAGCTTTTCGCAAATGAAGCTGAGCTGGCAAAACCACATTCTAGGGCAATATCAATTACTGGCTTAGCGGGATCGTTAAGAAGCATGGTGGCTCCTTTTTCCAGCCGCAGCCTCTGGATAAATTGGAAGAGGGTTTCCTCAGTAAAGATATGAAAGATCCTGTGGAAGTGGTATTTTGAAAAACCAGCAACAGAAGCAATCTCTTCCAGGGTAAAATCCCTGTCAAGATTACCTTCAATATAATCTACAGCTAAATTTATCCTGCTCCAGTACTGTGTAGCCATCTTGGAGCGTTTGGCTTGTTCAGCCTTCATAGAAGGAAATCCTTTCAAGTTGTGCCCAAAAGATATGTAGAGATTAACGAAAAAAGAAAACGCATCCAAAAGTGAAGTTCAAGCATTGCCAAGAAACCACTTAGATCCACGAAAGGAAAATACACCTCGAGAAAATAAAAGCATTTTTTGAAAAAAGTGTCAAAGTAAATCTAGGTTTGTATCCATTTCATTTTTTATAAATCAAGACCATTATTCTTCCTATTTAATGCTAAACTCCAATAGCCATATTGATGTATTTTCTTTTCCAATGCTATAAGTGCGTAATCGAGTTATAACTAAAGAATATTTTTATTTGACGAGATAACGTATACTAAAGTTCGCAATTTCGCACCTTGAAAAAAGCCACCGGAGACTCCAAAATGAAGGTTGTACGAAACAAAAACTTCATCGAGGAGGAATATCCGATGGCTCAAAATAATCATACACCATTTCTCAAAAAAATGCTCCTTGAATTCATGACTGAACCTGATCCGCTTTATGCAATGCTCGAGTGGTTGACCAATGAACTCATGAAACTGGAAGCTCAAAAACAAAGTAGGAGCTCACAAGGGAGAACATTGCCCAACCCGAACCACCCATTTCTCTGGAACCCGAGTCAGACGATTTGATACGAGGTTAGGAACCATCTACCTTCTGGTTCCAAAACTAAGGAAAGGAGGCTATATTCCTTTTTTTGTGACCGAAAGGAAACGCTCGGAGCAAGCCCTCCTCCAGGTGGTTCAAGAAGCCTTCATCAATGGTGTCTCCACCCGAAAGATGGAGCGCCTTGCTCAAAGCTTAGGGATTGAGTCCCTCTCTGCTGGTCAAGTATCAGAAATCACCAAAGACCTCAATGAACAAGTGGAATGGTTCCGTACCCGTCCTTTAGAAAAAGAATATCCAGTCATTTGGGTTGATGCCCTCTACGAAAAGGTTCGCTGTGAAAGACACATCATCAGCATGGCCATTGCTGTCGTTCAGGGTCTGACAAGTGAGGGAAACCGAGAGATCCTGGCGGTCGAACCCATGTTTGCTGAATCAGAAGACACCTACACTCATCTCTTTGAACAGCTTAAAAGACGAGGAGTGGAAACAGTCTGGCTGTGCATCTCCGATGCTCATACTGGACTGAAAAATGCCATTCAGAAATGTTTCCTAGGATCAAGTTGGCAACGGTGTAAAGTACACTTTATGCGAAATATATTAGTCCATATCCCTCATAAAGAAAAAGAATCTTTTGCCGCGAAACTGAAACAAATATGGTACCAGCCTGACCAAGAGTGTGCCAAGCAATATGCCCATTTAATCATCCAGGAATACCGAGATCGCTTTCCTCAAGCCATTGCTCTTTTAGAGGAAGGACTGGAAGACTCGTTACAATTCCTGGCTTTCCCTCACCTTGACCAACGAAAGATCTCCTCGACCAATTCGCTCGAGCGAGTTCATAAAGAGATTCGTCGCCGCACCCGAGTGGTAGGGATCTTTCCTACCACTGATTCCTATCTCCGGTTGGTCACCAGTTATCTCATTGAGTATACTGAAGATTGGGTGAGTAGTAAAAAGTACATTAGTTCTGAAGCCATTACCAAGCAACAAGTAGAGCTTCTAAAGATAGCCTAAAAAAAGAAAAGAAAACAAAAAGAAAGAAAGAGGCTGTGGATAGATGGACAACCCTGCGGGTTGACCACGGATCCACAGCCCGACGACTCATGAATAGTTATTCACTAAAATACCAGAAAGAATTGACCAAATAGAAAGATTGTATTCTTCTCTTTGTTTATTTTCCATATTCATAAAAAGGAGGTGAATAAATCGAGTCATTTTTCAAAGAGAGATGGCTTTTCATTCAAGTAAGGTCATCTCTGTGTTTAAAAAGAGTCTCCGGTGTTTGCTAAGAGTAAATTGCGAACATTATTTGACACATACTTTGACGATATAATATAGATAGTTAATAATAACAACTATTTATGGAAAAAAGAGGAAAATATCTATATAATGAAGATATGATCTCAGCTTCGGAGGGGAAGCGGTGGTCTCGAATATATTATTGTAAGTTTAATATTACTGGGCATTTATACGAATTCCCCCCCCTTTTTTATCCTGGCCTTTTTATCAATAATTACGAGAATAACATTAGTGATTAAAAATTATCCAATAAATAATTCAAAGAAAGAGCTATTTAAACCCGGAGTAAACGGTGATTAATCTTATCCGTTCCTATCTATACATTATCTTCAACCATAATTAATTAAGGAATGCTCGAAGTTTTTTTCGAAAGTTACTCTCTACACCCTGTTGAATAAGCCGTAAAAGGAGTATTTCAATATAAAAGAAATGGACAGGATTAAATGAAGACGGTGCTGTACTGTTACAAATTGTGTATAGTGTAAACAAGTCGGTTTTGGCTTTAAGTATTTTTGGTATCGAATTAATGAGGTGAGTGCTCATATGAATTAAACAATAGATACCAAACCGGCACGCCTGTCGTTTATATCATATTTTAAGTTAAATTTGAATTCTTAATTTGAAAGGGAAAAAAAATGGAAAAGAAAGGAAATGGTGCTAATCTCGGTTTTGAAAACCAGATGTGGGCTGCCGCCGACAAACTCCGAGGGCATATGGACGCCTCCGAGTACAAGCATGTGGTGCTCGGATTGATTTTTCTCAAATACATTTCCGACGCCTTCCAGGCTAAGCATAAGCAGCTTGAAGCGACGATGGATACCGACTATACCGATCCAGAAGACCGTGATGAATATTCAGCAGCAAACATCTTTTGGGTACCGAAGGAAGCCCGCTGGACTAACCTCCAAGCCAACGCCAAGCAACCGACCATCGGCAAACTGATTGATGATGCGATGATGACAATTGAGAAAGAGAATCCAAAACTCAAAGGCGTTCTTCCTAAAGATTATTCTCGTCCATCTCTAGATAAATACCGCTTGGGTGAACTTATCGATATCATTAGTAAGATCGGCCTTGTAGACGATGAATCCCGCTCCAAGGATGTTCTAGGCCGGGTTTATGAGTATTTCCTCGGACGTTTTTCAGCCGCTGAGGGCAAAGGTGGTGGTGAGTTCTATACACCCCAGTGTGTAGTTAAATTACTTGTCAGAATGATTGAGCCTTATAAGGGTCGCGTATTTGACCCGTGCTGCGGTTCAGGGGGCATGTTCGTCCAAAGCGAGCGTTTTGTGGAAGAACACGGCGGTCGATTAGGCGATATTGCCATTTACGGCCAGGAATCTAACCCCACTACCTGGCGGCTGGCCATGATGAACCTGGCCATAAGAGGATTGGACGCCGACCTTGGCGGTCAACCTTCGGATAGTTTCCACAACGACCTACACAAAGATTTGCGGGCGGATTTTGTCCTCGCCAATCCACCTTTCAACATGAGCGATTGGGGTGGCGAACGTCTTCGTGAAGATGCTCGCTGGAAATATGGCGTTCCTCCGGTGAACAATGCCAATTTCGCCTGGATCCAGCACTTCATTCATCATCTTTCACCTACAGGAGTAGCTGGCTTCGTTATGGCAAATGGTTCTATGTCAACCAACACCAGTAGCGAGGGAGAAATACGCAAAAACATCATCGAAGCCGATCTGGTGGACTGCATGATCGCCCTACCCGGACAACTCTTCTACACGGTGCAGATCCCGGTATGTCTATGGTTCCTAACTCGCAACAAGAAAAACGGCAAGTTCCGTGATAGGAGCAGACAGACTTTATTTATAGATGCCCGCAAAATGGGTTCACTCATTGATCGGATTCACAAGGAGCTTTCCGACGAAGAGATCGAAAAGATTGCCGGAAATTACCATGCCTGGAGAGGCGAAAGAGATTCCGGGACTTACGAAGATGTGCCGGGCTTTTGCAAAAGTGCCACAACCGATGAGATAAAAGAGCATGGTTATGTGTTGACCCCGGGTCGATACGTGGGCGCAGCCGAGGTAGAAGATGATGGCATTCCTTTTGAGGAAAAAATGGCCGAACTCACCGCCACGCTCTACGAGCAATTCGCCGAAGCCGACCGACTCGAAGCCATTATCAAAAGAAATTTGGAGGTTTTGGGGTATGGGGAGTGAGTGGCAGGAAGTCTCATTGGGAGACATCTTCAAAGTGAAACATGGTTTTGCATTCAAAGGTCAATTCTTCACTGATACAAGAACATCAACGATTCTCGTAACGCCTGGTAATTTTGCTATTGGAGGAGGATTTCAAAACCCAAAACCGAAGTATTATAAAGGCGAAATCTCTGAAGAATATATTCTTAAACCAGGCCAAGTTATCGTAACAATGACTGATCTTAGCAAGGAAGCGGATACTTTAGGTTATGCTGCTATAGTCCCAGACGACGGTAACATTTGGCTTCATAATCAACGAATAGGATTACTTGAGTTCAAAGATTCTTTTCCCACTGATTCAGTTTTCATTAACTATCTCCTTAGAACCAACGAATATCGATCTTGGATAATTGGCTCAGCATCTGGCACTACTGTAAAGCATACATCACCAAGCCGTATTCATGCTTTTAAATGTAAAATTCCGCCGATTAACGAACAACGAGCCATTGCCCATATCCTCGGATCGCTGGATGACAAGATCGAATTGAACCGCAGGATGAACAAAACTCTGGAGGCCATAGCCCGCGCCATTTTCAAATCGTGGTTTATTGATTTTGATCCTGTAATTGATAATGCATTACAGGCAGGTAATCCGATACCTGATTCGATGGCTGAACGCGCGGAAATGCGGCGACAAATATTGGATCAAAATCAACCCTCATCCTCCAGCTTCATCTCCCAAAGGGCGAAGAATAGGAAATATAGTGGAGGTTTTGATTTTTCCGGTTTGGGTGAAATTTCTATAGATGAAATCTATGGATTATTCCCTGACAGTTTCCAAGATTCAGAGTTGGGTCCGATTCCGAAGGGGTGGGAGGTTGTTCCATTATCTGAATTTTTGAACATCATTGGTGGTGGGACACCTAAAACAAAAGTAAAAGAGTACTGGGGAGGTAATATCCCCTGGTTTTCAGTTATTGATGCGCCCAGTGAGACAGATGTATTCGTTATTGATACAGAGAAGCATATAACACAGCTTGGGGTTGAAAGATCATCGACCAAAGTACTACGAAAAGGAACAACAATAATTAGCGCCAGAGGTACGGTAGGGAAGTGTGCTCTTCTTGGACGTCCAATGGCAATGAATCAATCTTGCTATGGTATTCAAGGCAAAAACGGAGAAAGTGATTATTTTGTCTATTTCGTGATCAAGAGGCAAGTTTCAGACCTACAGAGAAGTGGGCATGGATCAGTTTTTAATACGATTATACGAGATACTTTCAGAACCATTCGAATTATACTACCACCAACTAAGTTAACTATTTTATTAGAGGATACAGTTCATGAATTAATGGAATTAATGCTTTCAAACTTATTTGAGAATTTAACTCTTGCCTCTCTTCGCGACATCCTTCTTCCCAAGCTCATCTCCGGCGAACTGCGTGTACCAGATGCCGAGAAGTTCGTTGAGGAGGCTGGGGTATGATCAAGAAGATAAAGTTCATTGGTAACCTTGCCGTCTTTAAAGATTTTGTATGGGATAATGAAGCATACGACTCAAATGGCAATATTGAGACTTTTAAAGATATAAATATCATCTACGGTAGAAATTATTCAGGCAAAACCACTCTTTCACGAATTTTGCGCGGAATGGAAACGGGGAAGCTTTCCGAAAAATTTGAAAACCCATCATTTAAAGTTGTTTTTGCTGATGGGACAGAAATAACAGAAAGTATCCTAACACAACATGGTAAAAAGATTCGAGTATTCAACGAAGATTTCGTTAGGGAAAATTTACGATTTATTGTAAATCCTGACGATAACATAGAATCCTTTGCAATATTAGGTGAAAAAAACAACAAAATCGAAAAAGAAATCGAAGAACTCGAAAGTAAGCTTGGTACAAATGAAGAGGGGGAAGAAACCGGTTTATATGCGGAGTTGAGAGAAGCCAGCAAAGATTTTAAAAATGCGAAACAAGACTATGAAAGTGCGAACGATGCCCTGTCTAAGCAATTGAGTGAAAAAGCAACTGATAAAAATATTGGGATTAAATATAGGCCAGAGCGTTTTGGTGATCAAAACTATAATATACAGAAGCTTCAAAAAGATATTGAAAAAGTTCGAGATACTAACTATAAACCGCCAAAAGATGAGCAAATTATTCAAAGTGAAAATCTTATTACTGAAAAGACATTACAACCTGTATCACCCTTTTTTGCGCCAAGTCTCAATTTTTCTGCTCTGGTGATTGAAGCTGAATCTTTTATAACCAAGAAGATCAGTGAATCTGAAAAAATTGAAGAACTGGTAAAAGATGCAGTTTTAAACCGTTGGGTCAAAGAAGGCCGCATCTACCATAAAGAAAAGCGCAATAAATGCGCTTTCTGTGGTAATCCAATCACTGAAGACCGGTGGTTGAAACTAGAAAAACATTTCGATAAAGAGTCCGAACAACTTGAAAAAAATATTGATGCTCTGATTAACAAGATTGAGAAAGAAAAAAGCATTGTATCCTCTGCACTATCAATTAACAAAGCACTTTTTTATTCAAAATTCCACGGAAAACTTGACGAACTGAATAACAATCTAAAAGAAGCAGTTGACAACTACACAAAATCTCTGGATTTAATGATTGATAAACTAAAGAACAGGAAGAGTGACATTCTGAACCAGAAATCGTTTGTAAGACCAGATGATACCTCTGGCGATCTGCTATTTGCTTGGAATTCATATGAAGCAATACGGAGTGAATCAGACGGGTTTTCAACCTCGTTAAGCAGTCAGCAGACGATTGCAAAAGAGGCTTTGCGAATAAAGGAGGTTTCAGACTACCTCCTTATAATCCAATACGAAGAGAGGTTCTCTTCCATTGAAAAACTAAAAGCCAAGCTAGAAAAGGTCGAGCATCGAAAAAACCAAATTAAAGGAGAGATCCATCTGAAAGAAGAACGAATCTTATCGTTGAGAAGAAAACTTAGTGACGAGGAAAGGGGGGCAGATAAAGTCAATGAATATTTGAATAATTTCTTTGGACATAGCTTTCTTTCGCTTGAGGCCCAAAAGAATAAAATGGTTGGAGAGGGGTCAAAACAAATCTGTTATGAAATAACCCGTGATGGTAAAAAAGCATATCACCTGAGTGAAGGTGAATGTAGTCTTATAGCATTTTGTTACTTTATTGCTAAACTAAATGAAATCGACACGAAAAATTCAAAACCGATAATCTGGATTGACGATCCGGTATCATCACTCGATGCAAATCATATCTTCTTTGTTTATAGTTTGATAAACGCTGAGATAGTTTCTAAAAAAAGATTTGAGCAACTTTTTGTGTCAACACATGACCTTAATTTTCTTAAATACCTAAGAAGATTGTGTGGAAAATATGTTAGTGTAAATGGGAAAGAGAAAGATTATCAAAAGTGCTATTTTGTTGTAGTCCGATATGGTAATGCTTCAACCATTTGCAAAATGCCAAAGTATCTAAAGGAATACGCAACCGAATTCAACTACCTTTTTCAACAAATACACAAATGCGCAGAAATCGATGTTGTTAACGACACCAATTATACAACTTTTTACAACTTCGCGAACAACGCTAGAAAGTTTCTAGAAATTTACCTCTACTACAAGTATCCTGATAAAGGAATGAGCGACGATACATTACGCTGCTTCTTTGGTGAAAAAATGATACCCGCAATTTTAACAGATAGAATTAATAACGAGTATTCTCACTGCGCAGTTCTCGAGAGAGGAGCAACACCAATTGAAGTACCAGAGATGCAAGCTGCAGCACGGTTAATTATTGAAAGGTTAAAAAGGGATAGAGAACAGTATTCTTCTTTGTTGAGAAGTATTGGGGAGGACAAAGTACCAGAGATGCAAGAATGATCCTCCAATTCCTCCTTCCAAAAATCATCTCCGGCGAGTTATGAGTCCCGGATGTGGAAAAGTTCGTTGAGGAGGCCTGGGCATGAGCAGCCTAAAGGTTATTGAGAAAAGGGTCTTTGAAGACCTATTCGGAATGGTAAGTGGATATGTGCTTGACTTTTCGAACAACACATTTGCTGAGTTCTTTCGCGAAACCACCAATATTAACATCTACTCACAAAAATATGCGTTCAATGGCGATTCCAAAGCCAAACGCTTAAGAGCGTTTTGGGAGACCGAATCTGACACAATGGTTGGCAAGGTTCTTTCAGAACTACTGGAGCTCTGGAGATACAACACTTCACGAAATGACAGCGCTGACTACTCAAAGCAATACGAGCAGGCATTGGAGATAGTCTCCAGGTTGACTGGTAAGCAACCTGATATTAAGGTTACGGAATATGAATTCTTGCTACGACGATATGAAAACTTTTCCGTCAGAGATCTTCCAATTGCTCCCAACCTAATACCGGTGCTCGAATCCCGTTTAGCCGAGGTAGAGTATTGCCTGGAATCAGCCCCATTGGCGACAATCTTTCTGTGCGGAAGTATCCTGGAAGGTATCCTATTAGGTGTGGCATTGGAAAGACCGAGGGATTTCAATCAAGCCAACAACTCTCCGAAAGACAGAAACAACAAAGTCAAGTCGTTCCAGGAGTGGACGCTGGCCCAATTTATTGATGTTGCCCACGGACTGGGGATTTTAGAACTAGATGTTAAAAAGTTTAGCCATGAACTGCGATATTTTCGAAATCACATTCATCCCTATGAGCAAATCGCATCGAAATTTACACCCAACAAGCATACCGCAGAAATCTGCTTTCAAGTTTTGAAGGCGGCTATCGCCGATCTGTCGGGAAGATAAAAGTGGCGTGAAGGTACGGTACATTCAATCTCCATTTGCGTGATGATAGACAGGATAAGTTGAATATGAATTGGATTAAAGAAAAAATCTTTGAAAAAAAACCACAGTCAATTGGTTCTAATCCTTGGACTGGGAAAACACCTTTGGACCAGATATTAGTACCACTGGTCCTGTCTGTTAACTCGAAGATTATGACCTGGTTATCCTGGTGGGAAGGTTTCGATCAGTTTTTGAGAACATTAATCAAAACATCCTAATAGATGATTTTGAGTTTTTAAGGAGGTCCTGCGATGACGGAACAAAATGGTCAACGTGGACTGAGTAGGCGAGCAATTGAAAATACAAATTCTGAGGGATTGATCCCGAAACACGGTGGTTACAGGAAGCTTAAGAGTTTTCAGATCGCGCAACTTGTATATGATGTTACAGTGCGCTTTTGCGATTGCTATATTGATCGATTTAGCCGGACAAAAGATCAGATGGTGCAAGCAGCAAGGTCGGGGGTACAAAATATTGCCGAAGGTAGTAAAGCGTCAGGTACATCGAAAAAGACCGAGCTGAAATTGACCAATGTAGCCAGGGCAAGCCTTGAAGAGCTGCGTTTGGATTATGAAGACTTTTTGAGGCATCTAGGTCTGCCCCAGTGGGGGTGGGAAGATCCTCGAAGAGCGGAGCTAATTAATCGTCGCTGTAACTCTGTAGAGGAAGTTGCGAAGTGGATTAAAGAGGTGCATGAAAGGATCAATAAAAAAGGTCAGTCCACGAGGTCCACTAAGTCCACCTATCCTGAAATCACTGCCAATGCCGCTTTGGTTTTGATCACAGTTGCTTGCAGCCTACTGGACCGTCAGTTGGTAGCACAAGCAGAAGCCTTTGAAAAAGAAGGAGGATTTACCGAACGCCTCTATCAAAGAAGAATCCAGGCTCGGAGGAGACAATGACCACCATAACCGAAACCACCCTCGAACAAACCGCTCTCGATTGGTTTGAATCCCTAGGTTGGAAAACCGCCTTTGGACCAGAAATCAGTCCCGATGGACTGGCCTGTGAACGTGAAGATTATGACCAGGTCGTCCTGGTGGGAAGGCTTCGGACAGCTCTTGAGAACATCAATCCGAGCATTCCGGTGGGTGCTATTGATGAGGCGGTCAGGAGAATCATACGGACCGAATCGCCCAGCATGATCGAAAACAACCGGCGTTTCCATCGAATGCTTACCGATGGTGTGGATGTCTCGTTTCTGCGGGGTGGAAGAGAAGTCCACGACAAGGTCTGGCTGTTCGATCTTGAAGACCTGGAAAATAACGACTGGCTGGTTGTTAATCAGTTCACGATTATCGAGGACCGCAGAAACCGGCGGCCCGACATAGTGGTTTTTGTCAATAGCTTGCCCTTGGGGTTAATTGAGCTCAAAAATCCCGCCGATGAAAAGGCAACCATCCGTCATGCCTTCAACCAACTTCAGACCTACAAGAGAGATATCCTAAGTTTGTTTATCTATAACGAGTTTCTAATTGTGTCCGACGGCTTTGAGGCTCGAAGTGGGACGTTGACCGCCGGATGGGATCGATTTATGCCCTGGCGTACCATCGACGGCAAGGAAGTGTCCCCACGTGGTTCTGTAGAACTCGAGGTGCTGCTCAAGGGAGTTTTTGAAAAGCGGCGGTTTCTCGATTTGGTATTAAATTTTGTCGTATTCGACGATGACGGCGCCACTATTGCCAAGAAAGCGGCAGCCTATCATCAATTTCATGCCGTGAACAAAGCGGTTGAATGCACCTTGTCGGCATGTGGTATCACGGCTAAACCTGGTTTGTTGTATGCTCGGTATCCAAAATTTGACGAGCTTAACCCTTTTAAAGTTCGTGAGAAGGAGATTGCTTACGGTCCTGGTACCGAACACTTCGGTGGTCGCCGCATCGGGGTGATCTGGCATACCCAGGGAAGCGGCAAGAGTCTTTTGATGGCTTTTTTTGCCGGTAAGATAATCCGTCATCCAGCTATGGAAAATCCAACCTTACTTATGATAACCGACCGGAATGACCTGGACGACCAACTTTTCGACACGTTTTCATCCTGTCGCGATCTGTTACGTCAGACACCAGTTCAAGCCGAAAACCGTGAGCATTTGAAAGAGTTGCTTCAGGTTCCCGCAGGCGGGGTAGTTTTTACAACGATTCAGAAATTTCTGCCTGACGGTAAGGGACAGCAATACCCCGAGTTATCCACTCGCCGGAACATCGTAGTCATTGCCGATGAGGCACACCGCAGCCAGTACGATTTCATTGATGGGTTTGCACGCCACATGCATGATGCGTTGCCGAATGCCTCCTTCATAGGGTTTACTGGCACACCAATCGAGCGAGACGATCGCAGTACGCCAGCGGTCTTCGGTGATTATATAGATAAATACGATATCCTCCGCGCAGTTGAGGATGGGGTTACAGTGCCGATTTATTATGAAGGCCGCTTGGCGAAGATTGATTTACGAGAAGAGGAAAGACCGACAATCGACCCCGAGTTTGAAGAAATCACCGAAGGAGAAGAAGAATCTTACAAGCAAAAATTGCGCACCAAGTGGGCCGCCCTGGAAGCGATGGTCGGAACGGAAAAGCGAATTGCGCTTGTTGCGGAAGATCTCATTCACCATTTTGAAAACCGACTGCAAGTATTAGATGGGAAAGCCATGATTGTCTGCATGAGTCGTCGAATCTGTGTGGACACGTACAATGCCATTATAAAGCTCAGACCTGATTGGCATAGCGATGATGACGACAAGGGTGTAGTGAAGATCGTCATGTCCGGTTCCGCATCGGATCGTGCTGAATGGCAGCCCCACATCCGTAATAAACAGCGACGTGAAGCGCTGGCCAAAAGATTCAAAGATCCGGCAGATGCAATGAAAGTAGTGATCGTACGGGATATGTGGCTAACCGGATTCGATTGTCCTTCACTGCACACCATGTACATCGACAAGCCGATGCGGGGTCACGGCCTGATGCAGGCGATAGCCCGAGTCAACCGAGTATTCAAAGACAAACCGGGTGGATTGATTGTTGACTATCTCGGCTTGGCGGACCAGCTGAAACGAGCCCTTGCAGATTACACCGAAGCGGGCGGCCGTGGTAAGGCTGTGGTTAACCAAGAAGAAGCTGTTAAGGTAATGATGGAGAAGTATGAGATTGTCGTTTCTATGTTTAATAATTTTGATTACGTCTCTCTTCTTAAAACTGAGCCAGCAAAACGTATCGCTGGTATTGCGAATGCTATGGAACATATCCTTCAACTGGAAGATGGCAAGAAGCGTTATTTGACAGAGGTCACGGCATTGTCGAAAGCATTTGCTCTCGCTGTTCCACATGAGCAAGCTCTTAAAATTCGTGATGAAGTTGGATTTTTCCAAGAAGTCCGAGTTGGGCTGGTGAAAGCAACAGTTGAAGGCGAGGGGAAGAGCCCTGAAGAGATGGATACTGCGATTCGTCAACTCATATCGCGGGCTATAACCTCAGATGAGGTCATCGACATTTTTGCGACAGCAGGATTGAAGAAACCTGATATCTCGATTCTCTCAGACAAATTCCTTCAGGAAGTGCAACAGCTTCCACAACGAAATCTTGCGGTGGAATTATTGAGAAAGCTCCTGAATGATGAGATTAAGACACGGTCCCACAAGAATGTTGTTCAAGCACGCTCCTTTGCAAAGATGCTGGAGAAAGCTATACGAAAATACCAAAACAGAACGATAGAAGCTGCACAAGTGATCGAGGAACTCATCAAACTTGCCAAAGAAATGCGCGAAGCTCATCAGCGTGGTGACAACCTTGGTATGAGCGATGATGAAATTGCTTTCTACGATGCATTAGAGGTGAACGACAGTGCGGTTAAAGTTTTAGGGGATGAAACGCTGAAAATGATAGCTCAAGAACTGGTTAAAGCCGTCAAACGGAGCGTAACCATAGATTGGACGGTACGCGAAAATGCTCGTGCTAAGATTCGAGTGATTGTGAAACGAATTCTGCGTAAATACGGGTATCCACCAGACAAACAGGAAAAAGCGACTTTAACTGTTCTGGAGCAAGCCGAGGTACTCTGTAAAGAATGGGTAAAGTAACAAAAACGTTATTAAAAAGTTTCCGTACCTTCTTACCAAAATTGAAAGTTACCTTAAATGGTAAACTCTATGGAATTATATTCAGCAAAAGGATACCCACCAATATTGAAAACGGATACGGAAAAATCAATGGAAAATAGTCAGGGGGGGGAATTTATCCTTTTTCATTTCAGGCCGGTCTTTTGCCAATACATATCCGATAGTTTGACATCGGGATGATGATACCTTTTCCCGGTCGAAGTTGCGTAGCCGAACTGAATTGATGCATTGGGGCACCATTGCAAGCAAGCAAAACACTGTTCGCAGTGATGCTGCCAGACAGGCCGACCATTCACCATTTCAATGTTTTCGACCGGACAGACCTTAGTGCAAATTCCACAACTCTGGCACTTGTGGTCGGATGTAAAGCCATGGTCTAGCAGTTGTAAACTTTCCTGGAAGGGAAGATTCGTTTTTTCCTTGAAGCCACCTATCTTTAACCAGGTGGATTTTTGCAGAGTTTCTCTAAGATTTAGAAAATCAACAAGGTGTTCTATCGCCTTCGCCATGACTTCAAGTTTTCTTTTTTGTCTGGACTGAACTACTCGACAAATATCATCCAGCTTAAGCCTCCAATTATTATAGAATTCTTGCTGTTTTTTCGGGTTTATTTCTTTGAGGACGAAGGATCGGAAGAAATTCTTGAGCTTCAATGAGGGTATTACATAATTGTAGGGCATTCGGACAGAAAAACCCGCCGCCAGAGAGCCATTTTTTTCATGAAGCATTTTATCCAGGTATTCCAAGGAAATACCCGAACTTCCTCCGTGGGTACAAACCGCGAAGATATATTTGCTGTTCAGGTCATTCATCAGATCCACAAACCGTTTAACAATAAAAGGGACTCCCTGGTTATATACTGGGTATACGATTCCAATTGATTCAGCATCGGATGTGATTTCCTCCCGGTGGATAAGCGAAGGGATCGGGACTAGATTTGCCCCGATTATTTCAGCGATATCCCTGGCTACAACCAGCGAATTCCCAGTTCCAGTGAAAAAATAAATGACCTTTCTCATAAAACCCCCTTTTAATCTCCTTGGTTTCCGTGGAAGAATATCACGTTCAGCAATAATATTTTACACCGTGGTTTTCGTTTTAATACTCTCCCTGGGTATCCTCTTCAAAGGATTAGTAGAGGTTATTTCATATTCATCCATCAGTGGGAAAGACAGAAGCTTCAGGATTTTCCCGTGTGTCTAGTATCCTCAGCTGAGTTCATAAATCATTACAGTCAATTTTTATAACAATTTTTTTATATTTTCTATGCGATAATAATTGATTAGTGACAGTAAAATTTGGATCACAGCATAGGTATCGTTTCAAAAAACCTGAAATGTTTAAAATTTGTATCTTGAAAAGGTGAGGGACAAAAAGATGATGTTGAATAAGACAATGGAAGGGAAGGTCGCTATCGTTACCGGAAGTGCTTCGGGAATAGGTGAAGCTGCAGTGAAAATCTTGGCTGAGAATGGATGCAGGGTTGCAATGCTGGATAACGACAAGACACGCTTGGAAACGGTGTTGCGTGAAGTCCAGACTCTTCAGGAAGAATGTTTTGCTGTTGGTGGTGATGTAACCGAAGAAAACACTGTTATTGATTTTTTCAAGGAAGTTATCCAAAAATGGGGGAAGCTTGATGTTCTAGTCAATAGCGCTGGACGAGATTCTCTTGCTCCACCAGTATCTGAAGTAACCCTGGAGGAGTGGAATAAAACTATAGCAGTCAACCTGACCGGGGTATTTTTATGTTGTCGAGAAGCTTTTAAAATTATGGAAAAGCAACCGACTGGTGGTAGAATCATCAACCTTGGATCGACTTCAGCTAAACTTGCCTCCAGCCCTGGCCACAGTCCGTATCGAGCCTCAAAGCATGGAATGATGGGTTTCAGTGAAAACATTCTTTTAGAGGGTGTCAAAAAGAATATTGCCGTAACGGTTATCAATCCCTCTCACGTCAAGACCCCCATGACCGAAATCATCGACAAAGGACTCTATGCCGAAGGATTACCGTCCTACTTAGAGGGATGGTTGGATCATGAAGAAGCCGAAAAGGGGATCTACGCCAATTGTATCGATGTCGATTATGTAGCTAAAATCCTTTTATACATAGCTTCTCTACCACCCGAAATTACCATTCCCCAATTTTCGGTGTATCCAACTTTTAAGGCGCACCGGTACGGCATGAGGGCGTGAAAGGAAAGAAAAACCGAGGAGGAGAGAAAGGAGAGGGGGAGAGAAAGATGAAGAAGGAAAGGAACTATGATGAAAAGCATACATGAAGAATTCAAAAAATTGAGCGATCAGGAACGTGCTGCGCACTTACAAAAATACTTCAAGACTGGGAAAGGTGAATATGGAGAAGGGGACGTATTTTTAGGTTTGAGAGTTCCCACGATTAGAAACATCGCTAAAAAATTTAACACTTTATCCATAGATGAGGCTGAAGAATTTCTCCAATCACCCTATCATGAAAAACGTTTATTTGCCCTTTTTGTGCTCATCGATCTTTTTAAAAAAACGAAAGAGGAAGATAGAAAGAAAATCTATATTCTCTATCTCAAAAACACCAAGTTTATCAACAACTGGGATTTAGTCGATGCATCTGCTGGACCGATTGTTGGTGCTTATTTGTTCAAGCGTGATATAGAGCCAATTTACGAGCTGGCACAGTCAGAAAACCTATGGGAACGCAGAATTGCCATAATGGCTACATCGTATTTTATAGTTCATAACCAATTTTCCGACACTTTGAAGATTGCTGAAATGCTTCTCAATGATACGGAAGATCTTATTCATAAAGCAGTAGGTTGGATGTTGAGAGAGATTGGGAAGAGAAATTTAGAAATTGAGGAAAGTTTTCTAAAAAAGTATTACCATAACATGCCCCGGACGATGTTGCGTTACGCTATAGAAAAATTTCCCGAAGAAAAACGGAAAAGCTACTTAAAAAAGTAGGAATCAACCAGGGAAGTTTCTCAGTATAAAACAATTGGCATCTTCAAGTCCAGAGATGCGAAAAACCAGAAACTTCCTATTTATATCACTTATCTATAGGTTCAAGATGGAAAAAACCCAAATATCTTGTCTTTTTCTCCTTAAGCCTTTATTATCAGTAAATTAGCAAAAAGAATATGAAGTCAGATTAATTACAGGGTGAGCGAGAATATGCAAATAAAAACGATAAAAAAGAATGACATTAAAATTGCCTCTGTCAATAGCGATGAGATACTTATAAGCGATGTTCAGTCAGCATTGGATTTTATGGCCACAGTCCAGTATGAGGCTGGGTGTAATCGCATTATATTGAATAAGCCGGCGATTGTTGAGGACTTTTTTCACTTAAGTACCAAAATTGCTGGTGAAATTCTACAGAAGTTTGTAAATTATCGCGTAAAATTTGCCATTATAGGTGATTTTTCTGCCTATACCAGTGTAAGCATGAAAGCCTTTATCCTTGAATGTAACCGAGGAAAAGATATTTTTTTCTTACCAGATGAAGAAAAGGCCGTCGAAAAATTAAGTACGGTTTAGTTTTGCACTCAAACTGGTAGATCGAGATGGTAATCAACTAATAAAGACATTATTCTTTTTGTTTAACGCACCAATTGAAAATTCCCTTAATATTGAAATCGAGAAAAGAAAAAAAACTTATGAGTGTTTGGTCATTCTGAGGAGGCCGGTGTTTTCACCGGACGACGTGAGAATCTCATCTTTTTCAATACCACAATTCAACACATAATAAAAGATGAATCATGAGATTGCCACGACCTCAACAAACCAGGTCTCGCAATGACGACTTAAAGTTTCTTCTCCCTCAATAAGAGAAGGTGAAGATGAGGGTGAAAGCCCAGGATCCGATATGTACCATGGTATGTAACTACAAAAAGCAGACGCAATAAATTACTCCCCCTACAATTCTTAAGGCTTTTGTAGAGGCTTGATTTATCAATTTTCGAATAGTTATACAGTACATGGTTTTTTTAAAAAGAACATATTCATGAAGTATCTTGGCAATAACAACTATTACTTTTTTGAAACATTATAATTTTAAAAAAGGAGGGGATAAATATATGGAAATTACCATCAAACCACTATCAAAAGAATTAATTATCGATTTTTTCTACTTCTTTGATGACATCGCATTTACGGACAATCCTGATTGGTCAGACTGTTTCTGCTGTTTCTACCATTTTGGTGGAAGTGATGAGGAGTGGATGAGGAGAACAGCGGAAGAGAATCGTCAAACTGCTGAAACGATGATTCAGACAGGAAAGATGAAAGGATATTTAGCCTATAAAAAAGAAAAACCAATTGGATGGTGCAATGCGAACGATAAAAAGAACTTTGCCAGGTTAACTAAAATAAAGGAAGTATGGGGAGAAAAAGAGGAAAGAATCTGTTCAATCGTATGTTTTCTCATTTCTCCAGGAAATAGAAAAATGGGAATTGCGAGCAGAATGCTGGAGCAAATATGTAAAGATTATGCATTATCTCAATATGATTATTTAGAGGCTTACCCAAGAAAAGGGAATTTATCCAGTGCTGAACAATATCATGGCCCAGCATCTATGTATCTTAAAGCTGGATTTGCCCTATATAGAGAACTTGAAGGATATGACATTATGAGGAAAAAATTAAGCGAATGATAATGGTACCAAATACTGTAAATTATATGTTTTACTGTCATTAGAACAACATTTGTTCAAAAATATACTTTTTTAAAGAAATATAAAATCCTATTGGAGAATAAGAAATGTTGCCACGGATAATTATTCATAATGCCATCAGTCTTGATGGGCGAATCGACTGGTTAAACTTTGATTTCGGTTTATTCTATGGATTCATCTCTCGTTGGAATGAAGATGCAAACATGGTCGGGAGCAATACACTTTTGAAAGGATTTGAAGAACTAAACCAAGATCAAAATGAAACCCCAGAAGAGATGGAGCCAGGCTCAAATGATCAAAGGCCATTACTGATTGTACCTGATAGCCAAGGAAGAATAAGAAGCTGTAAGCTTGTTTTAATACAGCCCTATTGGCGGGGAGTAGTAGTGTTATGCTCCGAAAAAACACCTAATGAATATTTGTATTATTTGAACGGATCAAGGATCGAATATCTCATGGTGGGGAAAGAGCATGTCAACTATAGGTCTGCTCTACAAAAGCTTTATGATCAATACCAGATTAAGACCATACGGTTAGATAGCTGTGGAACCCTCAATGGAATTCTTTTGAGGGAAGGATTGGTTGATGAAGTGAGCATCCTTATTAACCCAAGCCTGGTGGGTGGAACCACACCCCAATCATTTTTTAAGGCTTCAGACTTAACCAGCTATGAAGGGGTTATTAAGCTGAAGTTGTTAAGTGTAGAAAAAGTAACTGAGGATATCGTTTGGCTGCTCTATGAAGTAATAAAATGATCAAAATCCAGTTAATACTGGTTTCACAATGCCTGCATAGGTAGTAGTTTTCGTTAGTAGAGGTGTTACACTCCAATGCTTAAGCCAAGATTCGAAAAAAAAACAATATTTAACTTCTTTCGACTCTAAAGATCTTAGCCAATACTGTGGTAACCAAAAGAAAAACCAGGTCAATAAGATTACCAAAAAGGGAATCGATAAATTTTCGTCGACCTGTAATGATGTAAAATTCCTGGGGGATCGACAGAACCTCAAAGAGCTCATGATAAAACTAAAATAACTGCATCATTAAAACAAAATTGAATCCAATTCCCAATCAATTTTTAATAAAATCATGATATAATAACAAAAAAGGCCGTTTTTTTAAATGCATTTATAGAGCCAAATGAGCGAGTATTTAGCCTACCTATAAGGAATTGAAACTACCACTTGCTAATTTTCGGGAGATCCATTAGCAAGTATTTAGCCTACCTATAAGGAATTGAAACTAAACTGATTTTGGATATGTTCGAATTTCTTTAATTTCGTATTTAGCCTACCTATAAGGAATTGAAACTTTTTTTCACGCTCCTTTAATCTCATTAATTTTTATGTATTTAGCCTACCTATAAGGAATTGAAACCTTTATTGATCCTGTTTTGGATTACCAAAACAGGATGTATTTAGCCTACCTATAAGGAATTGAAACAAATAGTTTCGAGTAAAATCTTTCGTAACTGCGACAGTATTTAGCCTACCTATAAGGAATTGAAACTTCCATTGACCGGAGACGTAGCCAAGGGATTTGTCGAGTATTTAGCCTACCTATAAGGAATTGAAACTACGGTTTATTGCATCCCCACAAAAAATTGTTTTGAGTATTTAGCCTACCTATAAGGAATTGAAACTGAAATGCCCGGTTAATGCCGGGCATAAGGGTAAATAGTATTTAGCCTACCTATAAGGAATTGAAACTAACAGCGGTCTTCAAAGCCCCCGATTAAATAAGATCCGTATTTAGCCTACCTATAAGGAATTGAAACTCTTCTATTGGATAGACATCGATAAATTTTTCTTGTTGTATTTAGCCTACCTATAAGGAATTGAAACATCACATCGTCTTCGTCGAAATATTTCCCATGTTCTTGTATTTAGCCTACCTATAAGGAATTGAAACTTACCTATTCCGATGATGACTATACCGAAAAATCAATGTATTTAGCCTACCTATAAGGAATTGAAACTCGGATAGTCCGGCATTAAATTTCCTCCAGCTCGAGTATTTAGCCTACCTATAAGGAATTGAAACTAGGTACTCATTGGAAAAAACGTTGAAACACTGCATTGTATTTAGCCTACCTATAAGGAATTGAAACGTTCGTTTGGGTTATAAATACGGGCATAATTATCAACAGGTATTTAGCCTACCTATAAGGAATTGAAACAATACTTGCAATTCATCCCTTTTTAAGTTTTTTCGTAATATTTAGCCTACCTATAAGGAATTGAAACAATCTACTACATATTGTGGCATGAGATTGCACTAACATAGTATTTAGCCTACCTATAAGGAATTGAAACAGTGCTAAAATTCAACTGGAAAATGATATACTAGAGTATTTAGCCTACCTATAAGGAATTGAAACAATTATGCTGACTACTGCGGGGATATGGTCATTCGTGCGTATTTAGCCTACCTATAAGGAATTGAAACTTGGGATCATCGGTTTTATCTACCTTCTCGGTGTCGTATTTAGCCTACCTATAAGGAATTGAAACCCGGATATTTTGATAGTTGGGAAATAGCAACGGTAAGTATTTAGCCTACCTATAAGGAATTGAAGCCTCAATTATTATGAAATGAGGTGAAAGAATGGCAAGAAAATGTGATCAATGCAATGGAACTGGTCGCTGTAACCACTGTAAAGGATCGGGTAAGAAAAACTATCCAGGATATGGAAAGCCCAGTGATGATCCCTGCGTCTGGTGTAATGGGAGCGGAGTCTGCCAATGGTGTCGAGGGAGAGGTGAGCGTTGAAAGTTCCCAAAATATTTAATCAGAAGAGCTAAAAAGCCAGGATTGAGAGGAAAAAATTAGACCTCTTTCATAAGAGGCGAGGATCTTTATTTGGATTAAATCTTTTAATTTTCTTTACTATTATTGGTCGAGCAAAAATTTTTCTCCTAAGACAAATGGGTTGATTTTTTGCTCTTCCTGAGAACGCTTATCAATCAGAGCAAAACGCTTGGTGTTAAATACTCCATAATTATGAGCAATGTCAAGCAACCGCTCTATTATATATTGCATAGCAGTTGTCCCACCGGTAATGCAACCTTCAATACAATCATATTCACTTAGGAAGTGATCGATAGATGACTGGTTTCCATTTAGAGATTCAACTTTATGGTTTTTTAATTGGTTTACCGGAATAAAATCAGTATGAGCATCGCCTAACAATAAAGTAAATATATTTTGATCAAGAATTTTTTTACTTTTTCGAATTTCATTAAGAGCGGATGATAGTAGCGGTTGAGTTTCTTTAGAAAAAAGTATCAATAGATCATCAAATCGACTTAAAAGCGCTGCTGAATACAAAACTCCCGGCGATAACCCTAACGGAACAATGACTAATTTTTTCCGTACATTCAAAGGAAAAGTTTTAATTAAATCCTCCTTTAGCAAGCAAACGACCTTGGAGCAGAGTTCATTTACTTTATCTTTCTTCCCTTTAATTCCAATGGTTTGATCTTTAAAACCAGCATGAGCAAATTCATTCCTTTGGTTTCCAATTGAGCTCCAAAGATCACCGATTTCTTTGAGGACATTATCTGGTCCGATACCCTCTCGAGATCGCTTTGACATACCATTGAGAATTCTTCGAGCTCGCTCACGAGTTTTGTTGTATTCCAACCAATTTCCCATATTACGGGTTTTGATCAGCCAATTTATCATCAGTTCTCCCAAGATAATGAGACAATGGTCAGGATTTCCATGTCGGTTGTACCATTCGGCAATTTTATATTCTCGAAGCAACTCATCAGTATTGAGTTGAATTTGTTTTTTTTCTTTTAATTTTATAGTAAAATCTGCTAACTCTTCAGATATCTCACGGAAAACCAGAGCTAAGAGACCCTCAAAAGAACTTTTATCAGACTTAAAATCAACTTTTTGAAGAAGATGATTTACATCCAGACCCATTTCTAAGGGAAGACAGAAAGATGTTGAGAGACTCAGTTTTTGAAGCGGCTCTTTTAAATTAGAGAGCTTATAACCAACTTCTTTGTTGTTTTCACGCTGAAATATCCGAGAGGATTCTCGACAAGCAATTTCCCAAAGCGGTTGTATGCTGCCGGTTTCTCGGAAAGTCTGCACGGCATGGAACCAAAAAGCCATTGAGAAGAGGGGAGTGAGGTCTATAATGGGATTGGATTCTTTTCCTTCTTCAAAAGCTCCGTAGTAAATACCATCAATGCTGACATTTTTAAAGGCTCGCAAAAACAGAATTGAAACAAAGTAAACAAAAGGGAGACTTCGAAAAGAGTGGGTGACATCGAGAATGACGCGTTCGCCCTCTTTGACTATTTCAGTGAGAATAAGAACAATTTGAAAGATGGATTCTTCGTCTTCAGCATAGGGAATGGAAACCATTTCCAGGTTGTGGTAGCCGTATTGGTCGAACTGAGTTTGCAAATCCGAAAAGAATTGGGCGGTTGCTGGGGTAACTAAGAGTAAAAATTTTTCATCTTTTGGAATATCAAGTAGTTGAGCAAGGACCAAAGTTGAAAAACATCCTGAGCATTTTCTTTCTTGAAAGACGTAACAAGTTTCCTGGTACTTACCAGCTTTACCGATCGAGGTGACGATCATCTTTAAGCTTTAACTCCTTTATCTTGTTTGATTAAACTCCATCCGGTAGGCAGATAATGATTCTCCAGAGTATGTACTGTCCAACGGGTGGTAGGAAATTCCTGAACCGATTTGATTCTCCTCCAGTTACTTTTGTAAATTTCTTTTTCTTCGTTGGATAAAAAGTAGCCAATAGAATTAAAATAATAGGTTTTTCCAAAGCCAATTCTAAGCAGAGAACCTCCTTGTTTTATTTTATTCTTATTTTCGTTTAAAAGACGAGTATATTCCTGAACGAGTGATTTATTTTCTTCCAAATGTAGTTTCTGGTTTAATCGCTCAATTTCATCTATAAGGAGAAGGCGTGAATATTCCCAGATAGCCTTAAGAATGGTAGCTGTCCCTTTAGCAAAAAACTCCTTCCAATATTCAGGAATATTTGCTTTCTCGTAACCAGGCAAGATATTGATTTCAAATTTCATTTCAGTGCCTGGATAGAATCCTAAAAGAAGGGTGGGAATTGCACTTCTTGAGCCTCCTTTTCGTTCTAAAGCGTATACCCGAAGTGATTCTAGAGGGGATGGAGAGGTATCGGTTACCTGGAGAAAACGGAGGGCATCATTTTCAGGAAGATACTGAGACCGATAACCAGGTAAACAAAAAATATCTGAACCATAGTAGAGCTGACGAGGCGAATTGGGGAGATGGGGAGTTGCTCCATATCCCAATCTTCCATTATTTTGTTTTTTAATGTAGTCAAACATCAATGCAGTCCGAATGGCGCCTTTAATTGAGGACCCTGGTATGTAGGGTCTTCTTCCAGTTAAAGTAGGCAAAAAAAGTGACCAGCTTCGAAAAGTCATTGAATCGGGAAAAGCGAGGGGGAGAATTGCCTTAGAAAAATTATGAGGGGAAAGGTTGTGTTCTTCAAAAAAAATAGCCAGCGATCCCCGCTGAGAAGCAGCAATCGAAGCAATCTCTTTTACTAAATACCGTGTACTTTCACCCTGATCCATAAGCCATTGGTTTAGTTTTTCCTGATCAATGAAATAGATAACTCTTCTTATCCTGTCATGAATATAGTCGGTTATGGCAGATGCATTTTCTCCATTCCGGACACAAAGGGGAGTGAGGATTTGTAATGACAGCATCATAATTCTTGACCTCCTTTTCGTCCAAACGGCCATCCCATTGCCTTTCCATAAGCAATAGCTCTTTTATCAGAAAGCGGTGAAACCTCCAGATTCTTTCCCCAAAAAGGAATTTTAACTAATGATCCTTCTCCCAATACATAATGAGACTTCTTTCTTTTGCCAATTGGTTGATTCCAAAAGAGAAATCCTTCTCTTTTGAGTAGCTCATAGGATATAAGCTGATCCATTTCTTCTCGTCTGGGGACTGAAGAACTCAAGAGCATCATGATGGCACCTTTTTGAGGAAGAGGAAATAATTCATATTCCCAAGATGCAAAAGTTCCTTTTCCACTTGCTCGTTCTCCTCCTAAACCTTCTTCAATGAATAAATTAAGAGTCGAAATGAGATCGGCTGAAAGGGATCCTTCTATCAGGAAGAAAAGAAAAGGAGTAAGAGATCTATCTAACGTAATTTTTTGAGGACAAAATTCCATTTCCGCTTGGTAATAAAGATCAAGAGATTTTGCATTGGTTCGGCTAATTGGAACTTTTGGTTCCAAAGTAGTCCTGAAAAAATGACCATTTTCTTCATACCAGGAAATGCTTTCTTTAGAAGTGATACAAAGTTGTGGATTAAGAAGGTTAAATTGATCAGGATCGAGAAGATTAATCTGAAATATTTCTTTTTCTGCATCAAAAGTTTGAAAAATTTTCGACAATGCAGCAGCTGACAGCCAAGAAATTCGTTTCTGTTTCTTGCGCTGAGTTGGATCGGAAAGTTCAAGAAATCGACCCTTAGGTCGAGGGAAAAATAAAATATCCCGTTTCGCTTTTTCTTCTTGGACTCGTAAACCATAAAATACCGACGAAATGCACAGAGAATCCACTAAAGGAATAAAGCGTTCCTCCCCATGGAGCTTAATACCTACATTAACTAATGCTGAATAGAGGGTATCGGAATGAACCAGATCTTCTATCCGATCCATTCGCCCCTTTCCAATTCGCATTCGAAAGTTATCGGAAGGAATTAATTTTATCACTTGGAAGGTCACGGAGATCACCTCTCCAAGTGTGATAAAAGAGCTTGAATTAATTCGCTCGCGTCAAAATCAGTATCGGTTTTTTCGAGGAGAGTTATTGGAAGATTATTTCCCAGGTATTCCGATTTTCTTTTCAGTGAAAAAGTAAGATTCTGGAAACGAACCTTACCCGAACCTCGAGTGCCACTGCCACCTAAATACTCATCCTCGACCATCCTAATCCCCTTTATGAAGAAACGAATAATTTGGTCGATTTGATCCCGATCATTATCAAAGATATTTAAAACCATTTCAAAGTTAAAGTTTGTACCAGCTGGAACTCTTTCTAAAGTACGAGGATTTGAGGCGCTTCCTTTAATTCGGTCAATTATATTTTCCATTTTTTCTTCAGTAAAGACCTTTTCTTCAACGAGTGCAGGAAACTTTTTTTCGAAATCTTCAATATCAAACCAAGCATCGCGAACACACAAACGGCTTAAGGTTTTCTTATCATCATCTGATGAATGACTGCCAAAAAGGAGGCATACCAAACATTTTCCACAACCACAAGGGCCACCCTCATTACGCGTTCCTTTTTTACCTTCAGCCCGCTCCAGGGTACAGCGCATTTTTCCTTTTAATGAAGAACCAGGGATATAAGGGAAACCATTGACGGTTTTAATAACCGGATTGTCCATTCCACCAATTTCACCAGTTTCTCGAGATCCACCAATATGAAGACCAGTCTGAACTGCTATTTTTCCGTTAAGAAAGAGTTTTCCTAAAAATTGACTCATCGTACTCCCTCCCTAATTATTTGTTAGAATAATATTTATGATAAGCAACCATTGCTTCGGCGCATTTTTGGATACCTTTATAACCTGCCCGGTCTTCATTTGATTGTAAGGCTAATATGGAATCACTGAGAAAAGTAATGACTAATCCGACTGATTCTCGGACTCGGATGTCCTCTCGACCAACAATATAAGCTAATCGTGGGACAGCAAGTAGAAGCTCTCTTCCATCTTTTGCATTTTTTATGATTTCAAAAATTTTTCGTATTTTAGTTGAATTGACGTTTTTTGCCCGCTCTCTTATAAAATCTTTTAATTGCAGATTGAAAATTTTAAAATCATCCATACCCATTCGCTCAAACTGCAATACATTTTCAGGGTAATGAGCAGTTTTAAAAAATTCCTGGAGGGTTTTCCGCCACTGTTCTTCTGGTGAACTCTCTTTCCCATAACTTTGGTTGAAATTAGGTGCTTGTCTTCTTCCGGCACTCATATTCATTCTTGCCTTCCTCCTTTTTATAAATAGAAAACAATTTATATATTATTTTAAACCATGGCTTTTCTGGTTTTCATCTCGGCAAACCGGTTGGCAACCAAAATAAGACGAGGGTTCTTAATTTTTTGGTCTCTGAAAATATTGTTTAAAATAATTTCTTCTATCAGATCAGCGATTCCCCTATCATTTCGAAGATGATAGAGAAAATTCCAGATTGCTGGAGGTTTGATAATTTTTTGGTTGGATTGGTCTATGAGAGGATTAAAATCATTTAAAGAATTGGATATTTTATGAATCAATGCTCGGCTGGAATTGCCTTGGTTGATGGTATGGGCAATTTTTTCTCCCAATTCCCAGGCGATTTTCAACTCTGACCAAGTTAGAGTTTCATTGAAAATAGTCACTTTATCTTTAACAGTAGTATCTTCTCCTGGATAGAGATAGGTTTTCGAAGCGACAAGAGCTTCTTCTGCTAAAGAACCAGTCCGTATGACCGGATAATCATAGGGAACACACACAATTCCACCTGAAAGGGTATACATAGGGTTCTTGCCGGTATATTCTTGAAAGGATTCTCTTATTTTTCTGGCAAAGTCGACAGCAGCTTCCCAATTTCCTACTATAAATAAATCATCTCCACCCACAAAGACCGGATAAATTTTGGTTTGATCCGGATCGTACTTTCGAATAAGATGCACCAGGTAGAAATTAAAAAAGAGCTCAATTCGTCTCGAAAGAGTCCGAATGCGAGAAAACGAGGTAGCTTCTCTGGAACGTTCTTTCTCTTTGCTGGTGATATTAGAGAATAGTTTTCCCAGATTGTCAAGATCCATTTTAAGATAAGCAAGTCTGGGGCTTCCGGTTTTCTTATCGTTGTTCTCGGAATGAAGGCTGGTTAAAGCAATTTGATCAAAAGTCTTATTGGGGAAAGAAAAGCTTCCGGATAGGAATCCATCCAAGAGAGATTGATCTGGACCATGAAGGTCCATATTTTCCAACCGATAAATTTTCTCCTCAGTTTTAATTTTTGATAAAGAAGCTACAAAGCTAATTGTATATCCAAGTGAAGCAAAGAAATCAGAAACGGAAGAATGAGAAAACCGTTGATCTGGGGATACTCTTTTTTCAACAAGATATTTGGCATTTTTCAAGGTTTCAGTAAGTTCAACCAGTGTCCGGCAAATTGGGCAAAGAACTTCATCGTGATCAGAATAGGGAGTTCCTTTGCGCCCACATGAAATGCAATGTTCCCGTTCCTGAATTATTTCATTCTTTGGAACAAAGAGTTGATCATAGAGGTCTTCTTTGATTTCCCAAAAACGCCGCTGTTTTTCTTTAATCATCATATCGTGGAGTTTTTCAAGGGTGATCGGAAATGAAAAAATGCCTTCCAAGTTGGTTTTCACCGATGAAAGAGTAAAAGCAATTTCTCCCTGGTGGAGGTCCCAAAGTGTAGATGAAACCTTCTTTCGGATTTGAATCATTTTTTCTTCGCAGGAACAAGGCAGAAGGAGCTGGAAATTTCCTCCTCCCACATAGAGGATATTGGCTGGAGTTAACTGACATTGATCTAAAATATATTTTGCGATATATCGAGGAATGAGGTCTAAATATACCGATCGCCCTTTGAGGCTTCGAGCTGCTTTTTTTGATGGAATATTAAAAATGAAATTTTGTGTTCCGGAAAGATCACCCTCAACAACTAAAAAAATATCTTTAAAACCGATAGCACCATCTTTCTGCTCAATCCATTTTTTAATTTCTTGGAAATCGTTGGTTTCAAGAAGGTCTTGCTTCCAATCAATATAAAGAGCATGAGCAAGAGCTGCGGTGACCCGTGAATGGTCGTAAAGCGATATATCAGTTTTAAATCGCGTGGTTTGGGCTGGAATAGAGGAGAAATAAATTTCAAGGATTCCTATAAGTTTTTCAAGAGAATCAACCATTGGAAAATCGGTTAGCATCTGATCCATAAGTAATTTATAATTTGTGGTTTCTACTGTGTCTTTTGTGGTGGGCATAAGCGTTTCATAGTCAAGGGGTTTTAAGGAGTAATAAAGAGGCTTTGAATTTTCACCATTTTGAGAAAAAATTGAAAGGAGGGGGACTTTGTAATACATCTGAAGATTTTCTTCATCTTCTTCCCATTCTTCATCTGAAATCCAATCTGCTATCTGGAGAATGAGTTCTTCTGGAGTACGAGGATTGTGATGGAAAAGGACGAGTTTCTCAACTTCTTTAGTGAAAAGGTCTTTTAATCGTGGATTTAAAAAAGAGCTTTGGGCACTCCTGAGGGTTTGGATTAAAAAAGCTGAATATTTGGCATGCGCATGGTTTACTTTCTCTTTACGGAGCTTTTCAGGTAAATCGAAATAACGGCATCTTTCAAGAGCTTTTCCAACATCATGAAGTAAAGCTCCAAGGACGAATTGTTCTCCATTCATTGACGTCCCTCCTTGAAGAATTTAACAACTTTTATTGTTTATTATACATATAAATATATATTAAGTAAAAATATAAAAATTTAAAAAATATATTATTTTATTTGATTTAGGATATACTAAAAAAGGGTTGTAGGATATGCATTTATCAGGTGATATGAATATTTTTCATCTATTGGTGATCGTATTAATTTAATTTTATAGCTATCTACGATTCAAAAAAATGTAACTAACCTTGATTTTTCCTACTTGGATATAGAATGAGTTTCTATCTCAGTTATTATTCATAAATGTTAATTGCTGTACCGAATGAATATTATTTGTTAAAATATTTTATGTTTTTATTGATTTAAGTGAAGAAGGAGGGAATATTCACTGAGAATTAAAATTAATTTACAATCTCAACACCCAATTTCCTTGCCTATTCATCACAATACTCACCTTCAGGGTTTTATATATTCTAATCTCAATGATGGCTTAGCAGATATGCTTCACAGCCAAGGGTATCAATTAGGCAATAGGAACTTCAAATTGTTTACCTTTTCTCGTCTGATGGGGAAAATGAGTTTTAATCCAGAAAAAGATTTCACTTTTTATCCCCCAGTTTCCTTGATTATTTCCTCACCAAAAGTCAATATTTTAGAGAATTTAGCCCAATATTTAGTTAGGAAGAAGGAGCTATTTTTAGGAAAAAATAAAGTATGGGCTGAAAGTATAGAAGTCATGGTCGATAAAAAGCTAACTTCTGAAGTAAAAATCATAATGACTTCACCAATAGTTATGTATAGCACTTTGTATCGTCATGATGGGAAAAAGAAAACCTACTATTATAATCCTTGGGAAAAAGAATTTTCGGAGAAGCTTCGCGACAATCTACTTAAAAAATTTACCCTCATAAGTGATACAAACCCCAGTCAAGACTACCAATTCCACATCACTCCTTTGCTTGTAAACAAAAGCCATGAAAAGATCATATTTTATAAACAAACCGTCATTCATGGTTGGATGGGGCAATACCAGCTATCAGGGAGTCCAGAACTAATAGGAGTTGGTTACAACGCTGGGTTAGGATGCAAAAATTCAGCCGGGTTCGGGTGTTTTGAGATTCAATGAGGAAGGAGGTGAGAAGTCATGCTCGAAACCATTAAAGAATTAGGTGAATGGAATATCAATGAAGAAGAAAAAGAAATTCTTTCAGTTTTAGTTGAAAACCCATTTCCGCAGCAACAACCAAAAAAGGAATATGTTTTTTTGGCGATATGTATTCAAAATCAGCTCTTTGAAAAGGTAATTATTGAAGAATTCGAACCAAGTAGAGTCATGAAATATCTCTACCGCAAAGGAGCGGCAAACGGTCCTGATTTTACTCCCTGTGCAAAACTAACCCATCCAAGAAAAACTTGGAATATGAAAATCCGTGGATGGTTTGAAAAAGTCCAAAAGAACCAAATTGATTTAGAAACCGAAGATATATATTTCATTACTTATATCCTCAAAGAAATGCAAGATAAAGAGCCTCTCATTTTATCCGAAGTAGAAAGATTAACCCAAGGATTTACTGCAAAAACCAATTGCCTCATTTCAATAAAGATTGATGGGAAATATATTGGCGAGTACTCATTATTTAAAAAAATGTTGCTCAGGCTGGTTAATGAAAAATTCGATACAATATCTACTTCTAATCAAACCTGTTCTATCTGCGGAAATATTCGAGAAAAGGTATATGGAAATGCTAGCTCTTATGCCTTTTATACAATTGATAAACCTGGTTTTATTGTGGGGGGATTTGAAGAACAATTATCCTGGAGAAACTTCCCACTTTGTTCAGAATGCATATTAGCCATTGAGGAAGGTAAAAAATACCTTCAACAGAATTTGATGTTTAACTTTTATGGACTTCAGTATTTTTTAATACCACGATTCCTTTTGGGTAAGAATTTTGTTAAAAGTGAAACATTACAAGCACTAAAAGGAAATCGAACCATATCTCTATCGAATATAGAACGAAAAAAATTCCTTATAACCGAAGATGATATCCTTGATGTCTTGGTCAATGAAAATGATGTTTTAAATTTTAGTTTTTTGTTCCTTCGAAAGTCACAATCAGCCGAGAGAATTCTTCTGGTTATTGAAGATGTTTTTCCTTCCCGATTAAAAAGAATTTTTGAAGCTAAAAAAAGAGTAGATCAGCTATTTGACGACGAAAATTACAATTTTTCTTTTATCAGGCAATTTTTTGGAAAAACTGAACCTGAAAAGAAAAACGCTGATCTTAATGGCTATTTTTTGAACATCATTGATTCGGTTTTTACTGCAAAGCTTATTAATAAAACATTTTTATATCGTTTTTTCATGAAAGATGTTCGAAGAGCATTTCAACGGGATGAATATTTTTCTCTAATAACCAAAAAAGCTTTGTGTAACTTAATATTTTTTCAATATTTGAAGATTATTTCCTTTGATTGGAATGGAGTTGAATGTCTGATGGGTCAAAATCAATCTATTGATAATTTGTTTGATAAATATGGGGAATTTATGCGTGACTCCGTCAAGAGAGGAATCGTTTTAACCGGAGTTTTAACCGAGTTGTTGCTTAGAAAGCAATATCACGACCGGAAAGCCAAGCCTTTTATGAAAAATCTCAAGGGACTTCGAATGAATGAAAAAGATATTCGAGGCCTTATTCCCAAGGTTCAAAACAAGCTCAGTGAGTATGATTCTTTCGATCAAGGAAAAAGAATGATTGCAACTTTGGCAACTGAATATTTAATGAGTGGAGGAGATGATTGGAATATGTCAGTTGATGAAATCAATTTTTTCTTTGCAGCTGGCATGAATTTAACTAGTGAAGTTGCAAAAATCATTTATCAAAAAGAATTACCCGAGGAGGTACAAGAAAATGACCCAACCAATCAATAATCGTTCGGAAATTTTATTTCTTTATGATGTAAGCTGGGGCAATCCCAATGGTGACCCGGTTGATGAAAACAAACCACGAATTGATGAAGAGACTAGTCGTAACATTGTAACCGACGTGAGGTTGAAGAGAACCGTAAGAGATTACCTTCATGATTACCGAGGTTTGGATATTTTTATTAAAGAAATACGAGATGACAATAAAAAATTGGTTACCAAAGAAAATAGAATGGAAAAATTCAAAAATCAAAATGAAGAAGTGATCAAACAATGCATCGATATCCGACTTTTCGGAGCAACAATAGCTATTAAAGATTTTACCTTAGCACTAACTGGACCGGTGCAATTCAAATTTGGAAAATCGCTCCACCGAGTAGTGCCAGCATTTGTCAAGGGAACAACTGTTATGCCTTCTGGTGAAGATAGAGCCCAAGGTACTTTTACCGAACGATATGTTCTTCCCTATTCCTTGATTGCTTTTTACGGTGTAGTCAATGAAAAAGCTGCTCAAAACCAAGGATATTCTTTGGCAACTGATCAGGATATTCAACTTTTATTAGAAGCTTTATGGAATGGAACAAAAAATCTTATTTCAGTTTCAAAAGCTGAGCATCAGCCCCGAATGCTTATATGGATACAGTATCAGTCTGACAAATATCACATTGGTGAGCTTGACAATATGATTCAATTTGTCCATGAAAAACGTGATGAAGAAATTCGCTCCATAAAAGAGGGGACAATAGAAATCAATCAATTAGCTCAGGTTTTGCAAAAGAGAAAAAATGAAATACATACTATTGGTTATCAAATTGATGATCAAATCAAATTAACTATTAACGGAGAAAATACCACCTTTCCAGAAGTATTTTCTGACTATCCCCTTAAACCATTTCATTTTTAAATGGAGTAGGATATGAAATATTTAGCCTTTGACATTTATGGGGACTATGCTCATTTCAAGAAATTCTATACTACCTCATCTCCGTTAACCTTTTCTTTTCCGCCTCCACCAACTATTGGAGGCATGATAGCTGCTATTTGTGGAATTGATAAAAAAAATTATTTAGATATTTTATCATTTGATAAATGTCAATATGCAATTCGTATTCTAAGTCCAATTCAAAAAGTACGCATGGGCCTAAATCATATCAACACCAAGGGAAATGCTTGGCAGTTGATAAGCAAGAAGAATCATGAACCAAGAACGCAGATTCGTACCGAATTCCTAAAGTCTCCAAGATATCGAATTTATTTTTCTCATGATGAAAATGAAATTTATCAAAAAGTTCGTTCCCATATTTGTAACCACTGGACCTATTACACCTTTTCGCTTGGTCTTTCGGAATTGATAGGAGATTATTCTTGGGTTGGAGAATTTGAAGGAAAGGTAATAAGCTTTGAAGACCATTTTTCAATAGATTCGGTTATTCCAATTGCTCAAATCAATCTTAGTGAAATGAAAATTGAAGAAGGAAAAAGATATTTTCGTGAAAGAATACCGGTTTATATGGATAATAATCGGATAGTTAAAAGTTATGAAGAAGTGTTATTTGAGTCAAATGGGAATAATCTCACATTTAAAAAAGGAAAGTGTAATGAATTAGAGAATGGAGAAAAAATTGTTACCTTCTCAACTTTATTCTCATCCCGGGAAACTTCTTGAAGAACATTTAATTTCAACACAAAAGCTAATCGTTCATTATTTAAGTGAAATGCCTGACGATTTGGCAGAATCAGCTTTAGGAATAACTGCCAAAATCGTCGGGTTAACTCATGACTTAGGAAAAGCTACTGACTTTTTTCAAAAACATTTAAAAGGTGAGCGAGTTCCTAAAAAGCTGTCACGTCATTCGCTATTTTCCGCTTTGATAACCTACCATATACTCAAAGAACAATTCCAAAATAATGAAATGCCTATGCTGGGTTATATGACAGTACTACGCCATCATGGAGACCTCGAAAATCCTGAAACGGAAGCTTACCTTGAAGATGAAGAAATAGATTTGGTTAAAAAACAGATTGACAATATCGACCAGGAAAAATGGTCAATTCTAATTGACAACCTCTATAAATATGGTCTTCCGACCATTCCTACTGTTTATTGTCTTATGATAAACCCAGTAGTATGATGTTTTAGACCCATCGAGTGCACCAAATAAATCCACTAGGTGCATACGTTAACTCCATAGCTATATATGACGGTTTAAATGAACCACAATAGCTATAAGCCCACTTTTCCGAATCATGAGTTTTACTGTTCTGAGAATAGTACTCTTTGATGGGTAGTTTGAAGGAACAAGATTAAGATTTCTATAGAACACCAGATGCCGAGGCTGTGGAGAGCGTGAACAACGTGTTTTGGTCGTCCACGAAGCGGAGGGTTGTCCACAAGAGGTCGGTACTATCCATCAGCCTCTTTAACCGGCAGACATAAATACACTCTTAATTACTTAGTTCTGGCTCAATTTTTAATCCCATGTCGTTCCCTCATTGACACTTTGCCGTCAATAAGGATGGTATAGGAATCATGGACAATACGATCAAGAATGGCATCTGCTAGTGTATCTTCGCCGATCTTTTCATGCCACCCACGTGGAGCAAATTGGGTGCAAAAAATAGTAGAAGCATTCTGATGTCTTGCTTCAACGATCTCAAGGAGATCCATTGCCTGGGTGTCTTTAAGTGGAGTTAAGAGCCATTCATCCAAAATGAGTAAGCCAACCTTTTTGTACTTCTTCATCACCATCTGATAGACACCTTCACCTCGAGCCACTGCCAGTTCATCCAGAAGATCCGGTAGTCGGATATACTTAACGGTATAATAGTTGCGACAAGCCGCCATACCAAAAGCACAGGCAACATAAGATTTCCCGTTTCCAGAGGCACCCATGATGATGAGGTTGCGTTTCTCCTGGATGTAAGCGCACCCAGATAGCCGTAGGATTTGTGCCTTATCTAGTTTCCTGTCGGCATGGTATTCAATATCTTCAATGCTAGCCTGAGGATAGCGGAAATCTGCTTTTTTAATGAGATGGAGCAGTTTATTGCTTCTGCGTTTAGCCCATTCCACATCAACAAGAATACCAACCCGTTCTTCAAACGATAGCTCCTGATATTTCTCATCAGACAGTTGGCGTTTGAAAGCATCCGCCATAGCGGAGAGTCGCATGTCATGCAGCTTGTTCATGGTCGTAGAATTAATCATTGTCTTTTCCTCCATAGTAGCCGGCACCCCGGACAAATCCGTAGATGTTGGGATTGTCTTTTGTCGCTTTTTGTCGATCTGATTGGACTGATATTCTATCCTGACCGGTTTTGAGGATGGTCTGGATGATTTTGAAACTCGGACTGGGCGTGTAACAAAGTGCCCGCTGGCACGCTTCTTCAAAGCGGGATAAAGAATACTTGTCAGCGAGTTTCATAAGCGATGTACAAGAACGGTAACCTTGTTTCTCAACTCTTGATGCTGACAAAAGAGCATTCACCACAATGACGGCATGAGGTCCAATGGAAGCAGCCCAATTCCTAAAATGATCAGCATTTACAGCCAGGTACTGTTTATGTTTCTCTGGCATGTGATCCGGTACCGTGACAATCTGGCCTTCCTGACCGCGAATCCGAATATGGGAAGCAATGCGATGATTGTGGTAAAAAACTTCAACAGTTTTGCTGGTTATACGTACCTCCACTTGATGCCGGATGTACTCATAGGGCACTGAGTAGTGATTTTTATCCACAATTATGTGATAATCGTACTGTACGGACGCCGTTGACCAGGTGGCAAGCTCGTATGGGGAAGTAGGCAAAGGCAAAAGCAGTGCTTTTTCCTCTTCTAGGAAGGCGCTTTTCCTGCTTCCCGGCTTCTTTTGAAAAGGTTTCTGGTTGAATTCTTCCAGCTTAAGACGGATGGCGCTATTCAGTTCGTGTAATGAAAAGAACTGTTGGTTTCGCAAAGAGGCAATGATCCAGGTGGAAATAATACCCACCGTACTTTCGGCATGGGGCTTGTCTTTGGGGCGCCTGACTCGGGCTGGAATGACTGCTGTCCCGTAATGCTCGGCCATTTCTTGATAGGTTCTATTAATCTTGGGATCTGGTCGAGAGGCTTTATCTACACTGGTTTTTAAATTGTCTGGCACGAGGATTCTGGCCACTCCACCAAAGTATTTGAACGCATGAACATGAGCATTGACCCAGCTTTCCATATCCATTGACAGGAAGGCTTCTACATAGGCATACTGGCTGCAAGATAGGCTCGCTACGAAGATATAGGCTGGAATAAGTTCACCGGTTAGATTATCAACAATAAAACCAGTCTTTCCAGCCCAGTCCACTTCCAGCATTTCACCGGGTTTGCGCTTAATGCGCATAGTGGCTTTGGTGGTATTGGCATACTTATGATAATACCGACAGAATTGGCTGTACATGAGTGGGATTTCACCATTGAAGCGGCATTGTTCATGGTACTCATGCCACAACAAACTTAAGGTGACACCACTTTTGGCCATTTCTTTATGAACATATTCGCAATCCGGTATTTTTCGATTGGACTGACTCCTTTTTTCCGGAAAAAGGAGTTCCTGAAGATCTGCATCCGACATGTTTTTATCGAAAGGCCATGAAATCTCATGCCTTTCTGCCCGTTCAACCACATTACGGATTGTGGTCCGTGAGCACTGGCAACTGGCAGCAATGCCACGTTGACTCACACCTTGGCTGTGAAGCCGAAGAATTTCTCGATACTTGATCATTTATTTGATCAGCCTCCTAATGAAGATTTACACTTTACAGTGTATTTCCTCATTATATGTCAGGTGGATCTCTCCATGACCAAGGTGGGCCTATTTGATACTCATGGTGGACCTTTTTGAGTATACGAGTGGGTCTATCCCAAAATATTACTCATTCCTACTCTCCAGAATTTGAAGAACTGGGTTCATTCTTTTCCTACTTTAATGAAGGAAGAGCGGAGAAAATGGAGGAAAACGAATAACATCAAAATATATTTTTTTGCCAATCTACTTTTTTCTCTTCTCATAGATGGGGATAAAACCGAAGTAGTAATAAAATCTGGTCTTCCGTCAAGAAATCTAACCATTCCATTTAGTACCATCCAAAAATATCGAGAAAGATTCCATATTCATGAAGCAAGTGCATTGAATCAAATGCGGGAACGAGCTTTCCAAGAAGCAATAAATATCAATCAATCAATTGAAAATCCACTATTCTCATTAAATTTACCAACCGGAATGGGGAAGACAATCGCAGCTCTTGCCTTTGCTTTTAAACTTAGAGAGAAGATTCATCAGCAATCAGGACTGCTTCCTCGAATTATTTATGCCCTTCCATTCTTAAGTATTATAGATCAATGTGCGGAAGTGATTGAAGAGATATTGTCTTTTGAATTCCCAGACTTGGATAGCAGCTTATTCCTTAAACACCATCACTTATCAGGTATAAGCTATATAAAACCCGATGAATATTTTGAGCCAGATGAAGCAAAAATATTGATTGAAGGCTGGAATGCTGAGATCGTTCTTACAACTTTTGTACAAATATTTCATACTTTGATTGGGTATAGAAATCAGTCTCTACGTAAATTCCACCGACTTTGCCCTTCAATAATAATATTGGATGAAGTTCAAAGTATACCGGTTAAATTTTGGGGAGCAGTGAACAAGGTTTTAAAGGACTGGTGTAATTTAAGTCATTCATATGTATTATTAGTTACGGCCACTGAGCCTCTTTTATTTGAACCATCACAATTAATTACATTGGTGGAAAAAAACCATTATTTTAAAAATTTAGATCGAGTAAGGATCTATATTCATAAACAAGAGTCAACTTTAGAAGAATTCGTTGAAAACCTGCCCAAGGACATCAGGGGGAGAACACTTTTTGTTTTCAATACAATTTCTTCAGCGCGTCAAGCTCACCAATTAATAGAAAATCATTATCAAAAATCGATTGAATTTTTATCGAGTCATGTTGTTCCCCAGCAAAGATTAGAGAGAATAAAAGCAATTCGCAACGGTGAATCTTCAATAGTGGTTTCAACTCAATTAATCGAAGCCGGAGTGGATATTGATTTTGATATAGTCTATCGAGATTTTGCCCCCCTTGATTCTTTAAATCAAACTGCAGGAAGATGCAACAGAAATAGTTTAAATAACAAGGGAGAAATGCATTTGATTTTTTTGCTCAACGAAAAAAATAAATTGTACGCTAATTCAATATACGATCGAATTTTATTAGGTGCAACTCGAGAGGTCCTTGACTCTCAAGATTTTATCGAAGAAAAGGATTTTTTAGGCTTGGTAGATAGCTATTATAGAACAATTTGTCAAAGAAAAAGTAAAAAAGAATCGGAAAGTTACTTAAATGCTTTAAGCAAGCTCCGATACCAACTTGCTGCTGATGATGAAAAATCAATTAAGGACTTTGAACTAATAGAGGAGGATTTTCCAAGATTCGATGTTTTTATTGAGATAAATGATGAAGCCAAAAAATTATGGGAAACCTATCTTTCTCTAAAAGAGATTGGGGAGGTATATAAACGCCGACTTGAGTTTCAAAAAATAAAGAATCGATTCTATCATTATGTTATTGCAGTTCCTTTTACAATTCAAAACCAACCACCACTTGTTTATGGATTTGGATATATAAGCCAGTCGTCTCTTGATAGCTTTTATGATTCCAAAACTGGCTATAAAATTCAAGGAGATATTTTCCTTTGGTAAAAATTAATGGAACTATGATTAATTATTATTCAATATGTCACCGTTCGGTATGGTATCTCATTCATGGATTAGAAGCTGCCCAGGACCATCCTTTTTTGGAAATTGGTCGCTTTATTACTCAAGAATCATTTGCTCGTTCAAAAAAAGAGGTCGTTTTTGATAATTTAAAAATTGATTTAGTAAAAAAAGAAAATAATGATGTTGTAGTAGCAGAGATTAAAAAGTCCTCTAAAGCCAAAAAGACTGCCCAACTTCAATTAGCTTACTATCTTTATCGTTTAAAAGAAATTGGAATAACAGCACGAGGAGAGTTGCTATTCCCCAAAGAAAAGAAAAGGGAAAAAATGGTTTTATCTGAGGAACTTGAGAATATGCTAAAAACTACTATTCTGGAAATTGAAAAGATTTCAAATATGGAAAAACCACCAGAATTGAAAAAGATACCTTATTGTCGAAATTGTGCTTATCGAGATTTTTGTTGGTGTTAAAATCAATTATTTCGAAATTTTTAAAAGAAAAAGTTATCATGAGGATTGGATAATGAAAAAACGGATTTATATATTTCAGAATGGTGAATTAAAAAGAAAAGATAACACCCTTTATTTTGAAAATGAACAGGGAAAAAAATTCATCCCCATTGAAAATACTTCAGAAATTCTCATTTTCGGAGAAGTAGATGTAAACAAACGTTTTCTTGAATTTACAACACAAGCCGAAATAATCATCCATTTTTTTAATCATTATGGATACTACATTGGAAGCTTTTATCCTCGTGAACATTATAATTCAGGGTATATGATTTTAAAACAAGCTGAATTTTATATGGATATGACGAAACGTTTATCAATAGCCAGATTATTTATTAAGGGAGCAACTTTTAATATTCTTCGAGTTCTAAAGTATTATCAAAAACGAGGAAAAGAAGTTGAAGATGTAATCGTAGTGATTAATGATATTCTAAAGAAAACTCATTTAACTGATGATGTAAACGTTCTTCTTGGTTTGGAAGGAAATATTCGGAATACCTATTATCAAGCTTTTGACCAAATAACTGAAAATGTCGATTTTTCTTTTGAAAAAAGAAGCAGAAGACCACCCGAAAATGCCTTGAACGCCTTGATTAGTTTCGGGAATTCATTATTGTATGTAGAAGTGCTTCGAGAAATATACCAAACTCATCTTGATCCAAGAATTGGGTATCTGCATACCACCAATTTTCGTAGTTTTACCTTGAATTTAGATATCGCTGAAATTTTTAAACCGATAATTGTTGATCGATGTATTTTTAACCTCTTAAACAAAAGGATGCTTAAACCAAAACACTTTTTAAAAGAACTAAATGGAGTTGTCTTAAATGAGGATGGACGTAAGTTATTGATTCAAGAATATGAAACAAGGTTAAAAACCACTATTAAATTGTCGGGGACCAAAGATGAAGTATCCTATAGCCGAATTATTCGTCGAGAATTATATAAATTAGAAAAACATCTCATGGGTGAAAAAGAATATGCTCCTTATGTTAGTGGGTGGTAAAAAATATGTTTATTATAGTAGTTTATGATATTTGTGATAATCGGGTAGTACGAATCCTTAAAATATGTAGAAAGTATTTAAACTGGGTTCAAAATTCGGTTTTTGAAGGAGAAATTACCAAAGCAAATTTTGTTAAATTAAAAGCTGAGTTAGAAAAAAACATGAAAAAGGAAGAGGATTCCGTAATTATTTATGGTTTGCGAACTACTCTTTACAGTTTTCGCGAAACTATTGGGAAAGAAAAAGGAGGAGAAGAGATAATCATATGATTCAACATCTATCGTCTCATAGAAATTATTAGAATAATTTACGGTTAAATTTACAGATGTGTGATTTTATTATTGAACATAAAATTTATCTGTCGACCTCCAATGATGTAAAATTCCCAGGGGATCGACAGATAAATTTTAAACACTCAAAAAAACGGGAAAGCTTATTAGTAAAGATAAAAATCGATTTATACCTCAATAAATGAAACAGCTACATCTGATAAAATAACAAATAAAGGTGCATTTTGAGAGCATAATAATAGAGCCAAATGAGCGAGTTTGTAGCCTACCTATAAGGAATTGAAACTTTTCCGGAGATATTCTATGGAAAAAACGTTGAAGTGTTTGTAGCCTACCTATAAGGAATTGAAACAAGCACTGCATTTTGTATCTGGATCGATATCCAGGAGTTTGTAGCCTACCTATAAGGAATTGAAACAACAAGAGCTAAAAAAATATATATTGGATCATAAACTGTTTGTAGCCTACCTATAAGGAATTGAAACCCGACAACGAATTAAATATTTTCAATTCATCCGAATTGTTTGTAGCCTACCTATAAGGAATTGAAACCAAATACGATATAGTTTATAGCGTATCTGTTTATCATGTTTGTAGCCTACCTATAAGGAATTGAAACTTGGGTTTTCGGGCAATTTTAAAATATTTTTAATTTTTGTTTGTAGCCTACCTATAAGGAATTGAAACTTACTGTAATTATTGCTTATATCTTGTATCCTATATGTTTGTAGCCTACCTATAAGGAATTGAAACAATTTTTTAGTGCTGCCATTGATCCTGATGTACTTCGTTTGTAGCCTACCTATAAGGAATTGAAACTTTTTAGGAGATATTCTCTGGAAAAAACGTTGAAGTGTTTGTAGCCTACCTATAAGGAATTGAAACAGGAATTCTCATTAGATCGGTCATTTTACATGGACGGTTTGTAGCCTACCTATAAGGAATTGAAACAAGCAAATGCCGGTGAGTCCTAATCTTGTAATGTCTTTGTTTGTAGCCTACCTATAAGGAATTGAAACAATCCGATTGAATTGCGGGTGTTTGATTCACTTTCAAGTTTGTAGCCTACCTATAAGGAATTGAAACGGAATATCCATTAGCAACTCTAACAACTCAAAAAATAGTTTGTAGCCTACCTATAAGGAATTGAAACTAAGTATTCTCTGGAAAAAACGTTGAAGTATTGCATTTGTTTGTAGCCTACCTATAAGGAATTGAAACTACGTTTGTTAAAAACTCATGTAAATCATCGGCTTGAGTTTGTAGCCTACCTATAAGGAATTGAAACTGAATTGTATGGTTTTAAGATTAGCCGTGATATTTAGTTTGTAGCCTACCTATAAGGAATTGAAACATGAGATTAAAGGTGGTGGATGAGTAATATTTTGGGATAGACCCACTCGTATACTCAAAAAGGTCCACCATGAGTATCAAATAGGCCCACCTTGGTCATGGAGAGATCCACCTGACATATAATGAGGAAATACACTGTAAAGTGTAAATCTTCATTAGGAGGCTGATCAAATAAATGATCAAGTATCGAGAAATTCTTCGGCTTCACAGCCAAGGTGTGAGTCAACGTGGCATTGCTGCCAGTTGCCAGTGCTCACGGACCACAATCCGTAATGTGGTTGAACGGGCAGAAAGGCATGAGATTTCATGGCCTTTCGATAAAAACATGTCGGATGCAGATCTTCAGGAACTCCTTTTTCCGGAAAAAAGGAGTCAGTCCAATCGAAAAATACCGGATTGCGAATATGTTCATAAAGAAATGGCCAAAAGTGGTGTCACCTTAAGTTTGTTGTGGCATGAGTACCATGAACAATGCCGCTTCAATGGTGAAATCCCACTCATGTACAGCCAATTCTGTCGGTATTATCATAAGTATGCCAATACCACCAAAGCCACTATGCGCATTAAGCGCAAACCCGGTGAAATGCTGGAAGTGGACTGGGCTGGAAAGACTGGTTTTATTGTTGATAATCTAACCGGTGAACTTATTCCAGCCTATATCTTCGTAGCGAGCCTATCTTGCAGCCAGTATGCCTATGTAGAAGCCTTCCTGTCAATGGATATGGAAAGCTGGGTCAATGCTCATGTTCATGCGTTCAAATACTTTGGTGGAGTGGCCAGAATCCTCGTGCCAGACAATTTAAAAACCAGTGTAGATAAAGCCTCTCGACCAGATCCCAAGATTAATAGAACCTATCAAGAAATGGCCGAGCATTACGGGACAGCAGTCATTCCAGCCCGAGTCAGGCGCCCCAAAGACAAGCCCCATGCCGAAAGTACGGTGGGTATTATTTCCACCTGGATCATTGCCTCTTTGCGAAACCAACAGTTCTTTTCATTACACGAACTGAATAGCGCCATCCGTCTTAAGCTGGAAGAATTCAACCAGAAACCTTTTCAAAAGAAGCCGGGAAGCAGGAAAAGCGCCTTCCTAGAAGAGGAAAAAGCACTGCTTTTGCCTTTGCCTACTTCCCCATACGAGCTTGCCACCTGGTCAACGGCGTCCGTACAGTACGATTATCACATAATTGTGGATAAAAATCACTACTCAGTGCCCTATGAGTACATCCGGCATCAAGTGGAGGTACGTATAACCAGCAAAACTGTTGAAGTTTTTTACCACAATCATCGCATTGCTTCCCATATTCGGATTCGCGGTCAGGAAGGCCAGATTGTCACGGTACCGGATCACATGCCAGAGAAACATAAACAGTACCTGGCTGTAAATGCTGATCATTTTAGGAATTGGGCTGCTTCCATTGGACCTCATGCCGTCATTGTGGTGAATGCTCTTTTGTCAGCATCAAGAGTTGAGAAACAAGGTTACCGTTCTTGTACATCGCTTATGAAACTCGCTGACAAGTATTCTTTATCCCGCTTTGAAGAAGCGTGCCAGCGGGCACTTTGTTACACGCCCAGTCCGAGTTTCAAAATCATCCAGACCATCCTCAAAACCGGTCAGGATAGAATATCAGTCCAATCAGATCGACAAAAAGCGACAAAAGACAATCCCAACATCTACGGATTTGTCCGGGGTGCCGGCTACTATGGAGGAAAAGACAATGATTAATTCTACGACCATGAACAAGCTGCATGACATGCGACTCTCCGCTATGGCGGATGCTTTCAAACGCCAACTGTCTGATGAGAAATATCAGGAGCTATCGTTTGAAGAACGGGTTGGTATTCTTGTTGATGTGGAATGGGCTAAACGCAGAAGCAATAAACTGCTCCATCTCATTAAAAAAGCAGATTTCCGCTATCCTCAGGCTAGCATTGAAGATATTGAATACCATGCCGACAGGAAACTAGATAAGGCACAAATCCTACGGCTATCTGGGTGCGCTTACATCCAGGAGAAACGCAACCTCATCATCATGGGTGCCTCTGGAAACGGGAAATCTTATGTTGCCTGTGCTTTTGGTATGGCGGCTTGTCGCAACTATTATACCGTTAAGTATATCCGACTACCGGATCTTCTGGATGAACTGGCAGTGGCTCGAGGTGAAGGTGTCTATCAGATGGTGATGAAGAAGTACAAAAAGGTTGGCTTACTCATTTTGGATGAATGGCTCTTAACTCCACTTAAAGACACCCAGGCAATGGATCTCCTTGAGATCGTTGAAGCAAGACATCAGAATGCTTCTACTATTTTTTGCACCCAATTTGCTCCACGTGGGTGGCATGAAAAGATCGGCGAAGATACACTAGCAGATGCCATTCTTGATCGTATTGTCCATGATTCCTATACCATCCTTATTGACGGCAAAGTGTCAATGAGGGAACGACATGGGATTAAAAATTGAGCCAGAACTAAGTAATTAAGAGTGTATTTATGTCTGCCGGTTAAAGAGGCTGATGGATAGTACCGACCTCTTGTGGACAACCCTCCGCTTCGTGGACGACCAAAACACGTTGTTCACGCTCTCCACAGCCTCGGCATCTGGTGTTCTATAGAAATCTTAATCTTGTTCCTTCAAACTACCCATCAAAGAGTACTATTCTCAGAACAGTAAAACTCATGATTCGGAAAAGTGGGCTTATAGCTATTGTGGTTCATTTAAACCGTCATATATAGCTATGGAGTTAACGTATGCACCTAGTGGATTTATTTGGTGCACTCGATGGGTCTAAAACATCATACTACTGGGTTTATCATAAGACAATAAACAGTGGAATAAAATGACAACTAAGTTTGTAGCCTACCTATAAGGAATTGAAACTTAATAGAGTATCAAAAAAATTTTGATACTCTAAAAGTTTGTAGCCTACCTATAAGGAATTGAAACCGGCTAAAACAACCGACAAAATGCCAATATCCCTTGCGTTTGTAGCCTACCTATAAGGAATTGAAACATAAATTTTTCCTGTTCCTGAAATAATTCTTTTGCTTGTTTGTAGCCTACCTATAAGGAATTGAAACTCAAGACCATCATCATCAAGCGTGTCGGCTATCTCGTTTGTAGCCTACCTATAAGGAATTGAAACAGTGTCATTGTCATACATCCAAAAACAGATTACAGAGTTTGTAGCCTACCTATAAGGAATTGAAACTCTCCACCTTCCCAACTAACTTCAATTCCCATTTTTTGTTTGTAGCCTACCTATAAGGAATTGAAACTACGGTATGATGATTAACCATATGGGGGTATTAGGATGTTTGTAGCCTACCTATAAGGAATTGAAACCGTTTTCCGTTGTCAATGGTATAAAATGTTTCATCATTGTTTGTAGCCTACCTATAAGGAATTGAAACCTTGAATGACCCCATACCGGAAATGGTCAATCGATTACGTTTGTAGCCTACCTATAAGGAATTGAAACTTTTGTAAGCTTCACAGAGTTGCTTTAGCAAGATTGGAGTTTGTAGCCTACCTATAAGGAATTGAAACAGATTAGCCGTGATATTTATTTTTACTTAAGAAAATTGTTTGTAGCCTACCTATAAGGAATTGAAACAAAATACCTTGGCATAATAATATTCAAACTCTTCCAGGTTTGTAGCCTACCTATAAGGAATTGAAACAAACCAAACCCATTCAAGACGTCGCACCAGAAGCGGGTTTGTAGCCTACCTATAAGGAATTGAAACCGTTATAGGTTTCTTCCTGCCAGGTTTCTTCTTTTTTGTTTGTAGCCTACCTATAAGGAATTGAAACTTCGACCGCCGTTGTTTTGAGAAGGAGACGAATAATGTTTGTAGCCTACCTATAAGGAATTGAAACAGGCAATATCCGCAGCTTAACTCTTGGATAGACACCGAGTTTGTAGCCTACCTATAAGGAATTGAAACTCGAACTGGACAAATATATGTGCAAAAAGGGGTTAAAGTTTGTAGCCTACCTATAAGGAATTGAAACCAAAGCGAAATGGATGAGATCGAAAGAGCAAAGGCCGTTTGTAGCCTACCTATAAGGAATTGAAACTCACAATCTCCTCGGAAGGGGATTTTCTTAATTATCCGTTTGTAGCCTACCTATAAGGAATTGAAACTGACTATATCAATAATAAGACTATTTGTGCGCTGAACGTTTGTAGCCTACCTATAAGGAATTGAAACTCAGCTTAGCAAATCCTATTTTATCAAGATCAGATCGTTTGTAGCCTACCTATAAGGAATTGAAACCTGCCTCGCTGTTTATCGTGCTTCGTACCACGGCAAGTTTGTAGCCTACCTATAAGGAATTGAAACTATTATCAGAATATGGATGAAGGCAACGGACGGAGGTTTGTAGCCTACCTATAAGGAATTGAAACTGTCAATCAGCCATTGCCTTACCTTCCCATAGACGTGTTTGTAGCCTACCTATAAGGAATTGAAACTTAGTTTTTTGTATTGTTACTATTCTTCTTTTCTATGTTTGTAGCCTATCTATAAGGAATTGAAACATATTAAAGATCTACGTGAAGGAGAAAAATTGTGGGAGTTTGTAGCCTACCTATAAGGAATTGAAACTGCCATTTCTGGCGTAATTGCTCGATGGATTTTTCTGTTTGTAGCCTACCTATAAGGAATTGAAACAATCCAATAAAGGATTGCCCGTTCAAATTGAGGGTTGTTTGTAGCCTACCTATAAGGAATTGAAACCTCAATTATTATGAAATGAGGTGAAAGAATGGCAAGAAAATGTGATCAATGCAATGGAACTGGTCGCTGTAACCACTGTAAAGGATCGGGTAAGAAAAACTATCCAGGATATGGAAAGCCCAGTGATGATCCCTGCATCTGGTGTAATGGGAGCGGAGTCTGCCAATGGTGTCGAGGGAGAGGTGAGCGTTGAAAATTTATAAATAATAATTATGCTAGGGGGAAAAGAACCAGGATTGAGAAAAAAAAGATATAAATTCAACATTCGTTTTAAGTATAATTAAAACAAGATCAGGGTAAAATTGCCATAATATGATTATCCATCGATCTAAAATTTTTAGCTTTTAAAGGACTTGATAGCGGTGATTGAGTTATTATTTAGGGGAAGGAGGGGGATTGGGTGTATTTTAAAAAACTGCTGGGAGAAAAGTGTTATCTTTCACCTTTGAATCTTCAAGATTATGAGATTTATACCAAATGGATAAACGACATTGATGTATCCTTAGGAGTAACCTTTGCCAGTGCCCTGATGACGCCCGAACAAGAAAAAGAAATTCTGGAGAAACTATCCCGAGCGGAATATAATTTCGCCATTGTGGAGTTAAAAAAAGATGAGCTCATCGGTAATATTGGCTTCACCCATATCGACTTTATCAACCATACTGCCGAAATGGGAATATTCATTGGTAACAAGGATTATTGGGGGAAAGGTTATGGAGCAGAAGCCATAGAATTATTGCTGGATTTTGGCTTTAATATATTGAACCTGCATAATATTAATTTGAAGGTATATTCCTACAATAAGCCAGCCATCAAATGTTATCAAGAAGTAGGATTTAAGGAAGTTGGGAGGCTTCGGGAAGCAAAACAAATAGCCGGACAAAAATTTGACCAAATTATAATGGACATCCTGGAAAAAGAATATAAATCGAAACTCATTAAGGGTTTAGTCGACAAGAGAAATCAAGAAAATAAAAAATGAAGAAATGCCTTTTCTCCTATATAAATTTAACAATTAATGTCATTTTTACATTTTCTAAATTAAACATTGATCCAAATTTGGTTACTTAATACTAATAATCTTACCTTTAGTGATTTCGACTAAGATTTTCGGAGTGAGCTTAAAAACCGCATTGGGAGTTCCGGCTGCAGCCCAGATTTCTTCGAATTGCATTAAGTCTTGATCGATATAGATAGGAATCGGATTTTTATGTCCAACAGGTGGGACACCTCCAATGGAGAAGCCGGTTTGTTCTAAAACAAAGTCAGCGTCGGCTTTTTGCAGTTTTTCCTTGATCACTACCACAACGGCTTTTTCGTTTACCCGATTCATTCCGCTAGCAATAATCAGGATAGGTTTTTGCGAGTTTGCTCCTTTAAAAACCAATGATTTCGCAATTTGACCCAAGGTACAGCCTACTGCAGCTGCGGCTTCTTGCGCAGAACGAGTTGATGCTGCTAACTGAACCACATTCAATTCAACTCCAAATTCATTCAAAACAGTTTGTACGATTTCCGCCTTTTTCTTTAAGTTATCCTGCATAAAATTCACTCCTTAGAAGCTGATCAATATATATTATCAGTGTGTATATTTCTAACTAAATTAGCTTCAGATTTCTTTCCAGTTAACTTGAATCGTCCTACCTCTTTCTTCAGTTTATCACAATGTATTATCCAACATTTGACTATTTTAGGGTTTTCTAGAGAATTTGAGAAGAGAAAGGACCATTTGAATTTGAAGAGAATAAGGATTTTTAAATAACCAGCCTAAGTTATCAATAAGAAGAATAGAACGACACACTACTTCCAGCAGTAAATGAAAATGAAAGCCTCTAATCACCACATGACAATGAAAATGCCAATCTAATACCGTTTTAACCATCTCCGTCATACTGAGGAGCGTAATGTGCGACGTAAGAAATTCCATCCGTTCCAATTCACCAATTTCACAGCTTTTTAAAAATTCAAGAATTAAGACCCTTCCCACCAAGCCTTTGAAACTGGAGAAAAAAAGAGAGAGTACTGCTTTATCCGGCCCTTTATCCTCTATGATAGGCATGTTGTGTGAACCGGGGGGGGAAGCGAGTAATTTATCGAACGATCAGGCTTCAATGTAATGCAGGGAAAGGTTATGAACAACCATGGAAGTGATAAGACCATTCCCTGCATTTAAGTAAGAATTTACCGCTGTGTTGTTTCGATATTCTGTAACATTTTTCTCATGGCTGGGCTCAAGGGTGTCACAAGTTCCGCATTGTACGACCCGGTTGGCATGAGTTCCACGGTGGGATCATTGGTTGGGTTCCAATTGGTCAACGTATCCCAGGTTCCAGCAATCTGTGCTGCTGCGATAGCGTATTTACGGGAGGTTGCGGCTGGCGTTCCTTCAAGGACTGCCGGGTCAACGTTGGTGATCATAATGGAAATGGTGGCATCGCTGTTGAGATAGATTTCGAAGGTACGAAATTGCTGTGGGAAGTCCCGAAGCGACGACGTTTCCACCTGCCAGAAACCTTTCTCCGGTGCACCTACAGGATCAGGCGACACAAAGGCTTTCACGGTATTCAGATGACGATGTCCGGCTATCCACATGATAAAATTCGGGTGGCTTTGAAGCTCCGCAATCAGATCCGGCAGGGTGACGGCATTTTGTGGATCCGTCCACCAGCCCATTTCGGAATTGGGTGCTGTCACTTCGACACCAATCGGAACGTGCGCAGCAATGATCATGAGTTGTCCCGCAGCAGAACCGTCAGCCAGTTCTTTTTTAAGCCAGTCCCACCGAGCCGAATCAAGAAAGCCGTGCCCATGAATATCGACAGAGCCGCTGTCTTCCTGCTGGGTATTGTCCAGAACGATCACCTTGAGCGGAATGTTCGATTTCGGGACAAAACTATAACAGGCAAAGCCATTTTCGACATCTGTCAGATTGAAACCGTGACCGATAGGTAGAGTTGATGTATTGAAGAATTCCTGCATCCACTCAGTTCTTAAAAGTGAACGTCGGTCAGGATCAGCTGCAACTTTCGGAGGCGTCTTAAAATCCTTGACAGGTCCCGCATATTTGATATTCCCGTAAGGCGTTGAGCCGTCAAACACACCGACATAATAATCCCGGTTGTTAATTTCTCGGGGATCACGGAGTACATCACCCGTAGCGAAGACTTCATCGGCTACGTAGGACTGTCGAAGATCCTTGCGCAGGCTGTAGTCTACGGGGATGGAACCCATCCAGAAATGATCGTGGTTGCCCAGTGTTTGATACCAGGGGATCGACTTGTCGAGCCCCGCCGCCTGGTAAGGCTTCTGATAATCAATGGTTTCGGCTCCCAGATGGGCGCCGGAACTGGGTGTAATGACCTTGCCGTCGATGACATCGATATACCAGCGAAGTTCATTGTATTGCGTGGAGTTGATAGCGTCACCCAGAGAAATACCGAAGTCCAGGGGATTCTGCTTATGCAGGGCGTTGACGGTTTGGATGGCGGCATCGAGCACATGCGTGGTATAGAGCATAACCCCTGAACACAGAGAAGTCCCTATCGGCAAATTGGGATGCAGGCGTTGAATATAAATCAACTGGTTGGGGGATTCCTTATCGGTGATATGGATATCCGAGATGGTAAAGAAATTTAAAAGCTTCATTATTCTGGTGACGGCTGAACCACTGTAGGACGCTGGCATGAGATCAAGTCGCTTGTTGTAGGGGAGCCCCGGGCCATACGTCCAGTTGCCATAGCCATACTGACTGTATTTAGAAATCTCCCAGAGATTGATAGCAGTCGTTGGGGTCGGCTCCGGCACGATCGTCCTTTGAGTCGTCGTTTGAACATCGGATGCAATCGGGTAGCCTGTGGGCTGTTGTTGATCTTTGACAGTAGCTTTAGAATACCCTGGTAAAGAGAAAATCAACATGCCCATTAATAAGGCTAAGCAGAACTTTTTGTTTACAAAAAACGGTTTCATGAAACGTCTCCTTTGTAGATGTAGTGAGTAGAGAATAATGAGAAAGGTTAAAACGAAACCCCAAACAATCAATTCTATCCCATCATTCTTATAACCTTTTTATAAACTTCTCAGTTTTTTCAGGACATAAAATAGGCTGAAACTCTTGATTCTATTGATTTATCAAATAAAAAATACCCCTCCTTTTTGGTATGCATGACATAGGGCAAGATAGACAACCCGACAAAACCAAAAAAGAGAGGTGTCTGATGATTCAAATTATAGCAGAAACCCGAATTAAGGAAAATCTTGGGGCCAGGTCTTGATTCTCGAATTTTAAAAAGCCATGGGCGAACATCTAGGTTCGCCCCCACGGTTTCTATATATCAATTTTTACTGTCTCCTAATGTTCCAATATTATTTATATTCATAGGGGCAGACCTGGGTATCTGCTTTCATTATTATGAGAGAACACCAGGTAATTCCTCTCCTAGTAGAGGTGGCGCTTCGCTACTGTGAGGATGTCTATATTTTTTGTATGGTTATCCTGAGAATAGGAGAAAGGAATATGAATAAAAGATGAGATTGCCACGTCGCATAAGACGCTTCTCGCAATGACGGAGTGGGTGGATGAGATTGCCACGTCACTACGTTCCTCGCAATGACGGATTTAGATAGGTATTTTCATCCTTATCTGGCGGTGCTGGGAGGTATGATGGTTTACTCTGTAAATAACCGAATATGTAAATAGTGATCAAAAAAGAAAAAGGCACGCACCCCTGAATTCCCCATCAATGGGGGAATAAATACAACAATTCCCCTCCTTGGAGGGGAATTGTATCGCAGCGGGGAGGGTGCCTTTAATCTGTCATCCTGAGCCCTCGCTTTTCGAGGGCGTGAGGATCTCATCTTTTTCTCCCTCTCATCCCCTCGACGCTTTCCGTCAATTCATTTTCGATTTTTTCCTGCTAACCAGGTTTTGCGAACCAGCATGGAGTTCAATTCTGAAAATTATAAAAAATCTCTTTATAAATAGTAATAATTTATTATTCAAGCTGCCAGTTCATGCTTTTTGTTCTTAAAAGAAATGTATAATAAAAGAAGATGTTGTACTTTTGCCGAGGAGGGGTTATTTTATGAATAAAAGGATTTTGAAACATCTGTTTATTTTTGTTTTATTCATTACTTTGTTTTTTGCCATGACTCCTATTTATGCCCAGGAACAACTACCGCCTCTTCAAATGAATCAATCACCTACACCAAAGTCATCCTCAAATATTGATAACAAAGCGAAGGAATTTTATGCTCAAGGTTTAAGTTACTTTGAACAGAAAAAGTATGAAGAAGCAGCTCAAGCCTTTCAAGAAGCTATTAAAATACAGCCCGATTATCAAATTGCGTTTTATTACCTGGGGATTACCAATAGTTGGCTTTATCGCTTTCCCGAAGCCGAACAAGCGCTCAAAGAAGCCATCCGATTAAATCCTCAAGATTTTTATGCTTATAAAGAGCTAGCTGATGTCTATACTTGGTTGGAGCGATATGAAGATTCGATTCAATATTCCCAGGAAGCTGTTCAATTAAAACCTGATTATGCAGATGCTTATATAACAATGGGTTTATCTCAAATTAAATTAAAAAGATATGAAGATGCAATTAAAATGTTAAGGGTAGCGATCTCTCTCGATCCAAACCAGGAATATGCTTATTTTTACCTTGGAGTTGCCTTAAGTTGGCTGAACCGATTTCAAGAAGCCAAGGATGCTCATTTAAAAGTCATTCAATTAAAACCGGATTTCGCCGATGCCCATTTAGAACTGGGTGTCGTCTATGTATGGCTTGGAGACAAGACCTCCGCTATGGAACAATATAATATCCTCAAAAATTTAGATAGCAGTAAAGGCCAAGAACTTCTTGATGTAATAACTAGGTAAAATTGAGTGTTTTTCTTATCAAGGAGGGAGAATTTTAAATGGTCAATCGTTTAAAAAAAGACGTTTATCATTTCTTTTTAGGTATTCTGTTTGTTGTTTTCTTAACCGGATGTTCTCCGATACCACCACCAGCACCAACACCAGAGAACCCGACCTTGCCAGTGAACAATTCGACTCAAGGTACCTCATTTCCTACCATTCAAGCTGCTATTGATGCTTCTATACCAGGCGATATCATCATCGTCTATCCCGGAATCTATTATGAGAATATCGATTATAAGGGGAAAAATATCACAGTTCAAAGTACCGATCCTTTGAGTTCGACAATTCTTTTAAAAACCATCATCGACGGTCAAAAGAAGGGTTCAGTGGTTACATTTAAAAGTGGAGAAACCAATAATGCAGTTTTAAAGGGATTTACTATACAAAACGGCAGTGGTTCAAATATTGGCAATTGGTCAAAAAATGGTGGGGGTATTTATTGTATCCAATCATCTCCCACTGTATCGTATAATTTTATACTCAATAATAACGCAGATATTGGTGGAGGTATTTATTGCTCATTTTCTTCAATGATTATCCGGCAGAATAAAATCGGTTTAAACAGTGCTAAGGGTGGTGGTGGGATTTTTTGTGGTGGTTCATTGTCAACAGTTATCTCTCAAAATACCATTAGCGAAAATAGTGCCACCCATAATAGCCACGGCGGCGGAGTCCTTTGCTATAATTCCAGCCCCAACATTGTTTCCAATGAAATTTCCTGGAATGATGCAACCAATGGAGCAGGGATATGTATTCTTGACAGCATGCCGGTTATTTATGGAAATGATATCCATAAAAACACCGCAACCCAATACGGTGGTGGAATATTTGTATCAAAACAATCAATAGTTAAAGATTCTCGTGGTGATTCCTGGCTGCGGATGAATGATCCGCCTCACGCCGAAACCAATAACTTATATTCGGGAAATACCCATCAAGGAGCACTGAATACAGATGGGTCCAGTGTTTATTTTGAAATGAACGTTTTCACTATCAGAACCTTGGGGCCAGGTCTTGATTCTTGAATTTTAAAAAGCCATGGGCGAACATCTAGGTTCGCCCCCACGGTTTCTATATATCAATTTTTACTGTCTCCTAATATTCCAATATTATTTATATTCGTAGGGGCAGACCTGCGTGTCTGCCCTCATTATTATGTGATAATACCATATAATTCCTCTCCTCGGAGGAGTGGTATTTTGCGATGGAGGTTGTCTTTATATTCGGAATGGTTATTCTGAGAGAATGAGAAAGGAATATGAATAAAAGATGAGATTGCCACGTCACTACGTTCCTCGCAATGACGGAGTGGGTGGTAGAGATTGCCACGTCACTACGTTCCTCGCAATGACGGAGTGGATGGTAGAGATTGCCACGTCACTTCGTTCCTCTCAATGAAGGAATGAGAACGAACATGATAAATCAAGCCCCTACAAAAGATCAATAAATTGTAGGGGCGACAATTTATTGTGACCGGTCTCTATATCAATGTAGCGACATGCCATGGCATGTCGAATCTTGGATTTTCATCCTCATCTGGAGCTGTTATGCAACAAAGAACAAATTAGGTTGCTGGTTGATAACAAATTATCCGGTTCTACTGCATCAATGGTATCGGTCTTCCAATGCCAGTTTACCGGCAGGCCTTTTTTGTTGAGAGCAATAAAGGTAAGAGCCCGATAGCCACGAGCCAGGAAGGGAGTGGCGTCGGTAGAAAGCCCGAGATAAGGCCGGATATCGATGGATATGGATAAGTTGTGGGAAACTTCCTTCACCTGTTCAATTAACCTTCGGTCGGAGTGAAAAACCGACCACATACCTTCTTTAGAGGCAGCCACTAAATGACCAGCGCCACAATTATCACTATTCAAGATAAGAGATTCACCAATGACTGAGCGGTATTTTTTCTCAAAAGCGATTGCACCATTCGTGCCCGATTCTTCTGAACCAGTAAAAACTACCCAAAAAGGAATGTTTTCATTGGCTAACCGACGAGCTACCTCAAGGCAGATGGTGACTCCACTGCCGTTATCATTTCCACCAGGCGATGGCTCCATGAAAAACTCACGATGGATATGACCCACCGAGAGTAGAATAAGATAGGCGGCGGGAATCCAGGATAGGATATATAAAAAGTTCCAGGAAAAGATAAGATTCAATAAAGCGAGGCAACAGATGGCTATCGAAGAAAAGATGGTAAGCTGAACCGAAAGGTGGGGATCACTGATAAAACGAGGATCGAAAAATATTGAAGGGGTGGCCGAATCGATATGAGAAAAAAGGATGATCTGTGGTTTTTGGCTCTTTTTCCCAATAATATTTACCGACTTCTTCCGCTTAAACAAAGTTGTCAGAACTGGAAAGCTGTTCATTTCAAAGTATTCGACAATGGTGAGGAAAACTGAAAGAACCAAAGCGCTTGGAGCCGATATTTTCATGAGAATTACTGAAAGGATCAAACCAATCCAGATTAACAAATAAGGCCAGGTATAGGTTGTTAATGATGGAAACTCATCTTCGATAACTTCGAATCCGAAACTGAGTAGTTGTTTCTTGATCCACCGGGCGCAGCTCTTTTCTTTTACCGAACAAGCCGGACGTGCCCCCAGATTTTTCAAAAATTGAAGCGTAATATTAATCGCTCCAGTTTGACTATCCGGATTTATATCCATCCTCAACCCCTTCCTCAGTTACTGTTATATTTTATATTACCAGGCAAATAAAGGAAAAAAATACAATAAGCGCTTTTGATGCTTATAAATTATTAAATTGGCCGGTAAGGGTATTTCGTAAAAAATGGGCAAACCTACTTTGATAAAGGCCGGTTCTTTCCTACTTATTAAAGAATTCTTTTTGTAATACCGGCTGTGTAATTTGATTGCTTGGACCATCTCCTCGGGCAACGCTAACCGACACTTTGCCTTCCAGTGTTCGGAATATCTCTGCCACATCACCATGGGTAAAGCCTGGGCAGAGTGTTATACCATCAATCTTTTCCTTTTCATAAAAATGTTTGGCAATTTTAACAGCTTCGTCTTGGCTTTTCACCACAACGATAAAAAGTTTCATCTTTCCGGTGTCAATCGTGCTTTTATGTTTGTCACAATCTGCATCGGGAGCATGAGCTATGAATAAAGACTTAAAAGCCATAAGGCACCTCCTTTTAATGCTTAATTTCAATAGTTTAATAATAATATTTATCTACACTGAAAACCCACGGGCATGATAAATCAAGCCCCTACAAATATTAAATAATTGTAGGGGCACATTGCATTGTGCCCATTCTTTAATTAATGTAGCTACATGCCATGGCATGTAGAATCTTAATCTTTCACCCTCATCCTCACCTTCTCCCATCAAGGGAGAAGGAACTAATTCATTCTTTTTATTTATTTTTTTCCCTCGCCCCTTGGTGGGAGAGGATCGGGGTGAGGGGGATACCTATTTTCATCCTCATCTGATGCCATGAAAATGACATGAAGGACTCATCTAAAAAGATCGATGATTAAAAAAATGTCTATTCCATCTAATTTTCTGTCTTTTAACTCGTTAAATAACTTTCCTTTTGCTTCGATAAGCTGGGGTGAAGCAACTCCATTTATGATGGAGAAGTAGGTCTCAAGGAAAGCAGCGATCTTATCACAGGTTTTTATGAGCTTTCCATCAATGGGTGAGTATTGATCGAAATTATACTGATTTGGGATGATTTCGTTTTCCAAATTGCGAATGTTTTTCTTCTCATCCAGGATCTTGGTTTCAAATTCATTCATGGTGAAATACAAAATTTCATCATATCATTCTTCTTTCAGCAGAGGCTTGAGTTTTTTGCTTATTTGGTCTGATTCTTCCTCTTTAATGAGAGTTTCCAATTCACCAAGTGCTCTCTTTACCGGAGAGATAATATCTCGGGTAAGGACCTCAGGTAAGTCATGGAAGAGCGCTCCATACCAGTTGTTATAAATCCGCTTTGCACAGGGATCAGGTTCTAGAAATAAGGAAAGAAAGTAACTTAACATGGCAACAATCAACATATGCCCCAAGACCGAAGTTTTTGGAATTCTCTCGATATGGGCCCATCTCCTTTGAAATCGTAACTGTCCGCAAAGATCTATAAAATTTCTCAGATTTTTATCCAGGTAGAGGATCTTTTTAACGCTTTTAATTTCCAGGTGTTTGTTAACTTGAGATTGAATCTCCTCTCTTGTTGATTCAACACCAAATAGGGGAGGACTAAAATGAGCAATGACGTTGAACTCCCATTGGGTCGCCAAAAAATGAGCTGCACTGACCAGTTTAAACTCAATTGAGTTCAAGTCTTCATCTTCTGGGTTAAATGATATGAATTGAATAAACTTGTTATAAAAATCCACCGAAAGATGAGTGAGACTTTCCTCCATTTCTCTCTGAACAAAATCATTCAGCTTTTTCCTGGCTTCATTTTGAGCCAATAGAGAATGATAAATTTGAGGTTTTAGATCGGTTAAGATGGTCCTTTGAAAATATTGGAATATGCCGTATTCAATCATTTTTCTCCAATTAATCAATTGGCCTTCTTCATCTTCCTCAATTTTTCCAAGAATCCAGGCAATGATCATCTTATGAGCTTGTTTATCGAGTTCAGTAAATTCGATTGGTCGAATCTGATCGTTCCATCGCTGTAAACTGGCTGGTTGAAATATCTTCTCGATTAAGCTTTTGGTAATAATCCCCTTCATATGTACTTCCTTTTAAATCTAAAGTCTAATTTTTAAAACACAGATAAGTGGGCATTTGAAATAATTATATTATAATCAAGAAAATAGTATTGAAAAGATAAAAGGGAAATGGTGCAAGGATAGATTTTCATGCTGTCTATCAGCACTGAATAACAATGAAAATTTATTCTCAAATCAGTCATTGCGAGGAGGCTAACTTTTTTTTGGTTAGACGACGTGGCAATCTCTACCACTTAATTTGTAATTCTGAGAAGTCCGGTGTTTTCTATCGGACGACGTGAGAATCTCATCCTTTTAAATCTTTTCCAAAATTGATATATGAAAAGATGAGATCCTCACGGCTTCGAAAAACGAAGCCTCAGGATGACGCCGGCTGCGTCAGATGAGATCTTCACGCGGGAATGCACCGCTCAGGATGACGTTAATTATTTATTCATTGTTATATTTTCAGGAAAAAAATCTATGCTATAGGAGAAAAAGGGGAATTTAACAAGAAGGAGAAAATGAAATGGATAAAGTGAACTTAAAAGATAAATTGAAAAAATTCGACCAGTTATGGAGTCCAAAAATTATAGGAGAAATGAATGAATTATACATCAAGGTCGCAAAACTAAAAGGAGAGTTTGTGTGGCATCATCATGATAACGAAGATGAGCTGTTCTATGTAGTCAAGGGAAAACTGGTTATAAAACTGAGAAATAAAGATATTGAATTAGAGGAAGGAGAATTTTTCATCATTCCAAAAGGAATTGAACATCTACCGGTTGCCGGAGAAGAGGTTCATGTTATGCTGTTTGAACCAAAATCAACATTGAATACGGGTAACGTAAAGAATGAAAGAACACAAGATAATCTGGATTGGATATAATGAAATTGGAGGGAAATGTTATGGACCAAATATTATCGGTTTGTGGCTTGATTTGTAATGAATGTGAATATTTTAAGATAAATTGCCAAGGTTGTTATGCAGTTAAAGGTTCAACCTTCTGGGCAAAAGAAATGCCGGACAAAATTTGTCCTTTATTTCGATGTGCCATCAATGATAACCAATTGAGTGGCTGTGGCCAATGTCCTCAACTTCCTTGTAAAACCTATAGAGAATTTAAGGATCCCAATCTATCCGATGAACAACATGAAAAATCACTTGTCGAAAGAGTAACCAGGTTAAAAAATTGATAGGGAAAATTAAAGAAGTCAAAGTATAATGAGGTCATGATCATGAAGAAAAACCCAGTTACCGAATACATTCGAGCCGAAGAGAATCAATGCCCGACGGCTGTGTGGAAGTTTTCGGTTTTAGATCAGGCCTGTTTTCCAATGATAATCCGTGGAACCTTGGTATATGATGTCCAGTTGGACGTTGATACCATGAAAGCAGGATTTAAGAAACTTCTTTATTACTATCCTCATCTTTCAGGAAGAATGAAAGATAAAAGCGGTATCCAATTCACCAATGATGGAGTTCCATTTACTGTGACCAGTGAACCTGACCTTTTATTAAAAGACGCACTTAAAAAAGGGCAAGACGTTGACCGTTTTTCCTCGGATATAAAGCCTTCCAGGATAAGACGAGGCATTGATGCCCCTCTAAGCGTTAAGATCACCAAGTTACAAGATGGCTCGGTTTTGGGAATTAAATGCTCTCATGCCTGTATGGATGGAGATAGTTTTTATACCATGTTATACAATTGGGGACAAATCTGTAAGAATGAAAACTTCATTGAACCGGTTTTGGATCAGTCATTGTTTCATGTTCCTATGAATCTTTCCAGGGAGGAGGTACAGAAAGCAGCTTTCAATCGTGGTTGGAAAAAAGTCTCAAAATTAGCTTTTCTTAAAATTCTTCCCACTTTTATGTTCGGTATCGTAAAAGAGCGAACTGATGCCTTTTATTTTTCTGCTGATGGGCTAAGCCAACTAAAACGGCAAATATCTACTGACGTCAGTTTTCCCTGTAGTACACATGTTGCCCTTTCTGCCTTTCTTACCAAAATGCTCCTGAAACTGTTTAACCATAGCGAAAAAACCACCTGCGTTCAGGTAACCGTGGCAAATTTACGCAATCGTCTGACTGAAATCCCCTCGACTTTTGTAGGGAATGCATCGTCTATTGTTGCAACGCCAAATTTTTCAGCCGGAGCAAGCCTCGAAGAAATAACGGGTATTATTCATCGAACACTTCAACCACTTAGAGAAACATCATTGGAAGAACTGAGGAATATCGTGTCCTTGAGTATCCAGGCAATGAAACTCAAATTACCAGTATTGCCGTTTGATTTCACTGAAATGTATTCAAAGAAACCAACAGTTTTTTATATTAATAATTTTTCAAAGTTTCATATTTATGATTTAGACTTCGGTTTTAGAAAGCCAGTGTCAATTATCCCCCATAATCTCTCTGATCAAGTTCTTATCTGGCCTGCTCATCCTGCGAAAGGAGGAGTAGAAGTTTATTTTTCAGGGATTCCTGCTCGTATGATTCGTAAAATGAAAAAAGACGATCCCTGGTTTCAAGAAATGAAGCAATATAACTGATTATTTTTTTGAGACATTTATGCAAGCTTTCAATTTATTCGTAAGTATTTAGCGCCATGTCCTGATTTTTGAATGAAAGGAGAAAAGGGAAAGATTTTTTCAATTGCCAAACTAAATTCAATTTGTTGCCAATATAATCCGAATAAATTCCAACCAAGGGAAATCGTTTGGAGTGATGCCGGGTGAAATTGATGGATAGACAATGGGGTAAATTCAATCAGGGCAGACACAGAGGTCTGCCCTTACAATGATAACTAAAAAATTAAATAAAAGATAATTCAATGGATTTGAATTGTAGGAGTGAACTTGCGTGTTCACATATTTTTGTGTGGTATGAAGAGAGATTTTAGACGAATGCAGGTTAAAATATTTACAAAAAATATAAAAATGAAAGAATAATGTTATTATTTAAATAAAGGTTCTGAAATTAAGATAGAAATGAGGGTTGGATTATTAAGAAAGCTGTTAAGAGCCAGCGTATTCAGATTGGGAAAGTAGAAGTAGAATTAACCCAAAAAGATATAAAAAATATGCATTTGAGAATTCTTCCTCCTGATGGCAGAGTGAAAGTCTCCGCTCCTTTCCGAATGGATATTGAGACCATCCGCAAATTTGTTCTTCAAAAGTTATCTTGGATTGAAAAACACCAAGCGAAATTCTTACAACAGAAAAAGGAAACACCACACGAATATATCAACGGTGAAAACCATTATTTTGCTGGTCGCAGTTATCTGCTTCGGGTTGTTGACTATGCAGGATTTCCAAAGGTAATGATTCATGATCAAAAATATATCGATCTTTTGATATCACGAGATAGTGATCGGGAGAAGCGAAAAGAAGTCATAAGCGATTGGTATAGAGAACATTTAAAATTAAGGATTCCAGAGCTCGTAAAAAAATGGGAGAAAATCATTGGAGTCGAGGCAAAGGAATGTCGAATCAAACAGATGAAAACCCGATGGGGATCTTGTTCCATCAAGCTTCGGCGGGTTTGGTTGAATTTGGAACTGGCTAAAAAACCAGACCATTGCTTGGAATATGTGATTGTCCATGAGTTGGTTCATCTTTTAGAACCAAAACACAACAGCAGTTTTAAAGCGTATATGGATGGTTTTATGCCGCAATGGAGGAAGTATAAGAAAGAGTTAAATCAGGGAAATGAGTCTCTTCTTTCTTGAAACTAGATGAAGATGAGAACGAAAGGTTCGACATGCCGTGGCATGTCGCTACAATTAACCTGAGTTAGGATTCAGGATGACAACTTTTATCGTTATTGTTTGAATAAGATATAATTAATGACAAAGGGAGTTGGGGAAAAGTGAAAAGTAGAATATTTTTAAGAAGACTAATTTTATATTTAGAAATAAATCTTGGTCTATTCATTCTAATTTTTATTCTTTGCCCTGCTTATACCTATGAATTAAACCAATTTTATGGAAACCATACAAAAGAAAATTCTATTCAAAACTTGATAACTAACCAAACGGTTGGAATCACTGATAATAATGCAAGATTCGTTCAAGACAACAGCCACGTTCCAATGATTAACCCAGGAAATAACAAACCGATAGAGCTGGTTTTAACGCCAATGGTTACTGATGAAGAAAATGGTGGGGCAGATAAAAAACAAGAAGGTGAGGGTGTGGCCAGGGAATCTGATTATTTCCAGGAAGGAGATTTCGTCACGGTTCAACCGTTCTTGTTTGATGCCATAGGAAATGGTCCTGTCTATGGGTGGACCTGGCTCACTCAGACGGGTGACCGAGCTTCTTGGACTTTCAAACTTAAGCCAGGATCGGTTAACGTTAAAACTGCTGCCCTGAATTTTTCTTTCTTAGTGACCAATGGGGTGAATGGAGGAAGCGGGTATACCTCCAATCCCAAAGTGAAAATTTTTGATCTAAATGGCAATGAATTGGGGAGTTCTGCTCTCCAACTGACCAATACCTTTCGGCCGAAATACTCGGGTAATACCGTAGGGATCGGCTATCCGGCATCAGGCGCAATTGAGTCTTCGCTCTTGAGACAATTGGTTTCACAAGGTCAAAGCTTCGTGGTGTCCATCGAATGGCCAACTCCCGACAAACATCATATTGCAGCAAAGAAAGATTCGGTCCTTCTCGCTTACGTCATTTCTGTTGAAATGACAGGGAGATCTGAACAAAATTTTACTACCCAGCGGGGAAGAAAGTGAATCACAAAAAGCTTACAATTACCCTGTGGGATAATAATCCCACAGGGTAAGGTGATTATTACTCCTCAAAAAGTTTGGTGAATTCTCCATACCCTTCTTTTTCTAAATCCTCTTTTGGTATAAAACGCAATGCTGCTGAATTAATACAGTAGCGACGTCCGGTCGGTGGAGGTCCGTCATCAAAAACGTGGCCGAGGTGTGAATCAGCATATTTGCTGCGGACTTCGGTTCGCATCATAAAGTGGCTACTGTCGGTGTTTTCTGCAATATTCTCTGGAATCAGAGGCTGAGTGAAGCTAGGCCAGCCGGTTCCGGATTCAAACTTATCAAGAGAGTTGAAGAGTGGTTCGCCGGAAACAATATCCACATAGATGCCTTCTTTTTTGTTGTCCCAATAATCATTGTTGAACGGCATTTCGGTGGCATTTTCCTGAGTGACTTCATATTGGAGAGGAGTGAGCTTTTTTTGAAGCTCTTCAGGTGATGGTTTCTGATAGTTAACAAATTTATCTTGATTTTCAATCACGCTTTCATCATCCTTCCAGTATTTTTCTTGAAATTGATCCCGCCCGGAAAAAGAACGATAGACTTCATAGCGATTGCTAGATTTTTTATAGTAATTTTGGTGATATTCTTCGGCCGGATAGAAAACCGAAACTGGGAGAATCTCGGTTACAATGGGATCATTGAATTTTCCCGACTTTTCCAGATCTTCTTTTGACTGCTCGGCGATGGTTTTTTGTTCTTGGTTGTGGTAGAAAATGGCAGTTCGGTATTGTGAGCCTTGATCAACAAATTGACCAAAGGGGTCAGTCGGATTGATGCTTTTCCAGAAGGCGTCCAGGATCTCCCTATAGGTTATTTTATCTGGATCATAAGTGACCTCGACCGCTTCATAATGACCAGTGGTTCCCGAACAGACTTGCTCGTAAGTGGGATTTTCGGTATGGCCTCCGGTGTAACCTGATACGGCTTCGATGACACCCTCCAGTTTTTCCATGGCGCTTTCCAAACACCAGAAACAGCCACCTGCCAGGGTAGCTTTTTCCAGTTTCGAAGGATTCTGATTTGACTCTTGTGCTAATGCATAACTTCCAAAAATAAAGGGCAAAATGATCAGTAATGCAAACAGGAGCCCTTTCATATTGATCACCTCATTCATTATCTGCGAAATTTCTTTTAATATTATGTAATGAATTTTTTGGCTTTTTTATTCCTCAAGGGAGAGTATTAGCGGAAAGCGCTGAGGGGGAGGGGGGCAATGAAATACGAGAGGGCGATGGGGAGAGGGGGCGACTTTTTGGTTCCTTCTTCCTTGATGGGAGAAGGTCAGGATGACGGTTTTTTAAAATTATTCAGTTCTAACTTATCATTATTTAAAGTTTATTTGGTACAATTGATATATTTTTCATCCAAGAAAAAGAGAAGGAGACGACATGGGACAAGTCAGTATCGTTCGGGTCAAGGAGAATATTAAAGAAAGCTTATACCACTCTATCCAGCTGATTGGAGGAATTTCAAAATTTATCCAGCACGGAGATCGAATTCTTTTAAAACCCAATCTCAATGGGTGGGAAGGGACAACTAACCGGATAATGGTAGAAGCATTGATTCAACTTCTGCTTGATTATCAGGTTCGGTCGATAGCCATTGGTGAATCGACCTTTGGTGATGCCCAAACGACCAAGGTTTGTTTTCAAAAAACCGGCTTTCAAGATTTAGTTAAAAAATACCACCTTCCTTTGATCAATTTTAACCAATCGGAAACGGTATCGGTTCCAGTTCCGCATCCGCTTATTCTCAAAAACATTCCAATTGCGAAAGAGTATTTTGAAGCCGATGTCATCATTAATTTACCAGTGATGAAGGTCCATTATGCGACTGGCATTACCCTGGGTTTAAAGAATCTCAAAGGATTTCTCCCTCCCGAAGAGAAAAAGCATTTTCACGAAATTGGTCTGGATCAGGCAATTGTTGATCTCAACAAAGCCATAACCACCCAACTCACCATTGTTGATGCCATTCAAGCTATGGAAAGAATGGGCCCTCGGGGTGGTGATATGGTTTCGCTCAACTTAATCATGGTTGGCGAAAATAACTGGGAAGTCGATTGGGTGGGGATGAATATAATGGGGTACCAACTTTCCGAGGTAAAGCACCTTCGATACTACCTGGAAGACAAGAACATTGATGAGCAGAGGATTCAAGAAGTCAAAGTAGTGGGAGAAAGCATAGAGAATGCCCGGCATCCTTTTAAAAAAGTGGCTATGGAAGCAATCATTCCGCCCTCTTTTAATCTCTACCAAACCAATGCTTGTAGCGCCTGCATGAATGCCTTGCTGCTTTCCTGCTCCTTTTTAGAAGGAATCCCGACAGTTCCGATTGATGTCTTTCTTGGTTCAAATATTGTTGAATTTCCTTCCAACCATCATCTTCGTCTCTCTTTTGGAAATTGCTGTACAAAAAAGACTGATAATCCGCTTTCGATACCAGGTTGTCCTCCTTATCCTTTTAATTTAAATTTACTTTTAAAACAAAGAGGATTGATAAAAAAAGAAGAGAGTTAATATTTTTTATGAAATGAGTTTTCGTCTTCTCCATTGGTCAAAGATCACCACTGAGACAATGATGATTCCGTTGATGACCCGTTGCCAGAAGGGTTCAACATTGAGAAGGTTCAAGCCGTTTGCTAGCACTCCCATCAGAATGGCGCCGATAAAAGTTCCAAATATAGTTCCCTGGCCGCCAAACAGATTGGTTCCTCCAATGACAACCGCGGCAATGGTCTGAAGCTCGATACCTTCAGCCATCAAAGCATTCGCGGAGTTCATCCGTCCAGTGAGAACCAATCCGCCAATTCCACAGTAGAGTCCGGATAGACCGTACACCCAAATTTTGGTCCATTCGACGTTAATGCCTGAAGCACGGGCTGCCTCCTTGTTACCGCCAATCGCATAGATGGACCGGCCGAAACTGGTCCGCATCAATATAAACCAGGTGATTCCTATCATAATGAGAGCAACGATCATCGGTGCCGGGATTTGGAAGATGTCGCCCGCTCCTAACCAAACCAGAGCAGGAGGAAGATATCCTTTTAAAGCGGTTGCAGTGAAGTGAGAGGGAACTGGCAGCCCATCGGTAATCAATAGAGCCACACCTCGGAAAGCACCAAGCATGCCTAAGGTACCGATGAAATCGGGGATTTTTCCTTTGGCAATAAGAATTCCATTGGTAAAACCCGCCAGCATGGCAATGATAACGCCTAAAAAAGCACCGGAAAGAAAATCCCATCCCCAGTAACTCATGGCCACGGCTCCAACACTTCCTCCCAGGGCGATCAAAGGCCCAACCGAAAGGTCAATACCGGCAGAAATGATCACCATGGTTTGAGCACAGGCGGCTATTAAAACGACGGAAACCTGACGAAAAATATTAAGAACATTACTGATAGTAAGAAAATGTTGAGAAGATAAGGCAAAAAAAGCACTTAAGCCAATCAAGCCGATTAAAGAACCACCCTTTAGGAGAACCAGATGTACCAGATTCCCAGGTTGGTAAGATGGTAATAAAACTCTTTCTTTTTGTTCATTCTTGGTTGAATGATTCTTATCCATCATTTTCCCTCCCATAATGAACTCCACTGGCGGCTGCTAAAATTTCTGATTTATCTAATCCCAGAGGATTATTAAAGGTGGTCACTATTTGTCCGTTTCGAAGTACCACAATCCTGTCCCCCATTTCAATGGCTTCCAAAGGATCCGATGTGATATAAATGACGGTTAAACCTTTCTGAACCATCCCTTTGACAAAGTTGCGGATTTCAAATTTGGCTCCAACATCGATCCCGCGAGTTGGCTCATCCATGATCAGGATTTTAGGTTCTCGTGCCAACCAGCGTGCAAGGAGTACTTTCTGTTGGTTCCCACCACTCAGGTATAAAATTTCGCGAAAAATATTCGGGGGCTTAATTCGCAAAGCTTGGACGTAATGCTTGGCAACCTCATGTTCTTTTTTGATCTGGAGGACTCCGTTTCGAATCATTTTTTTGAGTATCGCCAGAGTAATGTTGGCATAAACAGGTAATTCGTAAATTAAGCCAAAACGGCGGTCTTCGGGAATATAGCCGATTCCAAGCTGGATGGCGATTTTGGGATGATTGATGGTAACCGGATTCCCAAATAAGCGAATGGTCCCTTCCAGGGTTTCGAAACCAAAAAGTCCTCTCGCTAAAGTAGTTTTTCCCGAACCCATCAAACCAAAAACGACCAGAATTTCACCCTGATAAATATTTAAACTGATTTTTTTCTTGTAGAATTTGGTTCCTATTTCTTCAAGAGATAAGGCAATGGTTTTTTCTTTGGTAGGAGGAGTATGGTGGAAATTTTTTAAATTTATATATTTACCGGTCATATGATAAATGATGGTTTGTTCGTCGAGATTTGGTTTGGTGTCGGTGATTACCTTTTCACCGTCTTTTAAAACCGTAATTCGATTAGAGATTTTCACTGCTTCATTAATTTTATGAGAAATAAAAATAATCGATTTCCCCTCGTTTTTGATTTCCTTTAAAATTTGAAAAAGCCGGTTGATTTCTTCTCCGCTCAGAGCTGAAGTCGGCTCGTCGAGAAGGAGAATTTTAACGTGGGAGTGGCTGATGGCTTTTAAAATTTCAATCAACTGTTGTTCGGCGACTGAAAGAGTGCCGACGAGAGCTCGAGGATCAACTTTCACCTGAAATCGATTGAGAAGTTGGTTGGTAGATTCGTTCATTTTTTCCCAATCAACACTGATCCCTTTCTTGGGCCATCGGCCTAAAAAGATATTTTCAGCAACCGAAAGATAGGGAAGGAGAGATAAATCCTGATGAACCAGGGCAATCCCAGCTTGAAGAGCAAGACGAGGGTTTTCTAAATGGAGACTTTTGTTTTCCAGTAAAATTTCACCAGAATCCCGGGGAATGATACCTCCTAATATTTTCATAAGAGTACTTTTCCCGGCACCATTTTCTCCTAAAACGGCATGGACCTCTCCAGAGTAGATATCTAAAGTAACATTTTTCAAGGCTTCGACACCAGGGAATTTTTTACTGACATTTTTAATAACCAAGGTTGGGGTGGATTCAGGGTTCACCATATGGTGTACCCTCCATCAACATTCATGATGGTTCCATGAGCATAACCAATTACCTCGGAACTGAGGGCAAGAATGGCAGTAGCGATTTCCTCTGGTTTTCCCAACCGTTGGATCGGTCGGCTGTTTTCTAATTTTTGACGTACGGAAAGAGGATCACTCGATTGTACCAGGGATTCTTCCACCAACGGGGTGAGGGTTGTTCCCGGACAAATACAATTGGTTCGAATGCCGTAAGGGATTAAATCAATGGCACAGCTTTGAGTGATCGAGATAACTGCAGCTTTGGTGAGGTTGTAAACAATCTGATTAGCAATTCCAACCAATCCAGCTTCGGAGGCAACATTGACGATCACTCCTCGATTTTGCTTGATCATTTGGAGTCCCACATGTTTAATACACCATAAAACTCCTTTAATATTGACCGAGACGATTTTCTCCCAAATTTCTTCATTGAAGGATAAAGCATCACCGTGGGCATATAATCCGGCATTGTTGACCAAGACGTCAATTTGATGGTGCAGTGTGATGATGGAATGAACCATTTTTTGAACTTCTTCTTCTCGAGTTATATTGACTGGGTGGAATTCAGCATACCCTGAGTGGTTCTGGATTTTTTTCTCGATTTCTTTCCCCCGATTACTGTCCAGGTCGGCAATCATGACCTTGGCTCCTTCATGGGCAAACAGTTCGGCAGTAGCCGAGCCGATTCCAGCAGCAGCTCCGGTAATAATTATAATTTTCTCTCGAAAGCCGAAATCCATTCTTTTTCTCCTTTCAGTTCCTCCCCGACATGAAGAGGAGAGTGCAATGGTATTTTTTCTTTGATCTTTGAAACAAAAAGACAATCATGGCTTTTATTGAGCGGTATTATGGATTGGTACTCAAAAGAGCCATGATTGTCTCAAGAATGAAGGGGAGCAGATCTTAAAAGATACTATTATTTTTGATAGGCTTCTTTGATAGCATTCCAATCGATAGGCTCTAATTCGGGATTGGGATAGAATTTATCGGCATTCCCCTGCCATTCAATTCTGGGTCGGATATCAAAGAATTGAGGAACCATATCCTTTAAACCAAGCGCTAACATCACAGCGTATTTGGTTCCGTACCAACCCCATTCTGGAAATCCATGCCAGGTTTCTGCAATGAGCCGCCCTTCACGTATTCTTTCCACAGATTCCGGGGTTCCATCATTAGTAAATATTTTCACTTCCGGACGATTCATTCTTTCACAAGTAAGCATCGCTCCTAAACCCATTTCATTTGATGCTGCCCAGATAAAATCGAGCGTCCCCTGGGGATTAGCCGAGAGCATATCTTCGGTGACTTTAATTCCTTTTTCACGGTTCCAGTCGGCGGGAAGGGTGGTGACAATTTTTATATTGGGGAATTGGTCAATAACTGAATGGAAGCCTCTTAAACGAGCTACGGAGAAAAATCCCCCGGCAATTCCTTCAACAATCGCACCATTCAAGGAAAGATCTTGTAAGCCGGCTATGACTTCGGGTGTATAGAGATTTTGCCAGAACTCTAAATCTAAATAAGTTGATTCGGCAGCATCGACTTTTTCCCCTTCGCCTAAAATACCCGGTCCACCAAAATGATCAATGACTGCGTAAGCGGATACAGTTCCAGCAACGGTATTATCAAAACCGATATAACAGTCAACATCGACTCCTTCAATTGGTTCGAGAAGATTCACCACAACCACCGGTATTCCAGCTTCTATGGCTTTTATGAGAGCTGGTTTAACAACTTCGACTTCGATAGGGGAGATAGCGATTACATCAACCTTTCTTTGAATAAAGTCTTCAATAATGGCTATTTGGCTGGCGAATTCGATATGTGAAGCGGGAGAACGGGTAATGATTTCTACTGGTATGTCATTTTCGGTTGCCTGTCGAGCTGATGCTTCAAAGAAATCGGTAGCAGTTTTAAAAACACCGGTAATATCAGGCGGTGTCCAACCGATGGTGATTTTCGGTATATCGGCGGCTAAAGCTCCAACACTTAAAACGAGAATAATAAGCAAACTGACGAAAATTTTTTTAAACATATTACCCTCCTTTGTTTACAAATAAAATAAAAAAGTAACCAAAATTCGAACCCGTTGGTTTATTTTCTGTTTTTCTCCTCCTTTCAAAAAGAATGAATTTTATAAACAATTAAGAGCGAGTGGAAAAGACCGTAGATATAACCTCAGTGGGGGGAGTAATGTTATGTTGTTAAAAGGAATAAATCTGAAGACTGAAATTGCGTTGTTAAGTCGTTTGACCTAGAAATGTTAGAATGGTTGAGCAGAGAGTCGATTCAATCTTGATCGGGTTGATTCAATTGCTATCCGTAAACCCCTCCAATATTCTCAAAAATTTTGTTTACATAAAGCCATCAGGAAAAAAAGCCCAAAATAATGTTGAAGTGGTAAAGTCATTATAACCACTTAAATTATATCATCACCCTCGACAATGTCAATGAAAATGAAATAGCTGTCGAGAGGAGTTAAGTATCGAGGGAGGGAGGGGAGAGTATTGGCGAAAAACGCCAAGGGGGGAGAGGGGGGAGAGGGAGCGAGGGGGCGAGAGCATTTACTCCCTCCTCACTCAATGCACTTTTTAGTTATACCCACGGTCTCCGTAAGGCTGAAGTTTATCCAGCCATTTTTCTTCAAGTTTTTTCAAAGCATCGGCTGGAGCGGTGTAATCGTCTTCTTTCTGTTTTAATTCCTCCAACACTTCAACTACGAAAGCCTCTTTACCAAACTCAGTCCATTCTTTCTGAAGAGCTTTATTGGGGTAACTCCCCATTTCTAACTGGAAGGTTTTACCATTTAAAGTTTTAAGATTAAGTGTACTTCCTAAAAATACTTTTTGGTTTTGGGTATTTTTAATTTGGTACACACCGGCAACTGATTTACTTTCTTTAAATTGTCTTTTTATTTCCTTTTTGTAATCCATAAGCATCCCTCTTCTTTATAATCCTTCTTTCAACCAGTACTGACTTCCATCGGGTTTTCTTTCCATAAAACCATATTCGATAAGGTATCTCCGAATGGTTACGAAATCGGGATATCGTTTCTTAATGATTTGATTGACTTCTTTTTCATCATATTTCCGATTTTTTTCAAAATCAAAAGCAAATTCTCTTAAAATGACCAATTTGTATTTTTCTTTGGCCGGAAAGGCTTTCAAATGAGCAATGGTCCCTTTAGAAAAAAAATTCTTTATAATTTTTTCTTTTTCTTCTTCAGTAATATTGTATCGTTGATCAACAATTTTAGCATTTTTATGGAGAGGTACAAAAACCGGTGCGAATTGATCCTTTTCTTTTAAAATTTCCATAAGAACCAAAAATAATTTGGATTGACGTTCTCTTTCTTTAAATTGAAAGCGATGATTCCGAATGGTCGAGACACTTCCAATGTTCATTTCCTTTTGTATTTCGCTATTGTTTTTTCCTTGATAAAAAAGATTAAGCAATTTTCTTTGGTGATCAGTCAAACCAGTTAATCTTTTATCTAAATTGATTAAATACTCAAAAACGGAATGATGAGCTTTAAGAATATGGATTTCTATAAATTTTTCGGCTTCATACAGCATTCCAGAATCAGAATATATAATTCCTTTTTCAATTTCCTTGCCACAAAGGAGACAAGTGAAATATTTATCTTGGTCCAAATATCCTCGTTTTAAATCGATTGTGGAGGCATTCCAAAATAATTCTGAATTGCTCATTGAATAAACACATCCTTAAATAAATTGAAATATAATAGATATAATATATTATTGTTTATTTAAGTGTCAAGATTAGTTAATAGAATAAAAGACGGTTAAATGAATTGAAAAGTGATTAAAAAAAACGAGAAAGAATGAATTCAACAATTCCCTTCTTTGGAGGGATGCAGCTTTACGGCGGGGAGGGTGACTTTCATTTTTCCTTGGTTATCCCTAAAAAAAGGACAAAGAAACAGGGATAAAGGATGAGATCCTCATGGCTTCTGAATACGAAGCCTCAGGATGAAGATGGTAGTGTCAGAGGAGATTCTCACGTCGTCCGGCAATAGACACCGAACTCCTCAGAATGAAGGATTGGGTGGATGAGAGATTGCCACGTCGTCCAACCAAAAAACGGTTGACCTCCTCGCAATCAGGCTGTGGCACAATCCCGTTCATACACTAAGAATAGCTTAAAAGTGGAGGATACAGTACATTTATCTTCAGTTTTTGGTTATCTATTCCCAATATTCCTGTAAAATATTAACCTAAGTGGTGGTAAAAAATTTATAGAATAATTATGACACAGCCTGAATGACGGATTTTGATAGGTATTTTTACCATCATTTGATTCCACACAAGTGGCATGAAAATAAATTAAAGAAACCTATGGGCATGATGATGTTTGGAATTTAACATTACCTAGTAAAATAAAAAAAGCATGAGGGATTATTCTAAAAGGGAAGTTTTCATTTTGGAGCGAGTTTGATAGAATTGAACCGGAAATGAGGACGAAACAAAAATTGTGATCTTTTCGAGGGAATGAATCTATGAAGGTTTGTAATCGTTTTTATTTGGTTATGGTTGTACTACTGATGGTTGTTGCTACCTCTGGATGTATTGGAAATATCGGAGAGCTATCGGGAATGTTAAGCGGTCAGTCGGGGAGTACCTACTATGTTTCCACAGAGGGCGATAACAACAATTCGGGAAATAGAGAAAACCCCTGGAAAACCCCCGGGTATGCCTCAAGACAACTGCAGCCAGGCGATACTCTGATTATTTTAGGTGGAGAATACCAGATTGATAATCAGGAAGAAAATCAAATTAAACCAGCTTCGGGAACTACCTCTTCCTGGATTACCATCAAGGGTGAAGCTGGAAATAGACCCATCCTAAAGGGAAGAGATAACTGTCCGGCTATCATTGACCTCTCAGGAAAGAGCAACCTTCGAATCGAAAATCTTGAATTAACCAACGATGAGGTATCAGTTGTTCAAAATGCCATACGGGTGGTAGGCGGAGTAGTCCAGAATTTAATTTTTAAAGAGCTTTTTATCCACCACATCGATGGGAATGGCATTCTCATGGCTGATGCTTACGGAATAGAAATAATCCAAAGCAAGATTGAGTATTGTGGGAAGGAAGCAATGGTTGGCAAGAACTTCCAGGGAGATGGATGGAACCGGATAACCATACGTGACAGTCAATTTTCTTTTAGTGGCCATTATCCATCATCAAAAAAATCCAATGATGAACATACCTTTGATGGCTTAAGGATTGGTTCATCGGTTGGCCCAATTGAAATAACCAACTCAATATTTGAACAGAATTTAGGAAATGGGCTTTATACCAGAGCCAAAATGAATCGAATCATAGAATGTGTTGTCGATAATAATAGTGAAAACGGGATTGTTATGGGTGGTCAAGACGGGATAGTCATGAATACCCTCATTTATGGAGTAGGAGGGAAAAATCCCAAGAATTCAATAAGCTCAGGGATGGTAATAGATGAAATTGCCGGAGAGGATGCCAAGTTTAAAATCGTGAATGTAACTATTGATACCCCTCCAGAAAACCAGGGATTCCCTTTGAAAGTGGGAGTATCCCAAAAACCAGAGATTGGAGAAGTCCTGTTCAAAAATAATATTATTGTTTGTGGTACTCAACCAGTTAATATCGGTAAAAATATTTCTCTAAAAGCTTCGAATAACCTGATATATAGGCCAAATGGGAAAACGGTTTTAAAATTTGGAGAAAAAGAATATTCCGGCGAGGAGTTAAAAGACGCGCAATTAATTGAGAATTTCATTGCCGAAGACCCACTATTTGTTGCTCCTTCTCGTGGTAAAAATGGTGGATACCATATCCAGGAAAATAGTCCAGCCCGAGATGCTGGGGTTTCGACCGATGCTCCGTCAGTTGATCTTGATGGAAGGCTACGACCTCAAGGAAAGGGGTATGATTTAGGTGCTTATGAATTTGAAGACCCAGCATCATAATAGAAAAATTTATTCATAAAATATTGACATTTTTTATAAAAGATGGTATTATATACTCAACATGGGTTCCGAGGAATAGGAAAGCCGTCAGGGTTAAAATCGATGAAAGCTCGAAATGGGCTGGAGTTGAAAAACTCTTTTCACTAAAAGAAAGAGAAAAGAGGTTAAGCCCGCGAATTGCTGGAAAAGAGATTTTTCGGTGATAAAAAGGCTGGAAAGTTCGTTGGGGCCCGTGTTTCTTTATGAGTTCTAACTTTTTAATCATTTTTTACTCTGCAAGCCCCCCCAGAAATGATCTTATAATATTTTCTTGATCCCCAAGCTCTTACTGCAAAAGGAATCAAATCTATTTTTCAATTTTTTTAATTTTCTTTTGTGCTTTCTATCCTGAAAATACCAATATTGGTGAAAAAAGAATAAACAAAAAAGACAAGGCACACCCCCCTTAAATCCCCCCTCAATGGGGGAATGAATTCAACAATTCCCCTTTTGGAGGGGTGCCACTTTCGCGGCGGGGAGGGTGTCTTTATATCTTTATAGAGTAATTTTTAGAAAATAAAAAAAGAAATAGGAATGAAAAGATGGGATTCTCACGCCGTCCGGTAAAAGAAAACGAACTCCTCAAAATGACAGACTAAATAAATGAGATTGCCACGTCGCACAGGACGCTCCTCGTAATGACGGAGCAGGAATAAACCAAATCCCCCTAACCCCCTTTTCTAAAGCTCATCGTTACCCATATCTCCCCTGTCTGGACACCGAAGGAGGTTTGCAAGGCGGATCAAATTGACAGTAAGGAAAGAGGACCTTGTACGTCGAGGTGATATCGTCTAAACGTTGGAGTCCCAACCACATGCTTTTGGTTCCAGGATGGCCATCCCCTTTGCGCCCCAAGAACCCTCCCAAGGAAGCCACCATCCTGATGGCTTCTTGAAGAGTCGGAGGATGAGCTGGTGGAAGAGGATTGTGAGTAACATAGGCAACTAAAGCTTTCCACTCGGCTTCTTCAAAGAAAACAGTACAGGGAACATCGGGGGTTTCTCGTCCTTGCTTGGCTAAAAAGAAGATCCGCCAGGCAACCACGAGATCAATAGCCAGACAATTTTCAATTCGATCGGCAGTTCGAAGCTGGCGCTCTTCAATTTTGCAGCCACTCTTCAAGGTCCGGTGGTAGATTTCAATCAACCACCGATGACAGTACCACTGTATTCGTTCACAGGCATCTTGAAAGTGATGAACCGGCATGGTGGTGAGGAGCACCCAGCTGATGGGGTCACTCCCATCGGGAGGAGGAGTCTCTTCTTCCGCGCTCACCGCCCACAGCGTAACGGGAGGTTCTTGAGGACGGTTGCGAGGCGGTTGAAGGGTCACCTCGCAAAAGCGAACAACGAGTTCGGCGTGACGGGCTCGACGGTTTTTCCGTCGGGGAACGGTGATGGGTTGACATCCAGCACCTGGGGTGGTGGCCAGTTTTTGGAGATAGGTTCCTTCTTCTCCAGCCAGAGCTCGTTTTTGAAAAGCTCGAATGAGCAGTTTGGGAGCGTGGGGATGGGTCGTCGCCCGCACAAAGAGATCATACAGATCAGCTTCCCGATCGGCGATACTCACCAGAGTGGTCTGAGGGCATTCTTTTTGCAGACGAGCGGTGGCATCAAAACTTGTTAACCAACGCTGGCTTTCTTTTTCTTCTAAGGGAAGCACTGAGCGCCGGTGTTTTTTCCCGAGGCTTGCTGGATCACGGGCATAACATTGGATATCGACTAATCCTAAAGGAACCCCATTGGGAGTCACGGCTAAGCTAGCATGCAGGAGGAGTCCAATGGCTTTTTGGGAGCTGGTGCCGATTGGTCCGAACCCTTCGGTCTCAAGATGGGTTTGATAGTTGAGGGTGGTGGTGTCTTGACAGACCAGAGCCAAGGGTTCTTGAGCGACTCGATGTTGAGTCGAGCGGAAGTGGGGAGCAAGGATGGTCTTCAGGTTCATGGCTGGATGATCGAAAAACCGGTAGCACGCCTTGGTTTTGGCTCGGCTGCCACAGACTTGGGGGATATTCCCGGTGGGACAGGCATAGAAATCCCGGACCAGGGTGAGCAAGCGTTTTTTGAGTCGGAGATCGCCACAGCTGACTCCTTGGAATTCCTCTTCCACCCAATCGGCAAATTCCACTGGGGAGGAAGGAGGAAAAGTAGACACATCTCTTTCATTATACCGTAAAAGGGTCCGATAGTGACGGTGGAGCGGATAGAGAAAAAGACGTTTGACTGAAACGGGATGCTGGGCGAACCGGTCTTGGCGACCTCGGCCGTTGGTGAAGCCGGCGTCGATCCAGTTGGCGGCTCGATAAGCGGTTCCTCGATAAAAGCGGGTATCAACAAAAGTTTCAAGGAGCAGCGGCCTCACCTGATAGCGATGGTACCAATCAGCAGGAAGCCGACGGATCGCCAGTGAGAGGACAAAAGACGCCAGATTCTTCACCCTTACCTCAGGACGGAGGAGAAACCGGCTGTTATTGACCACCTGTGATAAGTTGGCGGCTCGAGTGTGATCATTCCAGCCGATAAAGGTATCTCGGGCTTTCACCCGCCAGGCGGCAGCGCTAAAGGCCAGACCCCCAATCACTCCATAGCGGTGACTGTGAATGAGGTAGCGAAGCTGGGCTCCGCATAAAGGACCGGATCGCAAGGGATGGTAGCGATCAAAAAGAGTATTTCAGAGGTGAGAGGCTGATTTATCCTGACTGGTCACCAGCACAAGCTTTGTCTCCCCGAGGTCAGCTATTGAACCAGTGATACCCGGCAAGGGTTCAAGGAAGGGATCAGGCCCTGATTTTCGTTGAGGAATCGAGCGGTGATGAGGAGCCGGGAGAGTCAGTTTCCCCCATTTTTCTAGGCGAAGGAGTGCCACCCGGGCGCTCATCTCTTTCCATTTTCCATTGGGGCTTTTCCAGTCCAACCATTCACAGACCAGTCGAGAGAGTGCCCTTCGAGAAATGATCGGTTCCTGGTTGACTTTTTCTTGTATAGTTTGGATCATCGTATCGGTAAACTCGTGACCGCAGACTTTCATGCGGAGGAGTATAGCACCTTTTGCCCATTGTGTCCAGAGTAAGGTTATGGGACACGATGAGTTTCTAAAGGGGGAAATTGATCGGCATATTATTATTTTCATCCTCATTTAGTGCTGTAATGCAACATAAGGATCTATCCCCATTATTTTTAAACACCGCTACTTAAACTCTTTCGCTTCTTAATCGAAAGTAGAAGAAAGAAGCATGCTCTTAATTATAACTAAGTAAAGATAACTACTATAATTGTATGAAAGTTGAAGATTCGAGGAAAATTGACTTATTTTCTTTTTAGGATATATTAAGAAATATAGGCAAGATTTATATTATATTCATTTTTGGAAATACCGATATTTAAAAATTTTGAGTAACATAATTAAATCTTTGAATTAATAATCATCTTGATTCCGTCAAACTTAAAAAATAGGTAATGTAATACTAAAAATTATATGATTGGTGGGAATCTGAAAATGAAACCAATGAAACTACAGGATATTATTGATCAAATTGATTTTCAGACAGATGAATTTCATTCATACATTAATACTGAAACTGGTGAAATAATTGGTTTTAGTTCTGAAGAACTTGATATTGCTGAGGAATCAGAAGGTGATATTGATTTTTCAAAATACCCCGAGTGGCAGAAAAAACCTATTAATGAAGCCAAAGATGTATTAGACAACTGGAACACTCACAAATATATTAAATTCCCGGATAGGTGGTATGTCAATGAATATAGTATTATGGAAACCTTTTGTAGCTCTGTAAGAGATGAAAAAATCAGAAATGTCCTTTTTTCTTCTATTAGAGGAAGTGGTGCTTTCCGTCGGTTTAAGGATGTAATTCATATATTCAACATTGAAGACTCTTGGTACCAGTTCCGTGATGAAGCATTGAAAAAAATTGCAATTAAATGGTGTGAAGAAAATGGAATTTCCTATATAGAAACATGACATAGAGGCAAAAACCGATATTTGCTTGTTTTGGACAGGGTAGATCAAAAAGACGATTTAGTTGGAAGACCAAAAAATGAAAGAAACCTACTCCCCAACATTTCCTGTTAACCTTCGAAGGAGTAAAATAAAATAAAAAAAAAGAGAAGGGGAAGAAGAAGCAGTTGATATGAATAAAACGGTTTTGATCCCTACCCTGTATGCTTTGACAGCGGCTTTGCTTTTTGGACTAAGCACCCCTTTGAACAAGCTGCTCTTGAACACTATCGAACCGCTGGTTCTTTCCGGCTTTTTATATTTAGGAAGCGGTTTAGGTATCCTCATTTTTCGATTGATTAAAGAAAAGAGTCTATTTACTCGAACCGAGTCTCAATTACAAAAAGGTGAGATTCCTCAGTTTATTGCGGCAGTCACGGCGGGAGGCATTTTAGCCCCATTGGTTCTTCTCTATAGCATCCGGGTTACCCCGGCATCGACAGCGTCGCTTTTGCTCAGTATTGAAGGTATTGCAACAACTTTACTGGCTGGGATCTGGTTCGGAGAATATATTGGAAAAAGAGTATGGTTGGCCATTGCCATGGTGACACTGGCAACTATGCTTTTATCGGTGCAATGGAATCAAGGATGGGGATTTACAATTGGGGCTTTTGGAGTAATAGCTGCCTGTTTTATGTGGGGATTGGACAATAACCTCACCAGGAATTTAAGCGCCCGGGATCCACTTTTATTAGTTATCGTCAAGGGTTGTGGTGCAGGAGGATTTTCTCTTCTTTTAGCCCGCTTCTTCAACCTCACTTTTCCCAGTGTTCAAATAATTTTAATCGCAATGGTGATTGGCGTTTTATCCTATGGGTTGAGCATTGTTTTTTTTATTCTCTCCCTCCGCAGTCTTGGTTCATCCCGCACGACGGCCCTATATAGCATTGCCCCTTTTGCCGGTTCATTTCTTTCTTTTTTAATTTTGGGAGAACGGCCTCAGCAGGTTTTTTTCCTTTCTTTTCCCCTCGTTCTGATAGCCACTCTGATTCTTCTTACCGAAATCCATTCTCACCTACATCTGCATCAGGCTTATTCACATGACCATCGTCATTCTCATCAGGACGGTCACCATAACCATAATCATCCGGACCTGTTCCGAGAAAAAAATTTTGTACATTCTCACCTTCATGATCATGAAGAATTAGAACATAATCATGAACATCTTCCGGATATTCATCATCGTCATCAACATGAAAGGTAAAAAAACGCTTTTCCAGTTAGTTTTTCTCGTTATTTCAAAAAAACAGAAAAAAATATTGGCTTTCCTCTTTTTAATTTATCCATGCTGTGGTAAATTACTCAAAATTACATAAGTCATTTTTTAAGGGTGAATGTACACCTTCTTCCTCAATGACGAGGAGAAAATGACAACGACCTCGATGACGAGGGACGTTTGTTCTCGATGGAGAGAGATGCAATTTCTCGACATGATATTTTCTTGTCTCAATGAGGAGGAATGTTACGTGTCTACTACTAACCCCTTTGCAATAGCGCAAGCCCAGCTTGATAAGTGTGCTGAAATCATCCAACTTGATCCTGCCATTCATGCAATACTCCGAATGCCTAAGCGTGAAATTCATGTTTCTATTCCAGTGCGCATGGATGATGGATCGATAAAAGTATTTCAGGGATTTCGAGTTCAATACAACGATGCTAAGGGACCAACCAAGGGCGGAATTCGATTCCACCCCCTGGAAACTATTGATACCGTTCGGGCTCTGTCCGCCTGGATGACTTGGAAATGTGCGGTAGTCGATATTCCCCTGGGGGGAGGAAAGGGCGGAGTCATTTGTGATCCGAAAAGCATGTCAACCGGCGAGTTAGAACGGTTAAGCCGGGGATATATTCAAGCAATATGGCAGTTTATCGGTCCGGATAAAGACATCCCGGCACCGGATGTATATACTAATCCACAAATTATGGCCTGGATGATGGATGAATATTCCAAATGTTCTGGAAAGAACCAGTTCGGGGTCATCACCGGAAAACCCCTGGCAGTTGGAGGAACGGTAGGTCGAGGTGATGCAACCGCTCGAGGTGGTATGTACGCTCTGCGAGAAGCAGCTGAAGTCTGCGGTATTGACCTCAGCCAGGCGACTGTCGCTATCCAGGGATATGGTAATGCCGGTTTTTATGCTGCTAAACTGGTACGGGAAATGTTTGGCTCAAAAGTAGTTGCTCTCACTGATAGCCAAGGTGGGATCTATAACCTTGAAGGCTTGGTTCCCGATGCAGTTTTGGAATATAAAGAAAAAACCTGTTCGGTCAATGGTTTTCCTCAATGTGAATCCATTACTAATGGAGAGGTCCTTTCCTTAGACGTAGATGTTCTCATTCCAGCGGCGCTTGAAAACGTCATTACCGACCAAAACGCCGGAAACATCAAAGCTCGAATTGTCGCAGAATTAGCTAATGGGCCGACAACTCCTGAAGCCGATGATGTATTGTTCGAGAACGGCGTTCATGTAATTCCAGATTTCCTCTGCAATGCTGGTGGAGTGACGGTTTCTTACCTGGAAATGGTTCAGAATTTCTATATGTACTACTGGGACGTAGACCGAGTTTATGATTGTTTGAACAAGAAAATGACCAGTGCCTACCATGCGGTTCATTTAACTTCGAAAAAGTATTCAATCAATATGCGTCAAGCAGCTTATATCGTAGCCGTTGAAAGAGTCGTTGAAGCGATGAAGTTAAGAGGTTGGGTTTAAAGAAACAACTGACTTATATCCTCTCTCGTGCTGTTGTTTAGGCGCGAGAGAGGGAGTTCAGGGAGGGTTAAATATCCTAAAAATTGGTATTGCGCAAATAAACCCAAAAGTGGGTCATATTGAAGGAAATGTTCAGAAAATGAAGCAATTCTATAATGAGTTGCTTCCCCAAAAGCCCGATTTAATCGTATTTCCTGAATTGTGTGTGGTTGGTTACCCCCCTAAAGACCTTCTGGAACGTTGGTGGTTTATCGAACAGATCCAAAAAGCCAAAGAAGAACTTATTGCCCTGACTTCAAGTTCTTTTCATCCAGGAATAGTATTTGGATTACCCCTTCCCACTGGTGAAAAACAAGGAAAGGGATTGGTTAACGCTGCCCTGCTGGCTTTTCAAGGGAAAATAATTCACCAGCAAAACAAATCCCTTTTGCCAACTTACGATGTTTTTGACGAAACCAGATATTTTGATCCCGCCCAACAACAGGAGTTGGTAGCTTTTAAAGGAGAGCTTTTAGGGATCAGTGTTTGTGAAGATGCCTGGAATGATCCGGAATTTTGGCCGAAAGGCCGAAGGTATCAACTTGACCCCATTCAAGTTATGGCTGAAAAAGGAGCGACCTGTCTTGTCAATATTTCCGCTTCTCCCTTTCAAATTGGCAAAGAAAAAGTGCGTTTTCGATTGATTCATAATCATTCACAGCGTTTCCATTTGCCTTTTGTTTATGTCAATCAGGTTGGAGGGAATGATGACCTGATTTTTGATGGGAAAAGTCTGGCATGCAATAATCAGGGAGATTTCATCAAAAAAGCACCAGGTTTTCGGGAATGGGCTAGGATTGTTGATTTGGCAGATCAATCAACTCTCATAGGGGATCTCTTTCAGGATTCAATCGAGTCGGTATTCGATGCTTTAGTGCTTGGGGTCCAAGACTATATGAAGAAGTGTGGTTTTAAAAAAGCCGTCATTGGCTTATCGGGAGGAATCGATTCGGCTTTAACCGCAGTTATTGCCACTCGTGCGGTAGGACCAAACAACGTTTTAGGCATTTCAATGCCCTCACCCTATTCTTCGGCAGGGAGTATCGAGGATTCCCAAAGGTTGAGTGAGAATCTTGGGATTCCCTTTGAAGTGATCCCGATATCCTCGATTTATTTCTCTTATCTAAAAACTCTTTCCAAAAGCTTTGCCGAAACCAAGAAGGATACCACCGAAGAGAATTTGCAAGCCCGGATTCGAGGAAATATTTTGATGGCTTTTTCAAATAAATACGGCTATCTTTTATTGTCAACCGGAAATAAAAGTGAGATGGCAACCGGTTATTGTACTCTTTATGGCGATATGAGCGGAGGTTTGGCGGTCCTTTCGGATGTTCCAAAAACCATGGTTTATCAGATTGCTGACTATGTCAACCATAAAAGCGAAATCATACCCCGAGAAATTATTCAAAAAGCACCATCGGCGGAATTAAAACCCAATCAATACGATCAAGATACTCTTCCACCTTATCCAGTCTTAGATCAAATTATTGAGTTGTGGATTGAGGACGGCCTTTCCGTAGAGGAGATAGCTGCCCGAGGATTTGATCGCAAGACGGTGTTATGGACGGTGAAAAGAATTGACCGGAATGAATATAAAAGAAAACAGGCTCCACCGGGATTGAAGGTTACCTCCAAAGCTTTTGGAAGTGGCAGGCGAATGCCTATTGCTACTGATTATTCATATTGACATCTTTTTCTGCAAAAAATTTTATTCCTTCTTGAACTATATTGCCAATTAGAGGGTTTTAAATAAGATATAATGAAAAATAACGGCGTAATGCTTCAAAAATCTAAATCCAATAGTTGACATGATTAGAATTCCGGAAGTTCTTAGATTTTTCAAAATACCAACTTTTTTAAAACATGGTTAAGAGGAGGGTCAGCCATGAGAAAATTTTTTCTCATTTCAATCATGATAGCTATTTCTCTGTTTTTCGTTCTTCAAAACGGATGGGTTTATGCCCAAAACCAATCCTCAACTGAAAACAATCAATCAGACTTGATTGAATTAGGATTGTCCTATCTCCGCCTAGGGATGTTTCAAGATGCCGTTCAAGCTTTAGAAGAAGGATTATCAAGTGACAAAAACAACAAAATAGGGTGGCAAAACCTGGCTGCTGCCTATCGAGCTCAAGGTTTCTACGATGAAGCCGAAAAAGCATATCAATCGGCACTGCAGTTGGACAATAAAGATCCTCGGGTTTGGTATGAAATCGGTAATCTTTACTATGATATGAGAGATTACCAGATGGCGATTGATGCTTATGGTAAGTCGATTTCCCTCAACAACAGCCAACCCGAAGTACATTATAACCTTGGAAATGTTTATTACGATCTGCAAGATTATGAAAAAGCCCGAGACGCTTATCTTAAAGCGGTTGAGATTGTACCAAAATATTTTGATGCCTTAAATAATTTGGGCAACGTTTATTATTATCTCAATCAAACTGAAGAAGCCGAAGAAGCCTATTTCGAAGCAGCTGCTGCCCAACCAGGAAGTCCTTTACCATATTATAATTTGGGTAATATTTATTATCGTAACCGGAATTACGACCTGGCCATTGAACAATATAAACAGGCTTTAGATTTAGATCCAGAATACCTTGATGCTTTAAATAATCTGGGAAATGCTCTTTCAGAGTTAGGAAATTCCGAAGCTGCTATTGAAGCCTATCAAAAAGTGATTGAGATTGATCCCTATTACGCCAATGCTTATTTTAATGCTGGTTTAGCCTACCGAGATTTAGGTGATTCTCAAAACGCAATCTTACAGTACCAAAAAGCTTTGCAAGTGGTTCCTGATGATGCTGAAATCTATTACGAATTAGCAAACGTTTATTATGATATGCAGGATTACCAAAAAGCCATTGAAAACCACACCAAGGCAGTAGAAATTGATCCCGAATACCTTGCAGCCTTTAACAATCTGGGTAATGTCTATGAAGCGATGGAAAACTATGAAAAGGCGCTGGAAGCATACGGAAAAGCAGTAGAAATTAACCCCAATTACACGACCAGCCTCTATAACATTGCTAATATTTACTATAACCAGGGAAATTATTACAAGTCGATAGATCCTTTCCTGAAGGTGGTTGAGTTAGATCCCCAAGATTACGAAGCTTGGAATAACTTAGGGAATTCCTATCTTGAAATTGGAAGATATTTGGCCGCGCTGGATTCTTATCGGAAGGCCTTACGAATCAAACCGGATTACGATATTTCTCATTATAATGTGGGATTGGTTTCGTTGAGACTGGATGACAAAGAAACAGCGATGAGAGAGTACGATTACTTATTGCCGATCAACAAAAAGTTAGCCGATTCCCTGATGGACGAAATTACCAGAAGGTCAAGAGAACCCGAAGCCGAGGCTCAAGAGTCAACCGAGTAAAATTAAAGGGGCAAGGGGGTATTGGCGAAAAACGCTTAGGGGGCGAGGGGGGAGATTTTTTTGGTTCCTTCTCCTTTGATGGGAGAAGGTCAGGATGAGGGTAAAAATTCAGATTGAGATCCAGGATAGGTGTTTTAAATTAAGTCTGGAAGAGGTGCTCAGGTTCCCCCCCTCACCTTCAGCCTTTCCCACCAGGGGAGAGGAAATTATGAGAAGAAAATCTCTCCCACCAGGGGAGAGGAAAACAAAGAAAAGAATTAAATACCCGGAAAAGATGAAAACAAGTAAAGTGAGAAAAAGTGGGAAGGAAAGGCAATTTTTTATTCGCTATTTGATATATGTGGATTATTTCCGCTTAGGGCTGCTTTGGTTGAAGGAGCAACCTGAGGAATCTTTTTTCCGATGACAAAGAGGACTCGGAAAAAAGTCATAGCTCCAACTATCATAGTCAAAAAGAAGGTTATGAAGCGCCAGAATAAAATGAATAAGCTGATTTTTTCCGGACCGGTTGAGGGAAGAAAAATCGAACTGATGGAAAGCTCGACCCCTCCCGATGCTCCAGGAGTTGGCAAAAAGCCGAAAACCAGGTAAAGAGGGATTTGATCGCCTAAAACTTGTTTTAAAGGAACATAAACTCCAAGTGATTGAAGAACAAAAAAGGCAACTGAAAAAAAACATACAAAATAAAAACTATAACCAACAATGTTTAAAATAAGGTATTGAGGCTTATTGATAAAGAGAATTCGAAAACCATTCTTAAAGTCAACAAAGAAATCATTAACCCATTTTAAAACACTATCTTCTGAAAATTTGATTTTGGGGAAATACCGATTGGCGAATCTCATTCCCCAGTGTGCTATGCGGTAAACCAAATCTAAACGATTTAAAAAAAAGAAGAGGAGAAAAATCAAAGTACTATAAAAAATAAGAAAAGAGTAGAGAAGATGGAGAAGGATACCTCGTAAGGCGAAATGGACACCGAGAACCAAAACTAAAAACAAAAGAAGAATTAAAAGAGTGACTTGATAGAGAATGCCACAAATAGCGGTCAGACAACCAGCTTCACCCCAGGTCATTCCAGACCGATTTAATATCAGCATTTCTGCCGGACTACCACCGGTAGCGGAGGGTGTTATTGAAGACATAAAATAACAGGATAAAACTCCAGTCAAACTATTCCGGTAAGAAATTGGCTTTCCCCAAGCGCGAGTGGTGAAGAATAAGCGAAGAGCATCGATTAACCAGGCAGCGATGATTGAAATAAAACCTCCAACCAGCCAGAGTGGCTGGAATTGAGATAAATTAATTGATATTCCCCGAAAGGATAAAATTAAAAAAATTGCAATAATGGTTCCTAAGCTGATGAAAACCGAGATGAGAATTTGTTTGATAATCTTTTGGGGATTGTAAGTTTGTCCATCTAGCATTTATCTCGTTCTCCTGTGTTTTGCTCAAAAGTCGTGATTATTATTTTTTGATAGCTGGTGGTAATCAGAATTCTAAAAGATTTTACCGTAATCGGTTTCTGACGAAAAGTCCCTTGAAAGATTTTTATGGATAATGATCGAGTATGATTGAACGGGATTTTTCTTTTAGCTCAAACTCTGATGATTTAATGTTTGGAGAGAATTGGTGAAGAACGCTGAGGGGGAGAGGGGGCGAGGGGGAGAAAAAGCAGAAAAGAAGGGGGCTCAGGATGACCGATTAAAGAATTCATATGATAATATTTTCGTGATGGACCCACAAGCCACTTTGGTGGAATCAGATGAGAATGAAAATCCAATATACGACATGCCATGGCATGTCGCTACATTAATTAAAGAACGGTCGCAATTCATTATGCCCCAACAATTTTCTATTCTTTTGTAGAGATTTGATTTATAAAGTCCATAATTGGGTTTACAGGATTGAATATTTCAGTAAAATTATGAAAATTAATAATCATAAATGAAAGGAGATTGTATGATTTACATCATCAACGACTCTCAAGATCCATATTTTAATTTAGCAAGTGAAGAGTACATCATGAATACATTTCAAGATAACGAAAAGTACTTGATGTTATGGCAAAACCGGCCATCAATCATCATTGGAAAACACCAAAACACCATTGAAGAAATCAACGGCGAATTTGTCCAAACCAACAATGTCGCCGTGGTGAGAAGATTATCCGGTGGAGGAGCCGTATATCACGATTTAGGCAACCTAAATTTTACTTTTATAGTGAAAGTTTCAGAAAATTCGTTGGATTTCGATTTTAAAAAATTTACTGAACCAGTAGTTGCCGCCTTAAATCGGATGGGGATTCCTGCTGAATTCAATAGTCGAAATGATTTGTCTATTGAAGGAAAAAAGTTTTCCGGAAATGCGCAATATATCCGAAAGGGAAAATGTCTTCATCACGGGACCTTGCTGTTTAATACTAATTTAGATCACCTGGAAATGGCACTGCGGGTATCAAGCGATAAAATAGAATCAAAAGGGATTAAGTCGATTCGGAGTCGAGTTACCAATATTTATCCCTATTTAAAAAGCCCTTGTTCGATAGAGGAATTTAAAAATTTACTTATAAATCAATTTTGTCTAATAAATGAAAAGATTCAGTCGATAAATTTTAGTGAAAGTGACCGTAAACAAATCGAGGAGCTAGCCAATAGCAAATACCGAACCTGGGATTGGAATTATGGTGAATCGCCATATTTTACCATTAAAAAATCTCAACGCTTTGAATTTGGTAAAATCGAAGCCTGGCTGGATGTAAATCAAGGGATAATTCGACAATGCAAATTTTATGGTGATTTTTTTGGAAGGGAAGATAAGGCTGATATTGAAAATTTATTGATTGGCAGCCGCTATGAGAGGAATGATATCACTTTTCAATTACGAGATATTCAGATTGGAAGCTATTTTCACGGATTGAATAATGAGCAGCTTATCAAACTTTTAATATCTTAATTGGTAAAGAGAGGAGCATGAATATGATTCGAACCAAATTGAGCAAGGTTAAAGAAATCAAAACCCCACACGGGAAAAAGGTCCGCTGGCTGATTTCAAAAGAAATGGATGCTCCCAATTTTGAAATGAGACATTTCACCATCACCGATGAGAGCCAACCTTCAGAAGAGGCTCATCCCTGGGAACATCAGGTTTACGTTCTTTCAGGAGAAGGAATCATAAAAAGTGGAGACACTGAAATCAAGGTCGAATCAGGAGATGCTATTTATATTGCTCCCAACGAACCGCATTTAGTTCAAAACCTTCCTCAACAAGAATTTACTTTTCTTTGCATCATCCCGGCCGGATGCGAAGATCGAGTAAAGAAGTAGGAATTTTTTAATTTACCAGTAGGAAGAAATCAGTCATATGGGATAATCATGGTTTGGTGTACCTGTGTTCTTCTTGATTACAGTTTAAGATATTGAGTTTCAGAATCAGGACGGAGAATGCCATTTCTCTCTATTTCTCTCAGCTGGTCCTATTCAGCAGAAAAAATTATCAACACTGGAGCAGCTGAAACGAGATTGGCATTAATTGGAAATCTGAGAACAGTCGTTGATGAAGCAGATGTTATTCAAGGAATCGATCAGGCTAAAGAAGACAACCTTATTTATCTCAAGTCATGGAAAAGGAAAGAATTAATGGAAAAGAAAAATATCCCGATTAAAACCATCATTATTCTTATGTTTGTAATACTAATGATAACAATTTCCGCCCTCATCGGATATATCGTCTATTCAAACTGGTCGTCTTCAATAAAACAATTTATAACCATTATGGTGAAAGATTTGAATGATGAGATTTACCATCAGGTGGAAACCTTTATATATGTGCCCGAACATATCAACCAGGTTAATAAAAGCTTCATCGAGGATGGTGTTGTTGATTTAAGGAATGTAGTTGAAAGAGAAAGTTATTTTGTTGGAGTATTGGAAAACCACAGCTCACAATCGATCTATAGCTTTAGTTACGGAACTGAGCAAGGTGAGTATTATGGAGCTCGGAGAAACATAAACAATGTCATTGAAATAATGAGGAATGACGTTAGTACTAATGGACATTCCTGGTATTATTCAGTTAATGAAGATAAAACTGCAGGTGAACGAGTGGTCGATGCTGGAAAATTTGACCCCCGGACCCGAGATTGGTATAAAGCAGCAAAAAAAACTGGGAAAGCAGTATTTTCACCGATATACAAGCATTTTGTAATGAATGACCTAACCGTATCGGTTGCTATGCCAATTTATAATAAGGAGAGGGAATTACAAGGAGTATTAGGTTCTCATGTTACATTATCAAGAATCAACAACTACTTGCAGGAAATTGTCCTGGATAAAAATGCCTATGCTCTTATTGTCGAGAAAGATACCGGTTATTTAGTTGCAAACTCATTCGAAATGGCTAACTTTACATTTCTTGAAGATGGAAGCATAAAAAGAGCCACGATCCAAGAAATAGAGAATCAAGCCATAACTCGAGCCCGAGAAAAATATAATATCGCTGAAAATAATAGTTTCGAAGTTGAAACCGGAGAAGATCGATTATTTGTTAATGTTTTAGAATTTAAAAAAGAAGGATTAGATTGGCTGATTTTAACTGCTATACCGGAAAGTTTATTCTTGCCAGTAGTAATAGAAAATATGAGATTAACCTTAATCCTGGCGATAACAGCCGTATTATTATCATTATTCATCTACCATAAGGTCGTCAAGAGTTACTTGAAACCTATTGAAAGTTTAATCGAGACCACCGCTCAATTTTCTCATGGCGACTTCTCCAAGAGGGTCCCTATTATGAGAAATGATGAAATAGGAGGAATTTCGAGGTCATTTAATGAGATGGCAGATACTTTGCAGACACTTTTTCATTCTCTGGAAGTTCAGGTGAAAAAACGGACCCATGAGCTGGAAGAAGCGAATAATGCTTTGAAGGAAAGTAAAGATCAACTGTACCTGATTTTAGATTCAACAGCCGAGGGAATCTACGGTATCGATAAGAATGGTAATTGTATATTTTGTAACACAAGCAGCTTGGAAATGTTGGGTTATAAAAGTCATGATGAACTGATTGGGAAGAATATGCATTGGCAGATTCATCATAGTCATCGAGACGGGACTCCAATGCCCATCGAAGACTGCAAGATTTTTAAAGCATTAAAAACTGGAAATGGTACCCGTGCTGATGATGAAGTATTTTGGAAAGCCGATGGAACCAGCCTTGCCGTTGAATACCATTCCTATCCTCAGTTTAAAGATGGAGAGTTGGTTGGTGCTGTAGTAACTTTTTTGGATAATACTGAGCGAAAAAGAAATGAAGACTATATTAAATATTTAAGTTACCACGACTCGTTGACCGGGCTTTATAATCGAATGTTTTTTGAGGAAGAAATGAGGCGGTTAAATACTGAAAGAAGCCTTCCTTTATCAATCATTTTCGGCGACGTTAATGGGTTGAAATTGACTAACGATATCTTTGGCCATACTGCCGGTGATGAGCTTTTGAGGAAAACCGCTGAGATATTAAGAAAAGTTTGCCGGGAAGAAGATATTATAGCTCGATTGGGTGGAGATGAATTTGCAATTTTGCTGCCAAAAACCAGCACTCAGGTTGCTCAGAAAATTATTGAGAGGATAAAAAATGAATTTTCGAAAGAACCTATAGGTGTCATTAAATATTGCATGTCAATGGGATATGATACCAAGGTCAAGGTAGGCAAGAGCATCGAAAGAACTTTGGAAAATGCTGAGGATATGATGTACAAGGAGAAAATGCTCAATCGGAAAACCATTGATTCCAGCATGATTCATACCATTATTGAAACCTTGCACAATTTTAGTGAACGAGAAAAGCAACATTCGATCAACGTAAGTGAATTATGTCAAAACATCGGTCGGGCAATGAAATTACCCGATCCGGAAATTCGAAAACTGAAAGAAGCCGGATATTTACATGATATCGGGAAAATAGTTTTAAATAATGAAATTCTCAAGAAAAAAGAGAAATTAACCGAAGAAGAAAAAAAGGAAATGCAACAGCATCCGGTTGTTGGGTATAGGATTTTAAATTTGTTTGGCGAAACCTTGGATATAGCTGAAGGCGTTCTCCACCACCATGAAGGGTGGGATGGATCGGGTTATCCAAAAGGCTTGAAAGGCGAAGAAATTCCCAAATTGGCAAGAATTATTAAGGTAGCCGAAAGTTACGATTCGATGGTAAACAAACATCAATACCATCATATGAGCCATGAGGAAGCATTAAAAGAAATTGAAGCAAAATCAGGAATACTCTATGACCCAGAAATTGTGAAGATATTTGTCCAGACTATGAAGGACGACCAACTATCACCATCTGAAAAATATAAATAAATTTTTAAAAAAAGGAATGCTTCATTAACTTATTTTGGTGACAAAATTTTTTCCTCATTTTTCCTCGACTGGCTACGACTGAAGATGATAAATTATAATATATATAGAGGAATGTATAGATTGGGAAAAATGGCTATAAATTTTTAATCAAGGAGATCACTTACTATGAGGGATCAAGTTATTCGAGCTATTCGAAGAAATCATCCCGACTATGTTCCTTTGATCATCTGGAACCAAGACTATGATCAATCGGATATTGTTTATGGAGAAATACAAAAACATTTTTTAGGAGAAAACCGAGACTACTCGGAATGGGGCTTTTTTTGGTCAAGGAAAGACGAGACCATGGGTCAACCGCGAGACCCCTTGATTACAGATTGGAATGAGATCGATAAACTTGAGCCACCACTTTTGGACTTACCCGGTCGATTTGATGAGCTCTTTGAAAAGAAAAAGACCTATCCGGAAAAATTTCTCATGGCCAGTTTGGCTTTGTCGGGATTTACCACGATGACTTTTTTAGCCCGCTTTGAAGAAGTATTGATTCATTTGTCCACCCAATCTCGACTACTGGAGCGATTGATCGATGTGGTGTTTGGTTTTGAAGAAAATTTAATACAGGAAGTCTCGAAATGTGGTGTGGATGCTATTGCTTTTTTGGATGATTGGGGCACTCAAAACGGTTTGATGATTTCTCCTGATCAGTGGAGAAAAATTTTCAAACCTCGATACCAGAAACAGTTTGATTTAGCTCACCAACAAGGGATGTATGTTTATTTTCATACTTGCGGATATATTTACCCGATCATTGCAGATTTTATCGAGATTGGAGTCGATGTTCTCAATATCAGTCAACCCAATCTCTATGATATTCCCCAAATGGGAAGAGATTTTGGGGGAAAGGTTTGTTTTTGTTGTCCAGTGAGTTATCAAACTACCGGAATATCAGGAAATCCTTCAGAAATTGAACAATATACCGAATATTTATTTGAACACCTGGGCAGGTTTAATGGAGGATTGATTGGTTACGCTGAAGAATATCATTCGATTGGAATGAGCGAGGAGAACTATCAAGCCAGCATTCAAGGATTTAAGAAATTACGCTATGTATAAAGAAAAAGGAAGCAGCGCTTTTTTTTAAGTTAAAAAAACGAGGTCATAGATATGATTGGTGTTTCTCAAGAAGCTGCCTATTGGGTGGCAATTGCTCACCTTCCAAATTGGAGCAGAGAAAAAATCAATAATTTTTTTGACCGATTATTGAGGAATCATTTTGCTTTTCATGACTTTTTTGCTTTGAAACCCGAAGAATGGGAAAGTCTTTTTCATTTTTCCCGAGAAGAAATAGTAATTTTTCAATCATTACAAGAAAAACTTCCGTATTATACAATCATTACCCAAAAAATCTCTGAACAAGGCTTTGATATTATCCCAGTTCATTCCAATTTTTATTCAGTGCATTTACGAGAAAAACTGGGAAAATCTCATGCTCCGACTCTCTTTTATACCAAAGGAAACACTGATCTTTTTAATGCACCTGCAGCATGTATTTTAGGCTCGAACCGCAGTTCGGGAAATGGGCTCATATTTATACAGAACCTTATTCGACGTTTTGTCCGAGAAGAAGTTGCTTTGATAACCAGCTTTGAACCTGGTTATCATCGTTATATTCTCAATTTATGCCTTCAATTTGGAGGGCGAGTATTAGTTATACTGGACCAGGGAGTTCTGTCGTTAAAAAGACCGCTGGATGATTTCGATCAATACGTTATGAATGGCCAAGTGCTATTCCTCAGCACTATCTTTCCAAAAAATAACAATGGGAAGAAGTGGGCTTTGCAGAGGGATTTACTGCAATATGGATTAGCTAAGGACATCTACATTGCTGACGCTCTTGAGAAAAGACAAATATGGCGGTGGATTTTGAGAGGATTAAGGCAAAATAAGACCTTTTTTGTCAGATATCCCGAAGAAAACGAAAAAAGCGCCAATCGTTTTTTTATCGCTAATGGCGCGGTTCCAGTTGATCTCAATGGAAGAATTATCAATAAATCTGATTGATAAATATTTACAGGAGGTTTAATTATGATGCATCCAAGAAACAAATTTCTCTCTTATTTCTGGATAATTTCTTTGACTTTATTGTTAGTGATAATAAGTTTTCCTGTTAATGGAAAGGAACTTGTCGGACTTCCTCAAATTGAACTCAATGATAATGATTTAATCTCAGCTATAGTCGATCGCCAAGCAGAGCGGCAGTTTTCAACTGAACCAATAGCGCTGAAGGACTTGGCTCTAATTCTCTGGGCGGGAAATGGAATAAAAAGCCCTCAGGTTGATAGCGTTTCTCATGCTACTCGAACCATTCCCTCAGCCATGGGAATCTATCCCATTGATGTATATGTATTTGCCATACAGGTTGAAGGCCTCCCATCCGGCATTTACCTGTACATGCCGGATAAACATGCCCTCCAAGAAATACCGAGCATCAATGTGGCTGAAGCATTAACCAAAATAACCAATCAAAGAGCAGTTCAGAATGCCTCTGTGGTTTTTTTAATCGCTTTTCATCAAGAAAAGTCTTCCCGAATGAATGAAAAGTTCGCTTACTTTGAAGCTGGCGAAGTGGCTCAAAATATCAGTTTGATGACAGTAGAGCGTGAGCTGGGAAGCTATGTTATTGGTATGTATTACCAAGAAAAGATAATCGAGGTTCTTAAAGAAGAAAATATTGAACCGATTGTATTGATGGCGGTGGGAAAACCATTGCTATAAGGTGTGGAATAAAAAAAACCGCGGTTTAAGACTCATTTCCTTCTTGACCGCGGTTTTTTTAATGATTTTTACCGGATATAATCTTTAGAGAGAACTTCAATTTGTTCAATTTTTTCCGGGCTATCGATCAGAAATCCACCGGTTTTTACGGTTGGTAAGAAACCGTAAAGTTTGTAATGATAGAGGACCAATACACCATAGAAACCGGCAAGATATTGTTGTGAATCAATTGCAGCAGTCATGTAGCCTTCTTTTAACCCAACCAGCGTTCCTGGGGTCATATCGAAACCACCAGCAATGACTTCACCAGGCTGTCTTCCAACCGCTTTCAAGGCATCAGTTAAACGATCAGTTACGATTCCGCCCAAACCGATTATAAAGGTGGCTTCGGGATGGGAAATGAGATAAGAAGTCAACCTTTGCTCAACGGTAGTCATTTCCAAGCCACCGGCATCGATGATTTCTGATGAAGTGATGCCAAATTCTTCCATAGCCTTTTTAACACCATCGGAACGAACGACACCGTACATCGCTCCTGGAACTTCAACTGACATCGCTACATGAGCTTGGCTGAGGTCTAATCCTTTCTTTTTCCCTTCTTCAAAGAGCCGCATTGCCAAATCATAACCGGCTTTAAATTCATCCTGCCCAATATAAGTTAAGCGTGAGTTTCCTCTATCACCTTCGGTATCATCATTATCGATGGCTACTACCGGAATACCTTTGGCTAAAGCCTCTTCCACTAATTTATCCCAAACCGTATCATCATTAATGACCAGGGCAATTCCATCAACATTCATAGCAACTGCTTCTTGCATCCTTTTTTGTTGTAGGGCAAGATCACCACCAACCAAATCGAAATCCACTTTGCAGTTGAGCAATTTTGCTGCATCCTGAGCCCCTTTAACGACGACTGCCCAAAAGGGGTCGTCACCTCCGTGGGTTACAAAGCGGAAATACAACTCTCCTGGTTCACTTTCCTGGGCATAGACTGCCGTTCCCAAAACCAAAGCCAACACAAGAAAGAGTGAAATAACGATAAATTTTTTAAGCATTCTTATCCCCCCTAACTATTGATATTTATTATTGTGCCATATTTTCATTTTTTTGCAAACCTGGGAATAATGGAAAGCCAGGAGACGAGGGCAAGATAAAGAGGACTGACTACTTGTTATAGCGGTATGTCCCTTTTAAATATTTTCAAGCTTCGCTATAATAAATATATGTGTGGTCGATTTGCCCTGATTATTACTCCGGCGGAATTAGAAAAAATATTTGGATTGAGATTGGATGAGGAATTCAATCCCCGATATAATATTGCTCCCAGCCAAACTGTGCCAGTAATTACCTATCAAGAAAAAGATAAAAAGAAAAAGATTTCTATCATGAAATGGGGGTTAGTTCCATCTTGGGCCAAAGATCCCTCGATCGGAGATCGGATGATTAATGCCCGTTCCGAAACCATTCAAGAAAAACCTTCTTTTCGCAGCGCTTTTCAGAGGAGAAGAGCACTAATACCCACCAGTGGTTTTTTTGAATGGAAGCAAGAAGGAAATGCCAAAAATCCCTATTTTATTGGAATGCAAGAAATGGAAACCTTTGCTTTTGCTGGTTTATGGGAAAGATGGGTGCACGATAATAATTTTTTAGAAACATTTACTATACTAACCACCGAAGCAAATAAATTGATCCATCCAATCCACAACCGCATGCCGGTAATTATACCGGAAAAAGCTTACGATAGGTGGCTTAGTCCTTCTACTGAGCTTTCTCATTTAATCCCCCTATTAGCACCTTATTCCGAAAATAAAATGGAAGCCTACCCCATATCAAAATTGGTTAACAACCCCAAAAACGATGTTCCTGAAATTCTAGAAAGATTTAGATAATGTTTAACACCCTTTTTTTAGAACTGTCCCCCCCAATTCCATTTCTCGAAACCTAATGGAGATGAAAACCTAAGATTCGACTTGTGTGCCTTGGCAGGTTGCTTCATTAATCGAGTGTGATAAAGGCTGAGGGGGCGATAGGGAGAGGGGGTGAATGAAAGAAGAATTAAAGGATAAAAGAAAAAATTAAAAGATGAGGACCTCACGATGAAAAGTACCAATCCGGAGAGCACCTTTTTTAAAAGTCTTTGGTAGGGGTTTAATTTATCATGCCCAAGTTAAATCCGTCATTGCGAGGAGGTCAATAGTATTTTGGTTGAACGACGTGGCAATCTCATTTAGAAAAATATTTTTATTGATATTCCTTTCTCATTTTCTGAGAATAACCAGGAAAAACCGAAAAACACCCTCCCCGTCGCAAATCGGTACCCCTCCAAGGAGGGAATTGTTGAATTCATTCTTCCTCGTTTTTGTTTGTTCGCTTTTTTTATTCATTTCTGATTTTTGGTTAGATATTTTTGCTTCATAGTAGCACCAAATGAGAATGAAAATACCTATTCATAGGCGTCATTCTGAGGAGTCCGGTATATTTTACCGGACAAAGTGAGAATCTCATTCTTTTAAAGTTTCTATAAAGAAAAAATTTAAAAAGATGAGACCGTCAATCTATTTTTAGAAACAGTTTATGAAATGAGATTCAAATAATAAAATATTTTAAAAATAAAGGAGGAAAGTCAATGACCAGCCGAAAAACCTGGACTGAAGAAATTGAAGTCAATGCCCGCGACATAATTGAAAAAATTAAGGAACTTATTCAAGAAGGGAATGTCCGGCGATTAATTATTAAAAAAGAAAATGGTGATCTTCTTTTAGAAGTTCCCTTAACTGCAGGTGTGGTTGCTGGAGGATTAGTAACCTTAGTAGCTCCGGTTCTAGCAGCACTGGGAGCAATGGCAGCTCTTTTAACCAAAGTAAAGTTTGAAATTGTAAGAGTCAAAGAAGAAAATACTGATGATAAGAAAGATGATGAAGATAAAGAACAATAAATGATAACCAGGAGGGAAAAGTTTAATGGCTTCAACGAAAATCAAGAGCTTAGTTTGCTATTATTCACTGGATGGGAATTCTCGGCATATTGCTAAAGCAATTCAACAGAAACTTGATGCTGATATTTTAGAGTTGCGAATTAAAAGTCCCTATAAATATAAAGGTTTTTTAAAATATTTTGTTGGTGGTATGCAGGTCATTTTTCGCAGCCGACCTCCTCTTCTCCCTCTGGGAAAAGACTTCCGGGATTACCAACTGATTATTTTTGGGACTCCAGTATGGGCGGGAAGCTATGCGCCGGCGTTTCGGACACTTTTTAACTCTATAGAATTCAAAAAGAAAAAAATAGCCTTGTTTGCTTGTTGTGGGGGGAAAGCTGGGAAAACGTTTGATAATTTTAAAAAGGTTTTAAAAGGGAATGAGTTTTTAGGAGAGATAGAGTTTCAAGAACCATTAAAAAAAGATTCAAATGGAGCCAAGGAAAAAGCCCAACGCTGGGCTCAGGAAATGCACGGAAAGGCAAAAAGTGATTCCTGAGGAAACCGTGACTTTCTTCTCCCTTGATGGGAGAAGGTGGGGATGAGGTGAAAACCAAGAATTCGACATGCCATGGCATGTCGCTACATTAATCGGGCTCAATAAATTGCGCCCCTACATTTTAAATTCTTTTGTGGTGGCTTGATATATTATGCCCGTGAATCTCCAATGTAGAATAATTTAAAAATAAATAAATAAATAAAGGAAGAAAATTGCTTTGTGAATAAAGAAGAACGAAAAAGTATTTATTTAAAAGGCAGGGGTTCAGATATGGATGATCTTTCAACTTATCAATTGAATAGAAAAAGAAGCGATGGATTCCTGTTTAAAAGAATCATTAAACTTTTTGAAATTTCATTTCTTTGTGGAATATTCTTCCTCAATATTTGGCCAGCTTATAGTCAGGAGAAAGAAAGTTTTGATTATCAAGGTTTCCAACCTGCTAAACAGGGAGAAGAGATACCAAATTTTCCCATGGTTATTGAATACCTTTCTATAATGAATAAAACTGAGCTTTCTCCAGCCTCAATTTACCAGGTTCACCTTGAGCCAACTACTCAACAATATGATTTCATGATTTTGTTGGTTCATGATTTGTCGGCTTCTATTTATGGATTTACCAATAATTATCAAGAGGTTGATCTCTTAGCTACCTTTTCCAACGCAACAATCAATGATGTCAAAATCGTGATTTGTGAAAAGGAAAATCAAATCCATCTTTGGAGTCAAGCACCCTTTTCGGCTATGGAACAAGAAGTAGTTTTAGAGTGGGATGGAAATAATTTAATTGAAAAGTTAAGAAAGCATTCCGACCCGACTTTAGAGGTTTTAGAACTACAAAAAAGATATATTGAAATTGGAGAATGGGATAAAGTAGCCATCCCCGAAGAACTCGATCTCCAATATCCAAATTTCTATTCCGACTTCAACCGAATGGGAATATATGCACTGCAAACGGCACATCAAATTGCTTTGGAAAAATATAAAAATAAATCATTATCGGAAGCAGTAGAAGCAATGGAATGGGGTATTCATTTTTATTTTAATGCTTATCCCTACTCAAAAACTCATTCCGAAATCATTTTTAATCTTCAAAATATTGAAAATATATCGGTCGAGGATTTAGCTAATTTTTATTTGACCCCCATCGAATCATTATCTTTGGAAGAGATTGCCTTGTATCTGAATGATTATGCTTTTTTTCTCTCGGAAATAGATCAAAATCAAAAAGCCGAACCTATTCTTCAAAAAGTTATTGAATTCAATCCCAACCGAGTCGTGGTATATATTAATATTGGTGATGTATGCTGGAACTTAGGAGAACAGGAAAAAGCTCGTGAGTATTATCAAAAATATGTCGAATTACTGGGAGCGGATAATCCACGAATTCCAGCTCGAGTCAAAGAAAGGATAAGTATGAAGAATTGAAGATATACCTGGAAGTCATTAAAAAAAGCGACATACCGAATCTGCAAATTTTATTGATTAAATGTTCTGAATTTTTGACTTTTCAAGATGAACATCCGGTTGAACCAGATTCGGCTGAGAAACTATTTTATGACCATCCGGAAGGTTATGATATTTCTTCGAAAAGAGTCTATGGGATATATTTAAAAGAAAACCACCAGCTAATTGGTGTGGTTGATCTACTCTTTTATTATCCAGATACAACGAGCGCTTGTATCGGGCTCCTTATGCTTGATCCAGACTACCGAAATTCTGGTTTAGGAAAAGAAGCCTATTTAATGGTTGAAAAGGAAATACTTAAAAATTCAATGATAAAAATTCGTCTGGGAGTATTAGAAGGAAATATACAAGGCTTTTATTTCTGGGAAAAAATGGGATTTACCCTTACTGGCGAAAGGAAACCCTATTTATCCAAATATTTCCAAGTTATGGAGAAAAATGTATCTTGAATAGGCATTCATACCTTTTTCATTACACCAGGTGAGGATGATAATCCACAAGATTCGACACCATGGCAGGTCACTTTATTAATAGGGTGCGATAAAGGCTGAGGGAACGAGGGGAAGAATTGTTTACCATCTTTCGCCATTGAAGGGGTATTCAAGGAGGGTCTCCATTATCCATTTTAATTTGATCGCCTTTCGCTCTTTTTGATATCTAACAAAAAAGACAGTTATTCTCTCCCTTGACATAAAAAATTTTTTTATGTTAATATTTTAACGTTAAAATAATCGGATGTAGAAGATACCAACCAGTCATTTCCAACTAAATGATCTTGGGATCTTTTTTCAAGATTGTGAAATGAGTATTCGAAAAGCAAAGAATAATGCAAGGTCAGTGCTTATTTTCCTCCTTTATATACACTCAGAACCGCCAACAAACAAAATTTAAATTTTTAGTCATTGAAAATAATCATTTATTTTTAAAATTAAAAAATTAGAACTTAAAGTCTGAAGGTGAGAAGATGAAAATTGACGTTCATGGACATATTGGTTCGGTTAATCTACACCCCAATTGGACAGCCAATGCAAAACAAGTTAGTGAAATGACCCAAAAATCCGGTGTCGATCATTGTTTTGTCTCTTCAGCAATGAGCATCATGTATGATACCTGCCAAGGAAACGATGAAGTTTTTGAAGCCGTTCAAAATTTTGACAATCTTTGGGGCTATATGGTAGTCAATCCATTTTTCCCTGAATCTTTTCGTTATCTGGATTATATTGGAAAAGAAAGAAAAATTGTTGGATGTAAAATACATCCCGATTATCATGGTTATGATCTGTCTTCATCAATGGGAAGAGACTTAGTAAGAAGAGTTGTTGACCATACCTCCCTCATTTTGTTTCATACTTCTTGCATGGCCGGGACCGGTTTTTCCAGGATTGAAACCATCGGTGAGTTGGCTTCAAAATATTCCCAAACGACATTTATATCAGCTCATTTGGCTGGATTATATCAAAATCCCTTGTATCCTTACTACATTAATTATTCTGGATTAGAAGAAGCAGCCCAAATGAATCTTCCGAATCTACTCATTGATACTTCCAGCTTTTGGATATATGCCTATCCTGGTGTCATGAAAAGAATTGTTGAAATAGTTGGAGTTGATAAGTTAGTTTTTGGTACGGATATTCCTATTCAATCGGATATGCAAATTCGTTTTAAAATTATTGCCATCGATAGCTTGGAGCTTCCCCAAGCCGATAAAGATAAGATATATGCAGGGAATATCCAAAAGGCAGTTCAAAGATTAAAGGAAATTATTTAATTTTTAAATTTAAAATTAAGGAGGAAAGAAAATGTTTCAATTAAAAAATGAATTAATTATTTGGCTATTGGTTATTTTAATCGTGGGTGCATTTTCTACTCAACTTCTAGCGGCTGAGAAAATTGTGATCAATGAAATGATGTTTTCCGGTGCTGCCCAGGAAGTATTGATTGAGCAGGCAAAACGGTTTATGGAAGAAAATCCTGATATTGAAGTAAACATCACTTGGGTTGATTATGCTTCATTGCATGAAAAAATGATGACTGAATTGGTTGGTGGTACCGGTAGGTATGACGTAATGGCTGCCATAACCGATTTTATGCCGGAATTTATAGGCGGCGGCTATCTTGAACCACTCGATAGCCTAATTGAAAAGGACCCTCCTGAAGGATGGCCAGATGATTTTCCTGATTCGTTATTGAGATATCAAAAAGATACCGATGGAAAAATTTATGGTTTGCCTTGGTGGGATGGACCAGTCATGTTTTATTATCGAAAAGATCTCTTTGAAAACCCTCAAGAGAAAGAAAATTTCCAAAAGGAATATGGTTATGAGCTCAATCCACCAATGACCTGGAAAGAGTTTTTAGATATTGCTCAATTCTTTACTCGAGATACCGATCAAAATGGGACGGTTGATTTTTATGGAGCGGTTCAGGGTGCCCGTCAGGGAGGACAAAATTTAGTCTATGATGTCCTGTTGATGCTTTTTACCAATGGGATTGAAATCCTTGATGAAAACTTCAAACCGGTATTTAATACTGAAGCTGGAGCTGAAGCCATTCAATTCTACGCTGATTTAATGAATAAATATAAGGTTTCTCCTCAAGCATCGACAACTTATGATGTTCCAGAAAGTGGGGATTTCTTTTTAAATGGAAATTGTGCTATGCACTGGAACTGGGCTCATATCGCTGGTTTTGCTGAGGACCCCGAGAAATCAAAGATTGTTGGGAATTGTGGCTATAGCCTCATGCCTAAGGGAGAAAATGGAAGCAACAAATCCCTCATTTCCTATTGGACCTATGCCATACCGAAAGCCAGCAAGAATAAAGAAGCTACTTATAAATACATAAAGTTTATAACTTCAAAAGAGATGGATAAACTGATGGTCGAATATTATGGTCAACCAGTGAGGCTTTCGACCTGGAACGATCCTGGATTTGTGGAAAAGTACCCCTTCTTCCCTTGGATAGCGAAAACCCATGAAGATATTGGTGTTGTACCTCAGGTTCCTGAATTTACTCAGATTAATGATGTTCTTCAGATTGCCGCATCAAAGGTAATTGCTCAGCAGACAGATGCCAAGACTGCGTTGGATGAGGCTGCCCAAATGATAGAACAGATCATGAGGGAGCAAGGCTACTACGATTAAATTTTTATAGCAGAGCCACCCGAGGTATTGATCCTTCGGGTGGCTCCATAAATGACTTCGTAAAAATTGGAGACTGTTTCCCATGATTCAGCTCAATAAACACTTTGATAAAACTATGTTGGTGTTACCAGCTGCTTTGTTTCTCATTCTATTTTCAATTTATCCGCTTATTTTTTCCTTCCGATTGGTTTTTTTCAAATGGTTTCTAAATAAACCAAATCCTCCTTCATTTATAGGGTTGAGTAACATCCAAAATATATTGTTAGATACCCGATTTTGGAATTCTCTCCGAGTCACTTTGGTCATTTTATTAATTGCAGTAACCGTAGAAACGCTGGCTGGTCTATTCTTATCACTGCTTTTTAGGGACAAAGTGTATGGAAAGAGAATAATAATATCTCTTTTGATGATACCTATAATGATATCTCCCATGGTTATTGGTATCATCTGGAGATTTATCCTTAACCCCGAAATTGGGATCGCCAACTATATTTTAAAAATGATTGGTTTACAACCATTGGTTTGGTTGGGAGATATCAAATATGCACTTTCTACGATTATCCTTATAGATATCTGGCAATGGACACCTTTTATGTTTATTATTTTTCTTTCTGGAATGCAGGGGATATCACCCAATCTCTACGAAGCTGCTGAAGTCGATGGAGCATCGGAGTGGGGGCTTATTCGATTTATAACCATTCCGATGCTTAAACCCATAATGTATATCGGTATTTTAATCCGGAGTATTGATTCTTTTAAAATGTTTGATTTGGTATATATTCTGACTCGAGGCGGACCGGTTAATTCCACCGAAACAGCCAGTTTATATATTTACAAAACTGGATTTAACTTTTTTAATATGGGAAAAGCAAGCACGATGTCTTACATTTTATTGATAATAATGACATTTTTGATACAAAGATTTATTGGTAAAAAGGAAATAGTATGAGAAAAACATCCATAACTCTCAACGTGATTCGGTATCTGGTAATTATATTCATGGTTTTTTTAGTGATATCGCCATTTTTATGGATTATCAGTACTTCACTGAAATCAAGACTGGAAATTAATAATCCAGAACCAATCATTTTCTTTAAGCCATCTCTTCAAAATTATTATGATGCTTTCCAAAAATCCAATTTTGGGAAAAACTTTTTTGATTCAATAACGGTCAGCTTTGGGAGTCTGCTTCTTTCCTTGTTACTGGGTGTGCCGGCTGCTTATGGTATTGGCCGACATCAGGTAGGGGGAAAACGTTTTTCGTTTTGGATTTTATCGACTCGTATGATTCCGCCAGTTGCCGTTGCACTTCCTCTTTACATTTTATATCGAGATTTTAAGCTGCTTGATAGTCATTTGGGCTTGATTTTTTCCTATACGCTTTTTAACCTTTCTTATATCGTTTGGATGATGGCCGGGTTTATCAGAGAAATACCCAAAGAACTGGACGAATCGGCGATGTTGGATGGCTGCAATGTCTGGCAAACCTTATATCGAATTATACTTCCTATTATTGGACCGGGTTTAGTTGCAACCAGCATTTTTTCTTTAATTATCTCCTGGAATGAGTTTTTAATGGCACTGATTCTGACCTCGATTAATGTTCGAACGTTGCCAGTTGCCATAGCTACTTTTGTTACTGATCGGGAAATACTATGGGGACAGATGAGTGCTGCTGGGGTTCTATCAATAATTCCGGTTATTATTTTTACTATGATTATTCAGAAACAACTTATCCGCGGCTTAACTCTGGGAGCTATAAAAGAATAAAAAAAGAGTAGCGTGGGGTGATTTCCATTAAAAAAAAGCATGGTATTAAGGATGTGGCTCGTGAAGCTGGGGTATCGGCTCAAACAGTGTCGAATTATTTTCATCGAAGAAGTGTAGTGAGTCCAAATACCCAGATGAATATTCAAAAAGCAATTAAAAAATTGAATTATACGCCGAATATCTTTGCTCGAGGGTTAAGAGGAACCAAAACCAGGACTGTAGGAGTGGCTATTCCTGAAATAGCCAACCCATTTTATTCGGATATTTTGGACGGTCTGGAAAAAATCGCCACCCGGAGAGGATATACTCTGATTGTTTCCTGTAATAGTTATAATAAAAACAAACTGCAAAGGGATTTAGATGTTCTTTCCAATCATGTCGATGGAATTGTCGTTTGCACCTTCACGGTTGAAGACGAGAAAATTAGTCATTATCTGGCCAAAGGGATTCCTATTGTAGCTATTGATATTAAAGTCGAAAATGACTTGATTCCATCGGTAGAAATTGATAATTATCAGACTGTTTATATCTGTATTCAATATTTAATTAATTGTGGTCATCGAAATATTTATTTCTTTTCCGAACCCTTACTATTGCCGATGTTCCACGATCGACTCAATGGGTATCTTGACTGCTTAAAAAGGAATAATCTTCCTATTGAGCCAGATAAAATTATCATTGAAGAGGGTCTCAAGGTACAAAAAACCGAAGCAACTTATCGTAAGTTGTCTTGCCTAATTGATGCGATGAATTTTCCATCTGCCCTGTTTGCCACCTCGGACCTTATGGCCATTGGAGCCATGAAGGCTCTTGTTGAAAAGCATATCAACATTCCCGAACAAGTGTCTCTAATTGGCTTAGACAACATTCTCCTTTCAGAATATTCGCAACCACCTCTAACCACCATTGATTATCCAAAAAGGGAAATGGGCCATAAAGGGATGACAATGTTAATTGATTATATTGATGGGAAACCGGTTGAAAAAAAAAGAATTCTGCTTAAGACCCAAATCATTGAAAGAAAATCCGTTATAAATATTAAGATATGAAAAAAGAAATTTGCCACTCATTCCTTAATATTATAAGATTAGGATAACCATATCCTTCTCAGCACCAGATGAGGCAGAGATCGCCATGTCGTTCAGTGTGCTCATTGTGAGGACGGATTGGATTTTACGCCCTCACAATGCGAAAGTATGGGATGACGCATCGCAATAATTCCTTCTCCCTTAATGGGAGAAGGTCAGGACGAAGATTAAGTTATTTCTTATTAAGGTCTCTACCGAATAGATTAAAAATTGCTCTCAAAAGTATTTTAAATATTTTTTATGTTAAAAAGGAATAAGGAGGTCAGGAATGATCAATCAAATTCCACAACATGAATTTGCTCAGCGAGTGAAATCACTTCAAGAAAAAATGAAAGAAGAAAAATTGGATATTGTCATCACCTTTGGTGATGAAGCCGAACCCCAGTATGTCCGATATTTTTCTGATTACTGGCCATCTTTTGAATCTGCAGGAGTTTTTATTTCCAAAGTTGGGGATCCTTCACTTTTGATTGGGCCGGAGAGTTATACCTTTAGCAAAGCCTGGTCAAAAATACCTCGAATCCTAAAACTAAAGGAATATCGGGAATCATCAGAACCTGAATACCCTGGTGTTCCATTGACAACTTTTGCCGATCTTTTTAATGAGGTCATTGATAATTCTTCTTTTCGGAGAATTGGGATTGTTGGTTATCCCTTGATGCCAACCCCGGTGTACGAAGCCATTACTAAGACAGCCCAAGATTTTCGTTGTGAAGTCGTTCGAGCAGAAAAATTAATCATCGGAATGAAACAAATTAAAAGCGAAACTGAAATTGAAATCATGCGTAATGCTTATAACATCAGCCAAAAATCTTTCGCCAATGTTTTGAAGAAAATTCAACCGGGGATGAGTGAAATTGAAGTAGTTGCTGAATCAGAATATTTCATTCGTAAATTTGGAGCAGAAAATGAAGCTTATCCGATGTGGTGCATTTCCGGAGAAAATTCTACTCATGCAATTGCCCGGCCCACTCACAAAAAGATCCAAAAAGGTGAAATGATACAGATTCAAGTTGGAGCCCGTTTAGGTGGATACGCCTCAAGTATCGGACGGCCGGTTGTATTTGGTCCAGCTCCACAGGATGTCTTAGATTTGATGAAAATTGGTTTGGAAGCTCGTAATCTGATTGTCAGCAATTTAAAAGCCGGAATCGAAGCCCGTAAAATTGACACTCTCTATCGAGATTTTCTCAAAAAGAACGATGCATTAGAATGCATGATATATGGGCCTTGTCATGGCGTCGGGCTTATGGAGGGGGAACATCCCTGGATCGAAGCCAATTCTGATTATAATCTACAAGAAAATATGACCTTTTGTGTCGATATTTTCCTAAAACGAGAACATTTTGGTCTGCGTTGGGAAGATGTGGTTCGGATCACAAAAGATGGAGTCGAGGAATTTTGCACCGACTTTAAGGATCTTATTATTTTATAAACATCTATTCTTGAAATGGGTAGGTAATAATTTTAATTCGCAAATTGGTTACCGAAATCAGGGAGGGGATTTTTTTGTTGGTGACACTGTTTCCCTTTTTTTTGATGATATCGACGTCTTTTAAAATAAAGGGAGAATTTTTCACTCGGCCTCCCATATTCATTCCAAATCGATTCAACTTTGATGCCTATCGAGCCGCACTCCGATCGGGAGGTCAGAAAGCCTTAATTGACAGTTTTATTATTGCGTTTGTTTCGATGTGTATTGCGTTGATACTGGGTACGATGGGTGCCTATGGATTAAGAGAGTTGTTAAAAAAGGGGAAGAACTACGGATTTTGGATGCTGATCATTGAAATGATGCCCCCCATAGCGGTGGTTTTGCCATTGTTTATTCTTTTCAAATACATCCATTTGCTTGATACCTATCCGGCACTCATTTTAGGGAATACGGTTTTTGTTCTACCATTTGCTATCTGGCTTTTGTTAGGATTTTTAGAGGACATACCAATACCCATCGAAGAAGCGGCACTTATCGACGGATGTTCCAAGTTCCAGGTGTTTTCCCATATAATACTTCCTTTGTTGCGATCGGGATTAATCCCAGTAGCATTTTTTTCCTTCATTCTTCCCCGGAATGAATTCCTTATGGCTTTGGTTTTTTCCCGAACCAAGGTAACACCTCTTACCGTGGTGATTCCTAGTCTGGTGATGTCCGATACGGTTGCCTGGGAGCAAGTAGCCGGTTTGAGTGTCATGGCAATTATTCCACCGGTCATTGTGGCGATGGTTTTCCAGCGCTATATTATTCGCGGTTTGACCTTTGGAGCAGCGAAGGGATAGCGGTTTATAATGGTGATACAAATGACTTATTACTTTATTACCACAACTGTCACTGGGCCTTGCCGTCGAATAATATTAATTCCCACATCTTTATCTTGCTTGGTGAGAGATAAATCTAAAATAGCATCTTTCACGCGAAGGCCAGTAATTTGTATTTCCCGAAGAAAATCAGGCAATAAAGGTTTTGTAAAAGAGATTTTTTTCTCAGCACCAAATATTTCAAGACCTAAGCAAGCTTGAAGGAGACTGAAAACAACTGCTGCTGACCATGATTGTGGGGAACAGGCAACAGGATAATGAGTTGGACTTTCACCGGGACGACGGTCAAAACCACAAAAGAGTTCGGGGAGTCGATGTAAATCAAAAAAGAGGCTAGAATCAAAAAGGCCAGTAAATATTTTTAATGCCTTTTCCTTGAAGCCATAACGAGCAAAACCCAGGGCAATAAGGGCATTATCGTGAGGCCAAACTGATCCATTATGATAAGACATGGGATTATAGCGGGCTTCGGTTGTTGCAACGGTACGGATTCCCCATCCAGAGAAAAACATTTTATGAGTTAGTGTTTTTCCTAAAAGGGCAGCCCGGTCTTCATAAGCCAATCCAGTAAAAAGACAGTGACCAGCATTTGATGCTCGTGTTTTGCAGAGTTTTTGATTGCCATCTAATGCAAGAGCATAGGTTGAAAGGTCCTCGCACCAAAAAATTTCATTAAATTTTTTCTTGAGGTTTTTAGCTTGTTGAGCAAACCCTTGAGAACGCTGGTCGTATCCTAAGACTTCAGCTAAAAATGAAGCTGTAATCTTTGCAGCATAGACATAACCTTGAACTTCACATAAAGCAATGGGTGGAGGAGCGTCGGAACCATCTGAATGAAAAACGGAATCATGAGAGTCTTTCCAACCCTGATGAACAAGGCCATGAGGAGTGTGGCGGATATAATCGTAAAATCCATCCTGATTGTTATCACCGTAATTGTCGATCCAATTCATGGCTCTTTCTATGTTATCCCAAATGGTACGAATGAAAGCTTTATCGCCTGTCCGTCGATAATATTCTCCTGCCAGCATGACAAAAAGTGGAGTTGCGTCGATTGAACCATAATAAAGACCAAAAGGGATTTCGCCATTATTTGCCATTTCACCTGAACGAGTTTCATGAAGTATTTTTCCTGGTTGAGCATCATTCATATCGTTTTCTTCGGTTGCTTGAGTTGCAGCAAGGTATTGTAAAACCCCACGAGCAATTCCAGGGTTAAACCAGAGACACTCAAGCGCGGTAATGATCCCGTCACGACCAAAAACAGTACTAAACCAGGGAACACCCGCATAAGGATAAGGCCCATATTTGGTATCGGTTTGCATCATATGCAGATCAGCAAGGGATCGGTTTAACCAGTCGTTAAATTGTTCATTTGAAGTATAAATTTTTGGCTCGACCTTTTTGGCTCTTTTTAAAGTAATCGATGCTTTTTTAACCGTTTTTTTATAAGGAATAATCGAAAATGAGGCATAATCAGGTTCTTCGATGCTTTGGCTATCGTGGGATATTTTGCTGGATAGACAAAATGTTGTAAATTGAAAATTCATTTCTTGACGTGGTTGAAGATGAATGTGAAAGGAAGCTTCAGTTTCAGTAAGTTTATAAGGGTGTGGATTAAAAAAAATCAAGGTTTGACGAATCAACCCATCAAGTCCGAGGTACCGAAAACATACTGAATTTTCTCGAAATAAGGCTTTAAATCGATGACCATGTTGAAGTCGTTTGGTCCCTCTTACTTCGAAAATATCTGCAAAATCAACATCATATTTGAGAGAAAAAGAAAAATCAATAGTTGATTGACCAAAGTTGTGGATACTAAGCTGTTCATAACAGGTCGACTTCCAAAGAATTTTTGATCTAAAAAAGTGAACTGTTCCATGAGGAATCACTATTTCTCCCATTCGAGATATATCAGGATTCATGAGATCTATGGCTAAAACTGCATTATCATCTTTCACGGTTGAACTTAAAAGAAGTGGCCGACTTTCCTCAAGCATTAAAATCAGTTGCGAAAGATATCGCGTGTCATGGTAGTAAATACCAAGTTCATTGGTACCTAATTCATCAATATCTCCAAAACGGTCAAAAACGGCAAATGTTTCTCCATTTTTTAACACTCGAATTCGATCATCAATTCTTGATGAGGTGGAAAGAATGTAATAATTGTCCGATATACGGAGTATTTCATCGATCAAAAGGTCCACTCTCCGAATTAATACCTTTTTTTGAGAGCAAGTTATTGTATACTTGCAAATAATGGTTTGCCATTTTTTGGGCAGTAAATCGCATTTCAAATACCTCCCGACATCTTTTGCGACTGAGATCGGAGATTCTTTTGGCTGCTTCAATAGCATCTTTTAAGTCTTTTACGATAAAACCAGTATGTCCTTCTTCTATTACCTCGGGTACAGATCCATGATTATATGCGATAATTGGTGTGCCACAAGCCATAGCTTCGATCATGACCAATCCGAAAGGTTCAGGCCAATCGATAGGAAATAACAGAGCATAAGCATTTCCCAGGAACTCGTTTTTCTCTCCATCTCCAATTTCTCCTACAAACTCGATCAAAGGATCGCGCAGCAAAGGTTCAACAACACTTTCAAAATAATCTAAATCAACACGATCAACCTTTGCGGCAATTTTCAAAGGAATACCAATATGTTTGGCAATTTCTATCGCCCGATCAACGCGCTTTTCAGGAGAGATCCGTCCCAGAAAGGCAAAGTATTTTCCCTTTTCAGATCGAAACCGATAAAGATTATCAGGGAGGCCATGATATATAGTAGCTTGCCAATTGACCCAGGGAATTGGTTCTCGCTGTGCGTTAGAAATTGATACTAAGGGGAGATCTTTAAACTCTCGATAAAGAGGGATCAGATCAGGGATATCGAGACGTCCATGTAAAGTAGTTAGGTGATCTATTGGGTGATGTCGGGAAAGTGAAAAATGAAGATAGTCAACATGAAAATGGATCATATCAAAATCATTAGCGTGTTGAAAAACTTGCTCCAGCATAAGGATATGGTGAGCCAGTTGGTCTTTACAATGTTTGTCCAAGCGGAGTGAACGTCGGCATACTGCAAAGAGTTTTGCCTTGGTGATCGAATCGCCACTGGCAAAAAGAGTAACTTCATGGCCTTGATTGACTAACTCTTCAGTGAGATATGACACAACTCGTTCCGTTCCACCGTAGTACTTAGGCGGGACACTTTCATAAAGGGGAGCAATTTGCGCAATACGCATAAACATTTACTCCTGGTTTTTTTAGAAATTTCATGAATTTATATTTTATTTTGAACAAAATGAAATTGTCAAGTATTGAAAAAAACAAACGAGAGAAGCGAATGCCCTATAAGAAAACGTTGAATAAATACATTTCAACAGAGAAGGGGAAATAAGGGAAAAGAATTTATCCACCAGAGTAAAAACCAAAGGAGTGAGAGGGAAATAGGGAGAGGAATAAGTTTTTTGAATAAAATCTGGTAAAGGCATTTAAAAATTAAATGATATTTTCTAAAATATTACGAACCTTAGTGCTGAGGTCTTTTATTGAAAAGGGTTTTTGAATGAAATGAACATCTTCATCAAGAACGCCCTGGTGTGCAATGACATTGGACGTATAACCTGACATATAAAGAACTTTTAAATTTGGAAATACTGTTTGGAGTTTTTCAGTGAGCTCAGGACCACTCATGTCAGGCATAACTACATCGGTAATAAGAAGATGTATCGGACTAATACCCTCATGTGCTATGTTAATGGCTTCTTGGGGAGTTTGAGCGGTTCGGACCTGGTATCCTAATTGTTTTAACATTTTTTCGGTCATTTTAAGGATGGCTTGGTCATCTTCAACTAAAAATATTGTTTCTATCCCTTTTTTTAACCCCAAATCTGATATTCCTTCTTGGATTGGCTCCGATTTCTTTTTAAATCGAGGTAAATAAATTTTGATGGTAGATCCTTTTCCGAGTTCGCTATAAACATTAATAAAACCATTGTTTTGTTTAACAATACCATATACAGTAGGCATTCCTAAGCCAGTGCCTTTCCCAAATCCCTTGGTGGTGAAAAAAGGCTCAAAGATATTAGCTAAAGTTTCTTGATCCATTCCACATCCAGTATCGCTTACCGACATAAGAACATATTCACCGGGTATATATCCAAAATGCTGTGCGCAGTAGTTATCATTAAAAAAAGCATTGCCAGTTTCGATGGTTATTTTTCCATGTCCCGTAATAGCATCACGAGCATTGATACATAGATTGGTTAATATTTGGTCAATTTGTGAAGGATCAATGTTAACCGACCATAAATCCTTAGACGGGTACCAGTCAAGCTCTATGTCTTCACTGATCAATCTCCTCAGCATATTTAAGGTTCCCTCAACGATTTGGTTCAGATCGAGAATCTTCGGGGAAATAGTTTGTTTGCTGGCGAAGGCTAATAGCTGCCGAGTTAAATTAGCGGACCGTTCAGCAGCATGGTAAATTTCAATGAGGTATTCATGGAGGGGATGAAAAGGATCTACTTGATTAAGGGCTAATTCAGCGTGGCCGAGAATAGCTTGCAACATATTGTTAAAATCATGAGCTACACCTCCTGCCAACCTTCCAACTGATTCCATTTTTTGAGCTTGAAGGAGTTGAGCTTGAAGCCTTGCATGCTCTTCTTCCATTTTTTTCTTTTCAGTAATATCACGGGTAAACTCAGCAAGTGCGACAACTTGACCGTTTTTATCAAAAATTGGATAACCACGCATGTGCCAGTAACGACCATCAGAGGTTTGATTAATGGCTTCACGGGGTGCTTTATCATGAAGCGCCTTTAGAACCGGGCATTCATCACATGGTTCATGATGTTGATGCCACAACTCATAACAGTGTAGCCCGACGACTTCCTTCGGAGTTTTTCCAAAAGATTCGGTGGCGAGGCGATTGCTCCAAATGATCCGTAAGCTGGTATCATAGTAAGTAATTAACTCGTCTGTAGAATTTAAAATAAGTTCTTTTTGTCTTTCACTTTCATGTAATTCATTAGTTCGAATGTTAACTTGCTTGCGAAGCATCCACGACCAGAGGAAAAAAATAAAGAGCAGAGCCAGCAGGGGAATAATTACTCCGGCGATGTATCTCAGGATAGTAATCAATTTTAAAGCTTTTACGTCATAAATGCCCATCCATTTTTCATAAATTTGACGATATTCTCCGGTTTTAGAAATAACGTTTAACCCTTCGTTTAATTGACTTAAAAGTGCTTTCTGATTTTGATTTACTGCGAAACAATAATCGGAGGTTGTAAACGGTTCTCGACCGAGGGTTAAATTATTCCAACCTTGCTTTTCGATCCAGTATAGAGCAGCTCTCAATGAAACCAGGGCACAATCGTAATTTCCCTCGGCTAATACCTGAAGGGCATCTTCTTGTGAATCAACAAAAATAGCTTGGTCTGCAATACCATTTTTTTGAAGAAAATCGTGCATGATATCACCGCGCTGGACGATAATCTGTTTACCCTTTAAATCATCTAAAGATGCTGGGGGACTTCCTTTACCAACACGGATTATACTGACATAGCTGATAGTGGAATGAGGGGGAGTAAAGTCAAAAATTAAGCCTCGTTCGGGGGAATAGAGCATACCCTGAATCGCATCTATTTTTCCCTTAATTAAATCTTCGCTAATTTTCGCCCAGGGACCAAGGCGGATCTCGATATCGAGGTCCATTTCTTTTGCAATTGCTCGAGTTATATCAACGTTAAATCCATCGGGTAAGCCGTTTTCATTAATAAATTCAAATGGAGGAAAATTATAATCACCACCGATAATGATACGACGATTGGTCGGGAGTTCCATAGCAGCAAACCATTTGGAATGGAGGTATTGATAGGTCCCATCAGCTATAACTAAAGCTAGTCCTTCATTTAACAAAGCAAGTGTTTCACGGTCTCCTTCTTGAACGGCAAAGCAAAAATCCTGACGAAAACCATCGATAGGTTTGTTGACAATCCGCAAATTCTTCAGTCCAGTTTCTTGTAGAAGACGAAGCGCCACCAATCGCTGAATAACTACTGCATCGTAATTGCCTTGGGAAAGCCCAAGCAAGGCTTCTTTGAAGGTGGAGGTGGTTTCGATTTCAGCTCCAATATTCTCACGCCGAATGAACTCTTCAGCATTATCACCTAGCATTACGGCTACCTTTCGTCCTTTTAAATCATCAAGATTTTGGATATCTTCGGTATTAGCTTGAACAACAAGAGCGCCATGAAGAGACATATAGGGGGGAGAAAAGTCAAAAGACGATTCTCGCTCCGGTGTGCGACCTACCAATGGTAAGGCTTGAACCTCTCCCTTTTCCAGCCAGCTTTTAACCTCCGCCCAAGGACCAACTCGAAAAGCTGCTTTTCGACCCATTGCGGCAAGAGCAGCGCGAATAAGTTCGACAGAGAAACCGTTGGCTTGACCGTCAACATCAACAAAGCAAAATGGGGGGTAATTGATCTCGCATCCAAGTAAGATTGGTTCCTGGGTATTGGCAAGATCTGGATATAAAAAAACTGACAAAACTAAAATTACCATCAAAAAGATAAATTTTTTAAGTTGATGGCACTTATGTAAATTTGGTTTTAGGTAATCGGTTAGAAAAACCACTTTTTCCATATACCACGCAAAGGTCAGAATTTTTTTCATTTCTTGGATGAGAAATATAGATCTAAAAACATACTTTATTCTACAATATTATCGTTAATATAGTTTTAATTACGAAAAAATATCAGTAGGAGACAAAACCTGGTATAAAAATTTGTAATGGTAGAAATCGGTTTTTAACTCCGCGAAGCAAGTCTGTCATCCGATTTTAGTTCAAAGAACTTTTTATTTTTAAGATATTTTTGTAACTTATCAGATAGTGGTAAAATTTTCAAAAAGAATGAATTTAATGTTTGGTATGAAAAGTACTTTTTGAAAAATGAGGGATTTTTACTATATGGAAAAAATGAAAACAAAACTTTTTTATGTTTGGAGGTCAATAAGTAGTAATTTTTGGTTCATACCAGTCTTGATGGTTTTATTGGCAGTTGGATTATCTATTATCATGCAGGAAATAGATAAAAGAGTATGGATTCAATCTTATCCATTTTTTGATCTATTGTATGCTGGTGATCCAGAAGGAGCTCGTTCAGTCTTAACCACCGTTGCTAGTTCCATGATAACGGTTGCTGGGGTGGTTTTTTCACTTACAATGGTTGTTCTCACATTAGCATCCTCACAATTTGGCCCTCGATTATTGCGTAACTTTATGTCCGATCGAGGTAATCAGATTGTTCTAGGAACGTTTGTTGCTACTTTTATCTATTGTTTATTGATTTTACAAACTATAAAAACTACCGGCGAAGAGAAGTTTACCCCAAGTATATCGGTAAGCTTCGCTATAGTATTGGCAATGGTTAATATTGGGGTGTTTATTTATTTCATTCACCACATCTCTACTTCAATCCAAGCTGATCGAATTGTTGCTAAGGTATTTGGAGAGCTGGAAAAAGATCTTCAAAGATTATTTCCCGAGGGAAGAAAGTGTATGGTTGATGAAAAAAAACAAAGAGAATTGTTACAAATCTTTGAAAATGTCAAAAATGAATCTGGTTTAACAACCATTGCTCCTCAAAGTGGATACTTACGAACTATCGCCGAAGATTCATTGTTAGAAATTGCAAAACAGAACGAACTCATCTTGCATGTTCAATACCATCCGGGAGAATTTATTGTAGCAGGTGGATCTTTAGTATTAGCTTATGGTGCAAAAGATTTTGAAGAAGAAACCTCCGGACAAATCATTGCTTGTTTTAGGTTGGGATCTCAGCGAACCCCAGATCAAGACCCCGAATTTGCCATCCATCAATTGGTGGAAGTGGCATTAAGAGCGTTATCCCCTGGCATTAATGATCCTTTTACTGCAATAACCTGTATAGATTATCTTGGAGCAGCTTTATGCTATTTAATCCATAAAGATTTTCCAACACAATTTCATTGTGACGATGAAGGGAAGCTCCGTTTAATAATGCAACCTACCAATTTTACCGGAATGTTAAATGCAGCTTTTGACCAGATTCGACAATATGGTCAAACAAGCGTAGCGGTGACGATTCATTTACTGGAAGCACTAAAGACGATCGCAGCTCAGGCTCGAAGTTTAGAACAGTATCAATCGATCTTGCGTCAGGCTGAAATGATAAAACGAATGAGTGAAACTGCTTTATATGAAAAGCTTGATAAGAAAGATGTTAAAAACCGTTATTTGGACTTACTTGAAGTTTTAGGTGAACTTTAGCCTTACCCTGATTCCTGGTTTTTTCTTTTACTAATATGGGATAATAAAATAAAAGAAATGAATTGATTGAGTAGATGAATTTAATGTTCTATCAATTCATTTATTTACTTACCGAAAAAGAATGCGTTAATTTAAAAATGAAAAATAATAAAGTATTAGAAAGAAAGGAGCAATAAAATGCCAGAATTTAGTAACCCGTTTACATTACTTAAAAATGATCGAAAACTGACTCACGAGGAGTTGGTGCGAGCTATACGTTTTATGATTGCAGCAGAATTTGAAGCTATTCAGTTATATCAACAAACTGCTGAAAGCACCAGTGATAAATTAAGTCAAGAGGTCCTTCTTGATATTGCCAATGAAGAAAAAGAACATGTGGGTGAATTTCTCCGCTTACTACGGGAATTGGACCCTGAAGAGGAAGAGTTTTACCAAAAAGGGTTTAAAGAAGTTGAGGAAATTCTGAAAGAATTAAAAAAATAACTTTAAAGAAAGTCTTTTGGATGTATATCAGTTCAGAACTCAAAAAAGAAACAGATAATTTCATTTAAAAAGGCTATGTTATAATAAAAGAAAATAAATACTGTAATTATATATTAACCGGTTTTAATTTGACGAAGGCTATTATGAAGTTAAATTGGGAAAATTAAAAGTGAAGATGACTCCTATTGCCTTGAAATTTCTCACAAGAAGCAAGGGGAAAATCTATTTAGTTGGTTCTAATTATTCTTTCTTAATGATGAAGGAAAATTCAAGATGCAACTAACTACAGAACAATTTTTCCCATCACTCACCATTAAAGTAATGTTTGTAATACTTTATGATTGATGGTTTTGATTATAAGGAGACCATGGTGTGAGGGCGGAGCAAAAGTATTTATTGTCAATAGAACAATATCCTGAAGGCATCGCTCTTTTCCGAGAAGAGTTGTCAACCGACGGAAAACTAGAAGATTTTGTCTTTATCGAAGTAAATCAGCCGTGGGAACGACTCACTGGTCTATCCCAAAAGCAAGTCATCGGGAAAAAAGCCAGTGATATCCTTGCTGAGATTGATTTCCCGGTAGAAAATTGGATTTCACTTTGCGAGAAAATTTGGCTAAATAAAACACACCTTCGTTTCGAACATTTTTTTCAACCCATAGATCGTTGGTTTGAAATTACTTCCTTTTATGATCAGACCAATATTTTAGTATGTATTTTCCGCGAAATCACTGATCTAGACAAAGACCACGATTTAATGTCCCCTTCGATAATTGAAAAGGACGTAAAAAACCTAAAATTAACCGACCTTATTGACAAACCTGCTCTTCAGTCTTTAATCAATGATTTTTATAATCTCACAAAAATTAGGATTAGCCTTCTTGATGTAGAAGGTAAGGTGTTAGTGTCAACAGGAGATGAGGAAATCTGCAGAAGATTTCACCATAGACACCCAGGAACTAAAATGCATTGTCAAGAGAGTAATACTCAATTAACCAAGGACATACCAGAAGGCACTTTTAAAGCCTATAAATGCAAAAATAACATATGGGACATTGCTACTCCGATTGTCATTGAAGGGAAAACCCTGGGTAATCTTTTCTTGGGGCAGTTTTTTTATGATGATGAGCCGATTGATTACGAATTCTTCCGAGCGCAAGCAAGGCAATATGGGTTTGATGAACATAAATATATTGCCTGTCTGAACCAAGTTCCTCGTTATAACCGAGATATTGTTCAATCGGCTTTAACATTTGTTAGTAATTTGGCAAAAATGATCTCAGTTATGGGATTCAGCAGCATAAAGCTTACTCGTTCTTTAGAAGAAAGGAATCGCTATTTAAGAGAAATGCGAGAAAGTCGGGAGCGACTGACTGCCACCCTTCATTCCATTGGTGATGGTGTTATCAGTACCGATAAAAATGGATTTATCACCAATCTTAATCCAATGGCCGAGATAATTACTGGTTGGAAAGCAACCGAAGCTAAAGGAAGAATGATCGATGAAATATTCTCCATTAGAGATGAAAAAAGTGATTTTTCCTATAATTATCAAATTGTCGGGGTTTTAAATGGCAAAGGTATCCATAACTTTACCAACAGCATCATTCTTATTGACAGAAATGGCATAGCAAAGCCAATCGATGGGAGTATTGCTCCAATTCAAGATCAATTTGGTAAAAGAATTGGGGCTGTCATTACTTTCCGTGATCAATCCATGAATCGAGCCATAACACGGGACCTCAGAATTATGAAATCCGCAATCGAGTCCTCCATTAATGCTATTGCAATGGCTAACCTCAATGGTTTGATAACTTATGTTAATTCAGCTGCTTTACGATTATGGGGCTATGAAAAAAAAGAAGAAGTGATGGGAAAACCAGTCAGGTATTTTTGGGGGAAAGAATTTGAAAAATTACAGGTCATGAACAAAGTTAGAGAAAAAGGAGAATTTTTTGGAGAGTTATCCGGTAGGAAAAAAGATGGTACTTTTTTCGATGTTCAAATCTCAGCTACTCTGGTTACCAACGAGGAGGACCAGCCGGTTTGTTTTATGGATTCTTTTGTGGATATTACCGAACAAAAGTGGACGGAAAAAACACTGGCAGAAGAAGCTATCCGGAGAAGAATATTAATCGAACAATCCAGAGATGGTATTGTGGTAATGGATCAAGAAGGCGGTGTATTTGAAGCTAATCAACGATTTGCCGATATGTTGGGATATACCATGGATGAAATTTACCGCCTTCACGTTTGGGAATGGGATGCTCAATTTACACGTGAACAGTTGCTCAGTCAAACTCAATTGGTTAGTGAAGCTGGAGATCACTTTGAAACCAAACATCGTCACAAAAACGGTTCAATAATCAATGTCGAAATCAGCAGTAATGCTGCAGTATTTGACGGGAAAAAGCTGATATTTTGCGTTTGTCACGATATTACAAATAGAAAAAAGATGGAAGAAGAATTACGCCGCGAAAGGACGCTTCTTCGAACTTTAATTGATAATTTACCCGACGCTGTTTATGTAAAAGACCGGGAAACCAGAAAGCTACTTGCTAATCCAGCTGATTTAGAAAATATGGGATTAAAACGAGAAGAAGACGTTTTAGGAAAAACTGATTTTGAGGTATTTCCTCAAGAAGTTGCACAACTATTTTACAAAGATGATATGTATGTTCTCAATAAAGGAAAACCCATAATCAACAGAGAGGAACGTTTGGTCCGGCCAAGTGGTGAAGAGCATTTTCTTCTATCTTCAAAGATTCCTTTATTTGACGAAAAAGGAGAAGTAATTGGATTGATAGGCATTGGTCATGATATAACCGAGCAGAGGAAAGCCAATGAGCGAGTTAACTACCTCTCTTTTCATGATTCCCTTACTGGACTTTATAACCGAGTGTATCTGGAAGAAGAAATCAAACGACTTGACACTGACCGACAGGTTCCAATAGGCATTATTATGGTTGATATCAATCGCTTAAAATTGATTAATGATGCCTACGGCCATCCAATGGGAGATCAGTTACTAAAAACATCATCGGGTGTATTGAAGAACGTATGTCGGAAAGAAGATATAATCGCCCGCTGGGGCGGAGACGAGTTTGTTATTTTTCTTCCAAAAACTTCAGTGAAAGAAATTGACTCTATTAAAAAAAGGATTATAGAACAATGTAAAAAGACTCAGGTATGTTCGATACCTTTATCAATGTCGATAGGCTTTTCAGTAAAAACCCAAGTCGACCAAGACATTATGAAAACATTCAAAGAAGCGGAAGATAATATGTATCAGAATAAACTCATTGAAAGTCGGAGCTCAAGAAACACCTTTTTATTAACTTTAAAATCAGCTCTTCAAAAGAAAAACGATATATCTAATGAACATATAGATTATCTTCAAAATTTGGCTCAAATCTTTGGTGAGGCTGTCAATCTTACCGGAACTGACCTGGATCGTTTAATCCTTTTAGTTACCTTTCATGATATAGGGAATATTGCATCACCCGATGAGATAGTCAACAAAACCGGTCCTCTCACTAAAGAAGAACAGTCAATCATTCAAAGGCATTCAGAAATTGGTTATCGAATAGCCCGAACCATTGATGAGTTGTCGGGAATAGCCTATGCTATATTATCTCAGCATGAAAATTGGGACGGAAGCGGATATCCTCAAGGCTTAAAAGGAGAAGAAATCCCATTACTTTCTCGTATGAATGCCATTATAACCACCTATGATGAAATGACCAGAAAGAATAGATTTAACCAAGGAAGAATTTGTTCCAAAGCAAAAGCTTTAAAAGAGCTCGAAAGGTGCGCTGGAAAAAAATTTGATCCCGAATTGGTTAATTTATTTATTGATAGGATGAAAATATTATCTGTATAATTAGGATTTAAAAAAATCATATAAGAAATAATTGAATAAAGAAAGATAGCCTTTCCGCTGCATTCTGATGATTCTCCTGCGAATAAGCCCGTGACATTTTTTTTAGTACCATATGACAATGAAAATAGGTATCTAGGAATCGTTTCCACCTTTAAAAAAGGGGGTAAGAAGAATTTGAATATTTTCCTGTTCCGTCATTGCAAGGAGCGTCCTATGCGTCGTGGCAATCTCATTGAGCCATTCTTTCATTCTGAGGAAGGTAGCATTTACCGGACATGATAAGCATCTCATTTATACCAATTCCACAATATCACACATAATAAAAGATGACTGAAGAGATTGCCACGACCTCAAAAAACCAGGTCTTGCAATGACGACTCAAAATTCCTTCTCCCTTGAGGGGAGAGGAAATAAAAAAAAAGAATCAAAAGATGAGATCCTCAAGCCCTCTCTTTGTGAGGGCTTGAGGATGACCGATTAAAGAATTCATTTGATGGTATTTACAGGATAAACAGTTATACTACTTGGTGATACCATATAAGAGTGAATACCCAAGATTCGACATGCCATGGCAGGTCGTTACATTAAATTTTCCTTATTGAACACTAACTTCACTTTTGAAGTGCCGGTATTTCGTTAACTGAAATTCTTTGATGGCTTCAAATTGACCTGAAAGTCGGATATCCTCTGATGATGAACCAACCATTACATTAAAAAGGCCTGGTTCAATTATTAACCGCATATACTCATCATAAAAGGCCAATTGATCGGGAAAAAGGCTAAATAAAATTGTTCGTTCTTCGTCAGGTTCAAGATGTATTCGCTTAAATCCTTTTAACTCTTTAACCGGACGAACTAGAGATGCTATCGGGTCTTGGATATAGAGCTGTATGACTTCATCACCAGCTTGATGACCGACATTTTTCACTTTACATTGAATTTCAATTTTTTCCAGCGATTTAATTTCTTTTGGGGAAATGTTCAGGTCGAAATATTCAAAGTGGGTATAACTTAAACCATGCCCAAAGGGGAAAAGAGCATGAGAATCGGTAGAAATATATTCATTAAAAGCTAATGAAACTCGATTGTAATAAACGGGGAGTTGTCCCAATTCTTTAGGAAAGGAAATAGGAAGCTTCCCTCCGGGATTGTAGTCTCCGAACAAAACGTCAGCTATTGCATTGCCTCCTTCTTCACCTGGATACCAGGTTTCAATAATAGCAGGAATATATTCTTTTTCCCATTGAAGAGCAAGAGGTCTTCCATTGATAAGCACTAAAACGATGGGTTTTTTCAGCCGACTTAATTCTTTTAAAAGCTCTCCCTGCATATCCGGAAGTTCTAAGTCGGGACGATCGCTGCCTTCGCCGGAAATAGATTGTTGGAAAAGACCGCTTTTCTCACCCATAACTGCAATAATAACTTGTGCTTTTTTGGCAATTTCAAGAGCTTCTTCGAAGCCCTCTTGTGAATTTCCGCTGAGATCACATCCTTTAGCGAAGAGTATCTCTCCCTGAGGAAGTTTATTTTTAATTCCTTCAAAAACATTTACGGTATTGGTCGAATCCTGCCAAACTGCTTCTTTTCCTTTCCAGGCTTGCACGCTGGGAATATGGACTGAATAGCTGTAATCTCCATGGAGGTGAAGACCTTCCCGGGCATTTGGACCAATGATAGCTAAAGTCTTAAGATCTTTTTTAAGAGGGAGTACATCATTGTTTTTCAGAAGGACTATTGAAGCCTGGGCAATTTCCCGAGCTAAATGACGATTTTCTTCAGGATCTAAAAGAGATGGCACCCGATCGGGGTTAATATATATCTCTTCCTCAAAAAGACCCAAACGCATTTTGGTAATCAATACTCTTCGGACCACCTCGTTGATTAGCTCTTCGTTAATTAATCCTTCCCGAACTGCTTCAAAAAGAGGTTCACCATAACAAATCGTATCGGGAAGTTCAATATCAATACCAGCTTGCAAAGATTTCTGAGCAGCTTCTTTGAAATTTTGAGCGACATGATGAAGAGTTACAAGCATTTTAATCGCTTCGTAATCGGACACAACTATTCCAGAGAATCCCCACTCTTCTCTGAGGACTTTGGTAAGAAGGTATCGGGAAGCAGTACAGGGAATACCATCGATATGATGATAAGCATTCATAACCGAACCAACCTGAGCTTCTTTTACCGCAACCTCAAAGGGGAAAAGAAATACTTCTCTCAGTTCTCTTTTTCCCACTCGGGCTGGTCCCATATTTCTTCCTCCCTCAGAAATGCCATAAGCAGTAAAATGTTTAGCGGTGGCAATAACCCCGGTTTGAAGGTCTTCTCCTTGAAGTCCTCGAATATAGGCAACACCTAATCGCGAAACCAAATAAGGATCTTCACCGAAGGTTTCCTCGGTTCTACCCCAGCGAGGATCTCGAGGAATATCCAGGACTGGAGCTAAACCCTGATGACCTCCCATGCTACGGATTTGTTTACGGATAACGGTAGTCATCTTTTCAACCAACTCAGGGCAAAAAGTACTGGCTAAACCAATAGCTTGGGGAAATACTGTGGCCCCTCTTCCGGTAAGTCCGCTCAAGCACTCCTCATGGATAATTGCTGGAATTTGCAAACGAGTTTCTTTTTTAAGAAAACTTTGAATTGCATTTCCTATTTCCACAGCAATTTGGGGTTCGGTATCGGGATCACCTATCAGGCGGGTAATCTGGCCAATTCCATGACGGAGGAGCTCTTTGGCTTTTTTAGGCGAAAATGAATCGTTTTCCACCAATTGATAAGCATGAACCGCACCTAACTGGGCAATCTTTTCTTCTAAAGTCATTTGTGATAGAAGATTTTCAATCATGTGAATTCCTTTTTTCATAAGATTATCACTCCAAGTTTATATTTTTAATGGTAATACCAAGCAAAGCTATTTTTGGTAAAGATGACATTTCACTACAGTACCATCTAAAGAGGTATCTTCCGGTACTTGTTGCTTGCAGATTTCCATAACTTCCGGACAACGGCCGGAGAATTTACACCCCTTACGCAGATACTCTTCTTTTTCTTCCAAAAACTGAATGGCAGCTTTTTCTGGTATTTGGGGATCCGGTTGAGGAATGGATTCAATAAGGAGCTTGGTGTAAGGATGTTTCGGATTTTCCAGCACTTGATCAACCGGTCCGGTTTCAACGATATGCCCTCGAAACATAATGGCAATCCGGTCGCTGATATAGTAAGCCGTAGCCAGGTCGTGAGTGATGTAGATAACGCTCACTTGAAAGGAATCGCACATTTTTCGAAAAAGATTTACCACCGACATTCGCAAAGAAGCATCAACCATCGATACCGGCTCATCAGCAATGAGAAGCGAGGGATTGGTTAAAAGAGATCGAGCAATAGACGCTCGTTGCAGTTGTCCCCCAGAAAGTTCACCGGGATATTTTCCGGCAATATCGCAAAGAGATAAGCCAACTGCTTGGAGCTTTTCCTCAATTAACTCCTCAGTCTCTCTCTCATTCTTATCTAAATGGAAGTTTTGGATGGTTTCGAAGAAATAATCTTCAACTTTGCGCAGGGGGTTAAAAGTTTCGAAAGGATTTTGGAAGACAGCTTGAACCTTTTTAAACCAGGCTTTTTTATCTCTCAGCTCAACCAAATTTTGATCTTCATAAAGTAGCTCACCAGCGGTCGGATATTCAAATCCGAGAATCATTCGAGCAGTTGTCGTTTTTCCGCAGCCACTTTCTCCAGCCAGAGTGAAGATTTCAGCTGGTTGAATAGAAAAAGAAATCCGATCCACCGCGGTAATTTTCGTTCGAGAGAACAATCCTCCTAAGGAATAAATTTTGGTTAGATTTCGTGCTTTAAGAATTTCAGACACTTGGTTCCCTCCTTAACCAGCAAGCAACTTTATGTTTATGAGTGCTGTTATTAAGAGCGGGCATCTTATCTTGACAAAGATCAGAAACTTCAGGGCATCTTGGATGAAAAGGGCACCCCGATGGGGGATTGAGGAGAGAAGGAGGAGCACCGGGCACACTCTTTTTGCTTGATTTATCTCCTATCCGAGGAAGCGAGTTTATGAGAAACTGAGTATAGGGTTGGAGGGGATTAGAAAAAATTTCTTGAGTCGGACCCACCTCAACAATTTTACCGGCATACATAATTGCCATACTTGTAGTGATATTGGCATGAATGCCCATGTCATGAGTAACTAGTACAAAGGTATTTTTGAGTTCTTTCTGGATATCCCGCATAAGTTGGAGAACTGCTCTTTGGGCTACGACATCAAGAGCTGTGGTTGGTTCATCGGCCAGAATTACCTGAGGTTTCAGCAAGGTGGAAAGGGCAATAGCGATTCTTTGTCGCATTCCACCTGATAATTGATGGGGAAATGCATCTAAAATATGAGGAGAAAGACCTAATTGTTCGAGATGATGGCGAGCTAAGGAAAGAAGCTCGCGACCGGCTTTTCCTCGAACGTGACTTTCCAGAAAATCCAAATAGGTTACCTTTAGCTTTTTAACCGGATTAAAAACACTCATCGATCCTTGGGGGATATAAGAGATATAAGTCCAACGCAACTCTCTTTTTTCTTTCCCGTTAAGAGTGAGTGCATTGATAAAATTGCCTTTAATCAAGTAACTTACCTTTCCTTCAAACAACTGAAGGGGAGGTTCAATAGAAGCAAATAAGGCTTTGAGAAGTGTGGTTTTCCCGCAGCCGCTTTCTCCGGCAATACCATAAATTTCATTTTCGGGTATACTTAGGGTCACGTCATTAACTGCTTTAACAGTTTTCTTTTTTCCCATGTATTCTAAAACATAAAAAGTCTGGAGTTTTTCAACTTCAACGATTCCCTTCATTTATTTTGCTCCTATTCTTTGAATCCTCATCCTGGGATCTAAATATTCACTCACGCTGATTGAAAACCAGTAGAGAGCGACTAAAAGGAGGATGGTTAAAATAACCGGGGTTAGTATCCACCACCAGTGTCCGAGAAGAATGGCTTGATAGTTAATTGCCCACTGTAATGTCGTACCTAAGGTGGGAATATCTAAGCTGACCAAACCGAGGATCGCTAAAACAATTTCCATCCCGATAGCCCAGGCTATATTATTAATAAGTGTTGAGAAAATTAGAGGAATGGTTAAAGGGAGATATTCTTTGCTTACCAATGAAAGAGTACCATTTCCAGAAAGAACTGAAGTTAGGGTAAATTCTCGCTCACGAAGGCTTAAAACTTGAGACCGAATGGTTCTTGCGTCCCATGCCCATCCGAAAAAAGCTAATAGGAGACCGGTACTCACTAAAGTTAAAGCTTCGCGCAATAACATAGCTACCAAAACTAAAATTAGAAACAGAGGGATAACTAACAGTCCATCGGTGATTCCCATCAGCACTCGGTCGTAAATGCCCCCTTTGTATCCGGCTATGAACCCGACCATGACTGCAATGACTCTCGAAATGAGTCCAGCAATAAGGGCAATTATAAGCGAATTACGTATGGCAAAAGTTGCCTCCCAAAAAACATCCTGGCCTTTAGAATTGGTTCCCAGTAAATTGGACCAAGACGGAGCTTTATCCCGCGGAACCTGCAGCCACTCTATAGGGTCATAGGGTGAAAAAAATGAAGCTATGGCTAAAAAGGACAAAAAACAGATAAGGATAAAACCTACGGCAAATCGATAATCCTTGAAAAGGTCTTTTAAAACTCCCATATTTTACCACCTATTTATGTCGGATTCTTGGATCGAACAATGGATAGAAGAGATCTAAAATTAAAACCGCTGTAGTGATAGTGAGAATAGAAAGAACGGTAATCCCCATAACCAGATTATAATCGCCACGGGTTACTCCCCGGTAAAGGAGCAAACCGATTCCTGGATAGGAAAACACCATTTCAACGATCAAAACTCCGCTAAATACTTGCCCCAAAGCTAAGGCCAACTGGGTAATTTGTGGTAACATGGCGTTTCGTAATACATAACGATAAATGATAAATCTTTCTTTTACCCCTCCGGTTTGAGCATATTGAACATAATCTTCTCTTTTTACATTTTGAACCAGGAGTTTCATTTGTTGAAACCAGACAGCACCGCCAAGAATGACCAGAGTCAACGCCGGAAGAAAAGAATAACGCAGTATGGTCATAATGAATCTCCAGTTCAGAACAGTTCTCCTTCCTAACATCATTCCACCAACCGGAAAAAGCTGCCAAACGTAGCCAAAAAGAATGAGCACAATAATACCAAATATGTAATGAGGAACAGGTCTGACAATCATGATGAGAGCATCTATAATTTTAGACCAGTTTTTACGAGAAAAATATCCGGCAATACCCCCTAATATGTTTCCCAATATCCATGATATGAGGGTTGAAGTGGCGAAAAGTCCAATAGTCCAAGGAAGATAGGTTTTGAGGAGTTCAGAAACTGGAGTAGGGAATTGGAAAAAAGAAGGACCGAAATCTAAGGCAAATACTCTTTTCCAGGTAGTTACATATTGTTGGAAGAGAGTCCCTTCTAAACCATAGAGTTCCTTGAGAGTTCCCATAAGGCTGTCTACTGCTGTTGGGTCTAAGGAGGATCCTTGAGATTGAATTTGGGCGATCATTTCTAAAACCGGATCTTGGCCGGTTAAACGGGGTATAAAAAACACTGCTGTGATTCCGCAAAAAATAACTACTATATATTGAATTATCCTTGGGATCAAATAATCTCTGAAAAATCTCATGATTTACCCCCTGATGAGATACCCTGGTGAATTATCACCAGGGTATCTCGAAGCAATTGGTATTATTTTTTCTTCAACAATGGAAGCATGTATTTAAGATTTGGCCAATGGTGATAGGGTTGACTATAGGGATTTTCTGCTCCTGGCCAGTTTACCCAATAGGTTTCATCCCAGGCAACAGCACCACAATAACCATAAGTTGGAATAGTTGGCATTTCTTCGACTAAGATTTTTAAAGCTTCAATTCCTAATTCAACAGTTTCCTCAACGGCAGCAAATGGATCGGTTTTTTCCAGCTTTTCAATGATTTCATCTAAAACCGGGTTGCACCATCGGGCTGCTCCACCGGGGCCAAGTGCTACTGGTTCTCCAATAGGAGTGAGAAGACGTGAATGCCAGGGGTCAAAGGTTCGAGAAAGGTCAACGCCAGCACCCCAAGGTTCAGCAGCCGGCCATTGTGTGGAAACATCAAACTCACCATTAAGGACCAAAGTGTTGAAAGCTTCAGTTGGTCCTGCTGAAGCGTCAATTCCGAACTTCCTCCATTGTTCAGCAGCAGCATTAGCATTTTTCAACTGATGATGAGTAGGACTGGGGTCAGAGAGAAGGTTAATTTTCCATGGAGATCCATCGGGCAAAAGCCATTTTCCGTCTTCACCCTTGGTAAAACCATTTTTCTTGAGTAATTTTTCAGCAACATCGGGAGCGTACTTCCACCATCCTATGCCAAATAATTCTTGTATTTTGGCTGGATCATCCGGTATTGGATAGCCTCTTTCTTTAGCGGCTTCTACGATTCGATTGGGAACATCAGGATCGTAGGGTTTGAAAGTTTCTCCATTGCCTAAATCAAGTTCGAAATCTTTCAACCAATCCTGCATTGGGATAAAGAAAGCTTCTAGATAAGCAGGAACTGGAGGGAGATGAAGGTTGCTGACTGGTGCCATTAAGTCGAATGCAATCGCCATATATTCAACAATGTCAATTGACAAGGTTAAAGCCCAACGCACCTCTTTATTGTCATAGGGTGGTACCATGTTGTTGAACATTATCCCAGTAATGCAAGGGTCAATGTTGACTACCCAAGGCCAATCTCTTCTCCAACCACGGGCAGCGTCACTTTTATCTAAAACAGCACGCAGACCTTCTGGAGTGTGTTGAGCCATGTCTATTTCATGACGAAGTTGGGAAAGAATCTTTCCTTCTTCGCTTTCAAACCATTGGAAGAGAACGTATTTCGGTTGAGGCTCTCCAAAAAGTTTTCCAGTTGGTGTTTTGTCCCAATCTTCTCTTCTTTCCCAGAGTGTCCAGAATCCAGCTGGATCATAATCAAACAATACATAGGGACCATTGCCCACCGGAGGATTGTATTCAAAGGTCAACTGGTCTTCAACATTTTCGAAAATATGCTTCGGCATGATCCGGAGGCATCCCCAACGATCTAAGAAGTGGGTATGGAAACGAGAATTTGGAATTTTAAGGTCCACAACCACAGTAAGGTCGTCGGATTTAGAAACCTTATCAACATACTGGGCCATTGGTCCGTGGTAGAGGAGCCCTTGAGTGTTAATGTGGATGTCAATGGTAAAAATAACGTCATCGGCAGTGACCGGAGCTCCATCGCTCCAGGTGCAACCTTCACGCAAATTGATGGTCATCTGGGTGAAATCATCATTATAAACCGGAAGACCGGCTGCCATACCAGAAATGATTTCTCCAGTGGCGTAATCAACTGTCCACAGTGGATCGAGGAGCAGCTGTTGGATTCCACGATCCTGGTTTCTCCAACCAGCCCAGAGATTAAAGTTATTGGGCATTCCAACCCGACCGGTTAATTGGTCTACAACTAAGGTTTCTCCTCGATTAATTCCTGCTGGAAGTTGTGCAGAGGCAACGAAAGACACAAGCAAAAGCAAGCCTAAAACCAATGATAACCATTTTCCCCACCTATACTTCATTAAACTTTCCTCCTTTATATTTAATTAACAGCCTCCAAAATAATTTATTTTTAACACGGTTTGCTTTAATTCCTGTAAATCTATGAATATCCCCTGAAAGATCGAAAAAAATTATGGAAATTCTACAATAATTATTATTAAGTTTTTTGATTTAGATTATCCCAGGTATCCAATCGACAAGGTAAAATAACCTTTCTTCTATCGCCTCCTTTAATGTTTTCTATAAGCATGGTTGCTGCCAATTTTCCCAATTCTTCAAGCGGTTGCTCAACAGTTGGAAGAGGTGGATCAGTATATTTCACCGCTTCAATTCCATCAAACCCGACAATGTCTAAATCTTGAGGAACATTTAAGCCATTTTCTTTAGCAGCTTGAAGCGCTCCAATAGCCATTTTATCGTTCGCAGCATATATAGCAGTTGGATAAGGTTTTTTTTCGAGAAGTCTTTCCATGGCTGTTCTTCCGCTGAGACGTCGGAAGTTACCTTCTATAATATACTCTTTTTTTAAGGAAATTTCATTTTCAAGGAGAGTGTCGACATAGGCCCTATAACGTTCTTGCGCATGGAGATGATCCATCGGACCGCGTATATGGGCAATACGTCGGTGTCCCTTTTTAATTAAATAATTGATGGCTTCTTTGGTACCCCCATAATGATCAATGTCTATGTAACTTACTCCTTCGCCATCAACTTTCTGATTAACGATAACAAAGGGGAAGTTTTCCTTCACAAGATCGCCAACCTCGGAATAGGAAATTGGCCAATGAGAAAGAATAATCAGTCCTTCAAATAAGCGGTTATGAGCAATATCCAAGAAAGCGGTTCTCTTATCTAAGGGATGTCCATTATAGAATTCGCCCTTGACTACCATCTGGAGATAAAATTCCTGATAGGATACTGCAGTAAGGAGACTGTTAATCAATTCCCCATAAAAGGCAGAAAGTTTACCTTGTTCTTTTATAAAGGCACAGAGAAGGACGGTATTAGTTTTCCCTTTGATCAAACTTCGAGCTAGGATATTGGGACGATAGCCGAGCTTTTGTGCAGCATCTAAAACCTTTAGTCTTGATTTCTCGGAGACTCCTTTTTGATTATTTAACACTAAAGAAGCCGTAGCAAGTGATACTCCAGCTAATTTTGATACATCTTTTAAGGTAACCGACATTATACACCTAAAACGTTTTAGATTTTCTCTTATTCTAATTTTTTATTATAGTTATGTCAAGAAATATATTTCAATATTCAAGTAATTTTTTTCTTTAAATATTAAAATTTTATTCAAGAATGGAAATTTTTGAGATATTATAAATAGGAGAAATTTGGAAAGTAAAAAATTCTTCGAAGAGGGGGCTAAAATGATCTCATTCAAAAAGCAATTGCTATTATCAATGATTTATACTTTTATTCTAGTATTGTTATTTCAGTCAACAGCTTTATCTTGTACAACTTTGATTGTCACTCCAGGCGCCACTATAGATGGTTCAATGCTGGTTGCTCATTCCGATGATAACCATCTTATCGACCAGAGGATTATTTATGTGCCAGCCATGGATCACCAAGAGGGTGAACTCCGACCAGTTTATTGCTCAGCAGCGGCAATCGATGAATTTCCACAATATGCCAGTTTTTTTTATCCTCGGATCAATGCAACTGATCGTGGGCCAGGATACAATACCCCCGGGTTTCCTCAATCAATTCCTTTGGGATATATTCCTCAAGTCGCCCATACCTATGCTTACTTTGACGGTTCATACGGCATTATGAATGAAAATCAGCTCATGTTTGGAGAATGCACCGACGGAGCAAAAGTACAGCTTGATCCAAAACCGGAAAAACTGATATTTTATTCTTCAGAATTATCACGTGTTGCACTGGAACGCTGCAAAACCGCTCGAGAAGCGGTTGAGCTTATGGGAAAACTAATCGATGAATACGGATATTACGGTACTGGAGAAACCTTGCCAGTAGCTGATCCCAAAGAAGCCTGGGTCATGGAAATGGCTCCTTCACCAGATGAAACCGGTGGGTTATGGGTTGCAAAAAAAGTGCCCGACGGTGAAATCTTTGTTGCTGCAAATCAGTTTCGTATTCGAGAGATCGATCCAGATGATCCTGATATTCTTTTTTCATCCAATTTATTTGAAATAGCCGAAAAACATGGCTGGTGGAAAGCGGCCGATGGCCATCTTGATTGGTTGAAAACCGTGAGCCTTGGTGAATATAATCATCCCTATTATTCCTTGCGCCGGGTATGGCGGCTTTTTTCAATGGTTGCACCCTCTCGTGAGTTTTCTCCCTGGGTTGAGGATGGCTTTACTCGGGATTATCCTTTTTCAATTCAACCCGATCAAAAGCTCAGCGTAAGAGATGTAATGATGCTGATGCGGGATCATTATGAAGGAACCGAGTTTGACCTGACCAAAGGAATCGCAGCCGGACCCTTTGGGAATCCCAGCCGTTGCTACGGACCGAATGATGGACAAGGTGATGTTGGAAACCCAAATAGGGAGTTGCTCGGAGCCTGGGAAAGACCAATATCGGTATTTTATTGCGGTTATTCCACTATTTGTCAAGGGAAAGCCGACCTTCCTGATCCAATCGGAGGGATTTTATGGGTCGGTTTGGATAAGCCTTCTGAAACATTATTTATTCCCTTTTTTGCTGGAGTTCAATCCCTTCCTCTATCTTTCTCTCAGGTCGATACTGCACAATTTAGCCGGGACAGTGCCTGGTGGGCTTTCAATTTCGTTTCCAATTGGGCAAATTTAAATTATAAAGCAATGCGAGCTGATATCGCCCTCATGCAGGATAAATATGAGTTAAAGATGCTGGAACTTTTACCAGTAGTTCAAAAGACAGCGCTGGAAATCTATCAATCGAATCCGGATTTGGCTCGGGAATATCTTACCAATTATTCAACACAAAACGCCGAATTTTTGGTAAAAGAATGGTGGAACTTTGCCGACCAACTCATCGTCCGCTATGACGACGGTATGTTTAGCGAACCTAAAAAAATGGCCCAACAAGTGGGTTATCCTCAGGAATGGTTGGATCTTACCGATTGGTCGCAAGGCCCAATAACTTATAAAAAAAGGAATTAATTAGTTGATTGGGCACAACTTATTGTGCCCAATCAATTTTTAACCTATGGTATATTTTTATTTAATAATTCCACAAATGAGCTTAAGGATAAACAGATACATTGTTTCGAAACACCAAATTAGTTATAAACCATAAGCATTTACGTAGTTACTTACATCTGCTTGATAAACGACATCATCAACGGTAAAAACTGCCCAGGGTTTTCCTTCATCAAGCCAGGTGGCACTTCCTTCTACCATAAGAAAATGTCCATCGACAGAACCCCATTTCAAGGTTTCAGCAAGCCAAAGCACCTTATGCTTATCACCAGAGCTTTTATAGCGCATGGCCTCCATAAGTTTTAAGTAACCGGTTTGAGGGTCAAATCGCACAATAAAGCGCTCTTCCTTCTCTCTGAAGGGAACAACTAGAACTGCTGAATCTTGATCGAGCGGTTCCCAACGAACTCTGGGATCGGTCAACCAAATGGCTGGAAAAAATGTAGACTCTGCCCACATACCGAGATTGCCTCCTTGATCGATTTCTGGACCTTCACTGATTCCGAAGGGGAGTTCCAGACGACCTTTGCCGTTTAAATAGAACTCATTAACTCTTATAATAGGAAAACCAAGGAGAGTGGACTCAATATAATGACGGTATCCTTTCCCGGTTTCATGGACAAAGCGGAATCGTCCGGGGAAGGTTATACCCATAATACGAAGGCGTAGGCGACCACTGACAACTGCTGAATCAATAACCGGAATGTTATCCCCATATATTAATTGGTAAAAACGTTCTACCGGTTTTGGTAAACCGTCTGGTAAGGGAATTGTATTTAGGATTAATGTAGCCGACCGTGGGAAGGGGGGAAATGGTCGAGGTTTGATGTGAATGCCAACTAAAAATAGTGCAACTACAATTACCAGAATTAAAATAACTATGCATAGTGCCTTCATTGCGACCTCCGTTTCTAATACTAATAAGATGGTGCCTCACCCATCATTCATCACTCAGTTGTTTGTTCCAAATTTTGGCGAAATCCTGAAAAGTATAAAATTGTCCCCCAATCTGAAGCAATTCATCAATAAGGATGGAAAGCTCTTGGAGGGCCTTCAGACCGCAGTTTTTAGTTATAAAGGGAAATGGTTCGATAGTAGCTTCTCCATAAGTAAGCCGACTGGGTACCTCAATAAATTCCCAAGGATGGAGATAAAAACAAAAAACCTTAGGGAGGTTTCGCTCGGAGAAGTAGGTAATCATGTTTTCGATATGATTCATTAATACCTGGGAACCTTCGATTCGAAAAATTGGCCACTGATCACGGTCTCGTCCGTATTCATCGTGGCTTTCAATGGTTAAGTCGGCAAAGGTTGGAATTTCTAAAATATTTAAATTGCCACTTTCGGTCCAATTCTCTCGTGAAGGATGGTAAGGGGTAAGCTGTTTTTTATAATAATACATTGGGTAAGACGAGTCGGCTAAATAACCTAAATCATTCAATGTATTCAAGGTTATTTCGTTTCCCCAAAACCGGGTGGTACGGAAAGAAAGGGGTTGAGTTCCAATGACGTCGCCGACTATTTCAGTTGCTTTTTGAATTCGATAAGCAACCTCTTCAGAGAGCACTGGCTTAATGAGGGGAATATCAAAGTATGGCTCACCAAGCGTCTCATGTTGGAGAGTATGACAGCCATTTTCATGACCACATCTTTCAATCTCTTTGGTCAAGGGTTTAAACTGCGATATGATATCGGCCACCCATAAAAAGGTTGCCGGAATTCCTTTTTTATTAAAAAGTTTTAAAAGTAAAGGAGTTCCCTTTTCAACTCCTTGCAAAAAGGGAGTGAAACTGCCGATATCGGTTTCCATATCAATTCCCAAGAGAACAAAAACATCATTCATGAGGGTACCTCCTGCTGTTGATTATAATATATTTCATAGAAAATAATTGGATATTGGTGGAATTTTTAAGTTTTGAATAGGCATAAAAATAATTAAGGGGGAAGGAGTAAAAAGGATAGGGATGAGGGACGACTTTTTTTTCTTTTTGTCTTGACGAAAGAAGATCAGAATAAAGCTAAAATTATAACTAAACGCTGTTTTTCAGGGGGGCATTAAAAAAAGTAATAAAAAACCGATGTCTGGTTGATTTTTAAATAACCAGACATCGGTTAAAAAGTTTTCTATTTATTGAAGAAATTCATCCACATTGCTTTGATCGATGATAAAACCATCAATCGGAATATATTTTGGCACTTCTTTCCCATTAATGATGTCAACCAAGAGCGAGATTGAATCACGACCCATTTTCACGTTATCTTGTTTGATGGTAGCCAGGATTTCACCTTCTTTAATTGCTTTTAAGTTAGCTGGATCGCCATCGAATCCAACAATAATAATCTTTCCCGTCAGTCCTCTTTCGGCTACCACGGATTTCGCTGACATAGCTCCTGGATCCCAGGCAGCGAAAACTGCTGTTAGGTCTGGATTGGCGGCTAACTCGTTTTGGGCAACTTCATAGGCTTTCTCTGGAAGCCAATCGGCAGCCCGGAAAATCACTTCAACCCCAGCAGCTTCAAGAACTTCGGTTACGCCATTTTTACGAGCATCGCCAGTTTGGTGTCCTAAAACACCACCAATGATTAATACTTTTCCAGGTCGAGTCATGTGGTCGAGGATATATTGACCGGCAATTTTGGCCGAGGAAAGGTTATCAGTTTGCACCAGGGAGGCAATATGAGGATGGTCGATGCCGGTATCGACGGCGACTACCGGAATTCCAACTTCACTTGCTTTGTCCAGTGAATCGTCGAATGCCCTGCTGTCAGCTGCGCCTACAATAATTCCGCTAACTCCCATTTGAATAGCATTATCGAAGGAGTTCTTTTGAGCTTGAGCATCCATGCTGGGAGGAGTGAGATCGATAAACTCTACACCAAGTTCATTAGCTTGATTGCGGGCTTCATTTCTTAAAGTAATCCAAAAAGGCAGGTCTGTAGAGGCTCCTATATAGGCTATAGAAATTTTCTCTTCTTCACCCAATGCCACATTTCCGACTAAAACACAAAGAAAAAGACTCAATATTCCAAGTAAAAAAAGCTTTTTCATCACAATAAATCCCCCCTTCAGATTTAATTTTAATTTTTTCCTTATTGACTTTTGATTAAAAGTTTATTATTTCTGGAAAAAAAGAGACTCAAACTCGCTGGTAAAAGAGCACCCATTCTATAAAGTTCTTTTTCGTTGAGCGGTATCAATCCAGACAGCTAAAATAATAACGATACCAATAGAAACCCGTTGCCAGGAAGAACCAACTCCCATATGACTTAATCCGCTTGCTAAACAAGTCATGATCAGGACTCCGATGATCGTTCTTCCAACTCCACCAATCCCACCTGACATGCTGGTTCCACCAATAACCACGGCAGCAATTGAATTCATTTCCATGCCCTGACCAAAAGTAGAATTAGCAAAATTTAACCTGGCAGTTAATAGTACTGCCGCCAGTCCCGCCATTAAACCACCGATGGCGTAGTAAATGACCTTGCATTTGTTGACTCTAATTCCGGACAAACGAGCGACTTCCTGGTTTCCTCCTATAGCATAGGTATTAAAACCAAGGCGAGTTTTGCCCAGTATAAATGCTACCACCAGGTAAGCAGCAGCCATAATTAAAACTGGTATAAAATAGCCTGATCCCAGTGCCCGAAAAGCACGAGGAAAGGAAGACATGTCTTTTCCGGCACCCAACAATTCTGAGAAACCCCGAAGTACCATCATCATCCCCAAAGTAACGATCAATGGTGAAACGCCGGTGATTACAATAATCAAGCCATTTACGGTTCCCCAAAAAGCGCCAATGCCGAGAGCGATGAATACTATGAGCCAAACTGGATATTGGAGGTTGAGCATGCTGCCCACAGAAACAGCTACAAAAGTAAGAATCGATCCAACTGATAAGTCAAGACCTGCGGATAGAAGAACAACCGTGGTGCCCACCGCCATGACACCCAGGACTGTTGCCTGGGAAAAAATGGTTTGGAAATTGCTGATTGCTCGGTAGGTTGGTGCAAAAATGAAAAAAATCACATTGATAGCAACCAATCCTAAGAGAGCTTGTGTAGCCCGTTGAAATTGCTTCAACAGGGATGATGAAACCATGTTCCCTATCCTCCCCTATATACTCTATTAAAGCGAATCACATGAGGCTTCATTGTTTTAAACGATGCTTGATTAAAGGCTTATCTTCTTTTTTTAATAAACAATAGTTTTTTTGGCAATTTTAAGGTAATTTTGATCATCTCTCTTGGCTTCTTACAAACCTAAAAACAATCTTCTCTTTAAACCACCTCCTCAAATCTCCAGCCGCTATAAGGCGAGAGCAATACTGACAATTAACGAAATTCTCCAACACCTATGGCGGCCTTGAGAATGTCATCTTCACTTGCTGAACTACGAGGAAATTCTTTCACAATTTTACCCCGCCGCATTACCATGACACGATGACTCATTTCCATGGCTTCAGCATAATCGGAAGTAAACATAATGATAGAGGTTCCCTCAGCCAGGAGTTCTTGCATAATTCGGTACACCTCTCTACGACCAATGATGTCGATACCACGAGTAGGTTCGTCAAAAATGATGACTTTGGCATGAGTACCTAACCACTTAGCTAAAACAAGTTTTTGTTGATTTCCTCCGGAGAGCTGACCTGCCAGGGTAAAACGATGTGGTGTTTTGATGGTTAGCTCTTTTATGTAAAAATCTATCTCATCATTCATTTTTTTTATTTTCACCATGCCGAAAGGACTCAATCGATTAATATTGGGTAGTCCATAATTGTTTCTTAAGGATTGATCGAGAATTACTCCTTCAGTTTTTCGATTTTCAGTAAGAAATGAGATACCATGACGGATGGCTTCTTCAGGAGTTCTTACCATAACTTTTTTATCTTCAATATAAAGATTTCCACTGGTAGGTGGGTCAACACCGGCGATCGCCCGAGCCAGCTCGGTTTTTCCAGCTCCCATTAAACCGGTTATTCCTAATATTTCTCCTTTTCGAAGTGAGAAATCAACACCTTGAACCAATGTGCCTTTATAAAAATTTTCCAATCGAAGAATAATTTGTTCCCGAGGAGCCGGAAGGGAAGGATATTGTTTGCCAATTTTCCCACCGATCATTTTTTCAATCATAGTTTCAAGAGTGAGGTCGTGAATTGAAAAAGTACCAACGTTCTTTCCATCCCGTAGGATGGTGACTCTATCACCTAATTCGTAAACTTCAGCATAGCGGTGGGAGATATAGATAAAGCCAACACCCTCTTTTTTGAGGTGGTTAATTACTTTGAAAAGGTCATTGCGAGAAGTGCTTTCTAAAACATCAGTTGGTTCATCAAGAACGATAACCCGAGCATCGGTAACCAAAGCTCGAGCAATCTCAACCATTTTTTGCTGGGTAACGCTGAGTGTTGATACTATTCGGTGAGGATCTAATTGAATATTAAAGCGTTCTAAAAGCTGGGAAGCAGTTTTGTAGAGGGTAGAGGTATTAATAACACCCAAATTCCGAATTATTAACGGTTCAACTCCAAGGAATATGTTTCGGGCAATATCAATTTGAGGAACCAGATTGAGTTCTTGATAAATAAAACGAAGTCCTTTTTTAAGAGGGACTTCTGGAGATTCGATGATGACTTTTTCACCATAAATAAAAATTTCTCCACTATCAGCAGGGAATGCTCCACTCAGTACCTTAATAAGAGTTGACTTTCCAGCTCCGTTTTCACCAAGCAGAACATGAACTTCTCCGGGAAGGAGTTCAAAATCAACCTGGTTAAGAGCAATAACTCCAGGAAAACGTTTGATAATCCCCTTCATCACGACCAAAGGAACGCTTAAGGTTGAGTTCAACTGATTCATAATTTCCCCTGCCTCATTTATTTTGTATATGTGTTCTATTTATGATTATAGATGAAATAATGCAACCGATTACAATTTATCATAGAAAATATCCTCTGTCAAAGCATCGTGCATTCTTTAAAAATCGAAGATAAAACAGCAAATTTTAGATCGATTAATTGTAACCGATTGTTTAATGAATAGTTATTTTGTAGCAATTTTTCCAGCTATAAATTCAAGGGTTATTTTTTTAAGTTAGGCTAAAGGCTTTTTTCCTCTGGAATGTTCAAAATTTGGAGAGTTTTCCTGAGCCAATGAAGAGATTTCTCGATTAATGGTCCGCCCTGGCCCTCACATTCTATACTCAATACACCGTTATAGCCAAAATCTCGGAGCATTTTAATAACGGTTACAATGTTTTCGGCATTTACTCCATCACCAATAGCTGCATGGCTAATACCGATACCGGTTTCTTTTCCTCGCAAGGAATCTGCTAAACTTTGTGATACATCTTTAATATGGACATGTTTAATTCTTTTAATAAATTGTTTACAGTAAGCAACTGGATCTTGACCGGCTATAAAACTATTACCAGTATCAAGATTCAAGCCAAAATAATCGCTTTGAGCAAAGTTGAGCATTTTATCTAAAAGTTCTGGTTTCGTTGTGAAATATCCATGGACTTCAATATTAATGTTAATCTTATATCGTTCGGCTTTCTCAATAATGGTTCCATAAGCATGTTTCATAAGTTCCAAGCAATCGATTTCGGAGAGTCCTTCTGGTTTAAGCAACCCATCAGTAGTTGCGATATTGGGACAATTGGCAATCTTCGCCCAGGGGAGTGTTTTTAAAACATACTGCACACCGAAAAATAAACCATCATGTCCCGATAAAGGATAAGCTGCATCAATTTGAGAAAAACCAACACCGTAGGATTCCATCTTTTCTTTAATTTCCAGAGGGTCTTCGGATAAAGAAATATGAGGGAAATACCCCAAACCATGTATCCAATTAACTCCTTCTAAAGATCCGCATTCGATAAAATGAACATCATTTTTTTGTGCCCATTGCAAGGCTTTTTCGAAATTAAAAACTGACGAATTAAAAGCATCAGTGTGAAAACTAATTTTCATAAGAAGCTCTCCTTTTTACCCAATAGCTTTTTTAGTACTTTTTCCTGATCGAGCATGACTCTTATAGGAACTAAAAATACTCATAGCCAGCGAAGCGATGATGAGTAAACCAAAGGTAACCTGTTGATAATAGGGGTTCACCCGCATCATGTTGAGGGCATTGGAGATGATCCCCATGAGCAGGACTCCCAGAAGGGTTCCGATAATTCTTCCTTTTCCTCCCGATAGAGGTGTACCACCGATGACTACAGCTCCAATGGCTTTCAGCTCAATACCGCTTCCGGTTGAAGGTTGGGCAGCGCCAATCCTCGAGAGTAAAACCATGGAGCCGATTCCAACTAAAAAACCGCTGAAAAGAAAAGCATGATACTTGGTTTTAACCACCGAAATACCCGAGAGATATGCTGCCGCTGGATTGCTACCTACTGAGTAAATTCTCCGTCCAAACTTGGTATAAGCCAGTATGAAATGAACAATTAAATAAGCGCCCAAGCTGATGACAAAGCTCAAAGGAAGTATATTTCCTAAACGAGTCATACCAATCGTTTCAGCCTGGCCGTAGATAGTTTGAAAAGATCCTTTGGTGATGGCCAAAGCGATTCCCTGGAAAACACTGATAAATGCCAGGGATGTAATAAATGAAGGGGCTTTAAAGGTATGAGCAGTCAACCCGACTAAAAAACTACTAAAAATTGCCAGAGCAATACCAATGACAAAGGAAGGGAAGACACTAATCCCGCTTTTAATCATAATTGCCATTACACAGGATGATAATCCTATATTGGCACCGACTGAAATATCAATTTCACCGGAAATGATTAATAATGTCATTCCTGATGAGACAATTCCAAGAACGGCTATTTGTTCCAAAACATTAATAATATTGCTTATGGTAAAAAACCTGGGATTAACGATTCCAGTAATGATAGCAATCAGAAATTCAGCTAATAGAAGAAGAAACCACTGACTTCGGATCACCGATTGAAGCTTATTATTTTTAACCAATGTTCCCTTTACCATATCAGGTGATTTCATACTAGGGTTTGTCTGCATTAGTTCTTTCTCCCTTTTCCTCAACCCCCATGAATTTTTTGATTAAATCTTCTTCTTTGATTTGATGGTTATCAAGGATTTCCACAATTCGGTTATCGCGCATCACTACAATCCGGTCGCTTAAAGAAAGCAGTTCTGGCATATCAGAGGAGACCATAATGATACTCTTTCCTTTTTCGGCTAATTCTATTATGAGTTCATAGATTTGCTGCTTGGCACCAATATCTACTCCCTTGGTGGGCTCATCAAAGATACACAAAATGGCATCATCAAGAAGCCATCTGGCGATAACCACTTTTTGTTGATTGCCTCCTGATAGCTCTTCTACCAGTTGATTGATATCACTGGTTGCGATGGATAACTCTTCCACCATTTGATTTGAGAGTTCTTTTTCTTCATCGCGATCGACGATAAAGCCTTTAAAAATGTCATTATGGACTAAGGCCATGTTTTCAATGAGGTTTCTGCCAATGAAGAGACCGAGTTTGCGACGATCTTCAGTTATCAGGCCGATGCCAGCTCGAATAGCATCCCGGGGGTTATGAATTATGGCTTCTTTTCCGTTGATGATTATCTTTCCGCTATCGGATTGCTGAATCCCAAAGATCAGCCCGACCAATTCTGAACGACCAGCACCTACTAAACCTCCAACTCCTAAAATTTCACCTTTTTTAATTTCAAAATTAACCGGGTGCAGGACGTCTTTTTTTGATAGATTTTGAATTTGGACTTGTATCGGACCAATAGGAAATTTTTTTCTGCGATAAAAAGCTGAAGCCTCTCGGCCAACCATACCCCGAATCACCGTTTCTATATCAACTGAAGCCACCTCATAGGTGTTGACTAACCTTCCATCTTTTAAAATTGTCACTCTATCGCCTATCATAAATATTTCTTCTAAATAATGTGAAATATAGATAATACCGATACCACGTTGTTTAAGGCTCTGAATGATACTCATCAAAGCTTTCTTTTCTTCTAAACCGAGGGAGCTGGTCGGTTCATCCATGATGATGATTTTAGAATCACGATAGAGAGCTTTAACAATTTCAAGCATCTGTTTTTGGGAAACGGAGAGATCCTCCACTAAAGCGTCAACCGGTAAATTCATGTGGAGAGTGTTGATTATTTCTTGTGCTTTTTGAAATTGTGTTTTTTTATCGACAATAAAGGGAAGAGAAGCTGATTTTTCATCACCAAGGAAAATATTATCAGAAACGGTGAGAGACTCAACCAGCTCGGCATCTTGATAGACAGTGGAAATCCCCAATTCAATGGCTTTTCTGGGAGTCATTGACGCCACTTTCTGACCGGTAATATATAACTCACCGCTTTCGGGAGAGATGGCTCCTGACAGAATTTTGATGAGAGTTGATTTTCCAGCGCCATTCTCACCGACCAGACAATGAATCTCACCCTTTTTTAAGTCGAAAGAAACATTATCAAGAACTTTATGAACGCCGTAGATTTTGATGATATTTTGGAGAGAGACTAAAAGTTGGTATTTTTCCATTTTTTATCGGATTTAGAAAAGTAATGCAACGGGGGGTTTCCCCGTTGCACTCTTTTCTATTCAAATTTTAATAAACTTCAAGGTCATTATATTGAGGAAAATAGGTTTTGGTGAGTTCGATCCAAACTGGATCGACATCCCAAGGAACCACCTTGGTTTTATCGTCTATTGTTTCAGGTGTTATTGGTGTATTTGGTAAAAGAATTTGCTGGCGTTTGTCAGTAATCTGTCCTTTCACATAAGAATGGAGAGCCAGGAAAGAAACTAGGCCCTCCCAACCGGGTGAAGTCGAGATTGAGTATTGAATGCCTCCCTCTTTAATCAATTCAATGCCATACGGAGCTCCATTGGTAGTGATGACTTTGATAGGATTATTCAATAAATCTCGTCCTTTAAGCATTCGAACTACTGCTGCACCCATCTCTTCATTAAAGACAAAAAGAATGGTGAAATCGTACCCGGATTCGATAAGATCTTGGGCCTGGTCGACAGCGACAGTAGGAGTGTATTTTCCATCTCGCACTGCTACAATTTCATTCTTACCCAATTCGGCAACTTTGGGTTCGAAGGACTCCCGGAACATTTGAACTGGAATGTGTTCAAACAAACCCATGATGACTGCAATTTTTTCTCCTGGATAATTGTTAGCGATATATTCGGCAACATTCACACCCATACCTTTCCAGTCAAAATCGATGCAGGCGACCACCTCATCGGGAGAGGCTAAGACCTGACCGACATTGTCGGTAACCACTAACGGGACTCCGGCAGCGGCACATTCACGGGCAGCTATAAAAGCACCGTTGGGGTTGAACGAGAAAATACACATTCCATCAATGCCCATATCTATTAAAGTTTTAATGTTGGTAATTTCTTTTTCGGTGTCATAATCGGAATTCAAGACGATCACCTCAACACCAGCCATCTCAGCTCCATAGGAAAATCCCTCAACATCCTTTTTATACCAAGTATCTGGACCAGGCGTAACGTATCCGTAAGTTAAAGCAAGAACTGGTATTGAAATAGATAGTAAGAGAGCCAGAATTAGAAGACTTAAAAACACTTTTTTTACCTTCATGGTAATTCCCTCCTTTATTAAATTCTAAATTCAATTGTAGGTTTTCATTGATTCGATTGTCAAGTAAGTTGGCTGTCACAATGAGTAAATCAAGAGAAGCTAAGGAAAAGGTTGTCTTGATAAGAATCTCAAATTCTTTTATGATGTGTTCAGGAACTAATAAATAAGCTTAAAAATAATTCATCAGTTATAAAAAAGACCATTGCAATTTTTAATTGAAAGGAACTAATATTTTTGAATATTCTGGTTGATAAACTAAGAGAAGTATTCGTTTCGGTTTTTCCTATCACCATTATCGTTTTTATTCTCCATTTTACAATTGCTCCGGTGGAATTGTATCAGCTGTTCAGATTTATAATTGGTGCTGCTTTAATATTTATTGGTCTATCAGTTTTCTTATTAGGTGTAGACTTGGGTGTGAGTCAAATTGGTCATCTCATGGGTTCGGTATTGGTAAAAAGTAACAAGATAATAATTATAGGCATTGCCGGCCTCATTTTGGGATTTTTTATTTCGATTGCTGAACCTGATTTGCATGTCTTAGCCAATCAAATTGATTTAGTGACATCTGGAACCATTTCCAAAATAAGCATTTTGATTACCGTTTCTATTGGAATAGCAATTCTTATGACCATTGGTTTGTTTCGAATTATATTTAATATATCTCTTCAAAAAGTTCTCATAGGAATGTATTTTATAGTTTTAATTCTCTCTTTTTTTTCAACCCCGGAATATTTAGCAATAGGTTTTGATGCTTCTGGTGCAACCACCGGTGCTATGACCGTTCCTTTTATCTTAGCTCTCGCCGTCGGTATTTCTTCTCTAAAAAAGAACGGGATAGCTTCGGAGGAAGATAGCTTTGGTTTAGTCGGTATTACTTCAATAGGGCCAATTCTATCTATTATTCTGGTAAGTTTATTAATAAGGCAAAATACATTCTCAAATGTAGCAGTCAATCAAATTCCACATTCTTCATCCGTTCTAGATCCCTTTATTCAAAAACTCCCGGTTATAATGATTGAAATAATGCTCGCCATGTTTCCCTTGTTGGTTGTTTTTATATTGTATAAGTTTATTGTCAAAGATTTACCAAAAAGAGCATTCATTCGAGTTTTTAAAGGACTCATCTATGCCTATATTGGACTGGTGATTTTTTTGCTTGGTGTCAACGCAGGATTTATGGAAGTTGGGCATATAATCGGTTATAAGGTGGCATCACTCAATAGCCATTGGATAATTGTTATTGTGGGTTTTATTTTAGGGTTGGTCACAGTATTAGCTGAACCGGCTGTCCACGTTTTAACCGAGCAAATTGAGGATATAACTTCTGGATATATTCAGAAAAGAATAATCAATATTGCCCTATCGGTAGGAGTGGGTATTGCTGTGGCTTTGTCAATGCTTAGGATTGTCATACCAGGAATTCAATTGTGGCACTATCTTTTGCCGGGATTTTTTATTGCTTTGGTGATGTCTTTTTTTGTCCCAAATTTATTTGTTGGAATTGCTTTTGATTCAGGAGGTGTTGCCTCTGGTCCAATGACGGCAACTTTTATTTTAGCATTCTCACAAGGTACGGCCAGTGCAACTCAAGGTGCTAATATTTTAATTGATGGATTTGGAATGATAGCTATGGTGGCATTAACACCGTTGATTGCTATACAAATTATTGGTATTCTCTATAAACGAAAATCAGGAAAAAGAGGGATATAAAAGAAGAATGGATATATGTCCTGAGAGTAAAGAGTATGAATTGTTTTGTGTAATAGTGAACCATGGTGTTGGGAGTAAAATTATTAAATTTGCAAAACAGCATGGTATTAGTGGTGCAACTGTTATTTTAGGCAAGGGAACAATCAAGAACCATTGGTTAGAAGCTCTTGAGCTTTTTGAAATAAGAAGAGAGATTGTATTTATTGTGGCTGAAAAAGAATTAGGATATTTGGTCATGAATGCCATCGAAAAGAAATTCGACTTACAAAAACCGAACCAAGGAATTGCTTTTACGTTCTCTTTAAGTAATTATTTGGGAGCTCAAAATTGTATTTTTAGAAAAAAGACGAAAAGCGAGATAGGGGAAAATATTATGTATAATGCGATATTTGTGGTAGTTGATAAGGGTCAAGCAGAATCGGTTATTAATGCAGCGAAATCAGCTGGTGCGCGGGGAGGAACCATTATTAACGCCAGAGGCTCCGGTATTCATGAAACCGAAACCTTATTTTCAATGGCGATCGAACCCGAAAAGGAAATCGTTTTTATTATTTCGAAGAGCGATCTCACCGATCCAATTGTTCAAAAAATTAGGGAAGAGCTCAAAATTGATGAGCCAGGAAAAGGAATTATCTTTGTTCTCGATGTAAACAAAACTTATGGCTTATTAAAATAGGATTCAACCGAGCATTTCCAGTAAATGGTAAAGAATTTATCTCTTGAACTACTTGATCATTCCTAATTAGTTTCGAGAAACTCTCTTTCATTTTAAGCTAACTTGGTAACCGTCTAAAATAACTGCTACAGAGTTAAAAAGATTTAAAAGAATAAATTTTTTAAAAGGGACTCTTGAAGTTTTCATTGTTATGGTTCATGGCAAAAGTGACCCAAACGTCAATCCTAAAATTTTTAAATGATTTATATAATTGTCCTCCTATTACTTCTATGAGAATTATACTGGAATTTTTAAAATACACTAAATAGTTTGCTATAATAAGGGAAATATTGTTTTTTTGATTTCAGTTCTTGAGGAGGGAAAGAGAATTGGGCAATTTTATAAAAAGAATTTTATATCCCGGTTTTTTCATATTGGTTTTGGTAATTATCTTCTCCGGTTGTACCCCTCATTCACCTCAACCTACAACAGTACCAGAAAACACGGTATTTATGATTAATGACAGCTTTGTTCCTCAAACGATCACTGTCACCCCAGGAACAAAAATTACTTGGGTAAATATGGATACAGAAGTCCATTCAGTTACCTGTCAAATGTCAAATGAGATGGAGGGAGTGTTTTTTGATAGTGGAGCTATAGAACCAGGATGGATCTATGAAAGAACTTTTATAAACACTGGGCAATTTCACTATCGTTGTAAATTTCAACCTACGGGGAGAATGACTGGGGTAGTTATAGTTCAATAAGCCGATAGAATAGACCTACACTAGGTGCTTTGAGGAGACTTAGGGAGAGTCTAGGAAGACTCACTTTATCAAAAAAATATTATTGAACGAGATTTGTTGTTGTGGGAAGAATTAAAAGATCACAAAGATTATAACCGATTGAATTTTGAAGACTTGTATAAGCAAAGAATCAATAATATACTTTTTTTAAAATGAATAAAAGATATCATTTATTAAAGGAGGTATGTATTGAAAAGAGCTTTTATTTTAGCTATTTTATCTTTAACGTTTATCATTTTCTTAAATGGTTGCAGCGGTACTCCACAAAACGACCTATCGAGCAATCTAGTTTGCTCCATAACTACCCAGCTTTCCAATAATCAAATCTGTTATCAGAGTAGCCTTGCCAATAATAGCACTCAGGGTTTTACAATTACCAAGGTTGAAGTAACAGTTTGTGTTTTAGGTATTTGTGGGCCGGCACAGGGTATTCCTGAAGCAGAAGCTTATTGCCCAGCGGGACAATCCGAGACAAATTCAGGATGTGTAGATTTGACTGTTACTCCAGGAATATTGACAGGAACTTTAAAAATTGCTTTCAGTGGAACTTACGATGATGGAACACCAGATGAAAAAACTTGTACTGTCAATTGGTGATTTCCCAAAAATGAATTGGGAGATTGAGAATTTTGAGATTTTTTTAGTAAAAAAATGCAAGGCTTTTATTATTTGAATATAATTATTAATTGTTATACTTATATTGGAAACCCATCTACGGGATTGATAAAATCAAGCCCCTACAAAAGATTTTACACATTTTATTGTACTCGTTTAATGTAGCGACATGCCATGGCATGTCGAATTCCTGTTTTATATCCTATCCAGATTTTCATTATCATTTGGTAACAAAAAGTGGCATAAATGTCTATTATTATATAAATTAATGTAAAAGGTGTGGATTTAATGGATAAGAACCAATTAAAAAAAGAAGCATATGAATTGATACGCAATTTTAAAGGTAAAAGCTATAGCTTTGGCCTCGATGTTTTGGACTCAGTCGGTCAACATACAGCAAAATGTGGAAAAATAGCATTAGTCATAGCCAATACGAAATTACATGAACAAATTATAAACCGGATATTAAATTCATTGAAAAAACATCAAGTCACCATTGCTGGAGGAAGGGTTTTCCACAATGCTAAGCCCAACACTCCTCGAGAAGATGTCTATCGGTTAGAAAGCTATATTTTACATTTTAAGCCTGATTGTATAGTAGTTATTGGGGGTGGGAGCTCGATTGATGCGGCCAAAATAGCCAATGCATTAGCTTCCCTCGGTGTTTATAGCCCAGAAATCGATACCTATTTAGGTGCTGGTTTGGTAACGAAGGGGATAAAGCAAACCGGCAAAAAGCTATTGCCTTTAGTTGCAGTTGAAATGGCGGCTAGTTCTGGATCACACCTTACCAGGTATGCCGTAGTAACTGATCCAGTTGCTGGTCAGAAAAAACTGATTGTAGATGATGCCATAATACCAAATCGAGCAATTTTTGATTATACGGTTACAACTACCGCGCCAACCGAACTCACCGTTGATGGAGCGATGGACGGTCTTTCTCATTGTTTGGAATCTTTTTACGGTGTAAGTCAGGATAAAATGGAATATCTTAAGAAAATATCTCTAACCGGTATCGAATTAATTTTGGATAACACTAAAAATGCAAGCGAAAACCCTAATGATTTGGAAGCCAGAGAAGGATTGGGACTTGGAACCGATTTAGGTGGGAATGCAATTATGATTTGTGGAACCAACGGCGCTCATCTTTCCAGCTACTCTTTAGTAGATATATCCAGTCACGGGCGCGCCTGTGGCATTATGAATATTTATTATACTGTTTTCTTTGCTTCTGCTATTGAAGAAAAAGTCCGGTTATTCGGGAATCTTCTCAAGGAAAAGGATTTTATTTCGGTGGAGCTTAATCAATTACACGGAAAGGATTTAGGGGTTGAGGTAGCAGGAGGGTTAACCCGGTTTTATAAAAGCATTAATTTTCCAATCAAATTATTAGATCTCCCGGGATTTAACGATCAATATATTGAGCGCACCTTGCAAGCGGCCAAGGATCCCCAGTTAGAAATGAAGCTCAAAAGCTTGCCGGTTCAAATCAACGCAACTGAGGTAGATGAATATATGGCGCCAATTTTAGAAGCTGCCAAAACCGGGAATTTCGATTTAATAAAAATGAAAGCATAATTTCTTTTATTGATGATTGTTAATTAATTCGCCAAGAGAGTCCATAAAAGATTCTTTATCTCCCATTAAAGTCAAAAATATTCGTAGAGGCATCGAGGGTTCTTTAAATTAAAAAGGTTGGATATTAAAGCAGGAAAAGAATGGTGAGCCATGAAGGATTCGAACCTTCGACACCCGGATTAAAAGTCCGGTGCTCTACCAACTGAGCTAATGGCCCACTCGTCAACTGCAAAAATATATATCAATTTGGTGGTTCTGTCAACCGGTTATGAAGAGTTTTCATGAAATATAAAGAGGAAAAACGGGAGAAGGGAAGGATGAGGGTGAATTTTTTTAGCTCAGTGCTCACACTCACTTCTTACCCTTTTTTTCAGAATAGAAAAGAAATAAAGAAAAAATTCATTTTGCCCCTTGCAAAAAAGACTGGATGCTATTAGAATACTATTTGCCAGTGAAATGGCATTTTTAAGAAGCACCTTGAAAACCGAATAGAATCTGTCAGGAATACACTTCAATCAATCAAACCTTTTGTTAAACCTGATCAAAAAGAATTTTAGGATTTTGCGGTCAAGTTAAGAAAGGGCGTACGGTGGATGCCTTGGCGTCAAGTGGCGATGAAGGACGTGGCCAACTGCGATAAGCTTCGGGTAGCTGTAAGCGAGCGTTGATCCGGAGATCTCCGAATGGGGCAACCCGCTGGAGCCAACCTCCAGCATCCTCTTCACTGAGGAAGCAAACCAGGGGAACTGAAACATCTCAGTACCCTGAGGAACAGAAAACAACCGTGATTCCCGAAGTAGCGGCGAGCGAACCGGGAACAGCCTAAACCGTATCCGTGTCAAGCCCGGAAGCGTTGCGGATACGGGGTCGTGGGACCAACTGTGGTGGTGTCCGGCACCACCCAAGAGTCACCAAATACCCTGGTAGTCGAAGAGGTCTGGAAAGCCTCGCCAAAGACGGTGAAAGCCCGGTAGGCAAAACCAGCGGTATCTCTTGAGTTGGCTCCCAAGTACTGCGGTCCACGTGGAATTCCGTGGGAATCTGGGGGGACCACCCCCTAAGGCTAAATACTCCTTGACGACCGATAGTGAACCAGTACCGTGAGGGAAAGGCGAAAAGACCCCCGGGAGGGGAGTGAAATAGAACCTGAAACCGTATGCCTACAAAACGTAGAAGGGCGATGATCCGGACCTAGTCCGAGTCCGCCTGACTGCGTGCCTTTTGGAGAATGAGCCGGCGAGTTACGGTGATTGGCGAGGTTAAGTGGGTTTTCCCCACGAAGCCAGAGGGAAACCGAGTCTGAAGAGGGCGCATCAGTCAGTCACTGTAGACCCGAAGCCAGGTGATCTATCCATGGCCAGGATGAAGCGGGGCTAAACCCCCGTGGAGGTCCGAACCAGTGTAGGTTAAAAACTGCTTGGATGAGCTGTGGATAGGGGTGAAAGGCCAATCAAACCTGGAGATAGCTGGTTCTCCCCGAAATAGCTTGAGGGCTAGCCTCAGGCAAAAGGAGAGGGGGTAGAGCACTGGATGGGCTAGGGGGCTTACCCGCCTACCAAACCCAACCAAACTCCGAATACCTCTCCTCAACGCCTGGGAGTCAGACAGCGGGGTATAAGCTTCGTTGTCAAAAGGAAAACAGTCCAGACCGCCAGCTAAGGCCCCCAAACGCAGACTAAGTGGGAAAGGTGGTGACACTGCCGTAACAGCCAGGAGGTTGGCTTAGAAGCAGCCATCCTTTAAAAAGTGCGTAATAGCTCACTGGTCGAGCGGTGTTGCGCCGAAATATTCACGGGGCTCAAGTCTGCTGCCGAAGCTGCGGAATCAGCATACGCTGGTTGGTAGGGGAGCGTTGGGTAGGCCGTCGAAGTGGGACCGTAAGGACCCATGGAGGTATCCCAAGTGAGAATGCCGGCATGAGTAGCGAGAAGAGAGGTGAGAATCCTCTCCGCCGTAAACCTAAGGTTTCCTGAGGAAGGCTCGTCCTCTCAGGGTTAGTCGGATCCTTAGCCGAGGCCGCAAGGCGTAGGTGATGGGCAGCCGGTCCACATTCCGGCACTACCGCCAATCGTTTGTAGCGATGGGGGGACACAGAAGGGTAGGCCAGCAGCGTGAAGGACGTCGCTGTCTAAGCCGGTAGGCGGAGGAAGGAGGCAAATCCCTTTCCTCGAGAACGCCGAGAGGTGACGGGGAGCTCCTACGGGAGCGAACTGGTTGATCCCATGCTGTCAAGAAAAGCCTCTAGTGAGAACGGCGGTATCCGTACCGCAAACCGACACAGGTAGGTGGGAAGAGTATTCCAAGGCGCGCGAGTGATCCCCCGTTAAGGAACTCGGCAATCTAACCCCGTACCTTCGGAAGAAGGGGTGCCCCATACCGGTTGAGAGGTTCGCCCTCACAGGCCGGCAGGGGTCGCAGAGAAATGGCTCTGGCGACTGTTTAATAAAAACACAGGACTCTGCTAAGCCGCAAGGCGATGTATAGGGTCTGACGCCTGCCCAGTGCCGGAAGGTTAAGGGGAGGGGTCAGCTTGGAAAGCAATTTTCGAGCGAAGCTCTGAACCGAAGCCCCGGTAAACGGCGGCCGTAACTATAACGGTCCTAAGGTAGCGAAATTCCTTGTCGGGTAAGTTCCGACCCGCATGAACGGCGCAACGACTGGAGCGCTGTCTCAACGGGGAGCTCGGCGAAGTTTCATTACAAGTGCAGATGCTTGTTACCCGCGACTAGACGGAAAGACCCCGTGAACCTTTACTGTAACCTGATATTGAATCCGGATATACCCTGTGCAGGATAGGTGGGAGGCGGTGAACCGGGAGCGCTAGCTTCCGGGGAGCCATCCTTGAGATACCACCCTTGGCCTATCCAGGTTCTAACCCGCTTTGGTGAATCCCAAAGGGGAACAGTGTCAGGCGGGCAGTTTGACTGGGGCGGTCGCCTCCTAAAATGTAACGGAGGCGCCCTAAGGTTCCCTCAGCACGTTTGGAAATCGTGCGTCGAGTGTAAGGGCAGAAGGGAGCCTGACTGCGAGAGGGACACTTCAAGCAGAGACGAAAGTCGGGCCTAGTGATCCGGTGGTTCTGAGTGGAAGGGCCATCGCTCATCGGATAAAAGGTACTCTGGGGATAACAGGCTGGTCTCCTCCAAGAGTCCACATCGACGAGGAGGATCGGCACCTCGATGTCGGCTCGTCGCATCCTGGGGCTGAAGTAGGTCCCAAGGGTTGGGCTGTTCGCCCATTAAAGCGGTACGTGAGCTGGGTTTAGAACGTCGTGAGACAGTTCGGTCCCTATCTGTCGCGGGCGGAGGATATTTGCGGGGAGCTGTCCCTAGTACGAGAGGACCGGGATGGACGAACCTCCAGTGTTCCAGTTGTCCTGCCAGGGGCATTGCTGGGTAGCTGTGTTCGGAAGGGAGAAGCGCTGAAAGCATCTAAGCGCGAAGCCCACCCCAAGATCAGATATCCCACTGGGTAACCAGGTAAGACCCCGGGAAGATGACCCGGTTGATAGGCTCCAAGTGTACAGATGGTAACATCTTGAGCTGAGGAGTACTAATCGGTCGAGGACTTGACCGCATTGCACTCATCATTTCAAATAGACACCAGGTATTCCTGACAGATTTTAGCACGTTTCCCGGTGGCCATGGCGGAGGGGCCACACCCGGTCCCATTCCGAACCCGGAAGTGAAGCCCTCCAACGCCGATGATACTGCCTGGGCAGCTGGGTGGGAAAGTAGGACGCTGCCGGGAGCTAATATGAGAATGACAAAAATAGGGCTGGAGAGATGATCTTCAGCCCTATTTTTTTGAATAAAAAGATATAAAACACTGGAGTGTTTAAAAAGAAAATACCAAGATAAGAAATAAATTAACTCGTTACTGATTACTGTACTGAAAGGGTAGAACTACAAGAAACTTATATGGTAGAATATGTTGAGACTTTTTTATGAAGGGGGAAACCTATGTCTGGACATTCAAAATGGGCATCTATTAAACATAAAAAAGGGAAAACTGATGCAGCTCGTGGGAAAGCGTTTAGCAAATTGATTCGGTTAATAACTGTAGCAGCAAGACAGGGTGGAGGAAACCCAGATAATAATCCAAGACTTAGAGACGCAATATTAAAAGCCCGTGAAATTAATATGCCCGCAGATAATATTGATAAGGCAATTAAAAAAGGAACTGGAGAACTGGAAGGAGTAGCTATTGAAGAAGTAACTTATGAAGGATATGGACCCGGAGGAGTAGCGGTGATGGTTGATGCAACAACCGACAATCGAAATCGAACCACTGCAGAGGTACGACATTTATTTAGTAAATTAGGTGGAAATTTAGGAGAAAATGGCTCGGTTGCTTGGATTTTTGAAAGAAAAGGCTTGATTTCCTTTGATAAGGGAAGCGTTGAAGAAGATGATTTAACGATGATAGCTATAGATGCTGGTGCAGAGGACATACAGACCTCCGACACGACAATTGATATTGTTACTTCACCAGGAGATTTTGATCGGATTAAAGATTTGATTGAAGAAAATAAAATAGCATATTCCAATGCTGAAATTACTATGGTACCAAAAACTACTGTTCATCTGGAAGGCAAACAAGCTCAACAGACACTTAACCTTATAGATAGCTTAGAAGAATTAGATGATGTACAGGAAGTTTTTTCCAATTTTGAAATTTCTGATGAGTTACTTGAGTCGTTGGAGCAGTAATTTCTGATGTCATCACAGGGAAAAATTGTCTTGGGAGTTGATCCGGGCACAGCAACGACCGGATATGGTATTATAGCGAAAAGAAAAGGGAGCGAAAGGATTGAAGTTGTCAAATGCGGTGTTATTGTTACCCAAAAAGAACTTTCACTCCCTGAAAGGTTATATATAATTTACCAAGAAATGGGTCATTTAATTAATGATTATCATCCTGTTGAAGTGGCGGTTGAGGAGATTTTTTTTAATAAAAATTCCAAGACCGCTATTTCTGTTGGTGAAGCCAGGGGAGTGATCTTGTTAAACGCTGCTATGCAATCTATTCCAGTATTTGAATATACTCCTCTTCAGGTAAAGCAATCGGTGGTCGGATATGGGAGAGCAAAAAAGGAGCAGGTAATCTACATGGTAAAAACGATACTTAATATTCAAGAGATAAAGTTAACTCCCGATGATGTCGCCGATGCTTTGGCGGTAGCCATTTGTCATGCTTTTCAATCTGAAACCAATTATTCCTATGTTTGATTCAATTCGAGGAACGATTGCAGCAATTGAAAATGATGAATGGATTCTTGAAACTGATTGGTATGGCTTTCGGATTAAAGTGACCCCCTTTGTTTCTTCGGGAAAAATTGGAGAACAAAAAAAACTCTATATACGTTTTTATTTCCGTGAAGACGGAGAGTTTTTTTACTACGGATTTGAAGATCTTAAGGAAAGAGAAACCTTCGATTTAATTTGTGGGGTTAAGGGTATTGGACATAAAACTGCCCTTAAAATTCTTACCCGAATTCACTGGAAAGAATTTACTGACCTTATTTTAGCTGAAAATGTTGATTATCTCTCTTCTCGAATTAATCTTTCTTCAAAAACGGTTAAAAGACTTCTCTTGGAATTAAAACCTCGTTTAGGTAAGGTCGACTTTATTGCCTCATCTGCACCGAAGATAACAAAAACCTGGAAAGAGGTTAAAACAGCTCTGGCTGGTTTGGGGTATTCTGCAGGTGAAATTGAAGGTGTTTTAAATATTCTCTGGCAAGAAGACCAAACTACATTTGACGATACTGAAATTCTTTTGAAAAAGGCATTGGGTAAAATAGGTGGTTTGAAATGAACGATACTCCAAAACCAAATGATTTCATCCCTTTTTTAAAGGATAACGATGATGATACATCTTTACGACCCAAAAGACTGAGTGAGTTTATCGGTCAGGATAAAGTTAGGGCGAATCTCAACGTTTTTATTCAAGCTTCATTAGCTCGAGATGAGTCTTTAGACCACGTTATTCTCTATGGGCCTCCAGGTTTAGGAAAAACAACTTTAGCATCAATTATTGCCAACGAAATGAATGCCGCAATTCGCTATTTATCTGGTCCCAGCTTAACCCGTTCAGGAGACGTTGCGTCAATTCTGACCACAATATCAGATCGGGATGTTTTATTTATCGATGAAGTCCATCGGCTCCCCAGAGTGTGTGAGGAGATTCTCTATGGTGCCATGGAAGACTTTGCTCTGGATATTTTAATTGGAAAAGGGCCAGGGGCAAGAAGTGTAAGAATAAATTTACCTCCATTCACTCTCATTGGAGCAACGACCCGCATCAGTCTTTTGAGTGCACCCTTAAGAAATCGATTTGGAATCATTGAAAAACTCGATTTCTATAATCAAGGCGATTTATCGGCTATTGTTCTTCGCTCAGCGTCGGTTATGAACATTCCGATTAACCAAGATGCTTCAGATGAGGTAGCTAGAAGGTCTCGCGGGACACCTCGCATAGCCAACCGAATTTTAAAAAGAGTTAGAGATTTTGCCCAATATTACGGAAAATCGACGATTGATAAACAATTAGTAAGAGATGCCTTAGAATGCCTTGAAATCGACGATATGGGTCTTAACCGCATGGATCGAAATTTATTGAAGATTTTAATGGACCACTATCATGGAGGACCAGTGGGAATCAACAACTTAGCAACGATGTTAGGTGAAGATACTGCCACAGTCGAAGAAGTCTATGAGCCTTTTTTAATTAAAGTTGGCTTACTAATTCGTACTCCTCGAGGAAGAATGATCACTCCTCAAGGCCATCAATATATTAAAGGGAAAAAGTTATTATGAGCAAACCGCAGCTTCTTCTTCATGCTTGTTGCGGACCTTGCGCGGCGGGAGTGTATGAAGAGCTTGAAAAAGAAGGGTGGGAGGTCACCTTTCTTTTTTATAATCCTAATATCCATCCCTATGATGAATATTGTCGGAGAGAAGAAAATTTTTACCGATATATAGAAACTACCGGACAGAGGGGCATAACCCCTTTTCCTTACCAACCTATGGATTATTTTCAATCAATTTCCTCAGAAATCAATCGTTGCAATGGATGCTACCGTCTACGATTAAAAAAAGTTGCAGAATGGGGAAAAAAGAACTCATTTCAATATTTTTCAACGACTCTTACTATCAGCCCTTATCAGAATCAGAAAAATATTTTTCTAGTTGGTGAACAAATAGCGAATAATGTAGATATGATTTTTTTAAAAAAGAACTTCCAACCCTTATATCGAAATAGCAGAGATCGCTCAATCGAATTAAACCTTTATCGACAGAAATATTGTGGTTGCCTTTTCAGCTTGTGGGAGGGAGACAAAAAACGAATATGGAAATTTCTTTTTGGGCAAAAACCATCTTAATTATTGGTGTGATTTTAATCATAATTGGTTTAATCATGATGTATTTACCAAAAATACCAATTCTTCAGCGTTTAGGAAGGCTTCCGGGTGACATTATTGTAAAAAAAGGAAACGTTACCTTTTGTTTCCCCTGGGTGACCTGCATAATCATCAGCATCATATTAACAATTATATTCTCAATCTTTAGGCGGTAAGACATGATGAATAAAAAGAAAACAATTATTCCCTTGATGTTTTTATTTCTTTTATTTTTCTTTACTGGTGAAGCTGTTCGTGCCCAAAATGAACCGGTTGTGACAGTTTGTATTGTCAATGGAAGATCCGAGGTTGTGCTTTCTTCTACTGCTGGATTGAAAGTTATAATTGATGAAAAAGGTTATTCGATATCAGCCCAGGAGCAATTGTCTTTTGGAACCAGCAAGAATAAAGTGATTTGGGAAGAGAAAAAACTGGTATCTTCGGTTTTTCGAGTTACAACCCAGGGTAAAGGTTTTATTTTGGTAAACGATCGTCCTTATAGAGGTTCTTTGACTTTAAAAAGTGTGAACGGAAACCTGACTGTCATTAATCATCTTTATTTAGATGATTATATTCGAGGAACGATTAAGAAGGAGATAAATCCACATTGGCCCGAAGAAGCCGTAAAAGCTCAAATTGTTACTGCTCGTACTTATGCTGTAAAAAACTTAGCGCGTCACCGTGATCAAGGTTATGATTTTTGTGCTTCGTCGCATTGCCAGGTTTATGGAGGAGTGAGTGCTGAAGATCCTATTACCAATAAACTAATAGATACTATAAAAGGCTTGATTCTTATTTACCAAGGTCAACCAGCAGGAGTTTGTTTCCACTCTGAGAGTGGTGGATATACCGATTCAGCACAAAATGTTTGGGGGAGAAGTGTTTCTTACTTGGTGAGTGTTGAATCTCCCTGGGAAAGCGACTCTCCTAACGCCCAGTGGGAGTTGGAAATCAGCTCGGAGGAATTGAATCGGTCTTTACAAAAAGCCGGCTTTATTCAGGGTACGATTGTTGATGTTCAAGCACAACCAAACTCCGGAAGCCATCGAGTAAGAGAATTATTAATTCAGACCACACTGAAGAGATACCGAATTCCAGCGAGCAAGGTTCGCGAAGCCCTGGGTTACGACCGGCTTCCCAGTACCTTTTTTCAACTCACTCCTATTACCAAAACCATTATTCAGTCCAGACCAACACCAATGCCCAAAGCGACTCCATTGCCTTCGCCTCTTATTTCAGATAATTCATGCCATGACGATGAAGATCCGGGCTATCGGGAAATGTTAGATAAAGATTGGAACCTGGACGATATCTTAACTTTTTTAAGTCTTCGGGAACAAGAGAGACAGAAATCAAATTTAGGACAAACCAACCAAACATCTCCTTCTAACTCTAAAGAGGAATTAAAAGAAAAAGAAGTTCATAATATTTATAATAATCCTAAAACCAATTATCGTACCAATACCGTTTACTTATTTAAGGGGAAAGGTTATGGACATGGGGTTGGCCTCTCCCAGTGGGGCGCTAGGGGAATGGCTATGAAAGGGTATTCCTATCAGGAAATATTGTTTCATTATTTTCCTGGTTGTGAAATAAAAAAGGCTCGTTTTAAATGATTTTAACTGATCAATTTGATTTTCATCTTCCTAACGAACTCATCGCCCAGCGGCCGGTTATTCCGCGAGATCAATGCCGATTAATGGTCATCAATCGCCTCTCTCAAAATATTGAGCATCGCAGATTTTTCGATTTAGGCCTTTATTTGAAACCGAAAGACCTTGTTGTCATCAATGATTCTCGAGTGATTCCAGCCCGTTTTTTTACAAAAAAAAATCCAACCGGTGGGAAAATCGAACTCCTTTTTCTGCATCGACGCCAAGGGCTTTGGGCTTGTATGCTTAATCATTCCCGACGGATTAAAGAAGGAACCATTCTCTCCCTTCCGGGGCACCCAGAAATTTTTTGGCAGGTGGAAGAAAGAGAAAAGGATTGGTGGCTTCTTCGTCCCTCTTTTCCCCCCGAAAAAGAAGACGAAATATTTTTTAATTTTGGAGCGACACCAACACCGCCATATATTAAGACTCCAAACGTAAAGTTAGAAGAATACCAAACGATATACGCAAAACAGAAGGGTTCGGTTGCAGCCCCAACAGCTGGACTGCATTTTACTCAGTTACTTATTGATACGCTCAAAATTCAAGGTATTCAATTTGCTTCGATTACTCTTCATGTTGGTCTGGGAACTTTTTTTCCAGTGAAGACTCCAATTATTGAAGAACATCAAATGCACAGCGAGTGGTACCAGCTAAACCGAATGACGGCAGAGATGATTCGAGAGACCAAAAATAATGGAGGTCGAGTGATCGCAGTTGGGACAACGGTCGTTCGTGTTCTTGAATCAGTTTATCATCAGCATGGAAGAATAGTTGAACAAAGTGGAGAAACTGATATTTTTATTTATCCAGGATTTCAATTTCAAATAATTGATGCCATGATCACAAATTTTCATATTCCACGTTCCACTCTCTTTATGCTGGTTTGTGCTTTTGCAGGAACAGAACTGATGAAAACCGCTTATCAAGAAGCCATTGAAAAACGTTATCGTTTTTTTAGCTTTGGAGATGCAACTTTCATAATATAAAAGTATAATTTATAAAGTTTTTAACCATAAAAATCCATCAACCAATTCGTGCTTATTTGAATAAAGGAGAAATCAATACTCATGAAATCTTTTACGTTCTTGCATCAGGATGAAAAAACAAAAGCCAGAGTGGGAATACTTCATACCGCACATGGCGATATTCCGACCCCGGTATTCATGCCGGTTGGGACTCAAGGAACAGTAAAAGCCATGGCTCCTGATCGTTTAAAAGCTATTGGAGTGAAAATGTTGTTGGGCAATTCTTATCATCTCCATCTCCGTCCGGGAGAAGATTTGATTGGCGAGATGGGTGGTCTGCATCGTTTTATGTCGTGGGATGGTTCTATACTCACCGATAGTGGTGGTTTCCAAATCTTCAGTCTTTCTGGTTTAGTAAAAATTGATGACCAAGGAGCTCTTTTCCGGTCTCATTTAGATGGGTCTCTTCACAATTTTACTCCTGAAACATCAATGCAAATTCAGCAAGACATTGGTGCTGATGTGGTTATGATTCTTGATCAATGCGTTGGCTACCCAGCGAATGATTTTCAAGTCAAGACTAGTACTAACCGAACACTGGTGTGGGCGAAAAAATGTCGGGAAGCATTTCAATCAGACTCACAAATGTTATTTGGGATTCTTCAAGGAGGGACTCTTCCCGAGTTGAGAAGATACAGTGCCGAAGAAACTGTAAATATTGGTTTTGATGGGTATGCCATTGGAGGATTGAGTGTCGGAGAACCAAAACCGATTATGTATTCAATAATTGATGAGGTAGAACCTTACTTACCAAAATCGCAAGCTCGGTACCTTATGGGTGTGGGATCACCTGATAGTATCATTGAAGGGGTGATGAGAGGAATCGATATGTTTGATTGTGTTCTGCCAACCAGGAATGCGAGAAACTCAGCATTACTAACCTGGTCGGGAAGAATGAATATCGACCGATTAGAATATTCTCGAGATTCCAACCCAATTGATCCCCATTGTCAGTGTTATACCTGTCAAAATTTTTCTCGTTCTTATTTGCGTCATTTGTTTAAAGCCGGAGAAATTTTAGCGGCTGAACTGGCTACTATACACAATCTTTTTTTTATGGTAGAGTTAATGAATCGCATTCGTAAGGCCATTTTAAACGGTTCTTTTCAAGATTTATCATCTGATCTCTTAGCACGCTTCCAGGGACAGATTGTAAATACATAAAACAAATTTTTAAAGGAGTGATTTGAATATGGGTTTCTTTACCTCAATAGCGTATGCTTCAACTGGCGGCGCTGCAACTGGTGGTGCCGCACCGGCAGCCGCACCAGCGGGTAGCATGTTTACACAACTGCTTCCACTCATTTTCATCATCGTTATATTTTACTTTTTGCTCATTCGACCACAACAGCAAAAACAAAAAGCTCAGAGAGATTTGATCAGTAGCATACAGAAGGGAGATCATGTAGTTACCATTGGAGGAATTCATGGTACCGTGATTCAGGTGTCCGATGATGAAATCACCCTCGAAGTTTCCAAGGGAGTCAATATCCGTTTTGTCAAATCAGCAGTTTCTACGAAAAAGTAAAAAAGGAAAAGAAATTGGTTAAAGGGGGCAGGATATTTTGACAAAGAATTGGAAAGATTTTCCCTGGAGATTAATCATTACCATCGCTTTAGTCGTTTTGGCTATTATTTCAGTATTTCCTGTCGAGAAAAAAATTCGTTTGGGTTTGGACTTGAAAGGAGGGTCCCATATCCTTTTAGAGTGTGTTGATACTCCAGAAGCTCCCCTAGATGAAGATTCAGTGAAACGAGTGGTTGAAATTGTTCGAAATCGAATAGACCAATTAGGAGTAGCTGAACCATTAATTCTCCGACAGGGTGAAAAAAGAGTCTTAGTTCAGCTTCCAGGAATTGCCGATCCCCAAAGAGCAGTGGAGATTATTGGACAAACTGCTTTGTTGGAATTTAAAGATGAAACTGGAAAAACTCTACTAACCGGAGCAACACTTAAAAATGCTCAAGTTCAATATGACCGTTTTGGAAGACCAACAGTCTCTATATCTTTTAATGATGAGGGAGCAAAGCTATTTGGTCAGGCTACTACCACCAATGTTGGGAAACCAATTGGCATTTATCTTGATGGGAATTTAATATCCAATCCAGTTGTTCAGGAACCTATTCTCCAAGGTGATGCTCAAATTACTGGTCAGTTTACTCTGGATGAAGCCCAAAATTTAGCTATATTATTAAGAGCTGGTGCCCTTCCGGTTAAAGTGGTTGTTGCTGAAGAACGCTCGGTTGGGCCATCCCTTGGAAAAGACTCAATTACTAGTGGATTAAGAGCAGCAATAATCGCCGGTATATTTGTATTTATTTTTATGTTCCTCTACTACGGTTGGTTAGGAATTCTTGCTGATATTGCTTTAGTATGTTATGCACTGTTTACATTAGCTTTGCTTTCTGTTTTACAGGCGACTCTTACTTTGCCAGGTATTGCAGGATTTATCTTATCCATCGCCATGGCGGTTGATGCGAATGTTTTAATTTTTGAAAGAATCAAAGAAGAATATCGTGCTGGAAAAACATGGAGAGCAGCAATTCAAGCTGGTTTTGATAAGGCATTCCGAACCATTCTTGACTCGAACATAACCACCATTATTGCCGCTGCGTTGTTGTTCTTTATTGGATCGGGTTCGGTGCGTGGATTTGGAATTACTCTCACCTTAGGTATCATCTGTAGTATGTTTACTGGAATATGGGTGACAAGAGTGCTGATTGATTATCTCGCACCAAAACCAACAATTAAATCGTAGGATGTGGAGGGACCCGATATGGAGATATTTGTAAAACCAAATTTTAATTTTGTTGATCATCGGAAATTACCTTATATAATTTGTATCATTTTTATCATACTTACTGTGGTTGGATTAATCCGTGGTATAAATTATGGTGTGGACTTTCGTGGTGGAACACTTCTTCAATACCATTTTACCCAAGAAGTAACCGCTGAACAAGTTCGGGAGGTATTAGACGAATTCGATCTTTCAGCAAGCACCATTCAAAGATTTTCAGACAATGAAGTTGCCATCCGAACACCTCAGCTAACTTTGGACCAGAGAAATCAACTTACTGATACCTTAAAAAATCAAATTGGTGAACTAAAAATAGTTCGAAATGAAGAAGTTGGACCAACGGTTGGCAGTGAATTAAGGCGAGCGGCCTATTTGGCTCTCATTTTTTCTATTATAGGAATTTTGATATATGTTGGAATACGTTTTGAATTGCGGCCAGCTGTAACATCAGTTTTAGCGTTAGCCAATACCGGTATTATGACTTTGGGGTTGGTAGCATTATTAAATATTGAATTTGACACTACTATATTAGCAGCCCTTCTCACAGTTTTAGGATATTCGATTAATGACTCTATTGTGGTTATGGATAGGATTCGTGAACGATTAAACTACCGCAAGCGAGAAGACGCCAAAACCCTTATCAATACCAGTCTCAATGAAACCCTTTCGAGAACTATAATGACTGGAACCACTACAATAATTGCAGTTATAATCCTTTATTTTTTTGGAGGAAAAATGTTGCAACCCTTTGCTCTTACGATGCTTATGGGTTTGTTATTCGGAACTTTTTCTTCAATATTTGTAGCTGCGATGCTTTTTTATGAGTGGGAAGTCAAAAAACCTCTGAGGAGGTAAACTATTTGAATCAGAGGAAATGGCAGATCCGAAAAGTAAACAGAGGCTGTTTGAAACATTTAGCAGGCAGCCTCTGTTCGCCAATCTCGATTGCGCGAGTCCTTATGAATCGGGGTATTATTACCCCTAACCAGGCTCAGTCATTTTTAGACCCCGACCTGTCCTCTCTGGATAACCTTCGTTCTCTACCCGACCTCAGAAAAGCTGTTTTGCTAATAGACGCAATTATTAAAGGAAATGGGAAAATCCTTATTTTTGGTGATTATGATGCTGATGGATTAACTGCTTGTGCGATACTATTTCTTTTTTTAAAAAAAATAACTCCTTACGTGGAAACTTACATCCCCAGTCGTTTTCATGAAGGGTATGGTTTATCTGAAAAAGCTGTAGAAAATATAATCAAAATGAATCCCGATTTGGTTATTACTGTGGACTCTGGGATAAAAGATATCAAAGGAGTCAGTATATTAAAAAATAAAGGAATAAAAATTATTATAACCGATCATCACGTTCCCCACCCCGAGGAGAGACCTGATGCCGATGTTCTGGTTTCTACCTGGGATTGGAATGATAAAAAAATAATCCTTCCTTTATCTGGAGCCGGAGTAGCCTTAGCTTTAGCGCACGAATATGCCATATATCGGGGAATGACCCTTTCTCCTATTGAAGAATTTATTTCTCTAGCTTGTGTAGGAACAGTTGGAGATGTCGTCCCATTATTGGATGAGAATCGGGTTATAGTAAAATATGGTTTGAAGAAAATTAATCAAAATCCGGGTTGTGGCTTGCAAGCGCTTATAGAAGTGGTTGGTTTTAGTAATAAAGACATACAATCAGAGCAGATTGGTTATATTATTGCCCCTCGTTTAAATGCTGCCGGGAGAGTAGAAGACCCAAGGGCGGCATTTGAACTTTTGATTAGTGATAATTATCATGACGCTCTGCAACAAGCCAAGCTTCTTAATGAGTATAATCAAAAGCGACAAAAAGAAGAAACGAAAGTTTTTTCAAGCTTGATCGAAGACAAAAATAATCAGGAAGCAATGAAAGATGAAATCGTAGTGGTTTCTGGAAAGAACTGGAGTACTGGCGTTTTAGGAATAATTGCTTCCAGGTTAAGCGAACGCCTATTACGGCCGGTAATTGTACTGAGTGAAAACGATTCTGTCGCCGTTGGTTCAGCAAGAAGTATTTTAGGATTTAATATTACTGATTCTTTGGAAAAAGTCTCATCATTACTCATTCGGTATGGAGGCCATGAAATGGCTGCCGGTCTCAAAATTTCTTTAGATAATCTGGATACTTTCCGACAGCGATTAAATGAATTATTCAGTGAACGAGTAAAGATGCTGAAAGAAAAAAATGGTATAGTTGTAGATGCTCAGGTAACCATGGCTGATGTTGATTCACAGTTTATGCTATGGTTAAAAAAACTGGAACCTTTTGGAGAAAAAAATCCGAATCCATTGTTTGTTTCTTCAGATGTTATTGTCAATGAAAGGTGGTATTCGGGAAAAAACCGACAGCGGTTGGAATTAGTTCTTATGCAGAATAATAAAATGAGACAACATCGTATTGATGCAATGATTCGGAGCGAGAATGTATCTGATTTAGCTTCAAGCTCACTGATCGATTTAATATTTGAAGTTCGTAAAGGATATTGGGATCAGCCTTATTTAAAGATTATGGATTGGCGAATAAAAAAATGAAAGGGATGAAAGAAATGGATTTAGCCTCTATTATTCGTAATATTCCTGATTTCCCAAAAGCTGGAATTCAATTTAAAGATATAACAACTTTATTAAAAAACCATGATGCTTTTCGCCAAGCTGTCGATTCGCTCTATCATCTTTTTAAAGATCAAGAAGTGGACATCGTTGTTGGGATAGAAGCCCGAGGTTTTATTTTAGGTTCTGTCGTTGCCTATCTTTTGGATGCCGGATTTGTACCGGTTCGAAAAAAGGGAAAGTTACCTGCAGCAGTTAGATCAAAGACTTATGATTTGGAATACGGCAGTGCCACCCTGGAAATGCACCTGGATGCCATAGAAAAAAATCAAAAAGTGGTGATTATCGATGATTTGCTGGCAACAGGTGGGACAGTCCGTGCCGTGTGTGAGATGATTGAGGAAGCCGGCGGAGAGATCGCCGGAATCGCCTTTTTAATAGAGTTAGAGTCTTTACAGGGGAGAAAAGCTATCGATAAATATCAGGTTTACTCTTTGATTAAGTTAGACTGACCAAATTTTCCCTTCTCACTTAATGGGAGAAGTTAGTGATGAGAGTGATAATGCTTATCTAAAACCGTTATTGCATGGTGTTGAACCATTCTTTGGCTAGAAGACGTGACAATCTGATCCACCTACTTCGTTGGTGGGGGATGTCACAAAGTGACGTGGTGAGTCTGGGTTTATCATATTTTGTATTTTATGATAATTAATTAAGAAGCTCACACCTTTCTTTCTGAAAAAAAAGGGAGGGAAATATGCTTCGTAATGAGGAAGAAATAAATAGTATTTTTTCAAAAGCTATAACTCTTGAATCACTTCAAGAAAAAATTGATTCATATAACCCCAATGGCGACCGAGAACTGATAAAAAAAGCTTATGATTACTCATTAGCTGCTCACACCGGACAGAGTCGCCTTTCGGGCGAGCCCTATATAATTCATCCTTTATCAGTAGCTCACATTGTTGCCGACCTTCGAATGGATGACAGCACTATTGCCGCTGCTTTGCTTCACGATGTGTTGGAAGATACCAAATCGACAGAAATTCAAGTTGGTGAAATATTTGGAAAAGAAATAACTCTTTTAGTGAAAGGAGTAAGCAAGTTAAATGTTGGTTTTCATTTTACTTCCAAAGAGGAAGAACAAATAGAAAATTACAGACGTCTCTTTGTAGCAATGGCTGAAGATATTCGGGTCATTATTATAAAATTAGCTGATCGTCTTCACAACATGAGAACTTTAAAATTCCAATACCGGGACAAAAAGGAGTTGATAGCAAGAGAGACCTTGGAAATTTTTGCCCCAATCGCACATCGTCTTGGTATTGGTATGATTCAGACCGAATTGGAGAATTTAAGTCTTTATTTTCTTGATCCAGAATCTTACTGTAATATCCAACAAGGTATTGAAAAAATTAGAGATCACCGTGAAAAACAAATCCAGGAAGCGACAGAAAAGCTTTCTCAAAGGATTCAACAAGCCAATTTAGTTGTAGAAATCCAAAGCCGTTTGAAAAACATTTATAGTATTTATTTGAAAATCAATCGTCAAAATGTAAGCCTTGAAGATCTACATGATTTAATTGCTCTTCGAGTAATAACCAATACTGTTGAAGAGTGCTATGCAGTATTAGGACTGATACACTCTCTTTGGGTGCCGGTTGCGGGAAGGTTTAAAGATTATATTGCTCTCCCCAAATCGAATATGTACCAATCACTTCATACCACGGTAATCGGTCCTGGTGGAGTTCCAATGGAAATTCAAATCCGAACCAAAGAAATGCATCATGTTGCTGAATATGGAATTGCTGCCCATTGGAGGTACAAAGAAGGGAAATCCGCCGATTCGGCTGATGCCTTTAATGAACGCATGGCTTGGTTAAGGCAAATATTGGAATGGCAACAAGACCTGAGAACCACCCATGAATTTGTGGAAAGCCTCAAAATTGACCTTTTTGATGATGAAGTTTATGTTTTTACACCCAAGGGAGATTTAAAAAAACTTCCCAAAGGTTCAAGTCCAATCGATTTTGCATATTTAATTCATACTGAAGTGGGGAATAACTGCATTGGAGCGCGAGTGAATAAGCAGATTGTCCCACTGGATTATGAACTAAAAAGCGGAGACATTGTAGAAATTATTTCTTCCCGTTCCTCTTCTGGACCTAGCCTAGACTGGTTGAGAATAGCAAAAACTCCTGCGGCTCGAAATAAAATCCGAGCATTTCTGCGCAGAAAGAATCGAGAAACCAATCGAGAAAGAGGAAAATTATTTATGGAGAGAGAGCTGGAAAAGTTTTCGCTTACTCCAGAAGAACAAAACCTGGTGAATGCTAAAATTACCGAGTTTATGGAAGCAAATAACTATAAAACAATTGAGGATTTGCATGTTATAATCGGAGAAGGACGACTTACCATTCATCAATTTATTGGAAAAGTTGTTCCATTTGATATTCGAAAACGTTTTCAAACTCGAAGAAAAGCAGATACAAAAAAAACTGCTCAAACCAGTGGAGATGGGGTTATCATTCAAGGAGCGACTGGTTTGGCTGTTAAGTTAGCTCGTTGTTGTACTCCAATTCCTGGCGATAAAATTGTCGGTTATGTAACTCTGGGGAAAGGCATTACTATTCATCGACTTGATTGCCATAATTTAGTTAGATTGACCCAAGATGAAGAGCGTTTAGTGGAGGCAGAATGGGATGAAAATTATGGCCGCTTTTACGATGCTGGTTTGGTTGTTGATGCTTTGGATCGCCCAAAGCTTCTGGTGGATATTACCAATACAGTAGCCAATTATGGTGTAAGTATTCGATCAGTCCATGCTCATTCTATGATGAACGATGCTCGTATATATTTAGTAATATCGGTAAAAAATAAAGTTGAGCTTGATAATTTATTTCGTGAAATAAAAAAGGTTTCCAATGTTAGGAGTGTACGAAGAGGAGGAATATTTGGTTTACGGTGAAAGCGCTTATTCAAAGAGTGAACAAAGCACAAGTTTTAATTGACGGGAAGATAGTTGGAAAAATTGGGAAAGGAATGGTGGTATTTTTAGGAGTTGGTAAAAACGATAATTCACTAGACATAGATTTTATGGTGAGAAAAATTCCTCAGCTTCGAATATTCGATGATGTTCAAGGAAAAATGAATATCTGTCTAAAGGAAATCCAAGGCGAGATTCTCCTTATATCACAATTTACTCTTTATGGAAATTGTAGAAGAGGGCTTCGACCGAGTTATGATGAAGCGGCAGCACCCCTAGAAGCCAAGAAACTTTATGATCAAGTCGCTCAAAATCTGCGTGATCAGAATATAACCATTGCTGAAGGGGTTTTCGGAGCGATGATGCAAGTTGAATTGAGCAACGATGGTCCAGTGACGATTTTGCTTGATAGCAAGGAAAGGAGAAAAGCATGAGTAACAATGTAAGAGTCGAAGTCTATACCCTCGGTGATTTAATGACCAATTGTTACTGTCTTTATAATAGCAATGAAGCTCTCCTCATTGACCCTGGTGGCCCTTCTCAAGAGTTGGTCGAATTCATAACTTCTAAAAATTTAACTTTAAGATATATTATTAATACCCACGGTCATTTTGATCATATTAACGGAAATGATTTTTTTAAAAACTATTTTCCCTTTGCCAAGATAATAGTTTATGAAGCTGATGTGGCCTATCTTAACCACCCTGATCTAAACTTATCGGTAGAATTTTTTCGACCTTATCAATCGCCTGAACCGGATATTCTAATTCGAGGAAAAAAAGAACTTTTTGAACTGTTTGATGAAGAAGTTTACTTTTATCATAGTCCTGGCCATACACCGGGAAGTATGTGTTTATCCTTTCCTAAACAAAAATGGCTTTTTTGCGGAGATACACTTTTTTCTGGTTCAATAGGAAGAACCGATCATCCGGGGGGTTCATTTCAGGAGATCCTTGAATCCCTGACCATGATCATGCAATGTTTTGATGATGAAACCAGAGTTTTTCCTGGTCACGGCCCGGAAACAACGATTGAAAATGAGAAAAAAATGAATCCGTATGTCCTTGAATACGTGAATTGTATTAGTTAATTCCTCACATTATTTTATAAAGACACTCCCCTAACCCCCCTCAATGGAGGAATTCATTTGATGGTATTTTTTGGATAATCCTTCACACTGCATGGCAGCGCCAGATGAGAATGAAAATAGTTGCCACCCTCATCCTGAATCTCTCCCATCAGGGGAGAAGAAAAAAGAAAAAATAGAGAAGGTGAGAAGGAGATTGAAATACTCAAAATTGGGTGCAATAAATTTCACCCCTACATAAGAAAACCAAGTATTAAATTGAATTAATGATATCTATATATTTTTGAACAATAGCTTGAGCTCTTTCGGCATCTCGAGATTCAGCAAAGATACGAAGGAGAGGTTCGGTACCTGAAGGTCGGATTAAAAGCCAAGAACCGTCGGGATAAAAAACTTTGTATCCATCAATCGTAATCCGATTTTCTTCTTCCGAAGTTAATCGATCTATTTCACTCAATATTTTCTCTTTTTTCTCAGGATTAACAGGCTTTTTCATTTTAATCTGGAAATATTGAGGAAGTTCTTTCAGAAGGTCATCAAGAGATTTTTCTTTGGTTGCCATGATGTGAAGGATTCGGGCTGCTGCTATAGCGCCGTCTCTTCCCCAAACAAAGTCTGGAAAGATCATTCCTCCGTTCTCTTCACAACCAAAAATCCCCTTATTTTCTTGTAAAGCTTTGGCTACCACTAGGTCACCGACAGCGGTGGCAAGAAATCCCCTTCCGGTTTTTATAGCAATATCCTTTAACATACTGGAGGTCGCAACGGTTGTTACAATTGGGCCGGGGATATTCTGCGAGGCTAATTCATTGGCAACCAAACTTACACTATAGTCACCTGGAACAAATTCGCCATTCGGTCGAATCACAATTAAGCGATCACCGTCTCCATCCTGAGCAAAACCGATATGAAAGGATGCATGGGTAATAAGAGTGGTAAGATCGGTTAAATTATCGGGAGTAGGCTCAGGATTTCTCCCTGGAAAGCGACCATCTGGATGGGCATTGAGACTTACAACTCGGCAGCCAAGATCGCTTAATAACTGAGGGGTAATCAAACATGGCGCACCGTTTGCACAGTCAACAACAATTCGGAATCGGCTTTGTTGGATTAGAGGGAGATTCACTTTAGCAACAATTGCTCGAATATAATCATCGTTTACATCTCGTTTAATAGTTTTTTGCGGAACATCCGTCCAGGGAACCAAATGATATTTTTCAGAATAAAAAATTTTTTCTACATCAACATCCTTTTCGCGATCTAAACCTTTACCGGTTTTTTCCATAAATTTAATGCCATTCCATTGAGGAGGGTTATGGCTGGCAGTAATCATTGCTCCCCAAGCATCCCATTGTCGACAAGCCCATTGAAGGGTGGGAGTAGCGGTGAGCCCTAATTCAATCACTTGGCAACCACAAGCAAGGAGGCCGGAAATAACGGCATCATAGATCATTTCACTGTGTTTTCGGGCATCTCTTCCCACAACAACGATTTCTCGATTGATATAAGTTCCGAAGCTGTAAGCTAATTTTAATGCAAAATCCGGTGTGAGCACTTCATTTACAATTCGCCGAATACCAAAAGTTCCGAATAGCTTTTCCATGGGAATACCTCCTTATATGAATGAAAAGTCTAACGACTTAATTCATTTTTCCTGAGAAATAAGACTTTAAAAAGGTTGGAATTTTTATCTTTTTATGAAAGGTACAAAAAATCCAAATAACAATTACTATCCTTGAGCACCAACTCGTAAATAAAACGGATTTCCACCCATAAATTATTGATTTTGCTTTTTAGAGGGGATTTTAAAAGCTTACCTCCTCATCCCTGGTTTTTTCCTAATAAGAACATATTTATTGTTTCATATCAACGCTATTTCACTCATTACTGTTATATAATTATAGTGCATTTTTATCCAGGGAGGCAGATTATGAAAGAAGAACTTGATGCCATATCGCAAATAAGTCAATTAATAATATCAGATAAGGGATTTGAAGATGTTCTACGGCTTATGGTGAATATCACTGCTCAGGTGATGAAATCCAATATCTGTTCGCTTATGCTGCTAGATGAAAAGAAAAAAGTTTTAGAAATTAAAGCAACTCAGTCGGTGAGCGAAGCTTATAATAAAAAGCCGCCGATCAAATTGGGAGAAGGGGTAGCTGGAAAAGTTGCTTTAGAAAAAAAACCGATGATAATAGCGGACGTGCGCAATGACCCTTATTACCGAAATAAAGAAATTGCTGAAAATGAGGGCCTTTGCTCCTTGGTAAGCCTCCCCTTAATGGTCAGGGGGAGAATAGTTGGTGTGCTTAATCTCTATACCTCAGAACCACGAGATTTTCATGAAGACGATATCAAAACCTTAACAACCATTGCCAACCAAGCAGCCGTCGTTATAGAAAATTATCGTTTGCTCATGGAAAGCGAATTTGTCAAAGAAGAATTAGAGACACGGAAAAAGATTGAAAGAGCAAAGGGATTTTTAATGGCTGAATATAATATCAATGAAGAGGAAGCTTACCGAAGGATTCAGAGATACAGTATGAATAAACAGAAGAGCATGAAAGATGTTGCTGAAGCAGTAATTCTTGCTTGGGAAATGAAAAAAAAGATATGAAACTTTTAACCTTTCTTTTTTGATGAAAAGATAGAGGTTACCAAAAAAATAATCGTTGCAACGAGAACTATGGTTGCTCCTGATGGTGTGTCTAAAAAATAGGAGAGGATAAGTCCTCCTCCTGACGAAGCAACTCCAAAGACAATAGCAGTTATTAAGGCTTTTTTAAAATTATCAGTGATTTGTAAAGCTGCAGCTGAAGGGATGATGAGCAAAGCCGAAACCAAAACGATTCCAACTACTTTTATTGAAATGACAATCGTGAGAGAAATAAAGCTAACCAGTAAGTAATATATTATCGATACAGGAATTCCGCTTACTTCTGCCATTTCTTGATCTAATACCAAGAGTAAGAGCTCTTTATAATAATAAAGAACAAAGAAGAAAACAACCCCTTCGACAAGAAGTGCAAGATAAAGGTCGTTCAAAGTCACTGATAATATATTGCCAAATAAATACCCGAATAGGTCAACATTTACGCCTTTCAGGAGACCGAAAATCAATATTCCAAGCGCCATTGTGCTAGCAAAAAAAATTCCAATCGTTGTATCTTCTTTTATGCGACTTTTTTTTGAGATATATGCAATTCCTAAACCAGAAGCAACACAAAAGATAATTGAGGATAATACCGGATCAATTTGAAGAAGAAAACCGATGGCTACTCCTCCAAAGGCAGCATGTGAGATACCAGCTCCCATAAAGGACATTCCTTTTAAAACAACATAAACTCCAATTACAGCACAGAGCGAACCAATTAATATTCCTGCCAATAAAGCACGTTGCATAAAGGTATAACTGAGAATGTCCAGTTCAAATCACTCCTTGGAATCGAGCGCTTAATACAAGCGGGAATTCTTAGGTTTTATGCTGATTTTCAACGTCTTCTGTGGTTTCTCCTGCGCAATAATGAACCGGTGAAGATTTTCGAACAACAATATGAGGAACAATTCCATGATGGAAGAAAGCTGCTTCGCGACCGTACATTTCTGTTAAGGTTTCATCGGTTATCCCCTTTTCTGGTCGATCATGGACAAATACCTTTCGATTGACGCAGGCGATAGTATCGACATATTGGGCAATGACACCAATGTCGTGGGAAACTGTGAGGATAGTAATCCTTTGTTGATGTAGAGTGAGAAGGAGTTCATACAAACTTTCGCTGTTTTTTGGGTCAACAGCGGTGGTTGGTTCATCGAGAATTAACATGTCAGGATTATTTATTAAAGCCCGAGCGATCATTATTCTTTGTCGCTGACCACCAGATAATTTGCCTATTTGCTTTCTGCGTAAGGATTGAAGGCCAGTCTTTTCCAAAGTTTCATTCACTGCTAAGCGATCGTATTTATGCGGGAGGCGTCCAGGACCAATGGTCGCGTACCTGCCGGTTAATACAAAATCTTCAACGTTGATGGGGAAGGAGTAGTCTATTTTACTCATTTGTGGAACATAACCTATTTGTTTTCGGATGCTGGGATGTTCGTTGATATTTTTCCCAAAAACCAACACCTTACCGGAAGTTGGTTTTAAGAGACCTAAAATGAGTTTTAGCAATGTCGTTTTTCCTGCTCCATTTGGTCCAATAACGGCAAGAAATTCTCCTTTTTTAACCTGAAGAGAAACATCTTCTAAAACTTCCAAATCTGGGTAAGAAAATGAAACAGACATGAATTCTATATCATATAAAAAACTCGTTTGGTTCCTATCCATTGGTAATCACCTTCATCATCGAGACATAAATGAACCTTACCTAAGATGGAGTAAAATCAACTGCTTCTTAATGCTAATCAATGCTTCATTTTCTGTCAAGGTCGGTTACAATTATAGAGAGAATTTAGAAATTGAGGTGGATTTATGAAAAGCTATCGAAAGGAATTATGGTTTGAAATATCACAACGGAGAAGTTTTACTTGCATAACACCAACTGTCAGAACCTATGTTGAAGAAAGCCGAGTAAAAGAAGGATTACTCCTTTGTAATACGATGCATATTACCGCGAGTGTTTTTATTAATGATAATGAGACTGGTTTACATAATGATTTTGAAAAGTGGTTGGAAAAATTGGCTCCAGAAAAACCCTATAATCAATACCAACACAATGGTTATGAAGATAATGCTGATGCTCATTTGAAGAGAACCATAATGGGGAGAGAAGTTGTGATTGCAATAACGAATGGAAAATTGGATTTAGGACCATGGGAGGAAATTTTCTATGGTGAGTTTGATGGGAAAAGAAGAAAGAGAGTTCTAGTAAAAATTATTGGAGAATAACTTAAGCCAAATTTAGCTGAATTATATATTTCCGTTTTGATGGAAGGAGCGAAATCATTGAAAGAGCAAAAAAATAATTCTTGCTTAATGTTAGGAAATGAAGCAATTGCCAGGGGTGCCTATGAAGGGGGTGTTCAGGTTGGTTCTGGTTACCCAGGAACTCCCAGTAGCGAAATTCTTGAGTATCTCAGTCAATATAAGGAAGTCCATTCAAGGTGGTGTCCAAATGAAAAAGTTGCTCTCGAGGTAGCTGCTGGAGTAGCTATAGCAGGAGGACGAGTTTTAGTCACTATGAAACACGTTGGTCTAAATGTTGCTGCTGATCCATTGATGACAATTTCTTATACAGGAGTGAGAGGAGGGCTGGTTATAGTCGTTGCCGATGATCCAGGGATGCATTCTTCTCAAAATGAGCAAGATAGCCGTAACTATGCAAAGTTTGCCAAAATACCTTTTTTAGAGCCAGCAGATAGTGAGGAAGCCCGGATTTTTACAAAGGAAGGGTTTATTATAAGTGAAAAATTTGACACTCCAATTATGATTCGTTCAACCACCCGAGTTTCACACTCTCGATCAGTTGTATTTCCTCAGGAACGAATTCATTTTACACCTTTTCCTTATCAAAAAGATGCAGAAAAATATGTTATGATTCCAGCATTTGCCAGAAAGCGAAGAGTTGCTCTTGAAAAGCGCTTAGAGGTATTAAGAGGTTGGGTAGAAGAATCAGATCTAAATCGTATTGAAATGAGAGACCCTCAATTTGGAATAATCACTGGAGGAGTCCTCTATAATCATGTTCGTGAAGTATTTCCTCAAGCTTCAATATTAAAAATAGGAATTGGTTATCCTCTTCCTTATCAGACGATATCAGATTTTGTCAGAAAAGTTAAAAATGTAGTGGTTGTTGAAGAATTGGATCCTTTTTGGGAAACTGAAATTAAAGCAGCCGGCATTCCGGTTGAGGGGAGAAATCGAATTCCAGGAATTGGTGAAATCACCCCCGATGTTCTAAAGGTAGCATTTGGAGTACCTCAACCCGTACCGTCAATTGACGATTTAAATCAATATATTTTCCCCAGGCCACCTGTATTGTGTGCTGGTTGTCCTCATCGGGGAGTATTTAGGATTCTTTCCGAACTGAAAATTACCGTTACAGGGGATATCGGATGCTATACCTTGGGCGTTATGCCGCCAATTTCATCTATTGATTCCTGTATTTGTATGGGGGCATCAATTTCAAATGCTGAAGGTTTCAAGTTAACTCATCCAGAACTGACCGTTGGAGCGGTAATTGGTGATTCAACATTTATTCATAGCGGGATCGGCCCTCTTTTAGATGCAGTATATAACCAAACCAATATTATAGTCTTTATTTTAGACAACCGCATTACCGCAATGACTGGGGGGCAAAATCATCCTGGAACGGGAATAACTTTGATGGGAGAAAAAACCTCAGCACTCGACATTGAAGAACTGGTAAAAGCTTTAGGAGTGAAAGAGGTTCACCATTTTAGTTCATTTGATATTTTACATTTCCGATCGCTCCTGAAGGAAGTAATAAAAAAGAATTCTGGACCAACCGTTTTTATTCTCAGTGAGCCTTGTCAGCTTATTCGAAAAAAAGGAAATAAAAATTTCTATCAAGTAGATCCAAATCTCTGTCGGCTTTGTAAGAAGTGCTTACAATTAGGTTGTCCGGCAATACGACTCGATGGCGAACGAGTTCAGATTATCGCTGAATATTGTCGTGCTTGTGGTGTTTGTAGTCAGATATGCCAGTTTAACGCAATTAAGGAGGAATACCAATCATGAAATTTGGTGGTATTGTTATTGTCGGTGTGGGTGGAACCGGTGTTTTAAAAGCAAGTGAAATACTATCGAGATTCCTCCTTATTCAGGGATTTGATGTTCGTCAATCAGAAGTTCATGGAATGGCTCAACGCGGTGGATCAGTGATAACTCAACTCAAATATGGTGAAAAAGTGTATTCCCCTTTGTTAGGGAAGGGCGAAGCTCAATATATGATTGCCACTGAAGAAGTTGAAGCGCTTCGATATGGTGAATTTCTTTCTTCTGATGCAACTATCATCATTAATTCCTGGAGGCTGAACCCATTGGGTACCAAGCCAGAACCTTATACCGGCTTATCCGCTCGTTTATATAGGGAAAAAGGTATTCAAGTGTATGAAGTGAATGCTAATTCGGTAGCTGAATCCCTGCAGAATTCAAGAGTTGCAAATTCAGTATTGATTGGTGCTTTTAGTAAAATATTTAATGCCGATAATGAAAATATATGGGAAGATGTTGTCAGGGAAACATTTCCTCAGAAGTTTTTTGATATCAATATGAGGGCCTTCTTAAAAGGGAGAGAATTGGTTACTATCTAATAAGTTAATTTATACATAAGAAAGAGAAATAACATAACAGATATGTTAGCTAAAATTTAAAATTGCACCTTTTAAGTTTTAAAATTGCACTAATTTTAATTCCGAACATTTTATCTTTTCTATTCCCACCAACTGGGATTTATACCAAAAACGAATTTCAGCAAGGTTCATTTCGTCATCTGGGACAATACGGAGCTGAACCTTTTCCCGGATCGGAACCCCGGGAACCTTGAATTCAACATTTTGAAAGGAGATCTTCCGGTAGGGATTCACCACCCGTTCCGCTCGTAAGCAGAAGATATCTTTGGTAGATTGGAAAGGAACCGGAAGAGTAAATTCTCGAAAAAGTGATTTTCCTTGCTCGAAAGCTTTTGCCATCCGGAGCGCTGGTATTTCTCCGGTAGTACTATGAACCTGATGATAATTATAGCGATTCATTTCATTATTGAGGATCTGTTGTCCCTCTTCAATGGTAGTGGCGTTTTCCCGATAACAGGTCCGAACAATGCGATCCTGCAACCACTGAAAAGGTCTTTCAATTTTGCCTTTGGCTTGGGGTGAAAGAGCATAGGCGATCTTGACCCGGCATTCATCTAAGACCTGTTTCCACTGGGGATTGATTTCATCAGTGAGACGTTGATGTTTTCTCCAGAAACTATCCCGGGTTTGAACAAAACGAAAGATCGAGTGATTGTCGACATAATAAGAATAAGGAAAGCCGTAGCGCAGCCAGACGGTTTCTAAAGCTTGGATATGGTTCCAGCTGGTCTCCCTTAAGACGAACTGGGCAAAGACAATCATCCGACTATAATCATCTAAGCTGGTGATAAGATACCACTTGTCTTCGGCACTGGGTGAAAAGCGGTGATGGGAGGAATCATGTTGGATGAGTTCTCCGATATAGTGGGTGAGGACTTCCCGGTCATGAGTTTTTTTGGGTGGTTTTTCTTGAAAAAAGCCATGTTTTTTCGCCCGGTTAATGATGGTGGGAAGAGATACTTTTTGCTGGTATTTCCGAAAGAGTTCATCTTGTATGTAACTATAGTTGTAGGTTCGAATGGGAAGGTCGGGATTCACGATCAGGACTTTTTCCAGAGCCAGTTCGTTAAAGATGTTGATTTCAATCTCGGGAGCAAGGGTTCGAGGTGGTTTTTCCCTGGGAAACACCAGAGAAAAATGTTTCGGATCAGTCTGATACCGGTTGAGGAGCTGGAAAAACCGTCTTCTTTTAATACCGAGGATATCTAAAAGATAAGAAAGCTCAAGGGTCTTATCAAGATATCGTTCCAAATAGGATTGAACCATTTCAGTGGAAAATCGCTTATGAAGTTGTTGTCCCATGGATTTCGACCTCCTTCTTCTTAAAAAGAAGTCTATACCATAGGAGGCTCTGGTGGATACTGACGCTGATGGGGATAATAGAAAGGATCATTATCCCCATCGCTTGGACAACTCTTAAAACGAGTTGCCCACAGTTTCCACCAGCCGACGACGAAATATTTATATGGTAATAATGATCTACCCATTACAATTTAGTGCACTTTTAAATTTTAATTTAGTGCACTTTTAAATTTTAATTTAGTGCACTTTTAAAACTTAAATGACAATAACATAACAGATATTGACAAATTTAACTAAATGAATATAATAATGTAAGGAAATAACGTTTAAAAAAATATAAATAAATAGAAAATCCCCTCCTTGCATTTATAGGGAGCCGACTCGCCCGAGTTAGCTCCCTATAAATGTTTTTAGGGATCATTTACTTAAATGATTGTTAGCGACCTATAAAAAAACATGAAAGACACATGCCATTGAATCATCAATCAATGGGAGAATGAATTTAACAATTGTCCTTCTTGGAGAGGTGCCGCTTTGCGGCGGGGAGGATGTCTTTTGGTTTTTTTATGGTTACCCTAAGAGAATGAGTAAGTAACACAAAAAATTTGGCTAAATGATATTGCCACGTCGCCTTACTCCTCGCAATGAAAGAGCAGTAATAAATTCAAATCTCCCTAACCCCTTTGCAAAAGGGGGAGGTACCACACATATGGCATGAGGTTCTATCCTGAAAATACCATCTTATAAATTCCCCCATTGAGGGGGGATAAAGGGGGGTGTGCCTTTAATCGGTCATCCTGAGCCCTCGCTTTTTGAGGGCGTGAGGATCTCATCTTTTAAGTTTTTTCTTCATAAATACTTTAAATGATGAGATTCTTACGTCGTCCGGCAAAAACACCGGACTCCTCAGAATGACTAAGTGGATGGTAGAGATTGCCACGTCGCACAAGACGCTCCTCGCAATGACGGATTTAGATAGGTATTTTCATCCTCATCTGGTGCTGCAAAGCAGCATGACGGTCTATCCTGAAAATCCACGGACATGATAAATCAAGCCCCTACAAAAGAATTAAAAAATAGAAGAGCTCAATTTATTGCGCCCGATCAATGGAGCGACATGCCATGGCATGTCGAATCTTTGTTTTCATCCTCATCTGGTGTTGCTAGGCAGTATAAAAATCTATCCCGAAAAAGCAGTGAGAAGTGAGTGGTGAAATTTATCTTTAAAGCCAACACAGATAACTACCCAGAAAAAAGTAAAATTTATTTATGATAAGTGATTTGAGAGAATTGACCAATAATTTTTCTTGGAACTCCAAAATAGCGCTCAAATAACAAACCATGACCAGTTGGAAACCAAAATATTTTTTTTGGTGAAGAAGCAGCATCAAAAAGTGCCCAAGTACATTCGGGAGGAACAATGACATCTTGGCTGGCATTAAAAAAATAGACAGGAACCTGATCCAAATGAGATATCCAATGCAATGGATCGATATCCTTCCATTGCCGAGCAAGGTCAAAAGGTGAGATTTTTTTCTTAAGAAGGCTATAGCGGATATTGACCATGGAATCAAGCAGGCTTTCTCGAGCAAGAATTTCTAAATTTCCACCTCCTACCACCAGGGCAATTCCTTTAAAATTTTTATATTGGCCACAAACAATACTACCAATTATCGCGCCCAAGCTTACCCCCCAAAAAAAAAGAGAATGACGATCAAAATCAGGATGATTTTCAATAAACCGAAGAGCGATTAAAGAATTGTTAATAGTTCTAAAAAAAGCTTTTTTATCATTTTCAATGTCAGGAGAAAGAATGTCTTTTCCAGCTTGAGTTCGATCACCATGATATTCCATGTCTATGGCTAACGCCATAAAGCCCGACTTTCCAAGCTCATTGGCAAGGAATTGGATGTTTTCTTTGCTGCCACGATAATAATGAAGGAAAAAAATGGCCGGGTAGGGAGGGGGTGTGGTTGGTTTAATCATCAGTGCGGGTATTTGTGGGTTAATATAGAACTTGGTTAAGAGATAGTTTTTACTTTGACGAATTATTCGATGGGATTTTGAATCAGCATTCATTTCTTTTCACCAATAAGCTTTTATTGTTGTTTTTTATCAAAAAATATAAATTGACAGCTCAAACCAGCTCAATTATACTCTAAAAGAGGTCGGAAGTCTTATTGTGTTTTTGTTTTAGGGTGATCGAAAATGGCAAGGAGGTGAAAATCAAATAGTTTTATATGAAGGTGATTATTCATTAAAAAAAATTAAAAGGGGGGTTATTTATGAAAAGAAATAGATCAAAGTTGGTCTTGTATATTAGTATTATTACAATTCTTGTCCTCAGTCTTTTCCTCTCTGCTGGCATCTCCAATGCACAAGATAAAAAACTAACTTTCTATTATGTTGACCACGGAACACCTGGTAATCCTTTCTGGGCAGTTTATTACAAGGGGATCGAAGATGCTATTCAGTGGTTAGCTCAATTTGGTGTAGAAGTGAAGCATCTTTCTGCTGAAGCTGATGTAAAAAAACAGATTGATATGCTAAAAATGGCTGTAGCAGCAAAACCTGATGGGTTGGTTACCTCAATAATTGATCCGAAAACTTTCGATCCCATTCTTCGGCCAGCTATTGAAGCAGGTATGGCGTTAATGGCAGCTAATGTAGAGGATCCTCGTCCTCCCGAGGAAAGAATTCCCTATTTAGCCTATTATGGAGAAGACACTTGGAAATCTGGTGTTGAGTTAGGAGCAGCTTTAATTAAATACATCAAAGAAACCAATGGTTTCCAACCAAAACATGTGCTTCTGTGTAATCCCATGGCAGGCCATTACGTTTGGGAAGCACGACTCCAAATGTTGGGAGAAACCTTGGAAAAAGAATATGGAACCAAGCAAGATAAAGTGGTTGTTGGTGAAGATCCAACCAAAGCCATGGAAATTATTCGAGCCTTTTTGGTAAAGAATCCTGATGTTGATGTTATTTGTGCCCCAACCCACTTTACCCATGCTAATGTAGGTTTGGTAAAAGAATTAGGCAGAGAAGCAGGCAAAGATATTTATCTTTGTTGTTTTGATATGATGCCGGAAACGCTTCAGGATATCAAAGATGGAAAAGTTGTTTGTACTCATGACCAGCAACAATATTTACAAGGCTTTCTCCCGCTGATCGATCTCTATCTCTATAAAGCAAAATACAATGTTCATCCTTACGGAATTGTATCAACCGGACCAATTATTATTGATCGATACAACGTAGATACAGTAATAGAGGGAGCAAAAGCTGGATATCGGTAGATTTGTTGAGTAAAAAATCCTGCCCGTTTTTTAACGGGCAGGATGGGTCAATTCCCATTCTTGGAGAGGAGATAGGATTATGAACACTGAGACTGCATCGATTGCAAATGAAACCTCCCCACTTCTCAAAATTAAAGGATTAACCAAACGTTTTGGAGGAGTCATTGCCCTCAATAAAGTAGATTTTGATGTCAATTACAATGAAGTTGTTGGACTTCTTGGTGATAATGGAGCAGGAAAATCTACTTTGGTAAAAACTATAATGGGAGTTTTCCCACCCGATCAAGGTGAAATGTTTTTCATGGGGAAAAAAATTTCTTTCCGTTCACCAGAAGAAGCAAGAGCGGCTGGCATTGAGATAGTTTATCAAGGAATGAACCTCATTGAAACCATGAACATCTGGAGAAATTTTTTTGTTGGTAAAGAAGAAGTAAAAAAAGATAGTTTTTTTAAATTTCTTGATGTTCAGATCATGAAACAACGAACCAGTGAAAATTTAGAGAAGGTCCGGGTCAGTATGCGTTCCCCCGACGAATATGTCAACATCCTATCGGGAGGTCAGAAACAATCAATTGCCATAGGTCGAGCCCTTTACTTTGGCGCTAAGTTACTCATTCTCGATGAACCAACAACCGCTTTATCAGTTCGAGAAACTGAAAAAGTGCTTGATTTTATTAAATCACTCAAAAAGGAAGGCGTTTCGGTTATATTCATTACCCATAATATTTATCATGTATTTGATGTTGCTGATCGCTTTGAAATTTTAGACCACGGTGTCAAAATTGGTTCTCTTTCTCGTCATGAAGCTGCTGCTGGAACCTGCTCTCCAGAAATTATTATGGAAATTATCAGAAAGGGGAGGAAAGATGCCTGAGCATAATCAGCTTAAACCTTCAAATTCATCAAAACCCCTTCTATTGCGGTCGGAATTAATAGTTATTCTTCTTCTTCTGGTTTTTTTTATTCTTTTTTCTCGGATATCTGCTGGGTTTTTTTCCTCAAGCATGCTCAATGTCATTTTTTTAACTGGTTCTGAATTAGGGATTATTGCCTTAGGTGTAACCTTATTAATTATCTCCGGTGAAATGGATCTTTCAGTTGCATCGGTTTTTGTTTTCAGCAATTACATAGTTTTAATTAGTAATCAATTTGGTTTGCCGATTCTGTTCAGTTTTATTTTTGGAATTATTTTTGGAATTGGTGCTGGATTCTTAAATGGATTTTTCACTATGAAATTTAAAATTCCGTCATTTGTTGTTACCCTGGGATTTATGATTTTTTGGCGGGCAGTATTAGCTGGATTAACCAATGGAGAACCTACTTATTACGAGGGAGCTCCGACTCGATTTTTTGAGATATTGGGTGGGCAAATCGGATTCATACCGAATCAATTTATCTGGTTCTGTATTTTAGCAGTTATATTCAGCATTGTCCTCAATCGAACCAAGTTTGGTAACTGGATTATGGCAACCGGAGGAAGCATTCAAACCGCTCGGGCTTTAGGGGTTAATGTTTTTCGTACTAAAATGATCTGTTTTATGATTTCATCAGCTTTAGCCGCCTTTGCCGGAGCATCGTTTTTGGTTCGTTCTAGTTACCTTGATCCTATTGTGGCTACTGGGATGGAATTAGAGGCGGTAGCAGCTGCTGTTATTGGAGGGACTATTCTTACCGGTGGAATTGGGAGTATCATTGGAACATCGATATGTGCCTTCCTTCTTAAGGAAGTCCAAGTAGGAATTGCGACTTATGGAATTCGAGTCGAATATTATAATGTTCTGGTAGGAATCTTGCTCATGATTGCTGCAGTAATTAATAGCGCCTTGATTAAAAAACTTCTAAAAACTTAAAACATGAGGGTTAAAAGGATATGAAGAGAACGTAGGGGGAGAGCATGAAAAACATACTTAATCATTATCGGGAAAATCAAGCAGCCACTCGGGATATACCATTTAAAAGAAAAGTCACCTTACGATACGAAATAACTGTTATCCTTGCCTTGGCAATTATTTTTGTATTTTTTTCAATATTATCTCCAAATTTCCTTGGACCGCTTATCCTTCCTGGAATACTCCTGATCGGGGCAGAATTGGGAATATTAGCCTTGGGTCAAACTTTTGTTATCATTGTAGGAGAAATTGATCTCTCGATAGCATCAGTTTATGGCTGGGCGGCAGTTATTGCCACTCTTTTGTCCAATAATGGTTTTCCTTATCCGGTCAGTTTAATTATTGCGATTGCTTTTGGATGCATGGTCGGTTTTTTGAACGGGTTAATAACTCAAAAGTTTAAAATTCCTGCTTTGATTGCGACCTTGGGCATGATGTGGATCTTGAGGGGAAATTTAATTGGGCTCTTTGGCGGCAGTTTTATTTCTTATAAAGGGAAAGAATCAATCCTGCTGCAATCACTTGGTGGTCGTATTGGCTATTTCCCACGTCTATTTTTCTGGTTTATTGGCATTGCCCTGCTACTCAATTATATTTTATACCATACCCGAATAGGGAATTGGATATTTGCAACTGGGGGAAATCGTGAAACCGCACGAGCTTTAGGTGTGAACACCACCCGGAGTAAAATTGCTTCTTTCGTTATTTGTTCTGCTTTAGCAGCTTTTGCGGGTGGGGCTTACATTGGAAGGATTGATTGGTTTATGACTCGGATTGGTATGAGTAGTATGGGTTATGGTTTAGAAATTGAGGCGATTGCAGCATCTATTATGGGAGGTACCGCTTTCACTGGAGGGAAAGGAAGTATCATTGCTGTTTCAATCGCAGCCTTTGCCTTTTCTTCTTTTAAAAGTGGTTTGATACTAATTGGAGCAACTGGTTACTGGATTGATGCCGCAGTAGCAGTTCTTCTTATCCTTTTTTGTCTTCTCCAACGAATGGGCCGCAGTAGTAATCATACTTGATGAATGAAAAATATATGGTAGAATTGAAAAAATTCTTTTTTGGGAAGGTGAGAACCGGATGCTGAAAGCCCACTATTCATTCGAGAAATCAGGTGTATTTAACCCCAAACAAGTGTTTTATCATTTAAGCATACCTGAGTTGTTTGAACATGCATTACAAAAAAAAGAGGGCATACTATCATCAACAGGTGCGTTCAGTGTTCTCACTGGAGCTTATACTGGGCGATCACCAGAAGATCGTTTTTTTGTTGATGACGAAACGACCCATAATTTGATTGACTGGGGCAAGGTTAATAAACCGATATCACAGGAAATATATGAGCGTTTGTATGCCAAAATGATGAGTTATCTTCAGCAAAAAGATGTCTATCTCGATGACGCTTATGTTGGAACCGACCCAAAAAATCGCTTGGCAGTTCGTTTTATCAACGAATATGCATATTGTTCAATATTTGTGAATAATATGTTTTTAGAACCGAATACCCAAGAATTGCAATCATTTGTTCCAGATTTTACTGTATTCTGTTTCCCTCGTTTTAAAGCAATTCCTGGGATTGATGGAGTTCGTTCTGAAGCGTTTGTCATTATCAATTTTAAGGAGAAAAAAATAATAATCGGTGGTACCTCCTACGGTGGTGAAATAAAAAAAGCCGTTTTTACTGTTATGAATTTTCTTCTTCCTCAAAAAGGAGTTCTCCCAATGCATTGCTCGGCTAATATTGGTAAAGATGGAGATGTGGCAATATTTTTTGGCTTATCAGGAACTGGTAAAACTTCACTTTCAGCTGATATTGAAAGACGTCTAATCGGAGATGATGAGCATGGTTGGTCAGAGCAAGGGATCTTTAACTTTGAGGGAGGCTGCTATGCAAAATGTATCAATCTTTCAAAAGAAAAAGAACCACAAATTTGGGATGCTATCCGCTATGGAGCAATAATGGAAAATATTTACCTTGCACCAGATTCTCGCCAACCTGATTATACCGACAACCGATATACCGAAAATACACGGGTGAGCTATCCAATTGAATTTATCCCAAATGCTTTAATACCAGGAATTGCAAAACATCCGCAAGTAATTATATTTTTAACTGCCGATGCTTTCGGAGTTATGCCGCCAGTAGCGAAGTTAACCACCGAAAAAGCTATTTATAACTTTATTTTAGGTTACACCAGTAAATTGGCTGGGACAGAAAGAGGGATAGTAGAACCACAGGCCACCTTTTCAGTGTGTTTTGGAGCACCTTTTATGCCTCTCAACCCCAAAACCTACGCTCAAATGTTGGGAAAGAAAATTTCCCAACATGGTTCCAGAGTTTATTTGGTAAATACCGGTTGGGTTGGTGGTCCCTACGGAATAGGAAAGAGAATCGATATTGATTATACCCGGAAAATGGTCAAGGTAGCAATTGATGGGACGATTGATCAGAATGGTTATCATGAAGATACAGTTTTCCAGCTTTTAATACCAAACGAATTGCCTGGTATTCCCAATGATATATTGAATCCGGGGAATCTTTGGAACAATCATTCTGACTATGCCAACGAAGCTCAAAAACTGAAAAATCGTTTTGATGAGGTTATGAAGAAATACCTCCCTCTTTAAAAATGGAATTCAAAAAAATAAAAAGCGGTCGTCTAGGACAGCCGCTTTTTATTTTTAATACTTATAAATCTCTTCATCGGTGAGGAGCTGAAAGTTATTTCTTTCTAAAACACTCTGAGCTCGTGGCTGGCTTTCAACCTGAATAATGAGTATTGCCTTCTTGCCACTGGCTACAACAAATCCGTAAGCATCTTCGATGTTGATGCTATTTTCCGCTAAGACCTCGGCAACCCGATGGAGACCACCTGGTAGGTCTTCCATAATGACTGCGATGACTTCTTGTAAATAGGAAGGAATTCCTTGGCTACGAAGAATTTCAAAAGCTTCATGGGGTTGATCGACTAAAACTTTAATGACCCCGAATCCATTTGCGCTGGATATGGTTATTGCCCGAATATTAATGGAAGCTTCTGTAAATAAACGTGTTAATTTTTCTATTCTCCCCGGTTTATTTTCAGCAAAAATTGAAACCTGATGAGCCATATTCGGTCCGCACTCCTTTCAAGGAAAGTTATAATTGACGTTTATCAACTACCCGGACAGCTTTTCCCTCGGTAGTGGGAAGCGTCCCTGGTTCAACTAAGATAATCTCTGGTGTAACTAATGTTTCGGAGCGAATTTCTGCTTGAATCCGTTCTCTTAATCTTTCCAACTTGGGAAGGTCACCAATAAAGAGTTCGGGTTTGATTTCTATTTCGACTTTCATAGTATCCCGAAGATCTTTTCTCTCTAAAATGATGAGGTAATTTGAACCAACCTCAGGGTTATTCATCAATACTTTATCGATTTGTATCGGAAAAATATTTACACCGTGATAAATAAACATATCATCGGTTCGTCCTTGGATTCGGGAGATTCGGTAGTGGGTTCTTCCACAGGGGCATGGTTCATCGATCCAATAAGCCAAATCTTTCGTTCGATAACGGAGTATTGGGGTGGCCTGTCGACTTAAAGTAGTGAGAATCATCTCTCCTAGTTCCCCAGCTGGACATGGCTCGAGAGTTTTTGGATTAACGATTTCTAAAATATAGGCATCTTCCCAAACGTGTAATCCATTCTGATAGGCGCACTCAAAAGCCACACCAGGACCGTTCATTTCAGACAAACCATAGGAATTAAATGCTTTAGATTGGTAAAGTTCCTCAATTCGTTGACGGGTTTCTTCGCTGTGGGGTTCAGCTCCGATCAGCATTATCTTCAAGTTTAAATCTTGGGATGAATCTAAGCCTTCACTTTTAATAAGATTAGAAAGCAGGAGTGCATAGCTGGGTATAATATGTGTCACCGTCGTTTGAAAGTTTTTAAGAAACCAGATTTGACGTTTACTGTTGCCTGCTGCAATTGGGATTACCAAGGTACCGATTTTTTCGGCTCCATAATGCATTCCCAAGCCACCGGTAAAAAGACCATAACTCATCATGTTTTGAAAAATATCATTTTTCCGAACCCCCACACCATAGAGTGAGCGTGCTACTAAATTTGACCAAGAATCAATATCAGCAGCGGTATGATAAATAACCGTGGGAACGCCGGTTGTTCCAGAAGAAGAATGGAGACGAACGACTTGTTCCAGTGGCGTAGCCAAGAAACCGTAGGGAAATCCACTCCTTAGGTCTTCTTTGGTTGTGGGAGGGATGTTTTGCAAATCCTTAAGGGTTGATATTTTTTCTGGTTGGATGTGGAGTTTATCAAACAACTTCTTATAATAGGACGTTTTTGCCGCCTGTAGCACAGTTGCTTGTAACCGTTTTGACTGTAATTGGGTCAATTGTTCTCGATCCATGGTTTCAATCTCTTTTTCCCAATACAATTGATATCACCTTCTTTTTTTCTTCTTCAAATGCTTATCCAAATCAAGACGAATAAATTATTTCCTTCAACATTCAAAAACTAAAAAATAAAAAAGCTCATAGTATTTATATCACACTCAGGTTTAAATTTACCATGGAATAATCATATTTTTACGAAAAAGCTTTGTTATAATAGTAAGGACCATCAATTATCTTATTGGAAAAGCAGTCGGAAGCGAAGGTGCAGATATGGATATTCAATTAAATGGCTTGGTAAGTTTTTTAGCTGGTTTACTGTCTTTTTTATCCCCGTGTGTTTTAGGCATAGCCCCAGCCTATGTGAGTTATATCAGTGGAGTTGAGTCATTGGAAAAAGAACGCAAGAAAGTTTTTCTCCATACCATTCTTTTTGTGGTTGGATTTTCTCTGGTTTTCATATTCATGGGTATCGGTGCTTCTTTTTTAGGAACTTTTCTGATGAAATATAAAATATGGTTTAACCGAATAGCTGGTATTATAATTATTATTTTTGGTCTACAAATCTTGGGAGTTTTAAAAATTAAGATGTTTTATGCCGAAAAGAGAATTCAGCCCAAGAAAACTTGGGCAAAGATGAGAAGTCTGATATTGGGTATCACCTTTGGGTTGGGATGGACACCTTGTGTCGGTCCAATTTTAGGTTCCATCCTCCTGTATGTGTCGACTTTGGGGAATGTTCTTCAGGGAGGTATTTATTTGTCTTTTTATGCCCTTGGATTAGCTATTCCCTTTATTTTATTGGGGATTGGTTGGGGATATATGATAAGTGCTCTTCGGACACTTCAAAAAAGAGGTCATATCATTGAAATAATTAGTGGAATCTTGCTGATTTTCTTGGGAGTCATATTGATGTTTGACCAAATGGATGCGTTCATGACTTTTTTGGGATTAGGGAATCTGGTTCCTGGTGAAAGCTTATTTATGAACCAATAACAGAAAGAATGAAGGGGTTTTATCGTAATGAGAGCTCAACCGGTTAAAGGGTTTGGAGTTGTCTCAAAAAAATTGAATTTATCGAACCGAGCCTATCGGGGAATTCACGCTATTCAGGTAAAGAATATTGTTGGAAGTGTGGGTCGAGTACAGGACCTTTTAAGTGGATTTAAATTGAAAAATCCCGATGTTCGGTATTATCGATTAAGAAAAATTATGGAAAAAGGTGATGTTGTTCCCCCCATAATTGTGTATAAAGTTGGTAATGAATATTATGTTTTGGATGGAAATCATCGAGTGGCAATTGCCAAAGAACTTGGTGTAGAGTTCATTGATGCCGAGGTAATTGAGTTTTTCCCAAGCGAAAGAAAAGAAAGCCGAACTCTTAGGAAAAAGAGAATTGAGTTTGAAAACCTAACCGGATTGAAAGGAATCGACTTAACCGAACCTCGTCATTATGATACATTTATTAACTATATCCATGACTATGCTCAACGAATGGAGTTATTTCTCAAGAGAAAAGTTGCCATAAATGAAGCTGCTTTGAATTGGTTCCTTTCGGTCTATACACCTGCAGTTCAGTGTATTGTAGAAAAAGGCTTAGAGGATGTATACCAGGGGAAAACCTTAGGTGATATTTTTTGTTTTATTCTTGACTATAAATGGTATAAAAGTCAAAAAGAGGGCTATGATATTGGCTTTGACAATGCAATGCAGGGTTTTATTGAGGAAATTTTAGGAAAAGATGAACCTGAAGAGAAGAAATCCTTGATAGAAAAATTCGAGGGCTTGTTGGAGGAGGTTTTACCGTGGATCAAAAAGGAATAAACTGGCATACACTTACGTCTCAGGCAGTCATCCAGCAACTTAAAACTGACTTTGAAAAAGGCATAGGAACTGAAGAAGCTCAAAAAAGGCTCATCGATAATGGTCGAAATGCTCTTCCTACTGGGAAAAGAAAAACCATTTTAGGGATGTTTATCGACCAATTTAAAGACTTTTTAATCCTTATCTTAGTTGCAGCTGCAGTTATCTCGGGTTTGTTGGGCGAAACCACCGATGCAACGGTTATTATTGTCATATTAATCATAAATGCTGTTTTAGGAGTTAGTCAAGAAAGAAAAGCTAGTAAAGCGTTGGATGCTTTAAAAAAAATGTCGGTTCCCGAGTGTGATGTAATTCGCGATGGATCGTTACAAAAAATATCATCAGAAGAATTAGTTCCTGGTGATATTATCCTCCTTCATGAAGGTGATTATATACCAGCTGATTTACGGTTGATTGAAGCATATAACTTACGTGTTGATGAAGCGAGCCTTACCGGCGAATCTGTACCAGTTGAAAAAGTAATTGAACCAGTGGCGGATGATCTACCCATTGCTGATCGGATTAATATGGCCTATTCAGGAACTATTGTCGCCTATGGTCGTGCCAAAGGAGTTGTTACCGAAACCGGACTGAATCGGGAAATAGGGAAAATAGCTCAATTATTAGAAAAAGAAGAAGAAGTCATTACCCCTCTTCAGAAACGCTTAGCCGGCCTGGGAAAGCTGTTAGGATATTTAACTTTAATCGTTTGTGGAGTGGTTTTCGTAGTTGGAATCATCCGAGGGGAGCAAACTTTTGACATGTTTATGACCGCAGTAAGTTTAGCAGTAGCCGCAATTCCAGAAGGTCTTCCAGCCATAGTAACCATAGTACTTGCTTTGGGTGTCACGCGCATGAGTCAACGTAATGCCATAATTCGCAAACTACCTGCAGTTGAGACCTTGGGAAGTGCTACCGTGATTTGCACCGATAAAACCGGAACCTTAACCCAGAACCAAATGACTGTTCAAGAAGTTTTTCAAATGAATGACGAGGAGAAAGAGGCTCAGGTACAAGCTTTTTTACCCAGCGAAGTCCTTATTAAAATCGGAGTTCTTTGCAATGATAGCTCAATTGCCAAAGATAATGGTAAAGTACAGCGCTTCGGTGATCCAACTGAGTTGGCTTTAGTCGAGTTGGCTGAAAAGAATGGCTATTCCGCGGAAAAGATTAGACAGGATTTTCCTCGTTTGGACGAAGTCCCTTTTGATTCGAAACGAAAAATGATGTCAACCCTTCATGAGTTCAATGGGAAAAAAAGAATTTTAGTGAAAGGTGCCCCAGATGTTTTAATTAATCGTTGTAGTTCTTATCAAGAAGGAGATCAAAAACATCCTCTTGGAGAAGAAGAAAAACAACTCATTCTAAGCACGATTGAAGAAATGGCCGGGAAAGCTTTGCGAGTTTTAGCTTTTGCCGAAAAAGAAATGCCGGATAAAAAGAAAATCAGCCAGGAAGATGAAGTCGATCTCAATTTTTATGGCTTAGTAGGCATGATTGATCCTCCTCGTCCGGAAGTAAGGCAAGCTTTGGAAGAAGCCAATAGCGCCGGAATTGAAACAATTATGATTACCGGAGACAATCTCCTCACCGCGAAAACCATTGCCCAGGACTTGGGATTACTTCAATCCGGAGATGAAGCCATCACAGGTCAAGAGATGGAAAAGCTTTCTCAAGAAACCCTAATGGAAAAGATCAAACAACTTCGAGTATTTGCTCGGGTATGGCCGGAACAAAAGTTAAATATTGTTGAAGCTCTTCAAAAGAACCATGAAGTAGTAGCTATGACTGGTGATGGAGTGAATGATGCGCCAGCTTTGAAAAAGGCTGATATTGGTGTAGCAATGGGTATCACCGGAACCGATGTTGCCAAAGAAGTGGCCGATGTTGTTTTAATGGATGATAACTTTGCTACCATTGTTAAGGCGATTGAGGAAGGGAGAGTCATTTTTGATAATATCAGGAAATTCGTCATGTATCTTTTAGCCTGTAATATCGGTGAAATATTTGCTATTTTTATACCGATATTAATTGGGTTGCATCGTCCTCTGGTTCCAGTTCAAATACTGCTTATTAACTTAGTAACCGATGGTTTGCCAGCAATGGCACTGGGAGTTGACAGTCCAGAACCAGATATTATGATGAGAAAACCTCGTAACCCCAAGGAAGGGATTCTCAATCCACAATCCATGAAAATTATCCTCTTTAATTCGGTATTTATTGCTATTTCGGTCATCATCGCCTTTGTTACCGGAACATCGATGGGTGGAATTGAAACTGGTCGAACCATGGCATTTGTCACTCTGGCGTTTTCAGAACTCCTTCGAGCTTATAGTTTTCGCTCAGAGAAAAGAAATTTTTGGCAGATTAATCTCCGTTCCAACCTCTATCTCATTGAAGCTGCATTACTATCAGCAGCCATTGTTTTAATCACCGTAATCGTTCCTTCGGCGGCTCGAGTGTTTTCTAACGTTCAGCTTAATGGATTGGAATGGATGTATACAATAATATTTTCTTTCATTTCATTTTTTGCTTACGAAATCTGGAAAATCTGGGATAAAAATCGTCATCCTTAATAAGAAGATCGCAGGTAAATTTTTAATAATAACTTTTTTTAAACGTCATTGCGAGGAGTCGGAGTTCCTTCTCCAGAAGGTGAGGATGAGGGTGAAAGCCCAGGATGAGATCCTGGTTAGTTGCTCTAAAAGAATTCCCTTAAAAAACGTTTCGGTATTTTCAGGATAGACCCTCATGCTGCTCTTAGCAGCACCAGATGTGGATGAAAATACCTATCTAAATCCGTCATTGCGAGGAGCGTCTTGTGCGACGTGGCAATCTCTACCATCCACTTAGTCATTCTGAGGAGTCCGGTGTTTTTGCCGGACGACGTAAGAATCTCATCATTTAAAGTATTTATGAAGAAAAAACTTAAAAGATGAGATCCTCACGCCCTCAAAAAGCGAGGGCTCAGGATGACCGATTAAAGGCACACCCCCCTTTATCCCCCCTCAATGGGGGAATTTATAAGATGGTATTTTCAGGATAGACAGTGTCATGCTGCCTATCAGAACCATATGAAGATGAAAAACCAATGATTCGACATGCCATGGCATGTTGCTACATTAAATAGTGACTGGGTATTATGAATTGTCGCTCCCCCTTTTTTTAATTCTTTTGTAGGGGCTAAATTTATCATACCTGCAAATTGATAAACAGGATAATAACTATTAAAAAATCAAAAGATAAAATTACCATACCAGGTAACCATAAGAAAACAAAGGAGGTAAAGAAAGTTGGAAATTGAACTTATCACCTTAGAAAATCCCAAACTCTATAATTTTATATTAGGGCAAACTCATTTTATAAAAAGCGTCGAAGATATTTATGAAACAGTTATTGGTTCATCTCCATCGATTAAATTTGGCTTGGCTTTCTGTGAGGCTTCTGGCCTCTGCTTGGTTCGTTGTGAAGGCAATGATGCCGAACTTATCGATTTAGCTACTAAAAACGCTCAGAAATTGGGTTGCGGTCATAGTTTTATTCTTTTTCTAAAGGATGGATATCCAATCAATATTTTAAATGCTTTGAAAATGGTTCCTGAAGTTTGCAGGATATTTTGTGCATCAGCTAACCCTTGTGAGATTGTAGTCGCACGTTCTCAACAAGGGAATGGAATTATGGGAGTTATCGATGGTTTTCCACCCAAAGGAGTAGAAAGCGAAAAAGATAAAATTGAACGCCAGGAACTTCTCCAAAAGTTTGGATATAAACGGTAATAAATAGTGTGATGAAAGGAGAGGAAGTATGAATGCGATAGAAGTATTAAAAGCCAGACGTTCAATCCGTCGTTATCTGAGCAAAACTGTTGAAAAAGAAAAAATTGAAATTATAATCGATTGTGCTCGTTTAGCCCCAACTGCGATCAACATTCAGCCCTGGGAATTCATTGTTTTAACTGATAATAAAATAAAAAAAGCCGTAGCAGAAGCAACTGATCATGGAAAATTTATACAAGATGCACCAGTTGCTATTATTGTTATATGTAAAAATGTAAAATATTTTCTAGAAGATGGTTGCGCAGCGACAACCAACATTTTAAATGCAGCATATGCGTTGGGTTTGGGAGCTTGCTGGATTGCGGGAGATAAAAAACCTTATGCAAATAAGATCCTTGAGCTTATACAAGCACCAAAAGAATACCAGCTGGTGAGCCTCATTTCCTTGGGATACCCTCTGAAAGCTACTTTAGATAACCAGATGAAAAGACCACTTAACGAGGTCATTCACTGGGAAACATTTTAACCATGGGAGTTAAAGGCTATGAAAATAGGGATACTTTCTGATTCTCACGATGCTTTGGGGAAAATTCGAAATGCAGTTCAAATTTTCCGGGAAAAAAAAGTTGATGGAATCATTCATGGTGGAGATTTTGTAGCACCCTTTTCGGTGGCAATATTAGCTGAATTACCAATTCCCTGGTGGGGCGTATTGGGAAATAATGATGGTGAAGTTGTGGGGATATTTCAGAAGTCAAAAGGATTAGTCCGCTCCTACTATCAAGAAATAGAAGTCGATTGTTATCGGATTTGGGTTTCTCACTACTATCATCCAGCCGAACTGGCTTTTCAATCGGGGAAATATGACTTATCAATTTTTGGTCATACCCATGAAAAAAAGATACAGGAAGAAAAAGGTCGATTCTTGTTGAACCCTGGGGAGTGTTGTGGCCTCCTTACTGGAGTGGCTTCGGTTGCCATATTTGATTTAATGAAAAAAGAAGTCGAATTTCTAGAAATTTAATTATTCTGGAATGAATAATGATCTCTTTTGTTTTATTGGATAGTAGGGTTCTCCCCATCTATCCGAATGTTGTGAATTGAAAAAATGTAAAAAAACGTATATTATGCTTATAACCTTATTAAATTGAGTTATTCAATCAATAATTGGTTTAAATCACAATCGATGAGATGGTGAGATAATTAGAATAAAGCACCTGGGATGATTTACGGTGGAAAATATTATTTCGGGAGGAGAACCAATGGAGATAATTCGAGGTCATTTTACCCGTCAGCTAAGAGAGGTCCAGGAAGATTTGGTAAATATGACCCAGGCTGCTAAAAAGATGTTACAAATGTCGATTGAATCGCTTCAAGAAAGAGATGTAGCCAAAGCAAAAGAAGTTATTGCACTGGATGATATCGTTGATTCATATAATTATAAGATAGAAGACAAATGTCTGAGAATGATTGCTCTCCAACAACCAGTAGCTAAAGATTTACGAGTTATAGCTGCTGTAATGAAGATTATAACCGACGTAGAAAGAATTGGTGATTATTCGATTGATATTGCCAAATTCAGTATCCGACTTGCCGATAAGCCACTTTTTAAACCGCTTATCGATGTCCCAAAAATGGCAGATATCGTCGTAAAAATGTTGGAAGAAACCTCGGCAACTTTTATTCAGAAAGATTTAAATGTAGTTCAAAAAGTTGTTGAAGATGATGATAAAGTTGATACCCTATATCGAGCGGTTCATGAGGAAGTTGTCAATTTCATTGAAAAAGACCCTTCAGTTACTAGGCAAGCGATTTGGATTCTTATGATCGCCCGTTATCTGGAAAGGATTGGTGACCATATTACCAATATAACTGAACGGATTTATTATATGGAAACTGGTGAAATGATTGAACTTCACCAATAAGAACGAAATGATGAAGCGGTCAACTGAAAAGACAATTCATTATTTTTCTCAACCTGGTAAAGAAAATACCCAAAAAACCTTAGAATTAGCTGTTGGGAGAGCCTCATTGCTTCAATTGAAAGCAATATTGGTCTCGACTAAAAGCGGTGAAACGGCATTGCGTTTAACAGAGGCAGCCCAGGCATCACATTACAATGGAAGAATAATTGCCGTGACTTACCATCAGGGATTTTTTAATAATCAATCGTCAACCATATCAGAAGACGTTCAAAAACTTCTTTCCGAGAAAAATATTTCAATCGTGATGTCATCACACGCCTTGAGTGGGGTAAGCCGTTCTTTTCGTGAGAAATATGGGGGAATCAGTATACCGGAAATTATTGCTGAAAGTTTCCGAAGAATATCCCAGGGGTTTAAAGTCGCAGTTGAAATTACTATCATGGCAGCTGATGCCGGTGCGGTTCCATCGGATCAAGATGTAGTCGCAATCGGTGGGCAAAGCCAGGGAGCCGATGCTGCTTTGGTTTTAAGACCGGCTCATCAGAATTCTTTTTTTGATTTGAAAATAAAGGAAGTTATCTGTTTTCCTTCTTAAAAAATATTTATTGAGAAAAATAAGGACGGAGAATTCGGAATCATTATATCAAAGGAGGAATAAAACATGGTAGCGACTTTTAAATCAAGTGGACATTGGGATGGGTGTTTAAGAATAAAATCGATAGTGCGTGACTTTTCACTTTCTTATGATGAGCCACCTTCCTTAGGGGGTGAAGATACTGCTCCCAATCCGGTAGAAGCATTGCTTTCATCTTTGGTTGGCTGTTTAGGTATTGTTGCCTGTGTGGTAGCTAATGAAAAAAAGATACCTTTTGAAGGAATCGATATTAGTGTTGAAGGTGATCTTGATCCAAGAGGATTTATGGGACAGGATAAAAATGTCAGGCCTGGAATGCAAGCTATACGATATAGTATCAAAGTGAAAGGGGACATAAGCGAAGCTCAACTTAAGGATTTTTTAGAGGAAATTGAAAAGAGATGTCCGGTTTCCGATACTTTGAAAAACGGAACAAATGTAACTGGTCACATCACAAATGCTTAATAAGCAGTAAAGTATGAAATAATTGGTATAATTTGAATCGACTTGACAAAAAATGATCTGATTAAAGATTACCGTTCAATGTGTATTTCCAAGTTGGAGGTGTAAATGGTAAGCTGTTGATTTTTTAGCCAGAGGGCAACAATTCCCTCTGGCTTTTTCATTTGAATCGATTTGATAAAAAAATTCTGATTAATAGGTTTTATTCATTGAAGCCGATAAAAAAGTTACTCTTTAAATTTCATGTCTTGCTTTCTCATTTTTTACTAAGTAAAGGTTTTGAATGATTTATTTTGCTCAAGACGAATTGTTGATCATCCATCGTTTTTACTATTTTTGCTAAAATTACTGAACTATAAAATAAATAATGGAGGAATCTCATGAAAGCTGCAGTTTTAGAAGGAATTGACCAACTCGTTGTTAAAGAAGTACCAGATTATAAAGTTGGGTTGGGAGAAGTTCTAGTTCGAGTGAAAACCTGTGCAGTTTGTGGGTCCGATTTACGAATTATGCATTCAGGAAATCCTCGTGTGAAGTATCCTCAAATAGTTGGACATGAAATCGCCGGAGAAGTTGTTGAAGTGGGAGATGGTGTTGAACGGCTAGGAGTGGGAGACCGAGTAGCCGTTGGTGCTGATGTTCCTTGTGGGAAATGTTATTGGTGCCAGAATGGTATGGGAACCAACTGTGCTATTAATTATGCGGTCGGTTATCAATTTCCTGGTGGTTTTGCTGAGTATATCCTTTTGAATGAACTCACCGTAAACCAACAGGTCGTAAATTTGATACCTGATAACCTATCCTTTGATGAAGCCAGCTTGGCAGAGCCCTTGGCCTGTGCGATTAATGGATTGGAAATGAGTCAATTGGGAGTTGGAGATACCCTATGTATTATAGGGGCTGGTCCAATTGGTTGCATGATGATCGAATTAGGAAGACACATGGGAGCAACCAATATCATAGTTATTCAAAGGTCGCAAAGGCGTTTGGATATGGCTAAAAAATATAGCGCCGATCATTACTTCCTCAGTGATGACCCTGATATTGATGCGAAAGTGAAAGGAGTAACTAAGGGCGAAGGGCCTGATGTAATCATGATTACTTGCGCTTCGCCTGAAGCCCAAGAACAGTCTCTCCTTTTAGCACGGCATCGAGCACGAATTAATTTTTTTGGAGGCTTAGCTTCAACCGCTAGAAAACTCAACATATCCAGTAATCTTATTCATTATAAAGAACTTACCATATTAGGAAGTCATGGCAGCCTACCTCGCCATCATAAGAAAGCAATTAAAATCATTGATAGAGGAATGGTTCATACGGCTCAATATATAACTCATCGTTTTCCTTTGGATCAAATTCATGAAGCTTTCCATGCTGCTGAATCAAGAGAAGGCTTGAAAGTGGTGGTGAACCCCTAAAGATGGATACCATGAAAGCATTAGTTCTACTGAAAAAGGGCGATATTCAATATCAAAGCGTTCCAAAACCAAAGCCTGAAAAAGGAGAAGCTCTAATACGGGTAAAAGCCTGTGGTATATGTGGATCAGATATTCCTCGAATTTATGGAGATATTGCTTATTATTATCCCTCAATCCCCGGACACGAGTTTGCTGGAGAAGTTGAAGAAGTTGGCGATCTCAGTCAGGACGGTAAATGGGTTGGGAAAAGAGTGACGGTTTTTCCCCTTATTCCCTGCTATCATTGTCGATTATGTCAAATTGGGTTATATGAAATGTGTGAAAATTATGGATATATTGGCTCGCGACGTGACGGCGCTTTTGCCGAATATGTTACTGTTCCGGTTGCCAATTGTATGGAGCTTCCTGAAAAGGTTTCTTATGAATCAGGGGCTTTCAGCGAACCGGCGGCAGTGACCCTACATGCTCTGCGGAGGTCATCGATACCATTTGGAAAAACCGTTGCTGTTTTTGGGTTGGGGCCCATTGGAGTGTTGTTTGGAATCTGGGCAAAAATTTCAGGAACTAGGCGTGTAATTGGCTTCGATATCGATCAGCAAAAAGTTAATTTTGCCCGAGAGAATGGTTTTGATGATGCTATTGTTCCCGAACCAGAAAAATTGAAAAGAGCAGTGGAAAGCCATACCGAAGCTTTGGGTTTCGATTTAACCTGTGAGGCTTCGGGGAGCAACCTTGCCTTAGTAAATTCATTGAAAGTTACTCATAAATTCGGAGAGGTCCTTCTCTTAGGAAACCAGGAACGGAACGTGACCTTAACTCCTCAAGATATGAGTCTAATTTTGAGAAAACAGTTAACATTATACGGAACCTGGAATTCTCGATTTACCCATATTGGATCGGATTGGAAAGCGGTTTTGGAGTTTGAGAATTCAGGTCAAGCAAATTTTAAACCATTCATTTCTCATCGTCTTCCTTTACAAGAAGCTCCTGAGTTCATTCAGCTGATGAGAGATAAAAAGGTATTCTACAACAAGGTTCTCATCATTCCATGAAAAACCGATTCACAAAAGGTTTAATAAATCAACTAAAAATTCCGAAGGAGGAAAGTCAGCCATGAATGAGGAAACGATAAAAATTAGTGCATCCCTGGATTGTGCTAATTATTTAGATTTGTTATCAGATATTCGGAAGTTAGAAGAAGGCGGGGTCAACATGCTTCACCTGGATATCATGGATGGACATTTTGTACCAAATTATGCTCTGGGTACCAATTTACTCCGAAAACTCCGTCCTCAAACCAGCCTTCTTTTTGATGTTCATTTCATGACCAGTAATCCTGAGGTGTCAATTCCCATTTTTGCCGACTTGGGTGCCGATATCATTACCTTTCATGTTGAAACCACATCTCGTCTTCATCAGATGGTCAGTTCTATAAAAAATTTGGGGAAAAAAGCCGGTTTAGCCTTAAATCCTTCAACGCCACCAGATATTTTAGAGTATATTTTTCCTTATATCGACATGGTATTGGTTATGACGGTTGATCCAGGATTTGTTGGACAAAAATTTGTACCAGAAGTAGTTAAAAAAGTTCAAATCATCAAAAGCCTGATTGATTCCAGACATTTAAATATTGATATTGCCGTAGATGGAGGGATTGGCGAGAAGACAGTTCCACTTTTAAAAAAGGCCGGTGCCAACGTATTTATTGCTGGGACTTCTAGTATATTTTCTGGAAAAGATGAAATTGAAATTGCTGCTAGAAAATTTAGAGAACTGTGTGAAAAAACTTATTAAGAGGTGAAAAAATATGTCTTTTTATGAAGATCTTTTTAATCAACTCTTGACCTGGAAAAAAATCGATACCCATGAGCATTTTCTTCCTCAAAATACTTATCAAGATCATCCGGATATTTTATTTGCCATTCTTCGTGAAAGTTATCTTCCCTGGATTGTGTATGGTGCACGGGATCATAATACTGTAACCGTAACCCGAGAAGGTCTTTTAAAAGGAATGAAAAAAATACCAGCCAGTGCTTTTTTACGGTATATCATTGAAGCTTTTCAGTATATGTATGGTTTTTCCGATGATCAAATCAAAGAAGAAAATTGGGATCAACTATCCCAGCTTATTCGAGAAAGTTATTCAAAGAAAAATATGTTGAACTATTGGATATTTGATAAGTTCAATGTCGAAAAAGTTGTCCATGATCGATATTGGAAATTAGGTGAATTCGATATTGACCAGAGCCATTACTTTGCCGTTTTTAGAATTGATCCGTTGTTCTGTGGCTATTCAAAAGAAAAATTAAATCATGACCGAATGAACCCGCATATTGAAGCGGCCAAACAGGGAATTCACATTGATACATTTGATGAATATCTTGCTTACATAGATCAACTTTTTAAAAAAGCAGTTGCTGAGGGTATCGGGACCATGAAATGTGCGGTTGCCTACGACCGGACTCTCCGCTTTGAAAGAGTCGAGAAAGAGCAAGCCGAGAAGGCTTTTTATAAAAAAGATGGTACCGAGCTCCCTTCTGAAGTGAGAGATTTTCAGGACTATATTTTCCATTATTGCCTTCAAAAAGCAGTAGATTATCGTTTACCGGTCCAAATTCATACCGGTCCGGGAAAAGCTTTCGAGACGGCTGCCTCACATTTAGGGAATATTTTTGAGGAATACCATAACTTAAAAATATCTCTTTTCCATGGGAGTTTTCCTTGGGTTGGGGAACCAGGAGCAATGTCACTCTTTTATCCGAACCTGTATTTAGACTTGGTTTGGTTACCGGTTATGTCACCTTCCTATGCTGTTTTGGCTTTATCGGAATGGATAGAAACTGCCGGTGGAGCTCGAATCATGATGGGAGGAGATTCCTGGAATGCTGAAGGGGCAGTTGGGTCAATTCTTTATAATCTCAAAACCATTGCTCAAGTATTGGCGGAAAAAGTTGAAAAGAAATATTTGAGCCGGTCATCAGCCGAACAAATTGGAAAAATGATTCTTTACAATAATCCCATGGAGTTTTTAAGCAGATAAACCATTGGAATATTTTCTTTTTTTTCTCTCCCGAAAATACAATTTCAACCAAATTCCCGTTATATTGACCTCTCCCTCCCATCAAGGGAGAAGGAACTCTGACTCATCATTGCGAGGAGCGAAGCAACGAGGCAATCTCATGAGCTCAATCTTTTTTATTCCTCTTTTTTAGATAAAGGGTGTTTGAAAAGGGTTCGATTTTTTATCTAATTCTTTCAAATCCCCTTAACCCCCTTTTCTAAAGGGGGAAATTGATTTCTGAATAGATTTTCTCATCCTCATCTCGTTTCACTAAAAAGCATAGATGTTTTTTTAAGGAAAAATTTCAAAAAAAGGATTCATCTTTTTATCAGAAAAGAAATGAAAAGTATCTAAAATTATAAACAACCTGAAACTTTGTATTCGAGAAACCTATGCCTGAAGATAAGCATAGGTTTCTCGAGCTATCATTAATTCCTCGTTAGTTGGGATTACCCAGACTTCGACTTGAGAAGTATTATTATGAATTGATTTAGGAAGAGGATCGTTGGATCGGTTTTTTTGACTGTCGATTACAATCCCTACTTGATCGAGGTTATGGCATATTTTCTCTCGAACGAAAGAATCATTTTCACCGATACCTCCAGTAAAAACCAACGCATCGAGCCCATTCATTAAAGCGATAAATGAGCCAATATATTTTTTTACCTGGTAAACAAAAACCTCGATTGTGAGCAAAGCCCGCTCGTTTCCTTCTTTAGCAGCTTTTTCCAATTCCCAAATTTCGGTACTTTGTCCAGAAATGCCAAGTAAACCTGACTTCTTCACCAATAATTCGTTGATTGCAGAATAACTCATCTTCTCTTTTTCTTGGAGGTAGGTAATAACCTGAGGATCAAAATCTCCCGGTCGAGAGGACATTATAATTCCACTTTGCGGAGTGAAACCACTGGAAATATCTAATGATTTTCCATCTTGAATTGCACAGATGCTGCTTCCACTTCCCAAATGGCAGGAAATAACCCGACTAGATGCGGTAGTCAATTGAGATATTTTTTCCGATATATATCGATGGGAATTTCCATGAAAACCAAATTTAAAAATTCCATGTTTTTGACAAAGTTCGAAAGGGAGCCCATAGGTATAGTGAGCTAAGGGAATGCTTTGGTGGAAGGTGGTTTCAAAAACTCCAACCAAAGGGACTTGAGGGAGAAACCTTTGGAAAATGTCGATGGTAAGTAATGTTGGTGAATTGTGAACCGGTGTAACGCTTTCTAATTCTTGAAGAGCACTAATTACCTGAAAATCAATCAAAGAAGTGGAATTGACTCGATTTCCTCCATTGATGCACTTAATGCCGATTGCCTTAAGCTCTTTCAAATCGTTGAGAGGTCCGTATTCAACGATGTTATTTATTATGGTTTTTAAACCTTGTTCATGAGAACACTGGGGCATGGAGGTTTGAAATATTTTCCCGTTAATCTTATGTTCCCAAAGCGAGTCATCGCGATACAATTGTTTTATTGCTCCTCGGCCAAGGGAAATTTCTTGTTCTTTCTCAATTTCATAGAGTTCATATTTGATTGAAGACCCACCGCTGTTTAAAGCCATAATTTTCATAACTCATTATCATCCTTTCCAATACAAAGTTGAGATTTGCTTTGGGCGGTTTCAAGTAATGTACAAAAGGAACATCTTTCTTGAGTGGTAGGCATACCACAAGAAGAACAATTATTGAGGACAACCTTTGGTTGCTTTTCTGGAAAGAGGGATTGCTTTTTTTCTAAGTAATGAAATAAAAAATAATGTTTGGTTCCAAAGGATTGCTCCTCAATAATATTCAGAGCCTTTTTAAAATCAAGACTGGAAGCTTTTTGAGAGAGAGGACAAATGCTATCGCAAAAAGGGATTTTCATCTGTTGGACGTACCAGAGGATTTCCTGGTCGGTAAGGGTATAAAAGGGTTTTACTTTTTTTACTAAACCTGGGTAGTCGCTGGGTAAGCACGGGCTTTGATGCTGCAGATATTCTTCTCTCCATCGGAGTATGTTTCCCAAAAGGGTGGCGGCTTCGTCATCGAGGTTATGACCGGTAGTTAAAACCGAAAAGTGATGATGAAAGGCATAATGGTTCAGTAAATATCTCTTGACAAGGCCACAAACTGAGCAGGTAGGCCGAGGGATCTTTTTTTGTAATTCCGGTAAAGAAAAACCCAAATGTTCTTTTACATGGATAACCACCAGCGGAAGGTTTTTTTCTTCCGCGAATTTTTGAACAGCTTGAAGGGATTTATCGGAAAAATTGGAGATTCCAAGATCCAAGTGGATAGCAGTTACCTGGTTACCAAGATCAGTTAATACTGACCATAAAGCCATACTATCTTTCCCACCTGAAACCGCCAACAATACCGGTTCTTTTTTTGAAAACATCTGATACTTTTTTATAGCTTGTATGGTTTGTTTTTGAATGAATTTAATAAAGCATCTCTGGCAAAACGCAACATGGTGTCGCTTAATACGAAGAATAGCTTCATCTTTACAGGCAGTACATTTCAAACCCTTCACCTCAGCTGATCATTTCTTACTTATTTTGAATTAAAACATATTCAAGTAGAAATTTCTATCCTGAAGAACCGCGGGCATGACAAATCAAGTTTCTACAAGAGATTTAAAAAAATGCCGTCATCCTGAGGCTTCGTATTCTGAAGCCACGAGGATCTCATCTTTTTATTATCTTTAAAAAAATTTGCTAAATGAGATTGCCACGTCGTCCAACCAAAGAACGGTTGAACTTCTCGCAATGACGATTTTATATAAGTATTTTTATCCTCGTCTGCTGCTATGCAATACAACCGTCTATCCTGCTAAAACAGTGAGCGGTGAGTTGTGAGCGATGATTAGTAAAATTTCAACCGCTTCTCAACCTTCTTCCATCAAGGAAGAGGGAACAATTAGACCAATGAAATTGAAAATTTCGTAGGGGCAGGCCTATGTGTCTGCCCTCATCATTTTGATACAACATTATGTAATTATCCTCCTAAGTTAGACCTAGGGGGAAGTTCCATTTATTTATCTTTAGAACGATTATTTTCTTTGTGAGCACTTGTAAATTGAACTGTTGGTGAATATAATAGGTACTGCTGGCGGTGTAGCTCAGTTGGCAAGAGCATCCGGCTCATACCCGGAGCGTCAGGGGTTCGAATCCCTTCACCGCCACCAGTTTCCTCAATGTTATTCCTATCAGGAGCCCTCGCTGGTATGAAGAAGTATCCTTATTTGGTTAAATCCGTTTCCCGGCTCATTCAAGAGCAGGAGTTAATTATTTCGGGAGACCGAGTTTTAGTTGCTTTTTCTGGTGGTCCCGATTCTACTGCCTTATCCGATATACTTGAACAACTTCGAGAAGAATTCAAATTTCAATTAGCTCTTTTTCACTTAAACCATGGCTTGAGGGGACAAGAAGCTCTCCGTGATCAAAATTTTTGTATTGAATGGGCTAAAAAACGTAATTTAAAGATATTTGTTGAACAGCATGATATAAGAGCATATAAAAAGGAGCTATCGATTTCTTTAGAAGAAGCTGCTCGAAAAGTTCGCTACCAAAAATTAAAAGAAGTTGCTGAGCTCTGGAAAGCTGATAAAATTGCTCTTGGCCATCATCGTAACGATCAGGTAGAAACCATCTTGATGAACATCATTCGAGGAACTGGATTAGATGGTCTCAGAGGAATGCCCTTTCGAAATGGAAAATTTATACGTCCTCTTTTAAAGACAACCCTTGATGAAATTCGCCACTACCTAAAAGAGCATAACTTGACATATGTTGTTGATTCAACAAACCTTGATAAATCTTTTTTAAGAAATCGAATTCGTCATGGATTAATTCCCTTATTAAAACAGGACTATAATGCCAAAATTGAAGACGTAATTTTTCGCATGGGATTAAATATTCAAGAATCTCTTTCGACATATCCAGAAGAGAAGTGGCCAATTGAAAAAAAGGGTCAACTTTATTACTTGCCTCTGAGTAGCTTGGTTGAAACTTCTGACTACAAAAGAAGACGAGGTTTAATTGAATTAATTAAACAGGTAAAAGGAGATACCTATCACATAACCAGAGCCCATTTTAAAGCACTGGAATATATTGTAAAAAAAGGGAAAGGGCAAACCATTCTTCCGGAAAAGATTTCTTTTTGGGTGGATGATGGTTTTATTTATGCTCGTCGGGGCGAATTATTATTAGGATATATTCCCACATGGTCTTACGATTTAAAAATGCCCGGGAGCAATCAACTAGAAAATATTGGATTAATTATCGAGTCTTTTTATAAGAACTCCACAGTTCAATTTGGTTTGAAGACTTTGTGGTGTGAAATTGATCTGAATAAATGTGAATTTCCTTTGTTGGTAAGGAATTATTTAAATGGAGATCGAGTAGTAGTTAATGGAAAAGAAAAGAAATTAAAAACATTTTTTCATAGCCAAGGCATTCCTGAAAATTGGAGAAGAAAGATCCCAATTTTATGTGATCAAAAAAAGATTCTATGGATACCCGGAATTTTACTTGACGAAAGAGCTCAAGTTCAGGAAAATAGCAAAAGCATTCTTATTGTCACGATGAGGGCATATAAGAGGTGAAAAAATGGATGATTTTATAGATAAAATATTAATATCTCAAGAGGAAATCGAGACTCGAGTAAATGAATTGGCTAAACAAATAAGCAAGGATTATGTCGGCAAGGAGATCCGTGCTATCGGAATTCTACGCGGAGCTTTTATTTTTATGTCAGATCTAATCCGGAATATTTCGGTTCCCTTAAGTGTTGACTTTATGTCTATATCAAGTTATGGGGATGACAGCGAGTCGGGTGGAGTCATTAGAATATTAAAAGACTTAGATAAACCAATTCATAATAAGCATGTTCTTATCATTGAAGATATTGTTGATACCGGCCTCACTCTGCAACATCTGAAGGAGGTTCTTGCCATTCGAGAACCAGCAAGCTTGAGAGTATGTGCATTATTGGACAAAAAAGAAAGAAGAATAGTCAATAATTTAGAAGCTGAATATACCGGTTTTGTGATTCCTGATCAGTTTGTGGTTGGGTACGGTTTAGATTATGCTGAAAAATACCGGAATTATCCTTTTATCTTTGTGCTGAAATCAAAATATTATCAAGGGATTTGATATGTTACAATTATTTTAAATTATTATTTTTTTAGAATACACTTATATAAAAATATCTGAATAAATATTAGAAAATGACAAAAGGAGAATATTGATTATGTTTCTTAGTCGGAATAATCAGAGGAGGATGAAATAATAAGTGAAACTGAATAATACCCCTGGAGGGAAATTTTACAGAAACATGGGATTTTATCTCTTGTTTCTTATCATAGTAGTTTCATTAGTAACCTCCTTTATGCAACAGGAAATACCACCTCAAGCTTTTACCTATACCGAATTCATTGATTTGGTTAAAGAAAATGAGGTTGAGAGCGTTACTATAATGGATAAAAATATATTAGGCAGCCTCAGAGACGGGACCAACTTTACCACGTATGCTCCAGAAGACCCTCAATTGATTGAAATCCTAAGAAACCAAAATGTCAACATTGATGCCAAACCGCCTACTGAGCCGTCTTGGTGGTCAAGGATTCTTGGATCGCTTCTACCAACAGCTTTGCTTATTATTGTGTGGATTTTTTTACTTCAGCAATTTCAGGGTGGAGGAAGTAAAGTCACTTCATTTTCCAAAAGTCATGCTCGAATGGTAGATGCCGAAAAGGTGAAGATTACCTTTGACGATGTTGCAGGTATTGAAGAGGTAAAAGAAGAATTAAGTGAAGTGGTTGATTTTCTAAAGAATCCTCGAAAATTCCAGAAATTAGGAGCTCGAATCCCCCGTGGCGTATTATTATACGGACCGCCAGGCACAGGGAAAACCCTTTTAGCCAAAGCAGTAGCCGGTGAAGCAGGGGTTCCTTTTTTTAGCATCAGTGGTTCCGATTTTGTGGAAATGTTCGTTGGTGTTGGAGCAGCCCGGGTTCGAGATCTGTTTGGAAATGCCAAACGAAATTCTCCTTGTATAATTTTTGTTGATGAGCTGGATGCTGTTGGGCGGCATCGAGGTGCTGGTTTAGGGGGAGGACACGATGAAAGGGAACAAACATTAAATCAACTTTTAGTGGAAATGGATGGGTTTGATCCAAATCAGGGGGTTATATTGATTGCGGCTACCAACCGACCTGATATTCTCGATCCAGCTCTCCTCAGACCAGGTCGCTTTGACAGGAGAATTGCCGTACCACGGCCTGATGTTTCTGGAAGAGAAGCGATCCTCAAGGTTCATGCTAAGGGGAAACCCTTGGGGAAAGATATTGATCTCAAAATATTAGCTCGAAGAACTCCGGGCTTTGTGGGGGCTGACCTTGCCAACATGATGAACGAAGCAGCATTGCTTGCCGCCCGTAAAGGAAAAGATTTCATTGAAATGTCGGATCTGGAAGAATCCATTGATAAAGTTGTTGCTGGACCGGAAAGGAAAAACGTCATAATTAGCGAGAAGGAAAAGAAAGTTGTAGCTTATCATGAGGCTGGTCATGCATTAGTAGCAAGGTTTCTTCCTAACACCGATCCGGTCCATAAAATATCAATAATTCCGCGTGGTGGAGCAGCTCTTGGATATACCTTACAACTTCCAACTGAAGATCGATATCTTATCAGTAAACAAGAATTGATGACTCGTTTGGCAGTCCTATTAGGAGGGCGAGTCGCTGAAGAAATCGTTTTTGGAGATATAACCACTGGTGCTCATGATGATTTGCAGAAAGCAACTGAAATAGCCAGAGAGATGGTTTGTGAATATGGTATGAGCGACACCCTGGGACCTTTAACTTTAGGACGCAGACATAAGGAAGTTTTTTTGGGGAAAGACATTGCAGAAGACCGAAATTACAGCGAAGAAGTTGCTTATACAATCGACAAAGAGGTTAGAAGCATTATTGATAGTGCTTATGAACAAGCTCGAAAATTAATCGTGGAAAATCGAGATAAACTGGATAAACTTACCACAATACTATTAGAAAAGGAAGTCTTAGAGAGAGAAGAAATTGATAATATCTTAGAAATTAATGAGAAAGAGAACTCTGAAATTCCAACAGAAAAGGATAAAAATCAACAAACTTCTACTGCACCATTATTGTCAGATATACCTTCGGACCAGGAAGGGAGGATTAATACAAAATGAAGAGTAATACCCTTCGGATTGGTTTAACCGGGGTTGCTTCAGCTATTGTAGGGAAAGAAAATACTGCCGATAAGTTTGAAAAAGAGATGGTTCCGGCATTTGCTACTCCTATGTTGGTATCGCTTATGGATAATGCTGCCTTTTATGCAGTTAAGAATCATTTAGCTGATGGTTATGAAAGCGTGGGAACCCGGATTAGTATTTCCCATATTGCTGCTACGCCACCGGGAATGAAAGTTACTGCTCGGGCAACTTTAGTAGAAATTTATAGGAACCGATTAGTTTTTGAAGCCGAAGCATTTGATGAAATCGAAAAAATAGGTGAAGGAAAATTAGAACGATTTGTGGTTAGAAGGGACAGCTTTTTAAAGAAACTTGATCAAAAAACACGAATAATATCAAAATAATAGGATATAATTCAATACTTTAATTTTTTAAATATGAAATGGTGATGAAAGATGCGGCAATTTGCAGTATTTGGATTAGGTATATTTGGGAAGAATATAGCCTTAGCGCTTTATCAACAAGGTTTTATGGTTTTAGCAGTCGATATTGATGAAACACCGGTGAGAGATTTAGCAAGTGAGGTAAGCGAAGTTGTTCAAGCTGATACAACTGATGAAAAGGTTTTGGAGGCACTTGGGGTCAAGAATTTCGATGTTGCTATTGTCAGCATTGGAAATGATATACAATCCAGCGTCCTGACAACCTTAGCATTAAAAGATATGGGAGTACCATTTATCGTAGCTCGAGCTATTAATGAAAATCATGGAAAAATTCTTAGTAAAGTTGGAGCTGACCGAGTCATTTTTCCTGAAAAAGATATGGCGATTAAAGTTGCGAAAACTTTGACCTTTCAAAATGCGATACGAACTGAAGAACTTTTTCCTGGTTATAATATTGTTGAATCAAAGCTTCCTGTAGTTTTGGCAAATACAACTTTAAGCAAGTCACAACTTAGAAACCGCTTTGGTGTTACTGTTTTAGCCATTAGAAGGGCAGATGAATACATAGTATCTCCTGCCGCCAGTGAAATATTGAACAAAAATGATATCATCTACGTCTTAGGAGATGAGAATCAGCTCAAGAAGTTTTTCCGTGAATTAGCTTCAGAACGAACCGATAATGGGGGATCTTAATGAAAGCACAAGCTGAATGTTTTGGTTGTAATATTCGACAAGCCTTAGAAGCAATAGAGAAAACAGGGAAAGATCAGCAATTTGCTTGGCAAGTGTTAAAAAGTATATGTAAAAATTATGCTCAAGCCGATTCAAAATGGACACCAGCTTTTATGACAACTGTTGCTCATCGCATTGCACAGGACATGATTGGTATCGAGGATATCTTTTATGAGGAAAAAAGATATTATAATCAGATGGCCTTGGAGCTTTATCCTCAATTAAAAGAATATGTGGAAAAAAGTCAAAACCGCTTGGAAACAGCTTTACGGATTGCAATTGCTGGAAATATAATTGATTTGGGTGTTTACAAAGAAATCAAGGTAGATGAAATTCTCTATCAGATTGAACATACTCCCTGGGGAATTTATGATTGGATTGATTTTCAATCTGATCTGAAAGCTTCTAAAAATCTCCTCTATATCGGTGACAATGCTGGTGAAGTCGTATTTGATCGAGTGTTTTTAGAAGAAATAAATCAAGGGAGAAAAATATATTTTATTGTTAAAGAAAAACCAATTTCCAATGATGCTCTCCGGGAAGACGCTGTTGAAGCTGGTATAGATAAAATAGCAACAATATTAACCACAGGCCAGGGTGAAATTGGGATAGATATTGAACGTGCTCCTCAGGACGTACAAGAGATATGGCATAAAGCTGATTGTATTTTTTCTAAAGGACAGGGAAACTATGAAACTCTGAGCGATCGACCAGAGGGCATCTATTTTCTCTTAAAAGCAAAATGTAAAGCGGTATCTCGAGAGCTGGGTGTAGAAAAGGGAGCATTAATTTTAAAGAAAAATAGGAGCTAAAAGAGATTTGATTACGGTACTGGGATTTCTATACTTTTTTTTCTTGACAACCCAGCGATATTGTAAATAATATTAATTATTAATCACTTGCTAAAATAATTGTTAGTCTTTATCATATAAATGGTATATATCTAAAAAACTGGCTTTTTATTTGCAAAAAACCAATTTTCATGTAAAAATTGTGAATAAGTTTTTGATTTATTAAGACGGGTTTAAAAATGCCCAATCCCATACTGTCAAGGAGATCGTCAAAAGGTGAATATAACTAACGTTCAAGCCTGTGGCGGGATAGTAAGGAAATTCGAAGGGCAAAACCAATATATTCTCCTCATTAGAAAAAAGAACTCCCCCCTATGGACCCTTCCCAAAGGCCACCAAGAAAATCATGAATCTGATCAGGAAACTGCAATAAGGGAAGTTCAAGAAGAAACCGGCTATCAATGCAATATTGAAAAAACAGCAGGGGAAATCAAATTTCAATACCAAAAAAATGGTCAGAGCTTCTTTGAAAGAGTTAAGTATTTTGTTATGATACCTGAAAACAATATAAACGCTTTTGATACTGAAGAAATCGAAGAAGTTCGTTGGGTGGAAATTAAAGAAGCCAAGAATTTTCTTTTTTATCAGAACGAAAAGGATCTTATTCAAATTATAATCGAAAAAAAATTTTGAATTTAAAAATTGAGAAAGGGGGAAAAGTAAGAAAATATTGAAAAAAATGTGTACAGCGCTTGAAATTTTCGGTGAAATATTGTAAAAGGAGGGGGAATGTTGGTTTCCCCGGGATCACAGGGAAACGGATCCCCAAAAATAGCAGTTCAATGCGGACTAAGGAGGTAGGCAAATGGAGCTTCTCAAGATCTCTTCCAAAACAAGACCAGCAGCATTAGCGGGGGCTCTGGCAGGGGTAATAAGGGAACATGGGAAGGCAGAGATGCAAGCTGTTGGAGCAGGAGCGGTTAATCAGGCGGTAAAGGCGATAGCTATTGCTAGGGGTTATCTTGCGCCAAGCGGTGTAGATCTGGTTTGTATTCCGGCCTTTGTTGATGTTAAAATTGATGACAATGAGAAAACTGCAATAAGATTCATAGTTCTTCCTGGATAGGGGAAATCAGAATTTAAATTAAAAGGAGGTAAGTGGAGGGATGAATAAACAAGAATTAGTAAATGTATTATCGGAAAAAATTAACAAAAACCGCAAAGATAAAATATCTAAGAAAGATATGGCGATGATTGTTGATAATTTATTTGATTCTATCCAAAAGGAGTTAAAAAAGGGAGGGAAAATTCAACTCGTTGGTTTTGGGACCTTTGGAGTGAAAACCAGAGCTGGTCGGAGAGGTAGGAATCCACAGACTGGAAAAGAGATCCAAATCCCTTCCACAAAGGTACCGTTTTTCCGTCCTGGTAAAGGCTTAAAGGAAATTGTAAAATAATTTTTTAGAATTATATTATATTGAGATCAATAAAAAAGAAGGGGCGATGCCCCTTCTTTTTTATTCGTAAAGTATAAAAATCTTGTAATTATTGAACAAGGAGATATCGATATGTTATGCGATTACCATATTCATACTCATCGCTGTGGCGATGCTCAAGGTAACTATGAAGAGTATATCGAGAACGCTTTGAAGGTAGGATTAACCGAGATTGGCTTTTCGGGTCACTGCCCCCAATATTTTCTACCCAAGGAGAAAAGAACCCGCCATTGTGCAATACCTGATGAAGAACTGGAAATCTATGTTGAAGAAGTGGAATCTCTTAAAACAAAATATAAAGATTCAATTACCATAAAAACCGGCTTAGAAGTTGATTATATCCCTGGAAAAGAGAAAGAAGCTTTATCAGTTGTAGAATTCTATGATTGGGATTACCTATTTTTGTCAGTTCATTTTTTAGGCGATTGGGCTTTCGATCACCCCAAATATATTCATTGCTATGAAAATCGGGATATCAATGAAATATATCGATCATACTATAAAACCTTAATGCAAGGTATTGAGACTGGTTGTTATAATATTATTGCTCATTTTGATCTACCGAAAAAATTTCGTTTCCAACCAACCGAAACTATTATTGAAGAAGACCAAGCAATTGAATTGTGTAAAAATTTTAATATGGCAATTGAATTGAATACCGCTGGATACCGAAAACCAATTGGAGAAGCCTATCCATCAGAAGATATTTTAAGAAAATGTTTTCAAGCACAAATTCCGATTTGTCTTGGTTCTGATGCTCATCGTCCTGATGAGGTCGGAAAAAATTTTAAAACGGCCTTAGATTTACTTAAAAAAGTGGGATATACTCGTTTGACTCAATTTAATAAAAAGAGAAAAACATCTTATCCTATTGGAAAGGAATAAAAAAGCCATTATCTCGATAATTTATTTGAGTGGAGGAAGAGGAGTTAGGGAGAGATTAAAATGAGGTTGATTATAACTATGATTTCAATAGTCATCATCGTACCTATCCTCTTTCTAAAATTAGCCCAAGACCATCCCCAATCAATCTTTTTTCGAAATTTTATTTGGATCATAATTATAGCTTTAGTTCTCATTTTTTTATCTGCCATAGGAGGGAAAAAAAGTGATTGACTTTTTGACATCAGTTAACAACCTCCCACGAAAAACAAAAATAGTTGCTACAATTGGACCTAGTGTTGCAAATCCAGAAAAAATTGTGAAGTTAATACAAGAGGGAGTAGATGTTTTTCGTTTAAATTTTTCACATGGTACTCTGGAAGAACACTTTTCCGTCCTTCAAACCATTCGGAAATACGATTCCCAACAAAAGGAGTTTCATGGTGTAATTGGTGATCTTCCTGGCCCAAAACTCAGAATCGGAGAAATACAGGGAGAGGAGGCAGAGTTATTAAATGGAGCAATCATTTATATCATACATTCAACTCTTCCTGGTTCCTTGCCGGTAATTACCGTTGAAAATGATATGTTATTTGCTCTTCTTAAAGCCGGAGATATTTTTTTTATTAATGACGGTTTGGTGCGTTTAAGGATTCTTTCCAATCAGAATCGTATAATTTTGTGTAAAGTTGAAAAGGGAGGGATTATTTCTTCACGAAAAGGAATAAATATTCCCTATTTACCCGATAGTTTTCCTTCTTTAACCGCCCGGGATCTTCTCATTTTAGAAGCGATTAAAGATTGGGATTTGGATTTTCTTGCTCTTTCGTTTGTTCGAGGAGTAAAGGATATTCTTACTTTGCGTAAAAAAATTAGCCCATTCAAGAAACCCTTTTCTATTATTGCTAAAATAGAGAAGCCACAGGCTTTGGATGAAATCGAAGATATCGTTGAAGCATCGGATGGAATAATGATTGCCCGGGGCGATCTTGGAGTTGAGATACCAGTTGAATCGGTTCCTTTTTGGCAAAAAAAGATAATATTTGAATCACGCCGTAGATGTAAACCAGTTATAGTAGCAACACAAATGTTGGATAGCATGATAAGAAATCCAATCCCAACCAGAGCCGAAGTAAGTGATGTTGCAGGTGCTATTTTTGATGGAACCGATGCGATTATGTTATCAGGTGAGACAGCCATGGGTGACTTTCCTATGGAATCGGTTCAAATAGCTAGCAAAATTGCTCGATATACCGAAAATCATGCTGATTTTGTTCCTGATGTCCAGAAAATTATATCCGACAATACTGATTTGTCCAGTGCAATATCTTTTGGTGCCTGGGAAATAGCTCGCAATCTTAAACTTCCTGTAATTGTAACAGCAACTTATTCGGGAAGTACTGCCCGAAGGATATCCCGCTTTCGACCTAATATTCCGATATTGGCTTTTTCACCACAATATCATATTCTCCGCCATCTAAAACTTTCCTATGGAGTAATTCCCTTTTCGATGAATTTATGTACTGAACCATCTGAATTAATTGAAGAAATGAAAAGACTTACTCTTGCATCTCGTTTCGGGAAAAAAGGAGATAAAATTGTTATTACAGCTGGAGTTCCATTACAGAAATCAGGTTTTACCAATTTACTCCAAGTTGAAGAAATTTAATATTAAGTCAAAAAATAAGATATTTCAATAACTTTATAGTATTATAATTTTACTTTGAATCAATTGGAATATATGAAATACAGATATTTGAGGAGCTCGTTTATGGATTTTATGGATCTCCTTCGTTCTTATCCGGTGATTCCCGCTCTACGTTTTGAAGGACAAAAAAAGATAGACTTATCATCCATTCAAACTGGTGGACCTTGTTTTCTTCTCGATGGCAATATAAATACTATTAAATTAATTTTAGAAAAAATAGAAAAACATTTCTCAACCTTTTTTTTACATCTTGATTTGTTTTCCGGTCTTTCTGCCGATCAAGATGGCTTAATCTTTATGAAAAAACATTTCCAGGAGATCAACGGAATTATATCGACCCGATCTCGTACTATATCTTTAGCAAAAAAACTCGGTTTTATAACAATATTTAGAATTTTTCTTTTAGATAGCGAAAGCTTAAATACCGGGTTGAAAGTTGCATCTCAATTATCTCCCGAGGCAATTGAAATATTACCAGGAATTATATTTCCCTTTATCCAAAAACAAATCCCCATTAAAAATCTACCTCCAGTTATTTGTGGAGGATTCATAAGAAACCGTGAGGAAGTAAAATCAATTTTACAATCTGGTGCAACAGCCGTATCAACCAGTTCGCCGGATTTATGGATGAGAGGATGAAATCTTCTATCAAAGATCAAAAAATCTATTATATAAAATAGATCAAGAAACCGATATTTTTAGGAATCGAAGGGTAAATATGAGAACTTTTGTAGGAGGAAAAAATGATTGAATTGTTGGATAAAGAATTCATAGTCCTCATCCTTCAAAAAAACCAATCTCTTTTTGACCAGTTAACTTCCAAGTTGTTTAAATGCTATCCGAAAGTCCATTTTTTTACCGCAACCAATGTAGCCATCGGTCTTGATATCGCTCAAAGGGAAAAACCCGAAATAATATTTTTAGAAAATTCGATATTTCATCAGGGACAACAACAATTTTATCAAACAATCCGGAACCATGAATTAACTAAGGATATACCGATCATTCTACTTCTTCCAGAAAACTTCAAATTTCAAAATCAACACCAGCTATTGGAATTTGAGGCAGATGGCTTTCTCAGGTATCCCTACGACGAAGATGAATTAATTGTACTTGTCAATGCTCTTTTAAAAATAAAATCAATCCCTTTTCGGAGAAATAACGGGATAAAAAATATCATACTTCAATATGAAAGACGTATTCAGGAATTGGAAAATGAATTAAGTAAAAGGAAACATTCCGAAGAAGAATTGAAAGTAAATATTGATAAATATCATTCTTTTTTTGAAAACAGTATTGATGCAATGTTGTTAACTCAACCTGATGGAACAATATACGCTGCTAACCCCGAAGCTTGTAAAATGTTTGGTTGGACTGAAGAGGAAATTATTAGATTAGGAAGAAATGGTGTTGTCGATGTCAATGATCCGCAACTTCCTCTCTTATTAAAAGAAAGGAGAGATAAGGGAAAAGCTAAAGGTGAATTGTTGTTTATCCGAAAAGACGGAAGCCGCTTTCCAGCCGAATTGACATCAGCAGTATTTTATAATTCCCGCAATCAAGAGAGAACCATCATTATCATTCGGGATATAACTGAACGAAAAAAGATTGAGGAAGCCTTAAGAAAAAGTGAAGAAAAATTCCGTCTAATTGCGGAAAATACCGGAGACAACATCACGGTTTTAGATCTTAAATTAAATCTTACCTATGTTAGTCCCTCAATAATAAAGGTCCGTGGTTATTCTGCTGAAGAAGCTATTCATCAGACTTTAGATCAAATATTTACACCTGAATCATTAAAAAAACTGATGCAAATCTTTGAAGAACAAATGGCCTTAGAAGCCAGTGGTAGCGCCGACCCGAAAAGAACGATAAGTTTAGAAGTTGAAGAATACCATAAAGATGGATCGACCATTTGGGTTGAGAATACCATGTCTTTTTTAAGAGATGATTCTCAAAAACCCATCGGCATTATTGCTGTAACGCGTGATGTAACCAAGAGGAAACAGGTTGAACAGGCATTGAGGGAAAGTGAAGATTATATCAAAACCGTCTTAGACAATCTTCCAATTGGAGTGGCAGTTAATCTTCTTGACCCTCATGTCTCGTTTCGCTATATGAATGATAACTTTCCGAAATTTTATCGGACTACACGGGAAGCGATAGAAAAAGAGGGTTCTTTTTGGGAAGCAGTATATGAAGATTTAGAATTCCGAGAAATAATTAAAAAAAGAGTTTTAGAAGATTGTGCCAGTAATGACTTAGAACATATGCAATGGAATGATGTTCCTATTGTTCGTCAAGGACAAGAGACAAAATATATAAATGCCAGAAACATTCCCATACCGGGAAGAGATCTCATGATATCAACTGTTATGGATGTAACTGAGCGCAAGAAAGCAGAGTTAGCTTTAGAAACGAGCAATAAAAAACTACGGAAAACCTTAGAATCAATAGTAGAAACTATAGCGGAGATTGTAGAAACTAGGGATTATTATACTGCCGGTCATCAGAGAAGAGTCGCTCACCTCGCCCAAGCGATCGCATTGGAATTAGGTTTAGAAAATGATCGGGTTATTGGCCTCTATATGGCAAGCGCTATTCATGATATTGGGAAAATAGCAGTGCCCATAGAAATCCTCATTAAACCAACAAAACTGTCTAATATTGAATTTAGCTTGATAAAGACCCATTGCCGAGCAGGTTATGAGATACTTAAGGATATTGAGTTTCCTTGGCCAATAGCTGATATTGTTTTACAACACCATGAAAGAATCAACGGTACTGGGTATCCTGCTGGCCTAAAAGGAGAAGAAATAATTTTAGAAGCGCGAATTTTGACTGTGGCAGATGTGGTTGAGGCGATTGCTTCCCACCGGCCGTATCGACCAGCCAAAGGAATTGAAATTGCTCTGAAGGAAATAAAAGAGAACCGAGGCACTCTTTATGAACCAGTCGTTGTTGACTGCTGTTTATCCCTTTTTGAAGAAAAAGGTTATCAGTTTCCTATCCTATAACTTCAATGATAAAAGTAATGATCCCAAATTCAAAAAAACCTTATTCATTCCTAACGATTAGGTGATGGTTTAATTTCAAATTCAAAGCTCACTTCTTTGATATCTTCAAGAATTCTTTTTTGATTCTCATCCTTGCTCTTTTTCCCTTTTAACTTTTCTCCGTTTTTTCCCACTAAATTTTGAATCGCTGGAATTTGGTTTTCTGGGTAAAAGGAGACTCGGATTTGGAAGGGACCTTGGGAGAACTGATAACTTTCTGGAGCGCTGAAAGTTGTTTGAAAGGAATTTTTGAGGACAATAGCATTGGTTTGCAAATCAAATTGATTGGGGTATTTTGGAGTACTGAGCTGACGAAATAGAATTTCTAAAATTGAACCACTGGGAAGATCGGTTTCTCCAGTGATTTCTACCAATTGGTCAAAGCGAGTAACTAAAGAAATTGAGAGCGATACATATTGTTCAGGTTGAGCTTCCTTGCTGGAAAAATATTTTTCCGATTCTCTTAACCAATCAAGAGTTGATAATTGGTTGGATTGCCTGCCGATGCGGTTCTCATTGGTATTTTGATCAGATATCTCATTGGCAACAGGAGGTACTTCATCATTTGAAGGCAATATTGTCTGCGGAGGAGGAGAGGTTATAATCAATATAATGAGTGATACCAGGGTAAGTGTTCCATAAATCAGTATGACCAAGAATCTTCTTTTCTTGAAATGAAAAATAACCAGAGACGGATTGATCAACCCTATAATAAAAAGGACTAAAGAGATCATTGTCAGGATCAGGAAGAAATAGACCATAAAAATTCTCATACTCCTAATGAAGCATTGAATCCATTTTAGGAATTCCCAAAAAATGGAAACTGAATAATTATATCAATTTTTCTTAAAACATTAACCAAGAGCTCTTTTGTTCATGGAAGGCTCATTGGAAGCCTTAATTGGAGCATGGCAATTTTCATTTTTGTGACTGGTATCATGGTAGTTTGATTTTGATTTTCGGCTAATTCAAGAACACGTGCGTAGGCTTTTAAGGCTTCTATAAAGTTATTTTCATCCTCATAAATAGTTCCCAATAAGTTTAATGCCCCTAATGAATCAGGATTTTCCTTGAGAACAGTAGAAAGTGAATCTTTAGCCTGGTTTTTCATTCCTAAACGAAAATACCAGGTTGCTCGATCAAGAAGAAAATCTTCTTGAGATGGGTAAAGTGATAACGCTTGATTAAAGCTTGCTTGAGCTTCAGATGAATTGTTTAATTTTTCTGCAATGGCTCCTTTGATAAGCAGGGGTACGGGTCGTTCGGGAAAAAGAGTGAGAGCTTCTTCGCATTCTTGAATAATATCGTAGTATATATTAATTATTATATCCTGGTCAGTTTCAATAAGTGATTGGTCGATTTTCTTCTCAATGGATGAATTTAAATCTAAGTACCTTCTTTCTTGAGGAGGAAGGCGGAGTAAGGTAAAATAGACTAAAAATAAGATTACAAAAAAAATTCCAAATTGGAGAAGGTTTTTTTTGATAACTTTTTTTCGATTTTTTTCGTACACAGTATCCAACCACCACCACCAGTGATCAGCCGGTGGATTAAGTGCAGCTCGTTGGTCAATAAATGATTTTTTACCGGTTATTTTTACCAAAAGGCGGCTTTGCTTTTTAAGTAAAGAATCAAAGTTCCCTAAACGGGTTTCCTCAGGGTCTAAGGAAGCGTTTTTAGAACGAAAAGAATTAAGCCCCCTTTCTATATCAGTTCTAATACGGAGGATTTCAATACCGTTTCCTTTCTGGTCTTTTAAATTGGCGACTTTTTTTGCGTAAATTTCAATGAGATTTCTTATATCATCTAATGATAGATGTGGATTTTCAGCCATTCCTTATACCACCTCCGGATTATCATTCTAAACTAAAAAGAGCTAAGGGTAAACATTGATTATCGAGAATAAATTATTAATTATTGTGTTCTATGCATTATGCTATAAGCCTTTGGTTTGATAGAAATTGGAAGTTTTAGTATTGATGAATAAAAAACCGTTGAGTACTATATTATAAGTATTAACAAATTAAAAGAAATGAATATTTTTAAAATAAACAAGATTGAAGGGGGTTAGCACATGAATACTGCGCAACCAGAAAAGATAACTGCTAAAGATATTGCAAAAATGATAGACCATTCACTCCTCAGGCCGCAGCTTACTCGAAAAGAAGTTATAGAAGGATGTCGATTAGCCAAAGAGTACGATGTAGCTTCGGTTTGTGTAAAACCTTGCGATGTCCAAGTAGCTGCAGAAGTTTTAAAAGGAAGTGATGTATTAGTTACAACCGTCATAGGATTTCCCCATGGAGCTCATCGGACTGATGTAAAAGTATTTGAAGCAGAGAAAGCCATGGATGATGGAGCAGTAGAGCTGGATATGGTAATTAATATAGGACGACTTTTATCCAGGGAGTTTGATTATATCGAGCAGGATATAAAAGCAGTTGTTGACATTGCTCATCAAAGAAATGTTATTGTTAAAGTTATTTTAGAAAATTATTATCTTACCGATGAACTTAAAGAATTGGCTTGTAAAATTTGCGAAAAAGCCGGTGCTGATTTTGTCAAAACTTCTACTGGTTTTGCTCCAGGTGGAGCGACTATTGAAGACCTAAAGCTTATGCGAAGATCAGTTAATCCAACAATTCAAGTCAAAGCAGCTGGTGGAGTACGAACTTTGGAGGGAGCGTTGGCAGTTCGTGCAGTTGGTGGAGTTCGATTTGGCGCGACCGCAACCAAAAGTATAATGGAAAATGCTTACAAAAGCGAAGCAGCAGGAACATTGGTTCTTCCATTGGAACCGAAAGATTTAGGCCCAAGTAAATAAAATAAGTGAAAACATTAAAATTCATAATAATAATTTTGACTATCTAACCTGAAAATCCACGAGTATGATAAATCAAGCCCCTACTGAAGAATATAATAATGTTAGGACGCAATTTATTGTGCACGATCTTAATTTTATGTAGCGACATGCCATGGCATGTCGAATCTTAAGTTTTCACTCTCATCTGGTGTAGCTAGGCAGTATGAAGGTCTTTCCTGAAAATACAGGAACGATTAATAAAGGTGTAATTCTAAGCCCTCCTTTTTGGGGAATGATTATAACATCTTGTTTAATTATTATTTAAAATACTTGTGAGGATGGAAATCTTACCTTGTCCGACAAAAGACAACGGACTTTTTAAAATAATAAATTTGTTTAATAAAATAAGCAAAAATGAAGAATAAAGGGAGGTATTAATGCATGCCATTTGAACATATGTTTTCACCAATTAAGATTGCTCAAGTTGTTGTACAAAATAGAGTCGTTCATGTTCCTACCGATATTAGTTCGGCAAATGCTGATGGTTCAGTGAACGAAAGAGTGATTCGTTATCATGAAGAAATAGCTAAAGGCGGGTGTGGGTTGATAATTGTTGGGGCAACTTCGCCAGATAGAGAAACCGGTCGCCCCACGGTTACTTGTTTATCTGCTGATGCCGATTACTTTATACCTGGACTTCATCATTTAGCAACAGCAATGCAGCGCCATGGTGCCAAGTGTGCAGTTCAAATCCAACACCCCGGCCGACAGGCTGCATATCCTCGGAAAGGATTGATTTCCTGTAGTGATATGGTTACTGATGTTCCCGGTTCAGCAGGACATGAAGTTATTTATGCTGGCGCTGAGGCGAAAGGAAAAGACATTCGAGGAATGGACATCGAGGAAGTCTATGATTTAATCGAGAAATTTGCTGAAGCAGCCTGGAGAATCCAACAAGCTGGATTTGATATGGTTGAGCTTCATGGTGCACATGGCTATATGATCGCTCAATTTTTAAGCCCCTATACCAATAAAAGAAATGACCGTTTTGGAGGTCCATTAAAGAATAGAATGCGGTTTGTTTTGGAAATTATCAGCCGGATAAAGTATAAATGTGGTCCAAGTTTCCCTATCGGAGTGAGATATTCTGGAGAAGAATGGATGCCCGGGAGCCGAACCCTGGATGAATCGATTGAAATCGCCAAAGAGTTAGAAAAAGCTGGAGTGGCATTTTTGGATATCAGCGCTGGTATCTTTGAAGCTGCTGGTCCGACCATGGACCCAATGTATTACGAAGAAGGATGGAATACATATACTGCCGAGGCAATTAAAAAAGCGGTAAAGATTCCGGTTATAACCAGCCATACCCTGCGAACTCCTGAATATTGCGATAAAATCATTGCCGAAGGAAAAACCGACATGGTTGGATTATCGAGACAAATGATCGCCGATCCCTATTGGGCGAATAAAGCCAAAGCGGGAAAAGTCAAGGAAATTAGAAAATGCATTTCCTGTCTAATTGGATGTTGGAAAGAGTCGCTTTATATTAAAAGAGAAATGCGATGTGCAGTAAATCCAGCTATTGGCGACGAAAGATTCTTAGATTTAAAACCGGCATCAACTAAGATGAAGGTCGCTGTGGTTGGTGGTGGAATTGCCGGAATGGAAGCAGCTAGAATTGCTACCTTGAGAGGACATCAAGTCACCCTTTTTGAGAAAGAGGATGAATTAGGGGGAATTTTAAGAACCTGTTGTATGGTTCCTCCTAAATCGAAAATGAAATGGTATATGGATTGGATTCGGGAACAAATCAAAGCATTAAAGGTTGAAGTAAGGCTCAATACAGTTGCAAGTCTGGATGAACTCAGAAAATTCGATGTTGTTTTGTGTGGGACCGGTGCCAAGACGGTCGTTCCTGATATATCCGGTGCGGAAAAAGCAATAAAATTTGAAGACGTTCTTCGCTGTGCAAAGAAAAATTGTGAATATTGGCCGAAAGAAAGAATAGTCAAAGCGGTTAAGATTGGTCAGAAAGTCTTGGTCTGGGGAAATCATTATGCGGCTACCGATACCACTGAAGCCTTGGCATTGAGAGGCAAAGAAGTTATTTACGTTACTGAAGATAAAGAAGTTGCTCCTAATATCGAACCAATTCATCGTGAAGTTATGATGATGCGATTTAACGGTGGGAATGGTCAAGGGCTAGAAGAAAAAGCCTTCAAATATCCAGTTGAAATACGTCTCAATACCACCGTTGTTGAAATCAAAGATGGTGAAGTAGTCCTGATGAACGATGTTTTTGAAAAAGAAACCATTGCTATAGACACTGTCGTATTAGCAAAAACCGAACCAAATACCGAACTATATGATAGTTTGCTGGCAGCCGGCCTCAATGTCGTTAACATGGGTGATTCTAATTTAGTCAGAAACGTACGAGGGGCAATGACTGATGGTGCCAATGCCGGATTAATGATAGATGGAGACGTTTTTATGAATGCGAACAATGCTCTTTCCCGTGCGTTACCTTATGATGTAAAACTTCAGATGAAATAATCATGCCAATTCTATAGGGATTATCAAACAGTTGATGAAAAGGATATGATATAGAAATAAAATCTTTTATTCATTAAAATGGTTTTATGAAAAGGGTTGAGGGGGGTTTGAATTGTTGAAAAGAAGAAGTAAGCCCCCCTTAGCCTTATTTCAATGAAAAAGTGACTTTTATTTGAACAATCTCAAGTAATTATTTTAAACTTCACTGAATATAGTCTAAATATTAATCACGGATCGTGGCATCGGTGAGGAGGATAGATATCTATGTTTAAACTTGGTTTTGTCAGTGCGATTTTATCCGATTTAAGTTTTGAAGAAGTGGTTGATTTTGCGTCCATTAATGGATATGCCTGTGTTGAAATGCTTTGTTGGCCAAAGGGAAAGGCAGAAAGAAGATATGCTGGTGTTACCCATATTGATGTTAATGATTTGGATGAACAAAAGATCAAATCAATAAAAAAATACGCTAGGGAGAAGAATGTTGAAATATCAGCATTGGGCTATTACCCTAATCCTCTTGATCCTGACACAGAAAAAAGGAAATATTATATTGAACACATTAAGAAAGTCATTACCGCAGCAGCAAAACTCGGACTCAAAAATGTGAATACCTTTGTTGGGAAAGATAAGAATAAGAATATTGAAGAAAATTTTAAAATCTTCAAAAAAGTATGGCCAGCAATTATAAAACACGCTGAACAAAGTAAAATAATGATTGGAATTGAAAATTGTCCCATGTTTTTTACCAATGACGAGTGGCCAGGGGGAAATAATTTGGCAACTACTCCAGCGATTTGGAGAAGAATGTTTGAAGAAATAAAAAGTGATAATTTTGGCTTGAATTATGATCCTTCCCACTTGCTCTGGCAGCAGATTGATTATATAAAACCTATTTATGAGTTTAAGGACAAAATTTTCCACGCTCACATTAAAGATGCTAAAGTTTTTCAAAATAAATTAGATGAGGTTGGAATTCTGGCTACGCCTTTGGAGTTTCATGCACCTAAACTACCAGGGTTGGGAGATGTAAACTGGGGGAAATTCGTTTCTGCTCTCACTGATATTGGTTACCAAGGCAGTGTCTGCGTAGAAGTGGAAGATCGGTCTTTTGAAGATTCCTTAGATTCTCGAAAAAAATCATTGATTTTAAGCAAGCAGTACCTCAATCAGTATGTGGTTTAAAATAATTCATAAGTTTTATTCTATGATAATATTTACTGAAGAGGGAGGTGAAATAGAAGAAAAATATAGATGAGAATGAAGAAGTTCGTTCTTTTTAGATTTTAAATTAAGAGGAGGTTACTATTATGATTAAAAGAATATCAAAGCTCGTTACTCTCTTAGTAGCTTTTGGATTGGTTTTTGCATTTTCAGTTGGAAGTTTTGCTCAGGAACCGCCAGTGGTAGGTATTTCTACTGGTTCATCAGGTACTTCTTGGCGAAATATCATGATTGCAGCTTTGGAAGAAGTAGGGAATGAATATAAAGCTGCCGGTAAAATTGCAGATTATAAAATTGTCAACAATATAACTAATGGTGATGCAACTGAGCAAGCGAACATCCTGCGTGATTTTATATCCCAAGGTGTAGATATCATTATGGTTAACCCTAATTCACCAGACGCCCTGAATGGTGTCATCAGCGAAGCTCAGGATGAAGGAATCTTAGTTATTGCCTACGATGCCACCGTTACCGCTCCTAACGTTCTCAATGTTACGTTGGACCACTATGCATGGAATACCAAGAATGCTGAATACATTTGTTCAACACTGCAAAAAGGGAATGCTATCCAAATTTACGGCTTGGATGGTCATCCAGCAAATAACGATCGAATTCGAGCAACCGATGATGTTTTGAAAAAATACCCGGACATTAAATTAATAGCCAACACAACTGGTGGTTGGGATCAAACCAAAGCGAAAGAAGTGGCAACACAGATTATCGGTTCTGGTCAGCAAATTGATGCAGTGTTTACCCAGGATGGTATGGCTTTTGGTGTTTTATCGGCCTTCCTTGATGCCAACAAGCTTCCCAAAGTCATGTTTGGTGATCCTGGAACCGCTTTCTTTAAAGAATGGAAGAAATTAAGAGACCAGGGTGCTGATTTCAAAGCTTGTGCTCAACCGAATCCTCCAGGAATCGGCGGGACGGCTTTCCGTATGGCATTACAGCTTTATAATGGAAAGAATTTTAAAACAGGAATATTAGTTGACAATACCTATTTCTACAAAGTTGGGATGTTTATTACCGATGATAATTTCGATGAAGGCTGGGAGCTCCTGAAAGATCAGCCCGATGATTTCTTATTAAGCGAAATTATGCCAGAAGATCAAGTTGCCGAACTTTTTGAGTAAAAAATCCAGTTTCATAGCTGATTAGTGAGTTAAAAAGGGGGGGGAGGCTAGTGTTTTTGACCCCCCCTAGTGGGAAAAAAAGTTTTTTATATTTTATAAGGTGAGTGATGGCTGTGTTAGTCCTGGAAGCCAAAGGTATTAAAAAAAGATTTGGAGGAGTTGTTGCTCTTTCCGATGGAAATTTGCGCTGTTATCAGGGACGAATTACTGGTCTTTTAGGAGCGAATGGTTCGGGGAAAAGCACTATTTCCAAGATTATTACCGGTGTTTATTCTGCCGATGAAGGAGAAATAATTTATAATGGTAAATCAGTAAAATACCGCAATCCCAGCGAAGCCAGGAAAGATGGAATCTCTATGGTATTCCAAAATCTAAGCTTAGTACCGGATTTAACCGTATGGCAAAACATTGTGCTGGGTGCTGAACAAAAAAATGGAATATTTTTAGACAATATCCATGCCAAAGAACTCTCAAAAAAAATTTTAAGCCAACTTCTCCCAGACTTGGATATCAACAAAAAAATAAGTGAATTGAACCCTGGAGAGATGCAAATCGTTGAAATAGCCAAAGCAATTTCTGAAGACCCCAAGCTTCTCATTCTTGATGAGCCAACCGCAGCTTTAGAACAAGCTCAAGTAAAAAGCCTCTTTATTTCTATGAAAAGTTTAGCCCAGAAGGGAGTAGCAATGATCTTTACTTCCCATCGTCTATGGGAAGTTATGGAAATCTGTGATGATGTAACCATTTTTAGAAATGGAGAAAACGTAGCGAACATCGATTTTGCTGAAGATGAAAGAGATCCAGAAAGAATTGTGAGTTATATTACCGGGGAAACCCAAAAAGTATCCAGTGAAAAAAAAGTAAGTGAGAATACCAATGAAGTTGTCCTTCGAATAAATAATTTAAATTATGGAAAAATTTTAAAAGATATTTCCTTTGATTTAAAAAAAGGAGAAATTTTGGGAATTGGGGGGTTGGCTGGTCAAGGACAGCACGAACTGATGTTGGCACTAGCTGGGAGTTTTCCTGGTTTACGTTGTGAAGCAACCATTATGGATAAAAAAATCCGATTGAATAAACCAGCTAATGCAATAAAAAATGGGATTTTACTCGTTCCCGGTGATAAGCATTTAGAAGGTTTATTTTTAAATCATTCGGTATTTGATAATATGATTTTCCCGAAAATGGGGAACCAAAAACACCCTTTGTTTGTTCCTTTCAAAAAATATCGGAATGAATGTGAACAAGTGATTGATGTCCTTTCTATTAAAACTTCGAACATTGATATGCCGGTTGAAACCCTATCCGGCGGAAACCAACAAAAAGTTGTAGTCGGGAAATGGTTATCTTTTGATACCAACGTTCTCTTATTAGCCGATCCGGCGAAGGGGGTAGATGTAGGAGCAAAAAGAGATCTCTATCAATTTATCGTCAACCAGGTTCGCGATACAAAAATGAGTGTTATATTATATGCGAGTGATAATGAAGAATTAATCCAATACTGCGATAGAATATTAATCATGTATGAAGGCCAAATCGTAGCAACACTTGAGGGTGATGAAATAACTGATGAAGCTATTGTGGCTAGTTCAATGAGGATAAAATAAAAGATAGGGCGTGAAAAGAAGGGAATGAGCAAAATAATTAAAGCAGAACCAAATACTTCCTTCATCAAGAGTATATTTAAGCCTGAATACTCCAATTTATTAATTCTCATTGTGATGTTTACTATAACCGCTGTTCTACAAAAGAATTTTTTCGAAATTAAAGCCATTGTTCGAAATATCAACGCTTTTATGCCTTTAATACTTCTTACCATGGGTGGAGCAGTCGTTATTATATCTGGTGGTTTAGATCTCTCGGCAGGTTCAGCGCTCTCACTTTTTACTTGTGTCTTAACAACGGTTATGAAGAAGAACGATCCAGTAACTGGAATTTATGCATTGATTATTACATTAGGCGTGGCAATATTAGTTGGAGTTATCAATGGAATCGGGATTGGATATTTAAGAATCCCTCCGGTTATTGTAACCTTCGCCACGTCTTATATGTGGCTGGGGATAGCTTTATTCTTAAGGCCTACTCCCGGTGGAGAATCGGTTGATTGGTTTAAGGGCTTTTATAATTTCAATGCAGTGCAAGGGGCACCAGAAATTTTGAAGAAATTTGGTAATTATATTCCGCCAGCCTTAATCCTCATTTTAATTGCTTGTTTTCTTTGGTTCATTATTAGCAAAACCAAAACTGGGCGATATATTTATGCAGTGGGAAGCAGTAATGACAGTGCGTATGCCAGTGGAATTAATACAGCTAAAATCCAATTGATGGCTTGTGTTATCAATTCAATTTTCATTTTTTTAGCAGCTTTGTTTTTTGTAGGCCAAAATCAGTCGGGAGATGCCCGGATGGGAGACCCTCTGACTTTGAGAGCAATAGCCTCAGCAGTTGTTGGAGGAATTGCTTTGACCGGTGGGCGTGGAAGCGTCTATTTTGCCTTGGTTGGAGCATTGATTATGAGTTTTGTTAATAAGATTATATTTTTTGCAAATATCCCCAATGCTTACCAGACTCTGGTTTCTGGTTTAATAGTTATCATCGCCATTGCTGGACCAATTGCTTATACTCTGTATAACAGAGAAAGAGCTTGAGGAGAAGAGAAGAAATGGGAGTTGAACTAAACCGACCGAAGTCAATACCTCTGATAATTTTTGAAAAATATAAGAAAGTGGTAGTCGCTTTTATCTTAATCATCCTTCTCTTTGTTTTGGGTGAAATTATTTTATCCAACTTTTTAAGAGTGGATCAGGTTTTATTGACTTTAAAGCTTGCCTCATTTACTGCTTTTTTTGCCCTCTGTCAAATGATTGTCATTGCTGCCGGAGGTGGTGGTTTAGATTTGTCAGTAGGATATATGGCTACTATGACGGCGGTATTCACTGCTAGTATGATGGATGGACAAAATGGAAATCTATGGTTGGCAATTATCGTTGCTTTAGCTTTTGGAATTGCCGTTGGTCTCTCTAACGGATTGTTAACTGCCTATTTAAAACTACCTCCGTTAGTTGTTACCATGGCCATGGCTAATATTCTTCAGGGTATTATTAACGTTTATACCGCTGGAAGAAATATCACTGGAAAACCATCACCAGTTTTGACCATTATTGCTGCGAAATCGACCGGTAGTTTTCCGAATGTGGTGTTTATTTTAATAACTCTCACTATTTTAGTCATGATTGTATTGAATAAAACTAAATTAGGTATGATACTTTTTGGAGTTGGGTCTAATGAAAGAACCGCCTATCTTAGTGGTTTTAATGTCAAGTTGGTGAGATGCATTGCGTTTACTATCAGTGGAGTATTAGCCAGCCTGATAGGATTATTATTAATTGGTAATATGGGGATCGCTTTCAAAGATATGGGTTCGAATTATGTTATGCCCAGTATTGCTGCTGCAGTGGTTGGTGGTGTTTCTTTAACCGGTGGCGACGGCAATTATTTTGGAGTTATTTTAGGAGCCATTTTTTTACAAACCCTCACTAATCTCTTGATCGCAATGGGTTGGGGAGATGCCGGAAAATGGTTGGGGTTTGGAATCGTCCTCTTTGCCCTGCTGATTGTTTATGTAAGTAATCGAAGGACCCGGTAAAGAAAAATCACTCTTCATTGATCGCTGTATTTCAAGGATAAATCTTCATGCTGCTTTGCAACGCCAGATGACAATGAAAAAATTGTATGTCGATCAATTTCCCCCTTTAGAAAAGGGGGTTAGGGGGATTTGAGTTTTTTACTGCTCCGTCATTGCGAGGAACGAAGTGACGTGGCAATCTCATCCACCCAATCAGTCATTCTGAGGAGCGTCTTGTGCGACGTGAGAATCTCATCCTTTTCAATTCCCCAGTTCCACGATTCCTCAATTCCACAACATATAAAAGATGAGATCCTCGCGCCCTCGAAAAGTGAGGGCTCAGGATGTAGTCTTTATTAATCATTTCGGGATTTTCAGGATAGACCTTCATGCCACTTTGGTGGCACCAGATGACAATGAAAAAATTGTATGTCGATCAATTTCCCCCTTTAGAAAAGGGGGTTAGGGGGGATTTGAGTTTTTTACTGCTCCGTCATTGCGAGGAACGAAGTGACGTGGCAATCTCATTTAGAAAAATTTTTGTAAAACAATAAAAAGGATGAGGTCCTCACGACTTTTGAATACGAAGCCTCACGATGACGTGTTTATTAATCATTCCGGGATTTTTTGAATAGAATAATAATTTTAGGTTTTAAAAATGATAAAGATTTGAAACTTTAAATGATTAATAGACGTAAACCTATAATGCTGTTCTATAAAGAATAAAATAATTTCTTATATAATAGTAAATGTTGTAACTAAAGAGAAAAATAAGGTTTAAAGGAATAAAATTAGTAAAAAAAGGTTTAACTTAAAATGAAGATCATTGCTGAAAACCGAAAAGCACGACATCTTTATCAAATCATTGATACCTTAGAAGCTGGCATCGAACTCAAAGGGACCGAGGTCAAATCTCTCAGAAATCATTTAGTCAATATGACCGATGCCTTTTGTCGGGGAAAAGATGGAGAGTTGTGGTTAATGAATCTCCACATTTCTCCCTATGTATTTGGGAATTTATACAATCATGATCCGTTACGGAGTCGAAGATTGTTATTACATAAAAAAGAATCGATACGTTGGTCATCGTTATCCGAACAGAAGGGTTTGACAATCGTTCCGATTCGTTTATACTTTAATGATAGAGGAAGAGCAAAAGTCGAAATTGCTTTGGTCAAACCAAAGAAACTGTATGATCGACGACAAGAAATTCAAGATCGAGAACAGGAAAGAGAACTACACAGAGCTCAAAAGTATCGAGAATGAATCCGATATGGGGGCGAAATGGTTTCGACGGGATTCGGATGGGTTCAATAAGGCGAGTCGAGGTCTCCACCGGGGCTCGTAAAAAGGTGGAAACGATTAAACGCCAACGATAATTTGGCATACGCTGCCTAATTAGGCAGCACATCTCTCAGCCCACCGTTCGCTAAGCTGAAGAGGTGACGATCAGCGGACTGGTTTTCCGGAAGCGCCTGGGTACCGGAAATAAGAAAAACCTGGGATAGTGGGTTATCAGGTCCCCGCCTCAAGGATCGATGACTGGCGATAACTCAAAATTGAGGATACACTCGTAGGCTTATTGGATTCATGAATTTCGGACGCGGGTTCAACTCCCGCCGCCTCCACCAGTATAAAGGTAGATAAATAATAGCGTAGAGATGAATTCTCTCTACGCTATTTTCTTTTTTAAGGATGTTTTAATGAAAGGAAAAGATAGATCCCCATACTGCTTTCATTGCACCAAATAATGATGTAAATACTTTTCTCAAACCGTTATAATGAAAACACTCTCATGAAAGGGGATGAATGCCAAATTCAAATCCAAAACAAAAAGAATAAATAAATAACAATTCTTTCAAGGAACAATTTATTGAGAAAAATTATAATATATCAAGTTTTAGTTAATCCAGTAAGGTTTCTATGTTATAATACTTCATCATGAAAAAACGACTGGTAGATGTATTTTACGATGTTCAGCCACTTTACATATTTATAATTATTGGAAATATAATCAGTGCAATTTATGGATACTATTTTTACTGGGAACAATTTTTTGCTACACCTTGGTATAAATGGATCTTTGTCCCTGATTGTCCTCTATATGATAGTCTTTTCATAGTTGCCTTCATCCTCATTAAACACAAAAAATCCAATGATTTTCTAAACTTGCTAGTTATTACTAATACGGTTAAATACGGTCTTTGGACAATTTTAACTATACCTCTTTTTTCAGAAATGTTTCTCCCCGCTGGTGTTCATACGGCGATTCCATTGTTCGGAAATATAACTTTAACTTTCCAGCTGAGCTCACTAAACTGGTTGTTGGTTTTTTTACATGCAATTATGGCTCTACAATCCTTATTGATTTATCCATTTGTTAAAAAATGGACGCTCGGGATCATATTCGTCATAATAGGGTGGTTATTTGTTAATGACTATTTTGATTATTGGCTGAATACCTATCCAACCGCCCATCTAAACTATATGATTCATGATCCTCGCATTAACGCCATTATCGCTCAAAATATATTTGTGAATGTTTTCTTCTTATCTTTATTCTTAATAAAATGGAGACAACAATGGGTTCGCGGCGAACTGAAGTCCGTTTAAAAGTTAATAAAAACAATAGTCTTTATTATTGGTATAAAGTGAAGAATCCTTTTCTGGTTATTCTCAATACCTTGGTCATATTTATTTTTGGATTTTCTCCTTCATTACGCCTAAAAACCCTTTTATATCGAGCATTAGGAGCCAAAATTCATAAAAGTGCCAGCTTAGCCTTGGCGGTTGTTCTCGATTGTTTTTTTCCCGAGTTGATAGAAATTGGAGAAAACAGTATTTTAGGATTCCGAACTACTATTTTGACCCATGAATTTCTTATCAAGGAGTTTCGTACCGGGAAAGTAAAAATCGGAAAAAATGTCATGATTGGAGCTTGTTCGTTAGTGTTAGCTGGTGTGGAAATTGGAGATAATACAACGGTTGCCGCCTTTTCTCTGGTTAATAAAGACCTTCCACCAAATGCTATTGCTGCCGGTGTGCCTGCTCGGATTATTCGAATGAAAAATCAAACAGATGATACAATTTAATGCTAAGAATTCTTTGCTTTAAAACTTTAAAGCTTTTTTCTCAGCTCACTCACTGTTTAACCACTCGACATTATGAAAGAGATATCACTACCAATCAGGGTCAAGAGTATTTTCTCAAAAGTAATCAATCGGATCAATTCAATTTCATACTCCCCAAACAAGTTCACGGTTCTAAGATACAAGTCGTTAAAAACGAAAATTTATTGCTTAATAAAAAGCAATTCGAAGCAGATGCAATAATAACCAACCAAATGAATGTCTGGATCGGAATATTAGTCGCTGATTGTTTTCCGATACTTATGTTTGAACCATCGGTGAATGTGATCGCTGTTATTCATGCTGGGTGGAGGGGAGTCGAGCAAAATATTCATTTAAAAGCACTACAATGCATCATAGAATTCATGAATAGTTCGATTAAAAATATTTTCATTGGCATAGGACCCGGTATTGGTTCTTGTTGTTTTGAAGTCGGGAAAGAAGTGAGTGATAAGTTTGAAAAAAGATCTATTACCTCTGCTCAATTTGTTCATCCGATTTCCGAGCAGAAAGCCATGGTTGATTTAAGGGGATTGATAATTTCTGACCTCGTGATGGCAGGAGTTTCCCTTAAAAATATTGAGAATATGAATTATTGTACTTCTTGCTTCACCGATTTATTTTACTCCTACCGTAAAGAAGGAAAGAACACCGGAAGAATGTTGTTAGCAGCTCGGTTAAATGAATCATCACAAGATGATAAATAAATATTCAATTTGATAAGGTATAAAATATGCTCATCTTTATCTGCTCCCTTGGTGAGAGAAAGTGGAATGAGAGTAAAAAAACCTGAATTGATATCCAGGTTTGGTGTTTTGAAATCAAAGTTTGAAAGAAATAACCATGTTTCCCCCTCACCTTAACCATCTCACATTAGGAGAGAGAAAAAAGAAAGAGAACTCTCCTACCAGGGAGAGAAATATGAAAAAGAAAATTCCCACTTAGGAAGAGGAAAAGAAGGATTTCTCTTACCAGGGATGAGGAATAAAACGGGAGACGGTCTTTTTAAGATTAAAATGTTGTTAAGGTAAGATGAGGTGATAAAATGGAAAAAGAATATTTGGCCAAACATCTCATGATAGAGATAATAAATTCATCTTTTTTAAATGATGCTGAGCTCATGGAAGATTTTTTAACCAATGCTGCCCACCTATTTGGAAGTGAGATATTAGTCCTAAAAGTTCATCAATTCCACCCGCATGGTCTTAGCGCTCTTATGATAATGCCCGAATCTCACATAGCGGTTCACACTTGGCCAGAATACCAATTTGCTTCCATGGACATATTTCTAAAAGCCAGTAGCGAACCAAGTCAAAGTTTACCTTTAATTAAAAAATATTTTCATCCTGAAGATGTCAAAATTGCCGAATTAGAAAGGGGGATTAATTGAGAAATGGCTCTTTGGTATTATGAAGACTATATTCCTCATTATCGTTTGGGTTTGGAAATTAAAGAAACCCTCTTTCTGGGAAATTCACTCTACCAGAAAATTCAAGTTGTTGATTCCTACCTCTATGGGAAAGTTTTATTATTAGATGATATTGTTCAAACCACTGAAAAAGATGAGTTTATGTATCATGAAATGTTGATCCACCCAGCATTACTAACTCATCCACAACCAAAAAAGATTCTCATTGTAGGAGGTGGTGATGGTGGTGCATCAAGAGAAGTTTTAAAGCATCCGGTTAAAAAAGTGAAGTTAGTTGATATAGATTCCGCTGTTATTGAAATAAGCCGCAAATTTCTGCCAGAATTAGGAAACTGGAATGACCAAAGATTAGAAGTTTTAGTGGAAGATGCTGTTAAATATTTAGCTTTATCAGAGGAAATATTTGATGTTATTGTTATGGATTCCACCGATCCACTGCCTTCTGGTGTCGCTGAACCGTTGTTTTCAAAAGAATTTTTTCAGAGCGTCTATGATCACCTTAGTGAAGATGGTGTTTTGGTTTCACAAATAGAGCCGCCTTTTTTCCAACCAGAAAGAGAGCAGAGACATTGGGAAAGTTTAAATATGTTTCCCCTGGTAAAGGTGTATTGGGGGTTAGTTCCAACCTATCCCGGCGGCATTTGGACCTATATGATTGCATCAAAAGGAAAGGATCCCGCAGCCAGCTTTAAAAAACTCTCTTTCCCAACTCGTTATTACACTCCAGAAATCCATCGGGCAGCTTTTGCTCTCCCACCTTTTATGCAAGAAAGGCTATCTAAAAAGCCATAACGCATGTCGAGTTTTATGCTCGCTAGACAAGGACACGAAGTGGCATGAGGTTTAAGCCTGAAAAACCATGAGCTTGATTTGTTGCATCCGGTCTTCATTGTATGTAGCGACATGCCATGGCATGTCGAATCTTTGGTTTTCATCCTCACCTTCTCCTATCAAGGGAGAAGGAACTCTAAATCGTCATTGCGAGGAACGGAGTGACGTGGCAATCTCTTGAGCTCAATCTTTTTTATTTTTCTCACTTTGGATAAAGGGAGATTAAGAGGGACTCGATTGGTTTCCAATAAATTCAAATCCCCCTAACCCCCTTTTCTAAAAGGGGGAAATTGATTGGCTTATAAATATTTTTATCCTCATTTGGTGCTGCTATGCAGCATGGGTGTCTATCCTGAAAATACCATCTTATAAATTCCCCCATTGAGGGGGGATAAAGGGGGGTGTGCCTTTAATCGGTCATCCTGAGCCCTCGCTTTTTGAGGGCGTGAGGATCTCATCTTTTAATTTTTTTCTTCATAAATACTTTAAATGATGAGATTCTTACGTCGTCCGGCAAAAACACCGGACTCCTCAGAATGACTAAGTGGATGGTAGAGATTGCCACGTCGCACAAGACGCTCCTCGCAATGACGGATTTAGATAGGTATTTTCATCCTCATCTGGTGCTGCTATGCAGCATGGGTGTCTATACTGAAAAGCCAAGGACATAATAAATCAAGCCCCTACAAAAGATTAAAAGAAATGGAGGAGCACAATGCAATTTGATCAATCTTTAATTAGTGTAGCGGCATGCCATGACATGCCAATGCCGAAACTTAGGCTTATATCCTCTTTTAGTTTTAGTATTACAGTGTATCATAAGGGCTTATTCTGGCTAACAGAGATTTTCGGTGAAAAAAGAAACCCTCTCTCTCCGCCAAGCTGGCATATCGAGAGTAAACTAACGTAGAATCTCCTTTTTGAGGGAAAATGTAGGAAGAAGTTTTGATAAAATCACGAACTGAAAGAGGACTGCAGAAGCGACTTCCGCTCATAGTTGGTAAAACATGATTGGGTCCATACCCATAATCTCCAAGTGCAACAGGTGCTCCATTTCCAAGAAATATTGCCCCAGCATGTTGAATTAGGGGTAATAGACGAAGATGATCTGCACAGCATAATTCTAGGTGTTCGGGAGCGATTTTGTTGGTTAATTCAAATGCTGATAATAAATTATCGACCTGGAAAAGATAAATAGGGATGATTTTTTTAAAGGGAAGAGGATGATCGATTAATTCTTTTTGAATCGATTTTTGTACCTGAATTATAACTTCATCACTGGTTGAGAACAAAATTGCCCGGGAGAGAGGATCGTGTTCGGCTTGAGCGAGAAGATCAAGAGCAACCCAGTCAGGACGGCAATCTTCATCGGCAATGATGACTACTTCTGAGGGACCGGCTAATGAATCAATGCCAATGATTCCAAATAAAAGCCTTTTAGCGACAGTGACATAAATATTTCCTGGGCCGACAATTTTATCAACTCGGGGAATTGATTCAGTACCAAAGGCAATTGCGGCGATAGCCTGAGCACCACCAGCTCGGACTACCTTGTTGATACCGAGATAGTGGGCAATTCCTAAAATATCTGATGAAACTACGCCATTTGAATTGGGTGGAGTGAGAAGAAGGATATTTTTCACTCCGGCTATTTGAGCCGGAATGACTGTCATGATTACTGACGATGGATAGGAAGCTCTCCCACCCGGAACATAAGCAGCTACCGAGTCTATTGGAGAGATAATTTCCCCAAGAATTGATTGGTTTCGAGAAAAACACTTGGAATGTTCTGACTGTTTGTTGTGAAAATCGCGAACGGTTTGAACAATGAGTTCAACGGTATCTCGAAACTCCGGTTTGATACGATGCCATGCATATTCCAGCTCGGATTTGGGGATGATAAAATCATTTATTAGACAATGGTCAAATTGTTCAGTTAATTCTCGTAGCCCAGAATCACCTTCTTTCATAACCTTTTCAATAATACCTTGCACTGTCTTTTCAACTTCCTTTAATTCACGATAAATAATTCGAGGATCAATTTGGAGTTCGGAAGGAAGGGTGTTGGTATCTTTAATGGTTTTGGTTTGAATTATAAAATCACTCATTTCCGATTACTCCTTTCAGTTGTTGGACGAATGAAAAAATACTTTCCATTTTGGTTTTTATGCTAATTCGATTAGCAACTAAACGGGCTGATACAGGAAAGAGCTCTTCAATAATTTTCAGTTTATTATCCCGAAGAGTTTTACCAGTTGAAACTAAGTCGATAATCGCATCGGTCAAACGAATAATTGGAGCTAACTCAATTGATCCATAGAGATAGAGGATGTCAGCGTTTAAGCCCTTTTCTTGAAGGTAATGGCGAGTGATGTTGGGATACTTCGTAGCAATCCTTAAGGAATCTTTTCCAAAAAGTTCAGCAGCCGAGAGATTTTCCGGTCCAGCAACCACCATTTGGCAAATACCGATCTGTAGGTCACATAGTTCATAGACTTCGTTTCCTCTTTCTTGAAGGATGTCTTTCCCAACAATTCCTATATCGGCAGCGCCAAATTCTACATAAGTAGAGCTGTCTTTTGGGTGGGAAAGAATGATATTCCAAGGCAGCGATAGATCTTCAAAAATTAACTTACGTGAATTCAGATTAAAATCAGATGGCCAGGAAGGTATTTTTGAAAGTAGGACAATAGTTTCATCTTTTAGTCGGCCGGTAGGGATACAGAGGGTGAGTTTATCCATTTTTGATTACCTCTTGTATCTGTTCATATATAGTATCCCAATTTATGTTAGTCCAGGTGTACTCTTTGAATCCATCAGTTAATTTGAGAGTAAAGGGAACATCATTTTGTTCTTGGGCAATGACGGCTCGAAGCTGTTTACGTAACTTTTGAGTTAGAATGAAGACAGCTTTACGATGCTCGGATGGATAAAAAATAGTATAAGACTTAAAGGTTTGGTTAATATCCTGTTGAGACTTTTCGCATACCTCAACCAGACGTTCAATAAAAAGAGCAAAACCACAAGCAGGGCGATCTTGACCAAAAATACCAAATAATTCATCATAACGACCACCGGCTAAAAGAGGAGATCCGGAAAAAGGTGAGAAACCCTCGAAAATTATTCCTGAATAGTAATCAAAATCCCGAATAAGACCTAAGTTCACCCAAATATTTTTCTCTAATCCATAATCGGACAAAATATCCCAAACTTTTCCTATTCTTTCCAAGGAGTCGGTGATTTGATGATTTCTCGGTAATTTATCATTAATGTCATTTAGGAATTCTTTTTTTCCTCGGAGAAAAGGGAAATCAAGAAGCAGTGAAACCAGTTTGGGTTCTGCTGGAGAATTGTTTTCTAAAAAGTTTTTCAATGCAATAAAATCCTTCGCTTTCACTATGGCTTTTAATTTTTGCTGAAAACTGGATGAATACCCTGAAGCATTGAGTATTCCTCGGAAAAAACCGACATGACCAATATCCACGGCAAAATCACGGATTCCGGATTTTTGCAGGGCGATAATTGCCAAGGAAACCACTTCGGCATCCACAGCTGGTGAATTATCCCCGATATTTTCTAATCCCATTTGAGTGAGTTCGCTCTCGGTACGAAGGGGCGAAGAAGGGTAGCGGAAAATTTTTCCATCGTAAAAAACTCGAATAGTTTTGTTTTTGCCAATTAAATCACTACTATATTTTCGAGCTATCGAAGTCGTGAAATCAGGACGAAGGCAGACTAATTTTCCTTCACGATTAATGAATTGAAAAAGCCGTTCTTTTAATTCATCACCTATGACTTTCTGTAAGGTAGCATAATATTCAAGGGTGGGTGTTTCAACTTCTTCAAAACCCCAGGAACTGAATAAATGTCGAAGTTTAAATTCAATTTCTCTTTTTTTAAGAACTTCTTGGGGATGGTTATCTTTCATACCCAAAACTAAATCCAAATAAATCTCTCCTTTCCAGGAAAAATCAATAACACAAATTTATTGTATCATTAATTCTATTTTGTTAACTTATTTGCTGGCTTGATAAATCTGGATTCGATAAAATTTTTTAAATTGCACCTTGAAATTCTACACCTCGGAAGAGTAGAGCTCAATAACGGGAGATGTCTTTCAATAAACCTATCCTCGAGGTTTATTAATCAAACCCCTGTAAATCAGCAAAATCAGATATAATAATTCTAATACCAGAATGAAAATCAGCGATCCCAAACCGAAAGGAGAATTTTGTCCATGGGAAGCGTGAAAGACCTTTTAATTCAAACATCACCTCGTGAAAATATTATGGGAAAAGGTCAATTTATCTTTTCTGATCGTTATTCAGTTTTTGATTGGGGAGAAATGCCCGACCATATTCCCTACAAAGGAGAATCTCTCTGCTTAATTGGAGCCTATTTCTTTGAAAAGCTGACCGATTTGGGGTACCTGACCCACTATCGAGGATTGGAAGAAAAGGGACAAACAAAAAAACTGGCTCAGCTCTCCAGTCCTTCTCCTGTTATGCATGTCTCGCTCGTCCAGGTAATTCATCCCTCACAAAGTGATGATACTTATGATTACGGCGTTTATCACCATGACCATACCAATTTTCTCATTCCTTTTGAATTCATATATCGGAATTCCATTCCATTTGGAGCCAGCTTTAGAAAAAGAGTCGAGAGTGGGTCTATAAATTTAAAAGAATACGGTTTGGAAAAAATGCCTTCACCAGATAAAAAACTTTCGACCCCGATTCTCGATGTGTCAACTAAGTTGGAGGAACAAGATCGATACCTGACTTGGAGCGACGTTCTGGATCTCAATATTATAAATACTGAGGATATTAACCATATCAAGAAAACATTAACATTTGCTGACGAGTTGATAAGCAATGAAGTGAAAAAAATTGGTTTAGAGAACGAGGATGGGAAAATTGAGTTAGCTTTCGATCCAGAAAGAAATCTGATGTTTGTCGATGTGTTAGGTACCCCCGATGAATGCCGTTTCACCTGGAAGGGAATTCACCTCAGTAAGGAGGTCGCTCGAGAGTTTTATCGAAAAACATCATGGTATGAAGAAGTAAGCCAGATTAAATCTCGTTATTCAGTTGGTTGGAAATATTACGTAAAAAGTAAACCACAACCATTACCGAAAAAGCTTCTCCAGGCAATTGGCTGGATATATCAAAGAATTGCCATAGATATAACTGGAAGGGAATGGTTCTCGGAAGTTCCTTCTTTAGAAAAGATAGTTGAAGAAATCAAAGAGTTTGTATAGAATAAACATGTCTTTCTGTGCGCCCGTGGCTCAAAGGATAGAGCAGCGGTTTCCTAAACCGCAGGTTGAAGGTTCGACTCCTTTCGGGCGCACCAAATTATAAATATATAATCCTCATCAGGAAGGTTATTATTTCCATCTCAATTGACGGGAGAAGGCTTGGATTTAGAGCCAGGTTGAATATTTAAAAATTAAGCATAAAGAGAAAACTAACACTTCCCCCTCATTTCTGTCTGCTACTGATTTCATACCATTAAAACATTGAAATCTCCAAAAAGTGTTTTTTCAGTACAACAAATATTTTTTTGCTCATCACTCATGACTCTATTTATAAGTTAAAATATTGGTTGGAGAAAAGATTTTAATCTTCTCGCATTTGCAAATCTGAGTTATCGAAATTTTGGTAATATAGACAGATTGTTTTTTATCATGAGATGGTTTTTTTAATGACTGTGAGGATGTGATAGGTATGTATTGGAAGGGTAGAAGGCAGAGTAATAATATAGAAGACCGGAGAGGGACAGCAACCAAAGGAGTCATTGGTGGTGGAATTGGAACTATAATAGTTGTCTTATTGTTTGCTTTGCTTGGTGGGAATCCTTCTGCTATTTTAGATCAAATCTCCATTCCCAATTCAGAATATGCGAATGATTATCAGGAAACCGAAGAAGAAAAAGAACTCGTTGAGTTTGTTTCAGTAGTTCTTGCTGAAATTGAAGATGTGTGGACAGCAATTTTTAAAGAAAATGGAAGAGAGTATATTTTACCACGACTGGTGCTCTATTCCGGTTTTGTTGACTCAGCCTGTGGAATGGCTGGTTCTTCAACCGGTCCTTTTTACTGCCCTGGAGATTATCGAGTTTATATTGACCTCAGCTTTTTTAATGAACTTCAGCATCGATTCCAAGCACCAGGTGATTTCGCCATTGCCTATGTGATCGCCCACGAGGTGGGGCATCACGTTCAAAACCTTTTGGGAATTACCGATGAAATAATGTCATACCGTAATCGACTTAGTCAAAAAGATTTTAACCAGTTAATGATTCGATTAGAGCTCCAAGCTGATTACTTAGCCGGAGTCTGGGCGCACTATGTTAATCGAATGGATCTTCTTGACGAAAGCGATGTTCAAGAAGCCCTTAATGCTGCCAGCGCAGTTGGTGACGACCGCATTCAAAAGAGTACTCAAGGATATGTTGTACCCGATAGCTTTACCCATGGTACATCCGAACAGCGGAAAAGATGGTTTTATAAAGGTTTCAAGTCAGGCAATTTGAAGGATGGCGACACTTTTAACACTGATGTATTATAAATTTCCTCTTTGATAAAGGGAGAAGTTTTTTGACCCACAATTTTTATTTACCCTATTCTTTTTATTTAAACTCCAATTAAAGTATTAACTCAACTTTCGCACTAAAATAAATGCTGAAAAACCTTGATTTTAAAGGGTTTTTTAATGAAAACACCCCTCCTTTCTGGTAGAATTGACTTAAGGAAAAAAACCAATCACCACAAAGAGAGAGGTGTCTTCATGACTATCCTACCAGAAAATTTGAAAAATGAAAGGACCTTGTTACCCATGTTTTCCTCCTTTATGAAGGAGTTTAAAGTGAACCAACTGTTTCGAAAATGCCATATGAACAAAAAGAAAGGGTTCCCAGTCAAAGACGTCTTTCAGATGATCTTTCTCCTAGTCTTTACTCAGAAAAACGTTGCTGGTCTTCTCCAATCTCGACATCCCCTTTTCCAAGGAAAGAAAGACACTCTTTACCGTTTCCTCCACAAGACCAGTGGGAGCTGGCGAAAATTGCTCTTTCTTTTGAGTACCAAAGTAGTCTCTGAAGCGCTCCTTCCTTTTACCAGTTTGAAACGCTACACCTGGGTGGTGGATGATTCCCCCTATGAACGGCCTCGGAGCTTGAAAGTTGAAGGGCTCTCTCGATTCTATGATCACGCCCAAGGACGGTTCAGTCGGGGTTTCAGAATGCTCACTTTAGGACTCACCGATGGTGCTACATTCATTCCCTTTGCTTTTTCATTGTTAAGTTCTCACCAAAAAGAAAACCAGCTCTGTCCCATGGATGCCTCCGTTGATGGACGAAACAAAAGAGCTCGTCTTCGGAAAGAATCCCAAGAAAAAGCTCCAGATGTCTTCTTCAACCTCCTGGATGGAGCCTTGAAACACTGTCCTTTGGTCTCAACTATTCTCTTTGATAGTTGGTTCAGTTTTCCAGCCCTCATCCGCAAATGTGCTCTTCGCGGATTATCAGTGGTGTGCATGCTCAAAAACACCCCAAAAATTTACTATTCTTTTGGTGGAAAAGTTCTTTCTCTTTCCTCTCTTTTCACCAGAATTCAGAAAAGACCACACGGCAATATCATTGGATCGGGTGTCGTGAATCTCAATCTCACTGGGAAACCACTTTTAGCTCGGATTGTCTTTGTCCGAAGTGAAAAACAAAAATCTCAATGGTTGGCACTGCTTTCAACTGATCTGTCTCTTTCTGAAGACGAGATCGTCACCCTCTATGGGAAACGCTGGGATATCGAGGTTTTCTTCAAGATGGTGAAATCGGTCTTGAAACTCACTCGGGAATTTCAGGTTCGATCCTATGATGCTCTGGTATCCCATACCAGTATCGTCTTTATCCGCTATATCATGCTCGCGGTTATTGCCCGGAGAAACACCGATCCCCGAACCTTTGGCGAGCTTTTCTATGCCTGCTATGATGAAATTCAGGATATCACTCTTATGGAAGCACTCACTCTTCTTCTTGAGCTCCTGAAGACGACCATCAAACAGATTCTTGTCCTTTCAGAAGAAAAAGTCAAAGAGCTACTCATCTATTTTGTAAATAGTCTTCCAGCATGGTTGAGAGAAAAAGTGCTATTATTGAACTGCGAAAGTTGAGGTATTAATTTGAATAACGACATTATCCTCTGAAGTGATTTATTATTATTTTTGAAAGAATAAAACCTCTATTGACAATTAGATGGGCACGTTATATTTTAATAATGAACAAATGAAAAATACATTTGTAAAATTTCAAGTGGGAAAAGAAAATGGACTATCATCAAGAGACAGAATTAGTTTATCAAATAGCTCATCTCTATTATAACGAAGGCATGACCCAAGAAAAAATTGCCAAACAATTAGGCATGAACCGTTTAAAAATTCACCGCTATTTGGAAGCAGCCAAAGAAGAGGGGATTGTCCAAATCTTGGTCATTAATCCTCTTTCCCATGTTGCAGAACTTGAAAGCTTCATAAAGCAAAAATATAGATTGGAAGAAATAATTGTTGTTCCAGCACTGACTAAGAATGAATACTTTATAAGAAAAAGTTTAGCGAGATCTGCTTCTAAGTACTTAAGTGAGAATATCCACGATGGTGATTGTATCGGTATCGGTTGGGGTAAGACCATGTATGAAACTTTAAAATATTTTCAATCAAGCAGAAAAATATCGGCAACTGTAGTTCCTTTGATTGGAGGTATTGGTCAGTATGCCGCCGACTTCCAAGTAAATGAGATGGCTCGTCAGTTTTCAGAAAAAATAAACGGTGAATTCGTCCCCCTCTATGCACCAGCAATAGTTGATAGCGAATCAATAGTCAAAGCATTGTTTTCCGATAAAAATTTCGAGAAAGTTTCGAAATTGTGGGAAAGGTTGGACATAGCGATAGTTGGAATCGGTGGACCTATTGCCAAGGACACCTATCTTCCCGATACATCTCTTAGCGATAATGATTTAAAAATTCTTATAAATAAAGGCCATGTTGGCGATATCCTATTTAATAATTTTGATAAAAATGGAAAAGTATGTAATGAATCATTAACTAAAAAAAGGGTAGGAATATCTTTTGAGCAATTAAAAAAAGCTAAAAAAATAATCGCAATTGCAGGATCTTTACGGAAAAAGGAAGCAATTCTTGCCAGTCTAAAGTCTGGTTATGTTGATGTCCTTATAACCGATCAAATTGTTGCTAAAGAATTAGCAGGAAATGAGCAATAGGGATAGTTTAGTTTTTTGAAGGAGAATTAATATCGTTAAAACAAAAAAAGGAGGTGTAATGAGAAAAAATAGTATCGTTATCTTTTTTTAAAAAATGAAAGGAGCTGAAAGTATGAAAAAGTCATTTTTAACAGTTATTTTAAGTCTCTCATTTGTAGTATTCTTTTCTTTGAGCGTTTTTTCGGCAGAATTTCCCGGACCTGATGCAGCAAAAATTGACTGGAATCAGTCTAATGGGCAATCAATTCGTGTTATGGCATGTAGCCGAGATGCGATTACTTATTTGAAAAATATCGTTCCTGAGTTTGAAAAACTTACTGGAATTAAAGTTGCTATTGATGATTATCCAGAAGCTGAGTTCTTTCGTAAGATCATTATTGACCTTTCATCAGGAAATCCTGTATCTGATGTATTTATGTTAAGCCATGCTTATTCCACCATGTATGAAGCAGGCGGATGGTTAGAACCTTTAGAACCATATTTGGAAAATTCGAGCTTGACTGATAAAGCATGGTATGATTTCGAGGATTACCCTGCCGGTAGTTTAAGTGCTGTGGTGATTAACGGTAAATTATACGGAATACCAATTGCTCCTGATAATCAAATTGTTTTCTACAGAAAAGATCTATTTGAAGAAGCGGGACTTCTTTATCCGAACAATATGGATGAACTCTATGATGATGCCGTAAAATTAAATAATCCACCCAACCATGCTGGAGTCGTTTTAAGATTAGCAAGAGGTGCCGGTACTCACTGGCCATGGAATGGTTACATTCAAAATTATGGTGGATCCTGGCTCAATACTGAAACTAAACGACCAGAATTGGATAGTCCGCAGGTTATTGCTGGAACTGAAATGTACTTAAAACTTCTCAAAGATGCAGGACCAGCTGGAGCGGTTAATTATAGTTGGTATGAAGCGAGTTCAGATTTTGCCCAAGGCAAAGCAGCAATATTTGCTGGTGACGCTAATATATTTATGAGCTCGTTTGAAGATCCTTCTCGGTCTCAAGTTGCTGGTAAAGTTGCTTATGCATTATTACCGCCAGCTCCCGATGGAAATAATGCGCCAGCTGCAGGTACTGCTTGGCATTGGGGTATGAGTAGCGTTTCTAAATCGAAAGAAGCTGGATGGTTGTTTATTCAATGGGCAACCAGCAAAGACATAGCTCTGAGATTAGGTATTGATACAACCGAAATCATGAGAAACTCAATATGGCAAAGTGAAACTTTGAAAAATAAATATCCAACAGTTCCAGATTGGATTGAAGCCAGTTCAGCTACCATGAATCAGTTCTCTGGTTTGTATCGATTCCCCAGAGTAAAAGAATTTGGACCTTTAGCTGATATTGTTGAAGCTCTCTTGCAAGAAATGTTCTTAGGACAAATATCAGTGGCCGATGGAATGGCAAAAGCCCAAGCACAAACCTTAGAAGTCATGAAAATGGAATAAAAAGTCATAGAATCTACTTTGATAGGGGCTCAATAAATATACTAGAAGCCCCTATCAAAGAATAGTAGAGAGAAATCTTTGAAATATGAGGGAAAAGGAATGATAAAAAAAATTTCTCAACGCCATAAAATAGTGTATTATCTCCTTTTGCCAAGCATCATAACCCTAATTCTGTTTACGCTTTTTCCTTTTTTTTATAACCTTTGGGCAAGCGTTCAGAACTATGATTTAATTTACCCAAATCAAAAACATTTTATAGGGCTGAGTAATTTTATTAAAGCCTTAACCAACCAGGAATTTTGGAATTCGTTAAAAACGACCTTCTATTTTAGTGGTCTTGGAATAATCTTACAATTACTCATCGGATTAGGGGTTGGATTGCTTTTTGGGAGAGAATTTAAAGGAAAAAACATTTTGCGTACTCTATTGATTTTACCCATGGTTGCAATGCCCGTTGCAACCGCCTACATATGGAGAATTATGTTTAGCCCTTCTTTGGGAATTATCAATTATGTCTTTCAGAAAATAGGTCTGCAAGGTTCCGAGTGGATTGCTGGATACAATTCGGTGATACCTTCCTTAGTTATTGTCGATACCTGGCAATGGTCTCCTTTCATGATTTTAATTATTTCCTCGGGACTTATGTCGCTCCCCAAAGAACCGTATGAAGCTGCCAAAATTGAAGGAGCAACGGGTTTTCAAACCTTAAAAAATATAACCTTGCCTCTTTTAAAACCAATTATAAGCATAGCATTTGTCTTTCGGCTAATTGATAGTTTCCGTACTTTCGATATTATTTACTCACTTACCGGGGGTGGACCTGGGCATGCCTCAGAGACCCTGAACATAAATATTTATCTTAATGCTTTTCGTAACCTTGACATAGGTTATTCTGGATCTTTAGTCATAATTTTTCTATTTTTAATCAATATTGTTACCCTGTTTGTGATTCGCAGGACTGGTTTTGAGGAAAGCATTTTAAAGTAAAGATTTAATGGAGGAAATTATTCAAGATGAGAAGCTGGAAAGGAATAGAAATACTTAAAAACCGGATCGCTTTTATTATTGTTTTAGGTATTGTTATAATAATGCTTTTTCCCATAATCTGGATGGTTACTACCTCTTTTAAAAATTCAGTAGATTCTATGAGCATTCCTCCCAAGTGGTTTTTTCAACCGACCGCTGAAAATTATGAAAGTATACTTAAAAATCAAGACTTTATTAATGCTTTCAAAAACAGTTTATTAGTCGCAGGGATATCTTTGGCGATAGTTCTTATTATTGGTTTACCGGGAGCCTATGCTTTGGAAAGATTTAACTTTAAAAGAAAGAAGGACTTAGCATTTTGGATTTTAAGTACCCGAATGGCTCCACCAATTGGTGTTCTTCTTCCTTTTTATCTCATGTTCAGAAGGTTTAACCTAACCGATACTCGTATCTCTCTCATATTGATGCACATTACGATTAACTTAGCGTTGACGATATGGGTTATGAGAGGATTTTTTCGGGAAATTCCTTACGAGTTAGAGGAGTCCGCACAAATCGATGGTTGCAGCACCTTAGGATCTTTTTTTAAGATCATTCTTCCCCTTTCTATTAATGGAATAATTTCCACGGCAATTTTAGGGTTTATCTTTTCTTGGAATGACTTTATATTTGCCAGTGTTCTTGCCGGTGGTAGCTCTCGAACTCTACCTGTTGTTGTAGCTCGGTTTATCGGATATTATGAAATTAAATGGGGAGAGCTTTCGGCAGGAGGAGTAGTGGCCATTATTCCAGCAATTATATTTATTGGTTTTGTTCAAAAATACTTAGTACGAGGCCTTACCTTTGGTGCTTTAAAAGAATAGTGTATATTACACAAATATTTTAAAAAATAGCTATTAAACAACTGAATCCCTCTTAATCTTCCTTTATTTAAAGGCGGACTAAATTGGTCCGAAATAGTCGTTTACTTTTCTATACTTTGAGAAAGCATGAAAAGAATCAGTCTCATCCAGGAATTTTAAGAGAATAAAAAGAATATTATTTAAAAAATTTCCCTCTTGAGTATTAGCTATGACGTTAAATGACTCATTAAGTATGATAAATAATGGTCGTAAAATTTTGAAAAAATCTACTTTAAGAAAAGAACACATCGTAAAACCAAAAAATATTTTTATTATTCTAAAATAATAAATAAATTAATAATATAATTTGGGGGGATAGAATGAATCATCGTGATAGAGTTACACAAAGTATTTATCACGGGAAAACTGATCGAATAGCTACCGGGGAGTGGGCAATTGATAAAATTTTAATGAGTAAGATATTAAATAAGAACCTGAAAGAATTTGATAAATATCATGACACCATTAAGGTTTATGAACTTCTGAATATAGATTTAAAAGGTGTTGATTGTACTTTTGAATCAAGTCCGGTAAAAGAATGTTTAGGAATAAGCAAAGCAGGGCGAAGAATTATTAAAGATGGTTGGGGAGAAATATTTGAAGAATCGGAATTTGGAACCTTGAATGCTGGATTAATTGAATCACCGATTAAAAGTCCTGCTGATATTTATTTATATCGCTTTCCACCGATCTCTATTTATGAAAGAAATGCTGAAGAAATTGAAAAATGGGTTCAAGAAACCGATTTTTATATAGGTGCTTTGGTTTGGGGAGGCCGTGGCATGTTGACCTCGTTACTTGGATACGAAAACTATATGACTTGGTCTCTTACCAACTGTTCTGAACTTGAATGCCTCATTCAAGAATTTACTCAATACAACTCAGAAATCGCCAAAATGTATATTGATGCTGGTGTTCAATTAATTCTATTAGAGGATGATTTAGCGGGAAACAAGGGATTACTGATGTCACCAAATTTTTATCGAACTTCACTTTTTCCACATTTAAAAGCTGAAATTGAAGTAATCAAAAAATATGCTCGCTCAAAAGGAAAAGAGATTCCAGTTTTTTTTCATTCAGACGGAAATATTAATCAAGTCATTCAAGATCTCATAGATATCGGAATTGACGGGCTTCATCCCCTTGAGCCGGCAGCTGGAATGGATATTGCATCAGTAAAATTACAGTATGGAAATAAAATTACGCTTATGGGAAATATTGATACCAGGTTTATCCTTCCGATGGGAACTCCCGTAGATGTTGAAAACGAAGTGAAACGGGTTTTAGATGCCGCTTCATCGGAAGGGGGATTGATTTTATCAAGTGCAAATATGTTTACTGCAGATGTTCCAGTTAAAAACGTATTCACCGTTTATGAAACTGTTAAGAATTATATAACTGGTTAAACTCTTTTTTTTATATGGAGCTGATGGAAGATGAGTGATAATAATACAATATATGATGAAATTAAAAACCTTTTCGATCAAAAATCTTTGCTTTATGAAAGTGATGAAAACAAAAGAAGACTGCAAATGTGGGGACCGAATATCTGTCCTGATGAATATTTACCAGGAATAATTGCTCCCATACCAGCGAATAAAAGAAAGGAAAAAAGAATACCAATAACTGCTGATTGGGATCGAATTCAGAAAGCTAAGTTGTTGAAATTTGATATTATTGATTATTATAAAGATCCGAGACAATATCTAAAATGGAATTTAAAAATTGATATTCACCGTTTTCTAAATTTTCCTGATGATACTCCTTTGTTAAAAACTGTACCAATATTTTTAGGGATTGCATTTGAGCCTAGTCTTTTCGGGGTTGAGGTAATCTATTCTAAAGATCATGAACCGCTTTTTACCAGCGAAGGAGCAGTTATCAAAACTCGAAAAGATTTTTTGAAAATTCCATCATTAAATTTTTATACCAGTGGGCTAATGCCCTTGGCTCATAAGTTTTATGAAGTTCTCAATACCCTGGTACCTAAGGATTATCAGGTCATCTTTCATAAATGGGACAGAGCGCCTTTTGGTGTTGCCTGTGGATTGAGGAGCATGGAAAATCTTTTAATGGATATGGTAGAAGAACCAAAATTTGTTCATCAATTAATGACAATGATTACCGAAACTCGCAAAGAATTCACCAGAGAAAGGAGAAGATTGATTGGAAAAGAAGAAATTGAGAGTAGTTTAGCCAATGATGAAGCCAGCTGTCCAATCATATCTCCACGGATGTATGAAGAGTTTTGTTTACCTTATGAAGATGATTTAGCAAGGTTTTATGGGAATATCCGTTGGTGGCATAGTTGTGGTTCAAAATCTTCATTTATTTCAACTATAAAGAAAATAAGTTGTCCAGTTGGAGTCATAGATTTGAATTGGTGGAATGATGATGTCTATAAAGCGATAAAAGAGCTCAATGGAAAAATACCCTATCATATTCGGCTTGGTGAAAATGAAATTATGCAAACCAATCAAGATATAATACGAAATACAATAAATGCTATACTGTCCATTACAGAAAATGATAACTGTATGTTTCGAATTGATGGATATCAGCCATCAAACCCAACTGAAGAAGATGTTCATACTATGAAGAGATTTATAAATTCTGTAAAAGAAATTTCTGAGAAAAGAGTAGGATATTGATTCTTAAAAGGGGGTGATATGCTTATAAAAATATAGTATTATTTTTTTTATTAATTTTTATTTCGATTCATTTCTTACAACGGTATTTTTTAAAACAAAAAAATGAAATAGGGAGGGTTAGTAATGAAAAAATCAATGATTATTGTTTTATCCTTAGCAATGCTTCTTTTGGCCTTTACTCACGCATTTGGTGCCCCAGTCATTCCCCCCGCAAGTGAAGCCAACATTAATTGGCAACAATTTGCTGGTACAACATTGAATGTTATGCTTTGTCGGCATCCATGGCAGGAAACTATTGAACCCTATTTCCCCGAATTTGAGCAACTTACTGGAATGAAGATTGTCACGACCATACTACCTGAAGCAGAATACTTAACAAAAGTTCCCGCCGATTTAACTGCTGGCACTTTTGCTTTTGATGTTTTTATGACCCAGTATTATGACGCCCCAAAATATGATCAGGAAAGATGGACCGAGCCATTAGCAAAATTTATACTAGATCCTAACTTGACTGATTTAAATTGGTATGACTGGAATGATTTTTATTTACCAGCTCAAAAAATGCTGACAATTGGTGGTACCGCTGGTGATCGAATCGCTATTACTGCAGAAGTACAATCTTTAATTTACAGGAAAGATATGCTTGCAGAAGCCGGTGTGACTGTTCCGGATACATTCGATGACCTTTTGGTTACTACTGAAAAGATTAACGGAGCTTTAAAAGATAGGTATGGAGTGGTTATAAGAGGGAACACCGAGCTTTGGTGGCCGCTCTATGGAATCATGAAATCCTACGGCGGAGATTACTTCACTGCTGATTATAAACCGGTAATCAATAGCCCGGAAGCCATTGCAGCGGTTAAAATGTATACCGCATTGCAAAAATTTGCACCCCCAGGAATCACTAACTTCAATTGGGAACAAGTAGTTACTTCCACTGCTTCCGGATTAACCTCAATGTATCTTGATTCCTCAGGTCTTTTTACCACTCTCTTTTTAAGAGGTCTTGAGCCAGAAAAAGGTGGAATTGCCCCATTTCCACAGGGACCAGGTGGGAGAATCCCCCATGCCCATATGTGGTCAATTTCAATTGCTGCTGCTTCAAAACAAAAGGCGGCATCTTGGTTATTTATCGAGTGGGCAACCTCAAAAGAGATCCAGTATAAGCAAGCTTTAGCAAATAATTTACCACCCAGAAAATCAGTTCTTGATTCACCAGAAATTATTGTGAAAAATCCGGAATTTGTTTTTGCAACCAGCAAGGGTTTGTTTGATGGGGTTCTTTCACGTCCGCATTTAAAGTTTTTCGACTTAATGGATCCTTTTGCACGAGGTGTCCAGGAAGTCCTTATGGACCAGAAAGACGTTGAAACTGCTTTAAACGAAGTTCAAAAAACCTGGGAAGAAATGCTAAAGTAACCAAATAACAAAAAAAACCATTTCCTACCAATTTTTAAACGGATAGAAAAAAGGGAGAGGGATTTATTCCCTCTCCCTAATTTTAATGAATAAGAGAGGAATCAATGAATACAACAAGCAAAGTTGCGAAACCAACTAAAATAAAAAACCGGTTACCTTATCTATTCACTTTGCCTGTCACGCTGGCAGTTTTTGCATTGCTCATCTATCCAACAGTGTTTGTTTTTTACTTGAGTTTTCATTCATCATTAGCAGGAATTGACAATTTAGAGTTTGTCGGGTTAAAAAACTTTCTATTTATGTTTCAATCTCCAACATTTTGGGTAACCTTAAAAAATACACTTCTATTTACCTTGGGTGCAGTTACGATTCCTTTTTTACTCGGGTTACTTATCGCCTATTTACTCCATATCATTCAAAAAGGAGTGGCTTTTTTTCGGGTAGTCTTCATTCTTCCTTTAGCAGTAGCTCCGGTTGTAACTGCTTTGACCTGGAATATGATTCTAAATCCACTTTATGGAGTTGCCAATTATTTTTTAAAATTAATGCATATTCCTGGTTTACAATGGGCAGCACATTCAAACACAGCTTTATTGTCAGTTATTTTGATTGAGGTTTGGCAGTGGGTCCCATTCATGATTCTGATCCTCTATGCTGGTTTTCAAATGATACCCGAAGAACCGCTAGAAGCGGCAATGATAGATGGAGCATCCGGCTGGCAAGGGTTTTTTTACATAACCCTTCCACTTTTAAAATCGACAATCATTATAGCTATTATCTTTCGGCTAATGGATGCCTTTAAATCTTTTGACATTATTTATTCAGTAACCAAAGGTGGTCCTGCCTATGCGACCTATACAATGGTTATTGGTGCTTATCAAGAAAGTTTTCCTTTTCATAGCTTGGAAAAAGGAGCTGTTTTAGGAATTGTGATGTTGGTCATAGCATTTATAGGATCGAAACAAGCATTAAAATTTTTGCCGAAGTAGCGGAGGGATAAAGAGAGTGAGTTCAACCAAACTGAAAAATAAATTTGTTCGGTTTTTTTTCATTTATCTCATTTTAATCCTGTTTGCCATTTTTACCCTTTTTCCATTTTACTGGATTTTTACCCAATCAATAAAAAATCCTAAGGATACCATTTCCTATCCACCCAAGTTTACTTTTCAACCGACCATTTCCAATTATCAAAAAGTATTATCAAAACCGGATTTTATCGAGTCGTTTGTTGATAGCATTGAAGTGAGTATAAGTTCAATCTTGTTGACCCTTTTAATTGGAGCGCCTTTTGGGTATTGCCTTGCCCGTTTTGTCTATAGAGGTAAAGAAGATATGGCTTTTTTTGTTCTTTCAACTCGATTTATGCCCGCAGTTGTTGTCGTTGTTCCATTATTGAGAGTTTTCAAATTTTTAAATTTAGTTGATACGATAGCGGGTTTATCTATTGCTCATATTTTAGTGAATTTAGCTTTGGTTGTCTGGTTAAGTCGGGTCTTTTTTGATTCGGTACCAAGGGAAATCGAGGAGGCAGCGACCATAGATGGATGCTCAACTTTAAAAGTATTAACCAGGATAACTTTGCCTCTTGCTGCTCCTGGTTTATTATCGGTTGCAGTGCTGTCCTTTGTGTTTTCTTGGAATGAATTTATTTTTTCTTTAACACTAACCAGCATTCAGGTGAGGACACTTCCACTTTATATTGCAACCAGTTTTGTTGGAAGCTACGCAGTTGACTGGGGGTCATTATCGGCAGCTGGAATGCTTGCAATTCTTCCCACGGTTATTTTGTTATTATTGGTACAAAAACACTTGGTTAAGGGTTTAACTTTTGGGGCTTTACGATAAATAAAATCATGGAGCTATCTGTTTTTAAAAATTAGCATAAGGGAACTTTGTATTGAACGGCTGATATTAACCTTAGGAAAAAGGAGAGGGATATGAATTCTTATCATTCCAAGGCATTTGTATACCATGGCCATCCCGAACAGGTTACGTTGGAAACCATTGATTTAAACTGCGGTCCTAATGACTTAATTGTCAAGGTATTGATGTGTGCCCGTTGTGGAACCGATAAATCAATTTTCCTCTATGGTCATAAGAATGTCGATCCTTATGCTCCTGTCGTTCTTGGTCATGAGTTGATTGGGATTATCGTCGAGATAGGTGACAATGTTAGAAATTGTAACGATGGGATTGGGTATGTTCAAGGAAAAAGATTATTCCCTGATTATCTCAATTTTTCTGTTGGCGAGAGAGTGACCTTCCAATCCCGCATCGCTCGCTATAAAAATGGCTTGATGCTTATTCCCAAACCGATAGCCAACCTTTCTTTTCAAATTAATGGCGGATATGCTCAATATATGAGAGTTCCGGAAGAAATGATTCGCTCGGAATCAGTGATTCGGGTTCCTGAACAAGTATCTGATGAAGAAGCCTGTTTGATAGAACCAGCAGCTTGTGCCTTGGAGTCGATTTATGCCACTCCTCATCCATTTGGAGTTGATAAGGATGGGAGGCATATCTATAAAGCCGGTATACAACCTGGTGGGAAAACCTGCATTATCGGTTCGGGAACCGTCAGTATGCTTTATGCATCATTGGCAATTTTGGAAGGTGCGAGTGAAGTGGTCATGGTGGTTCGATCTGAGAAAAAAGAAAAACTCATTCATCAAATTTTAGGAAACCAAGTGAAAGTATATGTTGTTCCTCAATTCAAAAATTCCACCATCCAAGAAAGTTTATTAAATGAAGAAAAAATTGTTCATGATTTGGAAGCAATGACAGAGAGATATTTATTTGATGATGTGGTTTGTGCTTGTTCTGATCCTAACGCTCAGAGACTTATGCTCAAGCTCTATACCCGAGAAGGATATGGTGTTGGAGCGTGTTTTGGGGGAACCCATTCTATGGTCGATCAAGCTGACATTGATCAGAACCATTATCGTTGTGCCAAAACCATTGGAACCAGTGGTTGTTCAACCGATGCGATGAAAGCGGTACTAAAATGGCTTCATGAAGGGAAATTATCTTTCAAAGGCTTCATTTCATCCAGGAAATTTACCTTTGATGACTCCCCTCAAGAATTTTTCACCACTTCAGCCGACGGGCTTAAACCGGTTCTTTACCCCTGGGAATCCTGATAATGATTAAAAGAGTGGTTATAATTGGAACCGGAGCTTTGGCATTAGGTTTTTTAGGTGAACGCTTAGCTCCGGATTATGAAATCACCTTTATTGATAAGAACATAAAAGCTTCTTTTTTGGAAGAACTTCAAAACCAACAACAATATAACCTCAATATTTGTTATCGGGATGGTATAGAATCTGTTTCCGTTCAAGGACGATTTAATGTCATTAACCTTGACCAAGATAAAGAGAAAAATAACTTTTATAAAGTACTTACTGAAGCCGATTTGATTTTCACCACAGTAGGAAATCAGAATTTACCGATCGTTATTTCCCAGATTGTTCCAATTCTCAATGCACAACCGAGGGAAAATCATATCCTTTTATGTGAAAACGGCCGTAACTTGGCTCAGACCTATCAAAAATACTTTAAAGCGAGCAAGGTAGTTGATACCGTGATGTCTCGGATGTGCCGTTTTGCCAGTCACGGAGAAAGTGGTTACATGCCTCTTTGGAAAGACCTTCCTGACAGGTTGGTAGTTGAATCTTACGACTTTCTTCAACTCAATGAAGCAGTATGCTTAACTAACCAATTTTCTCCGGTTTTTACCTTAGTTGAACCTGAAATTTTTGCTACCTGGGAAGATATTAAATTCTTTGCCCACAATGGGGCTCATGCTTTTATTGCCTATCATGCTTTTCTTGATGGAATAAAATATTTTTCCGATGTCGATCAAATATTAAAAGAAAAAGCTGAAAAAATGATGTTTAATGAAATCATCCCGGCTCTTCATCATGCTCACCCTCATTTTCCTTTCCAAGAATTGAAAGATTATGGCGAAAATCTTTTAGAAAGAATATATAATCCTTTCTTTCATGATTCAATTGAAAGAGGTATTCGTGGTATATTGGAGAAATTAAAACCAAACGAACGGTTAGTGAGTGGGTTGAGATTTATTCATCACCAGGGAATAAAACCTGTTCATTTTGCCAGTGCTATTTTAGCTGGTTATAAAATCGTTTCCAAATTAGAGCTTCTCCCTGAAACTATTAAAGATTTTCTAATCAATCACTGCGCTATCATCGAAGAAGAACTTACTCAATTAATCATGGGTAATCCCGAAATATAGGCAACTATAATATTTTATGTTGCCAGATGATGATGAAAACCCAAGCTTCGACATGCCATGGCATGTCGCTACATTAATTAATGAATGGGTACAAAACATTGTACCCCTATAATTTTTTAATCTTTGGTAGGGGCTTTATTTATCATGCCCGTGGTTTTTTGGATAGACCTTCATGCCACTTTCATGGCACCACATGAGGATGAAAATACCTATCTAAATCCGTCATTGCGAGGAGCCCAACCGTTTTTTTGGTTGGGCGACGTGGCAATCTCATTTAATATTTTTTAAAATAATTAAAAGATGAGATCCTCACGCCCTCAAAAAGCGAGGGCTCAGGATGACGGCATTTTTAAGAATTAGTGTATTTTCAGGATAGACCGTCATGCTGCTTTGCAGCACCACATGAGGATGAAAATACCTATCTAAATCCGTCATTGCGAGGAGCGTCTTGTGCGACGTGGCAATCTCTACCATCCACTTAGTCATTCTGAGGAGTCCGGTGTTTTTGCCGGACGACGTAAGAATCTCATCATTTAAAGTATTTATGAAGAAAAAAATTAAAAGATGAGATCCTCACGCCCTCAAAAAGCGAGGGCTCAGGATGACCGATTAAAGGCACACCCCCCTTTATCCCCCCTCAATGGGGGAATTTATAAGATGGTATTTTCAGGATAGAATAATAAATAAAGAAATACAGAGGGAAAGTGTTATGACATTAAAGGAAGCAATTGTATGTTTAAAAAAAAGAAAAGGCACTTTTACAAGAATTTTCAATTAATGTATTGTATGTTTTTGTATCAATTATAAGGGAGGAAGATTAGCTAAGAAACTATATGTGCCTCGTAGAGAGTGAAATATACTTATTTTTAAGAGTTTTTTTGGAGATAATCTTTAACCTTTATAATAAATTCTTGAGCATGATTTAATATTTCACTCGTCTCTTCTAATGAAATTGAATGTATCGGGTTGTAATCTGCATCCATTCTTTTTGAAAAAGCATAATGAAGCCAACGTGATAGGTATACCGAAAATAATCCTCTTTTAACAAATATTTTATCGAAAAGTGAAATAGCTCCTGAATGTTTGGATGTTTCTTTTGATTCAATAGTAAGAAGTGCTAAAACCATATAAAACATAGCATAATAAGATCGGTTAACCGAAGCCCTAAAGCTACCATTTTCAAAAAGAATTTCAGCAGCTCTCATTGATTCCTCAGCTTGTTCAATTCGGTAATGAATCAACTCTTTCAGGTTGTTATTCATTACGCTGCAAAACCTTCCCGGCGTATGGTTTTTACTATCGAACTTTCGGAAAGAGGTCCAGACTCAAATTGTTCTTGTGAAAAAATGAGAGGAGAAATAATTACATCTCTTTGAAAACCAACTTCCCAGGCAATATCAATAATCTGTTTACTAGAATCCGTGGTTAAATCTTTAATAATGACGCATACATCCAGGTCTGATTCCCAAGAAGCATTCCCTTTTACCCTGGAACCAAAAGCCCAGATACGGGCATCTGGAAATGCCCGACGGATTTGATGGGCAAAAAGGTTAAGAGTAATTACATCAGCATTAGATAACACTTTAAAACTCCTTATTTTTTAATTTGAGTTAATTATAGTATAAGTTTCTTAAATAGAAAAAGAGGAAGGTATAAACCCTTTTTTTATTATTTATAAATTCTTTAAAATGATGAGACCCCCAATGCCATCAAAAAATAAGGAGACGATTGGAAGAAGGTTAGGGTATGAGGGTGTAAACCAAGACTCAAATCCAGGTTGAGTATCTTTCAATAAAGCCCGAGAGAAATATACTAGCCTTCCCCTCAGGCTTTAAGATTGTTTCTACGCTTACGATGCCTCCATGTTGACTTTAGCAAAAGTCTCCAGATGTTTTCGATCTAAATTTTTGTATTCAATACCCAAAAAGATTGCAGTTAAAACGAATGACAAACCATCAGAAACCGGCGCTGCGATAAAAATACCGTCTAAACCAAAAAAACGGGGAAGAATAACCACCAAGGGAAGCAATATGAGCAATTGACGAATAAGGCTCAAAAACATTGCTTCTTTAGCTTTCCCCACTGCAAAGAAATATCCGGTTCCTACCACCTGGAAGCCAACCACTGGCAACATGAGTTGAATTATTCTCATTGCCCTGGTTCCCATTGATATAAGGTCTTGGTCAGTTTTATTAAAAAGCATGATGAACTGCTGGGGGAAAGCCATCAAGAAAATGAAACCCAGGATCACCACACCGGTTGCCGATAAACTGGCTGTCTTCACCGTCTCCTTTACTCGGTCAAATTGTTGAGCTCCATAGTTATAACCAATAATTGGTTGAGCACCCTGGTTAATTCCAAAAATCGGCATAAGGATCAACATATTGACACTGTTGATAATTCCCATTACCGAAATAGCAGTATCTCCACCATATTGGTTTAAAAAATTATTTAGAATAACATAGAGCAGAGTTGCTCCCATTTGTAACACAAAAGGTGCCGTTCCAATTGATAGTATTTTCGAAATAATTGGTTTAAAAAGCTTGAGGTTTTTCGCATGGAAACGTAGAGTGCTTTTTCCACTGAGAAAATACCTGAGTACCCAAACTGCTGAAACCATTTGCGATAAAATGGTAGCAATTGCTGCTCCCTTGATTCCCCAACCAAACCAAAAAATAAAAATTGGATCAAGGATAGAGTTTATCAATGCACCAATCAGCATGGTGGCCATGGCGGTTCGAGGATTTCCTTCAGCCCGAATGATGTTATTCATTCCAAAGCCAACTCCCATGAATATTCCACCAATAAGAATTATTCTTAAATAATCTATGGCATAGGGGAGGACGGTTTCGCTCCCTCCGGAAATAATTAAGATTGGCTTGATAAATAACAAACCAATTACTGATAATCCAATCGAAATTATAACTATCAATGTGAAAGCATTACCTAAAGTTCGCTCAGCTTCTTCTTTTTTTCTTTCACCTAATTTAATCGAGACCAATGCAGTAGATCCCATGCCGACTAACATCCCGAAGGACATCATGAGCATCATATAAGGGAAACTTATTGCAATTCCAGCAATACCAAGTGAACCAACACCTTGACCAACGTAAATCCGGTCAACAATGTTATACAGGGCATTGACTAACATACCTACAATGGCTGGAATAGAAAATCGCCATAACAAAGTTGATATTTTTGTGTCTCGAAGCTGTGCTGAATGGTCCATTATTAAAACTTCCTTTCAAAAAATAAATAGCGAATAAAATTCTCCCGATTTTTGATAGATTAAGGGAGATTGTTAATCATCGCTCAATACTATAAAGAGAATATTGAAACCCCTATCCTATCAGAATATAATTATATTTACAAGAGGTATATTTTGGGTAATTCGGTGTTTTGCTATCGGTTATGAAATAGAAAATGGAATGAATGAAGGCACTAAAAAACCTATCAATTAAATTCCAGCTCGGATAAATTTACAGAATCTTTACTCTATTTTTTATCTTTTCAATATCATTTATACCCGGCTGGCACTGGTAGTTTTGACAGAAGTAAAGAGTTGGTTTGCCATCAATAGGATAATAAAAGTTCAGGTGGGGTAGGTTTTTTTCTTGCACTGATGATGGAGCATATAAAAGCAGAAGTTGAGGGTGGTACTCATGGTTCAGTATTTCAATAATTTCCTGGGTTGCTTTGGATTGAAGATCACCGGCAATAATAACTTCAGCACCGTGTCCAAATTCATAAAGGAGTCCCATACCAAAAAAAAGATGAGCAGTAGGATAGGTTTTTAAGTTATTAAAGAAAGCTTTAGCCATTTCTTTAGATTTTTGTTGGTAAAAAAAATCCGAAAAGAATCGATTAAGCAGTATTAAATCCAGAAAGGCAACTGAATTGCCTGATGGAGTTACTCCATCGTAAAATTCTTTTTTTCTAAAGGGGAGAGAGTCAGTAAAATCAGCACTCAAATAAAAACCATGGTAATCTTTATCCCAAAAATGTTCCAAGGTGTAACGCATGAGTTGGTCGGCTTCAATGAGATACGAACTTTTGAAGGTTGCTTGATACAGCTCAATTAATCCCCAAATAAAAAATGCATAATCATCAAGGATAGCGGGAACATCGGCTTGGTTTGCCTGATATCGATGCCATAAACCTCCTTCGGGAGTTTTCATATGATTGAGGATAAAATCAGCTGCAGCAGATGCAGTCTTTTGAGCACCAGGAATTGATATAATTCGTGAAGCCCGAGCTAAGGCTGCAATCATCAAGCCATTCCAACCAACAAGAATGGTGGTATCAAGAAAAGGGTGGTTTCTCTGATTGCGAGCTTCGATGAGCTTCTTGAGTGCATTTGTGATTGTTTTAAGAACAATATCCTTATCCCATTCTTTTTCCTCAATGAGAGTTTGGAGCGGTTTATCCAAAAATAGTAAATTTTTCTGATTTTTCTTTCCATTTGAAGCGTCAAAGTAATTACCTTCTGGCCGAATCGAGTATGCTTCATTAAAATAAGCGATTTCGTCATCGCTCAGAATTTTTTGAATTTCTTTTTGGGTCCATAGGTAGTAACTTCCTTCTTCGCCATCACTATCAGCATCAATTGCTGTATAAAAGCCGCCTTCTGGGTGGGTCATATCATTCAAGATAAACCCATACATATCCTCAACGGTATTTTTAAAAAGAGGCTCTTGGGTAGCATGGTAAGCTTCTGCATAGGCTAAGATCAGCAGAGCTTGATCGTAGATCATTTTTTCAAAATGGGGAACACGCCAAGCTAAATCAGTTGCATAGCGGTGGAAACCACTCCCAAGATGGTCGTAGACACCGCCCATTCTTATTTTTTTTAAGGTTTTTGTAACCATATTCAAGGCTGTTGGTTCATGAAATATTTTCCAATAACGAAGAAGAAAAAGATGATTGATAGGAAAAGGAAATTTTGGTGCTGGTCCAAAACCGCCATGCAAAGAATCAAAAGTATTTCGCAATTCGTTAAATAATTCAGGTATTATCTCTTTATCAGGTTCAGGTGAAGGAGTTGGTTTATGGATCGACTCCATAAAAGTAGTTAATTCTTCTGAAGCTTTTAAAACGTCTTGGCGTTGAGAAGACCAAACCTCCTTAATTTTTGAGAGAAATTCCAATAAGCCGATTTTACCAAAACCACTGGTTAAAGGAATATAGGTATCGGCAAAAAAAGGCTTTTTCTCTGGGGTCATAACTATTGTTAAAGGCCAACCTCCACCTCCAGTTAAAAACTGACAGGCATCCATATAAATCGAATCGATATCTGGGCGTTCTTCTCGGTCTACTTTAATCGAAACAAAATTCTGATTGAGTAAGCGAGCTACTTCCTCATTTAAAAAAGATTCCTTTTCCATAACATGGCACCAATGGCAGGTTGAGTATCCAATCGATAGAAAGATGGGTTTGTCCTCTTCTCTGGCTTTTTGAAAGGCTTCCTCGCTCCAAGGGAACCAATCAACTGGATTATAGGCATGTTGAAGAAGATAAGGACTTATTTCGTGGATGAGGCGATTCGGAACTTTGGTCATGGATAGGCTCCTTTTTAAATCGTTGTAATAGATAATACCATGGTTGGGTTGATTTTATTTCCAGCGGTGTTTTATAAAGGGGTTTTTACTAATTTCACTACAAGGAATCAAATTGGCTTTAGGATTGATGAAATGGGAATCACATTTTTTAAAACGGTAATTATTCGATTTAAAATATTTTAAAAGATGAGATCCTCACGGCTTCGGAATACGAAGCCTCAGGATGACGGATGTGGCGTTGATGAGATCCTCACGGCTTCGGAATACGAAGCCTCAGGATGACGGATGTGGCGTTGATGAGATCCTCACGGCTTCAAAAAGCGAAGCCTCAGGATGACGGCAGAGGGGTCAGATGAGAATCTCACAGCTTTTAAATAAGCTTCAGGATGACGGATGTGGCGTTGATGAGATCCTCGCCCAAGGGAAAGCCCCAATTTGGATAACGCATCAATATATAATTCCTTCTCCCTTGATGAGCGAAGGTGAGGATGAGAGTGAAAGTTCAGATTGAGATTCAGATTGGGTGCTTTAAAATTATGCCTTGAAACGATTCATAGATTTCCACCTCACCTGAATCCTTTGCCACCAGTAGATAAAAAAACGGAATGGGGCAAGCTGAAAAAGATATTTTTGGTCAATCAAAGTTTCTTATACGCCTTAAAGCCCTCAGCTACATCTTCGTAATCAACAATAAAATCAAGAATAGCTGATTGGCCTGATTCGTTGGCTTTTAATGCTCTTTTCAGGGCATCGTGGATATCTTCTGGCTTTTCAATTCTTTCGCCATAACACCGGTAAGAATGAGCCATTTGTACAAAATCCGGCTGGACAGTAAAATCAGTGGCAATATAACGCTCACCCAAATCTTTTTGTCCCAGTTTGGTCCAACCTAAACTAAAGCTATTTAAGATCACCCAGGTTATTGGAGCATGGTGTTGGACAGCAGTTGGCACATCCTGGTTATACATTTGGAAAGCTCCATCTCCAGTGACACAAACCACCTTTTTCTTTGGATTGGCAAGTTTCACTCCTACGGCTCCAGAAACTCCTGAGCCCATACAGGTTTGCTCCCCGGGAGCGACATTGCCGTTTCGATCAAGAACGCGATAGTAAGGGCTATAATAGGTCCAGAGGTCTTGACTGCCGTTCTCATGAACCATGATGGTATTTCTCCCAAATACCTGATTGATTTCATAAACAACTCTTTTGCTTTTAATTGGAACTTGATTACTCTTTTGGCATTCCTCGAAAACCTGGGCTTCATAATTCTGCTTCATTTTTGAGTAATTTTTTTTTCTTCTTTCCCACTCTGGTGAATCCAAAATTTTAATATTTTCTAAAATTGAAGCCAAAACAGTCTTGGCATCTCCTAAAATTGGGACATCAGGAATCCAGTTACGACTTATTTCAAAGGACTCAATATCAATTTGAATAAATTTTGCATTTTTAGGGAAGAGTTTCCAAATACCGGTTTGGAATTCTTCATTCCGAGAACCAACCGTGATCAAAAGATCAGCTTTAGGAAATACTTGTAAACCTAATTGATTCCGGTACAAACCGACTTGTCCAAAATAGAGCGGATGGTCTTCTTCAATAATGCCTCGACCTGAAGGTGTTGTCATGACTGGCATTCCCAGCCGTTCAACAAGTGATTTTAGTTCGTCATGAGCACCCGAGCTTCGAGCACCTCCGCCGGCAACGATAAAGGGGTTTTCACTGTGCTTGAGGAGATTGACTGCTTGGTTAATTTGTTTGGGGTCTCCAGCGGTTCGAAGAGAACGGATAGCAGGGATATAGTCAGGAATATCAGCTTGGCTTCGCCCAACTTCCACTGGAATTTCGATAAAAATTGGACCAGGCTGTCCGTTGGTGGCAAGGGAGAACGCTCGATGAAGAACCCAGGGGATTTTTTCTAGGTAAGGGACTCGAGCAGCCCACTTAGTCACTGGAGTCATGATTCCAATCTGATCGGTTTCTTGAAAAGCACCTTTTCCTTCTAAACGGCCATCCGTTCCAGGGCAAAAGGCAACAACCGGAGCACATGTTGCTAAAGATTCCAGAAGAGCAGGAGTGAGGTTGGCACATCCCGGACCAGGACTAGCAAAGCACACTGACGGTTTACCGGTAGAAAGAGCGTGAGCCATAGCCATAAATCCTCCGGCTGCTTCGTGTCGAGCTTGAATTGCTTTTATGGATGGCTCGTCATAAAGGACGTCGTAAAGATCTTTCGGACTACCGGGGAGTCCGTATACGAATTGAATATCCTCAGCCTTTAAGGCTTTAACTACTGCTTGCCATCCGGTCATGATTGGCATAATTTATACCTCCTTTATTCATCATCACATTAATGTTAAAAAATTATTATTGCCATTCATCATTAAATTCTTTGAATACCATATCATTGTCAATGGTTTATTTTCAACTCAAGAGATCTCTTTGTTCCGGTGTAGGCGGGGGACAAGATACTATTTATTCTGTCATGAAAACACCATCAAATGTATTCCTTTCATCGGTCATTCTGCACACCCGTTTTTTTAGGAAGTGTGGATCTCATCTAACACAAAACGTGTCATCCTGAGCCCTCGCTTTTTGAGGGCGTGAGGATCTCATCTTTTTAATTATTTCAAAAAATTTCCTAAATGAGATTGCCACGTCGCTGCGCTCCTAGCAATGACTGAGCAGTAAAAATTCAAATCCCCCTAACCCCCTTTGCTAAAGGGGAAAAGATTCCTGGGTACCTATTTTTTATCCTCATCTGGTTTTGCTTTGTAATGCAGATGTCTCTCTTATTTATAAAAGAAGGTGTCCTAAAATAAGATAATTTGTATGCGTAAATTAATTATTTTAAGAAAATTACCGAAATATATGGTATGAAAAATAAATCGCAAACTGTGAATGATCTAAATTTTTTTAATAATATGTCATAATTAAGTACTTCTGGAGGGGGAAAAATGAAAAGGAATTTATACATATTAATCATAATCTTTTTCTTCATTATAACCTTTACCGCCGGTGCTCAGATAAAAGATCCGAATACCTATGTTCTTTTAACCATTGGGGAACCTGACAGCATGGATCCTGGATATGCTTACGATTCACATAGCGGTGAAACATTAACCTTCGTTTACAATAATCTGATTGCCTATGATGGAGAGAATATTTTTAAATTCATACCCATTCTTGCCAATGCTGTTCCTTCTAAAGAAAATGGATTGATAACCAACGGTGGGAAAACCTATATTTTCCCGATCCGGAAAGGCGTTTTCTTCCATAATGGAAATGGATTAAGCCCGGATGATGTGGAATATACTTTTGAAAGGAACATTCTTTATGATTCTGTCGGAGGTCCTTATTGGATGATTATAGGAGCTTTATTCGATTGCCAAACCTTGAATGAAATGGTTGCGAGCAAAATTGGGTTACCGTTAACTGATTTAGTCAATGAAGATGGGTCTTTGAAAAACCAAGAATATGCCGATCGTTTAATTAAATTCTATCATGAAGATATTGATCCTGCTATTGAGGTCAAAGACGATAAGGTCATCTTTCATCTGGCGAAACCATTCGCTCCTTTTTTAAGTTTGTTGTCGAAGTATGCATATTGGAGCAGCATCATGGATAAACAAACCTGTATCGAATGGGGATGCTGGGATGGAAAGGCTGATGGGTGGTGGAAGTATTACAACCAGAAAAAAGAATCTTCACCTTTATTTAATAAAACCAATGGGACCGGACCGTTTATTTTAACTGAATGGGACCGGACCCAACAGAAAGTAGTATTGAAAAAAAATCAGCAGTACTGGGGTGAAAAAGCAAAGCTTGAACAAGTTATTATTTGGGGTGTAGACGAATGGAATACCCGCCGGGCAATGTTCGAAGCCGGAGATGCCGATCAGGTTTATGTTCCCACCCAGTATATCCAGCAATTAGAGAATTTAAAAGAAAGTCAGGTTTATCAGGAGGAGCGGATTACCATAACAAATTTACAATTCAATTGGACCATCAACAAAACCAGTCCTTTTTTAGGAAGCGCCCAATTGGATGGGAATGGAATACCTCCCGACTTTTTCACTGATGAAAATTGTCGACGGGCTTTCTGCTATGCTTTTGATTATGAGGCCATGATTAATGACGTTCTGCAAGGTTATGGGAAAAGAATTGCATCAGTCCTTCCTTCTGATTTATTGGGATACAATGACCAGCTTCCTCGATATGAATATGATTTGATAAAAGCTAAAGAAGAATTTCAAAAAGCCTGGGATGGTAAGGTTTGGGATAAGGGTTTTCAAGTAACCCTGGCTTATGATACCGGGAATGAAGTATTCCAGACTGCCTGCGAAGTATTAAAGGAAAACATCGAATCTTTAAATCCACAGTTTAAAATCGGTATCCAGGGAATACAATGGCCCAGTTTTCTGGATTCTTTTAAATTAGGTCAGTTACCAGCAATCGTAATCAGCTGGATTGCCGATTACCCCGACCCCCACAACTTAATTTTTAGCCATTATCATAGTAATGGAGCAATTGGAGGAGCTCAAGGTGAAGGTTTTGCTGAATTTGCAAAGAATAACTTGAATCAGCAGATTGATGCCGCCCTTAGCGAAACCAATCCAGAGGTCCGAAAAAAATTATATGAAAATATTCAAATCGATGCTTACGAACATGCTCTGGGCATACCCTTATTTCAACCCGTTGAAATCCATTTGATGAAAAATTGGGTCAAAGATTGGGTGTTTAACCCAATTCAATGTGGTGAAGCTAATTATGATACCATCTATAAAAAAGAGTAAGGTGCTATTTATTTCTTCATTGGTTTATGGCTCTTTAAAAATATGAATGTTGGTGGATATCATCTTTTTGATTAAGTTTTAATCCCAAGGGTGTATTCGTTTTCCCGTTTGCTGGGACTGTTTTAAAATTTGAAGTGCTTCTTTACCGGTGAGAGTTTGATCGGGTATAAAAGTTTCATCCCTAATAATTCCGTCAAAAAGTCCAGCTTGGTAAGTTATCTTGATGGCAGTGTGGTAAGGACGATCTAAGTGACTTATATCAGAGGGAAGAGTTCGGTCTTTTTTAAGATGTTCAAAGTCAAGTAAACAATACAACCAAAATGCAGCTTCTTTTCTGGTGATGGGTTTATCAGGATAAAAATAATAATTTTCTTCCTTCAATTCCGGATCGATGATTCCCAAATGGATAAGAGTTTCTACATATCTACTGGCTGGATCGGTCCACTGAAGATCGATGCAATTCCCATAGGAATAGTGTTTTTTATCCTGAAAGTCTTTTATTGTAGGGACGTAGAGTTGAATACCGTTTATTTGAACCATCAAGGTGGCGAAATCTTTCCTGGATATCTGGGGAAGATTAGTAAATTTATCAGAATTGATGGTTTTATTTGGATGGAATATTCTAAACAATTCTTCCAGACCCCAAAGGAGTCGTGGAGTGGGGCGACTGACAATTGATTCATTAACCACGAATACCTGTCGGTTTTGAACGGCCTGAATATTATTAAAGCCAGGGCGTTCATAAATAGAAGGAACTGATGCTCGATTCATCCGACCGGTTTGGGCGATATAGATATCGATGTCTTCAGCCTTAGAAAGCAGCCGTTCAATACCATAATCGGCAATGCGAGATCCCAATCGGGTGGCAAGGGCATCCGTAGCTACATTTAAACCGCCTGCCATTTCAATGAGCTCATCAACAATACTTCCCGGAACAATAGTGGAGTATTTATCTCCGATTGCTTCAAAGAAGACCCGAGGACGGTCATTTGGCTCAAAGGAAAATATTTTTGCTTCATCCCGGAGGTGTTGGATAAGTTGCTTCGCTGATTTAACACGTCCAGTTATCATGCCAAGCTTTAAAAAATAAGGTTCGAGGTCATTCCAGTTTTCTGGATTGAAGTTTATAACCGGGATACCGGCTTTTTTTAAGGTCTCAACAAATCGGGGATAGCGTTCAAGAATAAAATCCCGGATCAGAACGACATCAGGGTTTAAAGCAATAATTTTCTCTGGATCGGCTCGATAATCACAAACGGTTTTATTAATCACCGAAGGCGGATAATCTTCGCTTCCTGATATTCCAATGATTTGTTCCTCTGCTCCGAGATAATAAAGGTTCTCAGTATGAGCAGGATAGAGGGATATAATTCGTTGAGCAGGGTGGTTTAAATGGGTTTCCAACCCAGAGTCATCGATTATGTTTATTTGAGCCATTCCCAGCCCCGAAATAATTAAAAGCATACAAAGGAAATGAATAATTATTAGTAATTTTTTCATGAGTTGACTACTCCTTTTTTAAAAGTTTGGATAAATCTTCATTCTGATTGACAGCGCCAAATGAGGGTGATGATTCGTTAATCGCTGTCGCACTGATTGGATAATAACAATTCTTTTCATCATCGCTGAATTGTGAAAAATGAATATTTACCTTAAAGACTCTTTTTAGTATCTCTGATTGAAAGGCTTTTTCTTTTTCGGTATAGAGTGATATTCCCTGGGGTTCAAAGAAAAGAACTCTATCAGCCAATAAGGGAGCCATAAAAAGATCGTGAACCGAAGTAACCACCAGAGATCCTTTCCGAACCAAGTCTTTGAGTAATTGAATAAAAAATAATGAATAATGAATATCTAAGTTCGAAAAAGGTTCGTCGAGAAGCAGAATTGGTGTTTGCTGACAAAGTGAACGGGCCAGAGCAACCCGTTGTTTTTCTCCACCACTAATTTCAGTCATTTTTTTGTAGGCTAATTCACTTAAACCAGTTTTTTCTAATATGGATAGAGTGATATGATGGTCTTTCTGAGAATAATCGGAAAAGTTTGATTTATAGGGATAACGCCCCATAAGAACCGTTTCATAAACGGTAAAGGGAAAATGTACGGCATAATTTTGTGGTACGAAGGAAACGAGTTGGGCAATTTTTGATCGTTTATAAGAATGAAGATCAATGCTGTTGAGCCGAATTGAACCTGAGACCGGTTTAAGGAAGCCATTTAAAATTCGAAGCAAGGTGGTTTTTCCGCTTCCATTTGTTCCTAAAAGGACATAAGAGCAGCCTCTTTCTAAGTTTAGAAAAAGTTTTTTAATAATTGGCTTATGGGGTAAATAGTGAAAACTGAGGTTTTCTAAGATAAAACTCATTGATATTTTTGTCCTTCCGATTTTACCAGGAGAACGCAAAAAAATGGACCTCCCAATAGAGTTGTAATCACTCCAACCGGTATCTCGAGTTGAAAAAAAGCTCGGACAATATTATCGGCAACTAAGAGCAAAAGGGCTCCTCCGATGATGGAAATTGGAAGGAGTAATCGATGATCGGGTCCTATTACAATTCGGAATAAATGAGGAACGATAAGGCCGACAAACCCGATCACTCCTCCAATTGATACCGCAGCAGCAATGGCAAAAGAAGAAATAATCAAAGTAAATAACCGAATAAAAACTGGGTTTAAACCTAACTGAAGAGCTTGGTCGTCACCAAGACAGAGGATATTCAGAGAATCGCTGACCAAAACCAGCATGATGAAAAGGATAACGCTAAAAGGCAATAGGAGGGTGATATTTTGCCAGGTTAATCCTACCAAACTTCCCATGATCCAAAAAAGGACGCTGCTCACCTCTTCCTTAAAAAGATACTTTAAAAAGCTAATACCAGCTGAAAATATTGAGCTGACAATGACCCCTGATAAGATAAGCCGAGTTGGGTACAGGGTTTTTCTAGTCCCACCCAAAAGAATAACAATCACTAACGAAATCAATCCCCAAAAAAATGCTAAAAATACCGGATTTTGAAATCCTAAATAAAGAGCCAGAGCGCCGCCGAAAGCCGCACCAGAAGAAATCCCCAGGGTAAAGGGACTGGCTAAAGGGTTGAGCAGGACCGCTTGAAATAACGTTCCACATCCAGCGAGAATGCCACCAATCAACATACTTCCCAAAATGCGGGGAAGACGAATATTAAAAACCACATCATGCCATAGTTGATTTTCACTGGTGTGACTAAACATAATAGTAAGAACATCGAGAAAAGGAATATGAATAAATCCAGAACCACAAAAGAAGAAAAACATTATAACTAACCCACTTAAAAGAATGAAGGTTAGGATACCCGCTCTTTTTTTTCTTTCAAAGAAAACCCGAGACCGGTCAGCTATCCCTGACCGGTCTCGGATGAATCCACAATGAGTCATCATTTCTTAGGAAAGAGGTCTTTGATATGATCAATCCAGATTTGGACCATTTGATCGTTTTCTCCTAAACCATCTAGGGTGGTTTGAACCTCATAGCCAGCTTTTTTAAGTACCGTCTTCCAGGAATCGGCTTCATCTCCAGCAATATCATTGCGAGCATGGTCTCCGGCGACCAACATAAAGGTTTTTAGGGTGACTCGTTGAGCATTCATGGACTGTAACTGGACAAGAACATCTTCGATGGTTGGATACCCTTCAATGGTTCCAACCAGTACCTTGGGTCCATAGTGTTTTTGAAGTATATTTTGGAGCTGAGAATAACAGCTGTTGGCGGGATGCTCGGTTCCATGACCGACTAAAACCAATACCTCTCCAGCATTGGAAGCGTATTGCTTCATATCGTTTTCTAAAGCAACCACGATCTTTTCATAATCAACTTCGCTGGTCAGCAAGGGATCACCGATTTCGATTCGAGAAAAAATAGGCTGAAAGTGAGGATCGTTCATGGTTCCAAAAGCCTTGGTGATGGAAAGAATCTCGTGGAATTCACTCCCCGACATGATTTGCAGAGGTTGAACGACTACTGAAGCAAAACCTTCATCGGCTAATTTTGCCAAAGCTGAAATGGGACTGTCGATAATCACGCCATCTCGTTCTTTGAGAATGTTTCGGATAATTCGTGAACCATAACTCAACACGATAGTATATTCGGGAAATGCTTGTTGAGCTGCTTTTACCACGTTTTCAATGGAAACAGCAGCTTCATGGTAAGACGTTCCAAAAGCAGCGATGAGTATTGCTGATTTTTCTTGCTGCTCAGCAGCATAAACTTGAAAACTGGTTAAAATCAATACCACCATTAAAAAAAGAAAAATTGTGTTTTTACAACTCATTGCTAAGACCTCCCTTATGAATTAAATAATATTGGTTCTTTCTTCACCCGGGGGATCAAGCAAAAAAATAAATCGCCTTTTGTCTCTCGCAAAAGCCGAAATTTCCCTGATTCCTCGGGTTGGTATCCTGACTTGAAGGCGCATCCTACTCGGTTCTCCTTCCCAGCTTAATTCGCCAGTGGTTTTTTGAACCTTTCGTTCCTTCTCACAGTGGCGGGACCGCACCGGATTTTCACCGGTTTCCCAATTTCCCGTGGAAGATTGCTATTCGATTGTCTACTGGTATGAATCTTAATTTAAATAGTTCAATTTTGCAAGGAAAAATGAACTATTATTGAAAAATTTTAAAGGTTAGTTTTCTTTAAAATGATACTTGAGAAATATCCATAATGATCGAGTGCGGTTTTATGATTTAAATCCCGAATCGTCTCTTGATCGGTTCCTATTTCGCAACAGATCTTTCGAACTGAAAACTCTCGGGTTTGGGACTCAAAATGAGCTAAGTTTGCTATTTGATTGATTTTATAGATAACCACAGTATCACTTAAACCTAAAACCGAAGATATCTTTTCATGGTTTACATCACCGGTGATAACTGATAAAGTTTGGTTGTTTCCTACTGCTGGAATCTGAAGGCGAGATAGAGCTAATTGATAGGCACTTAAACCTGGAATAATATCAATTTTAATTTCAGGATATTGTTCCTGCAAAAATTGATGGAGCTGAAAATAACTGGAATATAAAAAAGGATCTCCGATAATGAGAAATGCCGCTTGATCGTAAAGTTTTAATTTGGTCATCATCGAATCAATATTCGATTGAATGATTTCCGAAAATCGAGGATTGGAGAAATATGGAAAATACAACGGAACAATTGAGACACTTTTTGAGATGTAGGGAAGAGCAGTATGATAAGCTCGGCTGGATAAATCACTTTTCATCGAAGGGACAAATATCAATTGGCTGTTTTCGATGACCTTCTTCGCTTTCACGGTAACCAATTCGGGATCTCCAGGACCGAGACCAACCACTGACAGTTTCAAAGATTATACCCCCTATCAGTAATGAGATATTTTCCAAGGCGTTTGTTTCTTAACCCTCCAATAATCAGCAGCGTGTTCATGTCAAGATTGGAATGAACCAGCTGTTGGAGCTGGATGAATTCCTTGGTCCCATCTTTTTTAATGATGGCCACGTTGGTTTCTAATCCCCGATTTTGTTGAACGATATCAACCAGCTCTTCAATTTTTTGAGACCGATCCTTTTTAACTAAGTTATAGACTACGATTGGAAGCTCAGTTTGAGCAAGGAGTTGAAGATTGGTGATAATATTATCCCAGCCAATTAAATAATCACTCAGACTGATAACACAAAAACCATTTACCAACGGAGACCCAATCAGAGAAGCCCCCCAAATGGCTGCTGTAATTCCGGGAACGATACGCCATGGAATGTTTTCTTGGATTGCCAGTTCCACCCCCGGAGCTGTCATTCCAAACACCCCTGAATCGCCACTGCTGATTACCGCTACCCGATTCCCTTTTTTAACCAATTCAATCGCTTTTTTTACCCGCTGGATTTCTTCGCCCATCTGGGTAAAAATCGATAGAATGCGGTTTTGATAACGAAAAGGCACCATTTTTAGATAGGTCTCATACCCAATGATCAGGTCACTTTCTTCAAGGGCTTGTATGGCTTGGATAGTCATCAGGTTGGGCTGACCGGGTCCGATTCCAACAAACATTAAACTTCCCTGAGGATTCCAGGGGAGTCGTCCTAAGGCAAAGGTCATATCGGGATAGACGGTTTTTCCCACTAAAATCTCAGCACCACGAATAATCAACGACGGTTCAGATAAACCGGGAATTTTTAAATGTTTTTGGGCACAAGGAGAATAAAATTCCCCGGAAACATTCTTTAGTTGATCTGGTGAATATCCGGTAATATTAATTGAAATTTTTTGAACCAAGGGGAGAAGTGAAGGAACTTTTCGGTCAAGAGTGAGGACTTCAGCCACTGAAAGGTGGGAATATTTATTTTTTTCAATAAAATCATGGTAAGAATCTACAAATTTATCGAGGGAAAACTGCTTTCGAAATCCAGTTCCGATTACTAAAGAACGAGGTCGTACAAAAACCGCTTTTGGGGAAGAAAAAATCCGATCAGTGAGATATAAAAAGGGTTCTTGGGGAAATTGGTGGTGAGATGATTGAATTTGATATCCAGGGAAATAGGGTGGTGAAAAGGGTTCATCAAAACAAATGGGAATAATTTCGCCCTCTATCAGACGACTTTGAATGGTTTTTAAAAGATAATGAGGATCTTCAATTTGGCAATCCAATCGCTCGGCGATCTCTTCTGGACTGAGATAACCGCAGGCATCGGTTCCAGTCGTGATCACCGGTATGAGTTGAAGCTGTTCAGCAATTAAACGACAGAGGGTATTCATGGAACGGGAATGGCCTCCGTTCACCACGATACAAAACTTGGCAGCTCCATCAATGACGATGATTCCCGGATCGATCAGTTTGTTTTTGAGAAAGGGCGCAGTCAATCGAGTAGCAATTCCAAGGCTTCCTATAAAAATTAAGATGACATCAGTTTCCCATTTTTCCTGAAGGTTTTTTTGGGAATTTTTCCAACCTTCGACGAATTGAACTGGTTGCAAAAAATCAAAATCGGCAATATTTTTTGCTAAGAGAGCATAGTGTTTATGAAAAGGGAAAATGACGGTTTTCATTTATCCATTCTCCATAAAGATATGATCGATAGCGCTCCGAATGATTTAAAAAAGGTCCAATCAGGAGCGTTGCAGAGCGGTGGATTCCAGCCTCTTTTACTGCTTGAGAAATTTTTTCCAAGGTGCTCTGAATAATACGTTCATCCGGCCAAGTTACTCGATAAGCACAGATTATTGGGGTCTCTAATGGATATATTTTTGATAATTCTTCAACCACCTGATCGATAAAACCACTACTGAGGAGGATGACCATCGAGGTTCGATGAGCTGCCAGGGTTGAAAGCTGTTCGCTTTCTGGTACAGGAGTTTGTCCGCCCATTCGAGTAATGATCAGAGTTTGAGTCCCATGGGGAAGAGTGTATTCCTTTTTAATCCTGGAAGCCACTGCGCCGACCGAGGACACACCGGGTATGACTTGATAGTTGATGCCGCGGTTATCTAATTCATTGATTTGTTCCTGGATTGCTCCATATAGAGAAGGGTCTCCGGAATGAAGTCGAATAACTAGGTGATTTTGAGAGACTTCTTGGATCATATAATCGATGATTTCTTCGAGCGTATGGGTTGAGCTGTCAACTAATCTCGTCTGAGGAGAACATACTTTTAGAATGTCATGGTTTACCAAAGAACCGGCATAGATAACACAATCGGCTTTTTCTAAAAGCTTTTTCCCTTTTAGGGTTATGAGTTCAGGATCTCCTGGTCCTGCGCCGACAAAATAGACCGGGGTCATGATTTAACTGCCTTGATAAAAAAAATGGGATTGAGAGATTTCACCATCAAGTTTTTATCATTGGGATCAATCCGGGATATACTTTGCTGAAAAATCGATAAAGGCTGAAAAGGATTATTTTTTATCCGATTTATCCCCTCAGTCACATGCAAAAGAGACAGAGCAGTCATAACCAAGATTCCTCCTTTTTTTAATAATTTAGAACTATTATCGATAATCGAGGATAGAGAACCTCCACTTCCTCCAATAAAAATGCGATCGAAGAGCTTTTGGGGAATGTCGTTCGGTGCTGTACCATGGATGCATTGAACATTATCGATCCTAAAACGTTCACAGTTTTGCTGAATGAGCTGACAGGCTTCTTGATTTTTTTCCAGAGAAAATAAAATACCTTCGGATATCCGTCGAGCAATATCAATGGTAATGCCGCCTGAACCGCCACCTATTTCCAGTACAGTCATGGCTGGTGAGAGCTCCAGTAATGAACAAACCATCATTCGGGTCTCTTTTTTTGAAAAAGGGATATTGGTGCGAATATAATCCTCGTCCTCAAAAAAACCGATCCCTTTTCTCTCTCCCGGGGAAAGGTAAATGAGGACAAGATCGCTTTTGGAAAGGTGAGTACTGCAGAGTTCTTGAACAGTACCCGATTGGATGAATTCCTCAGGAAGAGACAGGTTGACACCTAACGTTCCCCTCCGGTTGGGAGAAACCAAAGCGGCAATTTTTAGAAGATCGGTTGCCGAATGAAGACCACCGGTAAAAACCATCATTTCATACCCTTGTTCCAAAGCCAGAATGAACGGTGAGAGTTTTTTATTTCCATGCAAATTGATAATTTTGAGAGTGTTCCAGTTTATTTTTAAACGACTGCAAAAATACTGAAAACTACTGATTCCGGGGATAACTTCGATATTGAGTGGAAAGTGAAAATTATTCAATAAGCTAAAGAGTGTTGCGTCACCGGATATCAAAACCGCAGTCAATTCATGTTTATTTTGAAATTCGATTAATTGATGGAACAAGCTATTCATATTGACGGTTAATTTAACTTTATTTTGATGTTCCCACAAATCGAGTAAGTCAGGTCGTCCGATTAAAACCTGGGATTGAGCAATGACCTGATGAGCCATGGGGAGTAGATATTGAGGATTTCCTGGGCCGGTGCTGATAAAAACAATCCTATTCATCAAGAACATCCTTTCCCAAGAGGCCTTGTTTTAGCGAAAAAATATATACTTCAACCGATAACTCACCTTTGATCCTTTTGTTAATTTTCCGAGTAATTTCATGGGCAAGATAATCCCAGAATTGAGCAGCCGTTGGCCAACTAATTAAGATTTGAGAAACCTGTTCAGCTGTGGTAGCTAACCAAATATCATCAAAAAATTGAGTTGGTAAACCAAATCGAACTAAATGGGCAAATAGTATTTCTCGTCGGGCATCGGCAACCTGGTTATGAGTGTTAAATATTCCACCAGCAATTTTTACCATTTTTCCAATTTGACCAATCACAACGATTCTTTTTGCTTTTTCGATTCGAGCAGTATCCAGAGCAAATCCGATATATCCAGATGTACGGATGATGTATTGAGAATCCCAGCCAAGGCTTTGAGCAAACTTCTCTCCATAATTTCCTGGAACCAGGACCAAGGTGGGAAACCCCAGAGCGATTCGTTGACGAATTTGTAAGCGAATCGTTTCCATAAAAGAACTTTGTGACATGGGGAAGACTCTTCCCGTAGTTCCTAAGATAGAAATACCGCCTTCTATACCCAGCTCGGAATTGAATGTTTGGGTTGCTATCTTCGATCCATTCGGAACATATATTTCAACCTGAAGGTCCCAGTATTTGGGAAGAAATCGCAGTAAGTTATCGGTGATTTGTTTTTTGGGAACGGGATTAATAGCCCATTCTCCTGGTTCGAGATATAAACCCGGTTTGGTTACTTTTCCAACTCCTTCTCCCCCAATAATCGAGATATTCTGTTTTCCTGGTCTTAGTAGGAGAGAAGCACCGATCAATATACCATCGGTGACATCCGGGTCATCGCCAGCATACTTTTTCACCATTGAGAAATAGTGTCCATCGGATCTTACTCCAACTTGAATAATTTCAACGTCGATATATTCTCCATTGGGAAGCTGAGTCTTGACATAAGAAGGGTCTTTTCCTAAGGCCTTAAAAAGTGCTCCAAGAGCGGCAGCCGATGCACAAGTTCCAGTAGTGATTCCCAATTTCATCCTTTAATCTCCATTCCATTTTCTCCCAGCTTTTTTTTAAGAAGGGCATTGAAGACTGAAGCAGCTATAGAGCTTCCTCCGCGAGGACCGGAAAGAACGACAGCTGGAACACCGGTTTGCAACAATTGCTGTTTGGAAAAAGCTGCCGAGATAAAACCAACCGGCATGCCGATGACAAAATCAGCCTGATATCCCCGGTTGATATGTTGAACTAATCGAAGGAGACCAGTTGGAGCATTTCCAAAAATAAATTTTCGGATGTTTTTTTCACAACTTAAATCTACAGCTGCTTCTGAGCGGGTTATATTATCCCGTTGAGCTCGGGCATAACATTCTTGTTGATGAACGAAAACAGTGAGTTTGATTCCACATTGCTGAAGGAGACGAGGGGATATTCCACTGGAAACCATTTCAGTATCACAATAAATTTCGGAACCGGATTCGATTTTATTCATTGAGGTCTCAATGAAACCTGGTTGAATAAAAATAAGTGAAGCGATCGAAAAGTCAGCGGTTGCGTGAACGGCTCGCTCGACGAGGAAACGACCATACTCGGGAAGGGAATAATGATCTAAAACGGTTTTAATCAGCTGAAGACTTTGTGATTCAATAGAATCCATTATATCGACCTCTTTCAAAGTTAAATAAGCCTGATGACCCGGGTCGATATCAAAAAACATTTCAGCTTCCGTCTCGCGCAAAAGCTGAACACTGAGATATTCCCCGGGCCGGTCTCCTGGCTTGAAGGTTTTTTCCTACTCGGTTTTCCTTCCCGGCGACATCGCCAGTGGTATAACAAACCTTTCGTTCCTTCTCACAGTGGCGGGACCACACCGGATTTTCACCGGTTTCCCGAACACCCGTTGAATGTTTCTATTCAGTTGTTTTTATCTTCATCACATGGTAGATTAAATCATTATTTTCAATTTGGCAAGGGGTTTCTCTTAAAATTTATCAAAGGATGTTACAAAGATGACGCGTGGAATTGTTATTGCTGCTCCTTATAGTGGCTCCGGTAAAACTACTGTGACTCTTAGCTTGATGCGGGCATTATCTCGTCAATTCCGAGTAGTTCCTTTTAAGATTGGGCCGGATTACATCGATCCTTCCTATCACCAAGCTGCTGCTAAAAATGAACCACACAATTTAGATCTTTATTTGCTGGGAGAAGAGAACTTAAAAAAAATGTTTTTCCAGTCGGTTCGGAAAGATGAAATAGCAATAGTTGAAGGGGTCATGGGATTATTCGATGGATTAGGAACCGAGTCCTGGGCAAGTACCGCTCATGTGGCCAAAATTCTTAAGTTGCCGGTTATTTTGGTAGTTGATGTGAGATCGATGTCAACCAGTGCGGCAGCCCTGGTTCACGGCTTTCAGACCTATGATCCCGAGCTTCAAATGGTGGGAGTTATCTGCAATCTAACCTCAAGCAAAACTCATTATAATCATGTTAAGGAATCCATTGAGAGAGATTGTAACCTCCCAGTTATTGGTCATCTTCCTTTTAAAAAATTTCTTGATTTGCCAGAACGCCAGCTGGGCTTGATCCCTGCTTGGCATATAACTGATATCGATAAATGGCTTGATCATTGTGCCGATTTTCTTCTTAAAAACGTGAATCTCAACCAGATCATTGACCTTATGAAGCCTTTAGAAAAAGTCGATATCAACTCAAGTCTTCAGGTAAAATTACCTCCATCAGAAACAATTCGCATTGGAATTGCCAATGATGGTGCATTCCATTTTTACTACTCTGATGGTTTAGAAGCCTTTCGTTCTGCCGGCGCTGAACTGGTTTTCTTTAGTCCACTGAATGACAAATTTCTCCCGGAAGGACTGGATGGGATTATTTTGGGGGGAGGCTTCCCAGAAAAATTTGCTTTAAAACTCTCTTATAATCAGTCAATGCGGAAATCAATTCGATCGGCGATCGAAAATGGTCTTCCGACTTATGCTGAATGCGGAGGAATGATGTATTTGACTCAGGAAATTGAGAATTATACCCATCGTTTTTATCCAATGGTGGGAATTTTTCCAGTAAAGGCGATAATGGGTAAACGGCTCCAGCACTTTGGGTATGTTGAAGCAAAAGTAACCCGAAATAATATCCTCGCACCGGATGGTGTGGTTTTGCATGGCCATGAATTTCATTATTCTGAGCTGGTAGGCTCTCAACTCAATTCCAGTTACCAAGTTAAAAAGCCAACAGGAGGGAAAACTTGGGAATCGGGTTTTGTCTATAAGAATTGTTTGGCATCTTATGTACATCTACATTTTTATGCTTATCCAGAATTAATTTCTAGTTTTCTCAACCATTGTCGCCAATGGAGGAAAAACCATTCCTATATAATTTCTTAAACTCATTATTCTCATTTCAAGGTTTATATAATTGATCCTCATGTAACTTGTAGAAACCAGATGAGGATGAAAATTCTTACCCAAAAATCGTTTCCCCCTTTAGCAAAGAGGGTTAGGGTGATTTGAGTTTTTACTGCTCCGTCATTCAGGCTGTGTCATAATTATTCTGTAAAATTTTTACCACCACTTAGGTTAATATTTTACAGGAATATTGGGAATAGATAACCAAAAAACTGAAGATAAATAGAATGTATCCTCCACTTTCAAGCTCTTCTTGGTGTGTGAAAGGGATTGTGACACAGTCTGATTGCGAGGAGGTCAACTGTATTTTGATTGAGCGACGTGGCAATCTCTACCACCCTGTTTGTTATTCTGAGGAGTCCGGTGTCTTCTCCCGGACGACGTGAGAATCTCATCTTTTTCAATACCACAATTCGACACATAATAAAAGATGAATCATGAGATTGCCACGACCTCAAAAAACCAGGTCTCCAATGACGACAAGAAGTTTCTTTTCCCTTGATGGGAGAAGGTGAGGATAAGGGTGAAAACCCAGAATGAGATTAAGGTTGGTTGCTTTAAAAGAATTACCTAAAAAACGTTTCGATATTTTCATGATAGACCCTCATGCTGCTTTCGCAGCACCAGATGAGGATGAAAATACCTATCTAAATCCGTCATTGCGAGGAGCGTCTTGTGCGACGTGGCAATCTCTACCATCCACTTAGTCATTCTGAGGAGTCCGGTGTTTTTGCCGGACGACGTAAGAATCTCATCATTTAAAGTATTTATGAAGAAAAAACTTAAAAGATGAGATCCTCACGCCCTCAAAAAGCGAGGGCTCAGGATGACCGATTAAAGGCACACCCCCCTTTATCCCCCCTCAATGGGGGAATTTATAAGATGGTATTTTCATGATAGACATTCATACTGCAAAGGTGTATCAAAAGAGGATGAAAATAAGTATTTCTCTAACTTTAATTCTCTCCCACCAGGAGAGATAAAAAAAGAGGAATGGGAAGAAATTGAAATGATAGATTTCAATATTTTTCTTGAATGAATACAAAAAAAAATATATAATGGCGCAGGAGATATTATTCGTTCATTTTCAACTTACAGTGTTCATCTGCGTTTCTAATATTTGAAAAATATTTCTTTACAAATCCAATATAAACTGGCTATTCATTAAAATTGAATTTAAAATAAAAGATGTTTAATATTGACAAATGGACCAATGAGGGTCCATTTTTTGTGTTTTAAACTTGGTATGGAGTGAGTCAGATGAGTCGTTTAATAACCGATGTTATAAAAGAAAATCTTCAAAAAGTAGTCAATGAACAATATGGGAACTTTTCTGAAGGAATGCTTTTTACCGTTGAGCCCACTCGTGATAAAGCTCACGGAGATTTTGCCAGCAATATCGCCTTTTTGCTATCAAAGAAGGCACGAAAATCTCCCCGGGAAATAGCCAACCACATCGTATCGCTTCTTAATAAATCTCTTAATCACATTGCAACTATTGAGATAGCCGGTGGAGGTTTTATAAACTTTTTTCTGAACGATCAAATTATTTATTCATTTATGAAGGATATTTATCAGGAAAAGGACGAGTATGGATCGGTTCAAATTGGCAATAATGAAAAATTTCAAGTAGAATTTGTCAGTGTCAATCCGACTGGACCGCTCCATGTTGGCCATGGAAAATGTGCAGCTTTTGGCGATGCCCTGGCAAGAGTTTTAAAAAAAGCCGGCTTTTCAGTCGAAAAGGAATATTATATAAATGATGCCGGTAAGCAAATAGACTTATTGGGTCTTACCTTGGAGTTCCGTTATCGGCAGCTTTTTGGCGAGAAGATTGAAATACCGGAGGGAGGATATAAGGGTGATTACATGATTGATATCGCCCAAGATTTGAAGAAAGAAAAAGGTGACACCCTTTTATCACTATCAAATGAAGAAAAAACCGGAATATTTAAATCTTATGCCGTTTCAAAAATATTACAAAGCATACAAAAAGACTTGAGTGATTTTCAGGTTTACTTTGATGTTTGGTTTAGCGAAAAAACTCTCTATCAAAACCATGAGGTTGAAAAAGCTTTGAATCAATTAATCAAGCAAGGTTTCACTTATGAAAAGGACGGAGCTCTTTGGCTAAAAACCCAGCAATGGGGAGATGATAAAGATCGAGTATTAGTCAGAGAAAACGGATCACCTACTTATTTTGCCTCTGACATTGCCTATCATTTTAATAAATGGCAGAGGGGTTTTGAGAGAGTGATCGATATCTGGGGAGCCGATCATCATGGATATATTCCACGAATGAAAGCCGCGGTTAATGCTCTCGGTTTAAAAAAAGATTTTTTGGAGATTTTTATTGTTCAGTTTGTAACCCTATTGAGAAATGGACAACCAGAAAGAATGTCGACTCGACAGGGTGAGTTTGTCCCTCTTCGCAATTTGATTGATGAAGTTGGAGTTGATGTAGCCCGTTACTATTTTCTCATGAGAGATCCTGCAACCCACCTTGAGTTTGATATTGAGCAAGCCAAAAAGACATCGATGGATAATCCAGTATATTACGTTCAGTATGCTTATGCACGCATCTCTTCGGTTTTTCGAGAAATGGAAAAGAAAAATTTATCCAATACAGATATAGATCGAAAATATGAATCGTTTCAAAATGAGCAGGAAAAATTATTAGCTAAAAATTTGATATACTTTCCTGAAGTGGTAAAACGATCAGCGTTAGCACGGCAACCCTATATGATCTGCAACTATGTGACGGATTTAGCAGGTTCATTCCATACTTTTTATAATAATAATCGAATTTTAGATGAAGATAATTTAGAGTTAACGGCTTTTCGACTTAACTTATGCCGTGCAACTCGACAGGTGCTCAAAAATGCTCTGGATTTGTTAGGCATTTCAGCACCAGAAACGATGTAGGGAAGGTCGATAAGTATGAATGGTAAGGAAGGAAAATTTATTTTTGTTACTGGAGGAGTGACTTCCTCATTAGGAAAGGGGATTACTGCGTCATCAATTGGTCGAATTTTGAAAAGCCGACAACTCAAAATAACCATGCAAAAGTTCGATCCCTATATTAACGTTGACGCCGGAACTATGAATCCCTATCAACACGGTGAAGTTTTTGTTACCCAGGATGGAGGAGAAACCGATTTAGATCTTGGACATTATGAGCGCTTCATCGATGAAGAATTATCGAAATCAAGTAATGTAACAACTGGAAAAATTTATAGTTCGGTAATTGCTCGTGAACGACACGGGGATTATTTAGGGGCAACCGTCCAAGTTATTCCTCATATTACCAATCAGATAAAAGAAGAAATATTTCGTCTGAGAGAAGAAAGTCAGGCTGATGTTTCGATTGTTGAAATAGGTGGCACGGTTGGTGATATTGAGTCACTCCCGTTTTTGGAAGCAATTCGCCAAATAAAGAATGATATTGGAAAATCGAATTGCCTATATATTCATGTTACTCTCGTTCCCTTTCTCGATGCTGCCGGAGAATTAAAATCCAAGCCTACTCAACACAGTGTTAAGGAACTGCGAAGTATTGGAATCCAACCCGACATGATAGTTTGCCGTTCTGCTCATGCTATGACCAGAGAAGTTATATCTAAAATTGCTCTTTTTTGCGATATTGAGAAGGAAGCCATCATTCCCGTTCTTGATGCCGAATCAATCTATGATGTCCCAATTACTTTGGAAGAAAAAGGAGTTGGCAATCTCATTATTAACAAACTTCAACTGAATGCTGCAGAAGTTGATCTCCGAGAATGGTCAGAAATTATATCTCGAATGAAAAACCCCAATCAGAAAATCAATATTGGTTTAATTGGAAAATACGTGGAATCAAAGGATGCCTACTTAAGCATTAACGAATCGCTAAAACACGGCGGGGGTGCCCTCGGGGTAAAGGTTTGTATCAAACCAATTGAAGCGGAAAAAATTCAGGAACATAATGTTGAGGAATACCTTGGAAAACTCGATGGGGTTTTGATTCCAGGTGGTTTTGGAAAAAGAGGAATTGAAGGAAAAATTATTACCGCGCGGTATGCTCGGGAAAATAACGTTCCCTTTTTTGGGATCTGCTTAGGAATGCACACAGCGGTGATCGAATTTGCACGCAATGCTGCTGGAATGATTGGTGCGCATTCAACCGAGATAAATCCCGAAACACCCTTTCCAATCATTCATCTTTTACCTGATCAGAGAACTAAAAAAGATTTAGGTGGGACCATGAGACTGGGAAATTACCGTTGTCAACTGAAAACCAATACGAAAAGCTACTTATTATATCAACAAGAAGAAATTATGGAGCGTCATCGCCATCGTTATGAATTAAACTCAGAATATATAGGTCAATTGGAAAAATCAGGAATGGTAATGGCAGGATTTAATCCAGAGTTTCAAGTTGTTGAAATGATTGAACTCACCAACCACCCCTGGTTTGTTGGAGTCCAATTTCATCCTGAATTTAAATCCCGTCCCAATCGACCTCACCCACTTTTTTATGGATTTGTCCAAGCGGCACAAAAGTACCATCAAAACCAAAGAATTGGAGAGAAGACTTTTGGATAGCAATTCAAATCCTATTGGTGTGATTGATTCCGGTGTCGGGGGTCTCAGTATGGTCGTTGCTTTAGATCGGTTGCTTTCTTTGGAAGAAATCGTTTATGTCGCCGACCCTTTTTATTTCCCATATGGTGAAAAAGACAAAAAAGAATTGATTCATATTGTTTCATCATTGATCTCCTACTTAAATGAGGTTTTAAAAGCAAAGCTTATTATTACTGCATGCGGAACAATTAGTTCAAACTGTTTGGATGAACTATCGGCTTTGTTTCAGCTCCCGATTATTGGGATCATTGATCCGGCATCCAAAGAAGCTGTAAAGAAAACAAAAACCGGCAAGGTCATTGTGTTGGCGACTTCAGCAACTGTAAAAAGCGGTACTTTCCGAAAACATATTCAAAGAATTGATTCTTCTATTACTGTTAAGGAGGAAGCCTGGCCGGAATTTGTTGAGGCGGTTGAAAAAGGGTTGCATCAAACCGATGAATGGGAAAAATGGATTCGTACCCAGTTTATTCGATTTCAAAAAGAAAATTTTGATACTATCATTATGGGTTGTACTCATTTTGCTTTAATATCAACTTTTTTTCAAGATATTTCCGAAAGTTCTTTTATAATTATTAATCCAGCACTCGCAACTGCGCAGGAAGTAAAAGAATACTTAAAAAAATCAAATCTATTAAATCAATCAAAGGTGGGTAAAAAGAGAATTATTGTGCGAGGTAACAGTGCTAACCTACAAAAAACCATTCAAAATTTCTCCAACTTAAAAAAAATTAATATTGAGGCATTTCCTGAAAAGTATAGCGAAAAATTCTCCATTAACACTCAGGGATTATTTATCCCAGCCTCAACTCCAACGTAAAAAGCTCTGGAAAGATCACAAATGAAAAACGACAATATTTATCAATTCCGTTCTTATGCCAAAATGAATTGGTTTTTAAAAATTGGTCAAAGACGTCAGGATGGATATCATAATATATTATCAGTCATGCAATTGATCGATTTTTATGATACTATTGATCTTTATTTTACCGACCAAAATTGTGATGAAATTCAATGTAACTATGAAATACCAACTGGGAAGAAAAGCCTCCTTGGTCGTTTATTCCATCTCTTACGTGATTTAAAACCCCAGTTAAAGGATCGGTATTTCGGCGTTAAAATAACTAAAAATATTCCTCCCTCTAGTGGTTTGGGAGGTGCAAGTAGCAACGTGGCAAACATATTAAAAAAAATGAATGAAATACTCCAATTATCTTTTGAAAATGAGAAAATGATTGAGATATCAGCAAAACTTGGTTCTGATATTCCTTTCTTTACAACCGGTTTTCCCTTTGCAATAATAAGCGGGAAGGGTGAAAAAGTTATTCCTCTTCATCAGCCGCCGGAAAAATATATTGTTCTGGTTTTTCCTGAGGTGGGCATTGATACGTGCTGGGCATACCGAGAATGGGATATTGAACAGGAAAAGGATAAATTTCAAGATTTGCCTCCAGTGAAAGAATTTATAGATGACTTTTCTCCAAATCAGATAGAGAAATATATCTGGAATGACTTTGAAAAAATTATTTATAAACATTTTCCAGAATTTGGTAGCTACAAAGAAACATTAGAGCAAATGGGATGTTCTTCGGTATTCATGACAGGGAGTGGCTCAACGATCATAGGTATTGCACCAAATCAAGAAAAAGCTGTTGATATTGTCAAGGAACTGAAGCAAAAAGGAATTCATTCTCGATGGTCGACAACGATTTTAAAAGATGATAGTAACCCTAAAGTTGTTCTAGAGGGAGGGGAGAACCATGACTGATGCCATAATATTAGCAGGTGGAGATAGTAGTCAAGAATTTTTAAAAAAATTTGGTGTGAATAACCGATCACTACTTGTCATTCATAATAAATTTATGATAGAGTATGTAATAGAAGCCCTCAAAGAGGTTTCCTCAATTAAACGAATCGTTGTGGTTGGACCCGTCAAAGAGCTGAAATCCAGGATAGGTAAATCAGTTGAAGAAGTTGTTCCTCCTGGAAGTGATCCTTTTGAAAGCACTTTAAAAGGTCTTGATTACCTCAAACCGGGAAACAAGGTATTGGTAATATCAAGTGATATTCCACTCATCAAAGGAGAGATGATAGAGGACTTCTTTCTCAGATGCAGCAAACAACCTGCTGATTTTTACTATCCGATTGTTCGGAAGGAAGTGTATCAAAAAAAGTTTGGCCAATCAAAAAGAACTTTTGCAAAGTTGACAGAAGGTTCTTTTGGTGGCGGAAATATGTTATTCATTGATCCCACTCTTGTTCAAAAAAAGAGAGAATTTATTTCTCAAGTGATCAGAAACCGCAAAAGTCCTTTTATGATTGCCAGAATATTAGGTTTAAATATCATTTTTAAATATATTTTCAAAAAACTATCAGTCAAAGATATTGAAGATCGAGTCGCAAAGATTTTAGAGATGAAAGGTTTAGCTATCATTACTCCTTATCCAGAGATCAAGTTTGATATCGATTCACCTGAGCATGTGGATATAGCAAGGAAATTTCTTAAAAAATAGTGGTTTAGGCCAAATCCTTTTTTGTTTAATATTCTTACCAACTATTTGAAATTACTGCTTTTTGGATTTACGCATCGATAAACCAAGCATTGTTTCTAATCCAATGATGTCTTTGAGAAAAACGAGGAGGTACAATTGCATTGAGTACAGAGAGCAATCAAGTTGATTTAGAATTAGAGGAAAAAGAGTTAGAAAAAGAAAAAGTGCCCGAAAAAGAAAAAACTAGGGCGGAATTGCAGTTTTCTTTAGGTGAATTAAAAATCAAATCCAATAACGAATTGGGTGATATTGCCCAAAAAATGGGTATTGTTGGTTATAGTCGAAAAAGGAAAAGTGAACTGATATTTGAAATATTGAAAAAGGCGACTGAATCGAAAGGTTATATCTTTAGTGAAGGAATTTTAGAAATAACTATAGAGGGATATGGTTTTCTCCGAACATCAGATGATTTTACTGTTAGTGAAAATGATGTTTACGTTTCACCATCTCAAATCAAACGTTTTGCCTTGAGTAGTGGTGATAAGGTTGCAGGACAGGTAAGACCACCAAAAGAAGGGGAAAGATATTATGCCTTGCTTCGAATCGAAGCTATTAATGATGAAGATCCAGAGCAAGCCAAAAAAAGACCACTTTTTGAAAACTTAACTCCAATTTTTCCTGATCTTCAATTTGTATTGGAAACCAAGCCGAATGAAATTTCTACTCGGATCATCGATCTTTTTTCGCCTATTGGTGTTGGACAGCGAGGCCTTATTGTGGCGCCACCAAAAGCCGGAAAAACCGTTTTATTAGAAAAAATAGCGAATGGAATTACTACCAATTACCCCAACGTTGTCCTGATAGTATTGTTAATTGATGAACGTCCCGAAGAAGTTACCCAAATGGAACGCTCGGTAAAGGGTTTTGTTATTGCTTCAACCTTTGATCAAAAACCAGAAAATCATATACGAGTAGCAGAGCTAACTCTGGAGCGTGCGAAAAGGTTGGTAGAAGAAGGGAAGGACGTTGTCATTTTACTGGATAGCATTACCCGGCTAGCGCGAACCAATAACTTAGTCGTTCCTAATACCGGAAAAACTCTTTCGGGAGGAATTGACTCCTCCGCTCTCCATTGGCCAAAAAGATTTTTCGGAGCTGCTCGGAATATCGAAGAAGGTGGAAGTTTGACTATTTTAGCAACTGCGTTGGTCGAAACCGGATCCCGTATGGATGAAGTTATTTATGAAGAGTTTAAGGGAACTGGGAACATGGAGCTTCATCTTAGCCGAGCTTTATCGGAAAGTCGAATATTTCCGGCTATTGATATCCATCGATCGGGTACGCGAAAAGAAGAGTTGCTAATTAAGCAAAATGATTTAGAAAGAATTTGGATGCTGAGAAAGCTATTAGCGAGTGTTGACCAGCAAGAAGGAGCTCAAATGGTTATCGACCGCATGAAAAATACCAAGTCAAATCGAGAGTTTTTGAAAATGATTGATCATGTATTGAAAAACTCCCGTTAACTTTGACACTTAAAATTAGTATGTGATATAATACCCAGCGCTTTTCAAATCATTTTTGTTCGTACTGCAATTCGTTATGTATTAAAAGTATTAGTGAATAATATTCTTTAAAAAAATATTGATACCTAAATACTTAAAGCAGAATTGGGTGAGGTGATAACAATGAAAAAAGGTATACATCCCGATTACAAAGAAACGCGAGTAATTTGCGCTTGTGGAAATAGTTTTGTAACTCGTTCCACAAAAGTTCCAGAAATACGAGTGGAAATCTGTGCTAGCTGTCACCCGTTCTTTACTGGACAACAAAAATTAATCGATACTGCTGGTCGAGTTGAGAAATTCCGGGCAAAATACGGCGACAATTTTTAGTTGCAGTTTCGAGAAGAATTTAAAAAAGGGTAGTGTGTATAATTTACATGCTCCCTTTTTTTATTGGAATAAAAAAGTTATAGCTAATGAAAGACAATGAAAGTTGATCTCCTTAAACATTAGATTGCTGTTTATACCCATCGTGACGTAGCATAAAAAGGAAATATTTTCCCTCTTGCCTTGTTCTATTTCTAATGTGGAAAAAGGGAAAAATAGAAAGCGCATTAAGCAGACCGGAAATTCTTTACTGATTTTAATTTCTCTTTCATCGTGGGAAAATGTTGGAATGGGAATGAAACTGATACCCATCAATAAATGCTCGTTATTCATTATTGTTTTAAAAAAGGAATAGAGCTATGAATGTAAGGCTCATAAGTTCAACCCCGAATCCAGAACTGACCATCGCGAGAGCTGCAAGACTCTGCTATCGAAGCGGTTATGATGAAGATATGACGATAGAGAAAGCTCAAAAATTGATACGTGAAATCGTTGCCCGTGGTCATGAGTCGGTTTTAGAGCACGCTTCCTTTACCTTCCTAATTGAAGGAATTTCACGAGCTGCTTCACATCAATTGGTTCGCCATCGTTTAGCAACCTATTCACAACAAAGTCAACGATATATAAATTTTAAAAATCCCGAATTTATCGTTCCGCCTTCAATTAAGGAAAATAAAACTTTAATGAATTATTTTTTGGAGCAAAACAGGAAAAGTTCTAATATATATCAAGAGATGATTAAGATGGGAATACCGGAAGAAGATGCTCGTTATATCTTACCTCAGGCTGTTGCCAGTAAGATTGTATTAACGGCTAATGCACGTGAGTATCTCCATATTTTAAAACTTCGGCTTTGTACTCGGGCTCAGTGGGAAATAAGAAGTGTTGCTATGGAGATATTAAAAATTTTGAAAGAATTGGCACCAACTGTTTTTGAAAATGCCGGTCCGCCGTGTGCAACCGGAATCTGCCCCGAAGGGGATAAAGGATGTGGACATCCGTGGAACAAAAAATAAAACCAGAAAAATGTGAAAAGCATAATGTGGGAGGGCAAGCAATAATAGAGGGGGTTATGATGAGAAGCCCCTGGAAAATTTCAATAGCAGTCAGGAAACCCAATGGCACAATAGTTACTGATATTAAAGAGAAACCGATTTTATCAAAAACGAATAAATTTTTTGCTTTACCAATTGTTCGCGGAGTTGTCAATATGGTTGACTCACTCATCATTGGATTGAAAGCTTTATCTCTGTCAGCAACCTTGGCTATGGATGAAGAAGAGGAAAAGCTATCGGCTTTTGATCTCAGTATTGCCATGCTACTTGCTTTTGGTTTGTTTGTAGGATTGTTTATCGCACTTCCGACTTTTCTGACCTCTCGTATTGACCACTATATTCATTCGACAATTCTTTACAATATTGTCGAAGGGTTGATCCGGGTTACTATTTTTTTATTATATCTATATATTATTTCTCGAATGAAAGATATTAAAAGAATTTTTGAATACCATGGAGCAGAACACAAAACAATATTTGCTTACGAAAATGGTAAAGAACTAACATTAGAAAATATTCGAAAATATACCACCCATCATCCCCGTTGTGGGACCAATTGGCTTATGATTGTTATGATTATAAGCATTTTTATTTTTTCCTTTTTAGGCCGTCCAGGAATAATAACTAGAATCATTAGCCGGGTTGCTCTCATACCTATAGTTGCAGGCTTAGCTTATGAAGCAATTCGCCTTTTGTCAAAATATCAAGATCGTGGTTTGGCGAATATATTAGCCTATCCTGGTTTGCTCCTTCAAAGAATTACCACCCAAGAACCGGACGATTCACAGTTAGAAGTCGCTGTTGCAGCTTTAAAAGGAAGTCTTAAAGAGGAGTGTTAGTATGTGGCAAAATAAAGCTGAGGAGATAAACAACCGATATCTTGAGCTCACTCATCTACTGTCAGATCCAAAAATTACTCAAGATTTACAACGTTATCGTCAGCTCACCAAAGCTATTTCCGGAATTGAAGAAACTGCCAAAAAGTATCAGGAATATCTAGCAGCCCAGAAGAATTTAGAAGAAGATAGAAATTTTCTTAAAACTGAGCAGGATTCCGATTTACGTGAGCTGTTAGAAGAGGAAATAATGGGTCTAGAAAAAAAAATTATGGTACTGGAGGAAGAGATTAAATATTTACTCATTCCCCGTGACCCAAATGATGAAAGAAATACTCTCGTAGAAATACGAGCTGGAACCGGAGGAGAGGAAGCAGCCCTATTTGTTTCCAACCTTTTTAGAATGTACTCCCGCTTTGCTGAAAGTCAGGGATGGAAGTGCGAAGTAATGAGCACCAACCCGACCGAACTTGGTGGTTTCAAGGAAATTATCTTTGCCGTAGAAGGTGATAGTGCTTATAGCAAATTCAAATATGAGAGTGGAGTTCATCGAGTTCAAAGAGTTCCAATCACCGAAGCCGGCGGGAGAATACACACTTCAACTGTAACTGTAGCGGTTCTCCCTGAAGCTGAAGATGTCGACATCGATATCAATCCGGAAGAATTACGCATTGATGTATATCGTTCATCTGGTCATGGTGGTCAAAGCGTTAATACAACCGATTCAGCAGTGAGGATAACTCATCTTCCTACCGGCATGATGGTTACTTGCCAGGATGAAAAATCACAGCATAAAAATAAAGCCAAAGCGCTGAGAATTCTTCGTTCAAGACTTTTAGAAATTGAACAGCAAAAACAAAAAGACGAAATCGATCGCGATCGAAGGTCACAAATCGGGAGCGGAGAAAGAAGTGAAAGAATTCGTACCTACAATTATCCTCAAAATAGAGTAACCGACCATCGAATCAATTTAACTCTTTATAAGCTGGATCTGATCTTGGAAGGTGATCTTAACGAGGTTATTGAATCCCTGGCTGCTGAAGAAAGAATGAGAATGTTAGAGAAAGTGGGATAAATCATGTCAAAAGTGAGAGACATTTGGAGTCACCTGGTTCTCACTTTACGTGAACATAATCTTCCAGCATCCACTCGCGAAGCTCGTTTTTTACTGGCCGGGGTTCTTTCTGTTTCACCTTCTCACATTTACCTCTATTGGGATCAGGATTTATCTGTTGAAAAGACTGAGCAACTCAATACCATGGTAGAAGAACGCCTCAAGGGAGTTCCTCTACAATACATACTGAAAGAATGGGAGTTTTTTTCCCTTCATTTTTGTATGGAAAAAGGAGTTTTTATACCGAGGTTGGATACTGAATCATGGTTGGAGGAGGCGATTCTTTCCATAAGGTCTCGATTTGATACCCAACCTGTTGTAGTTTGTGACCTTTGTTGTGGTTCGGGAGTGATCGGTCTTACCATTGCTTATTGGTTGACTGAAACAAGAGTTGTAGCAATCGATCGATCGGAATTAGCTTGTTTTTTAACCAGAAAAAATGCCTATAAACTGGGTTTAGAAGAACGAGTATCAATATGGCGGTCGGATTTATTCAATGATATCCAAACTATTGATGAATTGCAATTTGATTTTATCCTGTCAAATCCTCCTTACGTGAAGGAAAAAGAGTGGAATTCCTTAGCTTCTGAGATACGTCTTTACGAACCAAAGGATGCGTTGGTTTCAGGTCCAGATGGATTGGATCTTATCAATCGTATCTTATATGAATCACCCCCTTATTTGAAAAGCCAGGGTTGCCTTTATATCGAACATGATCCTTCCCAGGTAGAGGAAATTGAAAACATCTCCATAGATACTCAATTTATTAAGGAGAAAGTCATTTTTGATTATCAGAAAAGACCACGAGCTACGGTTTTTATCCGAAAGTGAAAAGAGAAAGCTTGCACTTTTTCTTGGAGCTCGACGAGGAGGAAAATAACGAATTAAAAATCAATCTCCCCCATTAGCAAAGTATGTTAAAAGGAGGGGAATTTTTTTAAATATTCCGTCTCACCTTAATCCTCTCTCACTAGGGGAGAGAAAAAAGAAAATAATTAATATTTCCATCTCTCTTGATGAGAAAAAGAGGAATGAGGGTGAAAAAGAGATTACGTGATATTTTTAACTTATAAATACTGATGGGGTAGACAAAATAGTAGGAATAATAGTATTCTTTTCAAAGGAGGTTCCATTAAACGATGAAAATAGCGTTAGGTTGCGACCATGGTGGTTATGAACTTAAGGAAGATTTGAAGAATTATTTAGAAGAACAAGGCCATGAAGTTGTTGATTATGGGACCAATAGCCCTGAGATGGTTGATTATCCTGATATTGTATTTCCCCTGGCTAAAGACGTGGCCAATGGCAAATGTGAAAAAGGAATTATCTGTTGTGGGACAGGAGTCGGTGTCTCAATAGCTGCGAATAAAGTTTATGGAATTCGAGCAGCCAACTGTCATGATACTTTTTCAGCGAGAGCTTCGAGGGAACATAATGATGCCAATATTCTTACCCTCGGAGGCAGAGTAATTGGAAAAGGCTTAGCACAAGAAATTGTTCAAGTATGGTTAAAATCAGAATTTATCGAAGGAAGACATCTGAGGCGCATTAATAAAATCTCAGACTACGAAAAGCAATGAACTCTCGACCGGATTGGGATGAATATTTTATGGCAATCGCCGAGTTGGTTAGTACTCGGTCAACCTGTTTAAGAAGAAAAGTTGGAGCCGTTCTGGTTCTCGATAGAAGGATTCTAGCGACTGGTTATAATGGAGCTCCCAGTGGTTTGGCACATTGCACCCCGGAGACCTGTTTGCGAGGTAAAAGGCAAATTCCTTCAGGGAGTCAGCAGGAACTCTGTCGTGGATTACATGCTGAGCAAAATGTTATAATACAAGCAGCCCTTCATGGGGTCAGTACCAGAAAATCAATTCTATATTGTACTCACAAACCTTGTTCGCTTTGTGCTAAAATGATAATCAATGCTGGGATTTCGAGGATTGTCTATCAAAATCCCTATCCCGATCCATTGGGAGATGAATTGATAAACGAGGCTGGTTTAGAAGTTTGTATATTTAAAGGTGGGTGCGAATCGTGACATTTCTTCATTTAATCGTGGCAAGTTTAGGAGCTTTTTTCCTTTCTTTCTTCTTTACGCCATTGATTATGAAGTTTTGCCAAAAAAAGAACCTTCTTGATCAACCAGATGGAAACCGTAAAATTCACAATACACCGAAATCTCGCTTAGGGGGAGTGGCGGTTGCAGGTTCCTTCTTTATTTCTCTTCTCCTATTCCGTTCTTTTCTGCCGTACCCAATGTCTTTTTGGTATATATTAGGATTAGCATTAATTTTTCTAACCGGTTTTTTTGATGATATTTTTAATTTACCACCCTGGAGCAAGATAGTTGGTCTTGGGATAGGTACTCTTATTCTTATTTTTGATGGAGTAATTATAGAGTTTATTACTCTACCATGGAATGTTCTTTGGTACATTGGGATTTGGGGAATTCCCTTTACTTTCTTCTGGATTTTAGGGATTACAAATTCCTTAAATCTTATCGATGGAATGGATGGTTTATCCAGTGGAATTGCCGCAATTGCTGCCTGTACTTTAGGGATCATTGCTCTACAACACGGTAGATGGGAATCAGCTCTTATTTCTTTTTTACTTATGGGTTCTGCAATTGGATTTCTTCCTTATAATTTTCCTCCAGCTAAAATATTTATTGGTGATGGAGGAGCGCTCTTTTTTGGGGGAGTTTTAGCGACGGTATCGGTGGAAGGAGCTCTTAAAAGTGCAACAACTTTTACTTTAGCTGTTCCTATCCTTATTCTGGGGATTCCAATTCTCGATACATTTTTTGCCATTGTTCGTAGGAAAAAGAATAAACTACCGATTACCAGGCCGGATCGTGGTCATCTTCATCACCGGTTATTAGAAAAGGGTTTAACCCAACGAGAAGTTATTTTACTTGTATATTTAATTAGTGCCAGCCTCAGCGTCCTGGCCATTTTAATTGACCGCTTCTTAGCGAATAGCACCTATTCTCTCCTGCTCACCTTAACATTATTCTATGTCTCTTGGAAATGGGGAAAACATTTAGGTGTAACGGAGCTTTCATGTGGGACTCAAAGAACAGAAAAAGTTTAAAATTGCATTCATTGCAGGAACCCGCCCTGAAATAATAAAAACCGCACCGGTTTATCTTGCCCTTGCTCATCACCAAGATTTTGAACCGGTTTTTATTAATACCGGACAACACCAGGAAATGTCTCATATGTTTTTAAGCTTATTCAATATTATTCCTGATTATGACCTTAATATTATGAAACACGGGCAATCACTCAGCTTTTTAACTGCATCTATTCTTCAGGAATTAGAAACTGTTCTTCAAAGTGTAAATCCCAATTGGATTTTGGTTCAAGGTGATACGACATCGGCGTTCTGTGGTGCCTTATCGGCTTTTTATCAAAAAATTCCTGTTGGTCATATCGAAGCTGGGCTTCGTACTGGGGATATCTACAGTCCCTTCCCCGAAGAAATGAATCGAATTCTTGTTGGTCGTATGAGTGCTTTTCATTTTGCTCCAACCCATAAAGCTAAAGATAACCTACTCAAGGAAGGGATCCCCCCACATAAGATAGTGGTTACTGGGAATACCGTTGTTGATGCGCTTCATTGGATTCAATCTCAAGATAAATGCCTTACACCTTCAGAAATAAATCGTTTTTTGCTCTCAAATCCGGACCAGAGGTTGGTTCTAATTACCGCTCATCGGAGAGAAAATTGGGAAGGTGGAATTGCGAATATTGCAGAAGCGATATCTCGATTAGCTAATCGTTTTCCAGAAATCATATTCGTTTTTTCGGTTCATCCGAATCCGGTAGTCAGGGACCAGATTTACGCAATTCTATCCAACAAGACAAACGTCTTTCTCCATGATCCACTTGACTATATTGATTTTATAAAAGTGTTGAGTCGGAGCGAATTAGCGATTAGCGATTCAGGAGGAGTACAGGAAGAAGCACCATCTTTGGGGATTCCGGTTATTATCACCCGGACAGCAACCGAAAGACCTGAGATTCTCGGAACTGGATTGGGATATTTAGCCGGAACGGATCAAGAAGCTATTATTCAAATAGCTACTGAATTGCTCACACAAAAAAAGAAAAAAGAAGCTAAAAATATCTTTGGAGACGGTTTTTCTTCTCAAAGAATTGTTCAAGCCCTTCTTTTTTCCCTGAGTAGGTCAAAAACGAAACCGGATGATTATTATTGTTGATTAGGAATATCTACCAGTTTTTCCCGCTAATTCTGCTGCTCGTAACCGAGCTAATGAGCGTTTAAGAGCAGCTTCAGCTCGAATAAAATCTGTTCCTGGAGTTTTATCTTTAATTCGTTGCTGGGCACGAGTGGCTGCCTCTTGGGCTCGGGCGATATCAATGGTATCAGCGCTTTCAGCACTATCGGTAATAATAGTAACTTGATAAGGGGTAATTTCTGCTGCACCACCACTTATAGCAACATATTTTTTCTGGTCATCTTGGGTTGTATACTTCAAAACACCAGTAAGAAGCTCTACTAAAAATGGAGCGTGACCAGGAAGAATCCCTCTTAATCCGTCAGGACATTCGAGAGTAATCGAATAAACTTCGGGGAAAATAGAAGTTCGCTCTGGTGTTACAATATGGAGCTCCATTTTTTTCATTCTTTTTTCAGCTCCTTCACTCGTGCTTCAACTTGTTCGATGGCGCCGGTCATATAAAATGCTTGTTCAGGCCAATCATCACATTGACCTTCGACAATATTTTGAACACCAACTAAGGTCTTTTCTAAGGGGACAAATTCTCCAGGAATACCGGTATAGTTTTCGGCTGCAAAAAATGGCTGAGTAAAAAATCGTTGCAGTTTTCGAGCACGATTGACAATCTTTTTATCTTCGTCAGAAAGCTCATCGATTCCTAAAATAGCTATGATATCCTGTAGCTCAAGATAATGAGCGATAATTTTTCTTGTTTCCTGTGCCAACTTCCAATGAGTGTCTCCAATAATCAAAGGATCGAGAGCTCTTGATGTTGATTGGACTGGGTCAACGGCTGGATAAAAGCCTTGTTCAAATATTTTCCTGGAAAGAACGGTAATGGAGTCAAGGTGGGAAAAGGTGGTGGCTGGAGCTGGATCAGTCAAGTCATCAGCCGGAACATAAACCGCTTGAACTGAGGTTATTGATCCATTAATGGTTGAAGCAATTCGTTCTTCAACCATTCCCACTTCTTCTGCCAATGTAGGTTGGTATCCCACGGCTGAAGGTAACCGTCCCATAAGAGCAGATACTTCTGATCCTGCCTGAACATAACGAAATATGTTATCGATGAATAGCAACACGTCTTGAGAAAGTACATCTCGAAAGTACTCTGCCATAGTAAGAGCAGTGAGAGCGACCCGAAAACGAGCTCCAGGTGGTTCGTTCATTTGGCCAAAAACCAAGACCGTGTGACTAAGCACCCCGCTTTTTTGCATTTGAAGGTAAAGCTCATTCCCTTCTCGAACTCTTTCTCCCACACCGGCAAAAACCGATACCCCACGATGTGCTGTAGCCGTCCGATGAATAAGCTCCATAATTAAAACTGTCTTACCAACGCCGGCGCCTCCAAATAAACCAGTTTTGCCTCCGGTGATATAAGGACAGAGCAGATCAATGATTTTTATTCCTGTTTCAAAGACTTGAGTTGATCCTGATCTTTCCGTCAGAGGCGGAGCTGAACGATGGATAGACATTTTTTGTTTCGCTTTAACTGGTGGTTTCCCATCCGAAGGTTCTCCTAAAACATTGAACATTCTGCCCAAAGTTTCTTTACCAACGGGAACTTGGATAGGATTTTCGGTGTCTATAACTGTAACCCCTCTTTGGAGGCCACTGGTATCCTGAATAGAAATACACCTCACCAAACCATCTTGGAGATGGCTCTGAACTTCAAGAACTAAGGGTTTAGAAGAGTTCTTGAGATTTCTTCTTTCGATAACCAGGGCATTGTGGATGGACGGGATCACTCTCGAATTAAACCTTACATCAACAACTTGTCCGATAACCTGTTCAACAATACCTGTATTCATTTATTTCACTCTTTCAAAAATATTTGTTATTTGGATTTAAATTGTCCCCAACACTTGGGAAGCACTTGTTACTTCGTTCAGTTCCTGGGTAATTTTTTCTTGACGTCTTTTTTGATAAGCTACCTGTAAAGAATGAATCATGTCTTCAGAATGACTGGTCGCCGCATCCATTATTTTTAAACGCGTTGCTTGTTCACTTAAAAAGGATTCGATTAAAAAGACATAGAGCTGACTGGCGACATACTCAAAAGTTAAACGTTCAACGAGAGTTGGAGTAGTACTAAGAATGTCGGTTCTTAAGCGTAAATCTGCTTGGATTTCAGTGGGTAGATTAATTCCCTGCATTGGAATTGGGATCACTCTTTGGATAATTGGTCGATATTCGTTGACCGAAAGGTATTGATTATGAGCAATATAAAGGTGAGAGAAAATTTGTTGCTCATGAAATGAACGAACTGTGTATAAAATTTCTCTGACATCCTGATAGTGAGGAGTTTGTTGAACTGGGAGAGAATGAGTTAAGAGGACTTCATAAGGGTTTTTATGGAATTGGTTAATTCCTTGAGTCCCCAAGATAATTAGATGAGGTTTATTTCCTTCATGTTCTTGGTCCTCCATGAAAGCTTTCATTTTATGAGCTAAAGTGACATTGAATCCTCCAACCAACCCTTTATCGGAAAAAATTCCAATGAGAGCAAATCCTCGAGGAGGATGGGGAGTAATTAATTCTTCACGATAATGTAGATGGACAATTTCATTTAACCGAAGAAGAGAATTGGAAAAAGTTTTGGCGTTTTCAAGAATTTTTTTCCCGGTTCTCCAACGAACTGCTGAGATAGTCTTCATAGCTCGAGTAACATGTTGAATTTGTTTTATTAAATCAATTTGGTTTTTTATGGTTTGTATTTTTGCCAATGCTTATATCCTTCTCAAGATAAAATATTAAAATTAAAATTAATAATTGAAGTTACATATAATCAAAGATGAGAAGTCCATTTAAGAAATTATTGGGTTTAATTTGAAACATTTTTTTCTTGAAGAAATTGTTCAGTAAAAGAACGAATAAATTCTTTAATTTCTTGTTCTAATCTTGAATCTAATTCTTTATCTTTTCGAAGTTCATTTAATAAATCAGCTTTTTCAAGAGCTGCTGTTTGATAAAGATTCGCTTCCCATTGTTTAACGAGATGAAGCGGTACATGATCAATAAGGCCTTGTGTTGCAGCGAATACAGCCAATATTTCCAGGGAGATATCCAAAGGTTGGTATTGAATTTGTGTTGTTAATTCCAAAACTCTTTTTCCATGCTCCAACTGTCGAGAAGTAATGACATCCAACTCCGAACTAAATCTAGCAAAATCTTCTAACTCAAAATACTGGGCTAAGTCAAGTCGGAGGCGTCGGGCGACCTTTTTCATGATCGGAGTTTGAGCTTCTCCACCAACTCGTGAAACCGAAAGACCGATATTTATAGGCGGTAAAAACCCTTTGGCAAATAGATTGCTCTCTAAGTAGATTTGACCATCGGTAATGGAAATAATATTGGTTGGAATATAGGCGGAGATATCACCTTCTTGAGTTTCTACGATAGGGAGTGCTGACATTGACCCTCCTCCTAGATCATCAGACAGTTGAGCACTCCGCTCCAGTAAGCGAGAGTGAAGATAAAAAATATCACCAGGATAAGATTCCCGTCCGGGTGAACGCCTCATGAGGAGCGAAAGAGACCGATAGGCTACTGCGTGTTTGGAGAGGTCATCATAAATAACTAGAACATCTTGGCCCCCATTCATAAAAAATTCTGCAATGGTACAGCCGCTGTAAGGAGCTAGATAAAGAAAAGCTGGAGAGTCTTCGGCTGAAGTTGAAACAATAATGGAGTATGCCATAGCATTATATCTTTTTAAAATGTCAACCATTTCTGTTATTGCCGATAACCTTTTCCCAATAGCCACATAGACACATAATACATTTTTTCCTTTTTGGTTAAGTATAGTATCAATGGTGAGGGTGGTTTTCCCGGTTCTTCGATCACCGATAATTAATTCTCTTTGTCCTTTTCCAAGTGGAATCATGGCATCAATCGTTTTTATACCCGTGAAGAGAGGCCTATGAACCGGTTGTCGTTGGATAACTTCAGGAGCGTGCAACATAATCGGTCTTTTATAACGGAAATCAGGCGCTGGATTACCATCTAAAGGATTTCCTAAGGGATCAATTATACGGCCCAATAATTCATCACCAACCGGAACTTCTAAAACTCGATTGGTACGAAATACTCTATCTCCTTGTTTTATGAGAGAATGGTCTCCGAATAGAATACAGCTAATCCGCTCTTTTTCTAAATTAAAAACCTGCCCTTTTAAACCATGTGGAAAAATGAGCATTTCACCCATCATGGCTTCTTTTAAACCAGCAATGGTTATTACGCCACCTTGGACCTCGATTACTTCACCAATTTCATTAATCTCCGGTTCAGGGATATATCCTTGAACAACTTGTTTGGCTTTTTTTATTGTATCGGTTAAAATTGCCATTAAATCATGCCTTCCTTCATCTTGTCGAGTTGAGTCCGCAGGCTGCAGTCGATTAGAATTTCTCCATAAATGATGATGATCCCTCCAATGAGAGAGGAATCTACTTCCTCTTGGAAAACCATTTGGTCGATATTCCCAATTCGGGATAATTTATTTTTAACTATTTTTTTTTGCGATAGAGTCATCGGAAGTGGAGTGATGATTTTAACGATTTCTTTATTATTATTGCTTACCATGTTGTACATCCGTTTTAATTTCGATTTTATTAATCGCTTCTTCTAAAAGCTGCTCAATTAACTGGTCCTGCTTGGATATATCGATTCGTTCATGAAGTAATTTAGCAGCCATCTCAGTTGAAATATCAATAATATCCAACTTCAGATCAGAATAAAGTTTGTCAATTTCAATTCTGGCTTTTTCTTCAGCAGTTTGCTTAATCTTCTCGCTTTCCTGGTAAGCCTCGTCAATTATCTTTGATTTAATCTTTACTGCTTCTTGATTGGCATATTCCTGCATTTCTTGGTATTTAATATGAATATTTTTACTTTCTTCTTCATATTTTAAACGCAACTCTTCAGCTGCTTTTTTTTCTTTCTCAATTTTTTCCATTTCTTCACGGATATGATTTGAGCGCTTATCCAAAGCTTGAACCACCGGTTTGAAAAGAAATCGAAATAGGAGAGCAACCAAGATAAGAAAATTGATAATTTGAAAAATTATACTTCGATCAATACTAATCATGGTTTATGAAAACCTCATTTAAAGACATATTTGAGTAGGGGATTGGCAAAGAGAAGAATCAAGGAAACCACTAATACATAAATTGCTAAGGATTCGAGTAAAGCAAGACCAACAAATAATGTTCTACTGATTGGTCCGGTTGCCTCAGGTTGGCGGGCAATTCCTTCCAGTGCTTTCGAACAAGCTTTTCCTTGACCTAAAGCTGGAAAAATAACGCCAATAGCTATCGCAAAACCTGCAGTAAAAACCGTTACACATAAGAAAAGGATTTCTCCTTGCACCTTTAGTCACCTCTTTTGGGTAAATTTAATGGATTCTATCACTATCAAAGTAAAAACACAAACTTATAAACTTTTGCGGAACGATAAATATCTAAAAGCTGCTAGGGGAGGGTTTAATTAAGTTTCGCCTTCTTTTTCAACTGCAGCACTTAAATAAACGATGGTTAATATTGTAAAAATATAAGCTTGGATGACCCCAGTAAAAATTGCAAACAACATCATTGGAACCGGAACAAATATCGGAGCAAGAATAAAAAGGATAGCAATGACAATTTCTTCACCCAGTATATTACCAAATAAACGAAGAGCCAGTGAGAATGTACGAGTTATTTCACTTATAATATGAAAGGGAGCCATCACTGGGGAAGGTAAAATATAAGTTTTTAAGTAATTTTTCCATCCCTGAATTTTTACTCCATAATAGGGGACTGCGGCAAAAACTATTAAAGCCAGAGCCAGAGCAGTATTAAAATCACTGGTCGGTGCCTCTAAGCCGGGGACAAGACCGGTAAGATTTGCTGCTCCGATAAATAATGCCAAAGTACCAATTAATGGGAGGAAAATCCTTCCCCGAGAGGGTGCCATGTCATCAATCATATTCATGATACCTTCAACAAATAATTCCAATAAATTTTGTAAACGGCCAGGCAAGAATTGCAACTTACGGGTTAAAAGAATTGAAACCAAAACTAAAAAACCCATGACTAACCAAGTTGCTACTACTGTTGTCGTAACCGGTAATGGTCCAATCATAAATAATACGTGTGGTCCTAAATTTTCCATATCACTTTCACCTTTAAAAGAATTTAATACTGATAATCCAGACTGTCAAGAAGTATGTAATGAAAAAACCTAAAAAAAACATGAGAATATCTGGTTTTATATATTTTAAAATAAAAATAATAAAGACTCCCGTGGTTGCTAAGCGACCAATAAGTCCAGTAAACGGCTGATATTTTTTAAAATAAATTAATTTTTTGACATTCCAAGCCACTAACCAGGCAACAAATGTAGAAAGACCTGCTCCTAAAAGGATACTAATGATGGCTTTGATTATCGTGTTCATTTTTTTTATCTTTTTTTTCGTATTTTTTTATTTCTTTGTCAAAAAACTGGTAAAGGTTATAAAAAGCAAAAAAAATTCCTAAAATGAGCATTGAAAGCGTCCAGGAAAATCCTTTTGGATACTCTCGATCCAAGTATTGACCTAAAAATAGTCCTAAGATTATAGGTGCAACTGTCATCCAAGAGATATCCCAGATTTGCCCAAAATTTTTCCAGATATTTTCATCGAAACCCCTACGTGTTTTTCTCATAGACTTATTATAAACCAAATTCCGTCTTTGATGACCAATAGTCAATCAATCTATAACTCTCTGTGAGAAACTCTTGAAAAAATATCCAACACCAGCTAATATAATAGCAATAGGGGCGGAAATAGCTCAGTAGGTAGAGCATCGGCTTCCCAAGCCGAGGGTCGCGGGTTCAAATCCCGTTTTCCGCTCCATTATTTTTGGTAAAGCCAAAATATCAATCCCTTCCCCTTGATGACTTCTCAAAATCCCTTCTAAGAGCAACGGCCTAATCTTTTTTTGAGATAATAATTTTGAACTCAATTTAAAGGTGAAACGTAATTCTTGAATAATTCCCTAACCTGTAATTCAGCAATACCATCAACTTGAACGGGTTGGTTTATTTCTATTTGTTTATAAATCCATTTCCTAGTGTAACGAATGGTCCACCCCATTTCTTCAGCCTTGCTATTGATGATTCTGGAACGCAAACTTCGGGCAACACACCCCTCTGTTTTCCAAAGATATTTCAATGTTTCATATCCTTCTTTATCAATCAAATATTGATTAATTGTTTGAATAAATCCTTCTTGGGTAATCTGTTCATAAGATTGACCTACGTTTATAATTTTCCCGTTAACTATTTGCCGATATATCCATCGAATTAAAACATCCAAACTAAAATTTTCAACATCCTGAGCGTAAAGATTTTCATAATAATAAAACAGTTTTGCTGCTTCACGAATTGTAAGAGGGAAAGTAAAATAATTAATTAGCTTATTTCCCTTATTGCCTAACTTATCATTCTTCTTTGATTCAAAGAGTATTTCTAACTTATCACCCTCAACCACCAAATCAGACCTCTTCTTCACTTCATTTAACTTTAATCCTCTAATGGTATTCTTTAGATATATTCTAAATGACCCTTTACTCAATGGTGCTTTCCAGTTTTTCATTAATGCTTCGTAGGTATCCCACGCATAACTTTCAATATCTTCTTTCTTTATGTTCATATGCTTTTGTAAAAATTTTATGAGATATTTAAAAATATATGTTTTAAGCAATTCATTCTCTTCTTGTCCCTGGCGAAGAGCCCAGATACACATTTGGGTGATTATTTCTTCTTGGGAGGCTTCCTCGACAAAAATGATAGGAGAGGGGTGGGGATGAATCTTCCTTAAGTCAGTCTTTGTTTTGGTTATTAATTTTTTATCTTCTCTGAGACGTTTAAATTTCTTTATGTCAATTTCAAGAAGTTTACATTGAGTTTTTATATCGTCAATTCTGGGGAGATTCCCTTTCCTGCTTTCTTCCAACATCCAGGGAATTCTTTTGATTGCTTCCTCTCGATTTTTACCGGCATTTAGCATTACTTCTAAAACATCTTGATAAACTCTATTTTTAATCATATATCTTAAACAAGCAGTTTGCCAAAAGAACAGTCGAGTATTGATATATTTATCTTCTTGTTCTACTTCATAGTGTCCCATATGAAAAGTTTTAGAAAAAATCATATCATCAACTTTCGGGAAAGTTAGTAAACCAGAAAAGATAAAATAAAAATACATATCATAACCCATAAGAAGAACTACGTTAATATGATTTGGTCCGGGTTGAGGTTGATATTCCATAAACCAACTATTTTCATCTTTTATATCAGTAAACTTATACCTATCATCTTCGGACAACAACTGAATAAATAAAGATTCTCGATATGTCCATTGGTTGATTCCTTCACTAGGATGAAATTCTCTTAATCGAGTAAGATTGTCTTCCATTCTTCTAGAAACTAGATTCCAGCCTTTTATTAATTCTTCCGGGGTAAATTCCTTCTCATCCATTTTTCATTAACCTTCAATAATCTTATAGGACACTTTTGACATTATTAAATTATAGCATTAAAAGTTAAAAAATTAAATATAGGAGGAAATATGGTGAACAAAATGAAATTTCTCCGGTTAAGTCGGGGGATGAAAACTTGGGAATTAGGAGCCCGGGTAGGGTGTGGTGAAGTTTTTTTGAACGGTGTTGAAAATGAAAGGATAAAGGCGAGCTCTGAATTGTTAAAGAAAATTTCAAATGAGCTTGGAACTACAAAAGAAGAATTGTTTGAAAGAGTAGAAATTAAAGCGGTGGGAGTCAAGTAATGAAAATATCAACAAAAAAAATCCTGGTGGTCATCATATTCCTTGGTCGGGAGTAACCACCAGGCAAAAAAAAGGAGAAAAAACGTGCACTCCTCGACAACAATTATAACAAAGACTGGTAAAGTTATCGACTTGTGGAAAATATACAAAGTAAAGGGCAAAATACTTTACAAATCGTTAAGCGGTTCTGGTCATACCCTAACAACCCCCCCAGGGTTCGCTGTTGACTATGGGATATTTTTAGAAGCCCGGGATAAAGGGTGTCGGTTCGTCCAGTTTTATGATAGGGAAGTTGAGATTTTTTATACAGCAAAAATTGAAGACTTTTTATCAAAGGGATTCCGGTTTAATCGAGGATTCGGGGAGCAAGTAGGACTTTCATTATCGAAGTGGATAAAAACAAATACGTCAAAAATTTCGAGAAAATTAATTTTTGAAGCTCCATACTTCCCATTTTTTAAGGACAACAATGGACAATAAAAAAGAAATAATTGAAACCCTAAAAGCCCTCTACTCTTCCAATTCAGTTATTGAATTGCGAATTCCCAAATCAAAATATGGTCTGGTGAGCGGTTATTTCAATGACTTCAACCTCCTGGCCGAAGCAGTAATGAAATTTGATGGGAAAGTTGCCGGAATTTATATCACCCTTAACATAGTTAATCCAGACCTTCTATATCGGGCTAAGAACAAGTTGAAGTTTGGCCGGGAAGCCAATCCTACCACCAGTGACCAAGATATTACTGAAATTAGTTGGTTACCCATGGATTTCGACCCGGTCCGGCCTTCTGATATTTCAAGTAACGATGAAGAACATGAAAAAGCATTGGCAAAGGCACAGGAGGTAAGGGAATGGCTGACCGTTCAAGGATGGCCAACCCCTATTTTTTCAGATTCAGGAAACGGAGGCCATTTGATTTATCCGGTCAAACTTCCCAATGACCAAGAAAGCCGAAAGCTAATAGAAAAGTGCTTAAAGGCCTTGGACTTTCTATTCTCTGATGAGGTGGTCAAAATTGATACTAAAGTTGGGAATCCAGGGAGAATTTGGAAACTGTATGGCACAATAAGCGCTAAGGGCGAAAACTCTCCAGAACGACCCTGGAGACGGTCAAGAATAATTGAAACCCCAGAAAAGTTAATCCCTGTAACCCGTAAGCAATTGGAGAAATTAGCCGGTTTTCTTCCTGAGTCCCCAAGAGGTAAGGTTAATGGAAGTATTGATATTGAACGATGGTTAGATGAACACAACATTAAGGTATCCAAAATTAAAAACTGGAACGATGGAATCCTTTATGAACTTGAAGAATGTCCTTGGAATCCGGAGCATAAACGGACAGCATACATTATCCAATTTTCCAGCGGTGGAATAGCTGCAAAATGTTTCCATAATAGCTGTAGTGAAGAAAATTGGTGGACCCTTAGAGACATGTTGGAACCTGGATGGAGGAAGAATAAGCCGGAGAAAAACCAAGATGATAACCCTATCTCATATCTTTCTGTTAACGATATTTTAGCCCAGGAAAAGGACATCATCCCTCTTTGGGGAAATATGCTTTTTTCTGAAGCGGTCCATATACTTGTTGCTAATACTGGGGTTGGGAAAACTACCTTAATTTATAATCTCATTATTCATGCTGCAAATGGTGATGAGTTCCTGGGTGCTCAATTCTCAAGGCCTTTGAAGGTACTCTATTTGACTTTGAAACCCCCCGGGCTCTCCGAGGCCATAAGCTCAAAGCGATAAAAGGATATAAGAGAGCAGCTGAGAATATCCTCATTATTGAAAATCCACTTACCATGGAACAGTTGAAAAGTGAAATAATTAAAAACCATTTTGACATAGTAATCATTGACACTTACGACCTCTTCTTTCCCATGGATAAAGAGGACGATAACGGAAAAATCAATAAAAATATCATCGGACCTTTACTCACTATTGCCCGGGGAACTGGAGTAGCGATAATCTTAGTTCATCATTGTTCAAAAGGCGCATTGGAGCGTGACAAAACCCAAAGAGGCCGGGGAGCGAGTGTACTCAATAATCATGCCCACGTTCTAATTAACTTAGAAACGACCCAGGATGAGGAAATACTTAAACTGGATGTTGTGAAAAACCGTTTTATGCCTAATGTATGTGTGTATCTCAAGAAGGTTTGCGGTGAATTTGAGGTGGTAGACCGGCCGGACTATGAATTTACTAAAACCCAATTGGCCGAGAAATGCATTTTAAAGGTTTTGGAAAAAGGAGAACAGCAATTAAAGGACATCCTTTATGAAGTGGAAAATATGGGAATATCAGAAAAGACCGGGCGGTTGGTTTTAACTACCTTACAAACTTCGGGGAAAATAATTAGAAGCAGTTACGGAAAATATTGCGAAGCGGGGAATTCAGAAAAATTACCAAGTTGCCAAAATATGGCTATACAAAGCGAAGAAAACCTGGTAATCCAAGTTGGTAATGACTTGGTAAATTACCAAGTTCCTCAAAACCAACTTGGTAATACAAAAGATGATTACCAAGTTCCATTACCAGGTTTTTTAGGCTCTACAAAGCACCTTAAACCCCAACTTGGTAATTTGGTAACACAATTAGACGATAAAGATAATACCTCAAACAATAAAACAACCTCCAAGGAAGAAAACCTTTCTAAAATTCCTCCTCCCAGAGAAGAACCAGTGAAAACAACCGAGAAAAAGAATCCATTAAAAGAAGTAACGATATGACCACCTTTGAACTTCTCGAGGAATTAAAAAAGCGAAAGATAATTATTTATTTATCGGAAGGGAAAATAAAGCTAAAAGGGGAAGAGGAAACCCTCACCCCGGAACTCATTGACACCATTCGAAAGTATAAATCGGAATTAGTGAAGTATTTGACCGAACGGTCAAGGAATGATGACCAGACCGAATGGGTAAAATATGCTCAATGGGCCTGGACTGGAATCCTCTTAGAAGCTGAGAGACAAGGCGATTCTGAACGAGCCCATTTTGCCAAACAAGTCTTGGAAACGATATAGTCTTAAAAAGGCTTATATTTAAAAAAAGAATAACATAGAGTTTGAATACAGATGACCTCTTATACAAAAGGAATCAGCACAGAATAAGAAGGTGAACGAAAATAACCGACAATGAGCGACTAAAACTCAAAGATGAAGCGATTATCAGCGCATTATTAGCGACTGGAAGCCAACGGGAAGCCGGCCGGTGCGTCAAGGTGTCAGAAAGTACCATCAGGAGGAAACTAAAGAATCCGGCATTTATAGAACAATACGACCAGGCCAGGCGGAAAGCCTTTTCAATAAGTTTAGGACGGTTACAATACATGACAACCCAGGCTTGCTCAGTGATTGAGGAACTTCTCAACTCTAAGAAACCTTCAAGTACCCGATTGAGTGCAGCCCGGACCATTCTTGAATACGGTGTGAAATGGTTGGAACTTTCCGATATAGAAACCCGGTTAAGCTCACTGGAAAAGAAGATGGAGGGAAAGTAATTTTGAGACAATTTCAAACCCGACTGGAGAAGTTAGAAAACTGGAAGATGAATAGTACCTTTGTTCCTCCGATGATTTTTACCTTCGATCCACGGACAGAAACTCAGGAAGAATTTGAAAACAGGGTTAGTAAGGCCAAAGAATCCATACCAGAAGAGGGCCAGGCGATAATAATTAAAGTTCGGAAGAAATACAAAGAATCGGATGAAAAAGATAAGTAAGAGAATCTATGAATTACTTTTTAAAGTTGTTGGAAAGACAGAATCGCTATTTATTAAGGTAGTATAAGCGTAAGAAAGGTCTTTTATTCTTTGGGTGGTATGTTTATACCTTTTTAGAAAGTTAGGAGCTTTCTATGCCATGCTATCAACGGATAAAGGGCAATGTTTAAGCGATAGTTTGGAAATTCAGAATGATATTGGTAAAACAAAAAGTGCGTAAAGACTAGTAAAGATGATTAAGGTTACATATTCTGAGAAAATTGGTTCTTAGAAAATCAGCATTTGATTTAATCCATATCTCTAAGAACCAATTTTTGGACTTCCAGAAAATCTCAAATTCATTTATTTTGCTCAATAGTAATAAATACTGCCGGTTCGTCTCCTATTACCCAACCATCGTGACCAGGTGAGATAATGACTACATCATTTGGTTTCAGGTCCTTTTCGGTTCCATCGGAAAACTTTATGTGAAGTTGTCCTGAAATCAATATCCCAACGTGAGTCATTTCACACCAATCCGTTTTAACCTGAGGTTTTACATCTTGAGACCAACGCCAACCTGGTTGATAGGTTTGTTTGTTAAAAGTATATCCATCCAATTTCATAATTTCGAATTTCATCTTGGACAGTTTTTTGGTTTCATCTGCAATATCAAAACTTTTAATGAGAATATTGTCCATATTCATCACCCACTTTATACCAATAAAACCCTTTCAATCGAAAAATATTCTTTCTTGTATATCCTAAAATTAATAACATTTTTATTTACTTATCCTAATGTCTATTTATAGAAATTAAAAATCTGACCAAAAAAGATAATTATATAGATTATAATCTCAACTTTCGCAGTTCAATAATAGCACTTTTTCTCTCAACCATGCTGGAAGACTATTTACAAAATAGATGAGTAGCTCTTTGACTTTTTCTTCTGAAAGGACAAGAATCTGTTTGATGGTCGTCTTCAGGAGCTCAAGAAGAAGAGTGAGTGCTTCCATAAGAGTGATATCCTGAATTTCATCATAGCAGGCATAGAAAAGCTCGCCAAAGGTTCGGGGATCGGTGTTTCTCCGGGCAATAACCGCGAGCATGATATAGCGGATAAAGACGATACTGGTATGGGATACCAGAGCATCATAGGATCGAACCTGAAATTCTCGAGTGAGTTTCAAGACCGATTTCACCATCTTGAAGAAAACCTCGATATCCCAGCGTTTCCCATAGAGGGTGACGATCTCGTCTTCAGAAAGAGACAGATCGGTTGAAAGCAGTGCCAGCCACTGGTTTTTTTGTTTTTCACTTCGGACCAAGACGATGCGGGCATACAGGGGGTTATCAGTCAAATTGAGATTAATCACACAAGATCCAAGGATCGGACCCTGTGGTCTTTTCTGAATCCGGTTGAAAAGAGAGGAAAGAGAAAGAACTTTTCCACCAAAAGAATAGTAAATTTTTGGGGTGTTTTTGAGCATGCACACCACTGATAATCCGCGAAGAGCACATTTGCGGATGAGGGCTGGAAAACTGAACCAACTATCAAAGAGAATAGTTGAGACCAAAGGACAGTGTTTCAAGGCTCCATCCAGGAGGTTGAAGAAGACATCTGGAGCTTTTTCTTGGGATTCTTTCCGAAGGTGAGCTCTTTTGCTCCGCCCATCAATGGAGGCATCCATGGGACAGAGCTGGTTTTCTTTTTGGTGAGAACTTAACAATGAAAAAGCAAAGGGAATGAATGTAGCACCATCGGTGAGTCCTAAAGTGAGCATTCTGAAACCCCGACTGAACCGTCCTTGGGCGTGATCATAGAATCGAGAGAGCCCTTCAACTTTCAAGCTCCGAGGCCGTTCATAGGGGGAATCATCCACCACCCAGGTGTAGCGTTTCAAACTGGTAAAAGGAAGGAGCGCTTCAGAGACTACTTTGGTACTCAAAAGAAAGAGCAATTTTCGCCAGCTCCCACTGGTCTTGTGGAGGAAACGGTAAAGAGTGTCTTTCTTTCCTTGGAAAAGGGGATGTCGAGATTGGAGAAGACCAGCAACGTTTTTCTGAGTAAAGACTAGGAGAAAGATCATCTGAAAGACGTCTTTGACTGGGAACCCTTTCTTTTTGTTCATATGGCATTTTCGAAACAGTTGGTTCACTTTAAACTCCTTCATAAAGGAGGAAAACATGGGTAACAAGGTCCTTTCATTTTTCAAATTTTCTGGTAGGATAGTCATGAAGACACCTCTCTCTTTGTGGTGATTGGTTTTTTTCCTTAAGTCAATTCTACCAGAAAGGAGGGGTGTTTTCATTAAAAAACCCTTTAAAATCAAGGTTTTTCAGCATTTATTTTAGTGCGAAAGTTGAGTTATAATATTTAAGATATTTCTTTCTTTTTTGGATAACGTATACTAAAGTTCGCAATTTCGCACCTTGAAAAAAGCCACCGGAGACTCCAAAATGAAGGTTGTACGAAACAAAAACTTCATCGAGGAGGAATATCCGATGGCTCAAAATAATCATACACCATATCTTTTAAAAAATGCTCCTTGAATTCATGACTCAAACCTGATCCGCTTTATGCAATGCTCGAGTGGCTGACCAATGAACTTATGAAACTAAAACTGAAAACAAAGTAGGGGCTCACCAAGGAGAGCATTGTTCAACCCGAACCACCATTCTTTCGGTATCCGAGTCAGACGATTTGATACGAGGTTAGGAACCATCTACCTTCTGGTTCCAAAACTAAGGAAAGGAGGCTATATTCCTTTTTTTGTGACTAAAAAGGAAACGCTCCGAACAAGCCCTCCTGAAAGGTGGTTCAAGAAGCCTTTATCAATGGTGTTTCCACCTTAAAAAATGGAGCGCCTCGCTCAAAGCTTAGGGATTCAAATCCCTCTTTTGCTGGTCAAGGATCAGAAATCACCAAAGATCTCAACGAACAAGTCGAATGGTTCCGTACCCGTCCTTTGGAAAAAGAATACCCAGTCATTTGGGTTGATGCCCTCTACGAGAAAGTTCGCTGTGAAAGACACGTCATCAGCATGGCGGTAGCTGTTGTCCAAGGTCTGACCAGCGAGGGAAATCGAGAGATCCTGGAGGTCGAATCCTTGATAGCTTGAATCAGAAGACACCTATACTCATCTCTTTGAACAGCTTAAAAGCCGAGGAGTGGAAACCGTCTGGCTTTGTGCATCCATTGCTCATGCAGGACTGAAAAATGCCATTTTAGAAATGTTTCTTAGGATCAAGTTGGCAACGCTTTCAAAGTACACTTTATGCGAAATATAGTGGTCCATATCCCCCATAAAGAAAAAGAATCCATAGCCCTCAACTCAAAACAAATCTGGTACCAGCCTGACCAAGAGAGTGCGAAACGGGTTGTTCTGTTGGTCATCCAGGAATACCGAGATCGCTTTCCTCAAGCCATTGCTCTTTTAGAGGAAGGACTGGAAGATTCCTTACAATTCCTGGCTTTTCCTCACCTTGACCAACGAAAGATCTCTTCGACCAACTCACTCGAGCGGATTCACAAAGAGATTCGTCGTCGAACCCGAGTGGTAGGGATCTTTCCTACCACCGATTCCTATCTCCGGTTGGTCACCAGTTATCTCATTGAGTATACTGAAGATTGGATGAGGAGTAAAAAGTATATCAGCTCTGAGGCGATTACCGAGCAACAAGCAGAGCTTCTAAAGATAGCCTAAAAAAAGAAAAGAAAACAAAAAGAAAGAAAGAGGCTGTGGATAGATGGACAACCCTGCGGGTTGACCACAGATCCACAGCCCGACGACTCATGAATAGTTATTCACTAAAACAACAGAAAAAATTGACCAAATAGAAAGGTCCTATTCTTCTCTTTATTTTTTATCATTCATATTGCTGGAAGAGGAGGTGAATAAATCGAGTCATTGTTCAAAGAGAGATGACTTTCCATTCAAGTAAGGTCATCTCTGTGTTCAAAAAGGGTCTCCGGTGTTTGCTAAGAGTAAATTGCGAACATTATTTGACACATACAATAGTAAAAATAAATATATTTTACAAACAATTATTTTTAATTGTTAGAATATGAATATTTATAAAATTCATATTGGAATTTAAATATTCTTTATCCTCTTCTTATTAAACAAATTAACCGGTGAAGCGGTCTCATGCTCTCTCTTCAAATCTTCTCCCGTCAAGGCCAAATATCTCTTTGTCATATTCAAATCAGCATGGCCCATAGTCCGTTGAAGGGCAAAGACATTCCCTCCATTACGAAGGTAGATTAGAGCGAAGGAATGACGGAGAGAATAGGGGGTGATTGAATGGCCAAGTTGTTGACTGTATTTCTTCAATCGGTGAGCCCAGGAGGTTTCAAGCATGGGTTTTCCCTCATAGGAGCAAAAGACTGGTACGGTATCACCCCAGGCATTCAAACGACCCTTTATTAACTTCTGAAGGTAGGTAGCAGTAAGGGGAGAGATTGGAACGGTCCGGGTTGATTTAGTTTTGGCTATTTCCTTTCTGATGGTAACCTCCAGGCCAAGAAGATTTATATCCTTTGGGAGAAGGGATAAGGCCTCACTGGGACGGACTCCGGTATCAAGGGTGAAAAGAATTAGACAGTAATCTCTTAACCCGGTAAAGGTTCTTTTATCAGGTTTTTTGAGGAGTTCCATTAAAAGTTCCTGGGAAATATTTCGAGCCTTATACTCATCCTTCCTTACCGGGAAATCGATTGGATTATTAGGAATAACTCCTATCTTCACCAGGTAAGAAAAGAAACATTTTAAATATTTCCGTCTTATATTGAAAGTTGCTGGAGCAATATCAGAAACGGCAAAATACTTTGAGACTTCTTGACTGAGTAAATAATAATCATCTAAACAGTCAGGTGAATTTTTGAAGAAACGAGGAATATGATGTTGATAATCTTTAATAGTTCTTTCCCGGCAACCCTGGATTTTCTTTTCTGTTATAAATTCAGAAAGATATTCCCTCCAGGTTAAAACTTCAATCAGTCTTAAAGTTCTTCCCATTGAAAACACTCCTTCCAAGAGCATCGGCCTCTTGATTTATTTCAATGGGAAGAGATTTAATTTATGGCTTTGTTGAGCCTTTCAAGCTCAGTAGGTAGAGCATCGGCTTCCCAAGCCGAGGGTCGCGGGTTCAAATCCCGTTTTCCGCTCCATTATTTTTTGTCAAAAACCAATTTCTTTAGTTTACTCCTCAGCATATTTGCTAATTGATTCGGCAGTGATTCTTAAGCGAGGAAGACATTCGGGATAATTTTTTTGAATGAAGGTAATAAGCTTTTCCCGAACTTCGCAACGTAATTCCCAGGCGGAAGAAGAGTCGGCAACACTCATCAAGGCTCTTAGCTCCATTGTCGTTTCTTTGCTATCGGTAACTTGAAGGGCACTGACTCTTTTATCCCACCAAGGTGATTGGTCTAATATATTTAAAAGCTCATGGCGGAGCTCGTCAACGGGAAGGCGATAATCTACATAGAGAAATACTGTCCCTAACATATCTGATGATGTTTTTGTCCAGTTTTCAAAAGGATGCTCCAAAAAATAGCTGGTAGGAACAATTAGACGTCTTGAATCCCATATTTTAACAACCACATAAGTAAAATTGATTTCTTCAACTCGACCCCACTCATTCTCAACAATGACCACATCATCAATCCGTATCGGTTGAGAAAACGCAATCTGAATACCAGCGATTAACGCCGCTCCAGTTTTTTGAGCTGCAAGACCAACAACAATACCCATTATCCCTACTGAGGTTAAAAGGCCTGTTCCTAAGGTCCGTACGCTCTCAAAACGCAACAAAGCAACTGATATGATGACAATGGCTACAATAATGATGCCAAGATGTTTAAATACCATAAATTGAGTATGTATTTTACGGGCAAAAAGATTATCTTTTTCATCCATGCGATATTTTTGAATTAGAAAGTCCTCAAAAACCGAGATCAATTTCACGATTGACCAGCCAATAGCAAAAAGGGTAATAAAATAAAGGAAAGATTGAAGAAATGCATAGATTTCTGGAGAAATAGGAGTCTGCAAAAGTGAAATAGCAGTTCGGATTGCAATTATTATAAAAAATAATCGCACAGGATCTTTTAAGTGTTTAACCAAATACTTATCTAAGTTAATCGTTGTATAGTCTGTTATTCTCTTGAGGATTCGAAATAAAATAAAGTGTACGAAATATCCAATGAAAATAGCGATCGCAAAAAAGAGAATCATCCAAAAGGAATCATGCAATAGATTTAACATAAAAAATCACCTCTCGTTTCAGGGTGTACTATCGTCTCTATCAGGTGATATAAATTGGTCAGACGTAGTAATGATAATGTAGTAAAAAATAGCAAAACACAGCCAACCTATTTTTCGATTGGTGAATTTGAAATGAAGGTTTTTTATTTTCCAAATTAAAAAAATCGAAACGGTTTGTTTCTACAATACCTTAATCCCTCGATGAAGTCTACTTTTCAATTCATATTAAAATACACGGGCATGATAAATCAAGCCACTATAAAAGTTTTAAAAGGCGTCATCCTGAGTGGTGTTTTCCCGAGTAAGGATCACTTTTTTAGTTTTTTCTTTTATTCTTTTTTTATTCACCCCCTTGCTCCCTTTCTCAACCTTTTTCGTGACCGATTACTGTAGCGACGTGCTATGGCTATGGCATGTCGAATCTTGGTTTTCATCCCCATCTGGCGACATAAAAAGTAACATGAAGGTTTATTTTGTAAATATTATAGGAATTGACTAAAGTGAATTATTGAATTAAATATGATTTATGATATTCAGAATTAATCGTAATTAGGGAGGGAAGACTCTTGAAAAAGCTTTTATTGGTTTTTTTATTGGTTTTGATGATTTCATCAATTGCCTGGGGACAAATATTTAGGTGCTACCAAGACGACAAATTGTTCCTTATTAATTTAGATTATATAGTTTTTATTGAGATTGGAAAGCCAATTACCAATGATGACGGAACGAATAACTGGCCTATTACCTTATCAAGTCATTTTAAGCAGATCAATTTGATTTTAACCACTGAAGAAAAGGATTTTTTATTTGAGCTCTATTATTTAAATCATTAAAATAAATTATTTTATCTATTTTTATAACTGATTAATTGTTATAATAAAATGAAAGAGAAACTATAAATAAGGCAAGTATACAGGGAGAGGAGGAGAAAATATAACGAATAAAATATAAAACTATTTAAAGATCATTCTTAATGAGCATGAGTGTTTTAATGGAATTTCCGGTATCTATCATCATTTTGATTTAAAAATCTCACTAAAAATTAATCAAATTTGATAGAATGCCGAATAATCATTTATGGATATTAATAAATAAAAAAGGGGGTTGTAAATTCTATGAAAATGAAGGTTTTTTTAATCGTAATGGCAATTTTAGTGTTAGCTATGATGATGGGAACATCGGGCTGTATTGAAGATGAACCGCTTCCTCCAGGATTCGGGAAAGTATCCATTTGTTCTTCATCGTCGAGTGTTTATGGGAGAGTGTATATTGATGGAAATCGAATTGGCAATGCTTATCTTAATCCAAACGGCTGTTTGTTCAGTTTAGCTAATGTAAAATTATATGAAGAACATATTGTACGAGTTGAGACTGATTGGGGAATTTCTTATACTGAAAGGTTTTATCCAACCTATTCAGGATATACAGTAACAATTTATTAACATGAAAGTCTCTTATAAGGAGAAAGGGTTTATAAAATGAAAAAATATGTTTCTGTCTATTTATTTCTTAAATTCTTCTTAGTGTTTCTCTTTTTAGCCGGATTTTCAAGTATGGTTTTGGCCAAATCTTCGGTTACTTTTCAATTTAATATTTCACCCGAGGACCACCGTTCTCTACCTCGGTCTTCTCAAATCTCACTCTCTACTGACCGAGGCGATGGGGGGTTTTATTCGGTGGGAGAAAGGGTAAACTTGCGTTACCGAACCAGCGTGGGTGGCTACATAACTCTTGCTCAATATAACCCTGGAGGGAGTGCTCAAATCATTGAAGAAAACAAATTTGTTCGGGCCAACTCTCCACAAATGGTCAGCTTTATGGCGAAAGAGCCAGTTGGAACTCACCGGGTTGTAATTATTTTAACTCCTGACACTATACCACGAAATAGAATTCAAGAATTTTTAAGGAATCCAAGCCGCATTTCATCCATATTCGGGGGTCAGTACGCAGTCAACCGAACTGAATTTGTGGTTGATGGTGGTCAAGTTGAACCATTAATTGAGGTTCAACCGGCTACATTTAATCTCAATTCTGGTTCTACGCAGACATTTTCTATTAGATTAACAGACTATTCTGGACGGCCAATCCCTGGTAAAAATTTATTATTGGATGCCCCCTATGGGACTTTAAGCGCCCATCAAATACGAACTAACAGTCGAGGCATGGCCACCTTTACTTATACAGCTTCTTTTGTAAGAAGGTCATCGGTTAGGATTTCAGTTTTGTTCCCTGGCGATACCGATCATGGTTGGACATCAACCGAAATTGTAGGGCATATTCGTTAAGAAAGGTGTCCATTGAAAATAAAATAGTCTTGATGAAAACTAAAGGGGTTTTAGAAAGTAATTTTATTAATAGGAAGAATCATCTTTTTTGCTTTTTTATTATTTGAAAAAAAGAGATTAACAAACCACTATCAGAGCTATTAAGAAATTACTTTGCTCTTTAGAGGTATTTGGGGAAAATGGATAGTTGTTAAAATAACGGGCGCTTCTCTTATAAAGCAAGGTTCAAGTTATTAGAGAAGTGCCCGATAAATTTAGTATTTTTCGAAGGTTTATCAACCACCGGAAGGTATAATCTAAGCTTAATCCTTAATTTCTTTTTTACCCAGTAACTCTTCAACCTTCCGGAGCCATTCTCGAATTGGAATATTTTGGGGACACTTTTCTTCACATATTCCACATTGAATACAAGAAGCAGCATGCATTTCTTCGGGAAAAATGTTTTGATAAATATTTTTATTTAAATTGACTTGATTAAAAACCAAAGCGGTGTTGAACAATTCAAAATTACGTGGAATGTCCACTTGATTGGGGCAGGGCATACAATAACCGCATTTGGTACAGGGAACTGGATTCATGGAAGAATATCTTGACTGTGCTCTTGATATAGTATCCAGTTCCTCAGAACGAAGAGAATTGACATCAGAATGATTCGCGCTGTTTATGTTTTGTTGAACCTGTGTAAAGGAGCTCATTCCACTGAGTACCGTCGAAACTTCAGGTTTATTCCAAAGCCATTGTAATGCCCAATCAACAGGGGAGCGTTGAGGATTAGCCTGGTTTAGCAAGGAGAGAATCTCTGGATGGGGATTGGCTAACGTTCCCCCTAAAAGCGGTTCCATGATTACCACCGCAATGTCCTTTTTAGCAGCATATTTTAATCCTTTTGTGCCTGCCTGGACATCTTCATTCATATAATTATATTGAATTTGGGCTATCGACCAACGATCATAGGAATCAATAAAAACCTTAAAGACGGAAAATGGTTCATGACAGGAAAAACCAAAATATCGAAAAAGACCTTTATCAATTGCTTTTTCAGCCCAGGAGAATATTCCCAGGTTGAGAAGTTGATGAAAAGTTTTCTTTTTAAGATTGTGTAACAAATAAACATCTAAATAATCAGTTTTTAATCTACTAAGTTGTTCATGTAAAAAACGGTCGAAATCATTGCTTTTTTCCACTAACCAGATAGGCATTTTGGTGGTTAATAATACTTTTTTCCGATAGCCATCTTGCAGTGCTCTGCCAATTACTTCTTCGCTTCTCCCGTTATGGTATGTATAAGCGGAATCGATATAATTTACACCGTTATCAATTGCATATTGCAGCATGCGAATGGTTTCCGCTTCATCAATTTCCCCAGATGATGGCTTGTGATCAATGGTTGGAAGTCTCATGCATCCGAAGCCAAGTGCGGAGACTTTTTCTTTTGTCGAGCCGAGTATTCGATATTTCACTGACTGGAATCCTCCGATTAAATATATTTATTTTGACCTTATTAGGAATTTTTTATAGATACCTACCAAGGGTAGTTAAAGTAAGATTATATCAAAATATACCACTAATTTTAAAATCGAAAATAAAAACTGAAGTCGTCACTTCCTTGAAAAGCCCTGAATTTCGTATTCTTTAAAAAAAAGACCCCTCTCATTTTTTTGGGAAGAGAGGGGTGTCTACCGGCAGGATTGAAGCGAATTAGGATTTATTATGGCAGTAATTGGCTAACTTTATTGATAAGAGCTTCTGGGGTGATATCCTGCTCGGATATATCGCTCAACACGGTAAAGTAAATCATAAAGGATTTTGATTCCAGTGGTTGAAGTGTAAATTGAGAAGCATTCGAATAGACTATGTAAGGGGCGGCCCCAGGTTCATTTGAATAATTCTTACCCCAGGACCAAATTTCAGCTCCATTAAAAAATTCCTCAGGTTTCCAAGATTTTATAAACACATCTTTTGTTTCAGGATTATATATCCCAGCCAGGTTAGTACTGAGCTGCGAAGCTGATTGAAATACTAAATAATCATTGATCAGTTTCCATTGAGAGAAAGATTCTGGCCATTCAAATATGCTTTCTTTCGATCCTGCCCAGTCATTTTTACTCTCTAAAAGTTTAATTTTGTTCACTGGTAAAATTATTTGTTCATTGCTATTTTCGTTATCATGAATATAAAAAACCGTAAAATCTCGAAACTCTAAATCTTTGGGATTTTTCTTTGAAGTATTGGATATTTTAGCTTCAATTTCAATAACCGGACTTACTTTTTTCATTCTCACCCAAACTTCGGTGAGAGTTTTTTGGAACATATCTTTTCCAGAAAGGAAGACTTCTCCAAAATCCTCTGAAGAGCTGGTAATTTCAAACTGTAAATCAAAAGGCTGACGATCCCGGGTATTCCACGGGAGTGAAAAATAATAACCACCGAATTCTACAGTGTGGAGACCACCGGGAAGAACCATAGGATCAGGAACGAATTTCTGGTAGAGAAAGGGTTGTTGTTTGTCGGTTAACGAAAAATTGGATAAGATACGACCGCGGTTAGGAATTATATCCAGGGAAATAAGGTCATTTCTCATATGAATGATTTCTGGATTAGTTTTTGTGCTGGCTAGTTCAGCTACCGGAAGAACATATTGATCTTCAGTTACATTGATTGACACTTTTGATTGAGCTATTGAGAATGTACTTATAACCAAACCCGTCATGATCAAAACACTAATTAAAGATTTTTTAATTTTCAATGGGATTCCCTCCCTTTTTATTATTCTTTTACTGCTCCTGCTGTGAATCCTTTAATGAAATAACCTGATACCGGCATGAAAAGGATAAATACTGGTATCATAATAAGAATCGATCCGGAGAGCAATGGTCCCCATTCAATATATTGTTCAGCAGTAAATGTTGCTAATCCCAAAGGCCCAGTCTTTTTTAAATTCGAGCTCATGAGAATTAAAGCAAACATATATTCACCCCAAGCGGTAATAAAAGAATAGGCTCCTGCAGTCACCAAACCGGGTGAAGCTAGTGGAATAACAATTCGAGTGAAAGTAGTAAAAGTACCAGCTCCATCAATTCCGGCAGATTCTTCCAGTTCTCTAGGAATATTTTCAAAGAAAGATACCAACAGCCAGGTACAGAAAGGGGATACTAATGCAGTATATATGATAATGAGGCCAAACAAGTTGTCATAAAGGCCCATAGAGGTAAAAAGTTTGTAAATTGGAACTAAAAGAACAACAGTTGGGAAGACATAAATAAAAAGGAGAAATTTTGAAATCAAACCAGCACGAAGCCTTCGATTCCGGGCAATACCATAACCGCTGATCGATGATATTACGAGAGAGAAAAAAGCAGTAAAGACAGATACATAAAGACTATTGAACAAAAACCGGGGAAAATCTCTGACTGGTGTTCGGGCAAATAACAGGGTTTGATAATTTTTTAAAGTTGGTTCAACCGGCAAAAAAGAAGCCCGAGACATGATTTCTTTTAAAGGTTTAAATGAAGAAATGAATATATATATAAAAGGCCATATAATGAGCGCAAGGACCACTACGACAATGCATACGGTTATAATATTTTTTGTCCGGTTGATTTCTGCCAAACCGTTTCACCTCACCAACAGACTGAATGATAATTCCCTTAATTCAATTATTGCCTTTCTTTCGGAGTAAGATAACTAAAATAGAAAAAACCAAGAATAATTAAAAAGATACCAATGAAAACTGTTGCTGCTGATGCTTCTCCCAAACGGAAGGTCTTAAAGGCAGTTCGGTAGATTAAAACTGGTAAGGTTTGGGTTGCCGTTCCAGGACCTCCCTGAGTCGTTAACCAAATAAAATCAAACGTATTAAAATTCCAGGCGAATGCTAGGAATCCAACAAACCAGATCATTGAGCCGAGAAGCGGAAAGGTAACAAAACGAAATTTTTGAAAACCGGTGGCCCCATCCACCTCAGCTGCTTCAAAAACACTCACAGGGATAGCTTGCAGGGCAGCTAAAATCATCAAAGTTCCAAAAGGAAGAAACTTCCAGGAGTTGAGAAGAATGAGAGCAGGCATGGCTGTGGTATTGTTACCTAAAAAATGAATTTGTTTCTCCATTAAACCAATCGAAGACAAAAAAGCATTAATTATGCCAATTCTAGGAAGTAACATCCATCTCATACAGACTGCAACTGCAACGGTAGGTGCAATCCAGGGGAGCATTACCAGTGATCGAGCAAAATGAATTCCTTTCATTTTTATGTTCAGTAAGATCGCCAAGAAAAGGGGTACAATCAACTGAATAATTAGATTGCCGAAAGTCCAATAAAGACTTTTCCCTAAAGATTCCCAGAAAAAGCCACTACTCAGAAGGTAGGTATAATTTTTTAGTCCTATGTAATTAGATTCGGCACCTCCAAAGGAAATATCATAGAAAGAGTAAATTAAATTTCGAATATATGGATAAGCAAAAATTACCAAGACCACAATAAAAACCGGGAGCAAGAATAAGTATTGCTGTATTTCATTTTTCCGAATTTTAAGCATATAAACCACCCGTACCAATAAAATATCAACGAGCTGGAGCAATGGCTCCAGCTCGTTGATATGAGATTATTGCGCAATCGGTGAAGAGTACTTGGTCATGAGTTCTGCTCCATAAGCTGCTGCTTCTTCGGGAGTCATTTGACCACTTACAACTTTATTTACAGTATCAGCCAAAACATCAGCACCAGAGATGTCGCCAATACCGGTATTAACCCATTTACCATATTCAAATCCATAGAGCGTAGCATAATCATTTAAAGCTTCCATGGCAATTTTATGAGCATTTTCGAATCGTTTAACTATCGGATCATCCCAATATTCCTTGGCTTGGGAAGCGGCAACACTGGTTGGAAAGAAACCACCGGGTTCTTGACCAGATGTTAATATAGCGTTTATATCAGGTCTCATCATGAAACGAACGAAGTCGTAAACTGCTTCTTTGTGGCCTGGTTTTTCTAAAGTATCTTTATAGAGATGGACTTCATTGGGGTAGGTAATTGTCCCCCGTTCAGTTCGCTCTTTATAAAAAGGTATATGGGCAGCATCATAGTCATCGCTATCAAACTCTTCGTGGAATCTTTTCTGGACTGATGGAAAGTAGGGAGACATGGCCAAGGTTCCTGCTGCAATATTCAATTCGATTTCTCCCCAAGACCAGGCTTCTGCTCCGGGTGGAGCAAATTTGATTAAATCGTTATATAGTTTCAGCGCTTCAATTGTTTCTGGGCTATTAAAGGTGATATTTCCATTTTCATCAAAGAATCGCGCACCGGTACTTGCCATAAATATATAGGCTTGTTCGTCAGTCATCAGATTCTTTGCTCCACCAATACCAATACCATATACTTCTTCTTCCGAATTTTCGGTGATCTTTTTGGCATAATCAAGTACTTCATCCCAGGTTTTTGGTGGTTCAGTCGTTCCAACGTATTCTTCGAGGAAACTAGGTCGATAGGTCATAAGCATGACCATAGTCATTATAGGAACTCCCCAATAATCACCGTCATAGAAATACATATTCTTCTGGTTGGGGAATATTTGGTATTTTTCATCAATTTCTTCCACTAAATCAGTTAGTGGTGCCAGAGAACCGGTCTTAAACATGGTTGTAACGAAATCAGGTAAACCAAATTGGAAATCAGGGAGTGTGTTCGCTTCAATAGCAGCTAAGGTTTTAACCCAAGCATCACCCCACATGACAACTTCTTGTTTTAAAATGATGTTGGGGTTTTCTTTCATGAAAAGGTCGATCACTTTTTGAAATGCTGCGACCCGGTGAGCAGGTGCTTCGTGATGCCAAAAGGTTATTTCTAATGGTTGATCTTGAGCAAAAGTTACACTTCCCAATACCATGACTAAAACAAAAACCATCGGGAATAAAATCCCTTTTTTCATTGTATAACCCTCCTATATAAAAAAAGTATTTAACCAAAAACAATTAAACTTAACAAAATCTATAAATTTTTAATTCGGTTAAAATATTCTTCAACATATTTTGCATTGGCTTCATCACCGCCAATTCGATTGGCACTCATCCATACTTTGGGGGTTACTCCTTTGTTCACCATATATTTAATGGTTTCAATTTCAATGCGGCGTACGATATATCCGTCAGTCATAGCTGAAATAGGAGCGAAAGGTCGATCGAAATTATCAATCTCCATGACAGAGTCACCTATAGGGTTATAATCATCAATGAAAAGATCGACCAAATCCATCATGTTCTTACGGCTGGGATGGCGAGTAAAGTGATCCTTGGGGATCTTTTCTTGCCATTCACTTCCTCCAATACCGATCGTGTAAGCTTTTTTCTTTTTGCATTCTAAAGTAGCATCGATAGCGGCAGCATTTACTCCGATATTATTGAATATAATTGTTACGTCTCCAGCTTTGACTCCATAATAATCGACAACTCGGTTCATATAATCCGGACACCTTTCAATACGCATTCCATGAGTAGCCCCACAAGCACCATATAGTGCTCCTATTGGGATGATGTAATTGACCGGAACCAAACCACCAGCTCGATAAAACATATCATACGCAGGAATATCTGTATGTCCTCCAGTACCAATTACATGGAGCAAACCATCTTTCATGAGGGTATCGCCGATAACTTGCCCGGCTTTTTCAAAGTTTTTTGCTTGTTCTTTTTCAATTTTTTGGAGAAACTCAATGGTAATATCAAGATAGCTTTTTCCTTTTACCACGGGCATGACCTCCTTTTTTATTTACTAAAGAAGAATAAAAAATTCACCTCCTCAATATATTTATCAAAAAAACAATTATATCATGTATATACAGGTTACATTGAGATATAATAAGCTGTCAAGAGAAAATGATGAAAATTGTATAGATTTGCCCATTGTTTATAGTAGTTGATCCTTCGGTTTTAATGGTAAAAAAACAAGGTAATTATGAATATTTTAAAACCCGGAGCGCATGAGTAGTCAGTAACTGTCAATATGGGGATGAATACAGATTAATCAAAACTGGTATTTAGAAATAATTTTAAAATTAATAAAAAGATTGAATCCTTATTTTTCTATTGACTATTTATTCTTCTGATGGATAACGTTTCTTTTATCAATCATAAATTTATATCTGTCGGCTCGATAGAGAAAAGTAACATATTCTATCGGTGTATCCAATTCATCAAAAGTGACCCTCTCGCAAAGCAATCCAGGGATATTGGTAGATACATCAAGAAGCTTGGCTTCCTTGGTTTTTAGTAAAACAGCTTCAACACTTTGTTTTGCCCATAAAACAGGGTGATCGATAAAATCATTCAAGATCTCGCACAAATCTCTTCTTTCAATTTCTTGTTCACTGGTTTGCATAAATTTAAAGAATATCCGATAAGGCAAAAACACGTTTTGCAAGCAGATCGGTTCGTGGTTGGCATAGAGAAGCATTTTAACATAAATAATTTTTTCTTCTTGATCAAGATTGAGTACCTCGGTAATTTTGGGATATGGCTCATCAATTCGTCGTTCCAATAGTTTCCGTTCGGGTATAAGACCGCGACAAATCATATCATCAGTAAAGGTTGTAACATAGGTTAATTTCTCAATGATTTTGGGTTCACAAACAAAACTGCCCTTACCGGCAACTCTCTGAATGTATCCTTCGTTTACCAGATCGCTAATAACTCGTCTTACCGTCATTCGACTGATGTTATACTTTTTACAAAACTCGGACTCAGAGAACAACTTATCACCAGGTTTTAATTTTCCACTTTCAATCATTGAAAGAATTATTTTCCTCAGTTGTATATGGAGTGGAACTGGAGATGTTTTTTCAAGAAGCACCTATTCTTTTCACACCTTTCGGTAATATATATATATATTATAACATCTTGTTAGAACTAGTTATAACAAGAATAAAAAATTCTTTTTCATAAGTCAATACTTTTTAGCGGTAACCAGCTAAAAGTCATTAGTTTTGAGTTTAGGTGTTTCCTTCGACTCAGTTTTTATTATCAAGGAAGAATGATCTTTATTTCTCAACTGCTCTTTGCCGGAGTAATTAAATACTTTAAAAAAATAATGGTAAACTACTTTAGTATAAGCAAGTAGATATTCAATATTAGGAGAAAAAAATGGATATGAATTTTGCTTTTAATTTGAGTTATTATGAAAAAGTGAACAATCAGCTCAGGAACATAATTGATTCAGAAAAAGAAAAAATGATGCAAGCTTCAGTTCAAATTGCTCAGTCTATTGCCAATCAAGGACTTGTTCATATTTTTGGAACCGGTCATTCTCACCTGTTCGGTGAAGAAGCTTTTTATCGAGCCGGGGGCTTAGCATGCGTCAATCCGATTCTTGAACCTTCACTTATGCTCCATGCTGGAGCCATGAAATCTTCGGCGCTCGAAGACTTACAAGGCTATGCCGAGAAAATATTCAACCATGTTCAACCTGAGAAATCAGATATATTTATCATTTTTTCCAATTCTGGAGTGAATCATGTTCCAGTTGAGATGGCCAAGATAGTTAAAAATTCTCAGCTTCCTCTCATTGGTATCGGATCAAAAAAATACAGCGAGTTTTTAAAAAACACCAAAAAACGTCAATCTTTGAGTGATTTTTCTGATATATTCATTGATAATCATGCTGAAATCGGAGATGCCGTTTTGTCTGTATTCGGAATTGAGCAGAAAATTGCGCCAACATCTACAGTCTGTGGCGCTTTTATTCTCAATTTGATATTAGCAAATGTTTCAATGTGGCTTGTTCAGCAGCAAAAAATAACCCCTCCAATATTTATTAGTGGCAATCTACCCGATGGGAAGAAGAAAAATACCGAACTCTATAACCAATATCGAAAAAGAGTGAGAGCTTTATGATAAAAGATTCTCCTTATATTTTAACTATAGATATCGGTACCACCAATTTAAAATGTATAATTTATGATAAAAAGGGAAGAATTAAGGCAAAATTATCACAATCCCATCCCACTCACTTTTCGCTTCCTGGATATGCCGAACAAAATCCAACTGTTTGGGTATCCAATCTACAGAATCTTCTTCGGATAATGGGAGGTAAACATCCAGAAATAATTCAATCTATTCAGGGAATATCTCTTACTGGACAGATGCATGGACCGGTTTTTTTAGATTCAAAGCAAGAAATAGCCTATCCTTGTCTTATTTGGTCTGATACCAGAGCACATAAGGAAGTTTCTTTTTTAAAAAACACTTTTACCACCGATTCTATTTTAAAAATTACTGGAAACCCAGTTCAAGAAAGCTTTGCTCTTCCTAAAATTCTATGGTTGAAAGATCAACAACCAAATCTTTTTTCTCAAATCGATAAAATCATATTTCCTAAGGATTATCTCGGATTTCTTTTAACCGGTACTATTGCTACCGATCATTCTGATGCTTCTGGATCGATGCTATACAATCTAGCAAATCACTGCTGGAGTGAAGAAATTATTGATACCTGTGAATTAAGAAAGCCCTTATTTCCAAATATTATCCAGAGTGATGCCATTTTAGGAAGGGTAACTCGAGAAGCTGCCCAGCAATTTGGCATACCAGAAGGAGTTCCTGTTATTAAAGGTGGTGGAGATTTAGCAACAACTGCATTAGCAACTGGAACCGGTAAAAAAGAAAGTATTTCACTCTGTATTGGTACTGCAGCACAAATGTTGATGAGTTTTGATTCAATCGAAGAAAAATTATTGGGACATTTATACTTTTTTTCTCATTGCTTACCCCAAAGCTATTTTTGCCTTGGGACAGTTCCAACCGGGGGATCATCCATACAATGGTTTCAAGATCTTTTTGAGTTGAAAAATATTGAATTTATTTATAATGAATTAAACATCACCTTTGATGATGCAATTGAAAGGAATACTCTCTTTTTCCCTTATTTAATGGGAACTGGTACTCCACATTTTGATTACCGAGCCAACGGTGCCTTTTTAGGACTTCGGATTAATCATAAAAGATGTGATTTGATATATTCCATTGTTGAAGGAATAATTTTTGCCTTAAAAGATTCTCTGACCTCGATATTAAAACCAAACTTAGGAAAAATATTTTTAAGTGGTGGTGCTACTCGTTTTTCTATGTGGCCTAAGTTGGTAAGCAATATTTTTAATCTTCCAGTTTATACTTATCAAAATGCTGACTCTGCCACCATTGGAGCTTTTCTTCTTGGAGCAAGACGATTAGGACTTATTGAAGATTATGACAGCATTATTAACGGTTTTATACCCGAAGAACCAGTTCATCCGCAAAAAAAATTTGTTCAAAAGCTTGAGAAAAAGTTTGAAAAATATAGGCATTTTTCATTATTAATCAGAGAATATTCGACTTATGAAAAAGATTTTTTAGTATAAACTTAAAAAAGCGGAGGATTGATTAATGGATATCATTTATGCCAGCAATTATGAGGATATGAGTCGAAAAGCAGCAACGACTATTGCCCAACAGGTTATTAAAAAACCAACATCAGTATTAGGTTTTGCTACAGGTTCCACACCCCTTAGAACTTATGAAATACTCATTGAATTCCATCGACAGGGGATTGTCGATTTTTCTTACATCAATACCTTTAATCTTGATGAATATGTTGGACTATCCTCAGATCATCCTCAAAGCTATTCATTTTTTATGTTTAAAAACTTTTTTCGTCAAATACAGCTTGATCCAAGTCGTGTTCATATCCCTTTGGGAACCGCTTTAGATCTGTCGAGGGAATGTACTGATTATGAAGAAGCAATTCAAAACTTGAGTGGAATCGATTTTCAATTGCTTGGTTTAGGCTCAAATGGTCATATTGGATTCAACGAGCCAGGAGTACATTTTAACAGTGTAACCCACGTTGTTTCTCTCAGTCAGGAGACCATCAAAGCAAATTCACGATTTTTCAATTCTTTAGAAGAAGTTCCAAAAAAAGCGATTACTATGGGGATAAAATCAATTATGAATACACGAAAAATTCTTCTTTTAGTGAGTGGAGAGAAAAAAGCTGAAATAATTCGTCGAGCTCTTTCGGGATCTATCAGCGAAGAGGTACCAGCATCGGTTTTACAACTTCACCCCAATACAACCGTGATAATCGATCAATCAATTTTATAAAAGTGTTTTGTATCACACTATTCAAAACTATGGAAAATACAAAGGAATATATTGAATAATGCAGCAGGATACCAGTGGCTAAAAATACTTTGATCGTGAACAAAGAGTAATAATTAAACCTGAAAAGAGTGAAATGAAGATAATTGAAACACGGTAGGTTCCAGTTAGGTCGATTAAAGAACCGAAAACGACTGGAAGGGCAAGAGGCCCAACGTTTCCCAATGATGAAATTACACCCACAACACCACCTACCGAAGAAGCATATCTTTCCAGTTCGGCTGGTATAGCGAGGCTAATGGTTAAAATACTATTTAAACAGAATCCAGCTATGAATAAGCTTAAGTTAAATAAAGCATGATGACTGGTATTTATTCCTAAAGTGGATAAAAGGGTTACGATCCCCATTAGAGTTAATAGAGAGTTACGGTTTTTCAATCGATCAGAGACGAATCCAATAATAGGGCCTGAGAAGAAAAAACCTAAAGGGAGTAAAGTTGCCACAGAAGGACTAAGATTTTTCATTTCGATTATTTTTGGAATCCAGGTCGCTAAGGTATCATAACCACCCATACCAGCTATAACTAAAAGTAATAAAATCCACAAAGAACGATCTCTGAGGATAACTTTAAATTGACTCAATTGAATTGTTTCAGTTTTCAAATGAGTCGCGGGAATCAAGATCCACCAAAATGCTGATACCAAAACCGGTATAAGGGCATAAATGAACAGAATGGTCCTCCAACTGATAAAGTTTAATAAACTTGGCGTAAACGCAATAGCAGTTGCATTCCCAGCAGCAAAACCAGCAACATAAATTCCGGTAGCAAAACCAGTTGATGTTTTTTGAAATGATTTTTTAACTAAAATTGGCAGAATTGGGAGAACTGATAATAAACCAAAACCAAGAGCGAGCTGAGTAAGAAGAAGGGTAGCATAACTCTGGGTAAAGGGGCGAATGACTGCTGCAATTGCTGATATGGGAAGAGCAATCCGAAAGGCATTCCGAAAACCAATATGATCTCCTATAAGTCCCCAGGGGATACGAGAAGCAACCAAACTGATCATAGCAATCCCAAAAATAAAGGCAAACCCAGCATGAGAAAGGTTCATTTCTTTCATGATAATTGTTGAAAGTGGAGCAGTTGAAAAGAGAAGGAGATGAAGCATAAAGGCAATCGAAAATGCAAAAAGCGACATTTTTAATTGATGATGATTCATCGAATTTTTTATCATGAAAAGACTCCTTACTTCTTGGAATTGCTTTTACCTTTTAAAATCCGCTTAAATATTTATGCCAATTATTCCAAAATGATAACGCCTTTCATATATTCAGTATTCTCTCCCGATGCTGCTTCAAACCCTTTAGCTAGGTCTTCAAGGTAAAATTTATGAGTGACCAATTGATCGAGAGGAAGGAAGTGGTTTTGATATCCCCAAACCCCTTTGGCGACATCTTCCATAAAATTGAGAGAATGCCAGGGGTGAACCGAGGTGACTATCGGTGATTTAAACATCAGTTGATAACCAAGAGTGTTGCTCATTATTTGATCACCAGCGTAAAATGACGATGCGATGATTCTGCCCCTGCCTTGATACCCATAAAAGGATGCATTGCGAATCATCAACGAAGCCATTTCCAGGCCTTTTAATTTTCCAGTTATTTCAATTGCCACATCTACCCCTCGATTATCAGTTAAATCTTGGATAAATTGTTCACAGTCATCTCGTTTAGGATTGAGGGTTATTTGGGCACCAAATTTTTTAGCCCATTCCAGGCGTGAATCTTGGAGGTCGATAGCGATAAGGCCTTGAAGGGGCATTTGTTTTAAAGCTGATAGCGTTAATAAACCCATTGTTCCACAACCAATGACGGCAACAAAATCACCATATTCAGGACGGGCAGATCGAACCATGTTCGATATACAACCTAAAGGCTCAGCTAAACAGTATTCTGGATTCTTAACCGAATCGGGAATTTTAACCAATTTTTTAGGAATAGTAACCACATGTGACGCAAATGACCCATCAATCGGTCCCCCGACTCGGTCGCCAATTTTAAAATTTTTTACCTCACTTCCGACATCAATAACAATACCTGATGGTTCATGACCCAGTTCAACCGGGTATGGAATTTCTTTTTGAAAGCGATAGTTTTCGAGTCCTTCGATAATCGTGACACTTTCTCCCAAATAGGTGGACATCTCAGTGTGGCATATACCGCAAGTATTAATTTTTACAAGAACCTCATCTTTTTTTAAGAGTGGAATTTCTTCTTGTTCAATAATAAAAGTTTTTGGCGATATGAGTTTGGCAACTTTTCTTTTCATTATGTTCCTCCATCGACTGTGGTTTAATGGATATTAAAATTTTCTATCCATTTTAACCTTTCAAGTCTTTTATGGCTATATCAAAGAGACGCTAATGTTTAATGAATTTGAAAAAAAATAAAAAGATTAAAGATATGCAATATTTTTCCGATAAACATAGGCAAAGAATTATAAAATAAAGCTTTTAAAAAGCTCTCATTTTTAAAAAATAAAAAAAGGAGAATTATATGAGAAAAAACAAGCTTTATCAATTATTTGTCCGATCATCATTTTTAATGCTTTTTGTTATGAGTTGTATTTTAATTACTTCACTATCAGTTTTAGCGAACGACAGCATTAACCATCCCGATCAGGTAGCTTTACAGAAAATTCTTGCTGATTTTGAAGCCTATGCTGAACAAGCTCGCAAAGATTGGGGAATTCCTGGGATGGCAATATCCATCGTCCAAGGAGATGAAATGATCTATGCCAAGGGCTTTGGAGTAAAAAAAGTTGGAGAAAGTGATCCGGTTGATGAACAGACAATTTTCCAGATTGGCTCAACTTCCAAGGCTTTTACCGCCGCCTTAGTTGCCATGATGGTCGATGAAGGAAAATTTCATTGGAAAGATAAAGTCATTGATTATCTTCCTGATTTTCGAATGTATGATCCCTGGGTAACCCGTGAATTTCTCATCAATGATGTTATGGCTCAACATAGCGGTATGCCTGGTTATGCGGGAGATTTTCTATCTTTCCTTGGTTTCGATCGTGATTATATTATTCATTCCATTCGTTATATTCAACCTATAAGTAGCTTCCGAAGTGAATTTGCATATATGAATAATCTTTTTTTAGTCGCAGCATCTTTAGTAGAAAAAGCTTCTGGAAAAACCTGGGAAGATAATTTACAAGAAAGAATATTTGATCCATTGGGAATGAATGATACTACTTGCATCCAAGATGGTTTTACTCAGGCTCTAAATGTTGCTTATCTCCATCAAAATATAAAAGGTCAGGCGAAAATGCTCCCTATGGATTGGCCATATATTGATTGGGTGTATACCTATTCTCCTGCTGGTGGGATTAATTCGAATGTTGTCGATATGGCTAAATGGATGGTTCTTCAACTTAATGAAGGAGTTTATGAAGGAAAACAGCTTATCAGCAAAGAGAATATTCAATACATGCATTCTCCCAAAACCATATTAGATGCAAATAACTTTTATAATTTAGCCTGGCTTACGACTAAATATGAACCCTATTCTTTAATTTGGCATAATGGAGGAACTTCTGGCATTAAATCTGTAATACAGATTATACCTGAGGCTAAATTGGGAATTGTCGTTCTGACCAATATGTCTGATACACAACTTCCTGAAGCACTGGGAAAACATTTTGTTGATCTTTACTTTGGGAATCCCCTAAAAGATTGGAGTGCTGAAAGTTTAAAAGCATTCAAAACATCTCTATCCCAGGAAGCTGAAATTCCTGATATTCCTAAGGAAAAACCTCTTCCCTTGGAAGCTTATACAGGAAAATACGTTAACCCGGTTTTCGGAGAAATTTTAATAAGTATTGAAGGTGAAAATTTAGTTTTTGCTATTGGACCTAAGCAATCTAAGGTTATTTTAACTCCTTGGAATCGAGATACATTTTTATTTTCTATACCCGATTTCTTGGATGAAGGCGGGTTTGTTCAATTCCAAATCGATCCTATGGGGAAGGCGTATAAATTTGTTGATGATACTATTGGTGAATTTGACCGGATCGCTGATTAATAAACTTAATCTTTAATACCTCTTTCTACGAAATTCTCCCCATTATCGAGGGGAGAATTTCGTAGTGAAACCACATCATCTACTAGTTGTTTATTTTAATCCTTCGCTTCTTCGACAGGTATAAGAATTTCGGTAAGCAAATCCTCAGCTGTGGTCGTAGCAGGATCATTATGATAGATTTCTCGAGTAGGATAAACAATTTTATAATGATTTTGAACTAACCAGGAATGAATTGACTGGTAAACAGCATTCATGCCTTGATAAGAACCCTTGAATATAATTCGAGCTGCTTTAATTTTAGGGAGTTGGTTATTAGAATATTGGGCTTTGTCCACCGGCCAAGCGACCTCGGTTAAGATTTTTCCTAAGGGTTGATTAAAATCCACATTTTTTAAATAATAAAGGACAATTAACGGTCCGGAGGGCTTCCCTCCCATTTTGGTTAGCTCAACTACTGAATCGTGTATGATTTGTGGTAATTCCTGAGAAAAGTCTTGAATTTCTTTTTTCAAAGAAAACACCAAAATTTCGGGTACTTCAACTACTTCAATGTCAAAGGGTTGACTGGTTGTCGATTGATTTTGACCAAAAGCGATATGCCCTATTAGAACAAAAATCATAAGTAAAAATAAAAATAGGATTGTCAATTGCAAACTTTTCATAAACTTCCTTCCTCCTTAATTATCTTTGACGCAGAAAAATACCTATTTGAGTACTTTTATTCATTATACCATCAAGAAATTAAGACCAATAAAGATGAGCTAAGAGTGAGTTATTCTTTATTGTTGAATGCTTTCAGTTTGCTGTCATGACAGGGTAGGTCTTCATGCCACATTGTAGCACCAGATGAAAATGAAAATAGGTATCCCCCTCACCCTGACCCTCTCCCACGAAAGGGTGAGGGAAAAAAGAACAAAAAGAATTCAGAGTTCCTTCTCCCTTGATGGGAGAAGGTTAAGGATGAGGGTGAAAACCTAGAATGAGAACCTAGAATGAGAACCTGGTTGGTTGCTCTGAAAGAATGACATTAAAAAACGGTCCGGTATTTTCAGGATAGAAATCCTTGCCACTTCCGTGGCATTAGGTGACAATAAAAATATGATTTCTCGATTTAATAATATGTAAAAAATGAGATCCTCACAGCTTCATAAAGCGAAGCCTCAGGATGACAGTGTTAAGGTATTCATGGTAAATGTCTTTTACAGGATAAGACAACCGGGAAGAAAAAATAAGTTAGGTATGATAACATTAACTTTAGAATATTGAATATTTATTAGGAGGAAACCATGGAAAGACCAGTTATTTATTATGATCAAACCGGTCCTGAAAACACCGAGCTCACACTGCAAGCAGCACGAAAAAGAGCTCTGGATTTGGGAATTTCTAACCTCATTGTTGCCTCAACTCATGGAGATACTGGTTTTAAAGCTCTGGAAATTTTTAAAAATACCAAAATTCAAATTATTATAGTTGGAATTTCCTGCTCCTATAAAAGCGAAGGGTGGGATATGAGTGATTCGGTTCGTAACCAGTTAGAAGAACAAGGAGCAAAGGTAGTCATTTCTCATCATGTTTTAAGTGACGATATTATTGGGGGAGTGTCCGAACAAGGGATACCCCATCCTCATAAAATTATTTCTGAAACACTTCGTCGATTCAGTCAGGGGGTGAAAGTTGCTGTTGAAATAACCATTATGGCAGCCGAAGCAGGGGTGATTAATACTGATCATGAGGTCATATCCATAGGCGGAACCCACCAAGGAGCAGATACCGCTTTGGTGGTCAAACCCTCTTATGCCAGGAATTTTTATGATTTTGAAATACGTGAAATTATCGCAAAACCACGAATTCCTAGTTAGTAATAAAAAATACCGGTTTTTTGGGAGGGTCTGCGGGTGAATATCGTTGCTATTTATGGGAGTCCCCGACGCGGTGGAAATAGTGATGTAATGTTAGACGTTTTTTTATCTTCCGTTCAACCAACTGACACAATTATCAAAATTATTCCTTCAGAATTGAGCTTCAGTCAATGTAGAGGTTGTCGAGTTTGTGAAAAAACTGGTGTCTGTGTTTTTGATGACGAAATAAAAACAGTTTCAAACCATCTCCTTCAAGCCGACCGAGTCATTATTAGTGCCCCCATCTTTTTTTATGGATTTCCCAGCGCTCTAAAAGCTTTAATTGACCGTTCTCAAGTTCTCTGGTCACGTAAGTACCTTTTGAAAGAGGGAATGAAACTCAAAAAAGGATTTCTCTTGGCTGTAGGTGCAACCCAGGGTAAAAAGTTATTTGATGGAGTCATTTTGAGCAGTCGCTTTTTTTTTGACGGTTTTCATTGTAAATACCAAGGCGAGGTGGTCTTTCGAGGATTTGACAAAAAAGCTGAAATTAAAAATTGTCTGGCTTGCTTGGAAGAAATTCAGAAAGCTGCCCAGAATTTTTTCTATCCAGAAAATACCATCAAATGAATTCTTTAATCTGTTATCCTGAGCCCTCGCTTGTGAGAGCGTGAGGATATCTCATCTAACGCCACAGGCATCATCCAGAGCCCTCGTTTTTCAAGGGCGTGAGGATATCTCATCTAACGCCACAGGCATCATCCTGAGCGGTACTTTCCCGCGTGAGGATCTCATCTGACACCGCCAACGTCATCCTGAGGCTTCGTTTTTCGAAGCCGTGAGGATCTCATCTTTTAATTATTTTAAAAAAATATACTAAATGTGATTGCCACGTCGTCCAACCAAAGAACGGTTGACCGCCTCGCAATGACGGAGGGGGTGGATGTGATTGCCACGTCGTCTAACTAAAAAACGGTTGGACTCTTAGAAATGATATTTTAACCTAAATAATGTAGCGACATGCCATGGCATGTCGAATCTTGGTTTTCATCCTTATTTGGTGATGCCAAACAATAAGATTGTCATGAAATTTTAAAAACCAATAAAAATGCGAGCAATTTGAAAATAAAGAAAAACACCGATCATATCAACGATGGTGGTAATCACCGGTGTTGCAGAAAGCGCAGGATCAAATTTCATTTTTTTCAAGAAAAGAGGGATAATGATTCCAATCAAATTGGAAACAAAAACGACTACCCAGATTGAGATCCCCACGATGATTCCAATCATAGAGCTTTCGCGAAGGAGTAATACCCTAAAAAAACCTACTAATCCAAGCAAACCACCTAAAATACTCCCTACTAATGATTCCTTTAAAGCAATTTTAAAAATATTCCTTGAGTCGACTTCATTCAGTGCAATTCCTCTTACCATTATTGAAGTAGATTGACTTCCAACATTTCCTCCGGTATTTATCAAAGCTGGTATAAAAAAAGAAAGAGAAACAACGGTTTGAATGAGAGCTGATTGGTTTTGGATTATAAAACTGGTGACCATGCCTCCCAAAAGTAAAGCTACTAGCCAAAGAATCCTATTTCGAACCTTTTGCATTACTGTTGAGTGAAGGTATTCATCCTCTGTAGTTTGGATGGCTGCCAATCGATGAATGTCTTCTGTGGCTTCTTCTTCAATGATGTCGATAGCATCATCAACGGTTACGACACCAACCAAGCGGTGTTCATGGTCTACAACCGGCAGGGACAACAGGTCATATTTCTGAATGTTGCGAGCAACCAACTCCTGATCATCATCAGTCGACACAAAAACAACGTCAGTATCCATAATTTCAGTTACTTTTTTTTCTGGAGTTGAGAGGATTAAATCGCGGAGTGTTATAATCCCGATGAGATGTCTTTGGATATCAGTTACATAGGCGGTGTAAATCATATCTTCGGGAGGAGAGAGCTTTCGAATCCTTTCCAATGCCTGCGCAATGGTATAATTTTCTTTCAAATCAATATATCCAGGGTTCATAATTCGACCAGCGGAATTTTCGCGATAGCCCAAAAGAAGACTTGCCATATTCCGTTGATCAGGATTTAAAAGATAGAGCAATTTTTTTACAACTTTCGCTGGTAATTCATCTAACAGTTCAGTGAGGTCGTCTGGTGACATGTAATTCAATATTTCAGAAACTTTATCATCGGTAAAACTGTTTAAAAGATTTTCCTGACGTTCGAAATCTAATTGCTCAAAAACAGCGATAGCCATGTCCTTTTGTAACAATCGGAACAGAACTACCTGATTATCCCGGTCAAAAAAGGTCATAAGCTCAGCTACATCCGCAGGATGCAAATCATTAACGAGTCTTTTTATGTCAAAGAGCTTTTTTTGCTCTAATAACTCATTTATATTTTTTGATAATAATTCCATTTCATTAACGATTCCGGTTGGCATTCATAACACCCCCTTTTGAATGCTCTGGGTTGGTGATAAATAAAAAATAAATCATCCTTACAATTATAACGGAGAACTTGACTTTGTTCATCTAGAAGCGTATTTTTTCAACATGACTTTTTGACAGCAGGAGGATTCAATTGATATACCTTCTTAAAAAAAGACTGAATGAAAGTGAAAAAGATGGGCTTTCCAAAAAATGGAAAGAACAAGGGATTTCTATTTATTTTGTCGATACCGAGAAAACCAACATTATATTTGAAGGAAATGCATCACCAACGGGTTTAATTGATCCCATATTAGTCGAGAAGACTATAGAAATAAACACTCCCTATCAATTAGCTAATCGAAAATATAAACCGGAAGGAACAATTATTGAAGTTGGTTCAATCCCAATTGGTGGGAATAACTTAACCATTATAGCTGGACCTTGCGCTGTGGAATCAAAAGAAAGGCTATTTAAAACAGCTGAAGTAGTTAAACAAATGGGTGCTCAAATACTCAGAGGAGGAGCTTATAAACCCCGCACCTCACCTTATAGCTTTCAAGGTTTAGAGGAAGAGGGATTAAAAATTCTTGCTCAAGCTCGAGAAGAATTTGACCTTCCTATTGTAACCGAAGCGACCAGCCCGGAAAATGCCGACATTGTTGCTCAATATGCCGATATCATCCAGATTGGAACAAGAAATATGCAAAACTTTGAACTTCTTAAGAAAGTGGGGAAGCTCGGCAAGCCCGTTCTTCTTAAAAGAGGAATGTCAGCAACCATAGAAGATTGGTTAAATGCAGCTGAGTACATTCTGAGTTTTGGTAACTTCCAGATCATCCTTTGTGAACGTGGTATTCGTACTATAGAGCGTCTTACCAGAAACACGCTTGATTTAACGGCTATACCTTTAATCAAAGACCTTAGTCATCTTCCGGTTATTGTTGACCCTAGTCATGGAACAGGACTGAGAGAAAAGGTAATTCCCATGGCTCGAGCAGCAGTAGCCTGTGGAGCTGATGGAATAACCGTTGAAGTTCATCATGAGCCAGATAAAGCTTTATCAGATGGTCCTCAAAGTTTGTATCCCGACCAATTTCGTAAATTAATGAACGATTTAGAAATTATTAGCGTTTTAACTGGTAAAGAGGTTATCAAGCGTCCTAAAGTGCGTGACCAAGTATTTATTCCATCACCGAGTCAAATATCTCAAACGCCTAAAGTCGCTTTTTTGGGAAAGATTGGCTCATTTAGTTCTCAGGTAGCTCGAAAAATGTTTCCTGATAGTTCTGAATATATCAATTGCAATAGTTTTCGTCAGATTTTTGAAGAAGTTGTTTCAAAAAATGCTTGTTATGGCGTGTTACCGATAGAAAATACTCTAACGGGAAGCATTCATGGAAATTATGAGCTTTTTCTCGATTACCCGGAAGTATGTATCGTCGGAGAAAGAATCATTAGAGTCTCTCAGCATTTAGCTGTCTTTCCTGGGACAATCAGAGAAAATATCCAAGTTCTTTTTGCTCATCCCCAGGGTTTTGCTCAAAGTAGTCGTTTTTTAGAATCGATGAAAAATATTCGAATTATGGATGTTGGAAATACCGAGGAAGCTGCTCGAAGGATTTCAGAATTTGGTATTGGAGGAGCGGGTATAACCAGTCAGGAAGCAGTTGAGAAATACCACCTTACCGTCTTAGAAGAGGATATTGAAGATAATATTCGTAATTTTACCCGATTTATAATCCTGTCACAAATCTTTAATCCCACGATCGAAGACGACAAGGTGTCGGGAGTTTTTGTATTAAAGAACCAACCAGGTGCTCTATTTCAAGTACTCAAAATATTTGCCGATTCAGAAATTAATATTGTTAAATTGGAATCACGCCCAATCCCAGGAAAACCTTGGGAGTATCTTTTTTATGCCGATTGGGAAGGAAATATTGTTGAAGATCGACATAAAAAAACCATTCAATCTTTAAAAGAAAACACTTTATTTTTAAGAATCTTGGGGAGCTACAAAAATATCTGGAAAAAATAAGAAATCACTTGAATAACTTTTTAAAGTTAGATAATATAACCAAGAAATTTCGACTGAACGGTCAGTTTAAAAGGAGGCCCACTCATTGTGAAAAAATTAGAAGAATACATCGTACGTTATGCCTGGCCAATATTTATTGTAACTATTGCAATAACGATTATTTTCGGTATTCAATTTCGAAATATCCGCTTTGAAGATGATTTCACCAAATATGTCCCTGAAAGTGATCCTCAGGTTTCCTTTTATAACTCCTTAGAAGATAAATTTTCCAGTTTCCAAAAAAAATCGATGATAATTGCCCTAGAATTTGATGACTTATTCACTCCAGAAAGTTTAAATACCTTAGAACAAATAGTAAATGCGGTTGAGAAAGTCTCTGAAGTTAGAACAGTATCAGCGTTGACGAACATGCCCAAAATTATTCCCACCGAAGAGGGATTCAATGTCAAAGAAGTTGTTGAAATCCTTCCACAAACTATCGAAGAAGCCCAAGATCTCAAATCTGATCTTCAAGATGACGAGTTGATCTGGGGCAAAATGGTGACTGAAGATGGAAAGGCAACCATTGTCTCGATTTCTTTTTTTAGCACAGTTGACGAATACAAAGCCATTGATGCCGTACAAAAAGTCGTTGATCCATTGAAGGGAAATGCTCAAAAAGTGACCTACTTTGGGCTTCCGGTTATTACCCGTGAAATGGGCAACGATGCCCGGCAAACCATGGTACGACTTACCCCTATCGCAGCATTGATCATTCTATTAATTCTATACTGGGGTTTTCGGACTTTTCAGGGAGTGATACTCCCCATCTTCGTTGCCTTGTTTTCTTCAATTTGGATTTTAGGTTTCTCAGTGGTATTGAATCGACCTATGACTATGATATCGGCTGTCATTCCCATCATGATGGTTGCTTTGGTCTCGGCTTATGGTGTTCATTTTATGAACCGGTATTACGATTTCCGCCATCAACTGAATGGGAACGAAGTCATAAAAAGCACACTTAACTGGGTGCTGGTACCGATATTCTTAAGTGCAATAACCACCCTTGGTGGATTCTTTTCTTTGATGACTGCTCAATTCAAACCGGTTGCCGATTTTGGGTTATATGCAGGGTTAGGCGTTTTCTTCGGCTTTTTACTTGCAACCTTTTCATTAGCCGCCTTTTTAACCATATTCCGTCCCAAAAAAGCACCAACCCATTTCAGCAAAGTGGACGTTAGAAACTCCAATTCATTAATCAATAAAATCTTAAATTTTATATATAAATCAGTAACTCACCGCAAAAAAGCCGTAGTAATAGGTACAATTATTGCAATTGTCATTTTAGGATTAGGTATTCCCCGAATTAATATTGAAACTACGGTTAAAGCAAGTATGGGTCCCAACCATCCGATTACCATCCTTTTGGAGTATTTTAAAAATCGATTTGGTGGATCCGATTACAATTATGTATATCTTGAGACTGAAGACGTAAAAAATCCTTTTATTCTGCGTGAAATGGTTCGAATCTCTAAATACAGTGAACAGTTCTATGCATTCAAAGATTCTTCATCAATTGCCGACTTTATTATGAATCTAAACGAAGCTGTGGAAGGTCCTGGATACAAAGCAATTCCCGATAGCATAGATAAAATTGGGAATCTCTGGTTATATGCTCAAGGCAACAGCTATATTGAAGGAAGAATAAATAAGGATGAGAATGCCAGCATTGTTGAATGCCGAGCCGAAGAATCAACCTCACAGATTTTAAATGAAGAAGTTCAACATATGATTCAATTTCTTGAATCTCGTCCACATACAGTTCGAGTTGTTCCTATTGATGAACCAGGAGCACAAGAATACTTAGCCGAAACCATCGTAAACGATTTGGAAATATTTCTCAATCAATCTTTCCTTACTCGAGAAGAAGTGAAAAATACAGTGATGTCTATAGTTAAAAAACCAGACTCGGAATTTATCCAACTCGACACCGAAACGGCAGAGAAAACAGCCAAAGGAGCGTCTTTAGAAATAGAAGACCTGGGTTTAACCGTGAGTGATGTTGCCCAAACCTTGCAAAGTTGGTTTACTGATAACCAATCTGTTTCTCTTGATCAAGCATTGGTTCGTGACTTTGAATTCGATGAAGGAACTGCGGAATACCTGGCGGATATCCTTTCTTATTCAATAGAACAAGTTGGAAAAAGAGAAAAAATGAATTTCTTGAAAAGTGAAGTAGAACAAATTGTTGGTAATCCGCTTAGTGATGAATATCAGTTTATTTTTTACCAGGTTCTTGATTCCCAAGTGTATATACCGGACGAAGAAGGAGATATTACGGTTAGCTATCGGCTCACTGGATCACCTATCATTAATGACACGATTAACAGCCGGTTATTTACTGAACAACAGCGGAGCATGATTGTTGCCTTTGCAGTTATCTTTTTATTGGTTTGGTTGCAGTTAAAGAACTTTAAAAGATCGGTTTTTGCTTATATCCCCCTCGCTCTCACTGTGTATACCTCATTTGGAATTATGGGTCTATTTAAAATCCCGCTCAATGTCGCAACATTGATGGTCGCCAGTATTGCAATTGGAGCGGGAATTGACTATACAATCCATTTTATTTATCGATGGAATCGGGAGTTGGAGATTGATCCGAAAAATGCCTTATTCAATACCGTTACCAGTACTGGTCGAGGGATGATTTTGAATTCACTGGCAGTTTCCTGTGGAACCTATGTTATGGCACTTGGTCCAATAAGCATGATGAGAAGTTTTGGTGCATTAATGGCGACCATTCTATTATTAGCTGTCGTTTATACTTTGTTCCTTCTCCCGTTACTTCTTTCGATCTGTGATCGAAAATTATTCTTATGTGAAGAAAACAACCACCATTCTCCAGTAAAAAAAGAAAAATCACCATTAAAAAAGAATAAAGGAGCCAAAAGAAAATGAAAAAATTAATAATGACTTTTTTCCTCATAATTGTATTTGTGGCCTTTTCGCTTCAGGCATTTGCAATAACAGCAGACGAAATTCTCGATGAGATGGAAGCAAGAAGTGCATTGAATGCGACTCAAAAATCAGTTGGAACCATGATTATGACTGACGAAAAGGGGAAAGAAGAGAAACGAGATCTAGTTATGTATTCATACGATGATTCCGAGGACACCGAGAATCGGGCATTTATATTTCGTTTTCTAAGTCCGGCTGAAGTGAAAAATGTAACCATGCTTAGCATGAAAGATGGGGATCAGATATATCTCTTCATGCCGGCATTTAAAAAAGTTCGTCGTATTGCCGGTTCAGGCAAAAAAGAAAAATTCGCTGGAACCAATTTTTCTTTTGAGGATCTGAGCGGAGGTTACAGCAAAGACGATTATGATGCAACTTTAATGAATGATGATGACGATGAGAATTACATTTTAGATCTCGTTCCGAATGATCCTGACTCTGATTATTCCAAGCTCATCATGACCGTTGATAAAGAGAAGTTTTACTTTAAAAAAATTGAGTTCATCGATCTCGACGGCAATCAGTGGAAGGTTTTAGAAGTCCAAAAAGTACAGGAAGAAGAGGATGGAAGTATTACTATTTTAAAAATGTACTTCCAAGACCTTAAAGACAACTCAACCTCTTTGGTTGAGATGGAAAGCGTTGAAAAAGGAATTGATCTACCGAGTAACTTTTTCAGCGTTCGGACCATTCAAAGACCAGAAATTTGAGGGCTGAATGATGAAAGGTATTCTATTTTCTATATCAATTATGATCATTATTCTGGTTTTTACTCCTTTTTCGTTTGCTGCAGATATTTATGGCGAAGTAAGTGCCTATGGAAACTACGCCTTTGATACCGAAGGCTTTGGATATGGGACAAAGTTGCAGCTCAAATATAATCCATCTTTATCTGATGATTATTATCTCATGGCTGATGTATCTTTAAAGTACCAATCAGAAAACAACTATTCTCCAATACGATTAAATGAATTGTATATTCAGGGTTTTTCTACGCCTTCTGAAGATATCGATTATAAAGTTGGATATATGCATCTTACCTGGGGTGCGAGTGATGCCTTTAGTCCGATTGATAATATTAATCCCCGACCTTTTTCTCAATCGATCAGCCAAGATGCCCTCGATGAAAAAATCCCTGTTCTTGCCCTTAATGTCGAGTGGTATATGAATCCAACCTGGTCATTGGAATTTGTTTATCAACCTGAATTTCAATCCAATTATCGACCGGATCAAATCGATAATTTGTTTTTAGGGTATCAATTGGCATCAATGCTGGATTTAAATCCTCAAGTTATGCAAATTGATACCATTCAACACCTTCCTGAGGTTGGTTTTCTCAATCCTGTTTGGGGTGTGCGCGCTCGAGGAAATGTGGGAAGCGTAGATACGGCTTTTAGCTTCCTCAAAGGATACTATCTCAATGCTTATCCTTATCGTACTGATATTACAGTCAACCCAGATGGATCGAGTTTGGTACAAACTGAGATGGGATATCCGGAAAGAAGTGTCTTAGGTGCCGAGTTTCAAGGGGAAATTCCTGGAATCGCCGGAGTCACTTTCCGTGCTGACTTTGCCCTTTTTATTCCTGAGAAATGGACCAATCAAATTACAACACATAACGCAGATGGAACCACCAACTTTACCACTGTTGATGTTTTCGATGAAATGTATTGGAAAGCCAGTGTTGGGGCTGATTATACAGCCAGTGACAATAGCTATTATAACCTTATCTACCTGTTGGGAAATCCCTACGAAGAAGGAAAGGATATCAACTCTTATCTCTTCTTTCGATTGGAAAAACCGAGTCCGGACAGCAAATGGAAACCATTTTTAAATTCCATCCTAAACCTCAACGATGGAAGCATGATTAATGTTATCGGAACTGATTATAATCCAAAAGAAAATTGGACCATTACCTTATCCTATTCGATTTCGAGCGGTGCTCCACCTTCATTGCTGGCCATGGCAGGTGATACATTGTCTTTGAGTGTTAAGCATGTGTTTTAGGAATTTTGTATAATCAAGGCTTTTCATTAATTGAATTAATATGAAGGGCCTTGATTTGTCATGACCGTGGGTTTTCTGGATAGACCTTCATGTTGCCTAACAGTACCAGATAACAATAAATATATATGCTGATCAATCTCCCTCTTTACAAAAGGGGGTAAAGGGGGGTTGGATTTTTTTAATGTTCCGTCATTGCGAGGAACGAAGTGACGTGGCAATCTCATTCCTAAAAGTCAAGGGGAGAAAAAATTTAAAAAGATGAGATCCTCATGCCCTCGAAAAGCGAGGGCTCAGGATGACAGATAAAAAACGCATCCCCCCACACCCCTCAATGGGGGAATTCATTTAATAGTATTTTGAGGATAGTACGATTTGTTCTATCCATTCGAATAATAACCAAAAAATAAAAAAGTTATATTTAAGGTGATATATTTGGTCGATAAAAAACAAAAAATTTTAGAAGCAGCAAAAAAAATTTTTGCTGAAAAGAGTTATTTTGAAGCAACTTTGGAAGAAATATCGAGTAGTTCAGGAGTTAAAAAATCTACCATCTATTACTATTTCAGCAGTAAATTGGATTTGATGGTAGGTCTTATCGAACAAGTAATTCTTCAAGCAATGGAAAAAGTGAAGGATATTAATCCCACAGAAAACCAAATAGAAAGAGTAGCTGCCATAATTGAAAATTTGTTTAATTTTATTATGGAAGAGCGCGAATTAATGACGGTATTTCAACGGGCAGGATATGATTTTCTCCATCATCACAATACTCTGGAAGGATTTAAAAAGGTTATGGATAAATTCCAAGTGTTTCGTGATAATTTTGGCGATACCATCGGCAATATCGTTACTATCAATGGTCTCATTATTACCGGAAAAGATTTCATGAGAGTTTTGACATCAAGCATTTGGGGATATTGTATGGATGAAAGTAAAGAAGGTAAAATTATTACTGAAGATAAAAAAGAAATGTTTAAAGAGATATTTACAGCTTTTCTTAGAGAATGATTGGAATCCATTTAAAAATCGCTTATATTTGCTGCATAGTTTATTATTCGGAAAAGCAAGTAACTTGTTCTATGCCATGGATCTTCCCCCACCAAAAGTAAAGAATTTTCCATTTTAAATCATGAAGAGGTTTTACTTAAAACCTAAACCCATTAAAAAGTTTTATTGAGGTGTAAAAAATGAATATTGTCGATTTAAGGCGAGACACTATTACTCTTCCAACGCCGGCTATGGTCGATGCAGCTTTTAAAGCCACCTTGGGTGATTCGGTTTATGGAGAAGATCCCAACCAAGTTCATTTAGAAAAAATTGCAGCTGAAATCCTTGGAAAAGAAGCTTCGATTTTTGTTCCAAGCGGAACTATGGGTAACTTAGTTGCTCTTCTCACTCATACCAACCAAGGTGATGAACTGATTTGCGAAGAAAATGCTCATATTCGACTATCAGAAACCGGTGGCGGAGCAATGGTAGGGGGATTGATGTTTCGGGGCATTGAAGATCATTCTGGTGTTCCCGATGTTTCAGCTGTCGAATCAGCAATTCGAGCCGATGATATCCATTATCCTCGTACCAGCCTTATTTGTACTGAAATTACCCATTACCGTTACGGAGGAATTATACCGCCTTTAGAAAAGATTGAAGCTCTTTATTCTTTTGCTCAAAAGAAGGGGATACCTGTTCATTGTGATGGAGCCCGGCTATTCAACGCAGCTGTTGCTTTAAACAAAGAAGTGGGCGACTTAACCTGTTATGCCGATTCGGTCATGGTTTCTTTGTCAAAAGGTCTTGGTGCTCCAATCGGATCGATTCTTGCAGGGAGTTGCGGTTTTATTGAGAGGGCCAAAAGATATCGAAAAATGCTGGGAGGTGGCATGCGTCAAACTGGATGGTTGGCAGTTTGCGGCATAATATCTCTACAAAAAGAGAACATTCAACTTTTAAGAGAAGACCATCAAAATGCGAATTATTTAGCTCAGGGAATATCCCATCTACCAGGAATTAAAATCGATTTTAATCAGATACAGACAAATTTTATTTTAGTAGATATTTCCGGAACGAAAATTTCAGGAAAACTATTTATTGAAAAACTGAAAGAGAAAGGAGTTTTGGTAACTTTAGCAAAACCAAAGTTAATACGGATGGTCACATCCCGTGTTGTTAACAAACAAAACATTGATTATGCTATTGAAACTATAGGTAAAGTTCTGTAATGCAGCATTTAGTTATGAGGTTAATTTAAAATTACTCACATCTAGACCTACAATTTTAAAGGAAATTGGCATTATCCCGTTCAAAAAATTTTCAAATAAGAGATAATCAATAATAAAAAAACAAAATTATTAAACTATTCTGGTTACTTTCCCAAATTGACTCTTTGTGTTATATTGCCAAAAAGAAATACAAATGTACTTTAAAAACCATTATTGTTGAGGTGGAGAATACAAATGCCTGAAATAATATCTATGGGAGAAGCATTAGTAGAGATTATGAGGGAAAAAATTGGAGCCGGTTTAGACAAACCCGAAGTATTCATTGGTCCCTATCCCAGTGGTGCTCCAGCAATATTCGCTGATTGCGCAGCTCGACTGGGTGGGAAAGTGGGTTTTGTTGGGACAATCGGCAATGATGATTTTGGCAAAGTCATTCAAGACCGCCTTCGTTTTGATGGTGTTGACCTAACCTATTTTCAAAGTAAGCCTGAGGCGACAACCGGAGTTGCATTTGTTGCTTATTTTTCTGATGGATCGAGAAAATTCTTATACCATATCCGAAATGCTGCAAGCGGTGTTATTGATAAAAGTCGGATCGTCAGTTCATATTTTAAAGGAGCCCGTTTTCTTCACATTAATGGCTCAGCGGTTTCAATTAACCAGGATTGGAAAGAAACCATTTACTTGGCTATTGAAACAGCCAAAAAAAATGGGGTAAAAATTAGTTTTGATCCCAATATCCGACCGGAAATATTAGGAGTTGATAAGGTGAGAGCCCTTTGCCAACCAATTATTGAAAATGCTTCAATTGTTTTCCCCTCAGGAGAAGAAGCAACTATGCTCACCGGTAAAAAGGATCCCGAAGAAGCTGTTTTTGCACTTTTAGAAAAAGGTACTGATGTTGTTGTTCTTAAAAAGGGATCATTAGGAAGTACGGTTTATTCACGAGGAACAAAATATGATGTTCCCGCCTTTGAAGTAGAAGAAATTGACCCGACAGGAGCAGGAGATTGTTTTGACGCCGGTTTCTTAGTCAGTCTTATCCAAAAACGTTCTTTAAAGGAAAGTGCACGTTATGCAAATGCGGTTGGTGCATTGGCAGTAACCAGAAAGGGTCCAATGGAAGGTGCTCCCTTCCCAGAAGAGGTAGATAAATTAATAACTCTGAGCAAGAAATAATAATTGAATATTGAGGTTATATAATTTGATTTAGACATGGTGGTGAGATTTTTAAGAATTAATGAAAGTTATTCTTTACAAAATACCTTAATAAAAGGAATATGATCTGAATGCAGGAATTTTATGAAACCATCAAAGATATTCTCAGTGATATAAAAGTATTTATCAAAAAAACCGAAGACCTTAAGGCAGAAATAATTGAGCAATTGATTATTGATTGCCCACAAAAAATATGCCTGACTGTTGAAGAGTATGCTGTTCAAGAAGAAATTAAACACTATTTATCTCAATTAAACGGGGTTTCGATTGAAGAAATAAATACTATCTATCGGAACAACTCGTTTTTGCAAACTATGGAAATCGCTTTAGGAGAAAAGTTAGGGATGCTCTCCGACGAAACGTTTGAATGGATTGTTGAGATTGATTCGGCGTTAGGAACTTTTACTTCACTCCCAACTGATAGCGCGTTGCAAAATAATTCGGCTGATGAAGAATACATATTTTCCGATGATAATGATATTACAAGTTAAAATAAAAAACCTTCTCTGTTTATAAGAGGGAAGCTGTGAACCAAACAAAAGAAAACTTTTTTTATTTTCCCCAATCTAATCTTCAACCTCTCGCTTTTCGGATGCGTCCACAAAAATTGGAAGACGTGGTAGGGCAACCACATCTTACCGAGAAAAATGGTGTTTTATGCCGAATCATTCAAACCGGCACACTTCCTTCTATGATTTTTTGGGGACCACCAGGGTCAGGAAAAACATCGACAGCGTTGCTTATTTCCGAGCAATGTGGTTATGAAATTCAATCGATTAGTGCGGTAGCTTCAGGTGTAAAAGATATTAAAGAATCAATTCGAATCGCGGAAAAAAACTTAGCAGATTCAAAAAAAACGGTTTTTTTTATTGATGAAATTCATCGGTTCCACAAAGGCCAACAAAGTGTTCTATTGCCTTATGTTGAGTCTGGAGTTGTTGTATTGATTGGTTCAACGACCGAAAATCCCTCATTCGAAGTTATTGGACCCTTATTGTCTCGAACCCAAGTTATTGTTTTTAAAAAAATCTCAAATCCTGATTTAGTTATATTATTGAAAAAAGCCATTAAAAGCGAGAGGGGCTTGAATGTTCCTGACTTGAAATTGGAAGATGGCGTGCTCGAAGGTATTGCAGAAATGGCTGATGGAGATGCTCGTCAAGCGCTTAATCTAATTGAGATTGTCGTTAATATTTCTCAAAAACAAAACTTACCTATTACCGTTTCAATAGTAGCTGATATTTTACAAAGACAATCATTTCTTTATGATAAAAGCGGCGAAGAACATTACAATATGCTATCTGCTTTTCACAAAAGTCTTCGAGGAAGTGATCCTGATGGAGCAGTTTATTGGATGTGTCGGATGTTGGAAGCTGGAGAGCACCCTCATTCAATTTTTAGGCGATTGATTGCCTGTGCATCAGAAGATATAGGAAATGCTGATCCTCGAGCTTTACAAATCACTGTAGCCGCTCAGCAAGCTTATGATTTTCTTGGAGAACCGGAAGGAAGGTTATCGATAGCGCAAGCGACTCTCTATGTAGCCAGTGCCCCTAAAAGTAACGCATCTTATAAAGCTTTGCACCGAGCAACAGCTGACGTGCGTGATTACGGATCGTTACCAGTGCCGTTCCACTTAAGGAATGCGCCCACTAAGCTTATGAAAAGTTCTGGCTATGGAAAAGAATATAAATATGCTCATGATTTTCCAGGAGCTTTCGTTGAGCAAGAATTTTTGCCTCGCGAGCTTACGGGAAAAATTTATTATCAACCGTCAACACGAGGATATGAAAAAATGATCCGCAGTTGGCTTCATCAACTTTGGAAATCAAAAAAATATAGTGATCAGGATTAATCTAAGCTTCTAATAACAATTGACCTTCATACTGCTTAGTAGAGCCGGATAGAGATGAAAATATGTATACGCTGATCAATTTCCCCTTTAGCAAAGGGGGTTAGGGGGATTTGTGTTTTTTACTGTTCCGTCAATCAGACTGTGTCACAATCCCTTTCATACACCAAGAAGAGCTTGAAAGTGGAGGATACATTCTATTTATCTTCAGTTTTTTGGTTATCTATTCCCAATATAACTGTAAAATATTAACCTAAGTGGTGGTAAATATTTACAGAATAATTGTGACACAGCCTGAATGCGAGGAGCTCAACCGTTCTTTGGTTGGGCGACGTGTCAATCTCTGCCACCTAATTTGTCATTCTGAGGAGTCCGGTGTTTTTACCGGACGACGTGAGGATCTCATCTTTTTCAATACCACAATTCAACACATAATAAAAGATGAATCATGAGATTGCCACGACCTCAAAAAACCAGGTCTCGCAATGACGACTCAAAGTTCCTTCTCCCTTGATGGGAGAAGGTGAGGATGAGGATGAAAGTCCTGGATGAGATCCTGGTTAGTTGTTCTAAAAGAATTACCTTAAAAAACGGATTAGTATTTTTAGGAAAAAAAGAAGGTAGAAAACAAGAATGGGGATGTAATATTTACTATTTATTACCCACAACTCACTCTTCATTGTATTTACAGGATATAAAAAATAAACTAAAATAGCTTGTTATTAAGCCTTGTGATAAAAAAATAACTAATATTATGATTATTCAGTTTGGAGGGTTATCAATGATAAAAAAAGCCTATATCGGTGTTGACCTCGGAGGAACCAATACCAAAATTGCCATTGTTGACGACCGAGGATCAATCATTGCTCGTTCAATGATACCGACTCAGGCGATGCGACCAGCAGAAAATGTGGTCGAAGATATTGCCAATGAAGCAAAACGTTTAAAAAAGGAAGCAGAACAAAAAGAATACAAGATCTATTCTCTTGGTATAGGCATCCCTGGATTAATTGATTGGAATCGCGGAATATGTTTACTTTTACCCAACTTTCCGAATAAATGGAAGCATATTCCAATAAAAGAATGGTTAGAAGAAAAACTTTCCCTTCCTGTTGCGGTAATTAATGATGTCCGAGCTATTACGCTGGCTGAAAAACGTTTTGGTTCAGGAAAGGATGTCAAAAGCTTAATTCTTATGGCAATTGGAACTGGTATTGGTGGTGGAGTGGTTATTGATGGAAATTTATATATTGGAAAAGATGGGAGTGCCGGCGAACTCGGTCATATTATTGTAGAACCGGGTGGAATAAAATGTGGATGTGGAAACCGGGGATGCCTTGAGTCTTACGCCTCAGGACCTTCCATTGTTGCCCAAGCTCTTCGATCTTTAGTTCAACAGAATGATACTATGATTCGGGATATGATTAAGGGAGATCTCAACCTGGTTACTCCTAAGATTATTGCCGATGCAGCAGTAGCTGGCGACGAAATAGCCAAGGATATTATCAAACAATCAGGTTTTTATATTGGTGTTGCCCTGTCTTCAGCTTGTGTTGTTGTGAATCCAGAAATGATAATAATTGGTGGAGGAGTTGCTCAAGCTGGTCGTCTGCTATTTGAGAGTATTGCCAATAGCCTTAAAGAAAACCTTCATATGGTTCCTGTGAGTACTATTCAATTCACCGAAACTGAATTAGGAATGGATGCTGGGGTTATTGGAACAGCAACCTGGTCTAAGGAGAAACTCATAAAAGGTGAAATAATACTTGACTCAGAATAGCTTCTAAATTTTAATTAAAATCGTTTTAGAAAATTTATAAAGTATAATGAGGTGAGCTGTGGACGATACTTTGGGGTTGGTTACTATTTTCGGAAGTGCTTTTTTGATTGGCTTTTCTGGCGCCCTTATGCCCGGACCCATGTTTGCGCTGGTATTGTCGGGAAGCTCAAGATCCGGTTTTAAGGCTGGTCCGCTAACCGTTTTGGGGCACGGTATATTAGAATTAGCTTTGGTAATTGCATTGGTTCTTGGTCTCAGCTCATTACTTCAAAATGAAACAGTTTTTAAGGTAATTGGAATTGTCGGTGGCGCGGTCTTAGTTTACCTTGGGATAGATATGATTCGGAGCCTGCGACAAGCAAAAATTGATTTAAAGAAAGATGGAAAAGACCCGGGTAAAAACCTTATATTACATGGAATGATTGCGAGTCTTTCTAATCCTTACTGGATTATGTGGTGGGCAACCATAGGAATGGCACTCATAATTTCTGCTTCCAAATATCGTCTGTGGGGAGTGGTAGTGTTTTTTATTGGCCATATTCTATCTGATTTGATATGGTACAGTTCGGTTTCATTTGCTGTTGACCGTGGACGAAAATTCCTTTCCCAAAAAGTGTATCAAAGCATTATTGCAGTCTGTGGAGTCCTATTAATCGGGTTCGGAATATATTTTGTTTATGGAGCGGTATAATGATCAAATTAAAACTCGAACCGGTTCCCTATCGATATCGTGAGACGGTGTTTATTTATTGGGAGTATGAATTAGAAGACTTATTTTCTCTTTGTTTCTTTCCATTTCCATCCTTAAGCACTTATCTTACCGAATCGGTAGGAAAGGAAACCGGTTCTTTAACAGAAATTAATTTGGTCTGCGAAGATAGAAGAATAAAGATTTGGCTTCCAGTAAATCGCTTTTCTGATGATCTTTTTAAAAGAATTGATGAAATACTAAAAGAAAATATTCGAATCCTTATAGAAGAAGTCATGTTTTAGTTTAAGTTAAAAAATAAGCAAGGCATAATGCTCCAAATATTATTCGATAAAAACCAAAAGGTTTCAGCTCCTTATTTTGAACAATTCTCAACAACAAGAAGCAAGCAATCAAACCAGAGATAAATGAAACCATAAAGCCGGGTAAAATTGTTACCCAAGGAATTCGACCACTGGAATTAACTTCCATTAATCCTTTGGCAAAAGCTCCTCCAATAGTGGTTATTGAAAGAAGAAAAGAAAAAAACACTGCATCTTCTCGACGGAAACCAAGCAGGAGGGCGGTAATTAAAGTTATTCCTGAGCGAGATACTCCAGGAATAAGAGCCAGTGCTTGGGATAATCCAATTAAGAGAGCTGAATTCCAATTCATTTCTTCTAAATACCGATTTCCTCTTTCTTTAATGAAAAAGAAAATCAATCCAACTACAATCAAAATTACCGCAATCAATCCATAGTTATTTCTAACTTGACTTTCCACGCTGGACTCAAAAAGCGTTCCAAAAATACCGGCAGGTATCGTTGCCAAAATTACATACCAAATTATTGATGGTTTTTTCCATAAACGATGATATTGAGGAATCATAAATAATAGAACCGCAAATAATGTTCCTCCGTGGAGAAGGACGTCAAACCATAAATCCGGATCTCCAAAACCGAGAATAGGGCGGAGAAGAATCAGATGGGCTGAGGAAGATACCGGGAGAAATTCGGTTAAACCTTGAATAAGACCGAGTAACATTGATTGAACTGGATTCATGTTTCCTCCTGTAAACGCTAAGGCTATTATCGTCAATTATATTCATTTTATTTAAAGATATGTAGATTTTAGCCGATATAATAAATTATAAAGCATAATTTTCACAAATATTTTGTAATATTCGTCAAAAAGGTTGACCAGTACTGAAAAATAAAATACTATAAATTTATCATAAACCAAGGAGGTGTAATATGAAAAGAAATTTAAGTGTAATATTTTTTGTTCTTGCTATAATTTCTTTACTTATTGTCGCTGGTTGCGCCCCATCTCAACCACCAGTACCAACTAATATTCCCCCGCAAACATGTAGCCTCACTATTTATTCCCAGTGTTGGGATTGTTACGGGTATGTTTGGGTAAATGGAATCTCTACAGGGAAGTACTTGGATTTTAATGGGATGGTTCAAGTAACTGTTCCTTGTGGAGTTGTATCGGTTGAACTTAGGGATGAGTATGGTTGGATTAGCCATCCAGAAATAGTTCAAACTCCTCAAACAAGTATATTGATATTTAATGACTTCTAAGGTAAATATTTCAAAGCTTAAAAAGGCTAAACGCTAATTTTTATTAAGTGTTTAGCCTTTTTGCTAAATTATTACTCTATAGAAAGGTTAACATACCAATGAAGCAACGGTTATTTGTTAAACTTGTTCTTGTTTTTATTATCAATATTTTTCTAACTTCTTGTGTACCTAACTCTCCAAATGATAACCCTGGTCTAAATCCAACACCACGACCAACTCCAGGAGCTTATTCAACCGCTTGGACCATCATGGTTTATGTCGATGGCGATAATGACCTCGATCCATACGCCATACAAAATATCAATTCCATGGAATTGGTCGGTTCGACTGACAAAGTAAAAATTGTTGTTCAATACGATTCCTATGGGTATGCTGGTGCTCGAAGATACTTCATTACCAAAGATTATGATCAAGGAAATATTACTTCGCCAATTATTGAAGATATTGGCGAAGTCAATATGGGGACCGGTGAAACCTTGGTTGATTTTATCCAATTTTGTGTCAAGAATTACCCCGCTCAGAAATACTCTTTAATTCTATGGAATCATGGAGGCGGATTTAAAAAACCAGGATACTTGCCAAAGGATATTTGTTGGGATGAAACATCTGGCGACGATGCTTTAACCATTCCCGAAGTTGAGCAAGCGTTAAACCGATCGGGTGTCTATTTTGATCTTTTAGCTATGGATGCCTGTTTAATGGGAATGTTGGAAGTGGCATACGAAGTTAGAAATCATACGGAAATATTTGTTGCATCGGAAGATAACGTTCCTGGAGAGGGATTTAACTATCACCATTTTCTGGAAAATTTAGTCACTTCTCCCAACATGGGTCCAGATAGCTTAGCTCGGGCGATGATCGATTCTTATATTTCTCATTATCCTTTTGGAACAACACTTACTTTAGCTTCAGTAAATTCCATGCAACTTTCAGCACTTGCCAATGAAGTCAATAACTTGGCAATGACAATAATGCAAGACAATAGAACTTCAAAAGAAGTCTATCGGAATATTATTACTCGTGAAACTATCTGTTTTAGTGATGTTGATTTTATTGACCTGGGTGATTTTGCTTTAAAATTAATTGGACATCCTCAAATATTGAGCTCTCAAGTAAAATATTCAGCCCAGCAGGTGTTAAACCAGGTTTCAAATTCGGTTCTCTATAGTAAAAACCAGGGAAATAATAGTTATTGGACGCTGAACAATGCCCAAGGAATAAGTATCTATCTACCTATCTACACTAAATATGTAGAGAAGTACCAAAACCTTCAATTTGCTAAAAATACCAATTGGGATGACCTAATCCGGCATCTTACGATAGGCGGATATCGGTAATTTTAAGATAAAAACTCATGCCAGTTTTTTGGTACCAGATGAGGGTGAAAACTCAAGATACGACATGCCATGGCATGTCGCTACATTAATTAAAGAATGGGCGCAATACATTGTGCCCTATATTTTATAATCTTTTGTAGAGGCTTGGTTTATCATGCCCATTCCAAATCCGTCATTGCGAGGAGTTCAACCGTTCTTGGGTTGTACAACGTGAGAATCTCATCCTTTATCCTTTTCTTTAAAATTTTTCTCAGAATAATCAGGAAAAACTGAAAGGCACCCTCCCCGCTGCGAAGCGGCACCCCTTTAAGGAGGGGAGTTGTTAAATATATTCCCCCATTGAGGGGGGATTTAAGGGGGGTGTGCCTTTCTTTTTTTAATCATTTATTATCCGTTTCGGTATTTTCAGAATAGGAATTGTGAAAAGTCATTTATCTCTCTTTAGTTTTTTTCCTTCTTTCTCACTCCTCACTCTTTCCTTGTTCTTCTAATTAATTCATTCTATAATGAAGTTGAACGTCTCCTTGGAGGTTTTATTTTGACTGAAATTCTTGAACCAACCGAAAAAAACTTACTCAAAGCTGCTAAAGCTATACGTCAAAACGGTTTAGTCGCTTTTCCAACTGAAACGGTTTATGGCCTTGGAGGATGTGCTTTTTCTGAAAAAGCAATCGTAAAAATTTTTGAAGCCAAGAAAAGACCGCGTTTTGATCCACTCATCGTACATATCGCCGAAAAGGATGATTATAGTTTATTGTGTAGCATTATTCCATCAAAAGCTGAAAAGTTAATCGAGGTTTTTTGTCCTGGTCCCTTAACTCTCGTTCTTCCTAAAAAAGTAAGTGTTCCCGATATTGTCACCTCTGGTTTAGATACTGTTGCGGTAAGGATGCCTTCTCATCCAATTGCCTTGCAACTCATCAAATATTCAAAGTGCCCAATTGCCGCTCCCAGTGCTAATCGCTTTGGACACGTAAGTCCTACCCAAGCAGAAGACGTTCTTTCTGACCTTGGAGATTCAATCGATTTTATTTTAGATGGAGGACCAACCACGGTTGGGGTAGAGTCGACAGTGATTTTTGTAACCGAAGAAGAGACTATACTCCTTCGACCAGGAGGAATACCTATTGAGGATATCGAAAAAGTAGTAGGCAGGGTTAATGTCAAAATGAAAATATCAAAGTTGTTATCACCTGGCCTTACCAAAAAACACTATTCACCAAAAACACCTCTATACATTTACGAAGGAAACTTTGATAAACTAATAGAAATTGACGTGAATGGTTATGCTCTGTTAACTCCTGATTCTAATTTTGCGATTGAAAGTACTATCTTTTCTCTAAGTCAAGATGGTGATGTGAAAGAGATTGCCGCCAATTTATTTCATCAACTCCGAACGTTAGAAAGAATGGATTATCGAGCCATTATTGCACTTCCGGTGAAGCAAAATGGTTTGGGTCATGCAGTTATGGATCGGTTAATTCGTGCTTCAACCGGAATAGTAAAAGTCGAAAATCATAAGCTTATTTTCATTGACAGATAAGCATTTTAAAAGTAAGATACCAATGAAATAAATCAAGGGGGTAAAACTATGAAAAAGGTAAAAGTATTGTTTTTAATAACCGCGGTTATGGTTACATTGGTAATCGCTGGGTGTGGTGTGGTTGTCGATGTTCCGATTACGCCAGCAACTGGGTCTATCAGAATTTGTACCAACAGTCCCTCAATATATGGAACTCTCTATGTAGATAATAGTAATTGGGGTGTAATTGATGGGGCTAATGTTGTAGGTACATCTTGTCTTGGTGGAACTTTAACCTTTGGAAGAACATATTTAGTTGAAGTTGTAGATTATAGTTTTGGAACTGGGAGTTACTGCTGCCGTTATATTACACCACAATATAGTGGACAAGTATTTTGGCTCCCTTAAACCAGTATTTTTGTTTGCAGATTAATAAATTAAAACATAACAAAGGACACTAATAGAATGTCCAAAAAAAGTATATTCATTGTAATACTAATTGCCCTTCTTCTGGTTTTTTTAATAACTGTCTCTGGTTGTGAGTTTTTAGGTTTTGGAGTTAAGGTAACCACTGGAATCGGAAAAATATTCTTTGATTCAGCTGATCCGCTGGTCTATGGTGAAGTGTATGTTGACAGTATTCATATTGGATACTTAAAACCATTTGATAGGATTAGCACTTTTGTTGCCCTTGATTTTGATCATGAAGTCTGGATTCGAAGTAGTTATGGAGCCGAATACCGGTGGAAATTTAGAGCACCTTTTACAGCTTCACAAATTATTCCTTTAACTCTCGATACTATAGTAAGACCTTAGTTTTTCCAAGGAGGCGCGAATAAATTAAGAAATCACGCCTCCTTATTCTATTCACCCGGTTACTTCATTTCATCTTTTAGAATTAAGTCATATCCTCGGTTGGGAGCTTTCATTGTTAAAAGTCGGTAAGGGACGGCTTTTTCGTATTGTAAATAGAGTATTTCTCCAGCTAAAGTGTATTTTAAAAGGACCGAATTTTCATCCTCATCTACTTTCAAGATTTTACCTGACCAAATCATACCTGATGCTGGGACGAGAACCGGAAATTGTCGATCGATAAATTTGCCAGAATTTTCTAAACTGGGCAGAAAAAATATCTGTTCCATATCAAAAGTTGACTCGGTTATTTTTAGTGACGTCTCTTTTTTACCATAGGGAGATTCTAATATTACATCCACTTTTTCCTGGCTGTATTGAGCTTCAATAGTTATTTCACCTTCAGAAATTTTCAACCATTTCTTGGATAGTTTTGGAGCTAAATCCTCACGATTAATAATCAATTCAATGTCTTTTTGAGGTTCTTCACTTTGATTGGTGACAAAAAAAGAACGAATAATTATTTTCTGATCGATGGTTTCAATTTCATAAAACATCTCACCCAAAACCAAATCTCTAGAAATAATTGAATATTTTAAGGTTTCAGTTGCCAAGGCAATTGGTTTGAATGAAAAAAGGATGATAATTATGAAACAGATGAGTCCGAAACAACGTCGGTACTTGCTTTTTTGGTTTCTAATTCTTTTTTCTCTTGACGACGATAAGAAATCCATAAAAATACGCCTCCTAAAATGAAGAGAAGGGGTAATATACTAATGACATAAACAGCCGAGAAGAAGGCAAAGGACGGTACATATTGGAAAAGAACTTGAACTAAAGCGTCAATTTCTAAAATGCAAAAGGCAAAAATAATCGACATAATACCAGCTGAGTGTTGTTTTTTTGTCAACCTCATTAAGCCAATTCCTAAAAAGCCACTGCTCACAATAACGATGAGAATTTGAAGGATTTCCTGTGCTATGAAAAAACCGGTTATAAAATTTGAAAACTGGCCATATCCAAAAAAGGAACTGAGTGGATGATACCATACTAAAATCACATTCCTAAAAAAACGCCCGCAACCTAAACCGACTCCAATCAATAAAAAATATCTGAAAAGTTCAATCCCGCTTTTTTTGGTTACTTTTACTAAAAAAAGCAAACTTACAGATAATAGAATGAGTTCAACAATAACAAGAATCGAATTAATTGAAAAAACTGGTAGGAATCCTGCTAATCTATTGAGGAAGAATCGTTCGACCTGATGATAGGGTATGATCATCACCAAAATAAAAGGAAAGAAGAAAATTGTAATCCAATTTTGAAGCGATAACGGCTTTTTTCGAAAAAAGATCAGGTAGAACAAGATATTAATAATAAATATGGTTATAAGAGGAACAATGAAAATGTTCATTTAGTTTGAGTCTCCCTTTTTTCAATACCAACTTGATCACAGAAATTTTCAATAGAACAATTCCCACAGCGAGGTCGTCGAGGAAGGCAAATATTTTGACCGAATAATACCAGCAAGGAATTGATGGGAATCCAGAATTCTTGAGGAAGTTTGTCACGAAGGGCCATTTCAGTCTGTTCGGGTGTTTTGGTCTTTACATATCCCCATCGATTCACGATCCGATGAACATGGGTGTCAACACAAATACCAGGTTTACCAAACCCGACAGTTAGAACTAAATTGGCAGTTTTACGTCCAACCCCGGGGAGTTCCAATAGTTCCTCCAATGTGGAAGGAACTTGGCTTTGATATTTAATGATGAGAATCTTTGAAATATCAATTAAGTTTTTCGCCTTCCTTCGGTAGAAGCCAACAGGATAGATTAATTGAGCAATATCATCTTCAGAATAGCTGAGAAGTTGTTGCGGGCTCCGAATTATCTTAAATAACCGTTCAGCAACTTGACGGGTCATTTGATCCTTGGTTCGTAAACTTAAAATACATCCTACTAAAATGAAAAAGGGATTTTTTTCCAAACTTTCCAGAGTTGAATCTTGCCATTGTTTTTTATTTTCCTGTAAAATAGCAAAAGTTTGAGCAATGTTTTGGTTATTCATATGAGATAATAATAAATAAAAGGGGGTGGATTCGCAAGTGAAGATATTAGCTTTAGTAATTTACATTGTAATTATGATAGCAATTGGTTTCTATAGCTTGAAAAGAACAAAAAATATCGGCGATTTCTTTTTAGCTAATCGGACCCTTGGCCCTTGGGTTTCAGCATTTGCTTATGGAGGTGCCTATTTTAGTGCAGTAATTTTTATAGGATATGCTGGTCGGATTGGTTGGGGTTACGGTCTTTCCGACCTATGGATTGTTGCCGGAAATACCCTTGTTGGATCGCTTTTAGCATGGTTAGTATTAGCAAAAAAAACCCGCTCCGTAACCGAGCAACTTAACGCTCGGACTATGCCGGAATTTTTGGAAGCTCGCTACGGAAGCAAGATATTGAAATATCTTGCTGCGGTTATTATTTTCATATTATTAGTTCCTTATTCTGCATCTGTCTATATGGGACTGAGTTATTTATTTGATGTGGTTATGGGAATTCCCTATGTATACGCCCTCTTGCTCATGGCTGTTCTTACCGGAGCTTATCTGGTTATGGGTGGGTATTTCGCAGTGAGCATTACCACCCTAGTCCAGGGCGGAATCATGTTTTTTGGTTCAATTTATATGGTTTTGTATTTACTAAGTCGACCTGAAGTTGGAGGCTTGAGTCAGGTAGTGGAAAAAATGAGTGCTATCAACCCTAAATTGGTAGGTGTTGTTGGCCCGCCGGGATTCATTGGTCTTTTCGGTTTGGTGGTTTTAACCAGCTTTGGTCCTTGGGGACTCCCTCAAATGGTTCAGAAGTTTTACTCAATTAAAAATCAAAAAGTGATATTTACTGCTACCATTATAACCACCATTTTCGCACTGGTTTGCAGTTTTAGTGCCTATTTTTCCGGAGCTTTAACTCATCTCTTTTTTAAAGAACTTCCGACAATGAATGGGGTAGCCAATCCTGATCTTCTTATGCCCAATTTATTAATTCAATACATGCCCACTGCTTTTTCAATCATCTTTCTCTTGCTGGTTTTTTCTGCATCAATGTCAACACTCTCATCATTAGTTCTAGTGTCGTCTTCAGCAATCACCATAGACCTTTTACCAAAAAAATATGGGAAAGACAATGTGACGGTGATGAGAATTTTATGCATTTTATTTATCTTTCTATCCCTGATTATTGCCATATCCCAAGTAACCTTTATTGTAAATTTAATGTCGATTTCTTGGGGAGCAACTGCTGGTAGCTTTGCTGCACCATATGTTTATGGTCTTTTTTGGAAAAAAGCCAACCGCCAGGGCGCTTTAGCTAGCATGGTCACTGGCCTGGCATTTGCATTGATCCTTTCCTGGGCATTTGGATTTAAGTCCAGCATTGTGCCGTTTATCGGATCTCTCGCTATTTTAATTCCTTTTGGAGTTCTCCCCTTAGTATCAATATTAACTGGAGGAAATAAAAATGAAAGCGTGTCTATTCGAAGCTAAAGAAAAATTTGTAATAAGTGATATTAAAAAACCTGTACCACAAAAAGATGAAGTTCTAATTCGAGTTAAAGCTGCTGGGATTTGTGGCACAGATATTCATATTTTAAAAGGTGAATACTTTTCTGATTTCCCTTTAGTAGCCGGCCACGAGTTTTCAGGAGAAGTGGTGGAAGTTGGAGAAGAAGTCACTCAGTTTCAACCAGGTGATCGGGTTACTGCCGATCCCAATATATTTTGTGATAAATGTTATTTTTGCAAAATAAATAAAAACAATCATTGTTTGGATAGTCACGTGATAGGTGTAACTCAAAATGGAGCTTTTGCTGAATATGTTGCCGTTTCCGAAAAGGGTGTCTTTCATATACCCGACCATTTAAGTTATTCTGAAGCAGCGCTTGCTGAACCACTAGCGTGTGTGGTTTACGGAGTCCGAAGAAGTGGGATCAAACCAGGCGAAAAGGTTTTAATATTTGGAGCTGGAGCAATTGGTTTGCTTTTAATGTCATTGCTTAAAATAAGCGGTGCTTCCCAGGTGATTATGGTTGACATTAGTCAAAAAAAGCTTGATTTTGCTAAAAAGATGGGAGCGTCTGAGGTGATTCTCAACAATGCAGAAGGAGAAAAAAAATTAAAAGCGATTGCTCCTTTTGGGTTTGAATTGGTTGCCGATGCTACTGGATCACCCCGAGTTATGGAAAGAGAGCTGCAATTTGTTGAGCCCGATGGAACCTTTTTAGTTTTTGGAGTTGCTCCTATTGGTGATATGATGAAAGTCGAACCTTATGATATTTTTCGTCGTGATATTCATATCGTTGGCTCCTACGCTGTGAAAAAAACGATGCAGTATTCGATCAATCTCCTTGCCTCGGGTAAAATACAGGTCAAAAACCTTATATCTTCAACTTATTCCTTAGAAGATTTTGAAAGAGGGATACAGGATTTTTATCACGACCCCGATCATATGAAAATTCAAATCATTCCATAATTTATTAGCATGACTATGAGTGTGAATGGGATTGCCATGTCGTCCAACCATTCTTTGGTTGGACTTCTCGCAATGACGGAGCAGGAAAAAATTCAAATCCCCCCAACCCCCTTTGCTAAAGGGGGAGATTGATCGTCATATATATATTTTTCATTGTCATCAAATGACGTAACATGGCATGAAAATCAATCCTGAAAATACACGGGCATGATAAATCAAGCCCCCACAAAAGGATATAAAATTGTAGGGGGAAAGTATGTATTGCGCTCATTTTTTGATTAATGTAGCGACATGCCATAGCATGTCGAATCTTTGTTTTCGACCTCATCTGGTGCTGTGAAAGCAGCATGAGGGTCAATTCTAAAAATACGGGAACGAGTAATAAATAATCAAGCAGAAGTAAATAAATAGTGGTAATAAAAAACTATAATGATTTCTTATCATTTTTTCTTAAGGAGGATTAAAAATGAAAAAAGGAGTTAATCAATGGGCATTTCCTGGTAACTTTTCAATACCGGACATTATTCAATTAGCAGCGAAACACCGTTTCGATGGTGTAGAGCTATGCCCTGATGAAGAAGGTAGTTTTCCTTTAAATATCGATCAACAAAAGTTGCTGGAATGGAAAGCTCATTCAGAAGATAAAAATATAGAAATTCGTTGCATTGCTTCAGGGTTACATTGGAAATATAATTTGGCATCCATTAATACCGAAGTTAGGAAAAAAGCTATTGATATCGCTAAGCGTTTGATTGAAATCGCTTCTACTTTGGAAGCCAAGTCTATTTTATTAATCCCAGGGTATGTTAATGTTCCCTGGGACCCTTCTTCAGAAGTAGTTCCATACGAAAAAGCCTATAAAAATTCACGATTATCAATTTCAGAAATAGCAAAATTTGCAGCTGATGCTAAAATAACTATAGGTTTAGAAAACGTATGGAATAAATTATTTCTTTCCCCCTTAGAATTCCGCAGTTTTATCGATAGTTTTAATAATCAATGGGTAAGAGTTCATTTTGATACTGCCAATGTTCTTATTTCAGGATATCCAGAACAGTGGATCGAGATTCTTGGAAAACGAATTGTAACCATTCATATAAAAGACTTTAAACTTTCAGTCGGAAACATCAATGGATTCTGTCTTCCTCTTGAGGGTGATGTTAACTTTCCAGCAGTAATGGGAAGTCTAAAATCAATTGGATATGATGATTTCTTGATTGCAGAAATGATTCCTCCTTATCACTATTCCATCGACGCTTTGCTGGCAAACCTTTCTTATAATCTTGATTGTATCATGAATATGAGGGTATAATAATACCGTCTATCATTTTTTATGTTTATCTTTAAATAAAATATTTAACGGGTGAGTGAAAATTATTAATATTTTTAAGGGGGGTGAAACATTTTATCTAAAACATTTACCTAAAGAATATTTTAATGTAACACTAAAGGAGGAGTGAATTATGAAAAAATCATTATGGGTCGTTTGTCTTTCAATGTTTTTAGTTCTGGGATTAGCCTTAATGGTTGGAGCTGCAACTAAAGTTAGAGTTATGTGGGCAGAGTATGATGGATTAACTCCGGAATATGCTACAAATTTAGAAAAGGCTTTTGAAGAAAAACATCCGGATATTGATTTAGAAATAATATCTACACCTTGGAATGATATGCATGATCGTCTCATTACTTATATTGCGGGAGGCAATCCTCCTGATCTTTCAGTTATTGGAACTCGTTGGCTGCTGGAATTGATGGATATGGGGGTTGTGGAACCAATTGAGCAACATCTCAGCCCAGAATTACTCGATAATATAGATCCAGCACTTTTTGAAGGAAAAATTAAGGGAGTGGTGTATGGTTTGCCAGTAGCGGCGGGAACTCGGGTCATGTATTGGCGATCCGATCTTTTAGACAAAGCTCCGGAAACCTTTGAAGAAATGCGCACTATGTTAGAAAAAGTAGCCAAACCGGAAGAAAATTTCTATGGAATAGCCTTAACTGGTCAAAAATACGTTGAGCTCACTGAATTTGCTTATTTCTTGTTTGGTAATGATGGGTATTTCTTTGATATCAATGAAGACGGGAGCTACGGAAAATGTATTGTCAACAACGAAGCCGGTGTTAGCACTTTAACCTTTATGAACGATTTAGTTAAAGATAATTTAACCCAACCGGGAGTGACTGCATACAAAAGAGATGAGGTTCAAAATCTCTTTATATCTGGAAACGCTGCTATTATGATGACCGGAGGTTTTGGTGCGACACTTCTTACCCAACAAAATGTTCCTTTTGAATGGGATGTTGCTCCTCTTCCTCATTTTGAAGGGAAACCTCAGAGTTCACTTATTGTTACCGACGCCCTAGTTATGTTTAAGGATTCAAAAGCGAAAGCCGAAGCTTCCAAATTCTTAGACTTTTTCTATTCCGATGAGTGGAGGCTGGAATTCGATAAATTGGTTGGTTTCCCACCGGTTACCAAATCACTTGCCGACAATGAGTTCTTCCAAACTCCAGTATATAAGTACATGGTTGATCAAATTGCTGGTGCCAAACCTTGGCCATTGATGGCTGAGTGGCCAGAATGCAACGATCTGATTTGGGATAATATCGAGGCAACTTTCCTTGGACAGAAAACACCACAACAAGCGATGGATGATGCTGCAGCTTCTATTGATGCCGTAAGAGGATTCTAAATATGCTTTAGAGAGGGGAGACAAAATCCCCTCTCTAATATACTTAAAAGTTACAGGAATCACTTCTTAGCGATCTACAAAAGGAGAAGATTATGAGTCGGGCTGGGAAATTTTGGACTACAGAATCACGATTAGCCTATCTCCTCTTAATACCCTCAGCAGTTTTTCTAATCGTCTTCATGTTTTATCCCATTTTTTACGTTTTTCTCATGTCTTTCTTCAAAGTCAATAAATTAGCAAATTTAACTGGTTTTTTTGGAATGGGGAACTATATTACACTTTTTAAACTCCCTGAATTTTGGCAAATTATTATTCGATCGTGCGTATGGACAGCGCTGGCAGTAACTGCAAAAACGGTAATCGGATTAATTATCGCTCTTCTTTTAAACGTCGATTTCAGAGGAAGAAAATTAGCTCGGACTTTAATCATCATACCTTGGGCAAGCTCCATTCCAATCAGTGCCATGCTCTGGCAATGGACTTACAATAACGACTTTGGATTATTAAACTATACTTTACGATGGTTAGGTTTAAACCCGCCAGTGTGGTTAGCTTATCCCCTTTCTGCATTTATGGCAAATTTATGGGTTGATATTTGGTGTGGAATTCCTTTCATGGCATTGGTTTTTCTAGCTGGATTACAGGCAATTCCTCAAGAACTGTATGAAGCTGCTGAAGTCGATGGTGCAACCTCAATTTCGAAATTCCGATTTGTCACTCTTCCTCTTTTAAGTGGGGTATTGACAGTGGCAACCTTGCTTTCTATTTTATGGACGTTTAATGATTTTAATGTTATTTACATTTTGACCAAAGGAGGTCCTGCTAACTCAACCGACATTCTTATCACCTATATTTATAAATATGCATTTCAATACATCAAGTTTGGTCCTTCGGCAGCCATGGCAGTTATTACCTTTGCGATTCTCCTTACTGTGAGTATTATTTATGCCCGAAATTTCTTCCGAGAAGGAGCGCAATAAATAATGAATAGAAAAAATACTCACTATCTTGTTTATCCGGCTATTATCTTTGTCCTTTTAGTTTTACTCTTTCCTTTTTTTGTTATGATTTCAACCATGCTCAAACCACTTGAAGAAGTTTATTCCAATCCTCCTCACTGGATTCCTAAAAATTTAACCTTTACTAATTTTAGTGACATATGGTCGAAATACCCGTTGGTTGCTTATTTTAGAAACAGTTTTATTGTCGCCTTTGGAACTACTGTATTCAATATGCTTTTATGCATTCCAGCTGCTTATGCCATTGCTCGATTAAGATTTATGGGAAAAAACTTTATGATGTATCTTTTTTTAGTGGTTCAAATGTTTTCTCCAATTATTGTAGTCATCTCACTTTTTAAAATTGTCGCACGACTTGGTCTCTTAGATAATTTACTTTCCCTGGTTCTAACCAATGGTGTCTTTACTTTAGCTTTTGCTATATGGCTATTAAGTGGCTATTTTCGTAGTATTCCCAAAGCCATTGAAGAAGCAGCCCTCATCGATGGATGTTCTCGCCTCCAAACCATAACCCGGATTCTTATTCCAATTGCTATGCCGGGATTAGTTACAACTATCATTTATACTTTTATATCGGCCTGGAATGAGTTTATGTTCGCTTTAACCTTTATAACCTCGATGGAAAAAAGACCGTTAACTCTTGGTCTATATAATTTCATTGGTCGGTGGACCGTTCAATGGCAGTATCTTATGGCAGCAGCATTTTTGGCCTTGATTCCGGTGGTTATTTTATTTATGATTATTGAAAAAGAACTGGTCCAAGGTCTTTCGGGTGGAGCAGTTAAAGGTTGAAAGCGAGCTGAAAAATACGGTAGAAAACCCCGATCGAATGTTCAATTTTCAATGGCATATTACTGACCGTTGTAATCTTCGGTGCCATCATTGTTATCAATCGGAATATTCTCAAGGTGCAAGTCTTGATTTTTTACTCGCTGTTGCTGAGAAGATTATCAATGAATTAAAATCACGAAATTATTCAACCTGTATCAATATAACCGGTGGAGAACCCTTACTGGATAAACCGGTTCTTGTTTCCTTGCTCCGTTTTCTAAATCAAAGCCCAGTTGTCCAAGAATTGATGCTTATTACGAACGGATTGTTATTAAACGAAGACTATCTTCTTGAACTGAAAAAATTTTCAAAATTAAGCACCATTAAATTATCACTGGAAGGCGCTACTTCCCAGAGCAACGATCTTATTCGGGGGAAAGGCACCTTTAATTCTATACTGCAAAAAATAAAACTAATCCAATTGCGTCATGATTTTAAAACTGTTGTTATGTTTACCCTTCAAAAGATGAATCTCCCCGAGTTAGAATTAATGTTGTCCTTAGGCGAAAAACTCAACCTTGACGGATTAATATTGGAAAGATTCATTCCTGAAGGGCAGGGAAGAGGCTTAAAAAATTTAGTTTTAGACAAATATGACTGGGAAAACCTTTTAAAGAAACTGATTCAATATTTCGACCTTGATGTTGCTCCTGAAGACCTTCTTCCTTATAAGGCCTTTTGGATTCAATTTTATCCTCAGTTTGATATCTTGGGCGCAGCCTGCAATCTCAACGAAGCACTTTGTATAATGCCTAACGGAACGCTTTATCCCTGTCGACGATTTATCTATCCTCTGGGAAATATTCTTCAAGATGGGTTATGGTCGGTTATTGAAAAGTCCAAGCTCCTTCAAACTGTAACTAAACATGATCATCTAAAGGGGAAATGCCATTCCTGTTTCATTGATGATTGCCATGGCTGTCGAGCTCTTTGTTATTCTCTTTTTCGTGATCCGTATGCTGATGATTATCAGTGTTTTTTAAAATAGTTCGGTTTTAAACCATTATTTTTTTCTTTCTATCGATATATTTCTTCATCATTAAAAATGTTCGAATTACTTATTATCCTTATCCTTCTTCAACTGGTTTTTAATTTTAAAATCTGGTACAATTGCACCCTATTATAACTCGGATACAAGATAATCTATGTCTTTTATTTAAGCATAAAGCAGTTTTGTTAAATTTCACTATTATCTATTAAATATTATATTTATTTAAAATCATTTTTCTGATATAAATACATAAAACAATATTGACAGATGAAAATATTTATTCTAATCTGTTTAGTAAATCTTAAAGGAATGAGGTAAACTGAATTGGCTCAAAACAAACCACCCCTGATAATTAAAATTAAAAGCAATTATTCTTCGTTCACTCCATCTTTGAAAAAAGTTGCAGATTATCTATTCACCCATTTTGAAGATTTTACCCATATGACGATTAATGAAGTTGCCAAGCAAAGTGGAGTTAGTGAATCAACTCTTACCCGATTCTCTCAAAAGATAAATATGAAAAATTTTCAAGCTTTAAAAATTCAATTGGCTCACGAATTGGGAGGAGTTGAAGAAGACAAAGAATTAATCTATGGAGAAATCCGGTTTCAAGATAGTATGGAAGCAATTGTTCAAAAAATATATTTAGCTCAGGAAGAAGTTTCCAAAAGCACGCTCCAGCAAATCGATAAAAATATCATTGAAAAAATTGCTGTAAAAGCTGTTGAATCGCGCAAAGTTAATATTTTCTGCAGCGGAAAATCCATCATTGCTGGAATGAGTCTTTATGGTCGTCTCAGTCGTTTAAATATGAACTGCAATATTTATACCGATCTCCCTCTCATGATGGTAGCAGCCGGACATTCCGGTTCCGAAGATTTAATCATAGTCGTTTCGAATTCCGGGACTAATCCTGCTCTGATAATGGCAGCCGAAAAAGCCAAAGAAAACAAAGCAGACATTGCGACCATAACCAGCTATGAGTCTTCGCCGTTAGCAAAACTTGCTGATTATTGTATTCTTACCGCTGCTTGTGAAGAATCAGGATTCTTTGGTGAATCTACGGTTTCAAGATTTGCTCAACTCCTTGTAACTGATATTCTTTATGCGACCATTGTAGTAAAGTATGGACCTCCTGCTCTTCAACTCTTACAAAGAAGTGCTGAAGTTCTTCAAAAAATGAGCCAGGAAAAGTAAAATATATTTTCATTTTTTATTATTCAGGAATAATTGGATAAGGGCAAAATATACTTGACGCTTTGGTTTCTGACGGTTAACATAGGGAAAGAAAATTTAAACAAAGGAGGAGATTAAATAGGTTCATTATTGGTTTAAATGGAATTTTCCTATGTTAACCGTTATTTTGTTTCTGGTTTGATTTGTATTTATAAACTAATCTTGAACCTGTCGCATCGAACTACCATAGTTTGGGAATTATGGTAATTTTTGTAATTGTTTCTTGCGACAAGGGGGAATTATGAGAGTTATTGCGGTTGCCAATCAAAAAGGTGGGGTTGCCAAGACAACAACATGTATCAATTTAGGTGCTTCGTTGGCTTATCACGCCCGAAGGGTTCTTATAATCGACATGGACCCTCAAGCTCACTCTACGCTTGGTCTCGGTTTTGAACCTAATGAGTTTGAAAAAACTATTTTGAATGTACTCGAACCCGTCCGGAGTCCCTTTCATTTAGAACTGAACGATGTTATTATCCCGACCAAAACTCCAAATCTGTATATAGCTCCTTCAAATATTGATTTAGCTGGCGAGGAATACCGCTTGATCGATAAATTAGGTCGGGAAGATTTTTTAAATTCCGGTATACATCGGGCAAAACCGCAGTATGATTATATTTTAGTTGATTGCCCACCTTCGTTGGGAATATTGACTATTAATTCTTTGAAAGCATGTCAAGAAGTAATTGTTACTATACAACCTCATTATTTTGCACTTCGCGGTATACAAGAATTTGTCGAAACCGTAGATATAATGAGGGAAAGTTTAAAACACAACCCGGAAGTCTACGTCCTAATCACCATAGCCGACATCAGGACAAATTTATACCGGGAAGTCATGAACGAGATTGAAGAATATTTTGGAGATCGAACCTTTCAAACTATTATCCACAAGAACATTACTATTGCTGAAGCCTCGAGCCATGGTGTACCGGTAATCGAGTATGAACCGGAATCCAGTGGATCACAGGATTATCTTTCACTTGCGAAAGAGGTGATTGAACTTGAAAAAGAAAAGCCTGAAAAGGGGCTTTTCCGAAAGAATAGACTTCAAACGTGAGCTTATTCGTGATACAACAAAAAAATTTGATGTCGATGAAAGTGCAACGCCACCACCGAAACCCGTAGAGGAAAAAACTCTTCATCCTCCCAAAACTGTAAAAAAAGCAGCACCTTCAAAGCCAAAAAAAGATGAAGCCATGGAACGGCTAGCAATTATCAAGGTTATTGGAGTAGGAGGGGGAGGAAATAACGCTGTAAACCAAATGGCTGAATCGGGTTTGGATGGTGTTGATTTGGTTGCTGTCAATACTGACATTCAATCTTTGAAAAAATCCTTGGCAAACGAAAAGTTGCAAATCGGCATTAGTGCCACTCGTGGCTTAGGAACTGGTGGGAATCCTCGTATTGGAGAGGAAGCTGCCCGCCAAGATAAGGAAAAAATCGTTGATCTTATCAATGGTTCTGAATTAGTTTTTATAACTGCCTGTTTAGGAGGAGGCACCGGCACCGGAGCAAGCCCGGTTATAGCTCAGATTGCTAAAGAGGCTGGAGCTTTAACCGTCGGTGTTGTTACTAAACCTTTTCAATTCGAAGGAAATAAAAGAAAAATTCAGGCTGAAGCTGGTATTGAAGCCCTTCGAAATACCGTTGATGCCCTTATTGTTATACCGAACGATCGCCTAATGCAAGTAGCCAAAAAAGATACATCTTTTCAGGAAGCATTTAAATCAGCAGATTATATACTTTATCAGGCGGTTAAAGGGATAACAGATTTGATATCGTCAGCCCAAGATATAAACTTAGATCTTGCCGACTTACGGACCGTTTTAACCGGAGCTGGAACGGTATTAATTGGGATAGGACACGGCCGAGGAAGGGAAAAGGCTAAACATGCAGCCGAAGAAGCAATCTATAGTCCTTTATTGGAAATATCAATTAAGGGAGCTCGATCGATTCTCCTGAATATCACCAGTGGACCAGATATGACGCTTCATGAGGTAACCGAAATCACTGAAATTGTTCGAAATGCTGCTGGGATAGAGTCGGATATTTTATTTGGAAACAAAGTCGATGAAACATTGACTAATGAAGTTTCAGTAACGGTTATAGCAACTCGTTTTGAAAAAGAGGAAGAAGAAGTTTCTTCTTTTGAAGAAGATGATATTGATAGTAGAATTGTTATTGAAGATGACCTCGATATGCCAGCCTTCCTCCGGGAGTCACAAAGAAGATCATCAACACCACCACCAGAAGAAAAAACTCGCACCGATGATATATTGTCATTTTTTAGAAAGCAAAGGAGAGAATAGATATGGCTTTTATTTATAATCGAGAAATGACTCGAGAAGAAATTTTAAAACGAGTTGGAGATATTTCCCAAATTGGAGGAGTTATTCTTTCTGAATTACAAGATGGACCAGAAAGAGGAAATCGAACTGCACAGGTTATTACTGGAGGAGGTCTTCACTATACGGTTTTATTAGACAGGGGAATGGATTTAGCTTGGACCTGGTATAAGGGAATAGCAGTTTCCTGGAGATCTGCTACCCAAGCAGTAGCCCCCTATTATTTTGAATCTACCGATTTAGGTTGGTTAAGAGGATTTCATGGCGGTCTTATGAATACCTGTGGGTTAACTTACTTTGGTTCACCGGTTCATGACCCTGAAACCGGGCAAAATTTAGGATTGCATGGACGAGCTTCTTATACCCCAGCGAAAAACGTTTATGCCGATGGCGCTTGGCAGGGTGATGACTACCAGATATGGGTCCAAGGCAAAATTCGAGAAGCATCGGTATTTGGAGATAAATTAGTTCTTTATCGAAAAATTATGAGTCGTCTCGGAGAAAAAACTATTTATGTAGAGGATGAGGTTGTTAATGAAGGGTGGGCAGAAAGTCCTTTCATGCTTCTCTACCATGTTAATGTTGGATATCCATTGTTAGATGAGGGAAGCAAGCTTTATGTTCCTGCCGAAAAAACTGTTCCCCGAACCCCGGAAGCAGAAAAGGGACTTTCAGAATGGAATATTTTTAGTACTCCCCAAAAGAACTTCTTTGAGCAAGTTTATTTTCACACTCCAAAAGTTCTTCACGATGGGTATAGTGCGGCACTTCTTCACAATGAAAAAATGGCTTTAGGTTTTTATGTCAAGTTTAAAAAAGAAACCTTGCCCTACCTTAGCCAGTGGAAAATGATTGGGGAAGGCGAATATGTGCTCGGTATTGAACCGGGTAATTGTTTGCCAGAGGGACGTCCCATAGAAAGAGAAGCTGGTCGTTTAGTAACTTTAAAACCTGGAGAATCGCGAAAAATGGTTCTTGAAATAGGTATCGTTGAAGGTGATAAGGAAATCGAACAATTTAAAAAATACATGGGGACATTGTAAATTGTCCAGTATAAATCATTGAATATATGAAGTAGAAGTTTATTACTTTTTTAATATAGTTTTTGGTTTCTGGAAAAGGAATAGTTTCAATGAAGGAATCAGGATTAGCCTGATTTCCTTCATTTATCCATTCATTCAGTCTGCCCGGTCCCGCATTGTATGCGGCAATGGCCGGGCATATTTTTTGATTGAAATAATCTAATAAGTACCTAAAATAAGTTATCCCTAACTCAAGGTTAACCTCCGGATTCATAAGAAAAACATCTTTCCACTCAGCAAAATCGACAACCTGGTTCATTCCAGTTTCTATCATCCAGGCAGCCGTAGAAGGCATGATTTGCATCAATCCAACTGCTCCAACCGGTGATATGATATCATCTTCGAAAGCACTTTCAGCCTTAATAATTGCAAGAACAAGATAAGGATCAACAGAATACTGCTCGCTCAAACCCTTAATTATTGTATGATAGTAATCCGGATATAATTTTTTCCACACATTTTTAAAATTCTTAAACTCCGGATAGCGGTTCTGAAAATAAATTGCATTTATCTGGCTTTTTCGATATTCTTGGTTACGAGCATAAAACCGACTGAGTTCGAAAAAAATTTCTGGATGACTCGGCATCAATCTCTGTAGAGTCAAGAGCTCAGCTTCTGCATTGGTAAAAAGATAAAAGTCGCTAAGAATGAGATAGCGATGCCAATGAATCTTTTGATTTTGAGTAAATATCTCCATCTTGGTGATGAATTCATGAGGCGGAAAAAGCTCACGAGACGATGGAAGGTTCCAATTAATTTCACTCAGTTCCTGCCAAGCACGAACGAAGTAATAATCGAGACTTCTAGTTTGAATTATTTCTTCTAAATAGTGAATGTTTTCTTCCGATTGATCGATATTATATTTCCAAAAAAGGGCACGACTATTTTCATCAGGATAGGTTGAAAGCAAGTCTAAAGCCGATTGAGCTGAGTTTAAGTCTTTTTTTTGATAAAGATACCAGAATTTTTCCCATATTGGTTCACTATCATAGGGGAATTTCGCAACTCTTCGATCTAAAATATCGAGATAGTTCTTCTCATCGCCTAATACCCGATAACAAAAAGAAAGATTACGGAGAGTATTTAAAGCATATTCACTATTGGGAAATTGGTTTAAAAGGTTTTCATAGGCAATACTGGCTAAACTATATTCACCCCGCCTCTGATGGTAAACACCAGTATAAAACCAACCATCAGGATAATCCATTAACATATTGTTCTGCATTAAGACATTTTGTATATCTGTCAAATTTTCCTGACGTAAATGTATTCTTAACCACAATACCCAATATTCAAGGATTTCAGTATCAAGCAGTGAGTTAGTATCGATTTGATCTAAAAATTTTATTGAATCCGAAGTCCACCCTAACTGGAAGAAAAAAGCTGCGATATCCAACTTTGTATTCATTGAATAATCCTCTGGGTTAAGAACATTTAAAATGGGGTAAATCAAGTCTCGTGCTTGGTGGCTAGTCATGGTTTGATAAGAAAAATATATTTTTTTGGTGTGAAGTAGAGCTTCCAAGTGATTTCCTCTTTCTACAAGGACTCTGCTGATTCCCATCAGGGAATTGAGCCGTTCTGACTCATCGTAAGCATTAGTAAGGGATTCAATAAAATAATTGATCGATTGATTGTAGTTTTTTTCATCTCGAAACAATTCAGCAATTTGCCAGGCTGATTGATGAAGCAAGATTGACAAGGTCGATAATGATTGTAAGTGATGGTAAACAATTTCTACTAAGTCGATTCTTTTTTGTATTATAAGTTCATCAAGATATAGCGACCAAAGGTGATCAGAAAGAATTATTTGACGATTTTTTTCTTCTTTTAACAAAAATTCCTGAGCTTGTTCTAATTGATTGGTAGCTATAAACGATTGTAATTTTAGAATGGCGGTTTGATTTGCATAGTGTTTGGCTTGGTCGGGGTGGTTATTGATTTGATTAATAACCTTTTGGTAATCTTTTTGACGGTAGTCATTGATCAGCTCGGAAAGAAAGTCATCTTTCCCCCAGACATTTCCAGCTGCTCCTAATAGAAAGCTTATGAAAACAATGAAAACGATAAAGTCTTGGATTTTGTTTCTCATATTTCTTTCTCCTGGTTCATGATATTATATATTAAACTAACTTTTTTCAGTTCCTCATTCATCGTGCATCTGGTAAATAGTAAAAAATAATTAAAAAATGTTACTAAACAGTGAAAAGAAATGTATTGAAGGGGGAAGGAACTATAGTAACACGTCATCCTGAGCGGTGCTTTCCCGCGTGAGGATCTCAACTGACACTGCAGTTGTCATCCTGAGGCTTCGTATTGAGAAGCCGTTAGGATCCCATCCTTTCATTGTTTTAAAAAAAATACTAAATGAGATTGCCACGTCGTCCAACCAAAAAACGGTTGACCTCTTCGCAATAACGGATTTAGAAAGATATTTTCATCCCCATCTGGTGCGATGAAATAACATGAGGGTTTATTCAACCTTTATTTAAATTTAAAAATTGATATGAATTTATAATTAAGATGTTTTTATCTTGAGGGATAAAATTATGAGAAATATTGAAGTAGCTCAAATTCTTCGTGAAATTGGCATTCTTTTAGAAATAAAGGGAGAAAACCGGTTTAGAGTTTTGGCCTATCAGGAAGCTGCCAGAAAAATTGAAAACTGGCCTGAAGCGGTTGAAACACTCGCCGAAGAAGGAAAGTTGCGGGAGATATCTGGTATTGGCGAAGGATTATCAACTAAGATAGAAGAATATCTACGCACGGGAAAAATTGATTTTCTGGAAGAATTAACCAAAGAAATTCCTCGAGAACTCATTCGGCTCACTGAAATCCCTGGAGTTGGTCCAAAAATTGTCCGACAAATCTATTCCGAATTAGGAATCGTAAACATTGAACAGTTAGAACAAGCCATTCAGGAGCATCTCCTTCAAAACCTCCCTGGATTGGGTATCAAAAGTGAAGAAAAAATAAGAAAAGGGATCGATATTATCAAGAAAAGTACCGGTAGGATGCTTTTAGGTGATGCACTTCCCTTAGCTGAAGAAGTTGTTATCTTTCTTCGTGAAAATACTCAAATCAAAAAAATAAGTACTGCTGGAAGCCTTCGTCGCATGAAAGAAACCATTGGTGATATTGATATTTTAGCATCGACGGTTGATGCAAATCGGATGATGGAAGCTTTCATCAATCTTCCCATGGTAAAACAAATCATTGCCCATGGAACAACCAAATCGAGTATTTTAACTTATGAAGGAGTTCAAATTGATCTTCGCGTGGTTGATAACCAAAGCTTTGGTGCCGCTCTTCAATATTTTACCGGTTCAAAAGAACATAACGTCAAACTTCGGGAATATGCGTTAAAAAAAGGGTATAAAATTAACGAATACGGGATTTATCGGATAGATGATGGGGAAAGAAGAGGAGGAGAAAAGGAAGAAGATATTTACCAGATTTTGGGTATGGAATGGATTCCACCCGAAATGAGAGAAGATCAAGGTGAAATTGAAGCTGCCCTTCAAAAACGCCTGCCAATCTTGGTCGATGTAAAAGATATTCAAGGAGATCTTCATGTCCATTCTGACTGGAGTGATGGATTGGTTTCTATTGAAGAGATGGCAAAAGCTGCAGCACAGAAAGGATATCAATATATCGCTATTTGTGATCATAGCCAGGGATTAGCAGTTGCTTCCGGTTTAACACCCGAGCAAATCCAACAAAGAAAAAAAGAAATTATCCATTGGAACAATAATCATGCTGAAATATTTGTTTTAGAGGGGATAGAAGCGAACATATTAAGTGATGGAACAATCGATCTCCCAGATGAAGTCCTTGTTCAACTTCCTATTGTCGTTGCTGGAATTCATACCGGACTAGGCCAAGCCACAGAAAAAATAAACCAACGTCTTGAAAAGGCATTCAAAAATCCTTATGTCCAGATTATCAGCCACCCCACTGGACGATTGATCAATAAGCGTGATGCGACTCAAGGAGATCTCGCACTTCTTTTTAAATACGCTCAACAGACAACAACCGCCCTTGAAATGAATGCCCAACCAGAACGTTTAGACTTAAAAGATATTGATGCTCGACAAGCGAGTGAAAAGTACCAAATTAAATTGGTTGTTTCTACTGACTCTCATGATACTCTATCATTGAATCTTATGCGTTTAGGTGTTGCTCAAGCACGCCGTGCTTGGTTAACAAAGAATGACATTCTCAATACTTATGATAAAGACCAACTCCTTCAGACCCTTCATAAAAAACGGGATCGTCTTATAATTTAGGAGAATTCCTTCTTCTCAGTAGTCTTTTTGCTATATTACCTATAATTATCTGTTCTTTGCCATTCTTCAGTGCTTTCCAAGCGCGGTGGAAGTTGTCGTTTGTGTTCGGTTTTTTCTATCATATTTTGAATTTTGGCTGTATCCTTCTGGTTTCCTAAACCAAATTGAATAAATTGATCTAAAACTGCATAGCGAATACCCATTTCCTTTTCATCAGTTTGATCTTCCCATAGACCTGCTGATGGTGCCTTTTCGATTATGGATGCCGGTATTTCTAAAAAATTGGCGAATTGCCAAATTTCGGTTTTAGTCAGATGGGCAAGAGGCATCAGATCAACTCCTCCATCCCCATATTTGGTATAATATCCGACCGTTAATTCACTTTTGTTGGTTGCTCCACAAACCAAATAATTTTCCTTTTGCGCAAAATAATAAAGGAATATCATTCGGATTCGAGGAATCATGTTTGCCAGAGGAAGGGGCAATGGTTTTGAATAGCTTTTGCCAAGTAAAGCCAGGAAAGAATCATATATTGCATCGAGTGGAAATATTAAATAAGGAATAGAAAATTTTTCTGCGATTAATTCAGCATCCTGTTGATCTTGGGGGAGGCTATAACAGGGGAGCATGAGACCAAGAGTGTTTTCTGGAAAAGCAATTTTAGATAATATTCCCGCGACTGAAGAATCAATTCCTCCGCTCAAGCCAAGAACCACCCCCTTTGCCTTGGCTTTTTGGACTGTTTCCTTTAACCAATGAACTATTCGATCTCTTTCCTGACACCAATCTTTCATACCTTTTCTCCTTCATTGACATTTATTTCTCTGATACTGTATCATTTTTAGACATGTAGAATAAACTTACTATGTTGTATTAAGTAATTATAAACCAATCAGTGATCAATTTGTCCTTTTAATTGACCAGGTTATAATAGCAGTTGAGGGTTAACCCAATAAACTTGGTTTTTTAATTAAAAGATGAAGGGCAAAAACTCAAAGGAGCGATGGATATGGGAAAAACCATTGCAGAAAAGATTTTTGAAAAGAAAGTTGGCTACCCGGTTAAGGCAGGAGATTTGGTTATTGCCCGAATTGATATGGCAATGGGTCAAGATGGAACCACACCACTGGCAATCCAATCTTTTAAAGAAATGGGCGGAAAAAAAGTATTCGACCCATCTCGCATCGTGTTTATCATTGACCATAATGCCCCAAGCCAGTTGGAAGCAATATCGATGCTTCATGATAGCATGCGAAAGTTTGCTGAAAATTATAGATTGACTCTTTTTGAAATCGGATGTGGAGTTTGTCATGAAATCATGGTCGCTAAAGGTTTGGTGGTTCCCGGTGACTTAGTGATTGGTGCTGACTCACACACCTGTACCTATGGTGCCATCGGAGCCTTCTCAACCGGAGTAGGAAGCACTGAGTTGGCAGCAGCCATGATATCAGGCCAACTCTGGTTCAAGGTTCCTGAAACCATTTTGGTTCATCTCAACGGGACTCTTCCTCCGGGAGTTTTTTCTAAAGACGTTATTCTTTACCTTGCTTCTCAAATAGGTGCTGATGGAGCAACTTATCAGGCTATTGAATTTGCTGGTCCCATTATTGATCAACTTTCGGTAGATGAACGATTAACTATTTCGAACATGGCGGTTGAATTAGGAGCCAAAGCTGGCATAATTGCCCCTGATGAAAAAACCTTAACCTGGGTTAAACAAAGAACAAACAAGCCTTTTGAGCCGATTTTTCCAGACCCGAATGCGGTATATATAAAAGAATTAACCTATGACTGCTCAACGCTTGTTCCCCAGGTTGCTCTTCCTCATCGGGTTGATACGGTTACCTCAATCGGTTCCTTAGGAGAGGTAATAATTCAAGAAGCCTATTTAGGAACCTGTACCAATGGTCGAAGCGTAGATATTGAAATTGCTGCCAAGATACTACAAGATAAAAAAGTCCACCCAAAGGTTCGTCTTATCGTTGCTCCGGCCTCAAAAGAAATTCTTTTGGAAGCGATCGAGAAAGGTTGGATAGAAACCATTGTCAAAGCTGGAGGAGTTCTGGTAACTCCCGGTTGTGGGCCTTGTGTTGGAACCCATCAGGGAGTTCCAGGCGATGGATGGAATGTTGTTTCAACAGCCAATCGAAATTTTAAAGGACGCATGGGTAATAATAAAGCTTTCATTTACTTGGCTTCTCCTGCTACCGTTGCTGCCTCGGCATTAGAAGGAAAAATAACCGATCCGAGAAAATATTTGAGGTGATTGACATGATACTCAAAGGAAAAGCTCACGTTTTTGGAGATGATATTAACACCGATTATATCATTTCAGGGAAATATAAATTTAAAACACTGGATATGAACGAATTGGGAAAACACGTCATGGAAGATATCGATCCTCAGTTTTCACAAAAAGTAGAGGTTGGAGACTTCATTGTAGCTGGGAAAAATTTTGGCTGTGGTTCTTCCCGTGAACAGGCGCCCAGAGCTTTGCTTGCCAGTGGTATAAAAGGAGTTATTGCTTCGTCAATAGCGCGTATTTTCTTTCGTAATGCCATTAACTGCGGTTTAGTGGCATTAGAGTGTGATACCAGTCGAATTCAGAGTGGTGATGAATTGGAAATTAACCTAACAACAGGGAAAATTAAAAACGTAACTCAGAATATTAGCATTGAAGCTGCTCCGCTTCCGGAAGTAATGATTCAAATCCTGAACGAAGGCGGTTTAGTTTCTTATTTTAAAAAACATGGATCATTTCCTGAGCCGGTTAAACACCAATCTTAAAGGAGAAAATTATGTGGGAAAGTTTAAAAAAAGGTGATCCAGAAATATTCCATTGGGTAAAAGAAGAACTAAATCGACAAAGAAATACTCTGGAAATGATTGCTTCAGAAAATTTTACCAGTTTAGCCGTTCTTGATGCCCAAGGATCAGTGCTCACTAATAAATACGCTGAGGGTTATCCAGCTAAACGGTATTACGGCGGCTGTATCTATGTCGATGAAGTGGAAAATATTGCCCGCCAAAGAGCCTTAGATATTTTTGGAGCTGATCATGTTAATGTTCAAGCCCACTCGGGTTCTCAAGCAAATATGGCGGTTTATATGGCAGTCCTCAAGCCTGGTGATACAGTACTTGGTATGAATCTTGCCCACGGAGGGCACCTTACCCATGGAAGCCGGGTGAATTTTTCCGGGGTTCTTTATCATTTCATTCCTTACGGCGTCCATCCTGATACCGAAAGGATTGATTATGATGAACTGGAAAAACTGGCTGCCGAACATAAGCCTAAATTGATTGTAGCTGGAGCCAGTGCTTATCCTCGTTTTATTGATTTTAAAAGGTTAAGAAAAATCAGCCAACAAATTGGCGCTTATCTGATGGTGGACATGGCTCACATAGCAGGTCTGGTAGCAGCCGGTGTTCATCCCAATCCTATCCCTTATGCTGATTTTGTAACCACGACGACTCATAAAACCCTTCGTGGACCTCGGGGAGGAATGGTTTTTTGCCGAAAAGATTTTGCCGGAATTATTGATAAAGCTATTTTTCCTGGAACCCAGGGAGGCCCTCTTTTACACGTTATTGCTGGTAAAGCAGTTGCTCTCAAAGAAGCACAAAGCGAAGAGTTTAAAACTTATCAAAGACAAACAGTCAAAAACGCAATTGCACTTGCTGTTTCTCTTAAAGAAAAGGGATTTCGCTTAGTTTCCGACGGAACTGACAACCACCTCATTCTTGTTGATGTTCGAAATCAAGGGATAACTGGGAAGGAAGCTGAAAAGTATCTGGATCAAGTTGGAATAACGGTGAATAAAAATGCTATTCCCTTTGACCCAGAAAAACCAAATACCACCAGCGGAATCCGGGTTGGAACTCCGGCTTGCACAACTCGTGGAATGAAAGAAAGAGAAATGTCGATCATTGCTGGACTGATTCATAAAACATTTGAATTAAAAAGCGATATATTGGCACTCGAGAAAATTGCTCACGAGGTGAATCAACTGTGTCATCAATTTCCCTTATATCCTGATCTTGTAATTCCGGAATAGATAATTTAAATTATGGTTTTATAGATCATAATCAGCAAAGAGATTCCAGGATTCGCAAACGAGGAGGTTTGTACCGATGAAAGAAAAAGTCGAAAAAGCATTGGAAAAGGTAAGAGGATATCTCCGTATGGAAGGTGGAGATGTTGAATTAGTAGATATCGTTGATGGCGTAGTGAAGGTTCGATTAAAAGGAATGTGCAGTTCTTGTCCAATGTCAATGATGACTCTAAAAGATGGCATTGAACGTGTGGTAAAAGAAGAAGTTCCTGAAGTCGTTTCAGTTATTCAAGCTTAATCAATCAGATTATCTCATAAAAAAAGCGTCTGATTTTCAAGCCAGACGCTTTTTTTATTTTTCAACTTTTCATTCCAAAATTTATATTTGATTAAAAAATACCTACCATTCAATGCAATTTTCTACTTATTTTGCTGACTTTCCCTGAATAACCCAATAAAAAAGACTGACAAAGACGATTCCTCCAATAATATTTCCTAAAGTAACTGGTAAGAGATTTCGGAAAATATTCCCCCAGCTTAAGAGTTTTTCTACAGAAATGTATCCTTGAGCAACAATACCAGCTGGTAAAAAGTACATATTCGCTACACTATGTTCATACCCCAGCGCTACGAAGGTTAGAATTGGTGCCGGTATGACCAGAAGCTTGGTTAGGTTATTTTCTGAATAAATACAAAGCAAGACGGCAAAGCAAACTAACCAATTACATAGAATTCCGCGACTTAAGGCAGGAATAAAAGCAAGACTCATTTTAGCACTGGCGATGGCATAGGCTCTTTCGGCTATGATTCCTTGCCCGGAAGCAAGTAATCCAGAAGCATGGTAAAGTCCAATCAAAAGAAGAGCTCCAAGAAAATTACCAACATAAACAACCACCCAATTTTTCAAAGTTAAAAGCCAAGATGATGTTGAGTCATAACAGGAATAAGAAAGCAGACAATTCCCCGTAAAGAGATCGGCTTTCCCCAATACCACAAAAATCAAGCCTACCGAAAATATCAAGCCACCTAAGATTTGGCTCAGTCCGAAAGAAAGCCCCGATGATGCAGTGAGCAGAGTAAAAAGTTGTGATGCAAATCCGATATAGGCACCAGCTAAAATCGAAGCAAAAAAAAGAGATAAAAAACCTTTATGAGTTTTTCCATTACACCATTGAATTAAAGTCGTATGCTCTGTTTCCATATTTTTTCCTCCTAATTTGGAAAAATCATTACAATAACTAATTACTTAAATAGATAATATAATAGGTTATAAAATTTTTAAAGATAAATTATAGATTTTTATTTATGTTTTTGTTAAAATGTGCACAATACCTTACGAGGGAGGGTCATTAATGGCGGAAGTATTAGAACAACTCGCAAAAGAATTATTTGCTGGAAATGCTAAAGGTGTAGCCGAGCTAACCAACAAAGCATTAGCAGAAGGCCTTAAACCTTCTGAAGTACTGAATGATGGTCTTATCAAAGGAATGGGCGAAGTTGGTGTTAAATTTAAAGCCAATGAAATTTATGTTCCCGAGGTATTAATTGCTGCCCGTGCTATGAAAGCTGGTATGGAGATTTTAAAACCAAAATTAGCCGAAAGTGGAGTAGAACCGGTAGCAAAAATGATCATCGGTACGGTAAAGGGAGACCTTCATGATATCGGAAAAAATTTAGTTGCCATGATGATGGAAGGAGCTGGTTTTGAAATAATCGATCTTGGCATTGATGTCCCGGCTGAAAAATTTATCCAAGCAGTAAAAGATAATCAACCACAACTCATCGGGATGTCAGCTTTGTTAACCACCACCATGGTCCAAATCAAAGAAAACATTAAGGCTTTCCAGGATGCTGGAGTAAGAAATAATGTAAAAGTATTAATTGGAGGAGCTCCAGTTACTCAGAAGTTTACAGATGAGGTCGGTGCTGATGGTTATTCACCAGATGCCGCATCAGCCGTAGACAAAGCAAAAGAACTATTAGGTATTGCGTAAAAAAGGGTGGAATTCCACCCTTTTTTTTAATCTTGAATTAATTAATTATCTTATTTAATAAATAATTCAAATACTTTATTAATTTTCACTAAAAGGGGGATTACAGTTATGATGAGCGATCTTGAAATCGCCCAGCGCTCAAATATGAAGCCAATTTCAGAAGTTGCCAGCTTAATTGGTTTAAGCGATGATGATTATGAACTCTATGGAAAATATAAAGCAAAAGTATCACTCGATGTCTTGGACAAGTTTCACGATCGACCCTTAGGAAAGTATATTGATGTAACGGCTATCACACCAACTCCGTTAGGAGAAGGAAAGACAGTTACCACCATAGGATTAGCCATGGGTTTAAATGCCATTGGCAAAAAGAGCATCGTCTGTATTCGTCAACCTTCTCTTGGTCCAGTATTTGGAATTAAGGGTGGAGCAGCTGGCGGTGGGTACTCCCAGGTTATTCCCATGGAGGATTTTAATCTCCATTTAACCGGGGATACTCATGCCGTATCTTTAGCTCATAATCTTCTTGCCGCTTTTATTGATAATCATCTTCATCACGGCAATGAATTGAATATTAACCCATTTACAATAAGCTGGCCTCGAGTTGTTGATGTAAGCGATCGAGCACTTCGAAAAATTGTCCTTGGTTTAGGCGGGAAAGAAAATGGAGTTCCTCGAGAATCCGGTTTCGATATCTCGGTTGCTTCCGAGGTCATGGCAATTTTAGCTCTGACGACCGATTTATCGGATATTCGAAAGCGATTAGGACGAATTGTTATTGGTTATAACAAAAAGAAACAACCGGTAACTGCGGAAGATTTGAAATGTGCTGGTTCGATGGCAGTTTTAATGAAAGATGCCATTAAACCCAATCTTCTCCAAACCTTAGAAAATACTCCATGTCTGGTTCACGCTGGTCCATTTGCCAACATCGCTCATGGCAACAGTTCTATTCTCGCTGACCAAATCGCTCTTCGTCTAACCGACTACGTTGTAACCGAGAGTGGTTTCGGAGCTGATTGTGGAATGGAAAAGTTCATGGATATTAAATGTCGATATAGTGGGCTCAAACCCAATTGCGTGGTAATGGTGTGTTCCATTCGAGCATTAAAAATGCACAGTGGAAAATATAAAGTCGTACCAGGAAAACCACTGGATCCTGGTTTAGCTCAAGAAGATATTGAAGCTATTACCCAAGGCTCAGAAAATTTAATTAAACAGATCGAAAATGCCCGCTACTTTGGAATACCAGTAGTCGTTGCTATTAACGCCTTTACCTCCGATACTCCAAAAGAAATTGAAGCGGTCAGAAAAATATCCATAGAAAATGGTGCCTTCGATGCAGTGATTTCCGAAGTATGGGCTAAAGGTGGAGAAGGAGGAAAGGATCTAGCTCAAGCAGTTGCTCGGGCGTGCGACAATGGAGGAGATTTTCAATTCCTCTATCCTCTTGATGCTCCAATCAAAGATAAAATCCACGCCATCGCGACCAAAATTTATGGAGCAGACGGAGTGGTTTACGAAAGTGTTGCTGAGAAAAAAATCAAACTGTTCACCGAAATGGGATGGGATACTCTCCCTATTTGCATGGCAAAAACTCATCTTTCTCTTTCCCATGACCCCAAACTACTAGGTCGTCCAAGAGATTACAAATTACCAATTCGCGATATTCGACCTTCAATTGGTGCTGGTTTCCTTTACCCACTTTGTGGTGAGATGAGAACCATGCCTGGTCTTCCCTCTAAACCGGCAGGAAATGCAGTCGATTTCGATGAAGACGGGAATGTGGTGGGACTTTTCTAATGAACCGATTTATCTCTTCTGTTCCCATTTATGATATCGCAATCCTGGGTGCCGGTGTCGCTGGTTTATCTGCTGCTCGGTTTTTGAGTTCCTCATTAAAAGGAGTAGTAATCGAATCGGAAAAGCAAATAGGGGGGTTAGCTTGGCAACTGGGTTGCAAAGCCACTGATATGTGCTTATATTGTGGTGTATGTCATGGAATACAATTGCGACGGGACCTGGAAGGTTTCTCGTCATACCCCTTTGATCTTATCCTTGATCAACAACTATCTTCGATGACTAAAGAAAATGGGGATTATCAACTTTCTTTCAAAAACGGCCGATCGATAACTGCTCATTCGATATTGGTCGCAACTGGAATTCAACCTTTTGATGCCTGCCAAGTTCCTCAATACGGATATGGCACTTTTTCTCATATTTACACGGGAATTGAAATTGAAAGAAATTTAAATTCAGAAGGGGTTAATGCATTTAATACCTATCAAAAGATCGCCTTCATCCAGTGTGTAGGATCAAGAAATTTTAAAGAAAAAAGAGGGTATTGTTCTCGGGTATGTTGCCGGTATGCTCTTAGGATTGCTGAAGATTTAGCTTTTCAGTATCCCCATCTACAGATTGATATGTATTATATGGACCTCCAACTTCTGGGCGGAAAGAAAGAATTACTTGCTGAAATCTCAGAGAAAAGGGTAAAGCTCATTCGCCATATGCCTTATCGAGTGGATTCACCAAATGGAAAACCGATTCTCATGTTTGAGGATGACCAAAGGGTCACTCGAATTGAATATGATGCGGTCATCTTATCGGTTGGCATGATCCCTAGCCCGGGAACTAAACAAGCAGCTGATATTCTTCGGCTAAATATCGACGATTCTGGTTTTATAAAAGATTACGGGGATGGAACCACTAGTCAGGAGAATATCTATGTATGTGGAACCGCATCGGGAGCAAAGGATATTGAAACAGCCATTTCCGATGGAAAAAGAGTTGGGCGGCGAATTCTTTCTGTTCACCAGGAATTGCAACAGGTTAAATCCTAAAAAAAGATGTTAAAATATTCGAATATTTGTCGTCTGATGACAAATCTGATAAGGGGGATAATAACTTGAAGACTGTTCTTATCGTCTCTCTTGGCGATACCCGGTCTTGGATGAAGCCTTGGATAGATCAAATTGATACTCATTTCCCGGTTCGGGTTCATTCGCTTTCTTCGGCTGAACTTGGGAATAATCTTCCATTGGATTACGATCGGTTCATATTTACTGGAAAAAGCCTTCTCCTACATCGAGAAAATATAGCTCGGATTTGTGCTGCAGCAAACATTGATCCTTTGCGAGTTTTTTCTTATCCAGAAGAACATCTTCCTCAGTCAATGGATGATGAAAAAATAAATCAATGGAATTCTTACCTTCACCAGGTCATACTCGCTCCTGAAGCTGAACAACCGGTTGAAGCAATCAACCTTCATTTAATTAAGAAGATTGCTGTCTTAGGGAAGAATCCAATTGACGATAGCATTCTCGAAGAATTTCAAAAAGTCGGTCTTGAAATTTTCCAACCCATATTTCCTTTTGCTATCGAGCGTCAGGGAATTCAATATTGTATTGAGTCACAAACAGGAGCAACAATAGTTGGAGGGGTAGTGGTTGTTCCCGAATTTCAACCGGTTTTTTCCTACCCAATTCCCAATGAAGTGGATGATACTCGTAAGGTCTTTTTCCTCGAAGATTTTAAAAATAAAGTTCCCATGAGAAATTTTCGAAAACAAACCGCGGTTTTTCTGATTCCAGAAGTTATGGTCTCAGCTGAAACCTGGTCAACACTTTATGACATCTCTCAGCTCTTGGTTCAAAGAGACCAAGCTCAAGTATTCATTCTCTGCAGGGAAGCCGTTGTTGCCGGTGATGGTTTGGAAAGGAAATACCTTGAAAGCCGAAAATCAGGTGTTCTTATTGAAAAAATTGACTTTTCTCGTTTGATACTTCAACCATCTTTGGACATGAGAGGAAGTTGGGTTCGCTTTGTTACCGAACGAGATGGGATCTCGCAGAAAATTTTAAGTGATTGGCTAATCAAGGTGCCTGGAAAAAAATTCATTCCTTATGACTTCACCAAAATATTCTCCGGTGATCGTTTGATTCCATCTTTATCGCCATTGAATAATATTAACCTACCTCTCTATAGTTTACCTCTGGAAGGTTGGTATCAGCTTCCTGATAATAAATTAACAATTGATACTCACTATGCTATACAGGAAGTAATTGACTATTTCCAACGGGGAGTAACCGCCGAGAGGAATCGGGCCATGGTTGACGAGGAAAAGTGTGTTCTCTGTTTGACCTGCCTTCGAACCTGCCCTTGGAGTGCTATTGACATTGAAGGAACGTCGAAAAGAAAAAAAGCCAGAATCAATTGGGAACAATGCCATCTCTGTGGTTTATGTTCAACGTCTTGCCCAGCTGGTGCTATAACTCTATACGGTCTTGAAATGGGAAAAGACCAACACAACTCAAGAAGACTTGAGGTCATGGGTGTTAGTGAAAATACCGGGAAGATTTAAAATGAATTCGTAATCACTCGTTGCTATTTTTTAAATATTTTTGTTTTGGAGTGATGGATATTGAAAATATTGGTAATCGCTTGTGATAAAAGTGGTTATCCAGCGATGATAAAATATACCACCGAAAATACGACCGATCATGAACTTACTAGCATTTTAAAAGTACCCTGTCTTGGGAGTGTAAAAGAAAGTGATATTCTTGAGGCCTTAGAAGGAGATTGCGACCGGGTTCTCTTGGTGGGCTGTCCCATTGATAGCTGCTTTCACCAAGATGGAAGTCGCTTTGCTCAAAGAAGAGTGAATAGAATCAATCATCTATTAGAAGAAGCTGATATTAGCAAAAGAGTTGTGATCAGTTTTGTAACTGCTGAAAAAATATCTGAAATAAAAAGGACTTTGGATTTAATCTCGGGTACTCCAGCCCAAGAGGAGCTTAAACCATGATCGTTGGTGAAAGAAAACCAATACCAGAAATCCTTGCTATGCTTGATGATTCTAAAAAAGTCTTAGTCTTAGGATGCGGAACTTGTGTAACCGTCTGCCTCACCGGAGGTGATAAAGAAGCAAAAGAATTAGCCTCTTTATTGAGAATCAAAGGATATGAAGCTGACAGTTTAACTGTTGAACGACAATGCGAACTAGAGTTTATCAATCCTTTGCGGGAACGCATTCAATCGGTTGACGCCGTTATTTCTCTGGCTTGTGGTGTTGGCGTTCAAGCTCTATATGAGCTCGATTCTGGAAAAAGCATCTATCCTGGATTAAATACGACCTTCATGGGAATGCCGGTAAAACAAGGAAATTGGGAAGAACGTTGCTGGGGGTGTGGAGACTGTATCATTCATCTTTTTGGAGGAACATGCCCGATAACCCGCTGTGCTAAAAGTCTCTTAAACGGCCCTTGTGGTGGCTCAAAAGATGGAAAATGTGAAGTGAAACCTGATCGTGATTGTGCTTGGCAGTTGATTTATGATCGCCTAAAGAAACTCAACCGTTTGGATTGGTTGTTAACGATCCAGCCTCCGAAAGACTGGTCAACATCCCGCTATGGTGGACATCGTAAAATGACCCGGGAGGATATGCTGTTATGAGCTGGCTCAAGCAAGTATTGCAAAGTGGTCATTTCGCTGTTACTGCTGAAGTGGGACCTCCCAAAGGATCCGATCCTCAGGTAATACGAAAAAAATGCAATTTGCTCAAAGGTTTTGTTGATGCAGTCAACATCACTGATAATCAGACGGCTATCGTTCGTATGTCAAGCTTTGCCAGTAGTTTGGTTGCCCAGGAGCAGGGAATCGAACCGGTTATGCAAATGGTCACTCGAGACCGAAATCGTATTGCTCTGCAGAGCGATTTCCTCGGAGCTTGCGCTTTAGGAATTTCCAATCTTCTTTGTCTTACCGGTGACCATCAGAGCATGGGGAATCACCCCCAATCAAAAAACGTCTACGATATTGACTCAATTCAACTCTTGCAAATCTTTAAAAATATAAGAGATCAAAAAATATTCCAGAATGGAGAAGAAGTGAAAGGGGAAATGAATATTTTTTTAGGTGCGGGTGAAAGCCCATATGCTGATCCTCTCGAGTTTCGTGCTCTTCGCTTGGCGAAAAAGATTGCTGCCGGAGCCGAATTTATTCAAACTCAGGCAATTTTCGATGTGGAAATTTTCACCCGATGGATGGAAGAAGTGTGTCGCTTAGGACTTCATAAAAAATCATTTATTTTAGCCGGAGTTATACCGGTAAAATCAGCGAAAGCGTTACGTTATATGAAAAACGAGGTACCGGGTGTTGTCATTCCCGACAGCTTAATTGAGAGAATGGAAGCAGCCACTGATCAAAAAGCTGAAGGAGTTGAGGTTTGTATCGAAACCATCCAAAAAGTTGCAAAAATCGAAGGTGTATCCGGGGTTCACATTATGGCCATTGCTTGGGAAAGTATAGTTCCGGAAATCGTACAACGGTCTGGTCTATTACCCCGACCGGCAAAAGGAGAGATCACTTCATCATGAAGGCTGAAAAAAAATTCGATCCTCAATTCAAATATCAAGTTGCGTCACGACCCGGTGGAGAGGGCTTGATGGCATGTTTTGCCTGTGGAGTGTGTACCGCCGGATGTCCGGTAAGTGAAGTGGAGAGTGGTTTTAACCCTCGTCGAATTATTCATCAGATCTTAGTAGGAGATCGTGAGGGAGTTTTAGCCTCAAAGGCAATTTGGATGTGTATCGGTTGTTATACCTGCACTGCTCACTGCCCGCAGGATGTTGAATTTACCAATCTTCTAAAAGTTCTCCGACGTATGGCAGTGGAAGAAGAATATGTTGATTCTCATTGGATAAAAATGATTGAAGATGTTGACCGACAAACCCAAAAGCTCCGTCGTGATTTAATTTCCCACCTCTGGGAAGAGAAGAATATTCACTCGGTTAATGACTTTGAAAAATTCTATGAAAATGAAATCAAAAAATTGGCCTGGGTAAAGGAGAATAATAATCATGACCATGAATAAAATCGGTCGGGTCATGGTAGTGGGAGGAGGAATCGCCGGAATCCAGTCATCTCTTGATTTGGCTAACTCCGGTTTTCATGTTTATTTAGTTGAATCGTCACCCACCATCGGAGGCCTCATGGCTCGGCTCGATAAAACCTTTCCGACCAACGACTGTGCGATGTGTATTCTGTCTCCCAAATTGGTAGAATGTGGTCGTCATCTCAACATCGACATTTTATCCTATTCCGAAGTTGAAGAGATTGAAGGGCAACCAGGACAATTTACCGTAACTGTTCGGAAAAAAGCTAGATATATTGATGAATCTAAATGCACCGGTTGTAGCGATTGTGTTGGAGTCTGTCCAGTTGATCGACCCAATGAATATGAAAATTTTCTCAATACTCGAAAAGCTACTTTCCGACCGTTTCCTCAAGCTTTTCCCAATGCTTTTACCATTGAGAAAAAAGGAACGGCCAATTGTCAGGCTGCCTGTCCATTAGAGCAAAAAGCCCAGGGATATATCGCCCTGGTGAAAAGTCAACGTTATGAAGATGCTCTTCGAACTGTACGATTGGACAATCCCTTCCCGGCAATTTGCGGAAGAGCCTGCCATCATCCCTGTATGGAAAAGTGTCAGCGTGGCGTGCTGGATGAGCCTTTGGGAATACCGTCGATTAAAAGATTTTTATCCGATTATGAAACTGCTCATCAAATGAAAGCATTGCCGGAACGGGAAGAACCAAAACCTCAAAAAGTGGCGATTATTGGTGCTGGACCCAGCGGATTAAGTTGTGCTTATTTTCTTGCGTTGAAAGGATATTCAGTCGAAATCTTCGAGGCCAAAGACCAACCGGGTGGGATGATGGTCTACGGAATACCAGCCTATCGGCTCCCCCGTGATGTCGTCTCTCGAGACATCGAAACCATTCTATCCCTGGGAGTTTCAATTCATTACGGAAAAAAGTGGGGTAGTGATTTTACCCTTGATCATTTATTTGAGCAAAATTTTCAAGCGGTCTATTTGGCCTGTGGAGCTTGGAAGGGGATGAAAGTTGGAGTCAATGGAGAAAATCATCCCCGAATCATGGATGGCCTTTTTTATTTAGATAAAGCCAATAGCGGTAAAGAACTTCCTAAAGCTCAAGAAGTGGTTATTGTTGGAGGAGGAAATGTTGCCATCGACTGTGCCCGAACCGCTCTGCGGCGTGGTGCCAAAAAAGTATCCATTTACTATCGTCGTTCCCGGGAAGAAATGCCAGCTCGAAACGAAGAAATCGAAGATGCCCAGGAAGAAGGAATTGAATTTGTCTATTGTGCCAGTCCCCGTGCTTTTACCGAACGGGATGGTTCTCTATATATGGAAACCTTTGTTATGAGGCTCTGTTCTCCGGATGAATCAGGACGAAGAAGACCAGAAGTTATTCCCGGATCAGGATATGAAGTGGCTGCCGATCTCTTCATATTGGCTATCGGTCAGGAAGTCGACATTCCCGACGAGGGCCTGGAAAAAACTCGAAGAGGAACCATAAAAACCAATGAAAAACTGGAAACATCCCGTCAAGGCGTCTATGCCGGCGGTGATTTGGTAATGGGACCTGCTACGCTGGTTGAATCAATCGCTCACGGCAAAAGAGCTGCTCAAGCAATTGATGCCAAGTTTACTGGAAAGGAGTTTTCAGTTGAACGCCGCCGTCCAGCACCTCTTAGCATTCCTTGGAACACCATTCGTAAAAACCATACTCACATGGCAAAAGCACCAGTTTCGGAAAGAATCAACGATTTTCGTGAAGTGGAGTTAGGATATACTGAAAAGGAAGTTCTCGAAGAAGCCGCCCGTTGTCTTTCTTGTGGGGGTTGTTCCGAATGTATGCAATGTGTTTTTGCCTGTCAACGGAATGCAATTGACCACACCATGAAAGACACCAGGGAAAAGATTGAGGTTGGTGCCATCATTTTTTCTGCAGGAGCTGAAACCTTTAATCCCACCGAGAAGTATCGGGAACTTGGTTATCGGAAGTTTCCCAATGTTATCACCAGCCTGGATTTTGAAAGAATACTCAACGCTTCCGGACCATTCTCGGGCAAAGTCCAACGTCCATCAGATCGAAAAACTCCTAAAAAAATCGCATTTGTTCAATGTATTGGCTCAAGGGATCCAGAAAGAGGAAAATCCTACTGTTCCTCGGTTTGTTGTATGTATGCTATTAAAGAAGCTTTGGTTGCCAAAGAGCATCTGGCTATAGAACATCATGAAGAGCAACCAGTTGAAGCTGGCTGCAGTTGCGGAACCGACTTGTCCAATGGCGAGGAGACTGCCAACCAAAACCTGGTCATGGCAAATTCCTCAGAAGAATTTTCGGCCACAGTGTTTATGATCGATATGCGAGCCTATGGAAAAGATTTTGAAAAATATTATCAGAGAGCGAAACGGGAAGGGATTCGGTTCATTCGAGGGAAGGTTGATCGGGTCAAGGAATTAGATAACGGCGACCTCGAAGTTGCCTTTGTTGACAACCTGGGGAACTTCCAGAAAGAAAATTTTGAGCTTTTGATTCTCTCGGTTGGACTTCAAGTTGAACCGGAAAAATTGGCTCAATTGGAAAAATTAGGACTTTCGATAAGTTCAGAAGGCTTTCTTTCTACTGATCCCACCAATCCCATCCAAACCACTCGCCAAGGAGTTTGGGTTTGCGGCACCTTAGCTGGTCCGAAAGATATTCCTGATACAGTAATGGAAGCCAGTGCTGCCAGTTGTGATGTTGCCGGATTTCTTCATTCCGCCCGATTTACCCAGGTAAAAGAAAAAGCCTATCCCCAGCAACGAGACGTTTCCAACGAGCCGCTTCGAATCGGAGTTTTCATCTGCCGCTGTGGAATCAATATCGGTGGAGTGGTGGAAGTTCCGAAAGTGGTTGAATGGGCAAAAAGCCTCCCCGGTGTCGTCTATGCCGAGGAAAATCTCTATACCTGTTCCCAGGATACCCAAGAGCGGATTAAAGAAATGATTTTGGAACTCAGCCTCAACCGGATTATCGTGGCTTCCTGCTCACCACGAACCCATGAACCGCTCTTCAGAGAAACGCTCAAAGAAGCCGGACTTAATCCTTATCTCTTTGAAATGGCCAATATTCGAGACCAATGTTCCTGGGTTCACCAACAAACTCCTGATGATGCTACCGATAAATCGCGGGATTTGGTTTCTATGGCGGTTGCCAAAGCAACGCTTTTGGAACCACTCACTCCCATGCTTCTCCCCTTAGAAAAATCTCTATTGGTTCTCGGAGGAGGCTTGAGTGGAATGACCGCCGCTCTGGAAGCCGCCCATCAGGGATTAAAAGTTTTCTTGGTGGAAAAGGAAACAAAACTAGGTGGAAATGTATGTGGTTTCCAGAATAAAATGAACATTGAAGGAACTCATCTCACTGACCTTTTGAATTCAATGAAAGACCAGATCACCAATCATCCCAATATTGAAGTTTACCTCAATGCCCAAGTAAAAGAGGTCAATGGATTCGTGGGTAATTTTGAAAGCACTATTTTGCAGGCTGATATTGAAATCCCGGTGAAGCACGGAGGAGTTATAGTTGCTACCGGTGCTCATCAATATCAACCTCAAGAATTTCTTTATCAAAAAGATCAACGGGTTCTTACTCAAACCGAGTTAGAGAAGCAACTTGATCAGGATGATTTTTCTCCAGTCACTTCAGTGGTGATGATCCAGTGCGTCGGTTCTCGGAACGACGAGCATCCCTGGTGCAGCAAAATATGTTGTGGCACCGCG